>NZ_CP012750.1:1303932-2607865 GCF_001302565.1 Glutamicibacter halophytocola
TAAAGATGCTCGTTACGCGCAGCAGGACGGAAAGACCCCGAGACCTTTACTATAGTTTGGTATTGGTGTTCGGTGCAGCTTGTGTAGGATAGGTGGGAGACTGTGAAGCTTGGACGCTAGTTCAGGTGGAGTCATCGTTGAAATACCACTCTGGCTGTATCGGTCACCTAACTTCGGACCATGATCTGGTTCAGGGACAGTGCCTGATGGGTAGTTTAACTGGGGCGGTTGCCTCCTAAAATGTAACGGAGGCGCCCAAAGGTTCCCTCAGCCTGGTTGGCAATCAGGTGTCGAGTGTAAGTGCACAAGGGAGCTTGACTGTGAGAGTGACAGCTCGAGCAGGGACGAAAGTCGGGACTAGTGATCCGGCGGCACCTCGTGGAAGGGCCGTCGCTCAACGGATAAAAGGTACCTCGGGGATAACAGGCTGATCTTGCCCAAGAGTCCATATCGACGGCATGGTTTGGCACCTCGATGTCGGCTCGTCGCATCCTGGGGCTGGAGTAGGTCCCAAGGGTTGGGCTGTTCGCCCATTAAAGCGGTACGCGAGCTGGGTTTAGAACGTCGTGAGACAGTTCGGTCCCTATCCGCTGCGCGCGTTGGAAATTTGAGAAGGGCTGTCCTTAGTACGAGAGGACCGGGACGGACTAACCTCTGGTGTGTCAGTTGTACTGCCAAGTGCATCGCTGATTAGCTACGTTGGGAAGGGATAACCGCTGAAAGCATCTAAGCGGGAAGCCTGCTTCGAGATGAGATTTCCATGCACCTTGAGTGTGTGAGGCCCCCAGCTAGACCACTGGGTTGATAGGCAGGATGTGGAAGCAAGGACTGAAGACTTGTGTAGCTGACCTGTACTAATAGGCCGATGACTTTCAACACACAATAAAGCATTATTTGAACTAACAATTTTTCAATGCTGCTCGCGTTCACTATGCGGTTACGAGACAACAACCTCTGAAACCATAAAACTTTTGCAGGTGCAGGGCTTCGGTCCTGGCACTGGAAACACATATGACCAGGAATGGTTGGTTTGTGTGCTTCGTGATTGTTACGGCGGTCATAGCGTGGGGGAAACGCCCGGTCCCATACCGAACCCGGAAGCTAAGGCCCATTGCGCCGATGGTACTGCACTCGTGAGGGTGTGGGAGAGTAGGTCACCGCCGGACTTAACTTGAATAATATGTGGTTTGGGCCCTGACACAGTTTGTGTCAGGGCCCTTACTTGTTTAACCAGCAAAACAGGGTGGTTGGTGCTGGGATGGCTTGTTGGTTGGTGTTTTTGGTTGGTGGGGGTTCGGGTCGGTGCCTGGCCCCCCTTTTTTCCTGTTTAACGGGCTTTGGATGCTGACCGGGGACCGCGGCGCTTTGACGGAATTACATTCAGCAACGCTGGAGTTTGTTGGACTGAGTGTCTTACCACATTGGCTTCTAATCCCTATGGTATGAGTCTTTGCTCCCGTAGACTTGAAGTTAGTTGTTCGTGCCGTTGGAGCACGCTGATTAGTTAATAGTGAAGTGCATCGTGCAAGCGATCACGAAGGTTGCGGTATTGAGATTGCCGCTGAAGGGGACATTAAATGTCTAACGATTTCCGCCGTAGTTCTGATAACGGGCGAGGCGACTTCCGGAATTCAGATACAAACCGCAACAATTCCCGTGATGGCTTTAAGCGTCGCGATGATCGTGGCGATTTTAAGCGCAATGATGATCGCGGTGGCTTCCGCAATGACCGTCGTGATGATAACCGTGGTGGCTTCCGCCAGGATCGCGATGATAACCGTGGCGGTTTCAAGCGCAACGAAGACCGTGGCGGTTTCCGCAACGATCGTCGTGATGACAATCGCGGTGGCTTCAAGCGTGATGATAACCGTGGCGGTTTCAAGCGCAATGAAGACCGTGGTGGCTTCCGCAATGACCGTCGTGAAGACAATCGCGGTGGCTTCAAGCGTGATGATAACCGTGGCGGTTTCAAGCGCAATGAAGACCGTGGTGGCTTCCGCAATGACCGTCGTGAAGACAATCGCGGTGGATTCAAGGGCAATGAAGATCGTGGCGGCTTCCGCAATGACCGTCGTGATGATAACCGTGGCGGTTTCAAGCGCAATGAGGACCGTGGTGGCTTCCGCAATGACCGTCGTGAAGACAATCGCGGTGGATTCAAGGGCAATGAAGATCGTGGCGGCTTCCGCAATGACCGTCGTGATGATAACCGCAGTGGCTTCAAGCGCAATGAAGACCGTGGCGGTTTCCGCAATGACCGTCGTGAAGACAACCGTGGCGGCTTCAAGCGTGATGACAATCGCGGTGGCTTCAAGCGCAACGAAGACCGTGGCGGTTTCCGCAATGACCGTCGTGAAGACAACGGCGGTGGATTCAAGGGCAATGAAGATCGCGGTGGTTTCCGCAATGATCGCGATGATAACCGTGGTGGCTTTAAGCGCAACGAAGACCGCGGTGGCTTCCGCAATGACCGTCGTGAAGACAACCGTGGCGGCTTCAAGCGTGATGACAATCGCGGTGGCTTTAAGCGCAACGAAGACCGTGGCGGTTTCCGCAACGATCGTCGTGATGACAACGGCGGTGGCTTCAAGCGCAACGAGGACCGTGGCGGCTTTAAGCGCAATGAGGACCGTGGCGGTTTCCGCAACGATCGTCGTGACGACAACCGCGGTGGCTTCCGCAGCGACCGTAATGATGACCGCGGTGGCTTCAAGCGCAACGAGGACCGTGGCGGTTTCCGCAATGACCGCAGTGACGACAACGGTGGCGGCTTCAAGCGCAACGAGGACCGTGGCGGTTTCCGCAATGACCGTCGCGATGACAACGGTGGTGGCTTCAAGCGCAATGAAGATCGCGGCAACTTCCGCAAGGACGACCGCTCCAAGGGCGATCGTCCAGCACGCGGACAGCGTTTCGAAGACCCACGTGCAGAAACTGCGCGCGCTCATAACCCAGGCGATCTGCGTATCTCAAACCGTGCTGACCGCACGCAATCTCCGGATATCGACGAGGATGTCACCGGTAAGGAACTGGATCGTGTTGCTCGCGCTCAGCTCCGCTACCTTGAGGAACGTTCCGCAGGCTGGGTTGCAAAGCACCTGGTGATGGCTGGGCGCCTGTTGGAAGAAGATCCAGAGCTTGCTTACGAGCACACCTTGGCAGCTTCGCGTCGTGGTGGCCGCGTGGCGGTAGTTCGTGAAGCAGTTGGCATCGCGGCTTACCACGCTGGCAAGTATGCAGACGCACTGCGCGAATTGCGCACCCACCGCCGGATTTCCGGTTCAGATTACAACCTGCCGTTGATCGCTGATTCGCTGCGCGCGCTGGGCCGGCCGGAAAAGGCCATCGAGTTGGCTCATTCGGAAGAGTCCGCCAACCTCGAAGCTGCCGTGAAGGTCGAGATGCAGATTGTAGCTGCCGGCGCCTTTGGCGATCTGGGCAAGCTGGATGAGGCATTGGCAGAGCTGGAATCCTTGGAACAGCTGAACTTCAACCGCGCGTTCTCCTTCAGCCCGCGCCTGTTCACTGCCTACGCGGATCTGTTGTCGGCCGCTGGCCGTCCCGAGGACGCAAAGCGCTGGAACGAGCAGGTCGAGGTTGCCGAGCGTGCGCTGGGCATCGAGCAGGAAACCGAATCATTCATCATGGACTTGGCTCCAGAAATGGATGAAGAGGAAGAAGCTCCCCGTGCGAAGGACTTGATCGACCCGGTTGAGGATGAGACCGAGGTCGAGGACGAGGTTTCAGATCAGGACGACGACGAGACTGCAGCAGCCGAAGAGGCTGCAACCGGTATCGACGAGGAAGACGGCCTGAGCGAAGTTGCCGAATCCGGCACGGAGGGCGAGCCAGCCGAGTCCGAGGACGAGTCCTCGAAGTAAGCTGTGGCAGTAGCAGTCAAAAACAACAAGTAGTAGGAACCACCACCGAATGCTGATTTCTGGATTTGATTCTGTCCTCTCCGACCTCGACGGAGTTGTCTACGCTGGCCCCAACGCCATCGATGAAGCTGTCGAGTCGCTGAACACCCTTGCGGAAGTGAATGTCACTCTGGCCTTCATTACCAACAATGCAGGGCGTTCGCCGATGTCTGTCGCAGCGCACCTGCGCCAGCTGGGAGTGAAGACCAGCGCTGAGCAAATTTTTGGTTCGGCAGATGCCGGCGCCGAGATGCTCGCGCGCGAATTAAATCCGGGATCCAAGGTGTTGGTGGTGGGTTCCCCCTACCTGCGCGAATGCATTGCAGTTCGCGGCCTGGAAGTGGTCGAATCCCATGCCGATGAACCGGTAGCGGTCATCCAGGGATTCGACCCCGACCTGTCGTGGAAAAACCTGGCCGAGGCCAGCTACGCCATCAATAATGGCGCCATCTGGGTTGCCACTAATACCGACCTGACGATCCCGCGCGCTGAGGGCATTGCCCCGGGCAATGGATCGCTGGTCAACGCGGTGAAATTGGCGACGGGAGCTGAGCCGCAGGTCGCCGGCAAGCCCGAGTCGTACCTTTTTGCCCGTGCCGCGGATCGACTGGATTCGCATCGTCCGCTGGTGGTTGGCGATCGGCTGGATACCGACATTCTCGGTGGATTCCGGGCCGGGTTCTCCACCGCCTTGGTGCTGACCGGCGTGGATTCGCCGCGTACTGCTCTCGGAGCTCCAGTGGAGCAACGCCCCAATTACCTCATCAACACGCTGGCTGACCTGTACCGCCCGTACCCGACCATCAAGGTTTTGGGCTATGGCGTGCAAGTGGGCGAAGCGGTGGCCAAGGTTGACGCCGGAGCGATCGAAGTCTCTGGCAGCGAGTCGGACCTGAATGCCTGGCGCGCCGCCTGCCATGCCTGGTGGCTTGCCCACCCGCGCCAGAGCGGCCATGAAGTTCCAGAAATCCGGTTTACCGAGCGTGGACTGGATACCCTGCGCCGGGTTCGAGGCTAAGCATGATTCCACAGAACCCAGTGCCTGCTCCCGGCCCGCGGGGCATGGACGATGCGCAGGTAGAGCAGGCCCTGTCATCGTTGGCCGATCACGATATTACCGAGCATGCAGAGGTCTATGAGCAGTTGCTCGAAGGGTTGCAGCAAGAACTCAATCGCGCGGAGCACAGCCGGTGACAAGGCTCGATCAAGAACTCGTCACCCGAGGTCTGGCCCGTTCGCGCACTGAAGCAGGCAAGCTGATTGCCGCCGGGCGCGTGCTGCTGGCAGGGCATCCTGCCGCCAAGGCCTCAAAGAAGGTTTCTGCCGCCGATGAACTTGCGGTGCTGCCCAGCGGCAGCGAAGAATACGTTTCTCGTGCCGGGCACAAGCTGGCCGGCGCACTAGATGTCTTTGCCACTATCGAACCTGCCGGTCTGCGCTGCCTTGATGCTGGTGCGTCTACCGGGGGATTCACCGATGTATTGCTGCGCCGCGGTGCAGAACATGTGGTCGCAGCCGATGTCGGACATGGACAGCTGGTCGCCGAAATTCGCGAAGACCCCCGGGTCTCGGTCCATGAAGGACTCAACGTCCGCTACCTCACGCCCGAAGATATTGGGGGAGTTGTCGACCTCGTAGTAGCCGACTTGTCCTTCATTTCCTTGCGCCTGGTGATCGATGCCCTGGCTGGGGCCACCAAGCCCGGCGGTTCGCTGGTGCTCATGGCCAAGCCCCAATTCGAGGTCGGCCGCGAGCATTTGAACCGCACCGGAGTAGTCACCGACCCCCAATTGCGCCAAACAGCCGTAGAAGCGGTGATTGCCAGCGCACGAAAGGCAGGGCTGCATTTGCAAGGCCTGGCGCGCAGCCCGTTGCCCGGCCAAGACGGCAACGTCGAATTCTTCTTGTGGCTCAAGGCCGGGGAAAATGCACAGCCGGCGGATGTTGCGCTGATTGAGCAGAACGTTGACTATTCTTAGAAGTGACGTGCATTAGCCGGGGTCGAACGCCTCGGTCATTTTGCATCTCACGATCCTGAGAGGGGCCGCCCGCCTTGCGCCGAATTCTAGTTTTCACCCATACCGGACGCCAAGAAGCGATCGCCGCGGCCATAGAAACCTGTTCATTGCTCAAAGCTGCCGGTGCCATCACGGTGATGCGGCGCAAGGACCACGAAGCCATGACCGACGCCATCGGCGAGGCCATCGAGTCGATCGAAATCCTTGGCGAGGACTGCCAGATTGACGACGTTGACCTGGGCGTGGTGCTTGGGGGAGACGGATCGGTGCTCCGCGCCGCCGAATTGGTCCGCGAGGCACCGCTTCCACTGGTGGGCGTGAACCTCGGGCATGTGGGTTTCCTCGCCGAAGCGGAACGCAGCGAACTCGCAGCAACGGTGGACGCCCTGGTCAATCAGGAATATACCGTCGAAGAGCGGATGACCATCGAGGTCAAGGTCTGGCTCGATAATGTATGCCTGGCTGAAACCTGGGCGTTGAACGAAGCCGCCGTGGAGAAAGCCAATCGCGAACGCATGGTCGAAGTGGTGATCGAAGTTGATGGCCGCCCAATTTCGACCTTTGGCTGCGACGGCGTCGTGATGGCAACGCCCACCGGATCGACCGCCTATTCCTTCTCCGCAGGCGGGCCAGTGGTGTGGCCGGATGTAGCTGCGCTGATCATGGTGCCGATTTCGGCCCATGCTCTTTTTGCCAAGCCGCTGGTCGTGTCGCCGGATTCAGTGATGGCGGTCGAGATCCTCACCCGCACCGATGCCGGCGCCGTGCTGTGGTGCGATGGCCGGCGAACTATCGAATTGCCGCCTGGCGCCCGCGTGGAGGTCACGCGCAGCAGCCGCCCGGTGTATTTGGCGCGTTTGAATACCACGCCATTTTCCGAGCGCCTGGTCAACAAGTTTGAATTGCCGATCACTGGATGGCGCGGGCCGGCAAAGGTAGATGCACGCCGATCAGCCACTGCCGCCCTTCCGGTTATCGGTCCTGGCTTGCAGAGTGTCGAGCCGCACCACCGTGACGAACCGGGAATCCCCATGGTCGCGCGAACCGACGATGGCCCGGAATAAACGAGTTCCAGAAAAAACTTTCCACACGCTCGAACATAACTACGAAAAACAGGGTTAGAACACATATACTAAAATCTCACGGTACGACTTGAACTCGACATTCGGGAGCAGGCAATGATTCAGGAAATCCAGATTTCCAACCTTGGTGTGATTACCGAGGCCACCCTTCCACTGGGCCCAGGGCTCACAGTGGTCACTGGTGAAACCGGGGCTGGCAAGACCATGGTGATCACCGCGCTGTCCTTGCTGCTGGGGCGTCGTGCCGATGCCGGGGCGGTGCGAAACGGTGCCAAGCATGCCCTCGCCGAGGCCGTGGTGCACTTGCCGCCGGATCACCATGTACTTGATTCTGCCAGCCAAGCCGGTGCCTTTATTGAACCGGCTGGCGAACAGAGCGAACTGCTGCTTTCCCGATCGCTGTCGGCCCAGGGGCGTTCCAGGGCTACCATTGGCGGGCGCAGCGCCCCGGTGGGCCTGCTCGCCGAGCTGGGCCATGATCTCGTCGCAGTCCACGGCCAATCCGATCAGATTCGGCTCAAGGAGCCAGCCGCTCAACGCGATGCCCTCGATCGCTTTGCCGGACAATCGCTCACCCGCCTCTTGAGCAGCTACCAGCGTTCGTACCGCCAGTGGCGCTCCGCAACTAAAGAGCTATCGAGCCTGAAGACCGAATCGCGCAATCGGGTGCGCGAGGCCGAAAATTTGCGCTTGGCCCTGGATGAGATTGAGTCGCTCGATCCGCAGCCGGGTGAGGATGAAACCTTGCGCGAGCAGTCGATCAAGTTGGGCAACGTTGAGTCGCTTCGATCTGCCAGCCAGCAAGCGCAGTCCGTAATCGATTCCGAAGATTTCGAGAACCCTGGAGTCACGACGCTGGTGGAAACTGCCAGGGGAGTGCTCGCGCAGGCCAGTGGCGACGATCCCGTATTGTCCTCCTTTTCCGAGCGTGCTGCAGAACTTGGCATTCTTGCCTCAGAGCTGTCCAGCGATCTGGCGGCCTATGCCGCAGATCTCGACGAGGAAGGCCCGGAGCGGCTTGCGCAGATCGAGGCCCGCCGCGCTGATTTGAACAAGCTGATGCGGAAGTACGCTCCGAGCGTCGACGAAGTGATCAGCTGGGCGTCCGAGGCCCGTTCCCGCCTGGAGCGGCTTGGTGGCGATGATTCGCGGATTGCGGAGCTTGAGAATGAAGTAGTTGAGCTTGAGCATCGCGTCGCTTCGCTTGCCTCCGAGCTGTCGGAATCTCGACGCAAAGCGGCGAAGAAGCTCTCCTCGCAGGTTTCGGCCGAACTTAAAGCCTTGGCGATGCCAGATGCAAAGCTCGTTATTGAAGTCGCCGAATTGGACGAGCCGGGGGCCTTCGGCCAGGACGCAATTTCGATGCTACTCGCCCCTCATGCAGGTGCCGCTCCACGGGCTTTGGGCAAGGGCGCCAGCGGTGGCGAACTCTCGCGTGTCATGCTGGCCATTGAAGTCGTGTTGGCGGCGGTCGACCCGGTGCCGACGTTCGTTTTCGACGAAGTCGACCAGGGTGTAGGCGGCAAGGCTGCCGTAGCCATTGGCGAACGCCTGGCAATGCTCGCCAGGCACGTGCAGGTCATCGTCGTGACACACCTGCCCCAAGTTGCCGCGTATGCGGATCGCCATATTCGCGTGATCAAGAATTCGGATGCTACATCGAAATCAGGTGCGGGCTACACCGCCAGCGATGTGATTAGCCTCGATCAGGATGCACGCGTCAAGGAATTGGCCAGGATGCTCGCGGGCCAAGAGGAATCGGATACAGCTCAGGCCCATGCGGAGGAATTGCTTTCCGAAGCCCAGATTCTAGTGTCATCGCTCACCACCGCGAAATAGATTTTCGGCTAAAAGTCTTGGTGAATGCCTGAATTACGGTGAGGCTAGGGCTTCGCGTGATGGTGCACTAGAGTTTTAGAAGGATGCTAAATATTGGAATGGTGATAGGATGAAATCCCGTGGTGCAGCGTAATTCAACTCGTGATTCTCGGTCGTCTGAAACGACAAAGCATATCTTCGTCACCGGCGGTGTGGCCTCTTCCCTTGGTAAGGGATTGACGGCATCCAGCCTTGGACATCTACTTCGAGCTCGTGGTCTCTCAGTGACCATGCAGAAGCTCGATCCCTACCTGAACGTCGATCCAGGTACTATGAACCCATTCCAGCACGGTGAAGTCTTCGTCACTGACGATGGCGCAGAAACCGATCTGGATATCGGACACTATGAGCGCTTCCTGGATGAGAACCTTCCTGGTACCGCCAACGTAACTACCGGTCAGGTGTATTCAACCGTTCTGGAACGTGAACGTCGCGGTGAGTACTTGGGCGATACCGTCCAGGTGATCCCGCACATCACGGATGAAATCAAGCGCCGTATGCGCTTGGCCGCCACTGATCCTGCCGCCGGCAAGTCAGCTCCAGATGTGATCATCACCGAAATCGGCGGCACCGTTGGCGACATCGAATCCCAGCCATTCTTGGAAGCAGCGCGCCAGGTTCGACAGGACATCGGCCGCAAGAACGCTTTCTTCGTACACGTATCCCTGGTGCCATTCATTGGCCCGAGCCATGAGCTGAAGACCAAGCCAACCCAGCACTCCGTAGCTGCGTTGCGCTCCATCGGCATTCAGCCAGACTCATTGGTCATCCGTTCCGATCGTCCGATTCCTGCAGAGATGCGAGCCAAGCTCGGACGCACTTGCGACGTGGACACCGAAGCTGTCATCAACTGCGCTGATGCCCCGAGCATCTACGACATCCCCAAGGTCATCCACGCTCAGGGCCTGGACGCCTACATCGTGCAGACTTTGGAACTGAAGTTCCGCGATGTCGACTGGAGCTCGTGGGATCGCCTGCTGGACGTTGTGCACAACCCAAGCACCGAGCTGACCGTAGCTCTGGTTGGCAAGTACATCGACCTCCCGGACGCCTACCTTTCGGTGACCGAAGCATTGCGCGCCGGTGGATTCGCTAACAACGCCAAGGTCAACATTCGCTGGGTTCCAGCAGATGAATGCGCCACTGAAGCAGGAGCTGCCAAGGCTCTCGCTGGCGTTGAAGCAATCTGCGTGCCAGGCGGCTTCGGCATTCGCGGCCTCGAAGGCAAGCTGGGCGCACTGCGTTTCGCTCGTGAGAACAAGCTGCCTACCCTCGGCCTTTGCCTTGGCCTGCAGTCCATGGTCATCGAATACGCGCGTAACGTTGCTGGCCTTGAAGGCGCATCGTCCACCGAATTCGATCCAGATACCACCACCCCGGTCATCGCGACCATGGAGGAGCAGCTGGAGATCGTGGATGGCAAGGGCGATTTGGGCGGAACCATGCGCCTTGGCCTTTATGAGGCAAAGCTGGCTGAAGGCTCGGTCCTGGCCGAAACCTACGGCACGACCGACGTAGCAGAACGCCACCGTCACCGTTACGAGGTCAACAACTCGTACCGCGCGCAGCTGGAAGAAGCTGGACTGGTCTTCTCCGGCACTTCGCCAGATGGCAGCCTTGTAGAATTTGTGGAACTTCCAAAGGATGTTCACCCTTACTACGTCTCCACTCAGGCGCACCCGGAGCTCTCCAGCCGCCCGACACGACCACACCCGATGTTCGCAGGCCTGGTTGCTGCTGCCTTGGATCAGCGCAGCTAGCAAACTTCGGGCAGAGCGAATTCTCTGCAAGCACTCGCGCGCCGGTTACTCTTGACCGGCGCGCGGCTGTTTAAGCTTGGAATTGAAGGACAGCTATTACCTACCAAAGGACGAACCTGGTGTCGATGCCTCCAATTTCCGACGAATTCTCTCCGCGCGAATTACTGGGCCGGGAAACAGTGTACGAAGGGCGAATCTGGAACGTCATCCACGATTCGGTGAAGCTTTCAGAGACTGGCGGAACCATTGAACGTGATTACATCAACCACCCTGGCGCCGTCAGTGTATTGGTGATGGATGATGACGAGCGAGTGCTGATGATCAATCAGTATCGCCATCCAGTCGGGATGCGCTTATGGGAGATTCCTGCGGGGCTGTTGGATATCGAGGGCGAGGCACCGCTGGATGCAGCCAAGCGTGAGCTCTGGGAAGAAGCGGACCGAACGGCAAATCATTGGTCAATTTTGACGGATGTCTTTCTTTCGCCAGGCTCGTCATCGGAGGCCGTGCGAATATATCTAGCACGCGAACCGCAGCTCGTGCCGGAGGGCCAGCGACATGAACGCACCGAAGAAGAAGCTGAAATGATCAGCACCTGGGTTCCATTGGAAGAAGCTGTTGCCGCAGTACTGGCCGGCAAGATTCACAATCCAACGGCAATGATCGCGCTCCTGGCTGCTCAAGCTGCACGAGCTAGCAAGTACACCAATTTGCGCGACGCGAATGAACCATTCGAGGTTCACCCCAATCTGCGCGAAGGATGAGCGACGGCTTTGAGCAGGCGGTCAAGCGCTACTTGCAGCACCTGGCCATCGAACGAGGCCTAGCCGAGAATACGCTTGCATCGTACCGCCGGGACCTAGCCCGCTATGCAGATGTGCTGCAAACCTATAACGTGAACGATCCACAGCAAATCACCGAGGCCACCATTAGCGGTTATCTGCAGGAGCTTTCCCGCGGCGACGACGACCATAAGCCCTTGGGCGCGAGGTCCGTGGCCAGGCATGCAGTGGCCATACGGCAGTTGCACAAGTACTGGGAGCTGGAAGGGATTTGCGTGCCCAATCCGGCACGCGAGATTCAGCCCCCGGCAATCGGGCAATCACTGCCAAAAGCGATTTCCATTGCGCAGGTAATTCGACTGCTGGATTCGATCAGTACCGAAACTCCGGCGGGCCTGCGTGATCGCGCCATCCTGGAATTCTTGTACGCCACCGGTGCTCGAATTTCTGAAGTGGTCGATCTGGACGTGGACGATCTTCATTTTGCCGACGACGCGGTGGTCCGGCTCTTCGGCAAGGGGTCCAAGGAACGCATCGTTCCCGTAGGCGGTTACGCGCAGCAAGCGGTCAGCGACTACCTGGTGCGTTCGCGACCTGGGTTGGCGCTGAAGGGCAAGGGCACGCCTGCGCTCTTTCTCAATCAGCGCGGTGGCCGGCTGTCTCGACAGTCAGTTTGGCTCTTGATCAGCAAGGCTGCGCAGCGATCGGGAATCAATGTCGAAGTTTCGCCGCATACCTTGCGCCACTCCTTCGCCACCCACTTACTAGAGGGCGGTGCCGATGTTCGTGTAGTGCAAGAACTCCTGGGTCACGCTTCGGTGACTACAACGCAGATTTATACCAAAGTGACGGTGGACTCGCTGCGTGAGTCCTATCAACTGGCGCATCCAAGGGTTGAATGACCATGTCTGGGAATAGCCACTCGTCTAATCCTCGCCCGGTGGCGTTGGTTGCCTTGCTCGCTGAACGGGATGGGAATGCCCAAATTCTGCTGGGGCGAAAGTTGCGCGGATTCGGGCAAGGAAAGATCGTCCTTCCCGGAGGGAAAAATGAACCGGGCGAGTCGAGCAGGCAAGCGGCTGTTCGGGAATTTTTCGAAGAAACGGGTCTGAGGGTCTCTGGCCCGGAACTGCAACTGGCGGCAAGAATTGAATTCAGGTTCAGTTCGCTGCCCGCCGCTGACATGGACTGCATGACCTTTATCGCGCGATCTGCCGAGGGGCAAGCAGCCAGCAGCGACGAGCTCGAACCGTTGTGGTTCCGCATCGACCAATTGCCCGTCGATGAGATGTGGCAGGACTCGAAAACTTGGCTGCCCCAGCTGGCCGCCGGCCAGAGGTTCACCGCAAGGATAGTTCTGGCCTCCGACAACATCTCGGTGCAAACGATTGATTTTGACCCCTGGGATTGATCTTGATCCGATGCCGTTCTCTGTCCTAGCCGGCGTCGGGTTCAAAAATCAGCAGGTCGCCAGGTTGGCAATCCAATTCACGGCACAACGCTTCCAAGGTGCTAAACCGGACTGCCTTGGCCCGTCCATTCTTGAGCACGGCAAGATTCGCAGGCGTGATGCCGATCTTCTCTGATAGTTCGCCAACCCCCATTTTTCGCTTGGCTAGCATCACGTCGATATCTACTCGAATTCCCATCAGATAACGCCACCCAATTCGGTGCGAAGTTCGGCAGCTTGGGCTTCGGTCATTGCCGCTTGTTCGAGCAGCTGGCGCAGGACGAGCACGATGATGCTGATGCCGATCATCAGGAGTCCGGCCCCACCGACAAGAAGCACAACGCCGGGGGCTATTTCGGTGCTGGCAGCGAAGATGGCGCCGAGTGCAAGCGTGGCCAAGGCGCCGACCGCGAAGGCGATGATGATGGGCGTTACATAACCCAAAGAGGCCGGGTCGAAAACAGTCCCGCGTTTGACTCTCGTCGCTAATTTCCACACGCAGTAAACGCATGTTTCAATGATGAGCCCTGCGAGAAAAAGGTAGCTGAGGAAGGAACCTTGAAAGAACTTCTCCGTCCCGTCGCTCGGTGATTCGTGGATGAAAATCATCGGGATCATGAATAGCTGGACAAAGAATGTGCCAGCTAGAATCACAGCCAGAATTACCTTCAACCCGACAATGCTGAATTTTCCCATGGCAAGATACCTTATCGTTCTTCGAAGTGTTTCTATCGTTAAACGATAGGTCGATTCGTTCGATACTGCAAGCCTGCGTGGCGGCTAACTGGTGCACTCCGGTCCTGGACATGGCAAAGGCCACGAGGTGGAAGTGCTTGCTTTGTCCCCGTGGCCTTTGTTGCGAGCTGAACTTTTTACAGTGCGCGCTGCTCCGAGCCGTTATAGGCAGAGAGCGGTCGGATCAGCGCGTTGGCTGCGCGCTGTTCGAAGATATGGCTCGTCCAGCCGGTAATGCGTGCCGCAATGAAGATCGGGGTGAACATCTCGGTGTCAAAGCCCATGAGGTGATAGGTCGGGCCGGCCGGGTAATCCAGGTTTGGCTTGATGGATTTGGCTTCATCCATGGCAGCTTCCAGGCCGTCGTACAATCCCAGTATTTCGTGGCGATCGTAGTGTTCAATCATCCGGTCCAACGCGGCCTTCATGGTCGGGACGCGCGAGTCGCCGTGCTTGTAAACACGGTGCCCGAAGCCCATGACTTTCTTCTTCGCGGCCAGTGCTTCCACCATCCATGCCTTGGCGCGCTTTGCTGCATCTTCGCGAGATTCGTCTTTGTTGATGCCGATCTCGGTAAAGGTGTGCATCACCGCTTCGTTGGCTCCACCATGCAGCGGACCCTTCAACGCTCCAATGGCCCCAGTGACCGCCGAATGGAGATCCGACAGGGTCGAAGTGATTACTCGGGCGGTGAAGGTCGAGGCGTTGAAAGAGTGTTCTGCATAGAGCACCATGGACACGCGGAAAGCATCGACAACCTCCGGGGCGGCTTCTTCGCCAAAGGTCATCCACAAGAAGTTGGACGAGTAGTCTAGATCTTCACGCGGGGCGACAATCTCCAGGCCGCGGCGGCGGCGCTGGTCGTAGGCAACCACTGCCGGGAAAGCAGCGAACAGTTCCTTGGCCTTGAGCAGTTCGGCCTCGGGCGAGGAATTGCCTGCCTCGGGGTGGTTTGCGCCGATCACCGACACTGCGGTGCGTCCGACATCCATGGGGTGGCAGTCGGCAGGCAGCAGATCAATGGCGGCTTTGACCCGCGGATCCAAAGCGCGGTTGGCGCGTTCGAAGGCGGTGAACTCGGTCAATTCGCTCTGGCTCGGCAATTCCCCGGTCCACAAGAGCAGTGCGACCTCTTCGAAGGACTTGTTAGCGGCCAGGTCCTGCACGGGATAACCGCGATACAACAGCGAGTTCGTTTCCGGGTTGACCTTGGAGACGGCGGTGTAGTCAACGACAACGCCTGCCAGGCCCTTTTTGATTTCCTCTGGGGTAGTCATTCTTGCTCCTCTTCATTGCCGGAGAAATAATGCATTGGTGATACTGCTATGGTGCGAATCTAGAGGTTGGCGCTATTGGAATCAATGTCCAAGGTCGGGACCTGGAAATTGAAGATTCCGGTATCAAAGCGGTTGTAGGCTTCATAGTCCACGAGCTCGTAGAGGCGTGACCTGGTTAACATGTTATCCACTTCGCGCTGCTGGGTACCATCCTCGCTGATGGCATCCAGCACCCGCTCGGCCGCGCCCATGGCGCTGCGCAACAGGGTGACCGGGTAGATGATCAGCGCGACACCGGCATCTGCCAGCTGTTGGCGGTTGAATAGCTCGGACTTGCCGAACTCGGTCATATTCGCCAGTACCGGCACATCCACGGCGTTGCACACCGCCTCGAACTCTGCGACGTTTTTCATCGCCTCGGGGAAGATCGCGTCGGCTCCGGCGTCGACCATCGCCTTGGCCCGGTCGATGGCCGAATCAAGGCCCTCGACCGCGCGAATATCGGTGCGGGCCATGATCAGGAAGTTCTGATCGATGCGTGCATCAGCGGCGGCGGCGATGCGCTTGAGCATGGTGTCGGTGTCCACCACGTTCTTGCCGTCCAGGTGTCCGCAGCGTTTCGGATTGAATTGGTCCTCGATGTGGCACCCGGCAAGTCCAGCGTATTCGAGTTCCTGGATGGTGCGGGCCACGTTCATCGGCTCGCCGAATCCCGTATCGGCATCCACGATCGCGGGCAGGTCGGACATGCGGGCGATTTGCCCGGCACGCGTGGCTACCTCGGTCAGCGAGGTCAATCCGATATCCGGCAGGCCAAGGTCGTTGGCGAGCACCGCACCAGAAATGTAGATGCCGTCGAACTGCTTCTCGCTGATCAGCTTCGCCGAGAGCGGGTTGAAAGCGCCGGGGAACTGGCGGGCGGCACCCGGGGTGAGCATTTCGCGCAGCGCCAGGCGCTTTGCCGCAGGGGTTCTTGTCGAGTACAGCATGCTAGAACAGGCCCTTCGGTGCGGCCGCTGCGTCGATGACGCCCGCGGCGGCGGCGATGTTCAGCTGGTCCAGTTCGCCGGCGGCCAGGTTTTCAAGGTTTTCTGCGGCCGCGATGAAGCGGTCGATCTCGGCGTCGTCCACCAGGCCGGCGGCCAGGGTGCGGAACTTGTTGATGTACTGCTCGCGGGCGAAAGGACGGGCGCCGAGCGGGTGCGCGTCGGCTACGGCGATTTCATCGGTGATCACGGTGCCATCGGCCAGGGTGATCTCGACCGAGCCGCCGAAGGCCTTCTCGGCGATGTCGAGCGAGTGGTAGCGGCGGGTCCATTGCGCATCTTCTTCGGTGGTGACCTTGTGCCACAGCTCCACGGTGTCGGCGCGGCCGGCACGCTCAGGGGAGTAGGAATCCACGTGGTGCCATGCGCCATCCTGCAAGGCCACGGTGAAGATGTACGGGATCGAGTGGTCCAGGGTTTCGCGGCTGGCGGTGGGATCGTACTTCTGCGGGTCGTTCGCGCCGGAGCCGATGACGTAGTGGGTGTGGTGGCTGGTCTTGATCAGCACCGAGGTGACGTTCTTCGGGTCGGTGGCCTCCGGGTGCTCGCCGTGCAGCTTGCGGGCAAGGTCGATCCAGGCCTGGGCCTGGTACTCGGCCGAGTGCTCCTTGGTGTAGGTGTCCAGGATGGCGCGCTTGGCTTCGCCGGCCTCTGGCAGCGGCACCTCGTAGGCGGCATCCTCGCCATCGAGCATCCAGGCGATGACGCCGTCTTCGCCCTCGTAGATTGGCACTGGGGAGGTCTGGCCGCGCATCGCGCGGTCCGCGGCCTCGACGGCCATCTTGCCGGCGAAGGCCGGGGCGTGGGCCTTCCAGGTGGAGATTTCGCCCTTGCGCGACTGGCGGGTGGCGGTGGTGGTGTGCAGGCCCTGTCCCACGGCCTGGAAGATGGTTTCGACATCCAGGCCCAGCAGGGTGCCGATGCCGGCGGCGGCCGATGGGCCCAGGTGCGCGACATGGTCGATCTTGTGCTTGTGCAGGCAGATGGCCTTGACCAGGTCCACCTGGATTTCGTAGCCGGTGGCGATGCCGCGGATCAGGTCCTTGCCCGAGGCGCCAGTGTGCTGGGCGACAGCCAGGATCGGCGGGATGTTGTCGCCCGGGTGCGAGTATTCGGCGGCCAGGAAGGTGTCATGGTAGTCCAGTTCGCGCACGGCCACGCCGTTGGCCCAGGCTGCCCATTCCGGGGAGACCTTTTCGGAGATGCCGAAGACGCTGGCGCCCGCCCCGCCGGTGGATGGGGCGTGGGTCAGTGCCTGGGCGCGGGCGGCAATGATCGGTCCGCGGTTCAGCGAAGCGATGGCCACCGAGGCATTGTCGATGATGCGGTTGATGATCATGTCGGCCACTTCTGCGGTGACCTCTACCGGATCGGCGGCCACCGTGGCGATCTTGTGCGCCAGCTGGTCTTCGCGAGCCAGGTTTTCCTCGGAGCGGTATACGCGTACAGGGTGCTTGATCATGGTCATTGCCTTTCTGATCCGGCCGCGTGGGCCATGATGTGGGTGAAGGATTGGTGCAGGTGAACTGTGGTGGCCGCCGCGGCAACCTCGGGATTCCCGCTGGCGATCGCTCGCGCTATGGCAGCATGCTCGCCGGCGGAGGCCTTGAGCCGTTGGGGGTTGTCCTTGGCCATGCGCCGAATCCGTTGCAGGTGAACCCGCAGGGTGCGCAATGCGTTGGACAGGTACTTGTTGTTCGCAGCCTCGTCGATGGAATCGTCGAGCAGCTGCACCAGCTGGTAGTAGGATTCGCGGGATCCGGGGATCTCTATTTCTAGGGCGGCGGCCTCAAAGCGCAGCGCCAGTTCGTCGAAGCTTGCTCGCTGCGCTGAGCCGGCTGCCTGCCGGGCGCTGGCGCATTCCAGTGCTACGCGCAGGACGAACAGGTCTTCTACGTGATCTTCGCTGACCTCCGAGACCACCGTGCCTCGCCCGCGTTGCGCTACCGCCAGTCCATCGGCAACCAGCCGCCCCAGCGCCTCGCGAACCGGTGTGCGCGAAACGCCCAGGCGTTCTGACTGCTCGACTTCTGCGAGTACGGTGCCCGGAGCCAAGCGCCATTCGACAATGTCGGCGCGCAGGCTCTCGTAGACCTTGTCGCTTGCTCTCATGCTGCAATTGTATACACGGACCGTGGATAATTGGGAGATTTGAGAATATATCCCAAGATTCTTTCAAGTTATGTATACATAAAATTTGTGTTGGAGTGACTTGGCTCATAGAGTTGACGGCGAGGACGATCTCAGTCACCACGCAGGGGCCGGGCAATGACGCCCGGTGCCGGGAGGAAAGAACAATGGCACAGGAATACCGCCGGGCCTTCGCCCAGGCTACCAACGACCCCGCCACTTTCTGGCTGCAAGCGGCCCAGGATCTCCAATGGGACACGGTGCCGCAAATAGCCATCGACGATTCGCGCAAGCCGCTCTATTCCTGGTTCCCCGATGGCAAGCTCAACCTTTCCAGCAATGCGCTCGATCGGCATGTTGCCGCCGGCCGCGCAGATCACACCGCGCTGATCCATGATTCAGCGATGCTGGGCAGCGTCGTCAGCTACACCTACGCGCAGCTGCTGAGCGAAGTTGAAACCTTTGCCGGCGTATTGGCAGGGCGCGGGGTCGGCATGGGGGATCGGGTGCTGATCTACTTGCCGATGATCCCGCAGGCCGTGATCGCCATGCTCGCTTGCGCCCGGCTCGGTGCCGTGCATTCGGTGGTCTTTGGCGGTTTTGCCCCGAAGGAGCTGGCGGCGCGTATTACCGACTGCGCGCCGGTCGCGGTGGTCACCGCCTCCGGCGGCATCGAGCCAAGCAGGCGCATCGAATACCTGCCGGCGGTGGCTGAGGCGCTGTCCCTGGCGGAACCAGCCGTTAAGGACGTGATTGTGGCCCACCGCGATGGGTTCGAGCATGGCCTCGCCGACTACCGGAACCAGCCGATCAACGGCCAACAGGTCAATTGGCTGGACTGGGATGAGCAGGCGCAGCAGGCAGCACCCGCCGCGGCCGTGCCCGTGCCATCAACCCACCCGCTCTACGTGCTGTACACCTCGGGCACCACCGGGGCGTCGAAAAAAGTGGTCCGCGACACAGGTGGCTACGGCACGGCGCTGCAGTACTCGATGAACGCAATCTACGATGTGCATCCCGGGGACACCATGTTCACCGCCTCCGATGTCGGCTGGGTCGTAGGCCACTCCTACATTGTGTACGCGCCGCTGATCGCCGGCGCGACAACGGTGCTCTATGAAGGCAAGCCGGTGGGCACGCCGGATGCCGGAGTTTTTGGGCGCATTATCGAGGACCACGGGGTCACAACGATGTTCACCGCGCCAACTGCGTTGCGTGCCGTGCGCAAGGCGGATCCGCAGGGCGCGCTGATCGCCAGCCATGACTTGTCCACCCTGCGCGCGCTGTTTGTCGCCGGAGAGCGACTGGACCCCGATACCTTCCACTTCGCCTCCGATCTTCTGCGGATTCCCGTGGTGGATAACTGGTGGCAGACCGAGACCGGTTGGCCGATCGCCGCGAATCCGCTGGGGCTGGAAGCGCTGCCGGCCAAGGCGGGATCGCCCACCACCCCGGTGCCTGGTTTCGCGGTGCAGATTCGCGATGGCCTGGGCGAGGAGCTGCCAGCGGGCCAGGAGGGAAATATTGTTGTCCGCCTGCCATTGCCACCGGGTGCGTTGACCACGCTGTGGGGCAACGACCAGCGCTTTATCGATACGTACCTGGCGCAGATCGAGGGGTGCTACCTGACCGGGGACTCGGGGTTCCTGGATGAGGACGGCTACCTCTTCGTGATGGGCCGCACCGATGACGTGATCAACGTTTCCGGGCATCGGCTGTCCACCGGCGCCATCGAGCAGGTGCTGGCCAGCCATCCGGCGGTCGCGGAATGCGCCGTGATCGGCCTGGCCGATGCGCTCAAGGGGCAACGCGCCAGTGGCTATGTGGTGCTCAAATCCGGCGTTCAGATCGACGGCGAAACCTTGGCGCGGGAAATTGTCGCCCTGGTGCGCCGGCAGATCGGCGCCGTGGCGGACTTCCGCGAAGTCACGGTGGTTGCCGCGTTGCCGAAGACCCGTTCGGGCAAAATCCTGCGCAAGACCATGCGGCAGATTGCCGACGGCAAGGAGTACACCGTTCCATCCACCATCGAGGACCCCGCAGTGCTCGATGAATTGATGCCGCTGCTGCGCGCGCAAGCCTAGGCCGGCGGCCTAGCTTCGAGGAGCTGCCCGGTATTCATATTCCGGGCGGCCCCTGGTGCCATGCCGCGGTTGTTTGAGCACTGCCCTGGTTTCGAACAGGTGCTCCAGGTAGCGCCGAGCGGTGACCCGCGAGATGCCTAGTTCTTCGCCCAGTTCGGTGGCTGAAAAGCAGCGTTCGGCCTGCCGGGCCAGATGCTCGCTGATCTGTGCCAAGGTCTCCGGGATCAGGCCCTTGGGCAGGGAAGCGGAAGCGGTAGATGTGCGCAGCGCGGAAAAGGCGGTGTCCAAGGCGGCCTGGCTGGTGTCCGGCCCGGTGGACCGCATGGTGGAGATGAAGCGGCGGTGATTTTCAAGCTTCTCGCTGAAGGCCGCAAAGGTGAAGGGCTTGATGAGGTACTGGGTGATGCCGGTGGCGACAGCGGAGCGGACCACGGCAAGATCGCGGACCGCGGTGATGGCGATGATGTCGGTGGTCAGGCCCAACCCGCGCATCCGCTTGGCCACGTCGATCCCGTGCAAATCGGGCAAGGTCATGTCCAGGAGGACCAGATCGAAGGCAGCCCCTGAATTCCGGGCGCGTGTGAGCAGGGACAATGCTTCTTGCCCGTTGTTGGCGATCGCGCCGGTCGCGAATCCGGGGACCCGATTAACGTACTTGGCGTGGGATGCCGCGGTTTCGGGCTCGTCGTCGACCACGAGCACAATGATGTCCTCGCTGCTTGAAGACGGGGCGGGTGGGACGATGCGGGGACCTGTCATGGAACTCTCCTTGGCTAGCTGCTGGACTCTAGCGGAAGGGTCACGGTGAAGATCGCCCCGGCATCATTGTCAACATTCATTGTGCCACCTAGGCGCAGCACGGCCTGCTGCACCAGGGCCAAGCCCAGACCGCGCGGCTGTGCCCCCTTTTTGGTGCTCACCCCGAAACGCAGCAGCTGGTCGAGGAATTCCGGTTCAATGCCGGGCCCGGAATCGGCCACGGATATGATCAGCTCCCCATGCCCCGCGGTGACCTCCACCCAGACGGTGGATTCCCTGGTGCCGGCGGAAACATCCAAGGCATTGTCCAAGAGGTTGCCCACGATGGTGACCATATCGCTGGCTGCCACCGCATCGGCAGGGATGAATCCCTGCGCGGTGATATCCAGCTTGACCCCGCGCTCATGGGCTTGGGCGGCTTTGGCCACCAGCAGGCTGGAAAGGTAGGCGTCATCGATGGAATGCACGATGGCATCGGTAAGCTTTTGCGAATGCTGCCGGTCGTCCACCGCAAAGGCCAAGGCCCGCTCGTTCTGGCCATTTTCTATCAGCGTGGCGATGGTGTGCAGCCGGTTGGCATGCTCATGGGTTTGCGCTCGCAGGGCGGTGGAGAAGGTTTTCAGCGACTGGACCTCGCCGGCCAGTTCCTGCACCTCGGTGAGGTCGCGCAAGGTCAGAACCTGGCCGGTGAGCGGCTGCACGCCAAGCCAGCGCCGGGGAGCGCCGCCTCTCCGGGGCAATCCCGCGTTGGTCAAGCGTGCGGGACCTTGGGAAATGGACAGTACGCTGCGGGCTCCCAGATGGATTTCGTCTTTGCAGCTGCGGCCGGTGGCCATGAGCGTGCGCAGGGTTTCGGGCATCTGGACCTGGTCGAGATCCAGGCCATGAGGCGGTACCTCATCGGGCAAATCCAGCAATTTCGCGGCCTCTTGGTTATAGAGCACGATCCGATGCCGCCGATCGAGCAGCACCAGCCCTTCGCGCACCGAATGCAGCGCGGAGAAATAGAAGGCGTAGAGCCGGCGCAGGCCATGCGGGCCGAAGCCCAAGGTCGCCTGGTTGACGTAGCGCGAGAAGCACCACGAGGTGAAGCCGGCCAGGATCAGGGCGAGTGCGGAAACCAGCAGGATTTGCGGCAGCTCGCTGCGGTAAATCGTCTGCAGGTTTTCCAGGGTGATTCCGGTGGCCACCAGCCCGACAAGCTTTCCGTCGTGGTACACCGGCGCAATGGTCCGCACCGAGCGTCCCAGGGTTCCCAGCGCCACCTCGTTATAGGTCTGGCCGGCGAGCGCCTGCTTGGTCGAACCTGCATAGTTCTGGCCAATCCGCTCGGGATTGGGGTGGGTGACGCGCTTGGTGTCCGGGGTCATGATCGAAATGAAATCGACACCTTGGCCGCGGTCCAGGATCTTGTTGGTGTAGGGCTGCAGCAGTTCCGAGGGGTGATCCCCGGCCAGCGCGTTGCCCACGAAAGGGTCGTTGGCCAGCGTAATGGAGATCGTGGCAACGGTGGCTTGCTTGTCGTCGAGGATGACCCGGGCCTGTTGCTGGTAGGTGGAGACCGCCATTCCAATGACCACCAAAATGACCACGAGCATCTGCGCGGCGAAGATCAGCACCGCAAAAGACCAGCCGTTGCGGCTCAGGGGAGCGGGGATTGCATCGTTCTGAGCCTCGCGGGGCGAGGACAGGTCCGTGAAGTGGTCTGTCATGTTGCGCTCCTCCTCTTGCGGTGTCTTCCTTTGGAGTGCTATCGCGTGACCAATATGAACGCAATAGAGATGCACATCACCTCGGCGCGCACCATTGAACAGAACGATTCTACGTAATACCGGCTTGGCAAGGACGCCAGGGGCGGTTGCAGGCACTTTTCAAGGGTAGGACTAACCACATGACTGTCACTGACGACATGAAGCCGGGCGGCAACTCAGCCCAGGCCGGAACGAAGAAAAAAGACAAGACCCACTGGCTGTACATCATGGTGATTGCCGCCGTGGTGCTCGGCGCAGCGGTCGGACTGCTCGCCCCGGACCTCGGCAAGGCGCTCAAGCCCCTGGGCACCGGTTTTGTGGCATTGATCAAGATGCTGATCGCCCCGGTGATCTTCTGCACCATCGCCCTCGGCGTCGGCTCCATCGCCAAGGCCGCCACGGTCGGCAAGGTCGGCGGCCTGGCGCTGCTGTACTTCATCACCATGTCCACCTTCGCCCTGGCCATCGGCCTGGTCGTCGGCAACATCATCCACCCCGGATCCGGACTGAAGCTCGAGCCTTATGAGGCGAGCACCGGCGGGGGAGACAACGCCACCGTCGCCTTCCTGCTGGAACTGATCCCGGGCGACATCCCGGTGCTGCCAACCCTGGTGCTGGCCCTGCTGGTCGGCTTCGCGCTGCAGTCCATGGGCAAGGCCGGCGAGCCGGTGCTCAACGGCATCAAGCACATCCAGGCCGTGGTCTTCCGCTTGATGATGATGATCATGTGGGTTGCCCCGATTGGTGCCTTCGGCGCCATTGCCGCAGTGGTCGGTGCCACCGGTTGGGCCGCCATCGGCTCCATGGCGATCCTGATGGGCGCCTTCTACCTGACCTGCGCCCTGTTCATCGTCGTCATCCTTGGCACCTTGCTGCGCGTGGTGACCGGTCTGAACATCTTCTTGCTGCTCAAGTACCTGGCTCGCGAATACCTGCTGATCTTCTCCACCAGCTCCTCCGAGTCGGCCCTGCCGCGCCTGATCGCCAAGATGGAGCATGCCGGTGTTTCGAAGCCGGTCGTCGGCATCACCGTGCCAACCGGCTACTCCTTCAACCTTGACGGCACCGCGATCTACCTGACCATGGCTGCCCTGTTCGTTTCGACCGCCATGGGCATGCCGATGAACCTGGGCGAGCAGGTCGGCCTGCTGGTCTTCATGATCGTCGCTTCCAAGGGCGCCGCCGGCGTGACCGGTGCAGGCCTGGCCACCTTGGCCGCCGGGCTGCAGTCGCACCGTCCGGAACTGCTGGACGGCATGGGCGTGATCGTGGGCATCGACAAGTTCATGTCCGAAGCCCGCGCGCTGACCAACTTCACCGGCAACGCCGTGGCCACCTTGCTGATCGGCAAGTGGACCAGGGAAATTGACATGGACCAGGCGAAGGCCGTGCTGGCCGGCAACCGTCCGTTCGACGAAACCAGCGTCGAGGGCCACTAGCCCGCAGTGAAGAATCCGCTATCCGAAGTGCTCGGGTAGCGGATTTTTTGCGTCTTGGAATCTTTGGGAGGATTGGCCTTGGGCGGCGAGACAGCCAACCGGTCGAGAGGACATCATGGGTGCAGCGCTGCGAGTGTGCTTCGTCGGGGATTCATTTGTCGCGGGAGTCGGCGATGAAACCCACCGCGGATGGGCAGGACGGCTGATCGCCCGGGGAATCGAACGCGGCTACGCGCTCACCGGCTACAACCTCGGGGTGCGCGGCGATACCAGCGCCATGATCAGGCAGCGATTCGAAGCTGAATGCGCTGCGCGTTTTCCGCCAGGGGACCATGCGGTGGGCGTGGTGTTTTCCTTCGGCGTCAACGACGTCATCCGCTGGGGAGCGAAGCCACGGGTGGCAGTCGAAGATCGGATCCCCAACCTCGCGGCAATCCTGGGTGCGGCCGGGGAACGGAACTGGCCGATATTGATCATCGGGCCGCCAGCGATCGCCGATGATGCCTTGAACGCGGAGCTGCTTGAGTTGGACGCGCAGATGCGGGCATTCTGCCGCTCGCAGATGGTGTCGTATCTGGGCGTCCACGAAGACCTGGCCGGCAATGACCTGTGGCGCCGTGAAGTAGCTGCCGATGACGGGGCGCATCCACGCGCCGCAGGATACGACTTGCTGGCCGGTCGGGCCGGCGGGGCCTGGGATGCCTGGCTTCAGGATGTGGCAGCTAGGCTGGAGCCATGAATGCGACACCGCACCAGCTGCACTATCGAGAACTGGCTGATGACGAAAAGGCTCTGGTTGAGCTGGCCCGGCAGATAATCGAGGCCACCACCGATGCGCCCGATGGCGGGGACGGGGTGCACACCATGGGCACCGCGGTGCTGGCTGCCAATGGCACGATGCACGCGGGCGTGGATTTCAACCACTTCACCGGTGGGCCCTGTGCCGAGCTGGTGGCTTTCGGGGCGGCCCGTGCCGCCGGGGCCATGGATCCGCAGGTGGTAGTTGCGGTGGGCAACGAGGGCCGCGGAATCAAGAACCCGTGCGGTCGCTGCCGCCAGGTGATGGCGGATAACTACCCGCAGCTGAGAGTCATCGTCGATACCCCGAACGGGCCACGCAGCGTCAGCGCCCGCGAGCTGCTGCCGTTGTCATTCGATTGGGCGGCGGAGCAAGCCTGAGTTCCTGATGCCGGGCTCAGCGCGCGAGGCCGGTCAATGGGGAGGCGAGCACTATCCGGTTGCCGTCGGGATCCTGAAGCTGCAGGATTCGCGCCCCGCCGCCGGGCTGCGGCCCGTGGTGCTCGATGCCCGATTCCAGCAGTCGCGACGCCTGGGCGTCGAGATCGGCAACTTCCAAGACCAGGGTGCTGTGCCCGGCGCGTTCGGGTTCGCAGTACACCTGGACGCCGTAGCCCGGGGCCAGATGCCATTCGAGCAATCCGTCCATGGGCCGCTGATCGGGGGATCTGCCAAAGAGCCGGGCATACCAGTGCTCGGCGCGGGCCACATCCGATACCGTGCAATTGCCGAGCATTCCCGTGAACATCTGCCTCGCCCCTCATGCCGCCTGATCCTGGTGTGTGGCACCATTTGACCACCGGGGTGCGCCCGGTTCAAGGACTTCGCCGGATCGAGGGCAAATTATCGGTGTGGGGTCCACGGCACTGGCCGGCCGAGGAACGCCGCGAGCTGGTCCAGCGCCGGCGCCTCGTCGCTGACCGGTTGCGGTGGATCGAAGCGCCCGGAGCGCGGAGAATCAGCGAGCTGCCCGCGGGCGAATTCCCATGCCTGCTGCGCTGAGGATTCCAGCACGGGATCATCCTCCAGCACCTGCCCGGTGGCTTGGGCCAGATCCCAGAGGTGGGCGAGCAAATCGTAGCTGCGGATCTGCAGCCGCTCGAAGCCGGTGGCCGTGCCCATCGGGCTCTGGAAGCTTTGTTCAAGCACCCCCGGGGCACCAAAGGCGGCCAGCAGCAGCTGCGCTGAGCGGGTGTAGGCTCTGGCCGGATCCTCGCCCAGCACATCGGCATCGCGAGAGGGCGGGCGCTGCCCGGACAGCATGGCGGCAAAGACCAGATTCATGCCCACCACATGCTCGAGCAGCTTGCGCACCGTCCAATCGCTGCACGGCGTGGGCGCGTTCCACTGCGTGCCTGCAATGTTCTCGACGAGCCGGCCGCCGAGCTGCAACGAGTGCTCCAGGGAAGCGAGCATGGTCCGGGATTCCTTGTTCATGATGGTTCAAGTCTCCTGCCCAATCCCAGGCGGGGTCAATGGCCGGACGCGGCCAGCAGGTTTTGCAGGCGCGGGCCGAACTGGACTTCATGCTCCAGGGCCATCAGCTCATGGACCGGCAGGTGCAGCTGTTGCGCAGCGAGGAGCGTCTGGATGTACTCCCAGTAATCGTGCAGGGCCTGGGCCGCGGTTGCCCCAGGGGCCGGTTCATCCGGTCCCGCCACCACCAGCGCGGTTTCGCGGATATCAGCCGGTACCGCCTGCGGCCAGCTGCAGTTGGTGGACCAGCCCCGGTCATCGAGCACGACGACCAGCCGCCCGTCATCCAGCTGTGCCTGGAGCAGCACGGAAACGCTGACTTCCTCGCTCTCCGGCTCGGCCTCGGCCAGGCTGATGAACTTCACAATGGTGCTCATCGTGTCCTTTCGTGAAATGCCAGTGCGCATCCAGCTCGCATACAACATTAGAGCTAAGGTTCAAGGTAAAGGCTCGCCGTGAATGAACCCAAAAAACCGGGATCTTTTGCTTCGACCGATAACCTTGAAATGAGCCTACAGCTCAAAGAATTTGGTGTATCGAACGGGAAGTGTGGTTTACCCATCGTGAGCGAGGAACAGGGAAATAAGCACCGCGGGGCGGGGATGCTCAAGGAGCCTCGTCCGATGGGTCCAACTGGCAAGCCATTGACAGATTTCCCGGTGCCAGCACCGTTGCCTTCGCACGGCCCAGCACGCGTGATCGCCATGGTGAACCAGAAGGGTGGCGTCGGCAAGACCACCTCCACCATCAACCTGGCCGCGGCGCTCGCCGAGTACGGCCGCAAGGTGCTGCTGGTGGACTTCGACCCGCAGGGCGCATTGTCCGCCGGCTTCGGCACCAACCCGCATGAAATGGACATCACCGTCTACAACGTGCTGATGGACCGCCAGGTGAAAATCACGGACGCGATCTTGCACACCGATGTGGAAAACATCGACCTGTTGCCAGCGAACATCGACCTGTCGGCCGCTGAAGTGCAACTGGTCAACGAGGTCGCGCGCGAGCAGGTTCTCGAGCGCGCGCTGCGCCACGTGATCGACGACTACGACGTAGTGCTGATCGACTGCCAGCCATCGCTGGGCCTGCTGACCATCAATGCGCTGACCGCAGCCCATGGCGTGATCATCCCGTTGACTGCAGAATTTTTCGCCCTGCGTGCCGTGGCCCTGCTGATGGAAACCATCGACAAGGTCAAGGACCGGCTGAACCAGGTCTTGGAGCTCGACGGCGTGGTGGCCACCATGTACGACGCGCGCACCCTGCACAGCCGCGAAGTGATCACCCGCCTGGACGAGGCCTTCGGCGACAAGCTCTTTGAAACGGTGATCAAGCGAACCATTAAATTCGCCGATGCCAACGTGGCTGCCGAGCCGATTACCACCTATGCGGCCAACCACCCCGGTGCCGAGGCCTACCGCAATCTGGCGCGCGAATTGATTTGGCGCGGTGGCGCCCCGTAATGAGCACCACGCTCACCGAGCAAACCGCCAACGATTCCGCCGAGCCAGCAGCAGCTGAGCAGGAATCGTCTGGCGGTTTTCGCCTTGCCCTGGACAATTTCAACGGGCCCTTTGACGTGCTTCTGCACCTGATCACCCAGCGCGAGCTGGACATCACCGAAGTGGCCTTGGCGGAAGTGACCGACGAATTCATTGCCTACCTGCGTGAGCTGCAGGCCAGCGTCGCCGAAGGCAATGACGGGATGAAGGTGCTCGATGAGACCACCGAATTCCTGGTGGTTGCCTCCACCCTGCTGGATCTGAAAGCGGCCCGCTTGCTGCCGCGCGGGGAAATGGCTGATGAAGAGGACTTCGAGCTGCTCGAAGCCAGGGACCTGCTCTTTGCCCGGCTATTGCAGTACAAGGCGTTCAAGCAGGCCGCCGAATTCCTGGGCGAGCGCTACGAGGCTGAAGGTTCGCGCCATCCGCGCGAGGTCTCCCTGGAACCGCAGTTTGCCTCCCTGCTGCCTGAATTGATTTTCAGCATTGGCCCCGACGCCCTGGCAGCCTTGGCGGCCAGCGCTTTGGCGCCGAAGCCGGAGCCGATCACCGAGGTGGGAATCGGCCACTTGCATGGGGCCAATGTCACGATTGCCGATGAAGCCGAGTCCATCACCGCCCTGCTGCAGGAGCGCGGACCGCTGGACTTCCGCGAACTGGTCGCCGACGCTTCAGTTCATCTGGTGGTTGTGGTGCGTTTTCTGGCATTGTTGGAGATGTTCCGGCAACGAGCGATCAGCTTTGAGCAAGAAGACCCGCTCGGCCCGCTGCGGATCGCCCTGGCTTCGGAGTCCTCCTTCGATGCCCAAGCAGTACAAGACGAGTATGAGGGGAGCGGTGGTGAGGTGAATCATGAGTGAGATTGCACCCATTGACCAGCTGCCAGGAGGCCTGGAATCGGGCCTGGAAGCGGTGCTCATGGTCGCGGATATCCCCGTCAGCTCGGGGCGTTTGGCCGAAATCTTCCAGGTGCCGGCAGCGCGAGTTGCCGAAGCTTTGGAGAAACTGGCAACCGAGTATGATGGAAAGGATCGCCCGCGCGGATTTGAACTGCGTCGTGTCGCCTCCGGGTGGCGTTTCTATACGCGCAGCGATTACGCCGATTTCGTCTCCAGCTTTGTGCTCGACGGGCAGAGCGCGCGCTTGTCGCAGGCCGCCTTGGAAACCCTGGCTGTCATCGCTTACCGTCAGCCGGTCTCGCGTGGACGTATTTCGGCGATTCGAGGTGTAAACGTCGATTCTGTGGTGCGCACATTGCTCACCCGCGGATTGATCACGGAGTATCCGGAAACTGGCGATGGCGGTGCAACGCTGTACCAGACCACTGAATACTTCCTGGAACGACTGGGATTGGGCTCGCTAGATGAGTTGCCTGCGCTATCCCCGTATCTTCCTGGGGTGGCCGATCTTGAATCGCTCGATTCGGCAACCTACGACGACTAAGTAGCAGCCAGCTGGCGGCTACAACGGACTAACCACGCGTGAAGCCCCAAATCCATGGGCCCGCGCAGTGAAACGCAACAGCAAGGGACATAGCGAAGCATGAGCAGGGGATCATCCTCCGGCCGCACACCACGCGGCAACAATTCCAATTTTGGCGGCAAGCCAGCAGGCGGACGCGGCAAGCAGCAGGGCGGCAAGTCCTTCGGCGAGAAGCCCCATGACAAGTCGGCCTCGGGCAAGCCGGGCGCCAAGTCGAATTCGGCCAAGCGCAACACCTCGGCCCCGCGCAAGAATTCCGAGCGCGCCTTCGGCAAGGAGCGCTTCGGCAACTCCGTGCCCACCAACTACGCGCGCCCGACCCAGCGCGCCCGCGCCCAGGCCCGTGCCGAGAGCCAGGCCTCCCGCGAAATCAACGGCGAGCAGCAGGACGGCATCCGCCTGCAGAAGGCCATGGCCAACGCCGGCGTCGCATCGCGCCGCGTCTGCGAGGAAATGATCCTCGAAGGCCGCGTCGAGGTCAACGGCAACCTGGTGGTCGAGCTGGGCTCCCGCGTGGATCCTGCCAAGGATTCCATCCACGTCGACGGCATGCGCATCCAGACGAACCAGGCCAACCGCTACTTCGTCTTCAACAAGCCGAAGCACGTGATGTGCACGATGGATGACCCCGAGGGCCGCCGCACCATCGCCGACTACTTCAAGAACGAGCACCACTCGCTGCGCCTGTTCCACGTCGGACGCCTGGACTACAAGACCGAGGGCGTGCTGATCCTGACCAACGACGGGGAGCTGGCCAACCGCCTGCAGCACCCGAAGTACGAGGTCCCCAAGACCTACCTGGTGCAGATTCCTGGGCCATTGCCACGCGCGGTGAGCAACCAGCTGCGCGAGGGCATCAAGCTGGAAGACGGCTGGATCAAGGTCGATGACCTGAAGATCATCGCCACCACCCCGAAGCATGTCATGGTCGAGGTCACCTTGCACTCGGGCCGCAACCGCATTGTGCGCCGCATGTTCGACGCCGTGGGCCACCCGGTCCAGCGCCTGGTGCGTGTCGCCGTGGGACCGATCCTGCTCGGCGACCAGAAACAGGGCACCATCCGCTCCCTGGGCAACCAGGAAGTCGGGCATCTGATGGCCATGGTGGGGATGTAGCCCATGCTGTCCTCTCACCTTGCCGGCCCAGTTCTGGTCATCGGCACCGGGCTGCTGGGCACCTCGGTGGGATTGGGCTTGCGCGCCAAAGGCGTGCCGGTCTATCTTGCAGATGTTTCCCCGACGGCCGCTGGGGTTGCCCAGGACATCGGGGCCGGCGCCCTGCTTGAACAGCGCGCCATTGCCCCGGAGCTTGTGGTGATCGGCGCTCCGCCGGATGTCACCGCCGCCCTGGTGGCCGACGCCCTGCTGGCCTACCCCAATGCCACCGTGGTGGATATCGCCAGCGTCAAGGGCTCGATCCTTTCGGCAGTGCTGGCCGATGCTCGACTGGGCGAGGCCGAAACCTCCCGCTATGTGGGCACGCACCCGATGGCCGGACGCGAAAAGTCCGGCCCGGCCGCAGCCCGCGGCGAGCTGTTCACCTCGATGCCGTGGGTCATCTGCGCCCATGGCGGCGCGGATCCGGCACGGGTGAAGGTGGCTGAAGCACTGGCCATCGACCTTGGCGCCACGATGCACCGGATGTCGGTGGCCGACCATGACCAGTCGGTGGCCCTCATCAGCCACTTCCCGCAGGCGGCCAGCTCGATGATCGCCTCGCGCCTGCTCAATGCCGAAGCGCACCAGCTGGCCCTGGCCGGCAACGGATTGCGGGACACCACGCGCATCGCCGCCAGTGACGAGAAGCTCTGGATCCAGATCTTCTCGCACAACGCCGAGGCGCTGGTGCCGATCTTGACCGGGATGAAAGAAGACCTGGACCGGCTGATCAACACCCTGCAGAACCCGCAGGGCCCCGGGGCCCTGCTGGATCTCTCCCAGCTGATGACCGAAGGCAACGCCGGCAAGGCCCGGATCCCGGGCAAGCACGGCGCCCCGCCGCAGGCCTTTGCCCTGGTCACGGTGCTGGTGGATGACCGGCCGGGGCAGATCGCCCGGTTGCTGGCCGAAATCGGCGAAGCGGGCATTAATATTGAAGATTTGCGCATGGAGCACTCTGCTGGCCATCAGGTCGGCATGGTGGATGTTTCGGTGGTTCCCGGACGCCGGGACGAACTGATTGACGTATTGACCAAGAACGGATGGAAAGTAGCCCAGTGAGCACCTTGAACAACGACCAGCTCGTCATCGCCATCGACGGCCCCAGCGGCTCGGGCAAGTCCTCGGTCTCCAAGGCCGTCGCCCGCGAACTGGGCGCAGCCTACCTGGACACCGGCGCCATGTACCGCGCCATCACCTACTCGGTGCTCGCTGACGGAACGGACCTGTCGGACGCCAACGCCATTGCCCAGGCCGTGCGCGATGCCCAGCTGGAAATCTCGGTGGATCCGGACGCCGAGCTGGTAGAGATCGGCGGCGTGGATGTCACCGCCGCGATCCGCGAGCCGCGCATTTCCGAACAGGTCTCCACCGTGGCCACCAACCTGGACGCGCGTGCCGAACTGGTGCGCCGCCAGCAGGAAATCATCAAGGCCAACCTCCGCATTGTTGCCGAAGGCCGCGACATCACCACCGTGGTGGCCCCGGATGCCGACGCCCGCATCCTGCTCACCGCCTCGGAAGAGGCCCGGCTGCGCCGCCGCGGATTGCAGCTGGGCGGCACGCAGAACGATTCGCAGCTGGCCAACCAGGTGCTGGCTCGCGACGCGAAGGACTCCACGGTGGTGAACTTCACCAAGGCTGCCGACGGCGTGATGACCGTGGATTCTTCGGACCTGGATTTTGAACAAACCATCGCCGCGGTGCTTGACGCAATCAGTACTGCAACGAAAAACTAGCCACAAGCTGGTGCCCATCCTCGGCGAGAGCCGATGAAGATTACGATCGCTGTGAAGGGAAAATCATGAGCGAGAACAACTCCACCCACGACGAGGAATACATCCCCGTTGGAGACGACGATATCGCCGAGCGCCTGGCCGAACTGAGCGAGGAAGAAGCCGCCATCCGCGCGCAGGCTTTGCTCAGCGGACTGGAAGACTACGAACTGGACGAGGAAGACTCGGCCCTGCTCGCCGGTCTGGACGACTTTGATGACGACGACGCCGATGTGGTCATTCCACCGGTGCTCGCCGTGATCGGCCGCCCCAACGTGGGCAAGTCCACCCTGGTCAACCGCATCCTGGGCCGCCGCGAAGCCGTGGTGGAAGACACCCCGGGCGTGACCCGCGACCGCGTGTCCTACTCTGCCGAGTGGATGGGCCGCCCCTTCACCATCGTTGATACCGGTGGCTGGGAGCACGATGCCAAGGGCATCCACGCTTCGGTGGCTGACCAGGCGGAAATTGCCGCCGATGTCGCCGATGCGATCCTCTTTGTGGTGGACTCGCATGTTGGCGCCACCGCGACCGATGAGGCCGTGGTCAAGATGCTGCGCAAGAAGGGCAAGCCGGTCTTTCTGGTTGCCAACAAGGTGGACGACTTCAACCAGGAAGCCGAAGCGGCCATGCTCTGGGGCTTGGGCTTCGGCCAGCCCTGGCCGGTCTCGGCGCTGCACGGCCGCGGCACCGCGGACCTGCTGGATGCCGTCATGGAGAAGCTGCCTGAGCATTCCGCCTTTGGCGGCTTGATTCCTTCCGGTGGACCTCGCCGCGTGGCCCTGATCGGACGCCCCAACGTGGGCAAGTCCTCGCTGCTGAACAAGCTGGCTGGTTCCGAGCGCGTAGTAGTCGACGACTACGCCGGCACCACCCGCGACCCGGTTGACGAACTGATCGAGCTCGGCGGAAACATCTGGCGCTTTGTCGATACCGCAGGCATCCGCCGCCGCCAGCACATGGCTGTGGGCTCGGATTACTACGCATCCCTGCGCACCCAGACTGCGCTGGAAAAGGCCGAGGTCGCAGTGATCCTGCTGGCCGCCAACGAGATCGTTTCCGAGCAGGATGTGCGCATCATCCAGCTGGCCATCGAGGCCGGCCGCGCGATGGTCATCGTGTACAACAAGTGGGACGAGGTGGACGAGGACCGCCGCTACTACCTGGACCAGGAAATCGACCGCGACCTCGCGCACATCGAATGGGCCCCGCGGGTGAACATTTCGGCTAAAACCGGATGGCACAAGGACAAGCTGGTCCCCGCGCTGAACACCGCCCTGGACTCGTGGGACAAGCGCATTCCCACCGGAAAGCTCAACGCCTTCCTCGGCGAACTGGTTGCAGCCCACCCGCACCCGGTCCGCGGCGGCAAGCAGCCACGCATCCTCTTCGGCACCCAGGCCTCGGCCCGCCCGCCGCGCTTTGTGCTGTTCACCACCGGATTCCTCGATCCTGGCTACCGCCGATTCATCACGCGCCGCCTGCGCGAGACCTTCGGATTTGAAGGAACGCCGATCGAAGTATCGATGCGAATCCGCGAACGACGCGGTCGCAAGCGCTAGAGTTCGAAATTAGCCCTTCACTTGGTGTAGGGTAATAACGGAGCTTTTGCAGACGGCACCCTTGGTTCTCACGACTCGGGGATAACGGCTGCGGAGGCATCGGGCTATGGCGCAGCTTGGTAGCGCGCCTCACTGGGGGTGAGGAGGCCGTGGGTTCAAATCCCGCTAGCCCGACCAAATAGCGCAACCCCGCCGAGACCAGTCTCGGCGGGGTTTTGCGCATTCGGGAACTAGTTCGGAAGGCCAGCCCCATGCAGCGTCGGTTCTACCAGGTTGATGTTTTCAGCGACACTCCCTACAAGGGCAACCCGCTGGGCGTGGTGCTTGACGGACAGGACTTGCAGAAGGAAGCGATGCAAGATTATTCGCTCTGGTCCAATCTTTCCGAAGTCACTTATGTCCTGCCGGCCACCGAACAGCAGGCAGATTTCCGATTCCGCATTTTCGCCCGGCAGCACGAGTACCGTTTCGCCGGGCATCCTGCCCTCGGCACCGCCCGTGCTTGGCTGGAAGCAGGGGGAGTGCCACGCAATCCGCGCCAGCTCGTCGCGCAGTGCGGCGCTGGATTGGTGCCCATCAACATTGATGGGAACTTGCTTTCCTTCGCTTCTCCGCCTGCCATTCGCTCCGGCGAGCTGGAGCCCGGGGAACTAGCGGAACTTGTAGGGATTCTGGACATTGATCCAGCCGCAGTCAAGGACGCCCAATGGGTTGACAACGGGCCTGGGTGGGCCGGGATACTGCTGGAAAATTCGGAACAGGTCCTGGATATTGTTCCGAAAATTCCGCAGCGGCCAGGCCGATGGAAGATCGGGGTCTTCGGTGCCCTGCCACAGGAGCGATGGCCAGAAAAGTTTGAAGTCCGGGCGTTGACCATAGAAGACGGGGCATTGCGCGAAGACCCGGTGACTGGAAGCCTGAACGGTGCCGGAACCCAATGGCTGATCGACGCTGGATATGCCAGTGCGCCACTGGTCAACTGCCAAGGCGCAAAGGCTGGCCGCGACGGCCAAGTGCATGTGAGCGTGGCCGGCAATCAGCTCTGGGTTGGCGGCGCTACCTCGATATTGATCAGCGGAACCATCGAGCTCTAGCCACAAAAATTCTTGCCAGCTCCAGGCAAGAGGCCTAGCCTTGAAAGATGGGCACGATAATTTCCGGGATCTGATTCCTCCAGGCAGCAGGCGATTGCACGCCGCACCTTCCCTCTCTTCTCTTTTGCATCATTGTGATGCCCAATCTTCGCCAGCCTCCGGAAAGTACTCTGGTGGGCCGTTGGCGTCAGGCAGGAATATCCCATGACCCATCCACATGATCAGCGCCAGCCAGCGCTCGAGAATCCCGAGCACGGCCCTGACTACATCGTTTCCCTTCGAAGCCTCAGTGTCAGCTTTGGCGAACGCGACGTGTTGGTCGACTGCGATTTGTCGATTTCCGGCAAGGAGCGGCTAGCTGTGCTCGGGGATAACGGATCAGGCAAGTCCACGCTGATGCGTGTCATCGCTGGAAACTTGGAGGTCGAGCGAGGGGAACGGCACATCAACGCCCCGGGCGGCGTGGCCTATGCCGCGCAGAATCCGCGCTTCGCCGCTTCGATGAGCATTCAGCAAGTCATCGACTCGTATCATGCCCGCTTTCGCGAGCTGGAGAATCTGATGCGGATCATCAGCCTGAAGCTCCAAGGTGCACAGGGCCCTGCTGCTGAACGCCTGTTGGCCCAGCTGCAACAGGTGACTGATATCTACGAAGCGGCCGACGGCTATACCCTGGCCCAGCGGCTGGACAGCGCCCTGCAACAACTTGGATTGGGGGAGCTGGATCGAGAGCGCGGAGTCTCGCGCCTGTCCGGTGGCCAGCGATCCCGGCTCGCATTGGCTTGCGTGCTGTGTTCTGGCGCGCAGCTGCTGTTGCTTGATGAACCGACCAATGATCTTGATGAGGCTGCGTTGGCCTGGCTGGAACGCAGTATGGACAGGCACCGAGGGGCTTTGGTGCTGATCACTCACGACCGCATGTTCCTCAAGCGCTTTGCACGTTCGATCCTCGAAGTCCATGTTGGGCAACTGAGCCGATATGGCAATGGATACGATGGCTACCTCCATGCCAAGGAGCAGGAACGGATCGCGGCTCAGGAAGCCTATGCCACCTGGGTGGCTGAAATGGAGCATTCGCGGAAGCTGGTGGAGAAGAACGTGGCGCGTGCCGCGGCGATTCCACGAAAAATGGAAAAGGCTGGCTTTGGGCACGGCAATTTCCGTCTACGGGAACGGAGCCACGGGTCGGCCTCCAAAATCCGCCAGGCCAAGTCGCGGATCGAAGAGCTGGAAGCCAGTCCGGCGCCCAAACCAGCCGCTGAACTTGAATTTTCCATGCCGGCAGGCGCCACCGTTCCAGAAACCGCCAAGACCTTGATCCGCGTGGAAAAGGCCCAACGCTCGGAACTGCCGGCGCTGCGCACCGGATCGTTCGAGATCAAGCTCGGCGAACGCTGGATGGTGACCGGACCGAACGGGGCCGGGAAAACGACGCTGCTCAAAATGCTGGCCGGCGAATTGTCCTATGACAGGGGCCGGGTTCAATTGACCCAGCCATTGCGCTGTGCCTGGCTGCGGCAGGAACTCGGCGAGGTGCCGGGGCAGAGCCTGATCGAAGCCTTTGCGCTGGCGACAGATCAATACGTTGAAGATGCCGCCGAAGTGCTGGCCAAGCTTGGGCTATTTGCGCCCCAGGACTTCTTGCGCCACCCCCTGGCCTTGTCCGTGGGGCAACGACGCAGGCTCGAACTGGCAATCGCTGTGAGCTCCCAGGCGCACATCCTGTTCTTGGACGAGCCCACGAACCATATTTCGCCGGCATTGGTCGAACAGCTTGAAGGTGCATTGGTGGCCTTTCCCGGAACTGTAGTCACCGTGAGCCATGATCGGCGATGGCAGCAGAAACTCAAGGAGCACGGTTCCTTGCACCGATTGCAGGTACAGGATGGTCACGTACAGGTTATTCAGTAGAGTTTGCCAACTCGATGGCCCTCATCGGCTTTCGCCTGCGAGCAGCGCCAACTAGGCGCGGCTCGAACGCCCCAACAAACCTTTGCGGTTTGCTGGGGCGTTTTCCATGCCCGGAGCCAGCCGTATTTCGCGGCGCCGCCAGGTTTCTTGTGCGTGAGCTCACAGATTGTATATGATTAGTGTGCGATAAATGATTACTATGTTCGTTTATAGAACTTTGAGCGAAATGCTTGATCGCACTGCTAGAGAAATGGGGAATGGAACAATGCAGTTTCACCACAACGGATACGTTTCCGCTGATCCGCGTAAACAGCCAGCTGCCGGTACGGGAATAGACCGCCCAAAGCAGCTTCCTGATCAAATGGATGTGCTGGTTGTCGGTACCGGGCCAGCGGGCATCATCGCCGCTGCCCAGCTCTCGCAGTTCCCTCAAGTGCACACGCGAATCATTGACCGACGCCCGAGCCGCCTGGAAATTGGACAAGCCGACGGCATCCAGTCTCGAACCGTTGAGACATTCCAGGCATTTGGATTTGCCGAACGCATTACCTCCGAGGCGTACATCATCAAAGAAACCACATTCTGGAATCCCGACCCGGAAAACCCGGAATGCATTATGCGCACCGACCGCACCCCGGATGATCCAACTGGTGTCAGTGAATTTCCGCATCTGGTGGTCAACCAAGCCCGCGTGATTGATTATTTCGCCGAGTATGCCTATAACTCGCCAGCGCGGATCACCCCGGATTTCGGCTGGGAGTTCAAGGAACTGGTGGTTGAAGATGGCCACGAGTATCCAGTGAAGGTCACCCTGCTTGCCTGCGGAGGCGAAGCTGCGGGCCTTGAGCGAGTGGTGCGCGCTAAATACGTTGTTGGCGCGGATGGCGCGCGAAGCAACGTCCGTCGTTCTATCGGAGCAAAGCTTTCTGGAGACAAAGCGAACCACGCATGGGGTGTTATGGACACCTTGGCACTCACCGATTTTCCTGACGTTCGAACCAAATGCGCGATTCACTCCGGGGCCGGTTCAATTTTGCTGATCCCGCGTGAAGGCGGCCAGCTCTTCCGGCTCTACGTCGATCTGGGCGAAGTCCCCGAAGGTGACAACGGCAAAGTTCGCGAAACGCCGCTGGAAGAAATCATTCAACGTGCCAAAGCGATTCTGAATCCCTACACGTTGGATGTGAAGGACATTGCATGGCATAGCGTCTACGAGGTCGGGCATCGTCTCGCAGATCGTTTTGATGACGTTGCGCCGGATGAGACTTGCATTCGAGAACCGCGGGTCTTCATCACCGGCGACGCCTGCCATACCCACTCGGCGAAGGCCGGACAGGGAATGAACGTGTCAATGCAGGACGGGTTCAATCTGGCCTGGAAGCTGGGGTATGTCCTGACCGGTCGGTCCCCACAAAGCCTTCTGCGCACGTATTCAACAGAGCGAAAGATGATCGCCAGGGACCTCATCGACTTTGATAAGCAGTGGTCCTCCATCATGGCGGCCACGCCGGAAGCGCTGCAGGGCCAAGAGGGCGCCGCCGAGTTCTACGTGCGTACCGCCGAGTTCCCCGCTGGTTTCATGACTGAATATGCTCCCTCGGTGCTAACGGCCGTCCACGAGCACCAGGACTTGGCGGCAGGATTCCCCATTGGGAAGCGATTCAGATCTTCGGAAGTCATGCGGGTCGCCGATGCCAGTCCAAGGCACTTGGGGCACCACCATCGGGCCGATGGCCGCTATCGAATTTACGTCTTTGCCGATCGAGCCCGAATAGGCGAACCAGGCAAAGTTGCCACGCTGGCGAATTGGCTATTGGAATCGAACGAATCCCCGGTGCGCCGCTTCACACCGCAGGATGCTGATCTTGATTCCCTGTTTGACGTGAAGGTGATCTACCAACAGGATTACGCCTCGATGAACATCAATGACGCTCCGAAAATCTTCCGGCCCAATGTTGGCGAGCTGGGACTCATGGACTATGAAAAGGTCTATGCGGCGTGGGAATCGTCAGATATTTTCGAAGAGCGCCAGATTTCGCGCGAGGGCGCGATCATCATCGTCCGCCCGGATATGTACGTGTCCCATGTTCTGCCGTTGGATTCCATTCAGGATCTCGCAGGCTTTTTTGACGATGTCTTGGTTCCACGCATCTAGGCCGCTACCTCAGAACGCAGCAGAGGTCCGGTCGGCAGCGGCCGCTACCTCTGCTGCGTTTCCCGATGTCTGTCTGAGGAATATTCCGCGGGTTCGGCAAGTTGAAGCATGTGACCGGTGAAATGATTCATTGAAAGGATGGTGCAATGAGCCAGGAGTTCAGTTTTGACCTTCAGCAAGTTGTTGAATCGGACTTCGTGTGCGCCGACGGTGTGTGTTTCGTACCGACTACTGGCGCTTCAACTGGTCAAGCAGATACTCACGCAGGACCATCGCGTGATTAGCCTGTTCATTGCGAGCGGCAAAAACCAGAGTCACCGTGGGCAGGTGTTCGATCAGCTCCAGAAAGTCGTCGACCGCCGGATTCTGATTTAGCTCGGCCCTGTAGAACCGGGCAAATTCTTCAAAACGATCCGAGTCGTGGTTCCACGCCTTGCGGAGCTCGGTACTAGGAGCCAAGGACTTGGCCCACTGGTCCAACTTGAGCTTGGACTTGGTAAGTCCTCTTGGCCATAAACGGTCAACCAGTATTCGGTAGCCGTCCTTGTCCTCTGGTTCCGCATAGGCGCGCTTAATCAGTATTTCAGTCATTGTCCACCTGCGAAGTTCCGGTCAACGCTTGCACTGCCACCCTATACCGCGAAAGACTGATGCTATAGCGACGGCCGCATCAATGGTCTTTCAGCAGTGGAAGGATCGACAGGAAATCCACGCATCGGAAAATATCGATATTTCTGTTATCACTTGGGTGGTGAGTAGGCTAATCTGTAGATAGTTTGGTATTGCGTACTATGCCAAATCAGAACACAATGTCGTCGCGTACGAACTGTAAGCAAGATTTTCTGGAGGATCCCACATGTCGGAACATGGGCCGGTTGCCCCGCATAATGAGTCTGCCTCCGAGACGACCAATATTGCTCTTCCTTCGATGAACAAGGCTTCAGAGCCTTCAGTGATTTACACACTCAGCGAAGATGAGAAGAACGCGGTTCGAGCACTCCCATCGGGCTCGGCCTTGCTCATTGCTCACTCGGGTCCCAACAAGGGAGCCCGATTCCTGCTGGATACCGATGAAAGCATCGCTGGCCGCCATCCCAACGCGGATATTTTCCTGGACGATGTCACGGTATCGCGTCGACATGCGAAGTTCACCAGAAATGGCGAGAGCTTCCTGCTCAGCGATATTGGTTCGCTGAACGGTACTTACATCAACGGCGACCGTATTGACGAAATTCAGCTGAGCAGTGGAGTCCAGGTGCAGATCGGCAAGTTCCGCTTGAATTTCTACCAGAGCGTACCGAACCTTTAAACTGGTAGAGTTCTAGATTTCCACCGGCGGCCAGTCCGTCGAGATATTTTTACTTCCGAGGTGTAGACCCTTTGCCGATCTTTGACGCAGCCCGCAGCCCACGACTCGAGGCATCGCGCCACGAGCCTGTCCGGCAGGCAGCGCTGAATATCGGCGAAGTGCTCTCGGAACTGAAAGATGAGTTCCCGAGAGTAACGGCTTCTAAAATCCGCTTCTTGGAGGACAAGGGCTTGATTATCCCGCAGCGCACTTCTGCCGGATATCGCAAGTACACCGCGTCGGACGTCAGCCGCCTTCGTTTCATCCTCGCCGTGCAGCGTGACCAGTACCTGCCTCTGAAGGTCATCAAGGACCACCTGGATGCCATCGACCGAGGTGAAGCTCCAGAGGCATTGCCTGGGGGAGCACCAGCCGCTCCGCAATTGGTCAATAGCGATATGGCTGAAGCTGTAGAGCGCAAGACCCGTCTCGTATCACTAGCAGAGCTGCAGGGGCTGACAGGTGCCAGCGAAGAACTAGTTGACGAACTACTCAAATTTGGACTCGTCGAAGCGCAGGCAGGACTTTTTGATTCGAGCTGCATCAAGGTGACCCAATCTGCCGTGCAACTCGCGAGTCACGGTGTTGAGCCCAGGCATTTGCGCCAGTTCCGTACCGCAGCTGATCGCGAATTTTCATTGATCGAATCAATCGTCGGCAATGACTTGAAGAAGCCTGAAGTTTCGGCAAGGGCCCGGGCCGCCGAAGAAGCGCAAGAAATTTCTCGCCAGTGCCTAGAAATTCACGATGCCCTCGTGCAGCGTGCTATTTCGCAACTTGATCGCTAGGCTGAATTTCAACAGGCATTTACAACTCTAGGAGGCCGGCATGCTGGAACTGGAGTTTTCCGGGATTCGCATTCAACTGCCTGCGAATCAGCCACTGCTGTTGCTTAAATATCCGGAACAGAATCTCTACCTGCCATTGTGGATCGGAGCGCCTGAAGCATCGGCAATCGCCATGTCGGAACAAGGCCTGACTCCGCCTCGCCCGATGACGCACGACTTGATGATTAGCGTATTTGAAGCGCTGGGCGTGACATTGGAACGAATTGAAATCGTTTCCGTGCATAATGCTGTTTTCGTTGCCGAGCTTGTTTTTTCCAATGGCAAGCGCGTTGATTCCAGGTCTTCCGATGCGGTGGCTCTGGCGGTTCGTGCCAAGTGCCCGATTATGTGCGCAGAAGACGTATTGGAAGAAGCTGGCGTTTCCATCGAGACGGATAGCGATGGCGAAGAAGCTCCCGAGGAGCAACTGCGTGAGTTCCGTGAATTTTTGGACAATATTGATCCCGAAGATTTTTCTTCGTAGTTGAAGCATTGCTGAATTCAGCGAATTATCGACTCTCATTTGGGATATTCGAATCGCTTGCGCGACACGGCTTAAAGTTAAGCTTGAAGGTCTTTGACCATTAGGTCAGATGGCCGTACCGTCGATGCATAGGGACATTAAACAGGAACTGTTTTTGTGATCATCGCTCGCATCTGCACGGTTCTAATTTGGTCGCCTCATTACTCGCTTAGAAACGTGCTGATACGCAAGGAGCAATTGGATGGAGTCACGCCAGACAGAGCCTCGTCATGGGGCCGACGGTGGCATCAAGCATTCCAATACACAAGGGCTGCTCTTCACCGATGACCTGCCCGAGCTCGATGAGCATGCCGGCTATCGCGGCCCGGTCGTATGCAGGGCCGCAGGAATCACCTACCGCCAACTTGATTACTGGGCACGCACCGGCTTAGTAGAGCCGGCAGTTCGTGGTGCCAAGGGGTCCGGCAGCCACCGGTTGTACTCCTTCCGCGATATCTTGGTGCTCAAGGTCGTTAAGCGCCTGCTGGACACCGGAGTATCTCTGCAACAGATTCGGGCTGCGGTATTGCACCTGCGGGAACGCGGGGTCGAAGACCTGGCGCAGATCACCCTGATGAGCGATGGCGCCTCGGTATACGAGTGCACCAGTGCTGATGAGGTCATTGATCTTGTGCAGAAGGGCCAGGGAGTGTTCGGCATCGCCGTAGGACGAGTCTGGCGTGAAGTAGAAGGCTCGCTGGCGCAACTGCCTTCGGAAAGCTCTGCAGAGCAGACGTTGCCCGAAGATGAGCTGGCTGCCCGTCGTGCTGCCAAGGCCGCGCGCAACGTCGGCTAATCAATCTGAAATAGAGCTGCATAGACTTTGGGCCGGACCACCGATCGGTGGTCCGGCCCAAAGTCTATGTGATCGACGTCTGATGAACGTCAGGAATTCGAAGAGCCAGCGGTCGACATGATTTCCTTGAGCAGTGCGTCAAACTGGTTGAGCATTGGCCCGGTGGCCTTTGAAGGCCAATGGTGCACCGAATAGGCGGCACCCTGAATTTGCTGCCATTCCGGGTGCTCTGGGATTTCTGGCTTGACCATGGAATCACCAAACATCTGGCGCATTTCTCCCAAGCGGAAGGTGTGTTCTGCCGAATCCTTGCGAACCCGGTTGGCAACGACCTTGACTGGTCCAAGCGAAGGGGCGAATTCACGACGGAAAAGATCCAGTGCGCGCTGTGTGCGCTCGGTGCCAGCCACGGAGAAGAGGCTTGGCTCTGCCACCAGCAACAACTGATCCGAAGCGCTCCATGCCATGCGGGTCAGGCCATTCAGCGACGGAGGGCAATCGATCAGCACCAGCTGATAACCGCTGGTGCGGCTGAGGATCTGGGTAAGCCGGCGAAGATCCCTGGTTCGCAGGTCCGGACGGTCGTAAATGCCGGTGTAGGCGTCGCCTACAGCTACATCAAGCACCGGAATGCGAGTACGCGATTTCTTCTCTGCTGCCTTCGACTGCCAAGCGCTGGCGACAACCTGATCTTGCAGGCGGGCTCGGCGAGCGTTTTTGAGCATCTGCCCAATTGGCTGCTTTCCATTCGCCCGGACTCCGAGGCCAGTGCTGGCATCCGCGTGGGGATCCAAGTCAATGACGAGAGTCGGGATGCCGGCGGCAAGTGCTGCTGAAGCCAGGCCGAGCGTTACGGAGGTTTTTCCCACGCCACCCTTGAGGCTGCTGATGCTCACTACGTGCACGGACCAGACCACGCCTTTCACTGTTCGCTAATTTAACGTCCCACCGAATATTTAGTCTCTCATCATCATAGTGTGCCGGAGTCCATTTCCCCGACTTTGCAACGTCGGTTTTTGGTTATGAATCCAACTTAGTGATTAAAAGATCACGTCTGGCAAATATTTCATGTGGTCTGACCACATCGTGAAATGTTTGGACGTTCAACTCGGCGTCCGTGTAGTGTGTTTCACAGAAGTGGCAAAAGCTTGCTGCTTTTCGAGACCCGACAGGCTGTTGATGTCTCACTTCGGACCAGGGAAATCAAACCCTTGGACCGAGCCCAACCAACCTGTACTGATTCGATGTAGGGACACTATGTTTGAAAAAATCTTGGTCGCCAACCGCGGTGAGATTGCAATTCGTGCTTTCCGTGCCAGCTACGAGCTAGGTGCAAAGACAGTTGCGGTTTACCCACACGAGGATCGCAATTCGATTCACCGCCAGAAGGCCGCAGAGGCCTACCAGATCGGCGAAGAGGGCCACCCGGTCCGCGCCTACCTGGACATCGACGAGATTATCCGCGTCGCCAAAGAAGCCGGTGCGGACGCAATTTACCCGGGCTACGGATTCATGTCCGAGAACCCCGATCTGGCTCGTGCTGCAGCGGCCGAAGGCATCAAGTTCATCGGTCCAAAGGCGGACGTGCTTGAACTGGCCGGAAACAAGGTCGCCGCGCTGAAGGCCGCCCGCCAGGCGGGCATCCCGGTTCTGGAATCCTCCGAGCCAAGCGATGACGTTGATTTCCTGATTGCTGAAGCGGACCGGATCGGCTTCCCAATCTTCGTCAAGGCAGTGGCCGGCGGTGGCGGACGCGGCATGCGCCGCGTGGACAAGCGCGAGGATCTGCCAGAGCTGATGGGTGCGGCCATGCGAGAAGCAGGCACCGCCTTCGGCGATCCCACCGTCTTCCTGGAACAGGCAGTTCTTCGCCCGCGGCACATCGAAGTGCAGATCCTCGCTGACGAACACGGCAATATCGTCCACCTCCACGAACGCGACTGCTCGCTGCAGCGCCGCCACCAGAAGGTTGTCGAAATCGCTCCGGCTCCGAACCTGGACGAATCGATCAGGCAGGCGCTGTTCCGCGACGCTGTGAAGTTCGCCAAGACCCTGGGCTACCAGAATGCTGGAACCGTCGAGTTCCTGGTGGACACCGTGGGCGAGCGCGCCGGCCAGCACGTGTTCATCGAGATGAACCCGCGCATCCAGGTCGAGCACACCGTGACCGAGGAAGTCACCGATATCGACCTGGTCCAGGCGCAGATGCGCATCGCTGCCGGCGAGTCGCTGGCGGATTTGGGAATCAGCCAGGACACGATCCAGGTGCGCGGCTGGGCTCTGCAGTCCCGTATCACCACCGAGGACCCTGCAAACGGCTTCCGCCCGGATGTTGGAACGATTACCGTGTACCGCTCCGCCGGCGGCTCGGGCGTGCGCCTCGATGGCGGAACCATCTACACCGGCGCAGAGGTTTCACCTCACTTCGACTCGATGCTGGTGAAGCTCACCTGCCGCGGCCGCGACTACCAGACCGCCGTGGCTCGTGCCCGGCGCGCGCTGGCTGAGTTCCGTGTCCGTGGCGTGGCCACCAATATCCCGTTCATCCAGAACGTGCTGGGCGATCCACAGTTCCTGGCCGGCGATGTCGCCACCGACTTCATCGATTCGCGGCCGGATCTGCTCACCGGCAACGAGTCCCAGGACCGCGGTACCAAGGCCCTGAACTACCTGGCGCACGTCACCGTGAACCACCCCAATGGCGAACGCATCGAGGGCATCGACCCTCGCAAGAAGCTTCCTGCCTTCCCGGGGGACAAGTCCGACGAGCCGGAGCGCTCGCCCTTTGACGGCCCATCCAAGTCGGCAGTGCCGGCTGATGGATGGCGCCAGAAACTGCTGGAACTTGGTCCCGAGGGTTTCGCCAAGTTGCTGCGCGATTCCAAGGCAGTGGGCATCACCGACACCACTTTCCGAGACGCGCACCAGTCCCTGCTGGCAACCCGCGTGCGTACCCGCGACCTGCTCGCGGCCGCGCCTGCCTATGCACACAGCGTGCCACAGCTGTTCTCCATGGAAGTCTGGGGCGGAGCAACCTACGATGTTGCCCTGCGATTCCTCGGCGAAGACCCTTGGAAGCGCCTGGAACTGCTGCGGGCCGAACTTCCGAACATCCCGCTGCAAATGCTGCTGCGTGGCCGCAACACCGTTGGCTATACCCCGTACCCCACGGAAGTCACCGACGCGTTCGTCAAGGAAGCAGCTGCGGCCGGCATCGATATCTTCCGCATCTTCGATGCACTGAACGACGTGTCGCAGATGGCGCCGGCGATCAAGGCCGTGCGCGAGACCGGTACGGCCGTTGCCGAAGTGGCACTGTGCTACACCGGCAATCTGCTCGATGCCAACGAGAAGCTGTACACGCTGGATTACTACCTGGACCTGGCGCAGCAAATCGTTGACGCAGGCGCACACATCATTGCGATCAAGGACATGGCTGGCCTGTTGCGCCCTGCGGCAGCCACCAAGCTGGTCACCGCGCTGCGCGAGCGCTTCGACCTGCCGGTCCACCTGCACACCCACGACACCTCCGGAGGGCAGCTGGCCACCTTGATGGCAGCCATCGATGCCGGCGTGGATGCAGTAGACGTTGCCAGCGCCGCCATGGCCGGCACCACCTCCCAGCCATCGGCCTCCGCACTCGTCGCGGCCTTGGAATTCACCGAGCGCGATCCGGGCCTGTCCCTGGATGCCGTAGCCTCGCTGGAGCCGTACTGGGAAGCGGTGCGTGCCCTGTACAAGCCATTCGAATCGGGACTGCCAGCACCAACGGGCCGCGTGTACCAGCACGAGATCCCTGGCGGACAGCTCTCCAACCTGCGCCAGCAGGCCATCGCGCTGGGCCTGGGCGAGCGCTTCGAAGCCATCGAGTCCATGTACGCTTCGGTGAACGCGATGCTCGGCAACGTCGTCAAGGTCACCCCATCGTCCAAGGTGGTGGGCGACCTGGCCCTGCAGCTGGTCGGATCGGGCGTCTCTGCTGCTGAATTCGAGGCTAATCCGCAGAACTACGACATCCCGGACTCGGTCATCCAGTTCCTCTCCGGAGAACTGGGCAACCCTCCAGGAGGCTGGCCGGAACCATTCCGCACCAAGGCGCTCCAGGGACGCAACGTCAAGGCCCGCGTCGAGGATCTGTCCGCAGAGGACGCCCAGGCGCTGCGCGGGGAATCGGAATTGATCCGATCCACCCTGAACCGCTTGCTCTTCGCCGGCCCGACTCGCGACTTCGAGAAGTCGGTGGAGAACTTCGGCGACCTGTCGGTGCTGCACACCCGCGATTACCTCTATGGCCTGACCCCGGGCTTCGAGCACGTCATCTCGCTGGGCACCGGTGTCCGCCTGCTGGTCAAGCTGGTTTCGGTGTCCGAGGCTGACGAGAAGGGCCTGCGTACCGTGGTGGTCACGCTTAACGGCCAGTCGCGCCAGATCAAGGTCCGCGACGAGTCGGTGGAGTCCACCGTCAAGTCCGCGCCAAAGGCTGATCCGAACAATGCCGGGCATGTGGCTGCGCCATTCGCCGGCGCCGTGACGGTGACCGTGAAGGCCGGCGACCTGGTTGAGGCAGGACAGTCGGTGGCAACCATCGAGGCGATGAAGATGGAGGCCGGCATTACCGCCAACGCCACCGGAGTCGTCACCCAGATCACCCTCGATGGCACCAGCCAGGTCCAAGGTGGCGACCTGCTGTTGGTGATCGAACCGAAGTAGCAGCTGGCATAGCACGCCACATAGAGCACAGGGGCTCGCAACCATGGTTGCGAGCCCCTGTGCTCACCGCAATGATTCACAACGCAGATCAAGCACAAGGAGAGCCGTGAGGCGAGCAAATAAAACTCCAGCAGGGGCAGCGCCCGCAGAGGTGGCAGCACGAGCAAGCGAGGCCGCTGCCGGGCGCGATCGCCTGGGCGTGCTGGTATTCACCCTCAGCACCCATCTGCCATTCTTCGAAATTGCCGAGCATCTGGCTGAGCAATTTGGCGAGCTGGAGCTGCGTGCCGAGGTGTCCACCGCCGGACCGCAACGCGTTCAGTCGGTCCTCGAGGGGAAGTTCGCCGGCGTTGACGTGCTCGTGGTCGTCGGAGAAACCGGGCCCGCAGGCGAAGACCAGCTGATGGAATTGGTGCAGTGGCTGCTGGCCAATGGCCGCCAGTCCTTGGCGGAGAACCTGATCTTCGCGGTGCTCGACGAAGGGCACAGCGTTGCAGAACTCCCTGCATTCAACCGAGTAGTCTTGCCGCGCAGCTACTTCGCCCGGACACAGCAAAGCGGCCTCAGGTTGCCCTGGGCCGCTTCGGCACGCGAATCGTGGGAGCTGGTTACAGCAGTGCTGGATTACGCTGTGGGCTTGGGAGCCGAGTAGATCTCCTCGATCAGCTCGTTATAGTCCTTGAGCACCACAGCACGCTTGATCTTCATCGAGGGAGTCAGATGGCCGGTTTCCTCGGTGAAGTCAGCGGGCACTACGCGGAAGGACTTGATTGCCTCGGCCTTGGACACCGAGGTGTTGGCCTTGGCGATGACCTTCTCAATGGTTTCCAGCACCGTCGGATGCGTGGCCAATTCCTCCAGCGAAGTGTTCTTATCGAGCTGGTGGCGTTCAAGCCAGCCCGGAAGCGCTTCAGGATCCAAAGTGACCAAAGCCGCGATGAATGGCCGGCCATCACCGATCACGACGCATTGTGATACCAGGGCGTCGGCACGGATCTGGTCTTCAAGCAGTGCCGGAATCACGTTCTTGCCACTGGAAGTGACGATGATTTCCTTCTTGCGGCCGGTGATTTTGAGGAACCCGTCGGCATCCAGTTCGCCAATGTCGCCGGTGTGGAACCACCCGTCGGTGAAGGTTTCCTCCTGCAGCTCCGGGCGATTGTGGTATCCGCGCATCACGCACAAGCCCTTGGCAAGAATTTCGCCGTCTTCGGCAATGCGAACCGCGTTGCCCGGGAGCGGTTTGCCGACGGTGCCGATCTTGATGCGTTCCAAGGTATTCACGGTGATCGGCGCGGTGGTTTCGGTCAGCCCATAGCCTTCGAGCACGGTGACCCCTATGCCGTTGAAAAAATGGCCCAGGCGCTCTCCCAGCGGGCCGCCACCGGAGACGGCATGGCGAATATTGCCGCCCATGGCCTCGCGCAGCTTCTTGTAGAGCAAGGCGTCGAAGAGCTTGTGCTTGAGGTTGAGCGCCAGCGGAATCTTGCCGGCCTGCTGCGCCTTGGAATAGGCCACGGCCACGTCGACGCCAGCGTGGAATATTTTGCCCTTGCCACCGTCTTCGGCCTTGAGCATGGCCGAGTTGTAAACCTTCTCGAAGACGCGGGGAACGGCAAGGATGAAATTCGGCTTGAAGGACTGGAGATCACCCAGCAGGTTTTTCACATCAGGGGTATGCCCGGTGCGGCAACCGGCAGCCACGTTGATCACGGAGATGAATCGTGCGAAGACGTGGGCCAGTGGCAGGAACATGATGGTGGAGGCACCGGGATACACCGCCTGGGGAAGGGACGCGGCAGCATTTTCTGCCAGCTCCACAAAGTTGCCGTGGGTCAGTTCGCAGCCTTTGGGCCGTCCAGTGGTTCCCGAGGTGTAGATGATGGTTGCGATGTCGCTCAAGGCGACAGCCGAGCGGCGGGCTTCGAGCTGCTCGTCATCAATATCCTTGCCGTCTTCGGCCAGCTGTTCCAGGCCGCTCTCGAACTGCCAGATGTTATCGAGGGTATCGAGCTGTTCCTGATGGGCTGCGCGGCGCACCACGGCTTCGTGGGTTGCCGATTCCAGAACGATCGCCTTGACCTCGGAATCGGCGACAATCCAGGCTACCTGGCTGGGGGAGGAGGTTTCGTAGATGGGAACGGTGACGCATCCGGCAAACCAGATGGCGAAGTCGACGAGGGTCCATTCGTAGCGGGTTTTTGCCATCAGCGCGATGCGTGCGCCGGGGTTGATGCCATTGGCAATGAAACCCTTGGCGATGGCCTTCGCGTCCGCGGCAAATTGCGATGCGGTGACATCCTGCCAGGAGGAGCCGTCGCCAGGTTTGGCGAACAAGGCTGGATTCGCGGCCGAATTGGCGTGCCGCAGCAACAGATCGGTGATATTTGACTGCTGAGGCGTATGGATGCGAATTGGCGAGCTATATTCGCGCATCTGGTATTCATCTCCTGAAACTGTATGTGTCCCCATGAGCAATGTCGGGTAATCCGCATCACACTTTATTACTTTACGGTAACTTACTATGTTTGGCGCTCCAAGTTCACTTCAGACCTGGGCCCCATCATCTCCCGGATCGTGCTCAGTAGGAAGACGTTTAAGCAAGTAGACGATCCCGGCGACGGTCGCCAGGGCCAAGCCAATGACAACGAAGGCCGGAGCTGAACGGAAGAACAGCACGCACAGCAACAAGCCGATGGGTCCACCTGCTGCCGCGGTCCACGCGAGATTCAGCATCGGATCCCCGGAGCCCAGTGCCGCCGGCTCGTCGGGGACAAAGGATTCATCGGATTCTTCGGGCGCGAAATCACGCGGGCCATTCATGGCCCCTGGCCCAGTGTTAAAGAGCTTCTTGAGGTGATCTGCTCGTTCTTGGGCACTAGGTTCCCGAGGGGCCTGCGCATCAAGCTGCTGAAAATTTTTCACCAGATCATCCCAGCGGGGATCTTCGCGCTCCGGCGGAGTGGCATCGGACTGGCTCATACGGGCCCTCCTGTCCGAGTGTGCGCCGTGCTGGCGAGCTGGGAGAAGAATCGGGCCGATTCGTGGAAAATCTGCTCGGCATCATAATCCAGTGTTGCAACGTGTTTGGAGTGAAGCAGCATGTGGTGTTCGGCCAGTGTTCCTGGCTTGAGCCCTGCTACCAGCTCCCGCATGGAAGCTTCGGACACCACATTGTCTACGGTCGATCTGAACAGCTGCACCGGAGCGGTGACGAGTTCCAGCCGTGAACGGGTTTGCGCGAACAGCGCATGGAGCTGAGCCACCGCGGCCACGGGCGTGCGCGGATAGGCCCCCTCGTCCACTCCGCGCTTGGCGATATCGTTGCTGATCGGCGCCACACTGCGCATCAGGTGCTTCAACCATGGCGTCATCGGGGCCAGCGCAGAGTCAACCACGAGCCCGGGATTGACCAATGAAATCCCGGCGACATTGCGCCTTGTGGCCAAATGCAGTGCCAGCGCTCCACCCATGGACAAACCGGCCACGAACACGGTGCCATGCGTGCGTGCCAGGTCGTCAAAAGCCTGCTCGGTTGCCTGGATCCATTCGCTATAGCCCACCGGAATCATGTCCTGCCATCGGGTGCCATGGCCTGGAAGCAGAGGCACGGCTGTAGTGAAGCCTGCTCCCTGCAGGGATCTGGCCCAGGGCTCCATGGCCGTGGGGGAGCCAGTGAAGCCATGGATCAGCAGCACTGCTGAGCCCTTGGGCAATGAGTGCCCAGAGCTATTCCGTGCTTCATTATTCATCGTGACCACTCCAATTTTCTGCTTATACCTCCGAGCGTAGTGCACAATTGAAGGGTGCGGACAGTGCCACAAGTTCTGTGATCAATCCATGTCCCGTGACAAAGCCGAACCTCGAGAAAAAGGAATTTTCTGCCGTGCTGTATGACTTCCTCAAGCGATTCGCCGTTCGGCCACTGGTGAGGATCTTCTTCCGCGTGGATCTGCAAGGCATCAACAACGTTCCGGGCACCGGAGCGGCCATCCTGGCCTCAAATCACCTGTCAGTCAGCGACTCGGTGTTCCTGCCTGCGATGCTCGATCGCCCGGTAATCTTCCTGGCCAAGGACGAGTATTTCAACGGCCGCGGACTCAAGGGGCGCATCACCGCATGGTTCTTCCGCAATATCAATCAGCTGCCAATGGACCGTTCCGGCGGGCAGAAATCAGCCGCTTCCCTGGCTAGTGCCAAGCGGGCCCTGGATGAAGGAAAAATTCTGGGGATCTATCCAGAGGGCACCCGCTCACCGGATGGAAGGCTGTACCGCGCAAAGCTCGGCGTGGCCATCCTCGCTCTGGAATCCGGGGCGCCGGTGATTCCGGTGGCCATGATCGGCACCGAAAAGGTCCAGCCTATCGGGCAGGGCCTGCCTCATCCGGGGAAGATCGGAATCAAGATCGGCGAGCCGTTGCACTTCGAGCATTTGGCGGGCAAACATGGCGATCCGCAGGCGCTACGGGCCTGCGCCGATGAGATCCGGCAGGCTATCAATGCGCTGTCTGGACAGAGCTATGTCGACGTTTATGCACCCCGGAAAGCTAAAAAGTAGAAGCTGGTTCACAGTATTACGCGCTGTTGTTACATTCGTCGCGGTGCTTTGCCGATCAGCGACGTAGAATCTTCAAGGTGAGCGAAGTAAACCGAACCCCATTGCCAGGCTCCTCTGTAGCCGGCCCCGCCACTGATCCGCAACTAGACCTGTGGCGTGAATTGCCTATTGCCCAGCAGCCAACCTGGCGCGAGCACAAGGACTATCAGTCCTCCATCAACGAATTGGGTTCGCGTCCTCCTCTGGTTTTTGCCGGCGAAGTAGATGTCCTGCGTGAACGCCTCGCCGAGGCCGCCCAGGGCCGCGCTTTCCTCCTGCAGGGAGGCGACTGCGCCGAGACCTTTGCCGATGCTACCGCTGACAAGATTTCCGCACGTGTGCGCACCATCTTGCAGATGGCCGTTGTCCTGACCTATGGCTCATCGATGCCGGTCATCAAGATGGGCCGCATGGCTGGCCAGTTTGCCAAGCCGCGTTCCTCGAATGACGAAACCCGAGATGGCGTAACCCTGCCGGCATTCCGCGGCGACATCGTCAACGGCTACGACTTCACCGAGGAATCACGTGCCCACGATCCGAAGCGCATGGTGCAGGCCTACAACACCTCATCGGCCACGCTGAACCTGATCCGGGCCTTCACCCAGGGCGGCTTCGCCGACCTGCGCAGCGTGCACTCGTGGAACAGCGGATTCATGGCCAACCCGGCACACTCCGCCTACGAGCAGCTGGCTGGCGAAATCGACTCGGCCATCCGCTTCATGGATGCCTGCGGCGCGGACTTCGAGGCGCTCAAGCGCACCGAGTTCTTCGCTTCGCACGAAGCCTTGCTGCTGGACTACGAGCGTGCCTTGACCCGCACCGATTCGCGTACCGGCCTGCCGTACGACACCAGCGGCCACTTCCTGTGGATCGGCGAACGCACCCGCCAGCTGGACCACGCACACATCGACTTCCTCTCGCGTGTGCGCAACCCGATTGGCGTGAAGCTTGGCCCGAACACCGAGCCAGATGACGCGCTGCGCCTGATTGAAAAGCTCGATCCGAACCGCGAACCAGGCCGACTGACCTTCATCACCCGCATGGGTGCGAAGAACATTCGCGAGAAGCTGCCAAACCTGGTCGAGAAGGTCACTGCCTCCGGCGCCCAGGTGCTGTGGGTTACCGATCCGATGCACGGCAACACGGTCACCAGCCAGAACGGCTACAAGACCCGCAACTTCGAGGATGTCATGGACGAAGTCCGCGGCTTCTTCGAGGTGCACGACTCGCTGGGCACCTTCCCGGGCGGCCTGCATGTCGAGATGACCGGCGACGACGTGGCCGAGTGCCTCGGTGGCGCTGACCCAATTCGTGAGGAAGATTTCGACTCGCTCTACGAGTCGGTCTGCGACCCGCGACTGAACCACCGCCAGTCCCTGGAAATGGCCTTCTTGGTCTCCTCGGCACTGCAAAGCCGCAGCCGCAATCGCTAAGGCATAACCCAAAGGCTCAGTTCCCCATAAGGGAACTGAGCCTTTGGCGTAACCGCTAGAAAGCGTAGATGCTGATTTCGCTACCGCGTACAGCTTCCTGATTGAGCGGAGTTTGCATTCGCACGATCTGGTTGCGACCACCGAAAACGCTGTGGGTCTTCACCTGGAAACCAGATTCCTCCAGCCGTGCCGTAGCGTCATTGACGTCGAGTCCGACAACCGATGGAATCTGAATGTATTCTGGCCCGGAGGAGAAATTGACAGTGATGGAACTGCCGAATTCGGCGGTGCCTGTTGCTGGATCTTGGGAAGCTGCCAAGCCCTTTTCCACCTGTGCCGAATGGACTTCAGCACCAGCCTTTAATGACAATCCGGCCGCGCGAAGTTTTTCCGTGGCCTGTTCCTGGCTCAGGCCGATCACCGAGGGTACTTGAACTGGTGCCGGCCCCTTTGAAACAGTGAGCTTGATGGTGTTCTTCTTCGGCACCCGTTGCCCGGTGCCAGGACTTTCGCTGATTACCGAGCCGGAATCCACCGACGAAGAATACTCTTCGGTGGTGCTCAGGTTCTTGAAGCCGGCCTTGGCCAATGACTTTTTGGCGCTTTCCAATGCCAAGCCTTCAACGTCAGGAACGTCGAAGAGCTCCGGTCCTTGTGAGACTGTAAGCTCGATGCCCTGAAACTTCATGATGTTCTTCCCGGTGCCCGGGTGTGAATCGACCACCCGGCCAATCGCGATCTCGTCGTCGTAGGCCGTGCTGACCTTAACGGGGACGCCTTGGCTATCCATTTGGGCGATCGCCCGCTCTTGGAGCATGCCGTTCAGCGAAGGAATGCGCACGATCGTTCCGGGTCCGCGACCGAAGAACCACCCAGCGCCGGCAACGAGCGCCACAATCAGGATCCACATCAAGGTGATGACGATCTTCTGGGTCCCCGTGCGCGGCTTGCGCAGGCGGTGCGTTGGAATTTGGGCTTCTTTGCGCCAGCGCTTGTTTGCCTGCTTTTGCGCGCGCTTTGCATCGCGTGCGGAAGGCGCAGTATCGGCAGCTTCTGGCGCGCTATGGGGAAGCTCATCGCGCGCATAAGCGGTGGTGGCATTCAGGCCTGCGCCATCCGGAATGCTCTCGCCTTGGGGCAGTGCACGGGTTGCTTGGGCGTCTCGCAGGTCCAGGACCTCGGTCGCGGCGCCGGCAGCGATGATCGTGGTTGGCGATTCGTTCGCCTGGTCGTCGTCGACCTCGTATTCGCCGTCACCGGAAGTGGAGTTAAGCGCTAGCCATTGCTGTTCACGTTCAATCTCCCGGTCGCGTTGCATGTCGTCGAGCCGTTGCTGCAAGGTGGTCGGCATGTGGGTGAAGGTTTTGGGAATCAGATCTGCGACGGTTCCCAGCGTTTCGACACCAAAGTCCAGCTGTTCATCGGAGAGGGTCGCATGGATCTGGCGGACTTCCTCTAGCAAGAGCGAGGCATCTTGAGGACGCTTTTCAGGGTCTTTTTCGGTGCACCAGCGAACCAGCTCATCCAGATCTTCGGCAAGACCAGGAACCGTGTGCGAAGGCAACGGCATGGGGGAGTCCAGATGGTGTTTCATCATGGCGGCCGGATTAGTTTCCGAGTATGGCAGTTTGCCGGTGAGCATTTGATAGATCATGATGCCCAGCGCGTAGATATCGCTGCGAGAATCGGCTGCCGCCCCAGAAACGAGCTCCGGTGAAACATGGGACAGCGTTGCCAGCAATGTTGCTGATTGGGTATGGGCGCTGGCTGCTCGCGCCAGGCCGAAGTCGGTCAGCTTGATCTCTCCGGTGTCCGCGAGCAGGACATTTGCTGGTTTCATGTCCCGGTGAATGATGCCTTCGCTGTGAGCAGCGCTTAGTCCATTGCAAATTTGATCCAGAACGCTCAACATCTGGCGGGGCGTGAAATGACCCCGCTCAGCGATAACTTGATCGAGGTTCCGTCCACGGACATACTCCATGACGAGGTAAACGAGATTGTCGCTGACATTATGGTCGCGAATAGAAACGACATTCGGATGCGTGATATTCGCGGCGATTACGGCTTCAGATTGAAAGCGCTCACGGACAGTGGGTTCGCTCGCGAAATTGTCGTTCAGTATTTTCACGACGACAGCGCGGTGAAGCCGCTTATCCATGCTGCGGTAGATGCGGGACATTCCGCCAAGAGCTAGCAGATGGTCGAGCCGATATCTGCCGTCGAGAGTCTTGCCCAAATGCGGGTCTGTCAGGGCTGAGCTCATTTCCCGTCTGCACCCGCCTGAATTGTGCGCGCGAAGCAGGCCAAAGTCACTAACAGATCCTTTCGAACATGAATACTACTTTTAATCTACCTAGGGGAGCTGGAAAAATGCCGGTTAAACTCGAATTCCGCCAGGGGTGTTGACCTCTGGCGGAATTCGTTTGGCGTCTCGGGTTGCGAGATTTACCTCGAGCGCATAATTATGAAGCGCGACGAGCACGTGCGGCGCGGCGCTTCAAAGCGCGGCGCTCATCTTCGCTCATACCGCCCCATACGCCTGCATCCTGACCAGACTCAATAGCCCACTGCAAGCAAGTTTCGGTTACTTCACATCGACGGCAGACGCTCTTGGCCTCTTCGATCTGCAACAGGGCCGGACCGGTGTTCCCAACTGGGAAAAACAGTTCCGGATCCTTTTCCAGACACGCCGCGCGGCTACGCCAATCCATGCTTATTGATGCTCCTTGAAATCTGAGAGGGGGTCTGAAGGGCCAACGGCAGGCAACGGTGAGGCAACAACTAATTAGGAAAAATGAAATCCTGATTAGCCAATGGTTACCGATTGGCTCTTCTGATCTTCGGTGAGGACCGATTGGGCTCCTCGTTTAACCGACCACATAAGGTTTTCATGTTACGAGGAAGTAAACAAGGGTCATGATAGCGAAATGTTGCTGAATGCCTGAGTGCTTTCTCACATGGCATTTGGGTGGCAAGTCCGCTAGTGCCAGTTGGTGTGGCGTCCACTACAGAAGAAGTAGTCGGGGCAGTTTGAGTTCCTGCCAGACGTCAACGAAGATTGTTGACGTGAGCCACCAACACAGTAATATGCCCCGACCGATCAGTGTAGTCATCGTTGCAGCATTAGTAATGCTTGAAGCGCTGGCCGTATTGGGATATGCCATTAGCTATCTAGGCAACTTATCGACCGACGGTGCGGTGAACGTCGGCGGACAAATCTTCATGTTGGCACTTTGCCTTTTACTGGCCATCTGGCAGGGGTCCGTTGCCGCTAACTTCTTCAAGGGTAAGGCATTCACGCGAGCCCCAATTATCGTGTGGCAATTGTTCCAACTGATCTTGTCTGTCTCATTCCTTAGCTCCAATATTCCGATGGTCAAGATAGCTGCTCTTGCATCTATCGTGATTGCCGGTTCGAGCGTGGTCCTGCTTTTCGCTCCAAAGACCACGGCCTTTCTTGGCGATCGGCCATCAAATTAGTTATTTCCTACGAATGTCCCGGGGGATGTGAATCATCCGTGGCTGTCCATCGCGAGAAATGATGGCGCGCCAGTACGGTCTGTTTTCAGCCGATGGCTCATGATGAAGTGCAGGCCATTGCATTGGTTGCATGTCCTGGGAATGCTCGGACTCAACGACTGCGAATTCCCGGTCATCTAATCCAAGCGCGGATAGTCCGAGCTCATACGCCAGCCTTGCCGAGGGCGGCGTGAAGAAAACGACGGGCACATTGATTGCTCCGAGTTTTTCGATGGCAGGCATGAGTCGTGGCTGTGCTGTGTTCTCCAAATAAACGCAAAGCATGGCCGGACTATCTTGTTTCCCCGATTCGAAGTCATCGATTCTTGAAGCTAATTCTTCTATGCCATTGGCGTGGGAAGCATTCCAACGATCCGCTAGAAGAAGCGACAGCTTGAGCCTCTCGTCAGCGTCGGGACAGATCATGATCAAGCGAGCTTGTTGTGGCCGGGCTATCGGGCGACCGGTAAACGGGCAGTAGCCAAGTAGCTGGGATGCTTCGTGTGGTGCCTGGCTATACGCACTGACCTCTGGACTGGCAACGTTCCAGTTGTCGTCCTCGCGGGGAACTGCTTGAGCTGGCGCAAGCTGAAAAACCTGAGGCGGGTTGTCCGCAGTTACGATTACTCCTCGGCCGGTAATGGGAGCGCAAGCCGGAATTTTGGGCCAGATCATTTTTAGTGATTCCGTGGAATTGTATGGAAAGTACCATTGGGTCGTGAACAAGCCGGTGGATTTTAGACAATTCTGATCTCTATCGACGGCGCAAACTATGAACGGTGACCGCTGAGAACCTAAGCGCAAAAGCGAACCCAACGCCTCATCGAATCGTTGAAAGTGCTGCGGGTGCAGCACCGATTGAAGTTGAGCCAACGAATGAACCATGATGATCAAGCCATCGTCCCTCGGAAGCGATTCTAGGTAATCCAGAGCATCCAAAAAAGCGTATGTGTCATTGCCAGTGATGACCTTCAGATTTGCATGCTGCTGTGCGTCAGTTACCGGCTCTGGTCCAAAACACAATATTTTGCGGCGCAATGAGACCAAGTAGTTCAATGACTTCCGAGCACCAGCTTCCGGCAAACCGCATATCAATAAAGAATGCCCTTTTGCGGTGTTAACGACCAGTGGTTCTAACGTGCCACCCGATAGGTTGTCCCGAACGCCGCAAAAGATGGTGCCCGTGTCTTTCCCGGGCCAGCCTGTTGGAATTAGTGCCTCTTCGGAGGTCAAAGGAAGAGGGGATGCAAATCCCGAGACAGGTTGAGGCACCGATATCCAACGGGCCGTTAGCTGCTCCAGAAGTACCGTAAGCGGGTCTGTCCCGGATAGCTCATGTTCAGGTTCAAATGTGCAGAACGGGGCTACTGCCATATTGTTGCGGTTTCGCTCAAAAATTTCGCCTTTGAGATCGGGCTCAACAGCGAGATGAAATTGGACTTTTCCGGTTGGCCGCGAAGAACTTCGCATAATTGCCTGCCCCGGCTGATTTAGCAATGTTGCCGCAGTGGAGCCAATGAGTTCGACTGATTCGCTGGGATCATTGACTCGAAGCGCGATGACGGCATTGATATTCGCGCGTGTTTGGCCAGTAAGAGCACCAGCGGGGCGCTGTGTACTAAGGATCAAATGAATCCCTAACGCCCGACCTACGGCGGCTAACCGGTCAATTCGCTGACCAGCTGTAGGCAGGGATTCGACAAATACCCGAAATTCATCAACCACGACTACAAGCCGTGGCAATGGTTGCGGAACTGGCGTGAGCATTTGATATTCGCCGAGATCGCTACATCCGCTATCAGCAAGGAGTTTTTCCCTACGACGTATTTCGAATTCAAGTTGTTCAAGGGTGCGCTGTGCGGAGGGCTCGTCTAAATCACTAGCGAAAAGTTGAACGTGGGGGAGCGGCTCAAAAACTGATAATCCTGCGCCTCCTTTGAAATCGATAAGGACGAAAGCTATATGCTGCGGCGAGAAGCTATGTGCAAGATCCGCAACTATGCGGCGCAGGGCTTCCGATTTTCCTGACCCGGTCGTTCCGCAGATCAGCATGTGTGGCCCGTCCGAATCTAGGTCAAGTGCTACCTCGGTTCCTTCATCGGTGACTCCGATAGCAGCTCGCACGCTGTTTGCAGGTTCCGATAATGCTTGTTGCGCGGCAATAGGCGCTGATGGCAGCAAACGCAATAACTGCTGGACGGTTCGGTCGAATCGCATCAAGCTTAATCGGTGCAAATTCTTGAGTACGAAGCGCTGGTCAGGAAGGTGAGTTGATTGGGAGTTAATTTCGATCCAGTGTTCTGCGGCCTCCGGGAGCCTAGGGCCAAGGCCGATTATTAAGGTCTCGGGGAGGAGCCGAGTCGGCGCGGCTGTTAGATAAATGGACTTAAGCAAAGGAACTTCGCGTTGCCAGGGACTCTGCTCCGAGGGCATCGGTGGGCTGGAAGCGGTGACATTCTTCATCAGCAATAAGGAAGCCGGCAAACAACGGATGCTCGGATCGATATAGAGCGATAGTTTTCCCGTGGCGATCAGCGGTAAGAAACGTGCAAGAACACTGGCCAAGACTTCTCCAGTTTCCGGACCTTGAGCCCCGACCAAATGCCAAACTCCAGGAACTGGCGGAGAAAAGACAGGACCATGCCAGGGCGCATCTAGCTTCCGGCTCTTGAGCTTGAACCGTGATCTTTGCGTAGCATCGGACTGTGGAGACTCATGCAATTGTGGAGACCAGAGCCCGTCGCCCCAAACCAACGGAGGTACGGACGGCGAGTTAATGTTCAAGGCGGTCGCGTCTAGCCCTGCAATAATTGCTTGCCCCAACGGAGCGGCATACGTGGATCGATTCTGGATTACTGCATTCCGTTGGGCGCGCATGGCTCGTTTCCAACGTCTGAGCTCAGACACCAATTGGCTTGCCGGGGCCAAGCCCATGAGGGCAGAGATCCCACTAATGATCAGAAAGAACATCGTTCCCATCAGTATTGCCAATAGAACGCCGGTCAGGATCGGGACGAGGGCAGCCAGCGAGAGCATCACCAGCCGGCTCATTTCAGGCTTGGGAGGGACATGGACTTCCAAGTCCTCATCTCGAATTGTTTTTTTGGATTCCGTGGCGACCGGGTCGCCAACCACGAAAAACGTATTTCCTAAACGAAACCGAGAACCTAGAACTAGGTCCATTGAGCTGCAGAGAATCCCATCCTCACGAGCTATCTGGTGGTTGGCTGCTGCCACCAGCCGTAGGCGACGCGTAGAAACATTTAAAGTCGCGTGGCATCGTGAAATAAGTGGGTCTTCGAGCCACAGTGGAGCCCCCCGGCCAATTGAATGCTCTCCTTGAGTGAGAGAAATCCAAGCTCCAGAATCTGGGCCGTGGGGGACATAGAGCTTTAAGGTAGCTGATTGATCGATGTATTCAGGTTGCACCTGAGGAATATCGCTCAGAATCAGTTTTTGGCCTGATGCTAAAGAGCCCAAGCTTTCCAGGCTGTCTTGTCCGAAATACCAATACTGGTTGGGAAAAGATGACAGGAGAATTGACGACAATTTGTCTCCAGTCAGTCTCCCGGCCGAGACCAATTCAAATTGCCGTGGATGCTGGAAAAGTTGCGATATCAAGAGAAATTCGTAGCGGGGCATGAAGAATCCTGATCGTATGTGACAAGCCTTGTATGACCAATAAAAGCGTGATGGTCCACCTGCTCGCATAACTAAAAAACGGCCTGTGGAGAAAGAATTTTCGGTTATCCACAAAAGGAAAACCTCTTGAAAGCTAAGCGAAGTGCCTATAGCATCCCTTGTCATACGAATATGAATGCTGCACCGACGATGCGCTCGCCGATGGTCCCCGACTTCGGGATTCTTTGTTACGAAGAGCCACAGGGGTGCGTCGTGGAAGCTCTGTCTATCGTTGAGGACGAAGTTCGTGAGTTGGTGAGACGCCGCGGACTGGATCCGGCTAAGCAACCGACTTTGATCAAGTCCTTGATCGAAGAAGTAATCAAGGACTATGACGAGCGTGCGCTGCTTGGTGCAGTACCATCCCTGGGCTCACTTGACGCTGCCCGTCAAACAATTTTTGATAATGTCGCAGGTTTTGGCGCGTTACAACCACTTCTCGATGACCCTACTGTTGAGGAAATTTGGATAAATGCTCCACATCAAGTGTTCTGCGCCAGAGGTGGGCAAAGCCAACTAACCCATATCCGCATGGAATCTTCAGAGATTGCCGCATTGGTCGAGAGAATGCTCAAGTCTTCCGGACGGCGATTGGATCTGTCGCAGCCGTTTGTAGATTGCCAGCTTCCGGATGGGTCCCGCCTACATGTAGTAATTCCAGATATTACGCATGAGCACTGGGCAGTGAATATTCGCAAATTCATCGCGCGCGTAGGGAAACTGGATGATCTGGTGGAATTGGATTCCTTGAGTAGGCAGGCCGCTTTGTACCTGTCAACGGCCATCAACGCGGGACTGAACGTGATTGTCACGGGACCAACACAGGCTGGCAAAACGACGATGCTCAATTGTTTGGCCTCTTCAATTGGTCCTCGTGAGCGCATCATTACCATTGAAGAAATTTTTGAACTTAATCTTTCTTTGCGCGATGTGGTGGCCATGCAAACGCGGCTCGCAAACCTTGAAGGAATGGGCGAAATTACGATGCGTCGCCTAGTCAAAGAGGCGCTTCGTATGAGACCGGACAGGATTATTGTGGGGGAGGTCCGTGAGGCCGAGTCGCTGGACATGCTCATCGCCCTGAATTCAGGGATTTCTGGGCTTTGTACCCTTCACGCGAATTCTGCGAGGGACGCGATTACGAAGATTTGCACTTTACCTTTATTAGCCGGTCCGAACATCACAAGCGACTTCACGGTCAAAACTGTTGCTGCTTGTATAGATCTAGTCGTGCATTGCGTACGCAGCCCTGGTGGGAATCGATACGTAAATGAAGTCCTCAGCATTCGTAACCGGGTGGAAGCAGGACAAATCGAATCGTCTACTTTGTTTGAAAGACGAGATGGAAGTCTTCGCGCCTCGCCAGGCGCGGATTGGGAGCACGAAAAATTCGATCTTGCCGGGATCAACGTCGCGGAACTGATGGCGGTATAGCGATGATCGCGTTTTTTGCATTGCTTGGTGGTCTCGGGCTGGCTGTCTTGGTCGATTGGCTACTCTTCGCACCGTGGGTGCGTGCTCCGAAGCGGAGGTCAGCGATCAAGGGGGCCCTGCTGCAAGCTGGAATGACAAATGTGACACCGCCCAAGTTCCTCATGATTTGTTTGGTGTGTGGTGTCGCATCAGGATTATTGACCTTGGGGCTAACTGGCGCGTGGCTGTTTGCCCTTCTATTTTTCAGCTTTGGAATTTTCGCCCCATGGGCATTTCTGCGTCGTCAAGCGTCTAGGCGGCGGGCTGCATTGCAGGAACAATGGCCTGAAGTCGTTGATCATCTGCGAAGCGCCATACGTGCCGGGCTGTCGTTGCCTGAAGCCCTGAGCCAACTCGCAACAGTGGGACCAAAAATACTTAGGCCGCTATTCGGGGACTTTGCTTTGGACTATCGAGCCACCGCCAACTTTAACGTAGCTCTGGAACAGCTTGGTGAGCGAATGGCCGACCCAGTTGCCGACAAGATCTTGACCACTCTTCGAATCACTCGCGAAGTCGGTGGCACTGATTTGGGACACACCCTAGCAACTTTGTCTGCTTTCCTTCGCGATGACGTACGCACGCGTGGCGAACTGGCCGCTCGGCAGTCCTGGATAGTCTCCGCAGCCCGGTTGGCTGTGGCAGCGCCATGGATTCTGCTCCTGATTCTGGGAACCCAGGACGCGGCAAAAGACGCGTACATGACGGCCGGTGGAGTGCTTGTCCTGGGTCTAGGAGTATTAATCTCAATCGTCTGTTACCGAATCATGCTGCGGTTGGGCACGTTACCGGCGGAAGAGAGAGTTCTGTCATGAACTCATACGTTTCATGGGCTGCCCTGTGCGGACTCGGGTTCGGGCTAGGGATATGGATCATCCTGGTCAATCTGCCCGGATGGAGAAAAATGGCTTTCGCCGAACGAATTGCCCCACATGTCCGCGTCGGCGTCAGAAGTTCGCGGATGCTTGAGGACTCTTGGCATTCAGAGTCGGGGCATTCAGCGCTGGCCCAACTTGCATCGCCATTGATCTCGCAAATGAGAAAGTTTGCCAGTAGCCATAGCCCTTCCAATGACATTCTCAAGAAAAGGCTCCATGCCGCTGGCCTTGAGATGAGCATAATTGACTATCGCTCACAAGAGATCATCTGTGCAATGGCCGGAGTTGTGGCAGGGGCCGTTTGTACTGCGTTTATTTCAATGCAATACGACCTTTCGCTGGTCTTTTCTATCGTGGCCGTTATTTGCTGTGGGATGTTGGGTTACGCGTTGCGAGGCTGGTGGCTTGGCGAACAAATTCATCGCAGAGCTCGAAAAATATTGACCCAATTCCCAACGGTTGCTGAAGTCCTGGCCTTGACGGTCGGTGCAGGGGAATCAACTACTGGTGCAATCGAACGTATCTCCCGAATCTGCCACGGAGTCATAGGTGAAGAATTCGTGAAGACGTTGAACGACATTCATTCCGGAACTCCTATGGTTCATGCGATGCAAAATATGTCTGATCGAATGCAAGTCGGAACGATCTCAAGATTTGTTGATGCAATTGTGGTTGCCACTGAACGTGGGACTCCTCTAGCCCAAGTACTCAGAGACCAAGCTCAAGACGTTCGAGACGCATCGAAACGCGAATTAATGGAAGTTGCGGGAAAACGAGAAATTTTCATGCTCGTACCCGTTGTCTTTGGCATTTTGCCGTTGACGATCGTATTCGCGGTATTCCCGGGACTAGCGCTATTGGAGATGAGCTATTGAACGAAATTAGTAGTGATGTAACTCCGAACCTTGAAATTACGAACACTGGAAGGCACGCCATGTTGAACATACAGGAATTTTTCATTGGTCTCTTTTTACGATTAGTGGTTGTGGCAAAGAGGCTGTGGGGAAAAATCTCGCCCAAAATTGGAGACTCTAGAGGCGACGTGCCTGGTTGGGTGATGATTACTTTAATGTCGGCTGTCTTGGTCGCAGCACTTTTAGCTATCGCAGGACCGCGATTGCAGGACCTCTTCAATCAAGCCATTGATCGGGTTTCGGGGTTGGGATAGAAGGCAAACATGCGCCGCGTCGTGCCGAATGGAATACCGCCAGTATTTAGGCGGTTCTTTGGTGAATCCAAGGGATCAGCCGTAGCGGAATTTGTCATGATCACGACGCTGTTAGTTCTCATCGCGTTGACGCTAATTCAACTCGCACTTGTCCTGCACGTTCGTAATACGTTGATCGATGCGGCTGCAAACGGCGCACATTATGGTGCGCTAGCGAATCGGTCCACGGCAGATGCGCAAGATCGGACACGGCACTTGATCACTGAGAGTCTTCATTCGGGATTTGCCGGAAACATTAGCGTTCGCTCCGCGAATGTCGGCGAGGGCAGCGTGATCACAGTGTCGGTTGAAACGAAGGTGCCGTTGGTCGGTTTACTACCCAACGGATGGAACCTGCATGTACAAGGTGAAGCTGTGAAGTATGGCTAATTTACAGAGAACTATCTCGGCAGCTTTGCGCAAAACTTCGCAGGACGAATCCGGAAGCGCGATCGTTGAGTTTATTTTCGCGGCGACAGTACTTTTGATTCCAATGGTCTACTTAATTCTTGCCGCAAGTCATCTCCAGGCAGGTAGCTATGCGGTGGTTGGAGCCGCGGACCAGGCAGCTAAGGTGTTTGCGCTAGCCGATACCCCAATTCAAGCGCAAGCAGATGCCAAAGAAACGGTACGCCGTGCGATGAATAATTTTGGCTATTCCAACGCGAAAACGAGTATTTCTTGCGATTCTGAATGCTTGAGTCCTGGAAGCGTAGTGACGGTCACCGTCGAATTGGACGTTCCGTTGCCCTTTGTCTCGGCGATGTTCGATGTATCAGCCTTTTCAGTTGATTCAGCAGCTTCCCAAAGAGTTGATCAATTTGGATAGCCATGGCAACTACAAGAAGTGGGCATCTGCAGAAGATGGGCAATCCTTAGTGCTTGCTATTGGACTCTGCGCAATTACTCTGTTGACTATCTCGGTAGTTCTGGCGGCGAGTGCGGTAAATCTGAAAGCACGCCAATTATTGTCTATCGCAGACGGGGCAGTGGTCGCGGCCGTAGATGAGTTCGAATTCGTGGCAGATGGGCCCAACCCCCGAATCGAGTTGAGCCAACAACGGGTTCAGCAGGCCGTAGGTAAGTACCTCCTCGATGTTGGAGCTGCCGGAAGAGTCGATGATTTGCGGATAGCTTCAGTGGAGATCCGCCCCGATGGGCAGGGTGCCACTTTAGAACTATCGGGAACTGTACGACCTCCAATCGTCGGCTGGATTGTGCCGAATGGAGTCCCGATTTCAGTGAACTCCACTGCGCAGACGGTCCTGAGTCGCTGACAGGGGACTCCGGGATCGGAGGTGAAATGACGTAGTCTTAGAGGACCATGGCAAAAACTGACTTCTCTGCTGAAATCCGCACACTGCGCTCAACTTTCTCTGCAATTGAAGATGTTAGCGACGTTGATCAGATCAAGGCTGACATTGCAACGCTCTCCGAGGAAGCGGGCGCCCCTGATCTCTGGGACGATCCTGCCGCAGCGCAAATTGTCACTAGCAAGCTTTCATACCGCCAGTCGGAGCTAGAGCGCCTCACGAAGCTCAAGACGCGGATTGATGATCTAGAAGTACTCGTCGAGTTGGCCGAACTCGAAGATGACGACGAAACGTTGCAAGAGGCCGAAAAAGAACTTATGGGCATCCGCAAGGCCCTCGATGATCTGGAAATTGTTACTTTGCTCAGCGGCGAGTTCGATTCCCGAGGTGCCGTGGTAACAATTCGTTCCGGGGCTGGCGGCGTCGATGCTGCGGACTTTGCCGAGATGCTCATGCGAATGTATTTGCGATGGGCTGAAAAGCGCGGATTCAAAGCTACCGTGATGGACACGTCCTATGCTGAAGAAGCTGGACTGAAGTCGGCTACCTTCGAAATCGACGAACCTTACGCTTTTGGAACGTTGTCCGTAGAGGCTGGAACTCATCGCCTTGTCCGAATTTCGCCATTCGACAACCAGGGACGTCGCCAAACTTCCTTCGCTGCCGTTGAAGTAGTTCCACTTATTGAACAGACCGACAGCATCGAAATTCCAGAATCGGAAATTCGCGTGGATGTGTTCCGTTCTTCGGGCCCTGGTGGGCAGAGCGTCAACACTACCGACTCGGCGGTTCGCATGACTCACATTCCAACTGGAGTTGTTGTCTCCATGCAGAATGAAAAGTCACAGATTCAGAACCGTGCTGCTGCACTTCGCGTTTTGCAGTCCAGGCTTCTGCTCCTGAAAAAGGAACAGGAAGACGCACAGAAAAAAGAGTTTGCTGGTGATGTGAAAGCCTCGTGGGGCGACCAGATGCGTTCGTACGTGCTCAATCCATATCAAATGGTCAAGGATCTGCGCACTGAACACGAAGTAGGCAATACTCAAGCTGTGCTTGATGGTGAGATTGATGATTTCATCGATGCAGGGATCCGCTGGCGCGCAGGACAGCGCCGCCCAAGCAAATAGCAGATGCTGCGAATACCTATCTAGTAGTACGGACTTGTCAAAAGCAGTGTAAGTATCGTCACCGGGCCCATTGGCCAAGGGCGAAATACATCAAGTAATGCATGATCTCAGTGGTTTATCTTTGCTGTGCTTATCGGATGAATATGGCAACACACCTAGGAATTATGCTGGTTCGACGGCTTGCACCGATAGTGTTTGGAACACTGGCGCATCTATTGACGTTTGATCTCGAGATTGGTATTCGTGGGTCGCGCCCCGACGAAAACTAGCGATTGAAGACATGATTAAATTCGAAAACGTCTCGATGGTTTATGAGCCAAGACAGCAGAATGCCGCCTTGGACGACATAAACATCGAGATTAGCCGCGGCGAATTCGCCTTCTTGGTCGGCGAATCCGGTTCCGGAAAGTCGACCTTCCTGAGCTTGGTGCTACGCGAAAAGCGTTCTACCGACGGGGCTGTTTACGTTGCAGGGCAGAACCTGAACCGGATCCCAAGTCGACGTGTGCCAAAACTGCGTCGTGATATCGGGTTCGTGTTCCAGGACTTCCGCCTCCTGCGCGAACGTACAGTCTTTGACAATGTGGCCTTCGCGATGGAAGTAATCGGCGCCTCGCGTGCTCAGATTCGTGAACGCGTCCCAGATGCCTTGAAGCTGGTGGGACTTGAAGACAAGGCTCGTCGCAAGCCTACCGAGCTTTCCGGCGGTGAGCAGCAGCGTGTCGGTATAGCGCGCGCCATTGTGAATAAGCCGTCGATCCTTTTGGCCGATGAGCCCACCGGTAACCTCGACCGCAAGAACAGCATCGAAGTCATGAACGTGCTGAATCGCATTAATCAGAACGGGACAACCGTTTTGATGGCAACGCACGCACACGAGCTTGTTAGCGAATACCGTCATCGCGTGATTGAACTGCAGCGCGGACAGGTGATCCGCGACGAAGTAGAAGGTCAATACACGCCAATGACCACGGTGGTGAACCAAGACGGATCTCGCGAGCTACTCGTGGGCGATTCGGCTGTTGAACACCACGAAGATTCACAGGTTGCTGAGGACCAGAAAGACGAGGACCAGTGAGACTAGGATTTATTCTCCGCGAAGCGGCGAAAGGCCTTCGGCAGAATGTCGTGATGGTCGTTTCTGTCGTCCTGGTGACTTTCGTTTCGCTAACATTCGTTGGCGCGTCGATTCTTCTGCAACTGCAGATTAACCAGATGAAGGGCTACTGGTACGACCGCATGGAGGTAGCGATCTATCTCTGTGACGACACCAGCACTTCGCCGAACTGTGGCGGAAATGAAGCCACTGATGCTCAGCGGCAGAACATTGAGAAGGTTCTCAAGTCCGAACAGTTGGCTCCGTATATCAAGGAATATGCCTATGAATCGAAAGATCAGGCGTACAAGAACTTCTTGGATCAGTATGAGAACTCTTCCCTAGTTGACCAGATCACTCCTGAGCAGCTGCCTGAATCCTTCCGTGTTGCATTGGTTGACCCGGAGAAGTATCCGGTGATCAACGAAGCGTTTTCGACGGTCGACGGGGTGGACTCCGTAATCGACCAGCGTGACCTGCTAGAGAAGGTCTTCCAGCTCGTGCGCGTTGCTTCGGCTGCTGCAGCCGTGGTTGCAATCGTGATGATCATTTGCGCGGTCCTGCTTACAGGAACAACGATTCAACTCTCAGCTATGCATCGACGGTTGGAAACAACCATCATGCGGCTGGTCGGTGCATCCAAAGCGACAATTCAGCTTCCGTTCATCATTGAAGGTGTTATTGCCTCGTTGATCGGTGGATTGCTAGCTTCGGGAACCTTATGGCTTCTTCTCAAATTCCTCGTCGAAGACAAGCTTGCCAGTGAAAATGTCGGCGTTGCCTTCATTTCTACCGGAGTAGTTTGGCTTGTTGCGCCTGTCCTCTTGATAATCGGTATCGTTTTGGCCACAATTTCATCAGTGGTAACGTTGAAGCGTTACCTGAAGGTTTAGCCGAATCGTTATCTCCGGCCTATCTGATGCACGACAATTCACTCTAAGGAGTCACATGCTGTCCAACGCAGTGCGTAGTAAGTTCTTGCGCGCCACTCTCGGTGGCGCCATGGCACTGGCCTTGACGTTGCCGGCTGGAATTGTCGCAGCTGATGAGCTGGACGATAAAAAAGCTCAGGTTGAAGGCAATATCAATAACCTAGAGCAAGACATGGAATTCCTGGACGCCGATATCCAGGCCACCGACAAGAAGTTGCGTGACCAGCAGGCTCAGGTTCCTGCAGCGGAACAGGCATTGGCGGACGCGCAGAGCCGTGTCGCCAATGCCCAAGCGGCAGTTGCCGATCTGAACAACCGTTTAATTGCTGCTCAGGGAACGCGCGATCAAGTCGCGGCCGAAATTGAGGCAAACGCCAAGAAGATTTCTGAAGCAAAAGAAGCCATGGCTTCGATTGCGTCAGAGGCTTATAAGCGCGGCGGCGTTTCTAGCGGGCTGGACATGATCCTGAACATGGAGTCGGCCACCGAGATCGCAGACGGTCTTGACCTGGCAAACCGAGCGATGGCTTCGCAGAGCGCTACCTACAACGACTTGGCGCAAGAGCAGGCCAACAACGAAAACAATAAGGTTCGACTTGACGCCGTTGAGAAGGAAATCTCATCGCTCAAATCCCAGGCCGAGGACGCGCTGGCTCAAGAGCAGGCAGCTCGAACCCAAGCGCAGAACGCAAAGAACGAACTCGATGCTTTGGTTGCAAGCACTGAAAAACTTGGTGCTGAGCTTGAAGCCAGAAAGCCTCAAATCCAGGCAAAACTAGCTTCGCAGCAGAAAGAATACGCCCAAGTTCAGGCGGACATCAAGGAGCGCCAGGAGCGCTTGTTGCGTGAGGAAGCTGAACGAAAGCGCAAAGCGGCTGAAGCTGAAGCAAAGCGCAAAGCGGCTTACGAAGCCGAGCAAAAGCGTCTTGCAGAAGAAGCCGCTGCCAAGAAGAAGGAATATAAAAAGAAGGCTTACGTTCCTCCAGCGCCGGCAGAACCCGAGGTGAGCACCTCTAATGGTTCCAGCGCCTGGGGATTGGTAAAGCCAACGACCAGCAACAATCTGACTTCCTCCTTCGGCTGGCGTCCAACGCCCGCCGGAACCATTGATTATGGTGGACGTGGCGGATATGTGCACGCTGGCATCGACTGGGGCTTCGGTGGCCAGTGTGGTGCGCCCATTACGGCTGCAGCCGATGGTGAAGTGTGGATGGCTGGCTGGGGCGGTACCTCCGGAAATAAGGTGCTCATTTCCCACGGCGTAGTTCGTGGCAAGGCACTGGCGACCGGGTACCACCACATGTCACAAGTCGCCGTGAGCGTAGGGCAGCACGTCAAGCAGGGCCAAGTTATTGGCTACGTTGGCACCACCGGCAACTCCACAGGCTGCCACCTGCACTTCGAAACTATTGTCAATGGCACGGCCGTGAACCCATTGGGACTTCTCTAGCGCTAGACTTGTAGTCTGCGTGCGAGAATTCGCCCGCGACATGCAAGGAGTAACGTGGCTAAGAAGAATCAAGAAGATCGGGTGATCGCGAGCAACCGCAAGGCGCGCCACGATTTTGAAATCCTCGATACCTTCGAAGCTGGCATGGTTCTCACTGGTACGGAAGTCAAGTCATTGCGAGAAGGCAAAGCCTCACTCGTTGACGGCTTCGGCCAGTTCTACCGTGGTGAGCTTTATATCGAGAACGTCTACATCCCTGAGTACCTCAACGGATCATGGACCAATCACGCGGCACGTCGCCGTCGCAAGCTCCTGCTGCACCGGCAAGAACTGCTCAAGATCGAGCGCAAGATCGGCGAGGCTGGACTCACTGTTGTTCCGCTGAGCTTGTACTTCAAGTCAGGTCGGGCAAAGATCGAGATCGGTATCGCCCGTGGTAAGCGTGAGTACGACAAGCGCCAGACCCTGCGCGAGCAACAGGACAACCGCGAAGCAATGCGCGCCATGCGCGAGCGCAACCGAGGGCACGCCTAAAACTTGGTGTGGCGCATTCCGCGTTGGGGTAGAGCACGTGGATGAGTTATGATTGATGAACACGCTTTCGGGTGTGGTTGTATCCGGGAAACCGGGACTGACAACAAAATACGGGGATGATCGGTTTCGACGGTGTGAGTCGCGACAGATGAAGCGGGCCGAGGACGCAAAGTTATCTCGTAAACGCTCTTTGCAAACCAATAAGTGCCGAATCAAAGCGCACTGACTTCGCTCTCGCTGCCTAAGCAGCCAGACAGTCCGTTAGCCAGGGGATGCTATCGCCTCTGTTCCTAACGTCATTTAGATAGCCACTGTATCCAGCGGTTGTTACCGCTGCTGGGTACATATTTTGGTAACTGTGCCCGGATCAACCACATGTTTGCGTGATGGTTGGGGCAGAGAAAATCCGCAGCAAACTGCGCCCGGAGAAGACCTGGCAACACCACATCGGACGGGAGTTCAATTCTCCCCATCTCCACGTTTTGAAGCTCTGGAACTAGGCTGAATGCCTGGTTCCAGAGCTTTTTTCGTTGGTGGAATTCATGTTGGCCTCGCAGGCCGGCCAATCCCTGGCAGCGGCGGTCATTGCAGCTAAACACTTCTGGAATCTCGCGAGCCTATTCGCGGCATGGAGGATTTGCACATAGACTTGAAATGAAAGCCGGAGATTGCTGGTCGGTGGTCATTGCGGAATTGGAGTGAGATTAAAGTCGATGGGTAAAACGAGCTCCCAGCGGGTATCGCCGTTCCTCTCAGGCACCTACGCAGTGGTGGCTTTCCTGCTTGAAGTTGGCCTGCTATTTGCCGCCGCCTTAGCAGCTATCGCTTTCATTCCGTGGCCAATGATTCTGGCCATTTTAGTGGTTGTCATCCCGCTGTTGATCATTTGGTCAATTTTCTTTTCGCCCAAAGCAGTGGTCAAACTCCGATTGCGAACTCGCGTGCTGCTGATCCACCTCATCTACCTGGTAGGTGCCTATGTGCTGTGGCTCAGCGTCGATCACAGTTTCTACGAACAATCACAAATTTGGGCGATTGCGATGCTGTCGCTCACCGGGATTAGCGCAATCCTGGTGTTGGCTTCCGGCGGTTACGTGGTCCCGCATGACCGAACGCCCAAGCCGATCAAGCCAGCGCCAAAGCGACAATCCACCGGCGCGCCCAAGGGACGTCGAGCTGCCCGTTAGAAACACCTTCAAAGCCCAGCCACACGGCTGGGCTTTTCTTGTCTCCACTGCGATCCTGCCCAGTTTGTATTAGAGCAGCGAGGAGAGCAGATAACCGCCCCAGGCGGCGAGGACGGCCGCTAATAACGTTCCAAGGGCGTTCGCCAAGCTGGACCAGGGGCGGCCGGCTCGCAGCAGGCGCAGGGTATCAAAGCTGGCGGTCGAGAATGTGGTGTAGCCTCCGAGCACCCCTGTGCCCATGGCCAAAAGCCAGGCTTCGTTCAATTGGGTGTTTGCCAGCCAACCGGTCAGAAAACCCAAGGCGAAGGAGCCCGAAACGTTGATCGTGATGGTTCCCCAGGGAAGCAACGCCCCGAATTTGGCACTGATGAAAGAATCGAGCCCATAGCGCAGCACCGCGCCCAGTCCGCCGCAGAATGCAACAAGTGCAAAGAGCACCGGTGTCGTGCCCATCATTTTGCATCACCCTGCGGCGTACGGCGCCTGGTGCCCAACAGCATGCCGACCCAGGTGGCGAACGCCCCGAGCAGCACGGTTCCCAGGCCATATGCCAGCCCAATGGCCGTCGATCCTTGCGTGAACAGCAACATGGTGTCGGTGGCTAGCGCGCTGTAAGTGGTGAAACCGCCCATGAATCCTGTTCCAAGCAGCAACCGCAGCTTTTTCCGGCGCGTAGTTTCCGGTCCCCGGGCGGCCAGGGCTGTCAGCAGCCAGCCCAGGGCCAAGGCCCCGGCGAGGTTGACGAGCAAGATGGCTACCGGCAGCGGGCCTTGTTGAGGCAGCAATAGGCTGACCGCCAGTCTGCTGGCCGTCCCAGCGCTTCCGCCAGCGAACACCAGCAGCAGCTCGATCGGGCGCAGGGTGAATCCTTGGGTTGGCATCGGCCAGATCACTTCGACTCGTTGTTGCGGACCCAAATCAGCGAGGCCTCGATATAGTCCAGCTGATGCGGAAGCTTGATGGGGGCCCCGGGCACCAGGCCCTGCGCGGCAGCGCGACGCAGGAAGTCCGGGTCCTCGTCGCTGATCCGGTCGATGATGGCCAGTTCTCCGCCAAAACGGTCCAGGCGGATCGCTTCGGATACCGGCAGGCTTCCATCAGAGGCAGGGATTGCGTCACCATGGGGGTCGTGGCGGGGGTGGCCCAGCCGGGCGTCCAGGGCGTTGATGAAGCGGTCGCTGACGGTATGCTCCAAGGCCTCGGCCTCGTCATGCACTTCGTCCCAGCCGTAGCCCAGCTCGTCGCGAAGGAAGGTCTCCAATAGCCGGTGCCGGCGAACCATCCGCAAGGCTTCACGGCGACCGCTGCTGCTGAGGGCCACCGTCTTGCGGGGCACATGATCGACCAGCCCCTTGCTCGATAATTTCTGGATCATCGAGGTCACCGACGCGGGGGACAGGCCCAGCTGGTCTGCCAATGCGCCGGTGCTGACCTCGGTATCTTCCCATTCGGTCAGCGTGTAGAGCGCCTTGAGGTAGTCCTCTTCGCTGGTGGTCAGCATCAGCGGTTCAGGTACGGCAGAATTGCGGCGTGCAGCTTGCCGTTGGTGGCCAGCGCATTGCCGCCGTGGCAGCCTTCCTCTCCGGCCACCGAGGTGAACCGGCCCCCGGCTTCGCGAACTACCGGGACCAGGGCTGCCATGTCGTAGAGTTCGAGCTCCGGTTCGAAGGCCGCGTCGACCGCGCCTTCAGCCAGCAGAGCATAGGAATAGAAGTCGCCGTAGCCACGGGTTCGCCAGGCAGCATCGAGCAGGTCCAGGAAGCCGTCGAGCTTGCCGGCGTCCTTCCAGCCGTTCAGGGAGGCGTAGGCCAAGGAGGAATCGGCGAGTTCGGACACAGAGGAGACCGAAATCTTGCGGGTGGCCCGCTCTCCTGCGCCGGCCGCGGGTTCGCTGACGTAGGCGCCCAAGCCGGTTGCGGCGTGCCAGCGGCGGCTGAGCGCGGGGGCGGAAATGACGCCGAGCACCGGCTCGTCGTCCACCAGCAGGGCAATGAGCGTGGCCCAGACCGGGACGCGCCGCACGAAGTTCTTGGTGCCATCGATCGGGTCGATAACCCAGCGCCGCGACCCGCTGCCGTGCACCCCGAATTCTTCGCCGAGCACCGAGTCCTCCGGGCGGTGCTTGGCAAGCTCGGCCAGGATCAGCTGTTCGGCACCGCGATCGGCATCTGAAACAGGGGTCATATCCGGCTTGGATTCGACCACCAGATCGTTGGAGCCATAGCGGGCCAAGGTCAGCTGGTCGACCTTATCGGCCAGGGCTAGGGCAAAGTCGAGATCTTGCTGCAGGGTGAAATCTGCCATGGTGTACCGGCGCTCAGAGTGCGCCGAGCTCCTTTTCGTGCGTGGTTTCCTCGGTGGTGACCAGCCGGCGGTATGAGGCGAGGCGGTCGGCGGGCTGGCTGTTCGGCGCTGCTTGCGCCCAGGCTTCCAAGGCGCAGCCAGCTTCGCCGGCGGCATGGGTGCAGCCGCGCGGGCACCCGGTGGCGATCTCGGCCAGGTCTTCAAAGGCGGCCAGGATGTTATCGGGATCAACCAGGCCCAGCCCGAAGGATCGAATGCCCGGGGTATCAATCAGCCATGAGCCAGGGATCTGGCCCAGCCGCAGTGCCAAGGCGTTGGACGAGGTGTGGCGCCCGCGCCCGGTGACCGCGTTGACATGGCCAGTAGCCCGGTCGGCGCCGGTGAGCGCGTTGACCAGCGTGGACTTGCCGACCCCGGAGTGCCCGAGCACGACCGAAACGCAGCCGCCCAGCAGCTCTTCGAGTTCCTCCAGCGCGTTCGCGTCCAGGCGCGCACTGGAACCGTCGGCGCCGCGGGCATCAACGCCCGAGGCATCTGCGGTGGTGGTGCGCGAAATGACCACCGGGAAGTCCAGCCCCTCGTAGTGCTTGAGGAAATCCGCCGGGTCCTTCACATCGGCCTTGGTCACGCACAGCACCGGCTGGATGCCGGCGTCGTACGCGGCCACCAGGGCGCGATCGACAAATCCGGTGCGCGGCTCGGGGTTGGCGGCAGCCACCACGATGACCAGCTTGTCCACATTGGCCACGACCACTCGCTCGGTGGCGTCGGTGTCATCGGCGCTGCGGCGCAGCAGCGTGGTGCGTTCCTCGATGCGCACCAGCCGGGCGAGCGTATCGGGCTTGCCGGAGGTATCGCCGACCAGGGCGACCAGGTCTCCTGGCACGATCGCCTGGCGGCGCAGCTCGCGGGCGCGCGCGGCGATCACGATGCGCTCGTTGCTGGTGTCCTCGTCCAGGATCGCGGTGTATCGCCCGCGGTCCACGGTGATGATCCGGCCGATTTCCGCCTTCTCATAGGCCGGGCGATCCTTGGTGCGCGGACGCGACCCGCGCTTGTTCGGGCGGACGCGGACCGAGGACTCGTCGTAATCCAGGTAGCGCATTAGCCAGCTGCCTTCGCGGTGGAAACCATATCCGCCCACAATTGCGGGAACTGTGGCATGGTTTTGGCGGTGGTGGCAATATTTTCCACGCGGACCCCTTCGATGGCCAGGCCCAGCAGCGCCCCGGCGGTGGCCATGCGGTGGTCCTCGTAGCTGTGCAGGTCGGCTGCGTGCAGCGGGCCCGGGGTGATCGCCAGGCTGTCGCCTGTAGCCACGACGTTTGCTCCGACTTTGGCCAGTTCGTTTTCCAGGGCCGCCAGGCGGTCGGTCTCATGCCCGCGAAGGTGCCCGATCCCGGTCAGGTTGCTCGGGGAGCTGGCCAAGGCGCATAGTGCCGCCAGGGTGGGGGCAAGCTCGGAAGCATCGGCGTAGTCGATCCCGCGGATCACTCCAGTTCCGCGTACCCATAGCACCCCGTCGTCGCCGTGGTGCACCTCGGCGCCCATCTGGGACAGGATCTGCACCCATTTTCCGCCGACTTGGGTGGTGGTAGCGGGCCAGAAGCGGATGCCGACGCTGCCATTGCTGGCCAGGGCCGCGGCCAGGAATGGCCCGGCGTTGGACAGGTCGGGTTCCACGGTGACGGTGAAGCCGGCAAGTTCGCCCGGGGCGATGCGCCAGCCGCGCCCATCCTCGTCCACGGTGATGTCCACGCCCAGTTCGAGCAGTGTCTGCACGGTCATCATGATGTGATCCGGCGAGGCGATCGGGCCATCAGCGGCACGCAATGCCAGGCCGCCGGGCAGGGCATGGCCGGCGAGCAGCAGTGCGGAAATGAATTGCGAGCTGCTGGAGGCATCGATCACGACCTGATCGACGGACTCCAGGCCGCTGGCATCCATGGTGAAGGGCAATTTGCCCGGGTCCCCGCCGAAATCGATGGTGGCGCCCAGGGCCTGCAGCGCATCGAGCACCGGAGCCATCGGGCGCAGGCGCGCGTGCGGATCGCCGTCAAAAGCGACGGTGGCGCGGGCTACCGCGGCCAAGGGAGGCACAAAGCGCATCACCGTGCCGGCCAATCCGCACTCGATGCCCAGCGGCCCGGTGGCCAGTTCAGCTGCGGGATGGACCTGGACGGTGGTGGACCCGTCGGCCTGCTCGATCCGCTTGATCCCTGTGCCGAAGCTGGCCAGGGCTCCAAGCATCAGCTCGGTATCGCGGCTGATCAGGGTGTTGTGGATGGTGGAGGGGGAGGAAGCCAGGGCCGCAAGGATCAGATAGCGGTTGGTCAGCGACTTGGAAGCGGGCACCGAAACGATGGCGTCTACGCCGGTGCTGACATGAGGTGCCGGCCACCAGTGCGTCCCAGCGTGCGGGGGATCGGACTGCGGATTTCCAGAGGCGCTTGCGGAGTTGATTGCTGATCCTTAGGCTCGTGCGGTTTTAGTTAAATCCTAGCCGAGATCGGCGCGGGAATAAGGTTTTGGATCCCATGGTTATACCCAGTGTGACGATCAGACAGGATACTTCAACAGCCGGCGGCACCACATGCGTGGTGGCCGAGGAGCCCCGCGGCACCCGCAGCGCTACCCGATCGCGGACGAATTCGCGCAATAGCGCAAGCAACCGCGTAGACTCAGGCGTGATGAACAACAAGAGTGTGGACGAGAATTTGCCCGACGTGGCCACCGAGTCCGAGGCACAGCGTCGCGAACGGTTCGAGCGCGATGCCATGTCTTATGTGGACCAGCTGTATTCGGCTGCCCTGCGCATGGCTCGCAACCCTGCGGACGCCGAGGATCTGGTGCAGGAGGCCTACACCAAGGCGTATTCGGCCTTCCACCAGTACAAGCCCGGGACCAACCTGAAGGCTTGGCTGTATCGCATCCTGACCAACACGTACATCAACCTGTACCGCAAGCGCCAGCGCGAGCCGCTGCGCACCAGTACCGACACGGTCGAGGACTGGCAGATGGCTTCGGCGATGGAGCATTCGCCTGCCGGATTGCGCTCGGCCGAGGTTGAGGCGCTGGATCACCTGCCGGACTCGGACGTGAAGGCCGCGCTGCAGGCTATCGGCGAGGACTTCCGGATGGCGGTGTACTTCGTGGATGTCGAGGGTTTCAGCTACAAGGAAGCCAGCGACATTTTGGGTGTGCCCATTGGCACCGTGATGTCCCGGTTGCACCGTGGACGCAAGAACTTGAGGGAACTGCTCGCCGATTATGCGGCAGACCGTGGGATAGCCACCGGGGCTCGCAACAAGAGCGCCGCGAAGGCTGATGGAGGAGCGAAATAAGATGGACTGCAATTCATTGGGTGATTGCGCCGATGACCGCATCGTACGCATCTACGAGTACCTCGACGGTGCCCTGACGCTCAGCGACCTCAAAGAGGTCAAGTCGCATTTGGATGGATGCCCCGAATGCACCGAGGAATACGACCTGGAGTGCATTATCCGTTCGGTGGTGCGCCGCAGCTGCCAAGAGCAGGCCCCCCAGGCGCTGAAGGCCAGCATCATCGCCCGGATCTCGCAGATACGGGTGGAATCAGGCCACTAGCAGGCAAAGAGAAACCCCGTAGCGTTCGAGCAAAACTCGAATGGTACGGGGTTCTTTTTATGTTCGCTTCGCTTAGCTGTTTGGGCGCTTGCCGTGGTTGGCACCGCCACGCTTGCGATCGCGACGCTTACGAGCGCGCTTCGACATGGTGACTCCTTAGAGGGATCAATGGATCTTCCCGATAGTTCGGGCCGGCTAATAGTCTTTCATACTTTGCGCCGTTTTTCCTAACGGGCACAGGGTGCCTTAGCCCTCGCCAGGCTCCGGTAAGTCCAGCCACGAGTACCAGCCGCGGTGCAGAACCAGCCAGGCCATCAGGCCGTAGCCAGCTTGGCCGGGAACCCCGCCCGAGGCATTGAGGTCAGCGCGCCACTGCGCGTGGGCACGCAGGGGAGTGAAGGTATCAACGTAGTGGTGGTTGCGGCGCAGGGCCACGTCCGAATACACGCGATTAAGTTCCGCGACCCGCTGATTGCGGGCGTCATCCAATCCCGGGGCCGGGCCGACCAGCAGCGCCTTGATGCTCATCTGCGACGCTGAATCCAGGATGTTGGCCAGGTTCAGCCGGCTGCGGGCGGTGGAGACATCCAGATCCACATCGCGATCGGAGAGCGCGATGACCAGGCGATTCTCGTATTGGTCGCTGAAACGCCGCGAGGCTTCGCCCATCCAGCGTTCGGCCAGGGCCTCGGAGCCTTCGGCAGGGGCAGCCAGGACGAAGGACTGCAAGCGCAGCGCAGGATCCTGGGTCCGAGCCATAACCCGGCCGAACCAGCCTAGTCCGCGCGGGTCCCCATGTCCGGCCAGCAGCTCATCTCCGATTGCGGTAATGCGGATTGTGCGTAACTCCAACTGGGCGACCTTTCGTTGGCTTCAAGAATATGAATCGATCCCCACCTTAGCAGTGAAGTCGCCGGCATCGCGGGAGATCCATGCTGGATAAATGCCACACATTGCCCCCGGAGCGCCGCAGCGGGTTAACGAGCAGTTGCCGGCGAGTTTTCCCAGAATTACCTGGGAGAACTCGCCGGCAACGTCACAACAGCTGAGTGTTGCGAGGTGCTTTAGCGGGCGAACGCCTGCTGCAGCAGCACTGCGTTTTCTGCGTCGTGGCGCTTTGCGTTACCTGCAGAGGTTGCTGCCGATGCCGGGCGGGAGACCAAGGTGATCTTCTGCTCCAGCTGCGGTGCAACGTAGAGGCCGAAGAATGGCCATGGACCCTGGTTGGCTGGTTCGTCCTGGACCCAGGCAGCCTTGGCATTCGGGTACTTGGCCAGCTCAGCAGCGATCTGCTCGGACGGTGCCGGGTAGAGCTGCTCAACACGCACGATCGCGGTCTTGGAGTCCTGCGCCTTGCTGCGCGCGGCGACCAAGTCGTAGTAAACGCGGCCCGAGCACAGCAGCACCTTGTCCACGGCGTTGGCATCGGTGATGGTGTGATCGCCGATAACCTCCTGGAAACCGCCGGTGGTGAAGTCCTCCACCGAGCTTGCCGCGGCCTTCAGGCGCAGCAGCTGCTTCGGGGTGAAGACGATCAGCGGCTTGCGCGGACGGGCATAGGCCTGGCGGCGCAGCAGGTGGAAGTGGTTGGCACCGGTGGAAGGCTGGGCCACGACCATGTTGTTCTCGGCGCACAGCTGCAAGAAGCGCTCGATGCGTGCCGAGGAGTGGTCCGGGCCCTGGCCCTCGTAGCCGTGCGGCAACAGCATGACCAGCGAGGAGGACTGCGACCACTTCTGCTCGGCCGAGGAGATGAACTCGTCGATCACGGTCTGCGCGCCGTTGACGAAGTCGCCGAACTGGGCTTCCCACATCACCAGTGCATCCGGGCGCTCCACCGAGTAGCCGTACTCGAAGCCCAGGGCTGCGTATTCGGAAAGCAGCGAATCGTAGATCCACAGCGGGGCCTGGTCCTCGCTCAGGTTGTGCAGCGGGTACCACTCGTTGTCGTTCTCGCGGTCGTGGAAGACCGAGTGGCGCTGCACGAAGGTGCCGCGGCGCGAGTCCTGGCCGGCCAGGCGAACTGGCACGCCCTCCATGGACAGCGAGCCCAGGGCTGCGACTTCGGCGAAGCCCCAGTCGATGCCGCCCTCGCGGGACATCTTCTCGCGGCGCTCGAGCAGCGACTTGAGCTTGGTGTGCATCGTGAAGCCCTCAGGAATCTGAACGTGGGCTGCACCGATATGTGCCAAGGTCTGGGCGGAGATGGCCGAACCGCGGGCGCCGTCGATGGTGTTCTCGTCGGCAGCCTGGGCGAATGGCTTCTCCAGGTCGTTGATGGTCGAGCCCGGGGTGATGATCGGGATCGGGGAGGTCTGGGCCGCATGCGTCTCGGCGAAGATGCGCTCCAGGTTCTCCTTGTACTCGGCCAGGACGTGCTCGGCCTCTTCCTGCGTGATGTCGCCGCGGCCCACCAGGGCCTCGGTGTACAGCTTGCGGGTGGAGCGCTTGGCCTCGATCAGGTTGTACATGATCGGCTGGGTCATCGAAGGATCGTCGCCTTCGTTGTGGCCGCGGCGGCGGTAGCACACCAGGTCGATGACGACGTCCTTGCCGAACTTCTGGCGGTACTCGAAAGCCAGCTGGCCCACGTGGACCACTGCCTCCGGGTCATCCCCGTTGACGTGGAAGATCGGAGCCTGCACGGTGCGCGCCACATCCGAGGCGTAGACCGAAGAGCGCGAGGAGCTCGGAGCGGTGGTGAAGCCGATCTGGTTGTTCACGATCACGTGGACGGTGCCGCCGGTCTTGTAGCCGGGCAGCTGGCTCATGGCCAGCACCTCGGAGACCACGCCCTGGCCAGCGAAGGCCGCGTCGCCGTGCACCAGGATTGGCAGCACTTCGTTCTTCGAGCCCAGTCGATCCAGCTTGGCGCGGGTGATGCCCTCGAGCACCGGATCAACCGCTTCCAGGTGCGAAGGGTTGGCAGCCAGGTAGACCTTGGTCTGGTTGCCCGCATCCGAGGTGTAGGAACCCTCGGTGCCCAGGTGGTACTTCACGTCGCCCGAACCCTGGACCGAGCCCGGGGTGGCGGTGCCTTCGAATTCGCGGAAGACCTGTGCGTAGGTCTTGCCGGCGATGTTGGTCAGCACGTTCAGGCGGCCGCGGTGGGCCATGCCGATGGCGACTTCGTCCAGCTGGTCGTCGGCGGCATCGGAGATGATGGCATCCAGCAGCGGAATCAGCGATTCGCCGCCTTCGAGGCTGAAGCGCTTCTGGCCGACGAACTTGGTCTGCAGGAAGGTCTCGAAAGCCTCGGCGGAGTTCAGCTTGCTCAGGATGCGCAGCTGCTCTTCGCGGGTTGGCTTCGCATAGCGCGACTCCAGCTTGGACTGGAACCACTCGCGCTCTTCCGGGTTCTGCAGGTGCATGTACTCGGTGCCGATGGTGCGGCAGTAGGCATCGCGCAGGGTGCCGAGGATATCGCGCAAGAGCGCGCGATCCTTGCCGCCCAGGCCGCCGGTGATCCACTCGCGGTCCAGATCCCACAGGGTCAGGCCGTAGTTGTTGATGTCCAGGTCCGGGTGCTTGCGCTGGACGTATTCCAGCGGGTTGATGTCGGCCATCAGGTGGCCGCGCTCCCGGTAGGAGTTGATCAGGTGCTGGATGCGGGCGACCTTGTTGACCTGCAGGTCGATGTCGACCTGGTTGTCAACGGCCCAGCGAACTGGCTCGTAAGGGATGCGCAGCTGCTCGAAGATCTCGTCGTAGAAGCCCTGCTCGCCGAGCAAGAGCGATTCAACCAGCTTCAGGAATTCGCCCGAACCGGCACCCTGGATGACACGGTGGTCGTAGGTGGAGGTCAGGGTGATGTGCTTGCCGATACCCAGGGCAGCGACGGTCTTTTCCGACGAGCCGCGGTACTCGGCAGGGTATTCCAGTGCGCCAACGCCGATGATGGCGGCCTGGCCCTTGGATAGGCGGGGGACCGAGTGAACGGTGCCGATGCCACCTGGGTTGGTCAGCGAGACCGTGGTGCCAGCGTAATCGTCGGCGGTCAGCTTGTTGCCGCGGGCACGCTTGATCAGATCTTCATAGGTGGCCCAGAACTCGTTGAAGCTCAGGGTCTCCGCAGCCTTGACGTTGGGCACGGCGAGCATGCGGGTGCCATCTGGCTTTGGCATGTCGATCGCGATGCCGAAATTCACGTGAGCCGGCTGGATCGCAGTTGGCTTCTTGTCGATGACATCGTAGGTCACGTTCATCGATGGGATCTGCTTCAATGCGCGAATCACGGCGAAGCCGATCAGGTGGGTGAAGGAGATCTTGCCACCACGAGCGCGCTTGAGGTGGTTGTTGATGACGATGCGGTTGTCGATCATCACCTTGGCCGGAACCGCACGCACGGTGGTGGCGGTCGGCACGGCGAGGCTGGCATCCATGTTGGTGGCGATGGCCTTCATTGGCCCGCGCAGTGGAGTGCGCTTTTCCTCACCGAAAAGTTCGGTGGAAGGCGTGGCCTTTGGAGCCTGAGCCGGAATCGGTGCAGTCTTCGGCGCTGGCTCGGCCTTCTTTGCCTCAGCGTCTGGCGCTGCGGCAGGTGCTGGCTTTGAAGCTGGTGCTGGCTCGGAGGCCCGAGCCTGGGTTGCGGCGCGTGGTGTGCCCTGCCCGGTCGTTGCGGGTGCTGCAGTAGTTGCTGCTGGCGCCGCTGGCGCCGGCTGCGTTGCCGGTGCCTTCTTGTCGGCGGCGAGAGATTCGAAAATATCCCACCATTTCTTATCTACCGAGTTCTTGTCGACGAGATACTGTTCGAACAGCTCGTCTACTAGCCACTCGTTTCCACCAAACTCTTCAGTAAGTCGGTGGTGTGCTTGCTCTGGCACGTGCAACGCCTCTTCCCTGATTTCTACGTTGTTCTAGCTGAGCCGGTGGTCTTCCGAGGACGTGAATCGACCACTTCGGCTCACAAGATATCTAGACCTGCGCACCAGTCTAGTGACTTTTACGCGCAGTTGGCCACGGGACGTAGGTAATCTCACGAAAGTGTCGTGTATAACATCCCGTTCAGCGTGGTGAAGCTACCGCTGAACGCCATGACATTGAAGTGGTGCGCAATGAGGGCATCGTTCGATAGACTGAGTCGCACTATGGAATCACACTCTCCAAGCCGGTGTGCCGCCCGCGGGCGCAGTGCCGGCCAACTCAGTCCATGTTCAGCAGGTTCCGGCTCCCGATTGGAGCCTTCTAGTTGCCGTCGAATCGGCACTGAACCTCTCATTCCCATGCCGATGAACAGGTGGTGGTAACCACCTATGGATTGGCTCTTCATACTTCTTGGCCTGTTGCTGATTCTCGGCACCGGCTTCTTCGTGGCCGTGGAATTCTCCTTGGTCGCCCTTGACAAAAGCACAGTGCAAAACGCCGTCGATCGAGGCGAACGCGGCGCCAAGCCGCTGTTGCAATGCTTGACCTCGCTGTCCACCCAGCTCTCCAGCTGCCAGTTGGGCATTACGCTGACTACCTTGCTCACCGGTTACGTTCTGGAACCGGCAATGAGTTCCTTGCTTGAACCATTGATGGAAATGACCGGTATTCCCGAAGCCAGCTCGGTAGCCATCTCCGTGGTGGTTTCCCTGGTGGTAGCCACCTTGCTCTCGATGCTGATCGGCGAATTGGTCCCCAAGAACTTGGCCATCGCCGAGGCAATGTCCGTCGGCAAGCTGCTGGCCCGTCCGCAGCTGGTATTCACCGCGATCTTCAAGCCAGCCATCGTGGTGCTCAACGGATTCTCCAACGCCGTGCTGCACCGCTTCTTCGGGTTGGAAGCCAAGGAAGAAATTTCCGCCGCTCGCTCGTCGCAGGAATTGGCCTCGCTGGTGCGCCGTTCGGCCCAGCTGGGCACCCTGGACGTTCAAACCGCTCGCTTCGTGGAATCCACGATCGAATTCTCCGAACGCACCGCGGCGGATGTGATGACACCGCGCACCTCCATGTCCACCATCGATTCGCAGGCGCCCCTGTCCGAGCTGATCTCGGTCAGCGCCGATACCGGTTTTTCGCGCTTCCCCGTGATCGAGGGATCCAGCGATGAGATCCAGGGGATCTGCCATGTCAAGGCGGTTGTCTCGGTGCCGCGCGAACGCCGTGCTGCATTACAGGTGGGCGAGTTCGCACGTGACGCCCTGTATGTTCCTGAAACCATCCACCTCGATGTGCTGCTGGAGCAACTGCGCGCCGCGGAATTCCAGATCGCCATCGTGATGGATGAATACGGTGGAACCGCGGGCCTGGTCACCTTGGAAGACCTCGTAGAAGAAATCGTTGGCGAAGTCTCCGACGAACATGACGAGGACGAGGAAGAAGCAGTCACCCAGCCTAACGGCAACTGGCTGTTCCCCGGCATGTTCCGGCCGGACCAGGTCAATGAGAATTTCGACCACGAGGTGATCCCTGAAGAGTCCTCCTACGAGACTATCGGTGGATTCATGCTTGCCGAACTAGGCCGCTTGGCCGAACTCAACGACCAGGTCGAGACCGAAAATGGCACCTTTACCGTGACCGAGCTGGATGGCCGGCGTATCGCCCAGGTCCGCTTCGAACCGGTGGCAACGGAGCAGGAGGCCGGCAATGAATGACTTTATGGGCCTCGTGTGGCTAGTCGTCCTGTTGCTGTTCAACGCGTTTTTTGTTGCTGGCGAATTCGCTGTGATGAGCGCTCGTCGCTCGCAGATCGAGCCATTGGCCGATGAAGGCAATAAGCGGGCAAAGGTTGCACTGCATGCCATGGAACATGTTTCGGTCATGCTGGCCGTTTGCCAGCTTGGCATCACCGTCTGCTCTCTGCTGATCCTGAACATTTCCGAACCTGCGATCCACCACTTGCTGGCGGAGCCGCTGACCATGATCGGGATGCCGGAGTCGGCTGCGGATACCGCGGCCTTCTTGATCGCATTGGTGCTGGTGACTTTCCTTCACGTGACCTTCGGCGAAATGGTTCCGAAGAACATTTCGGTTTCCGTCGCTGATAAAGCTGTCATGCTTTTGGCGATGCCGCTGGTTGGCTTGTCCAAGGTGCTCAAGCCGATCATCTCGATGCTCAACGGCATGGCCAACCTGGTGTTGCACGCCTTTGGCATCGAGCCTAAGGATGAAGTCTCAAGTTCCTACACTGCGGCCGAGGTGCGCTCGATCATCGACACCTCTTCCGAAGAAGGGACCCTGGATGAAGACAACGCGTTGCGACTGACCAAGGCCTTGGAATTCTCATCGGTGACCGCACGAAGCTGCATGGTTCCGCTGGATGACTTGTTCACCCTGGAATGGGGCGAAACCACGGCTCGCGAATTCGAGAAGAAGGTCGGCAAGACCGGATTCTCGCGCATGCTGATCACCAAAAATGATATTCCGGTGGGCTACTGGCACGTGAAAGACGTGATGCTGATCGACGACGCGCATTCGACTCAGCCGCTGCAGGACTTGCCGCTGCATCCATTGGGCCAGCTGGGCGAGGACACGGAAATCGAAGCGGCCCTGGAGGAAATGCGCCAGGAAGGCAACCACCTTTCGGTGGTCGTTGATGCCGCCGGTTCTGCCCTTGGCGTGGTGTTCCTTGAGGATGTGATCGAGGTGCTGGTTGGCGAGATCACCGATACGACTCGGAAGCGCACTTCTCCACCGCGCAAGGAGAAGCAGGGAAACTAGGCGAAGCTCACCCCGTGGGCACGTATTGCGAATGAATCGCAACTGGTAGGATTGACTGCGGCACCTGATCGGGTGCCGCAGTTTTTCGTCGCCGGATAAACAACAATCTCGCAGTGCAGAAAGCAGTCCATGTCATCTAGCCCCATTGTCCACTTTGAGGACGCACGCCTGGCCTATGGGTCGCGTGTGCTCTGGGATGAGCTCAACCTATCCATCGCGGCGGGCGAGTTTCTTGCAGTTTTGGGCCCTAACGGCTCCGGCAAGACGAGCTTCATCAACACCATGCTTGGAACCGCCTCGCTGAATCGAGGTTCCGTAGCCATCGCAGGCGCTCCGGTTCGTCGTGGATCGGCGGCCGTTGGCTTGATTCCCCAGCAGCGTCCCTTTGGCGACAACGTCCCATTGCGCGCCCGGGATCTCGTCGCCCTCGGCGTAGACGGTTCCAAGCCGGGTATCCGCATTGGTCGAAGTGTGGTCCGTCAAAAAGTCGATGAGCTTCTGGAGATGGTGGGGGCTAGCGGCTACGCCAACCGGCCGGTATCCGATCTATCAGGAGGAGAACAGCAGCGTCTGCGTGCGGCTCAAGCCTTGGCCGGAAACCCCAGGGTATTGCTATGCGATGAACCGTTGCTGTCACTGGATTTGCACCATCAGCAAGCCATCAGCGAAGTGATCCATCGCCAGGCCGTCGAACGCGAAAGCGCTGTCATTTTCGTGACTCACGAAATCAACCCGATTCTTCCGTATGTGGATCGCGTGCTTTATCTGGCAGAAGGCCGCTTCCATCTGGGCACGGTTGATGAGGTCATGCAGTCATCGGTGCTCACCGAACTTTATGGCGCCCCGGTGGAAGTGCTTCGCGTGAATGGGCGAATCGTGGTCGTGTCCGGGGCCGCGAGCAGCGACTTGCCGGCAGATGGGCACGAGCATGCTGAAGACATCGACCTGGAAACCGGGAAGTAGGAGCGGGACATGAACTTTTCGGACTTCATCGACAAGGCATTTAACTTTGACGATTACGCGCAGCTCTTGCCGCTGGTTTCCAATTCGCTGATTGCTGGGGCCGTGCTCGGCGTTGTCGGCGGCTTGATCGGCATCTTCATCATGATGCGTGACATGGCCTTTGCCGTTCATGGAATCGCTGAGCTGTCTTTCGCCGGTGCCGCGTTTGCGCTGCTCATCGGAGCTGACGTCGTGACAGGATCGGTATTCGGGTCGCTCGTCGCAGCGCTGATCCTTGGATTCCTTGGGACCAGAGCGCGTGATCGCAATTCCATTACTGGCGTGCTGATGCCATTTGGCTTGGGTCTTGGCATTTTGTTCTTGTCCCTCTATGAGGGGCGCAGCGCCAACAAGTTCGGGTTGCTGACCGGCCAGATAGTTGCTGTCGATGATGTGCAACTCACTGGAATGCTGGTGCTGTCGCTTGTCGTTGTGCTTGCCTTGATTCTCGTGTGGCGGCCGTTGACATTTGCATCCGTAGATCCGGTGGTAGCCAATGCCCGGGGCGTTCGCACCTCTGGATTGTCGATCTTTTTCATGGTGATCCTGGCGCTTGCGGTGGCAGTTACCATCCAAGTGGTTGGCGCGCTGCTGGTGCTTGCTCTGCTCATTACGCCTGCGGCTGCGGCAATGCGCATAACTTCCAATCCAGTACTGACTGTGGTGCTGTCTATTGCGTTCGCAGAATTGGCTGTTGTTGGCGGTATCTTGTTGGCGCTAGCTGGCGCATTGCCGATTAGCCCGTACGTCACCACGATCTCGTTCCTGATTTACGTCATCTGCCGTGGAATTGAATATGTGCGTTCTCCCCGAAGGCGCCATCAAGTGTAAGTGGAAGTTTTCCAATCGCCCCAGTTCATTTGGACTGGGGCGATTGCTGTCTCCAGCTCACGTTTTACTCCCCGTGCGGGCAGGTGCCCGCCCGTCAGGCAGGGATATCCTCGATATCCGGCGGACTGCTCCCGGTGTCCGGCGGCCGGTTCAGCCAGTCCTCGAAGGAACGCACCCAGTCAGCTTCGCTCATGCACTGCGGGTAGGGCTGATGCGCAAAACCTGTCGCCGGCGGCGCGGTGGAATGATACGTCGGCCCCATTCCGGTAGCGATCTTCATCCGGTGCGGCCCCCGGGAGATGACAATTTCCTGCCATCCGGGGGTTTCCTTGGCCTGGTTGCAGAACTTGCACCGTCCATCGGCGTTGACTACGCAGGTGTGCCCGCCCAGGCAGGCCTGGGTGACGTGGTCGATTTCCTCGATCATCCCGTCGCAGAAGGGGGTGCGGCAGCGCCGGTCGCGGGTTCTGATGAACTTCTTCATTTTCTCCGGGAAGATCCGTGCGGTGGAGTCCATCGCGATCAGCTCCCGGTCCCCGGGGGCGGTATAGAGGCGGATCAGCTCGATGGTCGCTTCCAGGGTGTCGATGAAGGCCGGGGGCCGGGTGGTGGCCATTTCCGCGAGGGTCATGTTGTTCAGGATTTCCTTGCCGGCGACCAGCTCGCGCGCGTATTGCGGGGCGATGACCCCGTAGCCGTCGAGGTAGGCTGGCTGCCGGTCGCCGAGGAAGAGGGTCTTGTCGGTCATGACCAGCGCGACGTTCATGTTCACGGGCACTGTTGCGTCCGGGCTGGTGCAGAAGCTGGCGAGGTAGTCGGCTTCGATTTGCGCGCGGGTGCGCGGGTCGCCGTGGGCTTTGAGGCTTGTGGATTTTGCCTTGATGTCGTTTTTCAGGGCCAGGCCGGCGATGATGGGCAGTTCGGCGTGGATGCTCATCATGCCGGTGTCCGGGTGCGCGGTGAATTTGATGCGGCGTTGCTCTTCGGCGCTTTTTTGTTCTTTGCACTGGTCGTCCGAGGCGTAGGCGTAGGTGAAGTCCTTGACGGTGTCGCTGATTTTCCTGGTGCCCTGGTTGGCGAACAGTCGGGGGTTCTTGGCGTACAGCTGATCGAATTCGGTGCGGCGTTCGGCTTTGAGGATGCGCAGCGGGGTGAGGATGGCGCGCATTTGGGCTTCGGTGAATTCGCCGCGGCTGTAGGCGGCGGCCAGGTGCGGGGTGTCGTTGAAGAGGATGCGGCAGTTTTCGAGGTATTCGCGGTAGCCGTGGGGGTCTGCTTTGCGGGCGAGGGCTATGGTGGCGGCGGTGCCGCGGTTCAGCTGCTTGAGGTTGCCGCGGGTGGCGTTCTGGTGGACGACGTTGATTTCTGTTTGGTGGGCGAGGGCTGCCTGGTGGTAGCGCAGGGAGGAGATGGCGCGTTCCAGGCGGGCGATGCTGGTGAGGCATTCCTCGGCGGTTCCGTGTTCCTCGATGTATGCCAGGCTCGTTTCCAGTCCTTTGACCACGGCGGTGAATCCGTCGTGGTTTTCGGGGTTGGGGGTTTGCGCTGGGGGGATCGTGGTTTCGGACATGTTCTTATTTTACGCCGGTTATTAGAACATGTCTTCGATGTTTTGGTTGCGGGTGGATAACTTTTAGAACACGGTAAAGTTACCAGTCAGCGATGGTATTGACTTGGAAGCTGAGGGGAATTCAAGCTTCAGGCGGGTGCCTTGGCGCGGCATTCAGCGCAGATGCCATAGATCTCGACGGTGTGTTCGGGATCGGAAAAATCGTGTTCAGCAGCAACCCTCGCGGCCCAGCGTTCCACCGAAGGGGCTTGAACCTCGACGGTCTTGGAGCATGACCGGCACACGAGATGGTGGTGGTGGGTTTCAGTGACGCACTGGCGGAAGCGGGCTTCGCCATCGCCGCTGCGAAGGACATCGAGCAGGCCGTCATCAGCCATGGACTGCAGCAAGCGGTAAACGGTGGCAAGGGAAACCTTCTTCTCGGAATCCTGCAACCAGCGGTGAAGCTGCTGGGCCGTAGCGAAATCGTCGATCTCGCTCAAGGCCTGCGTAACAGCCAATCGCTGCTTGGTGATCCGGGTTTCTGGCTGGGACATCTACGTGCACCATTCCTTGACTTCGTCGCGGGTCGGCAAAGGGCCTGTCTGCTCGGCCGATCACCTGTACTTCCTCTCAATTTTAGCCAACTTTCCCAGATGATGCGTGTCTGTGGCTGGCACGGGCGGGGCGCGAAGCCTACGCTATGGATATGCGTATCAAAACCAGAGGCCATTCTTGTATAGAACTGAGCACGATCGACGGTTCGCTGCTGCTGGATCCTGGCGTCTTTTCCGATCTGACTGGCGTATTCGACGGCAAGCACGCGGTGCTGGTGACTCATGAGCATGCGGATCATGCCGACCGGAATGCGATCGTCCAGGCGCTTGAAGCCAACTCTGTTTTAGAGCTCTACGCACCCGCGGCGCTGGCCCGGGAATTGCGCGAGCAGCTTCCTTCGGCCGCCGCGGCCCAGGTGCACACGGTGTGCGCCGGCGCGGACTTCATCGTCGGCGGGATCAAGGTGCGCGCCACCGGTGGTACGCATGCCACAATCCACCAGTCGATCGACCTTGTCGCCAACGTCGGCTACCTGCTCGGCGACCACGCGGTGGGCCAGCCGGTGGTCTACCACCCGGGTGACAGCTATCATGTCCCGGTCGGCGTGCCTGTGGACGTGCTGCTGCTTCCTGTCATGGCGCCCTGGGCGAAGATGTCGGAGGCCGCGGACTTCGCGACGGCGGTCAAGGCGGAGGCCTGGGTGCCCATCCACGATGGGCTGCTCAATGAACGCGGTGTCGCGCTGTTTGATCGCCAGCTGGGCGCGATCGCCGAACGCGATGGCAGCCAGTTTGCGCGCCTGGAGAATGGCGTCGAATACAAAGTCGAAGAACTCGTAGCAAGGTAGCGCAGATGAACCCGTTGATTTCCGCCCAAGAGCTGAAGGCCCTGCTTCCTGGCGAGTGCGTCCTGCTTGATGTCCGGTGGGTGCTCGGACGGGATGACGGCGCGCAAGAGTATGCGCTCGGGCATCTTCCCGGTGCGGTGTTTGTCGATATGGAGCGGGAGCTGTCGGGCGCGGTGGGCGAACATACCGGGCGGCACCCGCTGCCATTGCCTGCGGACTTCGAGGCGGCCGCCCGGCGCTGGGGGATCAACCCGCAGAGCCATGTGGTGGTGTACGACGATTCCGGCGCGCTGGCCGCGGCCCGGGCCTGGTGGCTGCTGCGCCATGCGGGGATCGAGCAGGTGCAGGTGCTCGACGGGGGACTGGAGGCTTGGAGGCAGGCTGCGGGGCCGATCTCCACGCAAGCCCCCGAGGTGAGCCCCGGTACGGTGTCGCTGTCCTGGGGGCGGATGCCGGTGGTGGACTTCGACGAGCTGGAATCCCTGGACGGGGTCTTGATCGATTCACGGGCCACCGTGCGGTATCTGGGGATCACCGAGCCGGTGGATCCGGTAGCCGGCCATATTCCCGGTGCGCTGAACCGCCCGACCACCGATAACCTCGATGAGCAGGCCCGTTTCTACGGCCCGGAAGCCTTGCGGGCCGCCTTTGAAAAGCTGGGGGCGCAGCAGCCCGGATCGACCGCCTACTGCGGCTCCGGGATTACCGCGGCCCACCAGGTGCTGGCCGCTGCCAGCGCCGGGATCGAACTCGGACTGTATCCAGGCAGCTGGTCCGAGTACTGCTCCTACCCGCAGGCGCCGATCGCCACCAGCGACGAAAAGCACCGCCACTAGATTTCCGCAACCCGACGAAAGGCTGCCATGAGCACGCTGTTCAGCAAGATTATCCAGGGGCAGATCCCCGGCCGGTTCGTGTGGCAGGACGAAACCTGCGTGGCGTTCCTGTCCATCGGCCCGCTCTCCGATGGCCACGCCCTGGTGGTGCCGCGTGAGGAGGTCGACGAGTTCACCGATGCCTCCGAGCAGCTGCTCACGCACCTGACCCTGGTGGCGCAGAAGATCGGGCAGACCCAGAAGCGGGTTTTCGGCGCGCAGCGTGCCGGGCTGATGATCGCCGGCTTCGAGGTTCCGCACCTGCATGTGCATGTGTGGCCGACCAATTCGCTGGCGGATTTCGACCTGTCCAATGCGGCCGAGAACCCGGATCCGCAGGCGATGGACAATAATGCGCAGAAGCTGCGCGACGGGCTGGTCGCCGACGGCCACGGCGAGTTCGTGCCCGGGGCCTGACGGCGTGGCCGGCAACCCCGCACGCTACAGCTGCGCCAGCCCGTCCTTCATCGCCTTGCGGATGCGCTTTTCGCTCACCGAATAGGCCGTCCCCAGCTCCTGGGCAAAGAGCGAGATGCGCATTTCCTCCAGCATCCACTTCACCTGCGCCAGCAGCGCCGGGACGCGCGCGCCCTGCGGCACCTTCTCCAGCGCGTTGTCGTACTCGTCTTCGAGCTTCTGGATGATCACCAGCGCCTGCGAGTCGCGGGTGACAGCGCCGGCGCGCAGCTTCTCCAGGCGCTTTTCGACGCCGGCCACATAGCGCGGCAGGCGCATCAGATTCGCCGCTCCCGTGGCGGCGATGAACCCCGGATAAATCAGCTGCTCCAGCTGCGAACGGATATCGGTGACCGCCGCGAACATGGCCAGGGACTTGGTGCTCTTCAAATCCTTGTTGATGCGGGTGGAGGCGCCGAACACCTTGGCCACGATCGCGGTGATCGTGAAGATGGTGTCGATCTGCTCGGCTCGCACCGCTTCAAAGAGGGCCTCGAAGCCTGCCCGGTTCATCGGCAGCGACTCGGGAACCAGCTGATCGACCGCGGCCATGGTGCAGTCGGCGATCAATTTGTCGATCGAGCCATGCGGGTTCTGCGTGAAGACCAGCTTCTCCGCGTTGTTCAGGTGCGAGATCACGAATTTTGCCGCTGGCGGCAGGCGCAGCATCAGCAATCGGATCACGCCGGAGCGGTGGGCGGCATCGCGCTCGGCTTCGCTGCGGAAGACCGTCAAGTCCACGGTGCTGCCGTTATCGTCCAGCCCCGGGTAGGCGGTGATTTGCTGGCCCATCACGGTGGTGGTCACCTTGGCCGGCAGGGTATCGCCCAGGGTCTGGCCCGAGGACTCCAGCTGCGGCCAGGTCTCCAGGGCCTTCTGGTCCCAGGCGCCGGTGGCCGCCGAAGCCTGGGGCTTCTTGCGCTGGCTGGCAGCAGCCACGGGCTTGCCGGGCTTGCCGGGTTTCCCGGCACCGGGGGAGTTGACCCCGCTGGCCAGGGCGGTCCGGTTGGCGGCGGCGAATTTGTACTGCAGGGCGGCCAGGTCATCGCCCTGGCCGAGCACCTTGCCCGAAGCGTCGGTGATGGTGAAGCCAAAGCGCAGGTGCGGCGGCAGCGTGGCGAAGTCGAAGACCGCCGGGTCGACCACCATGCCGCGCAGCCGGCGCAATACCAGCGCCAGGGATTCGGCCAGATCGTCGGCGGACGGATCGAAGTCGGTGTTGAGCATTTCAAGCGCCTTGGCCGCCACATCCGGGGCGGGCACGAAGTTCTTGCGAATCGACTTGGGCATGGAGCGGATCAGCGCGGTGATCAGCTCGTGGCGCAGGCCAGGGATCAGCCAGGCGAATCGCGCCGGATCCAGCTGGTTCAAGAACACCACCGGAACGCTGAGCGACACGCCGTCGCCCTCGGAGCCGGCGGCGGCAGGGTTGTATTCGTAGCTCAGCGGCAGGTGGATGGAACCAAGCTGCCAGGTGGTCGGGAACAGCGTTTCGTCCAGTTCCCCGCCGTCGGCCAGCAGGGCTTCGGGATCAAAGTCCAGCAGCGCCGGATCGGTGGCCCGGGCCTTCTTCCACCAGCGGTCGAAGTGCCGCTCGGAATAAACCTGGGCGCCGACCCGGGCGTCGTAGAACGCGAAGAGGTCATCGTCGCTGATCCGCAAATCATGCCGGCGCATGCGGGTTTCGAGCTCTTCCACCTCTTCGAGCAGCGCCTGGTTCTTGGCGAAGAACTTGTGGTGGGTCCGCCAATCGCCCTCGACCAGCGCGTGGCGGATGAACAGCTCGCGCGCCAGGAGAGGATCAACGCGCCAGTAGTGGAACTGGCGGCGGGGAATGATCGGCAGGCCAAAGAGGGTGACCTTCTCATAGCCCATCACCGATCCGGTGCGCTTGGACCAGTGCGGTTCGGAGTGCGTGCGCTTGAGCAGATGCGGGGCCACTTCTTCCACCCATTCGGGCGCGATGGCCGCATTCACCCGGGCCCAGAGCCGCGAAGTTTCCACCAGCTCGGCGGACATGACCCAGGTGGGGGACTTCTTGAACAGCCCCGATCCGGGGAAGATCGCAAAACGGGTGCCGCGCGCGCCCAGGTAATCGCGCTTGCGCTCATCGTAGAGGCCGATATGCCCCAGCAGCCCGGCCAGCAGCGACTTGTGGACCTGGTCCTCATTGCCCGCCGGATCGATCGGCGCGGCCGCCACGGTAATGCCCAGCGGCTTGGCCAATTGGCGCAGCTGGGTGAACAGATCCTGCCATTCGCGAACGCGCAGGTAGTTGATGAATTCGGACTTGCACAACCTGCGGAAGGCCGAGGAGGACAGCTGCTTTTGCTGTTCCTGCAGGTAGGCCCACAGGTTCAGCAGCGCGATGAAATCGGACTTCTCGTCGGCGAAGCGCTTGTGCATTTGAACCGCGCGCTCGCGCTGCCCGGTCTCCTCGCTGGGGCGCTCGCGCGGGTCCTGGATGCTTAGCCCGGCGGCCAGCACCATGAGCTCCTTGGCGACGCCGCGATCCGCGGACTCCACGATCATTCGGCCCAGGCGCACATCCAGCGGCAACTGGGCCAGCTTGCGCCCGATATCGGTGAGCTTGGCGGCCTTGGTGGATTCCAGGGCGCCGAGCTCGCGCAGGAGGTTCACGCCATCGGTGATGGCGCGGGCTTCGGGCGGCTGCACAAAGGGGAACTGGGCCACCTCGGTGGCGGAGGAGACCACGCCCATGGAGATCATCTGCAGGATCACGCTGGCCAGGTTGGTGCGCAGGATTTCCGGGTCGGTGAATTCGGGGCGCGCCTGGTAGTCGGGCTCGGAGTACAGGCGGATCGCGATGCCCTCGGAGACACGGCCGCAACGCCCCGATCGCTGGTTGGCGCTGGCCTGCGAAACACGCTCGATCGGCAACCGCTGCACCTTGGTGCGGTGCGAGTAGCGCGAGATGCGGGCGGTGCCGGTATCGATCACGTACTTGATGCCCGGCACGGTCAGCGAGGTTTCGGCCACGTTGGTGGCCAGGATGATGCGCGGGGCGCCGCCCGGGTGGAAGACCCGGTGCTGCTCGGCCAGCGACAGCCGGGCGAACAGCGGCAGCACCTCGTAGCGCGGCATGCGCTTATTGGAGGCGACCAGGGCGCGCAGGGCCTCGGCGGCGTCGCGGATTTCGCGTTCCCCGGAGAAGAAGATCAGGATGTCGCCCGGGGCTTCGCGGGACAGCTCCTTGACCGCGTCGGTGACCGCATCGAGCGGGTCGCGCTCTTCTTCCAGGGAATTCTCGTCGGCGTTCTCGGCGTCCAGCTCGGCTTCGGCCTGCAGTGGCCGGTAGCGCAGTTCTACCGGGAAGGTGCGCCCGGAGACCTCGATGATCGGGGCCGGTTCAATCTCGCCCGATGGCAGCGGCGTCCCGAAGTGCGCGGCAAATCGTTCCGGGTCGATGGTGGCCGAAGTGATGATGATCTTCAGCTCGGGGCGCCGGGGCATGATCTGCTTGAGGTATCCGAGCAGGAAGTCGATATTCAGGCTGCGCTCGTGGGCCTCGTCGATGATGATTGCCGAATATTTTTTCAGCAGGCGGTCGCGCTGGATTTCGGCCAGCAGGATGCCGTCGGTCATGACCTTCAGCTTGGTATTGCGCGATACCTCGCCGGTGAAGCGCACGTGGAAGCCGACTTCGTCACCGATCTGCGTGCCCATTTCCTCGGCAATGCGCTCGGCGACGGTGCGCGCGGCGAGGCGCCGGGGCTGGGTGTGCCCGATCATGCCCTGCTCGGCCAGGCCGAGCTCGATGAGCATTTTGGGCAGCTGGGTGGTTTTGCCCGAACCGGTTTCGCCGGCAATGACTACTACCTGGTTCTCGCGCACTGCCTTGAGGATGTCTGCGCGACGGGATGAGACCGGGAGGGCTTCGGGATACGTAATGCTAAGCGCCATGATGTTCCCATTCTATTCGCGCCACGCGCATTCGTGGTGGCCGCCGGGCCGAAGCCCGGGTCGACACCAAAAATGCTCCTTGGGCAGTGGTGCGCCAAGAGTCAAATTTTCAGATTGTCCAAGCAATTGTCGACAACTTAAGGCCGAGAAATACAAAACTTCCAGATACTGGCGCAATCCGGATCATTTGTGTCCACTAGAATCCAGATCAAGATGCAAACGTCTGGGAATCGACCTTGATCATAGTCAAGGTGAGGTCGTTCACATGTAAGATCGAGGGTAATCATCGACGTGTTGCCTGGACGGTTCCCGCATGCTGCGCAGCTGTTGCGCTTCATAACCGGGCATCCGCGCTATCGGTGGGATTCACTCGCAAGGGAACTTTGAAAGGAACTTCAATGAAGAGCTTCACCGCCATGAAATTCGCTGCAATTGCAGCAGCTGGTGCACTGGCCTTGACCGCTTGTGGCGGCAGTGGCGACGGGGGCGCTGCTGCTGGCGGCGATGACGCCGTCAAGATCGGCATTTCCCAGTTCGTCTCGCACCCTTCGCTTGACGCTGTAGTTACCGGTTTCAAGGCTGGCATGGAAGAAGCCGGCTACACCGGCGACAAGATCGAATACGACATGAACAACGCCGAAACCGATCAGGCAACCAACACCTCGATCGCCGGCAAGCTCGCTGCCGATTCGGATATCGACCTGGTTTTGGCAGTTGCCACCCCTTCGGCCCAGGCTGCAGCGCAGGCGATCACCAACGTTCCAGTGCTCTTCTCCGCGGTCACCGACCCGGTAGATGCCAAGCTGGTAGCCTCCAGCGAAGCGCCCGGCGCCAACGTCACCGGCACCTCGGACATGAACCCGGTCGACGAGCAGCTGCAGCTGCTCAAGGACCTGGTGCCGGACGCCAAGAAGGTCGGAATCGTCTACTCCTCGGGTGAAGCCAACTCGGCTGTCCAGGTGAAGATGGCTGAGGAAGCGGCCAAGTCCCTGGGCCTGACCATCGAGAAGGCCGCAGTATCGGCATCGAGCGAAGTCCAGCAGGCTGCCAGCTCGCTGGATGTGGATGCATACTACGTGCCAACCGATAACGCAGTGGTTTCCGCTCTGGAAGGCCTGCTGCAGGTCGCCGAGAAGAACAACGTCCCGGTGATCTCCGCTGATGGCGAGTCCGTCAAGCGCGGCGCCACGGCAACCTACGGAATCAACTACGAGAAGCTGGGCGAGCAGACCGCCGCCATGGCCGTGAAGATCCTCAAGGGCGAAGCCGAACCGGCAACCCTGCCAGTGGAGAACATCTCCGAGGTTGATCTCTACCTGAATGAAAAGGCCGCCAAGAAGGTCGGCGTTGAATTCACCGATGAGATGAAGAAGGAAGCCGTCGAGGTTTACTAAACCCCGGCAACAACTTACCGACGCAAGGCGGGGCGCATAACCTGATGCCTCGCCTTTCGTCGTGACTACTCGCAAAACTTACAACTCAAGGATCCACACATGATCACAGCGGTTGAACTCGGCCTGATTTACGCCATCATGGCGCTCGGGGTGTACCTGACCTTCCGTATCCTGGACTTTCCCGACCTGACTGTCGATGGCAGCTTCACCACCGGTGCCGCCGTTGCCTCGGTCGGCATCGTGAACGGGATGAACCCATGGCTGGCCACGGTGCTGGCCTTCTTCGCCGGCATGGTTGCCGGTGTCATCACCGGCCTGCTGCATACCAAGGGCAAGATTGATGGCCTGCTCGCCGGTATTTTGACCATGATCGCACTGTACTCGATTAACCTGCGCATCATGGGCAAGGCCAATACGCCGCTGCTCGGGGAACAGACCCTGATCAGCCCGATGCGTGCCTCGGGCATCCTCGGATCCTGGGCATCGGTCGCGATTTTCTTCGCCGTGTGCCTGGCATTTGTTGCGGTGATCGTCTGGTTCCTGCACACCGAATTGGGCATGGCCATGCGCGCCACCGGCGACAACCAGGAAATGATCCGCTCCTTCGGCGTGAGCACCGACAACCAGAAAATCCTGGGACTGGCGCTGTCCAATGGCCTGGTGGCGCTGTCCGGCGCGGTCATCGCCCAGTACCAGGGCTTCGCCGATATCGGCATGGGCATTGGCCTGATCCTGATCGGCTTGGCTTCGGTCATCGTCGGCCAGGCCATCTTCACCCAGCGCTACATCTGGCTCGCTGCCATCGCCGTGGTCTTCGGCGCGGTGATCTACCGCCTGGTCATCCAGCTGGCACTCTCGGCCGGCCTGCAGGTCAACGACATGAAGCTGATTTCCGCGGTGCTCGTGGTGGTCGCACTGCTGCTGCCGAAGTGGAAGGGCTTCCAGAAGATCATCAAGACCTTCACGAAGCGCCCGCAACCCGTTACCGAATCCAAGGAAGAGGTTCGCACCAATGCTTGAAATCAAGAACCTGTCGCGTACGTTCTTCCCCGGAACCGTGAACGAGCGCAAGGCACTGCGCAACATCAATCTGAACCTGGCTGACGGCGAATTCGTCACCGTTATCGGCTCCAATGGCGCTGGCAAGTCCACGGTGCTGAATATGGTGGCAGGCAAGCTGCAGCCGGATGCCGGCTCGGTAGCCATCGGCGGCAAGAATGTCACCAAGCTGGCCGACTACCAGCGCGCCAAATACATCGGCCGCGTTTTCCAGGACCCGATGGCCGGAACCGCCCCGACCATGTCCATCGAGGAGAACATGGCCCTGGCCTACGCCCGCGGGCGTTTCCGCGGCCTGGGCCTGGGTGTGGGAGCCAAGCGCCGGGAACTGTTTGTCGAGGAGCTCAAGAGCCTGGAACTCGGGCTGGAAAAGCGCCTGAAGACCAAGGTGGGGCTGCTCTCCGGCGGCCAGCGCCAGGCGCTGAGCCTGCTCATGGCGACGTTCTCCAAGCCGAAGATCCTGCTGCTTGATGAGCACACCGCCGCCCTGGATCCGCAGCGTGCGGCGCTGGTCTCGCGCTTGACCAAGGAAATTGTGGAACGCCACCAGCTGACCACCCTGATGGTCACGCACAATATGGAACAGGCGCTCGCCCTGGGCACCCGCTTGATCATGATGCACGATGGGCAGATCATCCTGGATTTGAACCAGGAGGAGAAGTCCAAGATGACCGTCAAGGACCTGCTCGACGAGTTCGGGAAGATCAAGGGCGCACAGCTCGACGACAAGACCATGCTCCAGTAATTACAGCGAACAGCTGCAAGGGCTTTGCCTGACCCTCGAGGTCGGCAAAGCCCTTGCTGCGTTAACCAGGTTCTCGGCTCAGCTTCTTTCGCAATAGGAACTCGATTCGACCCGAGGTTTCATCAATGAGTTCCTGGCCAGTGTGCTGGTATCCGCAGGACAGGTACAGCTCGATCGCACGCGAATTATCGGCAATAACCCATAAGCGGAGTTCCACGTGACCGGCGCTCGCTGCATGGCGGTCCACCTCGGAAAGCAAAACTCGCGCAATGCCTTGGCCCCAGAAATCGGGCGCAACGGCGACGTAGTAAATTTCCAGATAGCCATCGTGGGGTGAGGCGATCGTAAATCCTGCCGGAACTCCGTCCTTGGATGCCATCACGAGCCTGGCTTCCGGCAGCGCCAAGCGACGTTGAACTCCAGCAAGCGCTTGGCTGCCGTCTGTTGGCGTGGGCTTGTGATCGCGCTGCGCGGCAGCTTGCGCCCAGATTCTCGCAGCATGGTCAATGCATTGCGAATCCTGCCGCATCGCTTCCATAAAGGTGAGCGATGAGTCGTCCATGCACATGGTGCTAATTCCTCAGATCCAAGGTGCAGGAATGGCCGGTCTTAAGGCCCTCCGCGATAAAATCCAGGACCAAATGCCTGGCTTCTTGCGGGGGAGCGGGGGCGTAGATCCACGTGGCTTCCCAAGGCGATTCAAGCGAGGCTGTTTCACCACCGACCCACATGTATTCCGTGCCCAAATCGTCTGTCACTTCAGCTTCGATGCGCTCGAAAAATTTAGCACTCGGCAGTGGCGGTGCACTTCCGGCGATGCTTGCTCCACGCTCTTCGAGCTGAGCCTTCCAGGCCTCTTTCTTGCTGCTGAAGTCCGCGTCGAGTTGGCGGGTCATTTCATTGGGCACAGCGCGCAGCGTGAACTCGAAACTCGAAGTGAACCCGACATCGCAGTCTTCGTATTCAAGGTGCCAAGGCGGGAGGCCCGTGCTTAGATTGAGCCCGGCAAAAGAAACATCAACGCCTTGGTGGACGGCGACGATTAGATCGTGCGGAGCTGATTCCATGCGTGCCATGGCATCAGACTACACAGCGAGTCATCGAAGATACCCTTCGTTAAAGGGACGCGCCGTGTCTGCCTGGCCACCAAGCGAAGCGGCACGTGCGTTTGCTCTAGATCATTCCGCTGGAGCCGAGCAGTGAGCCAACAAAGAACGTCGCGGCCAGGGCCAGCGCGCCACCGATAACCAGCCGGAGCGCTGAGACCCGTTTGGAGCTTCCACCGATGTAGGCGCCGAGCGTTCCTGTGAGCGCCAGGGCAACAAGCACCGCGGCAAAGGTCACGGGAATGCGGATCTGTTGCGGTGGCAGCATGATGGCAAGCATGGGCAATATCGCGCCAACCACGAAAGCCGCGGCGGAAGCATAGGCCGCATGCCAGGGGTTGGCCTCTTCTTCTTCGTCGATATTCAGCTCTGCCGACAAATGGGCTGCCAGCGGATCGTGTGCGGTCAGTTCGGTGGCCACCTGCATCGCGGTTTGCCGGCTCAGCCCCTTCGCCTGGTAGATGCCGGCAAGCTCAGCGAGTTCTGCCTCTGGATCTTCGGCGAGCTCTTGGCGTTCCTTCTCCACCAGGGCGCGCTGGGAATCCCGCTGGCTGCTGACCGAAACATACTCGCCCAGCGCCATGGAGATGGCACCGCCGATCACCGCGGCCATTCCGGCAATGAAGATCGGGGCTGACTGGTTGGTGACTCCTGCTACGCCTACGACGGTCGCCGCCACCGAGACAATGCCGTCGTTGGCGCCGAGCACCCCGGCACGCAGCCAGTTGAGGCGTTCGGCGAAATTCAGGTCATGAGGTTCGCCGGGATGGGCATTAGCTGATTGGCTCATGCCCCAAGATAAGCACCAGGCGTACGATCAGCGCTAGTTCTTGCTCGCCACGGGATGGGGAAAACGGCGATCCGGGAATAAAAAAATTGCAGGCCCGGATGAACCAGGACCTGCAATTTGCTGGTGCCCCTGAAAGGAATCGAACCTTCGACCTTCTGCTCCGGAGGCAGACGCTCTATCCACTGAGCTACAGAGGCGTGTTGCTGGGCAACAGAAGAAATACTATCAGGTGGTGTGCTGATCTGCGCAATTCAAGCAGCCAGGTTGTGCTGTGTTGCAAAAGTCACCGAACCCGGCAAGCCTCACAGCCTTGGGGGAGTCATGAATGCTGAATATGCGGTGCAATTACCGGTATTCTTGAACGGTGACTCCTGAAGAACTCTCCGCAGCAATATCCGCATGCCTCACCGAAGCCGTCGCCGCTGGTGAAATCTCCGTTGAGGTTCCAGACACCGTGCGTGTCGACCGTCCCAAGAGCCGTGAGCACGGTGACTGGGCAACCAACATCGCGCTGCAGCTGGGCAAGAAGGCCGGCATGGCCCCGCGCGACTTCGCGCAGATCCTTGCCCGACGCCTTGCCGAGGTTCCAGGAGTCGGTGCCGTGGACATCGCAGGCCCTGGCTTTTTGAACATTACCCTCGAAGCTGGCGCGGCCGGCGAGCTGGCCCGCACCATCGTCGACGCCGGTGCAGCCTATGGCAGCAACCAGGCCCTGGCCGGCCACGTGGTCAACATGGAGTTCGTTTCGGCGAACCCGACCGGTCCGCTGCACATCGGCCACACCCGCTGGGCTGCCCTGGGCGATGCGATCTCGCGCGTCCTGCGCGCTTCGGGCGCCTCGGTCACCAGCGAGTACTACATCAACGACGCCGGCAACCAGATGAACGTCTTTGCCCGCTCGGTCTACAACCGCATCCACGGCCTGCCGGTTCCCGAGGGCGGCTACCCAGGCGAATACATCAAGGAACTGGGCGATATCGTCCTGGCCCAGAACCCGCAATTGGGCGAACTGGAAGAAGCCGAAGCCATCCCGGCGCTGCGCGATGCCGCCTACAAGGCGCAGCTGGCAGACATCAAGTCGACCCTGGCCGACTTCGGCGTCAGCTTCGACGTGTACTTCTCCGAGACCGCCCTGCACGAAGGCGGGGCCGTGGCCGATGCCGTAGCCCGCCTGCGCGAACAGGGCCACATCTTCGATTTGGAGGGCGCCGTCTGGCTGCGCACCACCGACTTCGGCGATGACAAGGACCGCGTGCTGATCCGCGCCAATGGCGAGCCGACCTACTTCGCTGCCGACGCCGCCTACTACCTGTCCAAGAAGGACCGCGGCTTCGAAGAGAAGATCTACCTGCTGGGAGCCGACCACCACGGCTACGTCAACCGTCTCAAGGCCATTGCCGCCTGCGCGGGGGATGACAAGGAAAAGAACATCGAGGTGCTGATCGGCCAGCTGATCAGCGTTAACGGCGCCAAGCTCTCCAAGCGCGCCGGCAACATCATCGAGCTGCGCGATTTGATCAACTGGATCGGTGCCGACGCGCTGCGCTACTCGCTGGCCCGCTTCCCGGCTGATTCGCCGATCGCGCTGGACCCGGAGCAGCTGAAGAAGAACTCCAACGACAACCCGGTGTTCTACGTGCAGTATGCCCACGCCCGCTCGGCTGCCGCGGCCCGCAATGCCGCCGCCAAGGGAGTGACCCGCGACGAGTTCGATGCCGCGCTGCTCACCGACCCAACCGAAAACGAGCTGCTGGCAGTGCTCGGCCAGTTCCCCTCGGTGGTCGCAGGCGCCGCTGAATTCCGCGAACCGCACCGCATTGCCCGCTACCTGGAGCAGGTCGCCGGCGCCTACCACTCCTGGTACGCCGCAACCCGCATCACCCCGGTGGCTGAGGACGAGGCGATCGCACCAGTTCACAGCACCCGCCTGTGGCTGAACGACGCCGCCACCACCGTCTTGGCAAATGGATTGGAACTGCTGGGCGTTTCCGCCCCAGAGAGGATGTAAATAGCCGATGGCCGTATCGCCGCTAGCCCCGCAATGGCTGCAATTCCCCGAAAACATCAACGCGCTTCGCCAGATCGAATGGGCTTCGGGGGTTTCCCGCGAAGCTAGCGGCGAACTGTCCGTCCAGGGCATCACTGCCAGCGCGCTCGCCGAAGAATTCGGCACGCCGCTGTTTGTGCTCGACGAGAACGACTTCCGCGCCCGTGCCCGCGGTTTCAAGACCGCCTTCGACCAGGCGTTCAAGGAGTTGTGCGGGGCAGTAGACGTCTACTACGCCGGCAAGGCCTTTGTCTGCACCGAGGTGGCCCGCTGGGTGACCGATGAGGGGCTGCGCCTGGACACCTGCTCCGGCGGCGAATTGGCGGTGGCCCAGGCCGCCGGCGTTCCCGCGGCGAATCTCTCGCTGCACGGAAACAACAAGTCCGCCGCGGAGATCACCCGGGCCATCACCATGGGCGTCGGGCGCATCGTCATTGATTCGCTCGACGAGCTCGAACGCGTCATCACCCTGGCCGGCTCCCTGGGCCGCACCGCGGAAGTGATGCTGCGCATCACCCCGGGAGTGCACGCCTCGACCCATGAGGCGATCGCCACCGCCCATGAGGACCAGAAATTCGGGCTGTCGATCCTGGCCGATGCCACCGGCACCTCGCCGGCATTGCGCGCGGTGGCTCGTGCCATCGAGGCAAAGAACGTGAACCTGCTGGGCCTGCACGCCCACATCGGTTCGCAGATCTTCGAGGCCGAGGGCTTCGCCATGGTCGCGCGCACCATGCTGGGCTTGCTCGCGCAGATCCGCGAGATCCACCAGGTGGCGCTGCCCGAGCTGGATCTGGGTGGCGGCTACGGCATCGCCTACACTTCCGAGGACCACCCCTCCACCCCTGCGAAGCTGGCCAGCCAGATGGCCGAGGTCGTTGCCGCGACCTGCCAGGAACTGGCGCTGGACTGCCCGCGCATCTCGATCGAGCCGGGCCGCGCCATTGCCGGCCCAACCACCTTCACCCTCTACGAGGCCGGAGTCCGCAAGGACGTCCAGGTGGAAGACGCCAGCGGAGAGCTGTTCCCGCGCCGCTACATTTCGGTGGATGGCGGCATGAGCGACAACCCGCGCCCGGTGCTCTATGACGCGCAATACACCGCCGTGCTCGCTGGCCGTATGACGCAAAGCGACGCAATTATTTCTCGCGTAGTTGGGAAACATTGCGAGTCAGGTGACATAGTCGTGAAGGACGTTTACCTGCCCGAAGACGTGGCCGCTGGCGACTTGCTCGCGGTTCCGGCCACCGGCGCCTACTGCTGGGCCCTGTCGAGCAACTACAACTACCTCACCCGCCCCGCGGTGGTAGCGGTACGCGATGGCCAAGCCCGCCTGATCGTGCGCAGGGAAACCGAAGACGACTTGCTAGCCCGCGACATGGGAGTTTAATTGAGCGGCGAAAAGAACCTGAAGGTAGCCCTGCTGGGTTGCGGCACGGTCGGAGCCCAGGTGGCCCGGATCCTGCTGGAAGACGCAAATGAATTGGCATCCCGCTCGGGTGCCGGACTGCAGCTGATCGGCATTGCGGTGCGCAACCTGGAGACCAAGCGTGATGTGGACTTGCCCAAGGAGCTTTTCACCACCGATGCGCTGGCACTGATCGAACAGGCCGATGTGGTCATCGAGCTGCTCGGCGGGCTGGACCCGGCCGGGCAGTACATCGCCGCCGCCCTGTCCAAGGGCGCCAGCGTGGTCACCGGCAACAAGGCGCTGATCGCGCTCAAGGGCGCCGAGCTGAACGAGGTGGCCGCAGGCAGCGGCGCCCAGCTGCGCTATGAGGCCGCCGTGGCCGGGGCCATCCCGATCCTTCGCCCGATCGCCGATTCGCTGGCTGGGGACCACATCACCAAGGTGATGGGCATCGTCAACGGCACCACCAACTTCATCCTGGACGCCATGGACACCACCGGCGCTGCCTTTGGCGACGTGCTGGCCGAAGCCCAGGCGCTGGGATACGCCGAAGCCGATCCGACCGCCGACGTGGGAGGGCACGATGCCGCGGCCAAGGCCGCCATCCTCGCCTCGCTGGCTTTCCACACCAGCATCTCCTCGGAACAGGTTTCCACCGAAGGCATCACCGAGGTCACCGCCGAGGATGTGGCCGCCGCTGCCGAGGCCGGCTACGTGATCAAGCTGCTGGCCATCGCCGAACAGGGCGACGCAGGCATTTCGGTGCGTGTCTACCCGGCGCTGATCCGCCGCGGCCACCCGCTGGCCACCGTTCACGGGGCCTTCAACGCGGTCTTCGTCGAAGCCGAAAACGCCGGGGACCTGATGTTCTACGGCGCCGGGGCCGGAGGCAATGCCACCGCCAGCGCCGTGATGGGCGACGTGGTCGCCGTGGCACGGCAGATCGCCGCCGGCGCGCCGCTGCCCAACGGCTCGGTGCACCAGCGCCCGCGGATGCTGGATTTCGACGCGATCACCACCCGCTACTGGATCGGCCTGTCGGTCAAGGACCAGTCCGGGGTGCTCGCGGCTATCGCCACCGTTTTTGGCGAGCATGGCGTGTCGATCCAGTCGATGAGCCAGCAGGGCGACGCGCACTCCGGCGCGCAGCTGCGCATTCTCACCCACCAGGGCACCGAATCGGCCCTGGCCAGCACCGTCGAAGCACTCAAGGCCTTGGACGCGGTGCATTCAGTACTATCCGTTATGCGAGTTGAAGGAAACTAACGTGGCTCACCAGTGGCGCGGAGTAATCCGCGAATATGCCGAACGCCTGCCAGTCGACGAGAACACCAAGGTCATCACCCTGGGCGAGGGTGGAACCCCGTTGGTCTACGCCCCGGCCCTGTCGGCTCACACCGGCAACGAGGTGTACCTCAAGGTCGAGGGCATGAACCCGACCGGATCCTTCAAGGACCGCGGCATGACCATGGCGATGACCGCCGCGGTCGCCGCCGGCGCCAAGGCCGTGGTCTGCGCTTCCACCGGCAACACCTCCGCCTCGGCCGCGGCCTACGCCACCCAGGCCGGCCTGAAGTGCGCGGTGCTGGTGCCGGACGGCAAGATCTCCATGGGCAAGCTCTCCCAGGCCATCGCCCACGGCGCGGACATCATCCAGATCGACGGCAACTTCGACAACTGCCTTGAAGTGGCCCGCAAGCTGAGCGAAAACTACCCGGTGTTCCTGGTCAATTCCGTGAACCCGGCCCGCATCCAGGGCCAGAAGACCGGCGCCTTCGAGGTCGTCGACTTCCTGGGCGACGCTCCGGACTACCACCTGCTGCCAGTGGGCAACGCGGGCAACATCACCGCCTACTGGAAGGGCTACAAGGAGTACTCCTCGGCGTGGACCAACGAGGCGGGCAAGGAACTGGAACCGGTTTCGACCAAGAACCCGATCATGTGGGGCTTCCAGGCCGCCGGCGCCGCGCCGATCGTGGCCGGGCACCCGATCACCGAACCCGACACCATCGCCACCGCCATCCGCATCGGCAACCCTGCCTCCTGGGAACAGGCCGAGGCGGCCCGCGACGAGTCCGGCGGGCAGATCGACTCGGTGACCGATGAGCAGATCCTCGAAGCGCACCGCTGGCTCTCGGCCCGCGAAGGCGTATTCGTGGAGCCAGCTTCGGCCGCCGGCGTGGCCGGACTGCTCAAGCACCACGCCGCAGGCAACGTGCCCACCGGCAAGAAGATCGTCATCACCGTCACCGGCCACGGACTGAAGGACCCGGACTGGGCCCTGAAGCAGGCCGATGGCTCCGAGGTCGCGCCGAAGAAGGTGGCCTTCGACGTGGTCGAGGTCGCCGGCGCACTGGGCCTGGCCTAGAACCTTCTGCCGGGAAGCCCCGGCACCACACGGCCCGCCGCGCGCAGAAGCGATCCCGCTGGGATCAGCCGTCAGCCGCGGCGGGCCGTGGTCCATTAACCCTTGACCTGTTCTGACACTGAAGGAACCATGACTGCGCAGATCGCCCTCGGCCAGCACCTGATCGTTTGCCCGCCCGCCACCTCCGCCAACCTTGGCCCGGGCTTTGACTCGCTGGGCCTGGCCCTGGAATACCGGGACCGCCTGGAAGTGCGCACCGCCCAGTCCAGCAGCGTGCAGATTGACGGCGAGGGTGCCGGCGAGCTGCCGACTGATGAATCGCACCTGATCATCAAGGAAATGCGCCGCTACTGGGCCAAGGCAGGATTTGAAGCGGCCGGGGTGCAGCTGATCGCCCACAACCGCATTCCGCACGCCCGCGGCATGGGCTCTTCGGCGGCGGCCATTGTTGCCGCCTACGCCGCGGCCGACGCGCTGCTGCCCGAAGGATCGCGCGGCGGCACCGAAGCGGTCTTCCAGGCCGCCGCCCAGTGGGAAGGCCACCCCGATAATGTGGCACCGGCTGTTTTTGGCGGCCTGAGCATTTCCTCCACCAGCGCCGATGGCAGCTTCAGCTCGGTGCAGGTTCCCTTGCACCAGGATTTGCGCGCGGTGCTGGCCATCCCCTCCAACGGGCTGTCCACCGAGGTGGCCCGCGGCGCCCTGCCCGCCCAGGTGGACCACTCCATCGCCGCCGCCAACAGCGCGAGCGCTGCGCTGCTGATTCATGCCTTGAGCAACGACCCGTCGGTGCTGCTGGCCGGCACCAAGGACTATCTGCACCAGGACTACCGCGCGGCATCCATGCCGCAGAGCGCCGCGCTGATCGCAACGCTGCGCGAGGCCGGACTGGCCGCGGTGGTTTCCGGGGCCGGGCCAACCGTGCTGACCTTGGTGGCCGGCGACGCGCAGGTGGCCGAAGTGCTGGCCAGGATTGACGAATTTTCTGCCCATTCCACGGTGTCGTGGCGTGCGGAAGTTCCCACGCTGGCCGCCAACGGTGTTACAGTAGAAGTGCTGTAGCACTATGGCAGGCCGGATTGCTGGGTCGTTACCCGGTTCAAATCCCTTTTGGCCAGTGTTGCTGCGGATAAGTTCGGTTCTTGAACCCCATTTTGTCCGTCCAGCCGTTCCGGATCTTCCTGCCGTTCACAGCACCTTTGATATCCCACATTCATGCACAGCCTCGTGCCGTCGAGATATCAGTTTCCTCATATTCCACCGCAGTTTAGTGTCCTGAACCCTGGGCTCGCTCGGTGGAGCGTGGAGCAACCATGAAATCTTCGGCTGCTGCACAACATTTACGGCACAGTGGGCCTGCCTAGAAGCGGCCCATCCTACGAGTCAGAAGGAACTTTCGTGACCGAAACCACGAGCCTCAACGAAGGCGTGGACACCAAGACTTCCGAAACCAAGAGCGCCGGTCTGGCCTCTTTGAAGATGACCCAGCTCCAGCAGCTGGCTTCGCAGCTGGGCATTACCGGCGGATCGCGAATGCGCAAAGCCGACCTGGTCAAGGCCATCGGCGATCACCAGCGCGGCGGCTCCGTTGCCGCCAAGGACGCCAAGGCCGCCAAGGCTGACACCGAAACAGCGGCAGCTCCAGCCGAGCAGCCAAAGGAAACCAAAGCCCGCTCCCGCCGCGCACCGAAGGCAGAAGCCAAGGTCGAGGCCGATGCAGCGCCTGAGGCACAGCCAGCCGCCGAGCCAGCTGCCGCCGAGCAGAAGCCAGTGCGCACCCGCCGCCCATCGCGCCGCGTGACCGACTCGGGCAAGGCCCCGGTCGCCGCCGAAGCGAAGACCGAGGCGCCGGAAGCTGCCAGCGAAACCGAAGCAGCCCCAGCAGAGCAGAAGGCTCCGCGCCAGCGCCGCAACTCCAAGGCCAAGGCAGAAGCCGCCGCCGAGCAGCCAGCAGCGAACGCCGAGCCAAAGGCCGAGGCCGCTGAAGGCAACGGCGAAGCCCGCGAGGAGCGCCGCGAGCGCAACAACAACCGCCGCGATCGCAACAACCGCCGTGAGCGCAACAACGACCGCGCCGAGCGCAATGACCGCGGCGAAGGCGGCGAGCCGGAGAACAACGGCGAGGCCCGCGAGGAGCGCCGCGAGCGCGGCAACCGCCGCGAGCGCAACAACGACCGTGCCGAGCGCAATGACCGCGGCGAAGCCGGCGAGCCGGAGAACAACGGCGAGGCCCGCGAGGAGCGCCGTGAACGCGGCAACCGCCGCGAGCGCAACAACGACCGTGCAGAGCGCAACAACGAGCGCACCGAGTCCAGCGAGACCGAGGGCGGCGAAGAGCGCAACGAGCGCAATAACGACCGCAACGATCGCAATAACCGCCGCGAGCGCAACAACGATCGCAATGATCGCAATAACCGCCGCGAGCGCAACAACGACCGCAATGAGCGCAACAACGATCGCAATAACCGCAACCGCCGCAACCGCCGTGATGACGACGAGCCGCAGCTGAGCGAAGACGATGTCGTGTTGCCGGTCGCCGGCATCCTGGACGTGCTGGAGAACTACGCGTTCGTCCGCACCTCCGGCTACCTGCCAGGCCCCAACGACGTGTACGTCACCCTGGGCCAGGTCAAGAAGTACAACCTGCGCAAGGGCGATGCCATTGTCGGCGCCATCCGCCAGCCGCGCGAGGGCGAGACCCCGAACCCGCGCCAGAAGTTCAACGCCCTGGTGCAGCTGACTTCGGTCAACGGCAAGAAGCCGGAAGACAACCGCGAGCGCGTGGAGTTCAACAAGCTCGTTCCGCTGTACCCAACCGAGCGCCTGCGCCTGGAAACCGATCCGAAGCTGGTCGGCCCGCGTGTCATCGACCTGGTGGCCCCGATCGGCAAGGGCCAGCGCGGCCTGATCGTTTCGCCTCCGAAGGCCGGCAAGACCCTGATCCTGCAGGCCATCGCGAACGCGATCACCATCAACAACCCAGAAGTGCACCTGATGATGGTTCTGGTGGACGAGCGTCCCGAAGAAGTCACCGACATGCAGCGCACCGTCAAGGGCGAGGTTATTGCCTCGACCTTCGACCGCCCGGCCGATGACCACACCACGGTGGCCGAGCTGGCCATCGAGCGCGCCAAGCGCCTGGTGGAAATGGGCATGGATGTTGTGGTCCTGCTGGACTCGATGACCCGCCTGGGCCGCGCCTACAACCTCTCGGCTCCGGCCTCGGGCCGCATCCTCTCCGGTGGTGTGGATTCCGCTGCGCTGTACCCGCCAAAGCGCTTCTTCGGTGCTGCCCGCAACATCGAAAATGGCGGTTCGCTGACCATCCTTGCCACCGCACTGGTGGAGACCGGGTCCAAGATGGACGAGGTCATCTTCGAGGAATTCAAGGGCACCGGCAACATGGAACTGCGCCTCTCGCGCCAGCTGGCAGAGAAGCGCATCTTCCCGGCCGTCGACGTCAACGCGTCGAGCACCCGCCGCGAAGAGCAGCTGATGAGTGCCGAAGAGGTGCGCATCATGTGGCGCCTGCGCCGCATGCTCTCGGGCATCGATCCGCAGCAGGCACTGGAAGTGCTCACCGGCAAGATCCGCGAAACCGGATCCAACGCAGAATTCTTGATGCTGGTCAACAAGACCACCCCGAACAAGGATTAGCGCCCCTGCCCGCCATGGCGTCCAGCCAGCCTGCCTCACCGGCAGCTGGCTGGACGCCATCGGCGCGTAGTGACCAGAAAACCAACTAGAATTTATTCCCAGCAGCCCGCAGCGCCGATCCGGCCCGGCTGCGCGGACACCGCCGACAAGGAAGCACACCACCATGTTCGAATCCGTCAAGACGCTACTAGAAGAGCATGCACAGATCCAGGCGCAGCTCTCGGATCCGGCGGTGTACGCCGACCAGGCGCTGGCCCGCAAGCTCGGACGCCGCTCCGCCCAGCTCAACGGCATCGTCGAAGCCTACAACCGCTGGCACAGCGCCACCGAGGATCTGGAAGCTGCCCGCGAAATGGCAGATGAAGACCCGGATTTCGCCGAAGAGGTCGAGACCCTGAGCGCGGCACTGCCTGAATTGCAGGAAAAGCTGCGCCGCCTGCTGATTCCGCGCGACGAGAACGACGCCCGCGATGTGATCCTCGAGGTCAAGGGCGGCGAAGGCGGCGACGAGGCCGCGCTGTTCGCAGCCGACCTGCTGCGCATGTACACCCGCTACGCCGAGAACAAGGGCTGGAAGGTGGAGATGATCTCCTTCAACGAGTCCGACCTTGGCGGCTACAAGGACGCCCAGGTGGCCATCAAGGGCAAGTCGAACGACCCGGCTGAAGGCGTCTACGCCCAGCTGAAGTTCGAAGGCGGCGTGCACCGCGTGCAGCGCGTGCCGGTGACCGAATCCCAGGGGCGCATCCACACCTCGGCAGCCGGCGTCCTGGTGCTGCCAGAAGTCGACGAGCCAGAAGAAGTCGAGATCCACCAGAATGACCTGAAGATCGACGTCTACCGCTCCTCGGGCCCCGGCGGCCAGTCCGTGAACACCACCGACTCCGCGGTGCGCATCACCCACATGCCCACCGGCATCGTGGTGGCCATGCAGAACGAGAAGTCGCAGATCCAGAACCGCGAAGCCGCCATGCGCGTGCTGCGCTCGCGCCTGCTGGCCCACCAGCAGGAGATCATCGACCAGGAGAACTCGGCCCAGCGTGCCAGCCAGATCCGCACCATGGATCGTTCCGAGCGCATCCGCACCTACAACTACCCGGAAAACCGCATCGCGGATCACCGCACCGGGTACAAGGCCTACAACCTGGATGCCGTGATGGACGGCGACCTGCAGCCGGTGATCGAATCCTGCATCCAGATGGACGAGGAAGAGCGCCTGGCAGCGCTGGGCGAGTAATAGCGCCTTGGAAGAACTCTCAGCCGTTCGCCAGGCGGCGATTGCGGCGCTGGCCAGCGCCGGGGTGCCAAGCCCCGGCGTTGATGCCGACCTGCTGCTCTGCCACGTGCTGGGCATCAGCCGCTCGGAGCTCAAGATCCGCGAGCTGCGCGGCGATGTTTTCCAGGGCGACCAGCGCGAGCAATTCACCGCGCTGGTCGCCGCGCGCCGTACCCGCATTCCGCTGCAGCACCTGACCGGGGTAGCCCACTTCCGCTATCTTGAGCTGAAGGTCGGCCCCGGGGTCTTCACCCCGCGCCCGGAGACCGAATCCGTGGTGCAGCTGGGACTGGATTTTGTGGCCGCGCATCGAATCGATGCTCCTTCCTGCATCGATTTGTGCTCCGGCTCCGGGGCCATCGCTGCGGCGCTGGCCAGCGAGCTGCCAGGCTCCAGGGTCTGGGCGGTCGAGCTGTCCGCCGAGGCCATCGGCTATACCCGCGCCAATTGCCTGCCGCACCAGGTCACCGTCCTGCACCAGGATGCCACCAGCCTGCCTGGTGAATTCGACGGGTCCATGGACCTGGTGATTTCCAATCCTCCCTATATTCCGCCCAATGCGATTCCGCGCGAGGCGGAAGTCCGGGACCACGATCCGGATATGGCCCTCTATGGCCTGGGCGAGGACGGATTGCAGATTCCTCGGGCCATCAGCGCCCAAGCCATGAAGCTGCTGCGCCCCGGCGGATATTTTGTGATGGAGCACGCCGAGGTACAGCAGGATTCCGCCGCGGCGATGCTGCGCGAGGCCGGATTCGAGCGGGTGGCAGGCCACAAGGATTTGACCGGACGGGCCCGTGCCACCTCCGGCTACGCACCACACCGAGAAGCAGTACCACCTACGACCCACCGTGCATGAAAGAATGATCCCGTGAGCACAAGATTTTTGGTAAGCAACGAGCAAGAGCATGCAGCAGGAATCACCGCGGCCAAAGCCGCCTTGGCGGACAAGCGGTGCATCGTCTTGCCCACGGATACCGTCTACGGGATTGGGGCCGACGCTTTCAGCGCCCAGGGCGTAGCCATGCTGCTGGCAGCCAAGGGGCGCGGGCGCACCATGCCGCCACCGGTACTCATCGCGCAAACGGCCACCATGGATGGACTGGCCCGCGACATTCCTGATGCCGCGCGGAAACTGGCCGAGGCCTTCTGGCCTGGGGGACTGACCCTGATTTTGCAGGCCCAGCCGTCGCTGACCTGGGACCTTGGGGAGACCCGCGGCACCGTTGGGCTGCGTGTACCAAATGATGAGACTGCCTTGGAACTGCTGCGCGAAACCGGCCCGCTGGCTGTTTCCTCGGCCAACCGCACCGGCCAGCCCGCAGCCTTGGATGCCGATTCGGCCATGGAGCAGCTGGGCGAATCCGTTGACGTTTACCTTGATGGCGGTTCGCGCGGCGAGAATTCGGCCGATGCCCTGCCTTCGACCATCATCGACTGCACTGGCGAACACCTGAAGGTCGTTCGCTCGGGCGCGATTTCCATCGAGGAACTGCGCGTTGTCGTCCCCGAGGTGCTCGACCTGGGACAGGATGCCCCAGGCCAGCGCGCATGAGAATATACCTTCTTCTCATCGCCTTCAGCTTCACCGCCTCATATTTGCTGACCCCCATGGTCCGTTCGCTGGGCCAGCGGTACACCGCCAACCAGATGCTGCGCGAACGCGACCAGCATCAATCGCCCATCGTGAAATTTGGCGGCGTGGCCATCATCGCTTCCTTCGGCATGGGCATTTGGCTGGCGAGCAATTTCCACTTCTTCCGCGGAGTCTTCGGCGGCCAGGCAATCCAGGGCCTGAGCCTGGCGCTGCTGGTCATCCTGATCCTTGGCCTCGCCGATGACATGTTCGACCTGCGCTGGTGGATCAAGCTGATGGGGCAGATTCTCATCGGCTGGCTGATGGCGACCCACGGGGTGCTGATCCAGTCGCTGCCGGTGGGCTCGTGGCAGATCAGGGAACAATGGCTGCAGGTTGTTGTCACCATATTCCTGATTGTCCTGACCATGAACGCCATCAATTTCTCTGATGGCCTGGACGGCTTGGCAGCCGGCCTGGCAGCTATCGGCGCTGCCACCTTCTTCGTGTACTCCTACGTTCTGGCAACGCATGTGAGCGCCGATGACTATGCGAATCTCGGCGCCCTGCTGTGCGCCCTGTTGCTCGGCGCCTGCCTGGGCTTCCTGCCGCACAACTTCAATCCCGCGAACATCTTCATGGGGGAGACCGGGGTGCTGGCGATCGGCTTGATCCTTTCGGTGGCCGCGATCGCTGTCACCGGCGACGTGCAGGGACTCGAAGCCCGCCGGTTCCGCAATATCCCGGCCTACATGCCCATGCTTTTGCCGATGGTGATCGTATTCCTACCAGTACTGGACCTTGTACTCTCGGTCTTCCGCCGCCTGGCCAACAAGCGCTCACCCTTTTCACCGGACTCGAAGCACATCCACCACCGGATGCTGGCCCAAGGCCACTCGGTGCGCCGCGCGGTGATCCTGCTCTACCTGTGGGCCGCCGCGATCGCAGTTTCGGTGGTGTCCATTGCGTTCATTCCGGTGTTCCTGGTGATCCCCATGGCCCTGGTCCTCTTCTTGGCTGCGGCCATCGGAACGTGGTGGCCATTGGTCGTTCAGCGGGTTGGCGCTCTGCGCAAGCGCCTGGGGCATGATTAGCTTCACCAAATGGCCGAGTAATCCACAAGCAAAGTCTTTCTATCTCGTGTAGAATTCAGAGTAGATCTTCTTCCGGGAGCTCTTTTTGGGCGAGCGGAAGTTTCAAGTTTCATCAGCATCGTGGGTGCACGATGGTCCCTCGGATTGGCGAAGAAAGGTTGCGGACGTGGCTTCCAGTTCTGCCCGCATCAGCACTTCCTCAGCTCCGAACTCCATCTGGTTGCCGATTTTGGCTTTGTCACTGGTGTATTCGCTGATCGCAACAGCCGCATTTTTCCTGATTTCGTGGTTGTTCGCTGATCTTCGCTATGCACTGTCGGGCGCATTGGCGGCCGGGGTGGTTATTGGCTTCTTTGCCATTGGCATTCTGATCGCCGAAGCTGCAGGACGAATTCGCCGCTCGTGGGCCATGCCTGCGTTTTTGGGCGCATATGTCATCAAGGTTTTTGGTATCGCCTTCGTGTTGTTGAACCTGGGTTTGCCCGAATGGGTTAACCGGCAGGGATTCGTTCTTGCAGCAGCTATCTCACTCGTTGCCTGGCAGGTTGGCGAAGTTCGAGCCTTCATGAAGGCCCGGCTGGCAATCTACAACGAGGACTAGGGAGTACCGGCCGGCGAATGTGTCGGAAGGATGCTGTGAGTTTGATAAGCTTACTACGGGTCATTTTTAGCTGAACGCTGTAATGCGTGAGGCTGGATACATATGCGCTTGCGGGGAAACCTGCAGGTGGCACCTCATCAGGGTTGATGCCTCCGGCAACAGCTGTGGTGGGATCCCCGTTTGATCTTTTCTTCACACGGTGAGAGGCAGTTTCCGCCAGTCACCGCCTTTTGCCCGTGACCGTTACTGCAGAGAGGACAGCGCGTTGTTCGCGTTTGCGCTCCCAATGGCCTCAGAAGAAGGCGGCTTCATTCCGCCATCGGTGTCCGATACCCACCTCCCAGAGATTTTCCCTTGGGCAGCTGAGTACGGCACCGGTTTCGGCAAGCAGATGCTCATGATCGTTTTGTCGATCGCGCTCATCACTTGGTTCTTCACCATGGCCATCAAGAACCCGAAGCTGGTTCCAGGCAAGATGCAGTACATCGCTGAATCCGGTTACGCCTTCGTGCGTAACGGCATCGGCCGCGACATCATCGGCGAGAAGAACTTCCGCCCGTGGATTCCGCTGCTATTCGCGACTTTCTTCTTCGTACTGCTCAACAACCTCTTCGGCGCGATCCCGTTCTTGCAGCTTCCATCGTTCTCACACGCTGGTTCTGCATACGCGATGGCCATCATTATCTACGGCACCTGGATTGCTGTAGGCCTGAAGAACCACGGTATCCGCTTCTTCAAGCTGGCCGTCACCCCACCGGGTGTCAGCCCAGTGATGTTGATTCTGCTGGTGCCGTTGGAAATCATTTCTAACTTCATTGTCCGCCCGCTGACGCACTCGCTGCGTTTGATGGCAACGATGCTGGCAGGCCATATCATTGTGATGCTGGCTGCTTCAGGTGCACGCCACTTGATCGTCGTCCAGGACTCGCTGGCACTGAATGGTGTTGGTGTTCTGGTCATCGCAGGTTCCGTGGCTATGTACTTCCTGGAATTGTTGATCATGGTTCTGCAGGCGTTCGTGTTTACGCTGCTGACCGCGATCTACATCCAGGGTGCAATTGAAGCTGACGCCCACTAGGCCATTTCTTATTTACTAAATCCCAAATGTTCTTCCTTGAACGATTCAAGGAAAACCTCACAACCTACCGGCAAAAAGCCGGTATCTTGAAAGGAAAATTCGCATGAGCGGCTCCCTGAACATGATCGGCTACGGTCTGGCAGCAATTGGTTCGGCTATCGGCGTGGGCTTGATCTTCGCAGCGTACATCAACGGCGTTGCACGTCAGCCAGAAGCACAGCGCATCCTGCAGCCAATCGCAATGCTCGGCTTCGCACTTGCTGAAGCACTGGCCATCCTTGGCCTGGTTTTCGCCTTCGTTATCAAGTAAGTCCTTCCCGGCTGTAGTGGCCTCGCCACTATCGCGAGGCATACACACAAGTGGAAACTAATAGATAAGGAATGGTGAGAATGAATAGCACTGACTTCATCCTCGCTGCGGGCGAATCGGTCAACCCGCTGATGCCTAACCCGTGGGAAATTCTCGTCACGGGCGTTGGCTTCGCGGTCCTCCTTTTCATCGTCATCAAGGTCATTGCTCCGAAGTTTGAGCAGTCCTATGAAGATCGCGTCACCGCGATCGAAGGCGGTCTTGAAAAGGCCGAGGCAGCGCAGAAGGAAGCAGAGGAGACCTTGGCACAGTACAAGGCCCAGCTTCTGGAAGCACGCACCGAAGCAAACCGCATCCGCGAGGAAGCTCGCAGCGAAGGCGCTCAGATCCTTGAAGATCTGAAGACCAAAGCAACCGACGAGGCTACTCGCATCAGCGAGCAGGCTCAGCGCCAGATCCAGGCAGAGCGCGCAGCCGCTCTGTCCTCGCTTCGCACCGACGTGGGCACCTTGGCCACCGAGCTTGCAAGCAAGGTTGTTGACGAAGCTCTGAAGGACGATGCCCGTGCACAGCGCGTGGTTGATCAGTTCCTGAACGATTTGGAAGCTCAGCAGAACGCAGGTGCATCGAACTAATGGCAAGTGTATCGAGCGAGTCATTGGCAAAGGCCTTGGAGTTCCTGGAACCCAAGCTGGCACTGGCATCTATTGAGCTGCCAAAGGAACTGTTCGCGGTCCTGGAAGTACTGGATGCAAATGCCGGTCTTCGCCGAGCACTGACTGATCCAGCCCGTGAAGATGCCGAAAAGGCAGGCCTTTTGGCTCAGCTGCTGCACGGAAAGGTCTCGGCTGCCGCTGAGGACACCGTCGCCCAGCTGGCTTCAACCCGCTGGAGCTCGGAACGCGACATTAGCGATGCGCTCGAAACTCTGGCTGTCACCGCGGTTACCGCAGTGGCGGAACAGCAGGACGGCGCTTCAGGGCTGAACAAGCTGGAGCAGGATCTGTTCTCCTTCATCGAGGTGGTCCGTGGAAACCACGAACTGCAGCGTGCGTTGGATGATGCACAGGCCCCAGTTGAAGCTAAGCGCGCACTTGCGCTCAAGCTTGTGCCTAACGCGTCGCAGACCTCGCAGGTTTTGATCTCCCAGGCAGTTTCGAACCCACGCGGTTTGAAGCCTGCAACCCTGGTCGAACGCTTCGTTGAACTAGTCGCCAAGCGCCAGCAGCGCTGGATCGCTTCGGTGACCAGCACTGTGGAGCTTTCCGAGGCTCAGCGTTCGCGCCTGGAGACCAGCCTGAACAAGCTATACGGTCGTCAGCTCAAGCTCAACACCGCTATCGACCCATCGCTGGTCGGTGGACTGGTAGTAAAGGTTGGCGACGAAGTTGTCGACGCTTCCGTGGCATCGCGCGTGGCGGATTTGCGCCGCGCACTGGCTAGCTAGGACTTCTGCCAGGAGCTGGCTCCTGGCAGTTGTTCCGGCTCGCCGGGACCAACACAGACTTCATTCACATCGATCCACCATTCTTGAGGGTGGATCACAATTTAGGAGAGCAGGGACTGCAGATGGCCGATTTGACCATCAATGCCAACGACGTCCGCAATGCCCTAAACGAGTTCGCATCTTCCTACGAACCGGGTAAGGCAGAGCGCACCGAGGTGGGACGCGTCGTCGCCGCGAGCGACGGCATCGCCAGAGTGGAAGGTCTTCCTTCCGTTATGGCCAACGAGTTGCTGAAGTTCGAAGATGGCACCCTGGGCCTGGCCCAGAACCTCGATACCCGTGAAATCGGTGTCGTTGTGCTTGGTGACTTCACCGGCATCGAAGACGGCCAGAAGGTAGAGCGCACCGGCGAGATCCTTTCGGTTCCAGTCGGCGACGGCTACCTCGGCCGCGTTGTTGATCCACTGGGTGAGCCACTGGACAACATGGGCCCAATTGCCGCTGAAGGACGTCGTGCACTGGAGCTCCAGGCACCAGGCGTGACCCAGCGCAAGAGCGTTCACGAACCATTGCAGACCGGCCTGAAGGCCATCGACGCAATGATCCCGATCGGCCGTGGCCAGCGTCAGCTGATCATTGGCGACCGCCAGACCGGCAAGACCGCTATCGCGGTTGACGCCATCCTGAACCAGCGCGACAACTGGGCAACCGGTGACGAAACCAAGCAGGTTCGCTGCATCTACGTGGCAATCGGCCAGAAGGCATCGACCATCGCTGCCGTACGCCAGACCCTCGAAGAGCAGGGCGCCCTGGAATACACCACCATCGTGGCTTCCCCGGCATCTGACCCAGCAGGCTTCAAGTACTTGGCGCCATATGCAGGCTCGGCCATTGGCCAGCACTGGATGTACGGTGGCAAGCACGTTCTGATCGTCTTCGATGATCTGTCGAAGCAGGCTGAAGCCTACCGCGCCGTGTCCCTGCTGCTGCGCCGTCCGCCAGGACGCGAAGCCTACCCAGGTGACGTCTTCTACCTGCACTCCCGACTGCTTGAGCGTTGCGCCAAGCTCTCGGACGAGCTCGGTGCAGGTTCGATGACTGGTCTTCCAATCATCGAGACCAAGGCCAACGACGTGGGCGCGTTCATCCCGACCAACGTCATCTCGATCACCGACGGCCAGATCTTCTTGCAGTCGGACCTGTTCAACGCCAACCAGCGCCCAGCTGTCGACGTGGGTATCTCGGTATCCCGCGTTGGTGGTTCGGCACAGGTCAAGGCCATGAAGAAGGTCTCCGGTACCTTGAAGCTTGAATTGGCTCAGTACCGCGACATGCAGGCCTTCGCAATGTTCGCTTCGGATCTGGATGCCGCTTCCAAGCAGCAGCTGACCCGTGGTGCACGCCTGATGGAACTGCTCAAGCAGGGCCAGTACACCCCATACGCTGTTGAGGATCAGGTCGTTTCGATCTGGGCCGGCACCAACGGCTACCTGGACGATGTCCCGGTTGAGGACGTACGCCGCTTCGAGGCTGAGTTCATCGACTACCTGCGTCACCGCACTGACGTTCTGACCGTAATCGGCCAGACCGGCAAGCTGGAGAACGAGACCTTGGAAGCCATGAAGTCCGGCATTGCCGACTTCAAGGCCGGCTTCTTCGGTGCAGGCAGCGATCAGCTGGTTGCCGCTGGCCACGAAGAGCACGACGCTCTGAACGCCGAGTCCGTTGACCAGGAACAGATCGTCAAGCAGAAGCGCTGACAATTTTCTTGTGCTGAAGTTGCGGCGCCGGTGACGGCGCCGCAACAACAGCACAGGGGATAAGGAAAGGACACACATGGGAGCCCAGATTCGGGTCTACCGCCAGAAGATCGGATCGACCAAGTCGATGCGCAAGATCTTCAAGGCGATGGAACTGATCGCTGCATCCCGCATTGGCAAGGCACGTACGCGTGTCGCGGCATCACTGCCATACGCCAATGCGATTACCCGTGCAGTAACCGCCGTCTCGTCCCAGGCCGATGTCGAACACCCACTGACCACCGAGCCGGCGCAGGTACGCCGTGCCGCGGTCTTGGTGATGACCTCGGACCGAGGACTTGCCGGGTCCTACTCCGCCAGCGTTCTGAAGCAGGCAGAGCACCTCGTGGAACTCCTGCGTGAAGAAGGCAAAGAAGTCAAGACCTACCTGGTCGGCCGCAAGGCACAGGCTTACTTTGATTTCCGTTCACGCGAGTACGCCAGAGTGTGGACCGGGGAAACTGATTCTCCGCGTTTCGAAACCGCACACGAGCTGCGAGACGTCCTCCTGGAGGACTTCAACACCGACTACGAAGAGGGTGGCGTGGAAGAAATCCACGTCGTCTATACCCAGTTCAAGTCGATGGTCACGCAGGAACCGACGGTCATCCGTCTGTTGCCGTTGGAGGTTGTCGAGGATGAATCCGAGACTCCAACCGACGAGCTGTTGCCACTGTACGAGTTTGAGCCATCGGCGGAAGAAGTGCTTGATGCACTGCTTCCTCGGTACATCGAGTCTCGATTGTTCAACTGCCAGCTGCAGTCCGCAGCCTCCGAGCTTGCTGCACGCCAGCGGGCAATGAAGGCCGCAGGCGACAACGCAGGCGAACTGATCAAGAAGTACACACGATTGCTTAACAATGCCCGTCAGGCTGAAATCACCCAGGAGCTTTCGGAAATTATTGCCGGCGCCGACGCGCTGAACGGCTAATTCCCGACAGGTCCGACCAGACAAGAAGTGAGAAAGATGACTGCCCAACTCAACGAGCAGGTTACCGCAGGGGCCATCGGTCGCATCGCGCGCGTGACTGGCCCGGTCGTGGACGTCGAGTTCCCAGCCGATGCACTGCCTGCTATCTACAACGCACTGACCGCTGAGCTGACCCTCAACGGCGAAACCAAGAAGATCACCTTCGAAACCAGCCAGCACCTCGGTGAGGGCCTGGTTCGTGCGGTATCGCTGCAGGCCACCGACGGCCTGGTCCGCGGTACCTCGGTGACCGACACCGGCGCTGCGATCTCCGTCCCTGTTGGCGACGGCGTCAAGGGCCACATCTTCAACGTATTGGGCGATGCCCTGGACGTTGACAACTCGGAGATCCAGGTCACCGAGCGCTGGCCAATCCACCGCCAGCCACCTAAGTTCTCTGAACTTGAGGGCTCGACCGAAATGCTGGAAACCGGCATCAAGTCGATCGACCTTCTCACCCCGTACATCAAGGGTGGAAAGATCGGCCTGTTCGGCGGCGCCGGCGTGGGCAAGACCGTCCTGATCCAGGAAATGATCACCCGTGTTGCACGTAACTTCGGTGGTACCTCGGTATTCGCCGGTGTGGGCGAGCGCACCCGTGAAGGCAACGACCTCTGGGTCGAAATGGATGAGGCCAACGTTCTGAAGGACACCGCCTTGGTGTTCGGCCAGATGGATGAGCCACCAGGAACCCGTCTGCGCGTGGCACTGTCCGCACTGACCATGGCGGAATACTTCCGCGATGTCCAGAACCAGGACGTGCTGCTGTTCATCGACAACATCTTCCGCTTCACCCAGGCCGGTTCCGAGGTGTCGACCCTTCTGGGCCGCATGCCTTCCGCCGTGGGCTACCAGCCGAACTTGGCCGATGAAATGGGTCTGCTGCAGGAACGCATCACCTCGACGAAGGGCCGCTCGATCACCTCGATGCAGGCTGTTTACGTCCCGGCCGATGACTACACCGACCCGGCTCCAGCAGCAACCTTCGCCCACCTGGATGCAACCACCGAGCTGTCGCGTGAAATCGCGTCGCGCGGTCTGTACCCGGCAATCGATCCGCTGACCTCGACCTCGCGAATCCTGGATCCGCAGTACATCGGCCAGGATCACTACGATGTAGCCATCCGCGTGAAGGCTATCTTGCAGAAGAACAAGGAACTGCAGGACATCATCGCGATCCTCGGCATCGACGAACTGGGCGAAGAGGACAAGATAGTCGTTGCCCGTGCACGTCGCATCCAGCAGTTCCTGTCGCAGAACACCTACACCGCAAAGCAGTTCACCGGTGTCGAGGGTTCGACCGTTTCCATCAAGGACACCATCGAAGGCTTCAAGGCCATTTGCGATGGCGACTTGGACCACATTGCAGAGCAGGCGTTCTTCAACATCGGCGGTCTGGACGACGTCGAGCGCCAGTGGGCCGAAATCCAGAAGGCCAGCTAATTATGGCTGAGCTTCAGGTCGAAATCGTCGCGGCCGACCATTTCGTGTGGTCCGGCGCTGCGAAGCTGGTCAAAGCTCGCTCGGTTGACGGCGAGGTCGGAGTTCTGCCCGGTCACGTTCCGATGCTGTCGGTGCTTGCCGCTGGGGATCTGGAAATCGAACCGGTTTCCGAGTCCCGCTTCTCGGTCCAGATCGACGGGGGATTCTTCTCCGTCGAGTCGGACCGCGTAGTGATCGTTGCTGACAACGCTGTGCTTGGTACCGCAGCGTAGGCGATGAATTGTTTGAGATAACCGCACCAGTTCTAATCGCGCTGCTGATCCTGATCGGCATCGCCTTGTTCTTCGGCGCCATGGCTGTGCGCCGCATTCAATTGCGGCGCACACTGGGCACCTTCGATGCCTCCATCCGGACTCCCCAGGGACAATGGATGATGGTGATTGGCCGCTATGGCGGAGGACATGTAGACCTGTTGCGGTTTTTCTCTGTTTCACCGGTGCCGCGATTCCAGCTTGAGCGAAGAGGGCTGGATATCAGTGGAACCCGTCGCGCCACCGACGATGAAGCCTCGCGGATTCCGCCAGGATTTGTTGTGGTGATGCTGACCCGGAACGGGGATGAGCTGCTGCTAGCCATGGACTACCGTGACTACACCGGTTTTTCTGCCTGGCTTGAAGCCGGGCCGATTGCCGGAAGCTGGCAGATCTAGAATTTCATAAGCAAGAGCCGCCGTGACCTCAAGGTCCACGGCGGCTCTTGTTTTCCCCTCGGAAGGCTCAGAGGTATTGGCCCTTGCGGATGGCCTGCACCAGCTGCAAGTCCTCGTCGAGCACCAGGGCATCGGCGGCAAATCCGTAATGCAGGGAGCCGACCTCGTCGGCCAGGCCGATCAGCGAAGCCGGGACGGTGGTCGCAGAGCTCACCGCTTGCACCAGGGGGACCCCGGCTGCCACCGCATGCCGGAGCACCTGCAGCAAGGTGGAGGTGCCGCCTGCCAATGAATTATCGCTGGCCAGCCGGGCCTGTGAATCAACGACGTTGACCTGTTGCGGGCCAAGCGCGTACTGGCCGTCGGCAAGTCCCGTAGCTGCCATGGAGTCGCTGACAAGCAGGACATTCTCGGCACCGACCAGGCGGTAGACCAGGCGAACGGTATCGGGGGACAGGTGCACCCCGTCGGAGATCAATTCCACGAAGGCGTTGCGATTGGCCGCTTCTTCAAGGCAGGCCGCTACCGGTCCCGGTTCACGGTGGTGCAACTCAGGCATGCCGTTGAACAGGTGCGTGACCGTTGGGCGCTCGGTAAAGCCATCTACGCCGGCGCTGAGCAATTCTTCGCGGGCGTAGCGCAGCGAATCAGCGGCAACCTGGGCCGAGGCGTTGGTATGGCCCAGCGAGGGAACGACACCGTGGGACACCAGCTGCTCGATCAGCTCCTCGCTGCCCTCCAGCTCTGGCGCGTAGGTCATGGTGCGCAATTGGCCGCGGCTGGCGGACACCAGTTCGGTGACGAAGCCCGGATCCGGCAATTGCAGGTAGCGAGGGTCCTGGGCGCCGCACTGGGCTTCGGAAAGGAACGGCCCTTCGGCATGAATACCGGCAATGGCGCCGGACTCGGCAAATTCCGCCAGCAACTCGGCGGCTCCGATCATGGAGTTCGGCTCCGCGGTGACCAATGAGGCAAGCAAGGTGGTGGTGCCTGAGCGATGGAGGTGCTCCAGGGCGCCGGTGATGCTGGAATGATCCGGTGCCGAGAAATCCGCGCCAAGGGCGCCGTGGCAGTGCAGGTCCACCAGGCCCGGGATGATGGTGGTTCCCGCTGCCAGCTCCCGGATTTCATAGTCGGCTGCATCGGGCAGCGCAGCAAAATCATCTTTGTTGCCTGCGAAGCTGATTCGATCTCCATCCACGGCAAGTACGCCGTCGGTGACCTTGAGTCCATCGGAAATCAGGGTGGCGATAAGGGCGTAGCGCGTCGATGTCATGTTCCCAGCTTAGAAGACAGAACGCCCTGAGTCATCGACTCAGGGCAATTGTTCTTAAAGCGGGGTTAGAAAAGCCGGCCGGCAGAGTCGTCGACACCGCGCATTGCGTCATAATCCAAAGTCAAGCATCGAATTCCGCGATCTTCGGCGAGCGTGCGCGCCTGTGGCTTGATCTGCTGCGCGGCGAAGATGCCGGTTACCGGCTTCAGCAGCGGATCGCGGTTGAGCAAATCCAGGTAGCGCGTGAGCTGCTCTACGCCATCGATATCGCCTCGGCGCTTGAGCTCCACCGCGACGGTGGCCCCCTTGGCATCGCGAGCCAGGATATCCACCGGGCCGATGGCGGTCATGTATTCACGGCGGATCAGCTTGTGGCCGTCCCCGAGCAGGTCGATCTGTTCGGCCAGCAGGCGCTGGAGGTCTGCTTCCACGCCGTCCTTGATCAAGCCCGGGTCGGTGCCCAGAGCATGCGCCGAGTCATGTTCGAAGCTGTGGAAGTTGATGGTCAGCTTGTCATCGGTCTTGGCGCTTGCCACGGTCCAGGTGGAAACGGCGCCCAGCGCTGCGGCATCTTCATCGGGTATTCCCTCGCGAAGGGTCAGTGGAGGGTTCATCCAGTTCAGCGGCTTGTAGCTGCCGCCATCGGAGTGGATGAGCACCGAGCCGTCGGCCTTGACCATCACCAGACGAGTCGCCAACGGAAGGTGGGCTCGAAGACGGCCCTCGTAATCTACTGAACACTTTGCAACCACTAAACGCACCTCACACACTTTACTAGCTGGTTGCGTGTTGTGCGGGCAGATACGGCATGATTAATGACATGCCACGTTCAAACCGTCCGCGCCGTTCGAAGAATCCCCGTCCCGGCAAGGCGCGGAATCATGATGAAGAATCAGAGTATGAAGCTGGCGCCGATGACTGGCTGCAACGCGCTCGTTTCGGCGTGGTGCGGCTTCAGGACGCTCCCGATGGCCAGTGGCACGTACGCAAGATTGCACCGCTGAATGCCAATAAGGCCTACATCTGCCCCGGATGCCACCAGAAGATTGGCATCGGAGTCGGGCATGTGGTGGCGTGGCGGGCCGATCACTGGTCCGGCGACGACGCGGCAGCCTCGGCTCGGCGGCATTGGCATCCGCACTGCTGGGACACGCGGTCCTACCGCTACTAGTTGCCGCTAGCGGCGGTCCTGGCGTGCGATGAAGACTTCGCGCAGCAAGATCATGGCACTGGCCGCCACCGGGATCGCCATCAAGGCGCCGGTAACCCCGGCCAAGGTTCCGCCGGCAATGACTGAGATGACGGCGACGGCACCAGGAACCGCGACCGCCCGGCGCATGATGCGAGGCGATACGAAATAGGCCTCCACCTGCAGGTAGCCGAAGTAGCAGATCGCGTAGATCAAGGCGGTCTGCCAACCCAGGGACAGCGTCACCAGGGTGACCAGGATTCCGGCAATCACACCGCCCACGAGCGGAATGAATGCCAGCATGGCCACCAGCAAGGTGAGCAGCGCGGTGAACGGCACGCCGAGAATGGTCATCAAGAGCAGGGCGACCAGCGAGTTCAGAACCGCCACAGTCGCCTGGCCCATGACGTAGTTGCCCACCGAGCGGGTAATCTTTTCGGCGAGCTCGGCGACCCTCTCGCGCTTGGAGCGCGGAGCCAGGCGCAGCGAGAAGCCCATCATGCCCGGCAACGAGGCCAAGAAGTAGATGGCCAGCACCAGGACTATCAGTACGCCGAACATCGACTGGGCTACGGTTTGCGACACGCCAAGGACGCCGCCGAAGACATTGGTTACGGCACCGGAATCTCCGAAGAAGCGGTCCACCTCGGTGGTCACGCGTTCAGAGAGCGCATATTGCTGGTCGATTTCGCGCACCCATTGGCTGTTCAGGAAATCGGCAACGATATCAGGGGCCCGGGTGATGAAGGTGGTGATCTGGTTGACCAGTGTCGGGATGATCAGCGCCATGAAACCGCCGAAGATGCCCAGCATGCCCACCATGGTGGCGACTACGGCCAAGGGGCGGGATAATCCGCGGCGCATCAGGAAGCGGACTACCGGATCCAGTCCGAGCGCAATGAACAAGGCAATGGCAATCCAGGTCAGCAGCGAACCCACATTGGTCAACACGTAGTAGCCGCCCAGGGCCAAGCCCACTCCGATCGTGGCCAGGAAGCCCATCGAAATAGGATGCAGCACAGGGAAGGGGTCGAAGGCCTCTTCCGACTGGTGATCGGGAACCTCGCCCAGCGCTGCGGTGCGGGCTGGAGTGCTGAACATTTTTGCCAGGCTTGCACCGAGGCGCCGGGCCAGCGTGCCTTGCGGCTGCGCGGCCTGGTTTTCGGCGCTATTTGGTCCACTGGATGCCGTTTCCGGGGAATTCACAGGTTGTGAAGCACCCGGCGCTGATAAGGGGGAGGGCGTGCTGGCGCGATCCTCGGGGTCATGAGGATCGTGGTGCTGGCGCTGCTGATCTGGCTCCATGGCACCGAGCATATCGCGGGCGAGAGGTGAATATGTGTTTCAAGACATTGAGTTGAAACACCAATGAGCCACTTCACAGCCCCGGAACGGAACCATGTTCGCGCCGAACTCGTTAGACTTGGGAATGAACTGCTGTAAGACGTAGGCGAATAGGTGAACTCGTGCGAAAAGTAATCTCCGTGATCGCGATGCTGCTGGGGGCTGCGGCCCTCGTAGCCGGCATCGGACAGAAGACCTTTTGGGCCCCGCCCGAAACGGTCACCGCTTCCATGCCGCAACTGGACGGCGAGGCGCCGCTGACCCTGATCGAGCCCTCGGTCAACGACCCGAAGGTCGCACCGGTGGAACTGGTGATCAAGGCCAAGGGCGAATTCACTGCATCTTTGGGACGCAGCTATGACGTGGATGCGTGGGTCGATAACGCAGCGCACGTGTCGCTGACCGGCATCGACACAGTGAACCACAAGATGATCGCCGAATACGTCGATGGCGAAGCCGAAGTGCCCAACCCTGCAGGCGATGACATCTTCTTCGATTCGCAAAGCGCTGACGGCACCATGACCTACCGCTGGACTGCTCCAGATTCGGGCGACTGGTCACTGCTGCTGGCTGCTGGCGGAAAGGACGCTGCCCCAGTGGATATTTCGGTAACCTACGCCAATGACGACGCGATGCCCTTCGCGCTGCCATTGATCATTGCCGGCTCTTTGCTGCTGGTCTTCGGGCTGGCCCTGCTGGTGATGCGTCCGGGCAAGCCGAAGACCGGCTCGAACGCCCAGCACTCCGTGGCCGCGGCGGCCGTTGTTGCCCTCGCCCTGTCCGGTGTCACCTTGCCGATGCAGCCGCAGGATGAATCCAGCGCATCGCCTTCCGAGTCTGCCGCCAAGTCCGGCGATGCCAGCTCGAGCGCCGCATCCTCGGCACCCGCCGAGGAATCCGGTTCCAGTTCCGCCTCTGCCTCGGAAAGCGAAGAGGAGCCGGTCGCCTTCCCGGTGCTGACCGAAGAGCAGCTCAAGAGCGTTCTGGCAGATGTCCAGAAGCAGGTCGGCAACGCCGATGAAAAGAACGACACCAAGGCCTTGGATTCCCGTGCCGCGGGTGCTTTCAAGTACTTGCGCGGCAAGCGCTACGACATGCTCAAGGACGAGTTCAAGGTGGATAAGCCGCTGACCCTGAACACCCAGGTTCTGCGCTCGGCTGCCGTGCCAAATGCCAGCGAGGCAAAGTTCCCCCGCGTGATCTCCGTGGTGACCGCCAAGGACAACGACGCCAATACCCTGCCGCAGGCCCTGACCCTGGTCCAAAAGAGCGCACGGGATAACTACAAGGTTGTTTTCGCCGGCCAGATGCTCCCGAACTCCTCCTTCCCAGGCATTGCCGTGGGCGACCCGGCCACCAAGCAGTTGACCGCTGATGCCAAGGACTTGCAGATGACGCCGGAAAAGGCCCTGGAAGCCCTCGGTGATGTGCTGACCAACGAGGATTCAAAGCAAAAGGGCAAATTTGCCGAGTCCGAGTTCATCAAGGCCATCCATGCGGCCCAGAAGTCCGAGTCCGAGAATGCCGACGAGGCCAAGGTCAGCTATAAGCGCTCGGTCACCAAGGGCGACACCTTCGCGGTGTCCACGCCTGACGGTGGCGCGATTGTGGCAGGCAAGCTGGATAACAAGGCCTTGTTCGAGCGCACCGAAAACGCCGATCCGCTCAAGAGCAGCGACAAGCTGACCGAGCAGCTGCTGGGTTCCAGCTCCTCCAACGGCAACGTGGAGAGCACCTACGCTGAGCCGGTGATGTTCTATATCCCTGCCAGTGGTTCCGAGGACAAGATCCAATTGATCTCCGCTGACCAAGTCCTGCTCGACGTAAAGGAAGTTGACTAGTACCCATGAGCGAAGAGAACATTCCTTCAACCCGTGGCGCGGTAGACCTCTCGGCGTTGGCCCACCATAGCCCGCAGGCCACCGGCACCACCGATTCGGCAGCTGCCAGCTGGACCACCAGCCTGGACGAGGCATCCTTCGAACAGTTTGTCGGCCTCTCCCAAAGCGTGCCGGCCATCGTGTCGCTGGGTTCGCCCCGGGTGCAGGTCTCGGCTGATCTCGATGCCGTGCTGCGCAGGCTGGTCGATGCCAAGAACGGCAAGTTCGTTCTCGGCGTGGTAGATGCCGAAACCTATCCCCAGATCGCCCAGGCTTTCCAGGCCCAGCAGATTCCGATGGTGGTCGCCCTGGTCAAGGGCCAGCCGGTGCCGCTGTTCCAGGGCCCGGCCGCCGAGGAGCAGATTGTGCAGTTGCTGGGCCAGCTGGAACAGCTCGCCGTGCAGCAGGGCCTGGGCGGAACGGTGCCGCCATTGAGCGGAACCGCTGGGAACACCGAGCCCGAGTTGCCGCCGCTGCACCAGAAGGCCGTGGATGCGATTGACGCGGGCGACTACGCCGCCGCCGAAGCCGCCTACCTCGAAGCGCTGAACGAGAAGCCGAACGACCACGACGCGCAGGTGGGCGTATACCAGGTGCGGCTGCTCTCGCGCACGCAGAACCTCGATTTGAACACGTCGCGCGAACTGGCAGCGCAGAATCCGCAAGAGATTGCCGCGCAACTCGATGTCGCTGATCTTGATCTGATCGGCGGCCACGTGGAGGATGCCTTTGCCCGTCTGGTGTCGTTGATTTCGAAACTGGCAGACGATGATCGCGAACGAGTTCGCCGCCGCCTCATCGAGCTCTACGCAGTGGTCGGAAACAACGATCCGCGCGTGGCTGCCTCGCGACAGAAACTGGCGCGCGTCCTGTTCTGATCCGTCCCGCTTCGCTGTGCCCCGGCCGACAAGTTCGCTTGTCGGCCGGGGCTTTTTGCACCTAAGATTAATTCCAAAGGATGATGCTTATTTCCCAGGCGTGTTGCTAGCCTGAAAATATGACTCAGATCGCACTGGATATTCGCGGCCTCGCCAAGCAATTTGGCCCCAAGGTCGCGGTGGATAACGTCAGCCTGCAGGTGCCTGCAGGCTCTTTCTATGGCCTCGTGGGCCCCAACGGAGCCGGCAAAACCACGATGCTGTCCATGGCCACCGGACTGCTCAGGCCCGATTCCGGCCAAGCTCTGGCCAATGGGGTGGATATCTGGGCTGATCCCCAGGCGGCCAAGGCAACCCTGGGCGTGCTGGCCGATGGCGTGCGCCAGTTCGACCGGCTGACCGGCCGGCAGCTGGTGAGCTATTCGGGGCTCTTGCGCGGCATGGACCGGGCCGAGGTCGCTGAGCGCACCGAGGACCTGTTGCGCGTCATGGATCTGACCGGTGACGGCGACAAGCTGGTGGTGGACTATTCGGCCGGCATGACCAAGAAGATCTCGCTGGCCACGGCGATGATCCACTCGCCCAAGCTGCTGGTGCTGGATGAGCCCTTCGAGGCCGTTGACCCGGTATCGGCCGCCAATATCCGCGACATCCTCAACGACTACGTTGAATTTGGCGGCACCGTGATCGTTTCCTCGCATGTGATGGATCTCGTGCAGCGCATGTGCACCCACGTGGCAGTGATTGCCGGCGGCGTGCTCAAGGCGCAGGGCTCGGTTGAGCAGGTGCGCGGCGGCATGAGCCTGGAGGACCGGTTCGTTGATCTGGTGGGCGGACGGGCAAACAACGAAGGGCTGTCATGGTTGCGCACATCCTCAAACTGAAGCTTTTGCTGCTGGCCAATGGGTTCAAGCGTTCGACAGGCCAGCTGATCGGCGTGATCATCGGCGGGTTGTACGCCTTAGGGATGATCGTGATGCTCACGCTCGCGGCCTGGTTCCTGGCCGGCGAAACCGCCATCGACGCCGAATTGAGCATCCTCATCGGTTCACTGGCGGTGCTTGGCTGGGCCATCATTCCGCCGCTGCTCACCGGCGTTGACCTGACCTTGGAGCCTTCGCGCTTTGTGCACTTCGGCATTCCGCAGAAGGTCCTGGGCCCGGCGCTGGTGCTCTCCGGCTTCATCTCGGTTCCGGCGATCTTGACGATTATCGGGCTGGTGGGCGGGTCGCTGATCTGGCGGCTTGAGCCACTGGTGCTGCCGGTTGCCGTCGTGGCGGCCATCGCCACCGCGGTGATGGCGGTCCTGGTCTGCCAGTATTTGACGATCATGGCCACGGCCCTGCGTGCCAAGCGCCGCTTCCGCGAACTGACCTTCGCCGTGCTGTTCCTGCTGCTGATCTGCCTGGGGCCGATCATCTCCTCGATCGCCTCGGCCGCCAACAGCCTGCTGGACTGGGTCGGACCGATCGCCAGCGTCCTGGCCTACACTCCGCTCGGAGCCGCCGCGGCCCTGCCCGGTGCGCTGGCCCAGGGCGATTACCTGCAATTTGCCATCTGCTTGATTCTTGCGGTGGCCTACCTGGGGGGACTGTATTGGCTGGTGAACCGGGCGACGGCGCAGGCCACGGTCACCCCTCCGCCGCAACAGCGGGCCGCCAAGCAGAGCGGACTGGGCTTTTTCAAGTACACCCCGGGGACGCCCACAGGCGCGGTGATCGCCCGCGCTCTGACCTATTGGCTCAAGGACCCGCGCTACGCCATCGGTGTGCTGATGGTGCCGGTATTGCCGCTGCTCTTCTGGTTCACCGGCAGCCAGTCCGGAAACTACACCATGATGTATCTGCTGGGGCCCTTGATTGGAGTCCTGCTCGGCTTTTCGATTTCAGCGGATATTTCCTACGACAACACTGCCTTTGCCCTGCACGTGCTGACCGGAGTATCGGGGCGTGCCGACCGCGCCGGACGCGCGCTGGCCTGCTTTGCGCTGTCGATTATCCCGGTGCTGGCGGCGGCCATCCTGCCTGGCGCGATCGCCGGCGAAGCGTGGCGGATCCCGGGGGACCTGGGCCTGTCGCTGGCCGCATTGCTGGTTGCCCTGGGCGTGGCCTCGGTGGCCTCGGCGCGCTACACCTATGCGGTGCCCCTGCCGGGGGATAATCCGATGAAAACCCCGCCGGGCAACGGCCTGCGCGTCGCGGTCACGCAGCTGGCCACCATCGGCACCATGGCGATTTTGCTGATTCCGGTGTTCATTCCCTACCTGATGGGGTGGTTCCAGGAATCGCAGCCCCTGGGCTTGCTGACCCTGGGCATCGGCCTGGTGCTCGGCGTGGGGCTGCTGTTCGGCGGCATCGCCCTGGGTGGCAAATGGTACGAGCAGCGGACCCCCGAATTGATGCAAGCCGTCATGCTCAACAAATAATGCCCCTCGCTTCAGAGGCGACACGGAGCCATCGGCCAGATCCGGAATCTGGCAGGTGGCTCCGTGTCGTTGCTGGCGATCATTCTTCGTGGAAAATCCCTGGCGGAACACCGCCACGGCCCGCAGGCGGACGCGGAAACCAGGGATGAATGTGCCGTGGATGTGGACAAGCTCCCATGCTGATCGGACGGACAGCGGGGCCAATCCGTATTAGACTTGAAGGCATGGTGGAACAGTCTGAAGAAACCCGTGGCGGCACAGCGACAATCGAGCGTACCGAGACAACCCAGAGTGTCGAGGCCGGCGATCATGAGCGATTTGCCCATTACGTGCAGAAGGAAAAGATCATGGAGTCGGCGCTGTCCGGCGAACCAGTGATCGCTTTGTGCGGCAAGGTCTGGACCCCGGGTCGAGACCCGAAGAAGTTCCCGGTATGCCCTGAGTGCAAGGAAGTCTACGACTCCTTGATGGGGTAGTGCCCGAGAAAAACAGCACTACTTCACACAGCACGCGGCCGGGAAAAGGTATATGACCGAGACACTCTTTGATTTTGGCGACAAGCTTCCACTGGAAGACAAGCTCCCCGTAGCGTATCCGGAACGTGCAGCCTGGGGAACCGGGCCCAAGCTTCGTGCCTGGCAGGCAGAGGCCCTGGCCCAGTACTTTGAAACCGAGCCCAGGGACTTCATGGCCGTGGCAACCCCCGGCGCAGGCAAGACCACCTTCGCGCTGCGCCTGGCCAAGGTGCTGATCGACTCCGGCAAGATCAACCGCATGATCGTAGTTGCCCCGACCGACCACTTGAAAAAGCAGTGGGCCGACTCGGCAGCGCGCGTGGGCATCGCCCTGGACCCGAATTACAAGAACTCGGATGGGCGCCACGGCTCGCACTACATGGGCGTGGTCGTGACCTATGCGCAGGTGGCCTTGAAGCCAGCGGTGCACCGTGCCAAGACCGAGAATGCCCGCACCCTGGTGATCATGGATGAGGTCCACCACGCAGGCGACGCCCTGTCCTGGGGCGATGGCATCCGCGAAGCCTTTGAACCTGCAACGCGCCGCCTGGCGCTGACCGGAACGCCGTTTCGCTCGGATGCCGCGCCGATTCCCTTTGTTCAGTACATCGACGAGGGTGACGGGATCCGCCGTTCCAAGGCCGACTACACCTATGGCTACGGCAACGCGCTAGCCGACCACGTGGTTCGACCGGTGCTCTTCATGGCCTACTCGGGCAATATGCGGTGGCGCACCGCCGCCGGCGAGGAAATGGAAGCCAACCTCGGCGAGGGGTTCACCAAGGATGTCACCGCCCATGCCTGGCGCACGGCGCTGGACCCGCATGGCGACTGGATCCCCTCGGTGCTGCAGGCAGCTGACCGGCGGCTGTCAGAGGTGCGCCGCACGGTCAAGGACGCGGGCGGGCTCATTATCGCCACCGACCATGAAGACGCCCGCGGATATGCTGCCCAGCTCGAGGCCATTTGCGGGGAGAAGGTCACCACCATTCTTTCCGACGACCCCAAGGCGTCGCAGAAGATTGACGACTTCTCCGCCTCGGAGGCCCGCTGGATGGTGGCCGTGCGAATGGTGTCCGAAGGCGTCGATGTGCCTCGGCTCTGTGTCGGCGTCTATGCCACCAGCACCTCGACTCCGTTGTTCTTCGCCCAGGCTGTCGGGCGCTTTGTGCGAAGCCGCAAGCGTGGTGAAGTTGCCAGCGTCTTCCTGCCCTCGGTGCCGATCCTGATGGCCTTGGCCAATGAGATGGAAGTCGAGCGCGACCATGCCTTGGACAAGGAAGGCTCCAAGGACGAAGACGGCCTGGACGACTCCTTGCTCGAGGAGGCCAACAAGGAAGACAAAGCCAGTGACGATCTGGTGCGCAGCAAGTTCGAGGCGCTCAATTCCCAGGCTTCTTTTGACCGGGTGCTCTTTGACGGCGGGGAGTTCGGCACCGGTGCTGATATCGGCAGCGATGAAGAACTTGGATTCCTTGGCATTCCGGGACTGTTGGAAACCGATCAGGTCTCCGAGCTGCTGCGCAAGCAGCAGAGCAAGCAGATTAATCGGGGCGGGACCAAGCCTGAACCGGTTTCGGATCACCGGCGGATGATGGATTTGCGCTCCAAGCTCTCCAAGAATGTCTCGGCGTGGGCTGCCCGCACCGGCATGCCGCACGGGCAGGTGCACAACAAGCTGCGCAGCGTGTGCGGGGGACCAGCGGTACCGCAGGCCACCGCGGACCAGCTGCAGGCTCGCATCGATAAATTGCAGGACTGGTTCGTCGGTCGCAAATAGGGGCATTGGGACAGGCTTGCGCGCTACCTCCGCTCGGGCCATCGGCTGGCACGGGGTGCATCCATCATGCTGCTCGTGCTGATCGCCATCTTCCAGCTGGGCAAGGCGCTGAGCCCAGGAATGGGGTCCCGCGGCTCCTCACTTCGCTGGATGCGGAACTGCACGAGCCCAGTGATATGGCTGCGCTGCGCGAAAATTTTGGCCTGGCCGTGGTTCTGGAGAAATGGCAGGCCTGGCAGCCTTGGCCTCGCCGCGGCTGGCACCTGGGGATAGTTCAACGCGTGCAGACTTTGGGATTCACCCTGGTTTGCCTTGACTTGGCCCGGCGCGGAGTGGCCCCACCGCACCCCGGCCCATGATGTCAATGGAGATGATTCAACGGCCGCATGCGGCAGGCGTTGTTACGGGAACTTGCCCTGGCGTCCGAGCGGGTCAAACACGATCGTAGGTTACGACCCGCACGCCTGAATCCAGTGCTGTTTCCCCGCTGAGGCGGAAGGACTGGATCTGGAACGGGCCATTGAACAGCGGGATGCCGGAACCAATGATCGAGCTGTGCTGTTTGAGCACGAGGCGGTCGATTTCCGGAAGCAAGCTGTACGCCAGGGTTCCACCGCCAACAAGCCACAGATCCTTGCCTTGCTCGGACTTGAGTTCGCGAACCCGTTCCAGTGCCTGGCCCCGGACCACTTCAATGGATGGATCCTCGGCCCTGAGCGTGGTTGAGAAGACGATGTGGCGAAGGTGCGGATAAGCATTGGTGAGCCCGGCGGCCAACCCGACTTCGTAGGAAGCCCGGCCCTCCAGCACCGTGTCGAAGAGCTGGCCTGGGCCGGTGACGCCCAAAGCCTGGCGCGCTGGCGCAGGCAGTGTCTCGGGGTATTGCCCGACGATGAAATCGATGTCGCTCTTGGCCACCGGGAAATACGGTTCTCCGCTGGGATCGCCGCCATCTGGGCCGGCAATATAGCCGTCTAGTGTCGAGGCCACGTAGTACACGAGCTTTCGCATGCTCATCCCTTCTCCGGACATCTCTTGTGCCCTCAGCATGCCATATCCTGGCCGCCGGTCAAGCGCATTGCCCAGTGCCGGGCCAGTATTAGCCGAGGCTCAGGACGGTCACGCCGGAAGCGCGCAGTTCATCGTGGACTTCTGGCAGCATGCCGGGGCTGACCGCAGCGGTCAATGGCGAGATCACCGTGGTGGCAAGTCCTTCGGCCGCGGCGTCCAGGGCGGTGGCGCGCACGCAATGGTCCGCGGCGAGACCCACGATATCTACTGCGGTAATGCCACGGGCGGCAAGCCAGGGCGCCAAGAGCATGCCGTTCTCGTCCCCGAGCGGCGCCGAAGGATCCAGCTCGCGTGCTTCGAAGCCCGAATACGCAGCGGTGTAACGGCCCTTCGCGAAGCGGGCATCGACCGGTATTTCCCGGATCAGCGGATGCAGTGCTGCGCCGTCGGTGCCTGCGACACAATGCACCGGCCACGAATCAACAAAATCGGGCGATGCGGAAAAATGCGATCCAGGATCAATGTGCCAGTCCTGCGTGGTGACTATGGCCGAATAGCTCTGGCGGCGCTCGGCCACGTCGCTGGCGATGGCCGCAGCCACGGCGTTTCCACCGGTCACGGGCAAGGCTCCGCCTTCGCAAAAGTCAGGTTGCAGATCAATGATCAGCAGGGCTCGGGTCATAGCGTGCTCCTTGAGGCGGGCCGGCGATTCCACGTGAGGAAAGGCTACGGCCCGCAACTGAGATTCTGGTGTGTTTTCAGTCCTGGATCATGATCGTTGGGATCACTGGCTCGCCGCGCTGCAGCTTGCGGGCTATGCCGGGCAGTTCCTGGGTGGAAGCACGGTGGCGTTCGGTGGCCTTGTGGACTCCGGCAGCACCCGTGTACGACATGTCGATCTCCCCATTGACCACCAGCGGCACCACCAGGCCGCGCTCTGGGCCTCCGGTGGTGTGCTCGGTGGTGGAGACAATTTCGGCCACGGCGCGGTCGCGGTCATTGAGCTGTCGCACCGCGTGCTTGCGCCCGCCGACGCTGGCCTTGTTGGCGGCAGCCTTGGCCACCGGGATCCAGCTGCCGGCATCATCCTGGCGGGCCACCAGCTTGTAGACCATCGAAGCGGTGGGGTGCCCGGAACCGGTGACCAGCGCGGTGCCCACGCCGTAGGCATCAACCGGCGCACTGGCCAATGCGGCAATCGCATACTCATCCAGATCGGAGGTGACGGTGATCTTGGTGTTCCAGTTGCCCAGGTCATCGAGCAGCTGGCGCACCCAGCCGGCCTGCTGGACCAGGTCGCCGGAGTCCAGGCGGACACCGCCCAGTTCAGGGCCGGCGACCTCAACGGCGGTGCGCACCCCATTCTCGACATCGTAGGTATCCACCAGCAAGATGGTGTCCTTGCCCAGCGACGCCACCTGGGCTTCGAAGGCTGCCCGCTCCGAATCATGCAGCAGAGTGAACGAGTGGGCAGAGGTGCCCACGGTTTTCAGCCCGTAGCGCGCACCGGCTTCCAGATTCGAGGTCGAGGTGAACCCGGCGATCATGGCAGCGCGAGCGGCGGCGACGGCCGACTCTTCATGGGTGCGGCGCGAACCCATTTCGATGCAGGGGCGGTCCCCGGCCGAAGCGATCATGCGCGAAGCCGCCGAGGCAATGGCCGAGTCATGGTTCATGACCGACAGCAGGTAGGTTTCAATCACGCAAGCTTCGGCGAAGGTGGATTCCACGGTCAGCAGGGGCGAGTTGGGGAAGTAGAGCTCGCCTTCGGCGTAGCCGGAGATGTTTCCGCTGAAACGGTAGTTTTCCAGGTACTTGATGGTCTGCGCGTTCACCACCCGGTGATCCCAGAGGAAACGGAGCTGCTCTTCGTCGAAGTGGAAGTCGACAAGGCCCTCCAGCAGGCGGCCGGTGCCGCCGACTACGCCGTAGCGTCGACCCTCGGGCAAGCGCCGTGCGAAAGCTTCAAACACGGATGGGCGGTGGGCCGCACCGGACTCGAGGGCCGCCTGAAGCATGGTCAACTCGTAGTGGTCGGTGAAGAGGCTGGTGCGCATGGGACGCTCCTGGGGATCGAAAAAAGTATCAGCGGTGGTGCTGCGCGTTCTGGCAGACCGGTTTTACTGTATAACGCCTCACGCTGAAGGTGATATTTACCGTGTCCTGCGTGGCGTTCAGGATCCGCGCGTAAAATAGGGATCATGACCGCAATGCCCGATGTACTTCCCGAAATGGAAACAGCCTCCACCAGCGAAAAGCCCTGGCGCTTGATCGTGTGGAATGACCCGGTGAACTTGATGAGCTACGTGGCTTATGTGTTCCGTTCCTACTTCGGTTTCACGGCGGAAAAGGCCGAACAGCTCATGCTGCAGGTGCATCATGATGGTTTTTGCGCTGTGCGCAGCGGCAGCCGCGAGGCCATCGAATCCGATGTCCAGGCCATGCACGGATTCGGGCTCAATGCGACCATGACCCAGGAGGCCTGAGCGTGGCCAAGGCCTTCAAAAACGGTGCCCACGGAATTACCGGCACCCTGCACTCGGCTGAGCGCAAATTGCTTCGCGAACTTTTCAGCGACGTGATCACCATGCTCGAAGAACGTGCCGAGGTGCATCGGCTGCCCGAGGACATCGACCCCTTGTACGCACTGACCGGGATGCGTCCCGAGTCGATGGACTTGCCTCCGGTCTCCGATCCGGGGCTGGCCAGGCTTCTGCCCGATGCCAGTGATGACCCGGTGGTGGCTGCAGAGCACCGGCGGCTGACCGAAGCGGACCTGATTGCGCAAAAAGCCGGCCGGCTGCGCGAGGCCCAGTTCCTCCTGGAAACCGACAAGATCGTATTGGACAAGGACAAGGCGCAGCGCTTCGCCCAGGCGTTGAACGATGTCCGGCTGGTTCTGGCCGAGCGCCTGGAGATCCGCGATGAGCAAGATGCCGCACGGGTTTCCCAGATGCTGGATGCCGCCGACGTTGAAACTCCCGAAGAGTACCTGGCCCTGGTCTACAACCTGGTTTCGTGGGTACAAGATACGTTGATGGGTGCACTGATGGATGCGGAGTCCTGATCGATGAATTCCTATTTTGCCACCGGCCAGGTTTCAGTTCCCGACTCCGATACGCCAATCGGCATTTTCGATTCCGGGGTCGGGGGATTGACCGTCGCCCGGGCGATTATCGACCAGCTGCCCGGCGAGTCGCTGATCTATGTGGGGGACACCGCTAATTCCCCCTATGGCCCGTTGCCTATTGCCCAGGTGCGGGCCAACGCCTTGGGCGTCATGGACGAATTGGTGGATGCCGGGGTGAAGCTGCTGGTGATCGCGTGCAATTCAGCTTCGGCCGCTGTGCTGCGCGATGCCCGTGAACGGTACACCGCCCGATACGGAATCCCGGTGGTGGAAGTCATCCAGCCGGCCGTGCGGCGTGCGGTGGCCGGCTCCAAGAATGGCAAGATCGGGATCATCGGCACGCAAGCCACGGTGGGCTCGCGCGCCTACGAAGACGCGTTTGCCGCCGCCCCGAACTTGCAGGTGACCTCGGTGGCGTGCCCGCGATTCGTGGAGTTCGTGGAATCCGGCATTACCGCGGGAGCAGAACTTCTGCAGATCGCCCAGGAGTACCTGGCGCCGTTGCAGGAAGCAGGCGTGGACACCCTGATTCTGGGATGCACCCACTATCCGCTGCTGACCGGCGTGATTTCCTATGTCATGGGCGATGGCGTCACTTTGGTTTCCAGCGCGGAAGAAACAGCGAAGGATGTTTTCCGCGCCTTGACGCGGCATTCGCTGGTGCGCGAAGACGGCATCGCGGCGCGTCATGAGTTCCTTGCCACAGGCAACGCTGATAGTTTTGGTGTACTGGCTCGCCGTTTCCTCGGACCCGAGGTGTTGCAGGTGCGCCACGTGGACCATGTGGCCGCCCACTACCCGACCGGCGCTATTGCGCGGATTACTCCGCAAATGATCGCCGCGTCGAAAGCGAGAAACGAATGAAGCTGACCATCATTGGATGCACCGGGTCGTTCCCGGGACCGGGCTCACCCGCGTCCTGCTACCTGGTGTCGGCCTTTGATGGCACGCGCGACTGGAAGATCCTCCTGGATCTGGGCTCCGGCGCGCTGGGTGTTCTGCAGCGCTACACGGATCTCAAGGACATCGATGGGATCATGATTTCCCATTTGCACCCGGACCACTGCATGGACCTTTGCGGCTTGCACGTTGCGATCCGCTGGGACCCGAACGGCTGGGGCCGCGACCGGATGCTGGTGCACGGGCCCGAAGCGACCGCAGACCGCATCGAAACTGCCTATTCCTTGCCCGATGGCGACACCATGGCCAAGGATTACGACTTCCAGGTGTGGCAGCCGAATAAGCCAGTGAAAATCGGTCCATTCACCATCACCCCATATCCGGTGCGCCACCCGATTGAAGAAGCCTACGCCTTGCGCGTGGAGGCCAGCGAACCCGGTCCGGACGGTGAGCTGCTGACCAGCGTGCTGACGTACTCGGGCGATACCGACACCTGTGATGGCCTGGTGGAAGCGGCCAAGGACGCCGACATGTTCCTCTGCGAGGCTGCCTTTGAAGAAGGCCGCGATGACCACATCGACGGGGTGCACCTGACCGGCAAGCGAGCAGGCGAGATGGCCACGGCTGCTGGCGTTGAACGCATGCTTTTGACCCACATTCCCGTCTGGACCGATATCAACAAGGTCGTCGAGGAAGCCAAGGGAACCTATGACGGCGGCATTGCCGTGGCGGTATCCGGCGTGACCTACGGCGTCTATTCGGGCAGCCTGAAGGAAGACAAGGACCCGGCCCTGTTCAAGGGGGAGCGCGGTACCGATTACCTCAAGACGCGTACCGGAACTTTGCCGACCATCTCCTATGAAAAAACGCGCAAGTTCCCGCTGCTCAAGCGCAAGAAGTAGAGATCCAGCAAAAGAACAGCGCCATTGAATCGGCAACTCGGATTCGAAGGCGCTGTTCTTGTGTTTCTGCACGGCACCATCGCACCAATTCCCGGAGGCTGGCGATGAAGCAGAGCGCCGGCGAGGTGCATTTCACCGTAATGCTGGGGCCATCTCGTGAAATTCTGGTCTCCAGCGTGGTTAGGATGGAACCATGACTTTACGCGCTGACGGCCGAGGAGCCGCGCAACTTCGAGACATCACCATCACCCGCGGCTGGTCCGCCCAGGCCGAAGGGTCTGCACTGATTGAATTTGGCAACACCCGGGTACTGTGCACCGCTTCCTTCACCGAAGGGGTGCCGCGCTGGCTCAAAGGCCAGGGCACCGGCTGGGTCACCGCCGAATACGCCATGCTGCCGCGTGCCACGAACACCCGCAACTCCCGCGAATCGGTCAAGGGCAAGCTGTCCGGACGCACCCACGAGATCTCGCGCCTTATTGGACGCTCGCTGCGCGCCGTGGTGGACACCAAGGCGCTGGGCGAAAACACCATTGTTCTTGACTGCGACGTGCTGCAGGCCGACGGCGGCACCCGTACCGCGGCAATCACCGGCGCCTATGTGGCATTGGCAGAATCCATTTCCTGGGCCCGTTCGCAGGGCATCGTGAAGGAAAACGCCAAGGTGCTCACCGACTCGGTCGCCGCCATCTCCGTCGGCATCATCGACGGCACCCCAATGCTTGACCTGCCGTACGAGGAAGACGTCCGCGCCGAGACCGACATGAACGTCGTGGTCACCGGTTCCGGCGACTTCGTCGAAGTACAGGGCACCGCCGAAGGCGTTCCATTCAAGCGCTCCGAACTGGATTCGCTGCTTGACCTTGCCCTGGGCGGAACCAACGAGCTGGCACAGATCCAGCGCGACACCTTGAAAAACGGCAAATGAGCCAGCCAGTTCTAGTTCTCGCTTCGCATAACCAGGGCAAGCTGCGTGAGCTTCGCGAATTGCTGCGCGGACAGGTGCCAGGCCTGGATGTCGACTCCCAGGTCATTGACGCGGCCACCGCGGGGGCCACGGATCCGGTCGAAGACCAGGTGACCTTCCAGGGCAACGCGCTGAAAAAGGCCCGTGAAATTGCCGCGTCCACCGGACTGGTTGCGCTCGCCGACGATTCTGGCTTGAGCGTCGACGTGCTCGGTGGCGCGCCGGGCATCTTCTCGGCTCGCTGGTCCGGGGTCCACGGAAATGACGAGGCAAATATCGACTTGCTGCTCGCGCAGCTTGGCGATATCGCCGCTGAGCATCGCGGGGCGCAGTTCGTCTGTGCCGCCGCCTTGGCGACCCCGGACGGCGGCGAGCACGTTAAGCTGGGCCAGGTCGAGGGACTGCTGCGTACCGAACGTGCCGGCGAGCATGGCTTCGGATATGACCCCATCTTTGAACCGGCCGGGGCTGGCAAGTCGATGGCAGAGCACACGCCGGAAGAGAAGAATGCGATCTCGCATCGCGCTCGGGCCTTCGCTGCCTTGCTGCCTGCGATCGTGGAGGCCGTGAGCAAGGCCTTGGAGAACAACTGATTTTCACCGCATAACGCCAGCTGGCACCTCCCCTCGTGGAAAGTGCCAGCTGGCGTTTGCCATGCCCGGCCAGGCTGCCGATCTGCCCGGTATCAGGAATTTGAAGTCGTTGAAGCGCCGGGCGTTGCTTCATCTTCTTCGGTCTTTGGAGCGGTAGAGGGCTGCTGGGAGCTCGGGGTGGATGACTGCGCTGAATCCGAGGTGAAATGCGAACGGATGGCGTCCGCTTCGCTGCTCACTGTTTCTGAATCAATCAGGTCGCTGGCTTCGTTGTTCAACAGCGTGGTCCACTTGTCGAGGATTTCCTCGGCGGTGCCGGATTCATAGAGCTTGTCTGCCAGTTCGGTCTTGGCAGCTTCATACTGTGCCTTGAAGTCTTCATCCGCCAGGAACCGGGTCACCAGCGGGTTGGATTTCCCGCCCATCGATTTGCCGCCGTTTTGGCCGCCTGCAGGATTGTCCTTGGTGGCCTGCGTCGTATCGCCGGTGGCTTTGGTGCCGTCCGCTGGATTCTGCTCTGGGGGAGCCATGGTCCCATCGGGCGCGCCGCCTTGGCCATTCATCCCAGGCCGCTGCCCTCCGCCGCCGAAGGACAGGCCTTCTGGCATCTCGCCCTTGGCCAGATCCTTCAGCACGTCGATCAATTCGGTTCCGTCTTCCAAAGCCATTTGCTCTGGGAGCTCGACGCCGTCCGGCACCGTCCCTGCCTCGATTTGCTTCTTGGCGTCGGAGAGCTTCAAGCCATCGGGCAACATGCTGGTGAGCAATGAATCGGCATCCATCTTGCCGGGCCCGCCTCCGTTGCCACCGCCCATCGGACCGCCGCCGCCCATCCCGCCTGGGCCAGAGCCGAAGGAAAGGTTTTGATCCCATGCGACGACCGTCATCTTCTTCGTGGCTGCGTCATATCGCAGGAAGGAGTTGTTGCCCGGCCCGTCAATATCATCGGTGTTAGACACCAGATCCTGCATGGCCAAGTACGTTGCGAACTGGCCGGTGTCCAGGTAGTCCGATAGCTTGCTGGAGAAATCTTCATCCGATGAGTTGTTCACAAAATCCAGGAACGTGGCCACCGGAGTGAGATCGTCCGCCCCGGATTCCACTTCAAAGGCAGTTTCATAGTCGCTGGCTGCGTCTCCGCGGTAGGAGTAATCGCCATCGGCGTCGGCCTTGTAGGTGATGCCCTCGCCGTCAAAAGTCTCCTCGCTGTAAAGCTCATCGGAGGGGTTGTCTATGACCAGGCGCAGTTCGGCATCCGAACCGTTCAGCGAGAAGCGGGTGGCCGCCGCATGCTCGGTGGCGAGGCCCGCTTCGCCAAGAAGTTCAAGTGCCACGGCCTCATTCAGCGAGGATTCGCTGGAATTGGTCCTGATGACAAACTCTGTTCGTCCCGAATAGCTCTGGTTGCCTTCGAACTTGTCCAGCCGCAGAATCCACGGCAGCGATGCGGGATCCGATGATTCGTCAGCGCCGCGAAGAGTGGAGTTCCCCTTCAGCTTTATGCCCACGTTTTTGAATGTTGTCCCGTCAATGGTGACCTCGGCGGAAATCCAATCTTTGGTTCCGTCAGCCGCATAGGCCTTCAGCGCGGCGGTGATGTCGTCGGGTTCAGCGCTCACACTGATCTCATGTACGGAATCTGCGTTGAAGAATGCCGCCGTTTCGGTGCTGAGACTAGTGTTCACGACACTCTGCGCCGATGCTGGATTGGTGCAACCGGCAAGAGCCAGTGCGGCGATGGACAAAGATGCGACGGCAGCCATGGCCCGTGGGGTTTTGAACCGGAATTGGCGCGGGGACTGCGCCCGGTGGCGGGGTGAGTCAATCATGATGCTCCTATGGGTGCAGGGATACTGCGGTGGATAATTTGTGCTTGGTTGTTTTGTGCCAGCGGTTGGCTGGAAGATGCTGGTGGATCAAGCTCATTCCGGTGGCAAATTTTGAGATCCGTGACGGCCGGATCTGGTGGCTCCAGAGCAGTTTGTCGGCTGGGCCAGCGTTCAAGGCCGACTTTGTTTCCACGATGATCTCGTTGCATTCGAGGCGGAACCCGGACTGCGGATCCGTCCAGATCAGGTTGTTGTCCACGGTGACGCGGCTATTCGACTGCGGCAGGTACAGGGTGGTGCGTGAGTAGGACGAATCAATAACCGGGGTGAGTTCGGCCGGTGTGATGGGGCAGCTCCCCAGCTCGTGCTCCAGAGTCTCGTGGATGTACTCCAGCGAATCTTTGCCCAGCGCACTACGGGCCGCAAAGGGGTGTTCGATTCGTTCCTTCACCGTCTGTTCGCGCGCCCCCTCGGTTTTCACCTCCAGGTAGCACCGCTCGGTATCCATGTAGCTTCGGGTGCGAATCTTGAAGCGGCGCCGGCGAGGATGCGCGGCCAGGTGAAAGCTGGCCAGATCAGGGGTATCGAAGTAGACCGAGGTGTAATCCGATGCGCGGCGCCCTTCGATGGACAGGACCAGTGCTTGCTTCGCCAAGAGCGGGAGGACTTCCCTGGCCTGCTGCGCGGTGAGAATGTATTTGCGGTCGGTGCGGGTCTGGAGCGCGGCGGCCGCATTGAGCTCGTCGAGGCTTATGGTTTCTAGCTGATCGGTGAAATTCATCGTGTTTGCCCCGTAATGACTTCGTGGTTCTCGACGGTGCGTGATGATGGTTGTTCAATCAGGCCGATTCGTGGTGCGGAGAAACGGACCTTGACGATGGTCTTGTCATTGACAAGGTCCAGCTGCTGGACCACAGCCTGGTGAATCGTGGCTCCATTGAGGAGCAAGCCGAGGTGGGCATGGAGTTCTTCATCGTTGGCGATGGCCCGGTCCAGGATGACTTCCTGATGGCGGTAGGTAGGCAGGACCCTTGAGTGGTCGGCAACGAGCATCGCGATCAGGATGAGGCCCACCAGTGCCAGGGGAAGCCAGATGGGCGTTGGACCCATGCCGGTGATCAAGCCGATGGCCAGGGCTGAGAAATAGTAGGCGATTTCGTGCTGTTCCAGCTCGGTCGAGCGCAGGCGGATGATGGAAAGAACTCCGAAAAGTCCCATGCCCAGTCCGGCGCTGACGGTACTTCCGGCCAAGGCGGTCGCGACGGCGAACACCCCGATGTTGATTCCGATGTAGGACACAGCCAAATCCCGGCGTCGATGGCGGCGAAGGTAAAGACCAAAAGTAAGAATCAAAATGGCGGCGACGTCGGCGGCCGCAAAAAGCAAGATGTTCATGGAGTTCCTTGTAGTGCTTCGAAAAGGGGGCTGTCATAAGTCTTGAATTGATTGCTGTGCGGTTCGTAGGGCAACCTCATGTAGCAGCTAAGGGGCAGGTCAAACGCCACTCGTTGACAGGAAAAACTTTGCTTTCTGGGTGTTGAAAAGCGCGGAATAACGCGAATTTTCGACGTGATTTGGGAATTTGTATGCATTTATTATGAGAATGCCCAGAAAGCTAAGCCCTCAGCACTTGTGCTCTGCCGCCCTAGGTTCTATGGTTAGTTACATGAGTAACTAACCCACTAACTTGGATGGTGGGAGCAAGCACGGGGAGGAGCCGGTGTGATCGATGATTCGAAACCGATTTTCATGCAGATCGCTGAGCTGATTGAGAACGACATCATTTCTGGTGTTCTCGCCGAAGAGGCGCAAGTGCCCTCCACCAACGAATTCGCCGTTTTCTATCGAATCAACCCAGCCACCGCGGCCAAGGGCATTAATCGATTGGTCGAGGATGGACTTCTCTACAAGAAGCGGGGGATCGGCATGTTCGTCACGCAGGGTGCGCCGACGCGGCTGCGTGAAAAGCGCCGGGAGAAATTCCAGCAGCAATTCATAGCTCCACTTACCGCCGAGGCTTCGAACCTCGGCATCGGCATCGACGAACTGGTCGCGATGATCAGAACCGGTTCGGAAGCCTGAAACTTCATCACTAGGCAGGGAGGAATGGCATGACACGATCAACAGCAATCGCCACCCGCGGGCTGACCAAGACCTACAAGGACGTCAGGGCGCTGGATAACATCAATCTGGATCTGGAACCCGACCGGATCTACGGCCTGCTCGGGCGCAACGGCGCCGGCAAGACCACCCTGATGTCCATCTTGACCGGGCAGAACTATCCGGACCACGGCTCCGCCCTGATCTTCGGGCATGAGCCATTCGAGCACGACCCAACGCTCTCGCGCATCTGCTTCATCCGCGAATCCCAAAAGTACCCGGAAGACTTCAAAGTCCATCAGGCTTTCACCGCCGCGGCGATGTTCTTCGAGAACTGGGACGAGCAATTGGCGCAAAATCTGGTTCAGGACTTCGGGCTGCCGATCAAGCGCCGGATCAAGAAACTCTCGCGGGGCCAGCTTTCCGCAGTGGGCGTCATCATCGGCATGGCCTCACGCGCCGAAATCACCTTTTTCGACGAACCATACCTCGGCTTGGATGCTGTGGCTCGGCAGGTTTTCTACGACCGCTTGGTTGAGGATTTTGCCGAATACCCGAGAACCATCGTGCTTTCCAGCCACCTGATCGACGAGGTCGCGAACCTGCTCGAACACGTCATCGTGATCGACAAGGGCCGGATCGTCATCGACTCCGACGCTGAAGACCTGCGCGGCGCGGCCGTGACGGTGACCGGCGAAGCGGCCAAGGTCCAAGAATTCATCGGCGCTGCCACGGTGCTGCATCGCGATGGGCTCGGTGCGCTATCCAGTGTCACCATCAGAGCCGATCTGGACGCAGGCCGCCGGGAGCAGGCGAAGCTCATGGGACTGGACTTGAGCCCGGTCTCGCTGCAGCAATACGTAGTCCGCAGCGCCTTGAACGATGCAACCGCAGCAACAAGCGACAAGACGGAGGCCCGGTCATGAACCGCACCATCAAAGTTGCCCGAATGCAGCTGATAAACAAGGCTACCTTCATCGGCATTCCACTGATGATCCTGGTCAGCGCCTTCCTCTTTACGCTCGCCATCTGGTGGTTGGTCCGCCGCAATGGCGGTGACGGCGTGCTGTATGGCGGTGGCGCCCAAGCACCGATGTGGTATTTTCTTGCACTCGGTATCCAGGCGCTGACCATGACCTTCCCCTTCTCCCTGGGGATGAGCATTTCTCGGCGGACTTTCTATGTCGGAACTGTGGCATTATTTTCCGCCTGTGCCTTGGTGCTCTCGGTGTTCTACTACCTCATGGGACTCATTGAAACCGCCACCGGAGGCTGGGGCATGGACGGACGATTCTTCGCCTTGCAGTGGATCGCCGACAATAGCTGGTTCGTTCAGATCATGTTCTATTTCGTGCTCATGGTATTGCTGTTCATGATCGGTTTCCTGATTGCCACGATCTATATGCGTTGGCGGCAGGCGGGAATGGTGGTCTTCTTCACCGCCCTCGGACTTTTGATCTTGGGGGTCATCGCGATCTTCACGTTCACTGAATTCTGGGGTCCGTTCTGGGACTGGGCATTGACCTGGACCGCAGCCGGGGTCACCCTCTGGGGAGGCGCGGCCGCCGTGCTGCTGGCCACAGGTTCCTATGTCACGCTGCGCAAGGCCACAGCCTAGGCCAGGGGCAAGCACACGCCGCCCGGTTTCTGTTTCCCGAGGACAGGAATCGGGCGGTGTCTGACGCAGACCAAGGGGCTCGGCCGCCGGGGAGCGAACCTTGCTATTCTTTTTGCAACTCAGGACGATTGCCAGCTGGCCGGCCATGTCGTCCTCTTCCCGAGCACGAAGGAGAACTTGAATGAGTACCCGAGCCACTGGAACCCGGGCAGCCAACGGGGCTTTGGAACTTCGACGAAATTTTTCCCAGGCTCCTGGCGAATTATGGAAATATCTCGTCGACTCGGAACGCCTGGCACTCTGGTTCGGTCCGTGGAGCGGGGATCCGCACACCGGTGCAGTTGATATGGTGTTGCTGGCTGAAGAAGGCCACCCTAGTGCGCGCGTGGAAATCCTGGAGTGCGACAGGACTGGTTTTGTCCTGAAAGTGCGTACAGGAGAAGGAAGCCAAAGCTGGCAACTGGAACTCTTCATCGAAACCTCGGTCGATGGCAGCGAACTGATCTTCCAAATGCCGGGAATCGACCCTGCGATGGCCGGGTCCGTGGGCCCGGGCTGGGAGTTCTATCTCGATCGGCTGGCAACGGCGGCCGCAGGAGGCGACCCCGCAGCTGTTGTTTTCGAACCCGATTATTATCCGGCACTGAGCGGCTACTACGACCAGCTCTTTCGCCCATGAGCTGGCAGCGCTTGCGGATCGGCCCGAGCCGGTCCTTCACTGTGTGATCTTTCCTGCTTGTTGTGCACCTCCTTGGCCTCATTCCGACAAATTATTGCAGGTCAAGGGTCGAGAGAGGGCTTCAGGTCGGCGAATGAGCGGCCGCGGCTCGGATCGCTTGGGCGGGCACGGATGCCGGGAGCACCGTATAAGGGAGTAAGCTGTTGGGCGTGGCATTGGACTTCACAGCAGTAGATTTTGAGACAGCAAACGGTTTTATCGGCTCCGCCTGTTCGGTGGGCCTGGTCAAAGTACGTTCCGGAAAAATAGTTGAAACCGAGCAGTGGCTCATGCAGCCGCCGGCGGGTTTTGACCACTTCGACCCCCGCAATGTGTCGATCCACCACATCACCCCGGACATGGTCATCGACTCGCCACGAGTCACGCAGAAGCTTCCGGAGTTGCTGGATTTCATCGGCCCGGACGTACTGGTGGCCCACAATTCTTCTTTTGACTCCGGAGTGATTCGTGCCGCCTCGGAGGCCGGCGAAATCCCGGTTCCGGAAATTGCCCACCTGTGCACCGTGAAGCTCTCCCGCAAGGCCTACGACCTGCCCAGCTACTCCCTGCCTTTTGTGGCCGAGGAAGCCGGACATCCCATCGAGAATCACCACGAAGCGCTCGCCGACTCCACCGCCTGCGCTTGGGCCATGATCGATATGGCTGAACGCAGCGGCCTAGGATCCCTGCTGGAAACGGCAGACCACTATGGAGTGCGCCTGGGGCTCACCTCGGCATGGCAACCGGGCGACGAATACTCGCGCGCCACCCGCGACGCCCAGGGATGGCTCGCCTCCGGCCACCCGCTGCCGCCACAGGACGCGTTCAATAACTGGCCTCAGGAAGGGCCGAACCCGTCGCCAAATCTCCAGGCGGATCCGGGGCATCCGCTCTACGGGCAGATCATGGTCTTCACCGGCAATCTGGCCCTGCCGCGTCCGCAAGCCAAGGAACTTGCCGCCGAACACGGTGCGCAGACCGCGTCGCGGGTTACCCGCGCAACCACTGCCCTGGTTGTCGGCGACGGATTTGTACCGCAGGACCTGGCCAATGGCCGGTTGACCAACAAGGCCAAGCACGTTTTGCGCCTGCGCGAAAAGGGCCAGAAGGTCACGATCATTTCCGAAGGCGAATTCATGCAAATGGTTGGCGGCTTCGGGCTGACCGCATAGCTCCAGCATGAAAAACGGCGATGGCCGGCTCTGATGAGCCGGCCATCGCCGTGATTCACAAGGTCTTGCGCTAGACGAGCAGTGCCATCCAGCGATCATGCAATTCCGAGATGATGTCATCCAGCGCACTGGCTGGACGTTCGCCAACAGCTTCGGTCCCATAGACGGCCGCCAGCAGGGCCACCGCGTAGGCATCAACCTCGGGGTCCCGATCCTCCGGCTCCGAAACGACTGGCTCAGGAGCAGCCGAGACGTCGGACTCGGCCGGTTCTGCCTCGGCGTTCTCGCCAAAGTACGCGTTGTAGGCATCTTCTGGCGACAGCGAAATATTTTCGCGAATTTTGGATACCGCCGTGCGCAAGGCTTCGGCCGATGGGCCTTCAAGCTCAGCCAGCAGGCCATCCCACTCGCTGGCCGACTCCTCGGAGCGTTCCATGGCCGAGCGAATGATCTTCGCTGCGGCTATGGCAGTTTTGGCTGCCTGGGCATCGTGGGTCAGGAAAGCTGCCGAACGGGCCAAGGCTTCGGTGGTGCCCAGCGGCACGCGGGCCAGCAGCGCAGTGATCGCAGCGCGGGGCAGGACCCCGGTGGAGTCCGCATCGGCGCCTGTCGGGCGGCCCGGCTGTCCCATATCGGCGCTGTTCAATCCGGAGATATTCTGCGGATCGCCGTCAGCGATTTTCTCGAAGATCTCCACCTTGGGAAATTCCTTGTCGATCCAGCGGCCCAGTGGTTCAGGAGCGCCAGCGGGGAAAGACCCGGTGAGTTTCTTGTAGCTGCGCAGCGCGGCAAGCCACATGCAGGCTGCCTCGTCGCTGGCAACGCCATCACGAGCCCACTCCAACGCTTCCAGCAGGCCGTCGGCCAGATAGAGGGGGAGGATTTCGGTGGCGCCGGGGTCGATGTCGTCACGGGCGTGGGTTGCGCCGTCGGCTAGGCCGAGGAGGATCGCAAACACCTTGTCTGAGTAGTTCTCTGGCAGGAGTGCAGATTCACCGGTTTCATTCACAGCTCCATTCTAATGTCCAAGTTGTCCCCGACATTGCATATGGTTGGAAATATGCGATTGCTACACACCTCCGATTGGCATTTGGGCCGGACCTTCCATGGGGCGTCCCTGATTGACGCGCAGCGCAGCGTGCTCCAGGAAATCATCGATGTCACGGCCAACCAGCAGGTTGATGTGGTGCTGATTGCCGGTGATATCTACGACCGCGCCCTGCCCCACGTTGATGCCGTCCAACTGTGCAACTGGGCGCTGTCCGAATTGCGGGCAACCGGCGCCACCGTAGTGATCACCAGCGGCAACCATGACTCGGCCTCCCGGTTGGGCTTTGGCTCTGGGCTGCTGGATAGTGCCGGGGTGCACATCATCGCGGATCTTGACCGCATGCTCTCTCCGGTGGTGTGCGATGCAGGGGATCACCAGGTGGCCATCTACGGCATTCCCTACCTGGAACCGCGCATGGTGATGGAGCGCCTGGGCGCGGCCAAAGCCAGCCACGAATCGGTGGTGCAGGCAGCAATCGGTGAAATCGACGAGCACCTCGCGACGCTGCACAATGGGCAGAAGCCCATTGTTCCCGTGGCCATGGCGCACCTGTTTGCGGCCGGCGGCATTGGCAGCGACTCCGAGCGCGAGCTGAGCACCGGAAACCTGGATGTGGTTCCGGTCGAGCTGTTCGAGCACTTTGGCTATGCCGCCTTGGGCCACTTGCATGGTCGCCAAAAAGTACGGGACCACGTGCGCTATTCAGGCTCGCCGTTGGCCTACTCCTTCTCCGAAGTGAACCAGACCAAGGGCATGTGGCTGATTGACACCACCGCGCAAGGCATCGGCTCAGTCCAGGAAATCCTGCTTTCGGTGCCGAAGAAATTGGCGGTTCTCAAGGGCCGGCTGGCTGATCTGCTCAACGACCCGGAACTGGAATATGCTACCGAAGCCTGGTGCCAGATCACGCTCACCGATCCCGAGCGCCCGGCCGAGGCGATGAACGCCCTGCGCACACGGTTCCCCGATACCGTGGTGCTGAATTTTGCTCCCGAAGGCGGCGAAAAAGCATCCCAGACCTCCAGCTATGCCCAGCGGATGGCCAAGGCGACCAGCACCGAAGAGGTGGTGGGCGACTTCCTGGAACACGTGCGTGAACGGGCGGCGGATGAAGCCGAACGCGACGTTATCACCGAAGTGATCCGAGCCACCCGGGAAGCGCAGGTCAGCCAGTGAGAATTCATCATCTCCGGATCCAGGCTTTTGGCCCCTTTGCCGGAAGCGAGCACATCGACTTTGACGAGCTCGCCGACGGAGGCCTCTTTCTTCTGGACGGGCCCACCGGCGCAGGAAAATCCAGCATCCTCGATGCGATTTGCTATGCCCTGTACGGCACGTTGCCCGGAAGCCGCACCGGCAGCCGGCAAATTCGATCTGATCATGCGCCTGCCGACCTGGCTCCAGAAGTGCTCTGCGAGCTGACCATTGGCGATCGCCGCTTCGAAGTGACCCGCTCGCCTGCGTGGATGCGCCCGTCAAAGCGGGGCAAGAACAAAACCACCGAGCAAAAGGCGTCCAGCTTGCTGCGGGAGTTCACCCCTGATGGGTGGAAGGAACTCTCGACCCGCAATGACGAGGTTGGACATGTGCTGGGCAGCCTCTTGGGGCTTGATCGCGAACAGTTCACCAAAGTGGTCATGCTGCCTCAAGGCGGGTTTGCGGATTTCCTGAGGGCGAAGGCCAAAGACCGCGAGGATCTTCTGGCCAATCTTTTCGATACGAGTGACTACGCGCGAATCGAAGAAGAATTTTCCTTGCGTCTTTCCGAAGAACGCAAGAAAACCGAGAGCCTCGAAGCCCGTCTGAGCGCATCCGAGGATGCCATTCACGCCGAAGCGCGAACCTTCCTGGCCGGCCGCGAGCCCATGGGCGAACCAGTAGAGCAAGAAGAAGCGGTTCTGGCTTCTCCCGACGATTATTTTGCGGATTATCGTGCCCGCATTGGCCAGATTCACCGGCTGGCCGAAGCTGAAGCCCAAAAGCTGCGGACGCAGAGAACACGCACAGGCGATCATGCGCGTGCGCTGGAAGAACGCCGGCGCGTATTTGCCCGGCTTGGCGAACTGCAGGCGCTGCAAAGCCGCTATGGACAGGGCCATGGCGCAGCAGTGAGTGCCAGCAGCAAGCTGGAGAAAGACGCCCAGGCTGCGGCAGTGCGCGCCTATCTTGCGCAGGCCAACAGTGCTCGGGCCGCCTTGCAGCAATCCACATTCGCCTGGGAACAACAGCAGCTGTGGCTAAGCCAGGCCGTCAGCATGGCCTGTGAACCGGATGCATCGGGCTTGGACAGGCTGCGCCAGGAAAGCACTGATGTTGCCGAGGAATTGGCCATAGCGAAGTCTGCATTGGCAGAAGAGAAGCGTCGAGTCTCCCTTGCCAAGGATGTGTCCAAGGCAGAACAGGACGCGGCAACGCATGAGAAGGCCCGTGACCAGGCAGAGGCCGAGGTCGCACAATTGAAAACTGAACGCGAAAAATTGGAGAGCGAAGACCTGGACCAGGCCGGGGCTGGTGAAAACCTGCAGCGAGCCAAGGAACGCCAGCAACTGGCTGAAACGCAAATCGCCCATGCGCTGACCCGTGATGACCTGGAAAAGAAAGTCCTTGCGGCCCGCGAGCATTCAATCGCACAAGAGTTGAAGATTGTCGACGCTGAAAAAAGCTTGTTGGCTCTGCGCACCGAGCAGCTAGGCCAAAGCGCGCTGCGCCTGGCAGCCGCGCTGGAGGAGGGGCAGCCTTGCCTGGTGTGCGGTTCAGCGGAGCATCCTGCCCCGGCGCAAGCAGATGCTGACGCTGCCTTGATCGACGACAAGCAGATCCAGATCTCCGAGGAACTGGTGGCCTCTGCCCGTGCGGAAGGACAAAAGGCCGCCCAGGCGCGCGACACGCTGGCGGCCAAACTGGAAACGGCGCAAATCTCCGCGGGCGAACAAAGCGTCGCGCAATTGCGCGAGGAGCTGGGCGCGGCGCAAAGCCAGCTGGAACTGGCACGCAAGCAGCAAGCCGAGATCTCTGCCCGCGTGGCAAAGCTCGACCAGCTTCGCGCGCGGATCGAGCAGCGTACGGCTCGCGCAGCCCAAGCCACCCTCGAGCATTCCACGGCGCGGCACAACGTTCAGTCGCTGGCTGCCCAGCTGGAACAGCTAGACGCGAAGCTGGAAGAGCTGCGTGCTGGCAAGGAAAGCCTGTCCGATCAGGTCCGCGGGCTCCAGGGGAAATCCGAAGGGCTGGCCGCTTCCGTGCAGGCCTTGCGCCAGCTGCTCGAAGCCCGGCAAGCGTTGAACGAGGTCGAATCCGCGTGGGATAGGGAACGGAAGGAAGCCGGCTTTGAAACCATTGGCGACTTTGAAGCCGCGGTGCTGGAGGGCGAAGAACGCGAGAGGCTGAAGCAGCTGCAACGGGCGGATGCAGATCTTGCCAGCGCCATTGCAACCCTCGAAAAATCCGAAGACTGCCGTGCGGCCCGGGACCTGGAAGTCAAGGGCGTCCAGGCTCCGAACGATGATGAAATTCTCCAATCGCGTGCCCTGGCCGCGGATGCAGAGGAACAGTATGAAGCGGCCCGCGAACAGGTGGTTCTGGCGGCAACGTGCTTGGAACGCCACGAGGAATCGGTTGGACAGCTGCAGCGCCTTCGGGCAGATGCGGGTCCGGTGATCGAAGCCTACCGGCGCCTGCGCGGGCTGGCTGAAGTGATCCGTGGCGGGGCAGAGAACCTCTACAAGATGACGCTCAGCACCTATGTCTTGGCTGCCAGGCTGGAGGAAGTAGCCATTGCCGCCACCGAGCGGCTGGATGCGATGTCCGGTGGCCGCTATTCGCTGCATCATGATGATTCCAAGCAAGGGAATTCAAAGTCCGGATTGGGGCTGCGGGTTTTGGACTCGTGGACCGGGAAGTACCGGGAAACCCAAACGCTGTCCGGCGGCGAGACGTTCATGGCATCGTTGGCTTTGGCTCTGGGCTTGGCAGATGTGATTTCCCATCACTCGGGCGCGGTGGATATGCAAACACTCTTTGTTGATGAGGGCTTTGGCTCCCTGGATGCCGAGACCCTGGAAGAAGTGATGCAAGCGCTGGAGAACTTGCGCGCGGGCGGACGAACGATCGGCCTGGTATCCCACGTTGCCGAGATGAAGCAACGCATCACCAACCGGGTGTCCGTGCTCAAGACCCAGCACGGCTCGACCATCCAGCGCGATAGCCTGCTGGGCACTGGCCAATAGGATTGGACTTGCCGCTTGCTGGTGGCTATCTTGAAGGTAGTGCCATCAGGCATGTCTGGGAATTTGTGCGTCGGGGGGTGTGGGACGGCGCACGCTTCGTTATGGAGTTTTGTTGACTCAGTATGCGTTGTCGAAAGAAAAACGCGAGGATTCGGCGATGAAATCCGGTTACTCTGCGCTTGTTCCCTTGGTCGGAGCCCCGTTCCTGCCACTGACTTTCCTGGCCCGCCTTCCTTTGGCGATGTTGACCATCGGGTCGATGACCCTGGTCACCGCCACCACCGGATCCTACGCCTTGGGCGGACTTGCCGCGGCCATGGTTGGCCTTGGTTCTGCCGTAGGCGGACCCAGCATTGGGTATCTTGCCGACCGCTTCGGGCAGCGCCCCATCCTGGTCGCCGTCGCCTTGATCCACAGCATCTTGCTGGTTTTGCTGACCCTTTTGGGAAATAGCGGCCCGGACCTATCGGTGCCCCTGCTGGTCGCCATGTGCCTGGTCACCGGTGCTACCGGACCCCAGGTCGGACCGATGTCGCGTGTGCGCTGGATTGCCATGACCCGACAGCAGAAGAAGAATCCGAAAGTCCTGTCGGCTGCCTTGAGCCTGGAATCCATGTTTGATGAATTGGGATTCGTTTTTGGCCCAGTGGCGGTGGGTTTGCTGGCTTCGCTGGTGAACCCGGTGCTGCCGTTGTATCTGGCGGCAATCATGACCTTGGTATTGGTCCCGATTTTTGCCACCCACTCCACCGGTCGCGCGGTCAAGCCGGTCGCGGCCACCGCGACCACCGAGAAGGCGCGGATCACTGGTGCCCAGGTCGCTTCGATCAGCGCGCTGGTGTTGGGCATGATCGCACTGGGCACGGTCTTTGGCTCGTCGGCCGCTGGAACTTTGGCCTTCGCCGGAGACCAGGGAAATTCGAATGAAGGCGGTCTGCTCTACGGCGCCATGGGCTTGTCCAGCGCCATCGCGGCCATCTCGGTAGCTGCATGGCCACAGTACTTCCGGCAGATCAACCGCTGGATTCTCTGCGGGGCACTATTGACCATCTTGAGCTTCGGGCTCCACATGGCTACGACAACGCCTTGGATGATCGTGGCACTGTTTGTTGCTGGTTTTGCCGTGGGGCCGGTAATCGTCACCGTCATGACCTTGGGCGGAGAAGTCGCGCCAGCCTCCCGCCTGTCCACGGTGATGACGATGCTCTCGGCTGGCATCGTTGTCGGCACGGCAATCGGCAACGGCTTGGCCGGAGTCTTTGCCGAGTCGCTGGGCTACTTGGGCGCGTTTTGGGTATCCACCGGTGGCGCGGCAGTCATCTTCCTCGCGGCGCTGGCGATGAAGGTGATCGTCGCCAAGTCGCCGACGCTCTCCAGGGTTCGCTAAGGCACCTGCAGGCAGCTAGCAGTTAAGGGAAACCCGCAGCGGATCCAACTCGGATCCGCTGCGGGTTTCCTTTTTAACAAGGCGTCGCTGCTAGTGGGCCAGCTTCTGGCTGATCCGTCCAGCTGACAGCTTCAGCGCTTCGATCACCGGCTGGTATGAGTCCACGGTGCTTGTCGCGAAGACGACCGCGAGGGCTGCAGGAGCTTGCCCAGGCTGCTCGATGGGCACGGCCAGCGAGGTGACGCCTTGGATGACTTCGTTCTCGCTCATGGCATAGCCGTCGAGCCGTGCTTGCGCTGCGGCATCGCGATAGGCAACCAAGGTGTCCATCGCTTCCCAGGCTTCCTTGCTGTAGCTCGATTGGATAGCGATGCCCGCGGCGCCCACGTCCATGCCGTGAACCGAACCGGGGCGATGGACGATGGCGCGCTGCGAGTTCAATGGCGACACGGACTGCAATGTCGTGCACAGGTCGTATTCCCACACAGCGACGAATGCTGTCATCGAGAGTTGATTGGCCAGCGTTGTGAGTTCCGCGGTTGCTGTAGCCTGCAAGTCGTGCTGAACGGAGCGGGCCAGGGCTGCCAGGCCTGACGCTGGGCGAATGTGGCCTGCGGCATCGCGATTGAGCAGGTGGTGTTGTTCAAGCGTGCGGATGATTCGATACGCAATTGAACGATGGACCTCAAGCTTCTCGGCAATTTCGGCAATCGACAGGTGTACCGGGGAGTCGGCGACCATTTCGAGGACGCGGATTCCGCGGGAAAGGGTCTGGGAAGTAGGCATGGAACTTCAATCTGGCGCGTGGCATTTGATTAATGCTCGTCAGCGCCCTTGCGGTGAGCCTTGCGACTGCTGAATAGTTGCTTTAACCGCAATTTTAGTCGTTCTCTATTAGAACACCGAATTCTCTTCGGGTGTAGGTTGCGGTTTTCGGTTCTGGCATTGGCCAAGCAGCTCCCGGTGTTGTGATCTGGTTCACTCTCAGATTATGATAGTGAACACAATATACCGTCCGAACGGTCGGTAAAGTAACGGGCAAAGGGCAACTCATGTCATCTACAGTCACTCGCACCCAGGAAGAGCGCCGGGTACTTGCCGGAACTCTCGTGGGAACCACCATTGAGTGGTATGACTTCTTCATCTTCGCGCAGCTCACGGCTACCTTGCTGGCACCGCTGTTTCTCGCGCCGCTGGGGGAGTCGAATCCAGGACTAGCTCAGATCCTCTCCTTCGCGATGATCGGCATCTCCTTCTTCTTCCGTCCCCTGGGCGCCATCGTGGCAGGCCATCTCGGCGACCGGTATGGGCGCAAGAAGATCCTGGTCCTGACCCTGATCTTGATGGGTGCCGCCACGGCGCTCATCGGCGTTCTTCCCACCTACGCTTCGATCGGCATTGCGGCGCCTATCCTGCTGGTGCTGCTTCGAGTCATCCAGGGCTTCTCGGCTGGCGGCGAATGGGGCGGTGCGGCATTGATGGCAGTGGAGCACGCGCCAACGAGCCGTCGCGGCTACTTTGGCGCCTACCCGCAGATCGGTGTGCCGATCGGCATGATCCTGGCTACGGGACTGCTCTACATTCTTCGTGTATCCATGTCGCCGGAAGCATTTGGCACCTGGGGCTGGCGCATTCCGTTCTTGCTCTCGATTTTGCTGATCCTCGTGGGCTACATGATCCGTCGTGCAGTAGAGGAATCGCCGGTCTTCAAGCAGCTGGCCTTGCGCAAGGCCGCAGAGCACACGCCACTGCGCGAACTGATGGCCAAGCACTCAAAGCAGGTATTGCAGGCGGCGCTGATCTTCATTTCCAACAATGCTGCCGGCTACCTGGTGATCGCGTTCTTCATTTCCTACACCACCGCGGTCCTGAAGATGCCGGTGGCACCCGTGCTGCTGGCGACCACCATCGGCTCGGTAGGCTGGCTGATCTTCACCCTCGTCGGTGGATGGCTCTCGGACCTGATTGGACGCCGTACAACCTTTGTTATCGGCTACGCGATTGTCTTCGTATGGATGATCCCGATGTTCATGCTGGTGGATACCGGGAATATCGTTCTCTACGCGGTGGCGATCTTCGTGCTGACCGTGGGCCTGGGATTGTCCTACGGTCCGCAGTCGGCCATGTACGCAGAGATGTTCCCGGCCCACGTGCGCTACTCCGGCATTTCGATCGGCTATGCCATTGGCGCCATTCTCGGCGGCGCCTTCGCTGCGACGGTGGCGCAGATTCTGCTGGAATCCACTGGGGCATCGATTTCGATCGCCATCTACATCATGGTGCTGACGATTATTTCGGTGGCCGCGGTGTTCTGGGTGGGCGAGACCCGAGGACGGAATCTGCACGTTGAAGAAGTTGAAGGAAGCTCCGAAGACTTGAGGACTTCCCACTAAAAGGCAATCCAGAAGCATCCTGCCCGCGCCGTTGACCGGATTCGAATGATCCGGCCAACGGCGCGGGCAGTTTTGTATGCCCTGGAATTGGCGCTGAAGGCGAGGGCTCGCTGTGAAAAGGGCAGTCTAAGACGCGTCGAGGGGGCGCGTGGTGGACGAGCGGACCACCAGTCGGTGGTCAACCGTGTGCGCGTGCGCAGGCTCCTCGCCGCGGATGGCCCGCAGCAGCATGGCAACAGCCAACTCGCCTTGTTCATGAGGCCGTTGCTCTATGGTGGTCAAGCCGAACATTTCCGACAGGTCGTGGTTATCCACGCCAATGACCGAAAGGTCGCGGGGGACTTGCAGCCCAAGATCGCGGGCCGCGAGAATCGCGCCGATGGCCATCTCGTCGCTGGCGGCCATGAGAGCGGTGGGTCGCGCAATCGGGGCGCCCAATAATTGCTTGGCCGCCGCGTAGGCCTGCGGCATGGTGAAGTCCGCGCCAACGCAGAGCTTGTCATCAATTTCGATGCCGGCCTGATCCAGCGCCTGCTCGTATCCGGTGCGCCGACGGGTTGGAACGCGGAAATCCACGTCGGTTTCCTCGTTCCCGCCAATAAACCCGATGCGCCGGTGCCCCAGGGAAATCAGGTGCTGGGTCGCGAGCGCAGAGATTCCTTCATCGTCAACATGCAGCGTGGGCACGCCAGGCAGCGGGCCGCCGACACCCACCAGGGGCTTATCCAGTGCATGCAATGCCTGGACTTCCTCGGAATTCAGCTCAACATTGACCGCGATGACAGCATCGACGCGCTGGCGCAGGAGGAAGTCGGAAAAGACTTTTTCGCGCTGGATGCGATCCTTCGTCAACTGGTAGAGCGTGGTGTCGTAGCCCTCGTCCATGAGCGTGCTGGAAATGCCTTCCAGGACGCTGGCATAGAACCAGTGGTTGATCACCGGGACCAGAACGCCGATATTCCGGGTGCGGCCCGAGGCCAGCCCGGAGGCCGAGGATGAAACGACGTATCCCAGCTCGGCAGCAGCGCGTTGCACCGCTTCCTGGGCAGTGGTTGACACCGATCCCCGCCCGGACAGGGCGCGGGAGACTGTTGCCACCGAGACTCCGGCGGCTTGGGCGACATCTTTGATCCCGGCCACAATACGTCCTTCCTTCAAGTTTGTGGCCGCGATATGCGTGAAAGTGCATTCAGCACAGCGCGGCCACTGTTCAACGATACCCGGTGTCCTTGACGCCGGGACTGATTGCCTTGGCTATGCCAGCAAGAACCACATGGTGGTTTCGGCGGGAATCATCCCCGGGGCGGTGCTGTCCCGGGGCTGGCTGCGAACCAGTTCCTGGGCGTCCTGCACGAGCGGCGGCAGCGCAAGCGGCGCGGCTCCAAAGTTGGCAACGACCAGCACCTTTCCATTGCTGAAGGCCAGCAGGTCCGGCTGGTCTCCGGGCACCCACTCAAGGCCGCCGGTGCCCAGGCCGTGGTCCTTGCGCAGCTGGAGCAGCCGGCGGTAGAGGTTCAATGTCGAATCTGGATCATCTGCCTGCAGATCGCGGGCATAGGGAGCCCACGAGGTTGGCTGCGGAAGCCAGCTTTTGCCGCTGTCGCTGAAACCAAAGGACGGGGCATCGCCCTTCCACGGCAGGGGGACCCGGCACCCGTCGCGGCCGTAGCGCTCGCCATTGGTGCGGAACCATGTCGGGTCCTGGCGGGCGTCATCGGGCAGATCCACGGCCTCGGGCAATCCGAGCTCCTCGCCCTGGTAAAGGTACGCGCCGCCCGGAAGAGCGAGCATGAGCGCAGTCGAGGATCGGGCCCGGCGCAGCCCGGTGGCCGGATCGGGAAGGTTCGGGGTCTTGGGTCCGATCCCTTCGCCCTGGGGGTTCTCGTCGGTCAGCGCCAAACGGGTGGCATGGCGCACGACGTCGTGGTTGGACAAGACCCACGTGCTCGGTGCCCCTACCGCGCCAAACTCGTGCAGTGACTCATCGATGGTTTCCCGCAGCTGCTGCGCATCGTAGTCGCAAGAGAGGTATGGGAAGTTGAAGGCCTGGTGCATTTCATCATTGCGAACCCATTTGGCCATCAGCGACAGCGGGTTAACCCAGGCTTCTGCGCACAAGACACGGTCGCCTTCGTATTCATCGATCACCTGGCGCCATTCACGGTAGATCTCATGTACTCCGTCCTGGCCCCACCATGGGGCGAGTTCTTCGGTGCCGCCCATCGAGGCGCCAGCCGGATCCGGGGTGAAATCGGGAAGCCCCTCGGCCTTGATCAGCCCGTGGGCCACGTCTACGCGGAACCCGTCGGTGCCGCGGTCTAGCCAGAAGCGCAAGACGTCGCGGAACATCGCGCGCACGTCCTCGTTTTTCCAGTTGAAATCGGGCTGCGATGAATCGAAGATGTGCAGGTACGACTGGCCCGGGCTGCCGTCCGGGTTAGTGGTTGGCGTCCACATTGGCCCGCCGAAGACCGACTCCCAGTTATTGGGGTGGCCCTGCTGCACAGGATCCTTGAAGATAAACCGCTCACGCTCCGGGGAACCGGGGGCCGCGGCAAGGGCAGCTTGGAACCAGGGATGCTGGTCCGAGCAGTGGTTGGGCACCAGGTCGATAATGACTTTCAGCCCTAATTCGTGGGCTCGGGCAACCATCTCATCAAAGTCCGCAAGCGTGCCGAAGAGCGGGTCGACATCGCAGTAGTCAGCGACGTCGTAGCCTGCATCCTTCTGCGGGGAGGTGAAAAACGGGGAAAGCCAAATAGCATCAACGGATAGCTGGGCGATGCTCTCCAGATGCTGGGTAATGCCACGCAGATCGCCCATGCCATCGGCATTGGAATCAGCAAATGAGCGCGGGTAGATCTGGTAGATCACCGACGAGCGCCACCATTGGGAATCTTCGGATTGCAAGGGGTTATCTGCTTCTGCGCGAGTTTGAGTCATGCCCGTAACGATAATCGAAGCGCGCCAGAATGTAAACGCTTGCAATATTACTTTGGGAGTCGGAATGCGCACGGAAGCCCAGAACTGCAGTTTGTTGCCCATGAGACTGATTTTATCCGCCGTCTTGCCAACCCGGGTGATATGTGCCACTCTGGAAACGCTTACAAAACGACGAGCCACTCGCACTTCCTCTGCCTCACCGGCGGTCCCGCGGGATTCCCGCACCCCGAACTGGCCCCTCGGACAAAGTTGTCACGAAAGGACATCACATGAAGGTGAACACACGCCCCTGGCTTCTTGGCGGAGCGCTGACGGCTATTGCAGCCCTGTCGCTCACCGCCTGCGGCGCATCCGGATCATCCGAAACCTCCTCCAGCCCAGCAGTCGAACAGTCCTCGCCAGCTGCCGCTTCAGGTGGTTCCCTGACTGTTTGGGTTGACGCAAACCGCGAGCCAGTGCTGAAGGAAGCCGCGGCTGACTTCGAAAAGCAGTCCGGCGTCAAGGTCGACCTGGTCATCAAGGACTTCTCCAAGATCCAAGAAGATTTCCTGCGCCAGGTGCCCACCGGCAAGGGGCCAGATATCACCATTGGCGCGCACGACTGGCTGGGAAATCTTGTGAACAACGGCGTGGTCCAGCCAGTTGAGCTGGGGGACAAGGCCTCGGAATTCCAGGATGTCTCCATCAACGCAATGAGCTACGAGGGCAGCACCTACGGTGTCCCGTATGCCACCGAAAACCTGGCACTGCTGCGCAATGCGGATCTGGTGGATGAAGCACCCGAGACCTTTGACGACATGATTGAAGCCGGCAAGGAAGCCGGCACGGAATTCCCGTTCCTGGTCCAGGTCACCGATGTGGGCGACCCGTTCCACGCCTACCCATTCCAGACCTCATTCGGAGCACCGGTCTTCGGCACCGATGACACCGGGGCCTACGACCCGGCCGACCTGCAGATCGGCAATGAAGGCGGCGTGGAATTCGCAAAGTGGCTGGCCGAGCAAGGCAAAGCCGGAACGCTGAAAACCAGTATTGATGCGGACATCGCCAAAGAGAAGTTCGTCTCCGGCGATTCGCCATTCTTCCTGACCGGTCCGTGGAATGTGGAAGCAGCTGAAAAGGCCAAGATGAACCTGGCCATTGACCCGATTCCGACGGCCGGTGGCGAAGAAGCCCAGCCTTTTGTCGCAGTGCAGGGATTCTTCGTTTCTTCCAAGACCGAGAACCTTTTGGCAGCTACCGAATTCCTGACCAACTACATCGGCACCGAGGAAGTCCAGACCGACCTCTACGAGGTGGGCAACCGCCCGCCAGCGAACAAGGCTGCCTTCGAAGCAGCCAAGTCCGACGAGATGATTGCTTCCTTCGGCGAGGTTGGCGCCGATGGCGTGCCAATGCCCAACATCCCGGAGATGGCAGCAGTCTGGGAATTCTGGGGTGTAGCCGAGGCAGAAATCATTACCGGCAAGGCCGACCCGGCCAAGCGCTGGAAGCAGATGACCGAGGATATCGAAAAGGCCATCAGCAAGTAGGCCTGCCTGCAAGCACCACTCAAGCTGGAGCCGGCGCAGAACCATGCCGGCTCCAGCCGCCTGACCAGGCCAGCACTAACTGAACTTTACTGACAGGGACATCTGGAAGATGACTAAGACTGCCCCAGAGGCACCGACACGTCGCAACGACGAATCGAAACGCAAGCTGTCGCCGGCTGCACAACGTTTCGCCAACGCATCAGGCACGAGCCTCGGCTCCATCCTGGCCAAGATCATTCTCATCGCGATCGTGGACGCCACCGCGGTCTTTGCGCTCTTCACGGCGCTGGGACGCGAAGCATGGTTCATTGCCACCGTCATTGCCGTGATCACCGTGTTGATCAACGTCGTCTACTTCAAGAAGGGATGGCTCCCGGCCAAATACTTGTTGCCCGGCACCATCTTCTTGCTGATCTTCCAAGTTTTTGTCATTGGGTACACCGGCTACATCGCCTTCACCAACTACGGTTCGGGCCACAACTCCGACAAGGCCGATGCCATCTCGGCACTGTTGCAATCCAATCAGGAACGAGTTGAAGGCTCACCTGGCTATCCGGTCAAGGTCTACAGCGGCGATGATGGACTGGCCATGCTCATCGAGCGCGAAGGCCAGCAGCTCATCGGCGATGAAAACGATGCCCTGGCGCCAGCAGATCCAGCAACCCTGGGGGACTACACCGAACTGACCTTTGCGGACCTGCTCGGCCGGCAGCAAGAAGTCACCTCGTTGAAGGTGCCGGTCAGCGATGACCCGGCAGATGGCACGCTGCGCACCAGCGACGGCCGCACCGCCTACCAGTACACCTCATCGCTGAAATACGACGAAGCAGCAGACAGCATGACCGATCAGGCTACCGGACTGGTCTACAAGGACACCGGCGTCGGCGCATTTACCGCTGAAGACGGAACACAGCTGATGCCCGGCTGGTCCATCAACGTAGGTTTTGACAACTTCACCCGCGCGTTCACGGATTCTTCCATCAGGGGCGCCTTGTTCTCGGTCTCCGTATGGACTTTCGCTTTCGCGTTCCTGTCCGTGGCTTCCACCTTCTTCCTCGGGCTTTTCCTGGCCATCGTCTTCAACGACATGCGCATGAAGGGCCGCAAGATCTATCGCGTCATTTCAATCCTTCCCTATGCCTTCCCCGCATTCCTCGGCGGCTTGGTCTGGGCCGGCATGCTCAACCGGGACTTCGGCTTCGTGAACCAAGTGCTCTTTGGGGGCGCCGGCATTCCATGGCTGACCGACCCATGGCTGGCCAAGTTCTCAGTACTCTGGGTCAACTTGTGGCTGGGCTTCCCGTACATGTTCCTGGTATGCACCGGTGCATTGCAGTCGATCCCGCAGGAGCTCTCGGAAGCGGCGACCATCGATGGGGCGAAGCCGTTCCAGATCTTCCGCCTGATCAAGCTCCCCTTGCTGCTGGTTTCCGTGGCACCGTTGCTGATCAGCTCCTTCGCCTTCAATTTCAACAACTTCAACGTGATCTACATGCTCACTGAAGGCGGACCGCGCCTTGAGGATGCCGGACTGAACGTGGGTGCCACTGACATCCTGATTTCGATGGTCTACAAGGTAGCCTTCGTCGGTTCCCAGCGCGATTACGGCTTGGCCAGCGCGTTCTCCATCATCATCTTCGTAATCGTCGCGATCATCTCGATCATCAGCTTTAAGCAGACCAAGGCACTGGAGGAGTTGAACTAATGAGTACCGAAACCTCAACGAGGCAAACCACTGCGGAGCTGCGCCAGGCCCCGGCCCCAGCGCGGCGTACTTTCGGCAAGTGGTTCGCCACTACCGGATGGCGCCACCTCATCGGAGTGGCGCTGTGCATCTACTCGGCCTTCCCGCTGCTCTACGTGCTCTCGGCTTCCCTGAACCCCAATGGCACCCTGCTTTCCTCCAATGGATTCTTCTCCACTATCGGCCTGCAAAGCTACATTGATCTTTTCCAGAATCAACAGCGTCCTTATGCGGCATGGTTTGCCAACACCCTGTTCATCGGACTGACCACGGCTGCGGCCTCGGTCTTCCTCGGCGCCTTGGCGGCCTACAGTTTTTCGCGCATGAGATTCACCGGACGCCGCGTGGGACTGGTCAGCTTGCTGATTGTGCAGATCTTCCCCCAGCTGCTCGCCGTGGTGGCGATCTTCATCCTGCTCACCTCGCTTGGTGATGTTTTCCCTGCCTTGGGAATCGACAACCAGATCGCCTTGATCATGGTGTATCTTGGCGGCGCCCTGGGAGTGAACACCTACCTGATGTACGGCTTCTTCAACACGATTCCCGTGGAAATCGACGAAGCAGCCAAGATTGATGGCGCTGGCCACGCACGCATTTTCTTCACGATGATCCTCAGGCTGGTGGCGCCGATTCTTGCCGTGGTCGGCCTGCTGTCCTTCATCTCCAGCACCAGCGACTTTGTGCTGGCTTCTGTTGTGCTGGTTTCTCCTGAAAACCAGACGCTGGCCGTGGGATTATATTCCTATGTGTCAGAGGAGTTCACCTCCAACTGGTCCGTTTTCGCCGCGGGCGCGGTACTGGCAGCACTGCCGGTGATGGCATTGTTCCTGTTCCTGCAGAAGTACATTGTCGGCGGGCTGACCGCCGGTGCGGGAAAGTAGCTGGCAGGAATCCACAGGGCGCAGCACAGCGGGGCACCTCGCGACGGTGCACCGCAGTGCTGCGCCCTTTGCCAGCAAAGAACACGTAAAGTAAAAGGCATGAAGTCTTACCTGCCGCGGGCTGCCCGTAATTATTTGGAGCAGCTGCGCCGAGCCTTGGATTTCCTCTCGGAACAGGAACGCAAGCAAATCCTCGAACAGACAAGGGAAGAGATCCACCGCCTGCCGGACAGGGGACGCCGCAAGCGCGAACTCATCAGCATGCTGGGCGAGCCGGCAGCCAGAGCACGCAAATTTGAACGCACCGAGCCTGAAGACCTGGAAGTTCGAAGCGGCAAGCACTTCCTGACCAGGATCCTGGCATGGCCCATTTTTGCACTAGCGCTGCTGACAGTCATCGTGGTGCTTTTTGCGCCCCCGCAGCAAGCACTCATTGGAACCCAAGGCCTGGACCAGTTCTTGTCACCGGGCCAAGGCTGGCTTGCGGATCTCGAAGAAGCCATAGGCAGCCAGCTGATCTGGCTTGCCTTCATCCCGGTGATTTTCAGCCTGCTGCCGTTGTGGCTCAACGGCGCGCTAGGACAGATCTTCCAAATCCTCGGGGCCGTTGCCATGAGCGCGGTGTGCCTCGGCGGCGGAATCCTGCCAATGTACTTCATCCCGGTCACACTGCTGTTGTGGGCCCAGGTTTTCACGCCGATGCTGATGATGCGCGGTTCGATGGCCCGTCCGGGACCGGGCTGGCTGGTGGCCGCGGCGGTCCTGCTCGTTGCCTGCATCGGCTTGGCCACGTACCAGGGGATGGCAAGCTTTGCCGGTCCGCAGTGGCTGGTGCTGGCGCCTGCCGCTGTGCTGGTGGTACTTGCTGGCTTGCTCCCTACCCGGTGGAAAGCAGCGCATATTGCCCTGGTCGCCGCAGGGCTGCTGGTGATGGCGGCAGGTTTTATCGCGGCGCTGCCAGGAACATATAACGCCGTGCTGCTGTGGCCGTGGCTGGCTGGCGGATTGTCCTTCGCGTTCGCCCATTTGGCTGTTGCCGCGGGCATGTGGCATGAGCGTGCGCGGAAGCTTCTCGCCTTGTTCTAAACGGATTGCGCGAACAAGGCTGAATTACTCTGGTCTTGCGTATAATCTCGTGACATGGCCGATAATAAGGAAATTTCCCCCGCGCCATCCGCGAAGCGCGGACGCGGGCGCCCCCGCAAGGACTCAGAGTTTATCAGCCTGAGCAAAGAGCTGCTCGGGCAAAAAGCCTTGGAGATCGTTGGCTCCGAGGGCTATGGCGCCCTGACCATGCACCGGTTGGCCACCGAATTCGGGGTAACCCCGCGCGCCCTGTACAACTACGTGTCAGACCGCGAAGAAGTCATCGGCCTTGCCCTGCAGCAGTTCCTGGCCATCAGCCCGACGCTCGAATTCGACTGCACCCACTGGAAAGACGGGGTGCGGGACGCCTATCTTGCCACTAGATCGGCTTACCGCGCATATCCGCGGGCTTCGCAGCTGAGCATGGACGAGAAAACACACGTAATCCCGGGTCCACGACGGACCGAGCTGGTTGAACGCGTGTTGAAGTTCTACGTCGAAATGGGGCTGACGCTGAAGCAGGCAACGGGAATGGTCCGCGCGCTGGAACGGGACGTCCTTGGATTCGTGTTGCATATTGATTATTTCTACGATCGGCGCCAGCCGGATTGTCCCGACTTTTTCAGCCATCCGGTGCCCAGGCAATGGCTTGAATTCTATCCGGAAGTCCCTGCACCCTACGCGCAACAAGCTCTTGAACTTCCGGAACAAAATAGCGACGAGCTGTTCGAGGAGGTCATCGAGCTGCGGGTGCTCGCGATGGAGCGGCTGCTGCAGCTCAATAGCCAAAACAAGGACGGCCAAGACTGAAAAGTACCCCGTCAGGGAATAATTCGTGACCCGGCAGCGCTGAACCGGACAGTGCCGCAACTGACCTGCGGCCGAAACTATGCGGAGAGATGCCCCCATGCCAGTAAGCAAGTCCGAAGCAGCAAAAGAGCCTGGCGAGTTATCGGCAGGTGCCCGCTGGCGGCTGCTCGGCGTCTTGCTGGCCGCCATGTTCATGTCCCTGGTCTCGGTCAGCATCGTGAATGTAGTGCTGCCCTCCATTGGCTCAACGCTGCATGCGAGCGAAGCCGACATGCAGTGGGTCTTGGCTGGCTATGCGCTGACCTTTGGCGTGGTCCTTGTAGCTGCAGGGCGTGCCGGAGACTTGCTGGGCCGCGGAGTCATGTTCGTCGCCGGCGTAGCCATATTCACGGTGGCCAGCATCCTGGCCGGCCTGGCAGCGGACCCGATGCTGCTGAACATCGCGCGCTTCATCATGGGCATCGGTTCCGGTTTACTCAACCCCCAGGTCATGGGGATGATTCAGCAGCACTTCCGTGGCGCGGCTCGTGGCCGTGCCTATGGGCTGCTGGGCACCGTGGTCGGCTTCTCGGTTGCCGTGGGCCCGGTGCTCGGCGGGTTGCTGATCAATTGGCTTGGTGCCGATGCAGGCTGGCGTTCAACATTCCTGATCAACGTGCCCGTTGGCATTTTGGCCATCGTCTTGGCCGTGCTCTGGCTTCCAAAGCCCCTATTCACTAAGCCTGCAGGCAAGCTGGATCTGGACCCGGTCGGAGGAATTGTTCTGGCCCTGAGCATTTTTGCCTTGCTGCTTCCCTTCGTCCAAGGTCGCGAGAACCCGGCACTATGGTGGCTTTTGGCAGCGGCGCTGATCCTGTTGGCGGTGTGGATCTGGTGGGAGAAGCGGTACAAGGAACGCGGCAGGGAGCCGATGGTTGAATTGGCGCTCTTCAGAATTCGCAGCTTTACCAACGGCACGCTGATCGCTGGCCTGTACTTCATGGGCGTCTCCAGCGTATGGGTGCTCGTGGCCATCTACGTACAGGAATCCCAAGGCTTCAGCGCCCTCGAAGCGGGCTTGATTTGCCTCCCGGCAGCGCTGCTCTCGGCTTTCAGCTCGCATGTCGCAGGCCGCTACGCCACGACCTTGGGACGCAAGCTGGTCATTGGCGGAACGCTCAGCGCGTTGTTCGGCCTGCTGGCCACCATTGCTGTCGTGTACTTTGAAGACCGGCTCAATCTCAACGTTTGGTGGATGCTGCTTTCCTTGGCCTTTATCGGCATTGCCCAGGGCTTCATCATCTCCCCGAACCAGGCATTGACCCTGATGGAAGTGCCGGTAGCCAATTCCGGCAGCGCCGGGGGACTGATGCAAACCTCGCAGCGCGTTGGCACGGCAGTGGGCATCGCAGTGATCACGGCGGTGTTCTACGGGCTCAACCATGTGGCAGGGTATTCGTTGGCGATGCAGATTTCCTTTGTGGCCATTGCACTCCTGGTTGTAGCCACGCTGCTGGTGGCAGTGGCGGACATGCGCCACGGACATGCAAAGGTGCCGGCCGCAACCCGCGAAGAGTATGTTCCCGTCGCCACCGGCAAGCAGCACACCGTCACCGGAGCGATTGACGTAGTAGGCCCCAAGGAACCAATCCAGCCGGTGGATTCCCAGCCCTGAAGTCCTGGCGAGCAGCTAGCAAGTTGCTGGAGAAAGCAGGCTGGCCGCTTGTGGCCCTAAGCGGAAAAGAGCTGTGAATCCTCGCCATGGGTGGCAAGAATTCCCAGCTCTTTTCTCTTTGGTTCCCGCGCGGGCTATGAGCTGACGCGGTAACCGGAAATCATCGGGCAATCGAAGGGATCTCGCGCCGAGAGGCCGACCTTGTTCAGGTAGGTGATGACCTGGGCGTAGGATTCGCGAATGCTGGCCACAGTGTAGGGGATCTGGTGCTCTGCGCAGTACTGGCGAACAATGGCCGATACTGCTGCCAGATTGGCGCGCGGCATCGACGGGAACAGGTGGTGCTCAACCTGGTAGTTCAGGCCGCCGAACAGGTGCGAGAGCACCCGGTTGCCCCAGGAAGAGCGTGCCATGATATTGCGGCTGGTGAGGACCTGGCGGGAGAAGAAGTCGATGCGTGCATCGCCCGGAACCATCGGCATGCCCTTGTGATTCGGCGCGAACGAAGCGCCCATGTAAATGCCGAAGACTGCCAGCTGCACTCCGATGAAGGCAAAAGCCATTCCGGTCGGCAGGAAAACGAATATCAAGGCAACATAGAGTCCCACACGCAAGGCGATGGCCAGCATTTCGCGCTTGCGCCGCTTGGTGCGGTTCGCGGTGAAGAGGTAGCGGATTGACTGGATATGCAGGTTCAAGCCCTCCAGCGTCAGCAGCGGGAAGAATAGGTACCCCTGGCGCTCGGTGATCCATTTGAGCACTCCGCGCTGCCGCTGGGCATCAGCAGGCTGGAATGAGATGGTGTCCCATTCGATATCAGGATCCTTGCCAATGGTGTTGGGCGTTGCATGGTGCTTATTGTGCTTGTTCATCCACCACTGGTAGCTGATTCCAACCACGACATTGGCCAGGAACCGGCCCAGCTTGTCATTGGTCTTGCCCGAGGACAGGATCTGCCGGTGGGCGGCTTCATGGGCCAGGAAAGCGAACTGGGTGAGCAGGATGCCCAAAGCCGCGGCAATGAGCAATTGGTACCAGCTGTGGCCCAGCAAGATCGAGCCGGCAACAGCTGAGCCCAGAAGGATGATCAGCACAGATCCCAGGCCCAGGTAATGTGCCCGTCGACGTCCGGAAAGCCCGGCCTCTTGAACGAGCTTCTTTACATGGAAAAAGCTTTGGGGATCCCCGGGCTTGGCTGAAGGTGCGGGGGGCTGAAGAACGGAACTGCTACTCAAGTCGTATCCTTGGCTGTTGTAGCGGGCGACATCTCAGTCGAAAGAACTGAAAGTCTCGGCTCCTATGCTTTAAGCGTACGGTATGCGACTGTGAACCAGCCCTAAAAATACACAGTTTTACCGGCGGATCAGTAGCGGACGGTGAGCTGCCCGTTGGAAATTTCCCAGCGGGTCGTCAAGCGGACATTCTGCAGCAGCCGGCGGTCGTGGGTCACCAGCAACAGCGCGCCTTCGTAGGCTTCCAGCGCTTCTTCAAGCTGCTCGATGGCCGGAACATCAAGGTGGTTGGTCGGTTCATCGAGAACCAGCAGGTTCACGCCGCGTGCCTGGAGCAAGGCCATGGAAGCGCGGGTTCGCTCACCTGGCGACAAGGAGTCGACCAGTGCAGTGGATTGGTCGGCTTTCAGCCCGAACTTCGCCAAGAGGGTGCGCACCTCGGCCGAGGAATATTCAGGCACAGCATTCTCGAACGCCTGGCCCAGGGGAAGGTCGCCGGGAAGCTGGGTGCGAGCCTGGTCGATTTCCCCGATGCTCACCGAGCTTCCCAGGGAAACTGTGCCCTGATCAAGGGACTGCTTGCCGAGCAGGAGTTTGAGCAGCGTGGATTTTCCGGCGCCGTTAGGCCCGGTGATGCCGATCCGGTCAGCTGCATTAACCTGCACGGACACCGGGCCAAAGGTGAATTCTCCTTGTTGCAGCCCCGCCTCGTTCAAGGTGCACATCACCGATGAGCCGCGCGGCGCGGCGGCGATGGAAAACTGCAGGACCCATTCCTTGCGCGGCTCGGCCACTTCCTCCAGGCGCGCGATGCGGGATTCCATCTGCCGGACCTTGGCGGCCTGTTTTTCGGAGGACTCGCTGTTGGCTCGGCGGCGGATCTTGTCATTGTCCGGTGACTTGCGCATCGCGTTGCGCACGCCTTGGGACGACCATTCGCGCTGGGTGCGGGCACGGGAGACCAGATCTGCCTTCTGGTTTTCAAACTGCTCGTAGGCTTCCCGGGCATGGGTGCGGTTGATGGCCCGCTCTGCCAGGTACGCGTCATAGCCGCCCTCGTAGACGGCGACGCTATTCTGGGCCAGATCGAGTTCGATAATGCCGGTGGTGCAGCGGGCCAGGAACTCGCGGTCATGGGATACCAGGATGACCGGGGCGCGCAAGGCGTTGATGAACTCTTCGAGCAGTTCCAGTCCTGCAAGATCAAGGTCATTGGTTGGCTCATCGAGCAGCACGATGTCGAAGCGCGAGAGCAGCAGCGCCGCCAGGGCGACGCGGGCGACTTGTCCACCCGACAGGGCGGTCATTTCTGTTTCGACCGGCAGGGTGAAGCCCAGTTTCGCGAGGACTTCAGGGATTCGATCGTCCAGGTCCATGGCACCCGAGGCCATCCAGTGGTCAAATGCCGTTGAATAGGCGTCGTCGGCGCCCGGCTTCTCGCTGCCCAGGTCCTGGGCGGTCTCTTCCATCCGGGCCGTGGCCTGCGCGCATCCGGTGCGGCGAGCCAAGTAGGCTGCGATCGTTTCTCCGGGGATGCGTTCATGCTCCTGCGGCAACCAGCCAATGAAGGCCGAGTCCGGGGCAGTGTCCACCGTGCCGGACTGCGCGGTGGCGGCCTTGGCAAGCAGCGACAGCAACGTGGATTTTCCTGCGCCGTTGGCTCCCACCACACCGTAAACATCCGAGGTTGTCGCGGTGAAGCTCAAGTTGGAAAACAGGGTTCGGTGGGCGTGGCCACCAGTGAGGTCTTTGGCCACGAGCGTTGCAGTCATGCGGTTAAGTCTAGTGCGCATTCAAGCACAGAAGGATTCAGAGGTTCGAACCCCGCGGGGTCCGAACCTCTGAATCGCTGGTACATCCTAGTCGGCGGCTTCGCCCAGGCTCTGGAACTTCAGTTGCCGTCGAGCGAGCCGATGAGCATCCGGGATGGCCCGGGCCAGCGAGATTTCTGCCGCGATCGCGGCGCCCAGCTCCTGGCAGAACTCTCGAGGGCGGCTGGCAGCATCGACTTGTTCCTCCACCACATGGTCAACCAGCCCAAAGCTGCACAAATCCGGCACCCCGATCTTTTGCTGGCGGGCCATCTCGGCGGCCCGGTCAGTGCTGCGATGGATAATGGCGCTGGCGCCTTCCGGCGGCAGGGGCGAGAGCCAGGAATTTTCAGCCGCCAGCGTCCGATCCGCAGGAAGCAGCGCCAACGCGGCGCCTCCAGTGCCTTGTCCCAGCAGCACCGAGACCGAAGGGGAGCGCAAGCCGATCAGCTCACTGAGCGAGCGTGCAATTTCCCCGGCCAGTCCTCCTTCTTCCGACTGCACCGACAGCTCGGCGCCGGTGGTGTCGATGATGGTGACCAGGGGAAGCTTGAGCTCCTGGGCCAATTGCATGCCACGGCGGGCTTCACGCAATGATGCCGGCCCCAGGCTGGCCGTCTCCGGATGGCGCGGGCGCTGCTGTCCCAGCACCACGCAGGCTTGATCGCCAAAGCGTGCCAAGGCCAGGATCAGCCCCGGGTCCTTTTCGCCTTGGCCGGTGCCGTTCAGGGGCATTGCTTCATCGGCCGAGGCCAGCAGCATGCGGGTATCGGGACGGCGCGGGTTGCGGCTTAGCTGCACCGAATCCCACACGTCCTTGGCCTCGCGCACATAGGGCCGGCCGGCCGGAGCCGGGAATCGGCCACCGGTTGATGCCGGCAGCAAGACGGAGAGGGCGCGGTCGATCAGGCTCGGCAGCTCCTGGGGCGGAACCACCGCGTCAATCAGTCCCTTGCGGAAAAGATTCTCTGAAATCTGCACCCCGTCCGGGAACTTCTGGCCATACAGCGCTTCATAGACGCGCGGGCCCAGGAAGCCCAGTAGCGCGCCGGGCTCCGCCACGGTGATATGGCCCAATGACCCCCAGGAAGCCATGACCCCGCCGGTCGTTGGGTGGCGCAGGTAGACCAGGTAGGGAAGCCCCGCCTCCTTGTGCCGGCGCACCGCATCGGTAATGGACACCATGCCCAAAAACGCGAGAGTTCCCTCTTGCATGCGGGTGCCGCCAGAGGCAGGACCTGCCAGCAGCGGCAGCTTTTCGGCAGTGGCGCGCTGAATCGCCGCCACAATGCGCTGTGCCGCTGCCTGGCCAATGGAACCTGCCAGGAAATTGAACTCCGAAACGATGACCGCCACCTCGCGCCCATGGATCCGGCCTTTGCCGGTGATGACTGCTTCATCGGCACCGCTCTTGGTGGCGGCCGCTTCCAGGTCCGCGGCGTACTGGGCGCTGAGCTTTGGCTGCTGAGGCGCCTGGTCCCAGGATTCGTAGGAGCCCTGGTCCAGGACGATATCCAGCAGCGTGGCCGCATCAATGCGCAGGGCGGTGGTGCTCATGAGGCGTCGTCCTTTCGGGAGGCCAGCCACTGTTCGATTTCCTGGGCGTTGGCGTTGAGCACCGGCGGGGCACTGTGCGCGGTGCGCGTGGTTTCGCTGTTGGTGGCTGGATCGAAGAAGCGCAGCGGCGGGCCAGGCAAGTTGATCTTGCCCAATACCTCATGGTCCACCTCGACGATCAGGCCTTGGGATTTCACCTGGTCCCATTCGTAGACCTCTTCGATGGTGCGCACCCTGCCCGAAGGGATTCCCGCGGCATCAAGGGCGCCGAGCAGTTCCTCTGCATTGCGGCTGGAGAATGCCTGCTCGATCAGCTCATTGAGTGCCGGGCGGTTCTCCACGCGGACGGAGTTGCTGGCAAAGCGCGGGTCATCTGCGGGCAGGCCAAAGGCGCTGGCAAAATTCTGCCAGAGCTTTTCACTGCCGATGCTGATCTGCACCTTGGAATCCTTGCAGCCGTACAGGCCGTAGGGGGCAATCGAGGGGTGGTGGTTGCCGATGGCCTTGGGGTTTTGCCCGGCTACGGTGGCGCGCGTCCCCTGGAAAGCATGCACCCCAACGATCGATGCCAGCAGCGAGGTGCGCACGACCTGGCCGCGCCCGGTGCTCTCCCGCTCCAGCAGGGCGGCCAGCGCGCCATAGGCACCGTACATGCCGGAGAGCAGGTCAGCGATGGGCACTCCGACTTTCTGCGGATCCTCCGGGCCTGAACCGGTGATGGACATCAGGCCGGCTTCGCCCTGCAAGATCTGGTCGTAGCCGCTGCGATGGGCTTCGGGCCCGTCGTGCCCGAATCCGGTGATGGACAGGATGACCAGCCGGGGGTTGAGCTCGTGCAGAACCTGGACACTGAAGCCCAGCCGGTCCAGCACGCCGGTGCGGAAGTTCTCCATCAGGACGTCGCTGTTCTTGATGAGCTCCGCCAGCTTCTCCTTGTGTTCCTGATCTTTCAGATTCAGCGACAGGGAGAGCTTGTTGCGGTTGCAGGACAGGAAATAGGTGGCCTGGCGGTTGTCTTCCGGGCCGACAAAGGGCGGACCCCAGCCTCGGGTGTCATCTCCGGTGCCAACGGTTTCGATCTTGATGACCTTGGCACCGAGATCGCCCATCATCATTCCGGCATGGGGGCCGGCCAGTGCGCGGGTGAGGTCTAGTACCACGTAGCCGCTCAGCGGTCCGGTGGCGGTGCCGTGGATTGTCGTATTTTCGGCAGTCAGGGAACTCAATGGATCCTCCTCGAATTATTCAGGTCGGTAGTGGGGATGATCGTCTACAGCCAGCCGGGCAGCACCAGCAGTGCCCATGCCGCAACCGGCCCGGCCAGCACGACGATGCCGCCGTAGCCCAGGACCTGCTTGTAGAAGCGCTCCTTGTCCGTGCCTTCGGGAGCATTGGCAAGAACCAGCGCGCCGTTGGTGGAGAAGGGCGAGACGTCCACGACGGTGGAGGCGATGGCCAAGGCACAGATCAGGCCGGTGGCGCTGATGGAGCCGGTGTTCAGGAACGGGATGGCCAGCGGGATCAGCGCGGCCAGGATGGCGGTGGATGAAGCGAAGGCGGAGACCACGGCGCCGATGTAGCAGATCAGCAGGCCTGCCAGCAGCGGTGCGCCAAGGTTGGCAACGCCGTTGGAAACATATTCGATCGTTCCTGCTTCTTCCAGTACCCCGACAAAGGTGAGCATGCCGCAGATCAGCAGCACGGTGGACCAGCTGATCTTGTTGACGGCGCCCTTTTGCCCAGCGGGGTTCACCAGTGCGAGGAACACGGCGATGGTGATTGATACGAATCCAACATCGACCTTGAAGCCCAGTGCGATGACGGCCAGTGCGATCAGGCCGATGATGGTCATGATCTGGCCAAAACGCTGTCCTGGTGCCTTCGGAGCGGCGCCGTCGCCGGCGGGATCGCGGGGACCGTAGGTGCCCGAGCCGCTGCCCTTGAAATCGACATCTGCGGCGTGGGCGCCGGCGGAAACCTTCAGCCGTGCTTCGGCAACTCGTTCGGCGATGGCTCCGGCACGCTGGCCAGCTAGCTGGCGTCCGCCCAGGACCAGGTACAAGACGATGGCGATGACCAGGTTGAAGATGAAGCTGGTGAGGAATAGCGCGGTGGGGCTGAAATCGAATCCGGCTTTTTCAATGAGCCCGTTGACGATGACGCCGTAGACCGCGATGGGGGAGAAGCCGCCAGCCTGGGCGCCGTGAACGATGAGCATGCCCATCATCAGCGGGTTGATCTTGTAGCGCTGTGCGAAGTTCAGGCCGATGGGCGCGATGATTGCGACCGCTGCCGGGCCCAGTGCGCCAATGGCGGTGATGGCTGCGGTGATGACGAACATGACCCAGGGGATCAACGAGATCCGGCTATCGACCAATTTGACGGCCTTGTCGACGAGGATGTCGATGGTGCCGTTATTTTGCGCTATGGCAAAGAGATAGGTGACACCCACGAGGGTGAGGAAGAGCCCGCCGGGGAAGCTGGCGAGGATGTCCTTGGTGTCCATCCCAAGGAAGACGGCGCCGAGCAGGAATGCTCCGACAAAGGCCAAGGCCCCCATATTGATGGGGAACATCGTGGCGATGATGAACATCACCGCCAAGATGATGATGGAGACTAGCGCGACAGACATGGGGAATATCCTTTTCGTGAAGGCCGCAAAGCGAGTGGATTTTTGTGTGACAGGAGTCACTGGCTCACTGGCCTAGCCTCCTAGACTCAGAGTGTCTTGTCAAGCAAAATTTCGGTGTAAGTTTGATCTAGGACACATCAGAAGGAGTGAACGTGGCTGAAATCAAGAAGCCCAGGGCTTTTGCCAAGGTGCAACGCCCCAGGCTCTATGAGCAGCTCATGCAGCAGATCTTGGCCTTCGTGGAAGAAGAGCGGCTGGGTCCCGGGGACCATCTGCCGGCCGAGCGGGAGCTAGCGGACCAGCTGGGCGTTTCCCGGGCTACCTTGGCGCAGGCGCTGGTCGCGCTGGAGGTTTTGGGCGTTATAGACGTCAAGCACGGAACCGGTGCCGTCTTGGTGTACCGTCCCACAGTCGCGACGGTCTTGCGGGAGCTGCATGAACACAAGAACCGGCTTCCGGATATTGTTGAAGCGCGCAGCACCCTGGAAGTGAAATTGGCGTCGCTCGCCGCAGAGCGGCGCACCGACGATGACCTCAAGCGCATAAATCACGCGCTGGAAGTGATGGCCCAGGAGATTGCGGCCGGAGACCGCGGGGAAAAGGGCGACGAGCTTTTCCACGAGGCCATTACCGGGGCGGCGAAATCGTCGGTCCTGCAGAAATTGATGACATTCATCGCTGAAATGGTGCTCGAAACGCGCCTGGAATCCCTGGGGCAGCCGGGGCGCCCGGAACGGTCCTTGGAATCGCACCGGAAAATCACGGAGGCCATTGCCGCCGGAGACCCGCAGGCGGCAGCCGCGGCGATGCAGGAGCACATCGAGCTTGTTTCCGACGTGGCCCTGCTGAAGGATACCCAGTAGGTTCCCGCCTGCTGCCCGTGCGGGCTAGCTGCTCTTCATGACATCGGTGATGTGCTGGATCAGAGCCGTGACTAAGGCGGGCTGGCGGCGGCGAGGCATGGTCAGAATCTGCGCCGTGCGTTCGGCGAAAGCTGGATGGTCAATGCGGATGAATTCCAATCCCTCGCTCAACGCGCTGTCCCGCGCGAATTGGCTCAAGAGCGTCACTCCCGCGCCCGAGCGCGCGAATTCCATCGCCGGGTTGATATGGTCCGTCGTCAACGCAATGTTCGGGGTCAACCCTGCCATGGACATCGCAATGTCGAACAGCTCGCGCTGGGTAATGCCCTTGGCGGTCATTGACAGGGGATAGCGGCATAGCTCCTCCAGCGAGATCTGGGATTTGCCCGCCAGCGGATGACCTGTGGCAAGGACCGCAAAGGCCGGAGCGGGGCGGGAGTACTCGACTTGCGCATCTCGTTGCAAGCCCAGGGTGAAGACCGTCGCTATATCCGCGGTCCCCTCGACGATTTGGCGAGCCGCGTCAGCTGATGGAAGCACCGTCAGGTGCACCGACACTTGCGGATGGAGCTTGCAGAATGCGGCGATCGCCCTCGGGGTGACCGAGGCGGCCAGCCCTTCGGAGCTGACGACTTTGATGCTCCGTGAGATGCCGCTGGAGATTTGGCCGAGGTCCTGGAGAAGCTGCTCGCCTTCTGCCTGGACTCTACGGGTATGGGTGAGCAAAAGTACTCCTGCATCAGTGAGTTCCATGCCGCGCGCATGCCGGCGAAACACCGGAGAGCCTATCTGCCGTTCTAGCTGGCTGATTTGCCGGCTGATCGCCGACGGGGAAACGTGCTGGGTTTCAGCTGCCTCGGAGATCGACCCGGTGGTTGCCACCTCATGGAAATAGCGCAGTGCGGTGGGTAGCGTTTGCATAGTGCTGAGCTCTCGTTCCCTGTAGGTTTGCCTTCAAGTCAAACCTAGTGCTCGAAACGGCACTGGTTCAAGCCCCTCCCGGTCTCGTAATGTGATCTCCAGTACAGAAAATCCTGGAGGAGAAACCGTGGCAACGAGACAAGATCTATTGGAAAAAGCGGAGCATTTCGCCGACTCTGGGGAGTTGTTCAATGAACTTTCGCAGCTGGTAGCGCGGCCGACGGTGAGCAGCGACCCCGCGCAAAGCGTTGCTGTCAACGCATATCTCGACGATGTCCTCCGTGGACGATTCGAAGCCATGGGCTTCTCAGTGACTACGGATCTGAATTGGCAGGGTTCAGGAAATTCCTTTCTGATCGCCACTCGCATCGAGGCTCAGCAGTACCCGACGGTGCTGTGCTATGGGCATGCGGATGTGGTTGACGGGCAAGCCGGACAGTGGGACGCGGGGCGGGATCCCTTTGAGCTGCGTGCCGAGGGGGACCGCTGGTATGGACGTGGCGCCGCCGATAACAAGGGCCAGCATCTGGTGAACCTCAAGGCCATCGAGCTGATCTTGGCAGAACAAGGATCCCTGGGATTCAACATCACCTTCCTCTTCGAGGCCGGGGAGGAAATCGGATCCCCCCAGCTGGATGAATATGCCGCGGCGCATCGCGAACCGCTGGAGGCGGATGTCTTCATTGCCTCGGATGGTCCACGGCAGAGCGCGGATAAGCCCACCATCTTCCTCGGAGCACGCGGCGGGGCGACCTTTGAGCTGAACGTTCCCCTGCGCCAAGGCGGATACCATTCGGGAAACTGGGGAGGATTGCTGCGCAATCCAGCGACGACACTGGCCGGCGCGATTGGAACACTCGTTGATGGCCACGGACGCATCAGGGTCCCTGAACTGCTGCCGGACAGCTTGCCGGACTCCGTGCGCGAGGTATTGGCACCGGTTCAAGTCGGGCAGGGAAAACAGGATCCAGAAGTGGCGGCAGGCTGGGCGGACACGAGCTTGAGCGCCGCCGAGCGGCTCTACGGGTGGAACACCCTGGAAGTCCTGGCGATGAACTCGGCCGATGTCCAGGTGCCGGTGAATGCGATACCTGGACAAGCACGGGCAGTTCTGCAGCTGCGGTTTGTCGTCGGCACAAACACCGGAAAGATCGAATCGGCCATTCGCCAGGCCTTGGATGAAGCTGGGTACTCGATGGTGCAATTGAGCATGGGCCAATGTTTTGCTGCAAGCCGCATTGAACCGGAGAATCCGTGGGTGCAATGGGCAAGCAATTCGCTGGAAGAAACCACCGGCCAGCCCACCACGATCCTGCCGAATATTGGCGGCTCGCTTCCCAACGCCGTTTTCGAATCCACGCTGGGGTTGCCGACCCTCTGGATTCCGCATTCCTACCCTGGGTGCCAGCAGCACGGCCCCAACGAACATGCGCTGGAATCGGTCCTGCGCGAAGGACTGCAAATGATGTGCGGCCTGTTCCACGATCTGGGAACGCGCCAAGACGTGCCCAGCGCAAGCGCGCTGGCCAGTGGAAAGATATAGGTACCAGCATGGACAAGCAACAACAAGATTTGGTCTCGGAAGTTCCCGCGCCTGCACGCCAGTCCGCGGCACGAGGCATTGCGGCGGCCACCATTGGCAATGCCCTGGAATGGTACGACATGTCCATCTATGCGCTGTTGGCCATCTACATCGGGCATAATTTCTTCCCCTCGGACAATGCGGCCGTGGAAGTAATCCAGGCGTTTGCCGTCTTCGGGATCTCGTACCTGATCCGGCCGCTGGGTGGCTTGGTGCTCGGCTCCTACGCAGACCGCAAGGGAATGAAAAAAGGCCTGGTCCTCACCATCAGGCTGATGGTATTGGGCACCGCAATCATCGCTTTCATGCCGGGTTATGGAACTATCGGGCTGCTCGCTCCGTTGGGGCTGATCGTCGGCCGGCTGGTTCAGGGATTCTCGGCCGGCGGCGAATTCGGAGCAGCAACCTCGTACCTGCTGGCCCAAAGCAAGGGGCGCAAGGGCTTCTTGGGAAGTTTCCAATTTGCCAGCCAAGGGCTTGGCGCGCTGATGGCTGCAATCACCGTCGTCATCCTGACCAGCGTCTTCACTACAGAGCAAATGAACGACTGGGCATGGCGCATTCCGTTCTTCGTCGGACTGCTGGTAGGTCCCGCCGGATGGTGGATCCGCCGGCATGTTGACGAAGCGCCGATTGAAAAGGCCGACGACCAGCAGGCCCAGGGCGGCACGAAGCACAACCATGCGCCGGTGCAGCAGCTATTCCGGTCGCATAAGGTTTCGGTGCTGATTGCCGGTGGTGCCCTGGCCATCTCGACTGCGTTGAACTTCGTCCTGCAATACATGCCGACTTTCGGTATCAAGCAGCTGGGCATGAATCCGTCCGTATCATTTTCATCATTGATTATTTCCGGCGTGATCCTCACCTTCGCGACTCCAGTCGTCGGCCACCTGTCGGACCGGTACGGCCGCTTGAAAATCATGATCCCGGCAGTCATCGGGATTGTCCTGTTGACGATTCCGCTGTTCCTCTGGCTCATCGCAGGAAAGAGCTTCCTGGTCCTGGCCGTGGTGATGACGATTCTTGGACTGCTCAAGGCCCTGTACTTCGGGGCGCTGCCCTCGGTTATGGCCGACGTGTTTACCGGCTCGGTCCGGGCCACGGGCCTGTCATTCAGCTACAACGCCGCAGTGGCAGTCTTTGGCGGGTTCACCCCGATGATCTGCGCATTCCTGATTGAAACCACGGGACAGCCGGTGGCGCCGGGATACTATCTCGCCGTCCTGTCCATCGTCAGCATCACGGCCCTGGGAGCGGCATTCCGCTTCCGGTCAGTACGCTGAATCAGTTCTTCGGATAAAGGGTGCAAAGCACAACGGCCAGCAACGGCGAAAGTTGCTGGCCGTTTGCTGTACTGCTTTCAAGAACCGGCACCCAGCAGCTTGAGAACGTTGTCTTGATCGACCTGGCTGAAGTCCTTATAGAACGCACCAACAGCTCCAAACCGGTGCGGCTTGAGCAGCTCAACCAGCCCGTCGGTCAGCGGAGCCAGTTCGGTGAGGGTTTCCGGGGCAATTACCGGGGATGCGACGATGATGGATTGGGGATGCAGCTGGGCAACGAGTTCCAGGGAGGCTTTAATCGTTGCCCCGGTGGCGATGCCGTCGTCGCAGAGAATCACGGATTGTCCCGCCAAGTCCGGTGCGTAGGCCCTGAACGCGTGGGCCAGGGCCAGCAGATCGGCATGGGTTCCATTTTCCACCGAGGCCAGCTCCTCCGGCCCAAAATACTGCAAAGCCCGCCGGTGCACCTCGGCATTGAGGTAGCGGCCGCCGACGGCGGAGTAATGTGCGATGGCTCCGAAGGCCAGTTCCGGATTATTGGGCACTCCGAGCTTTCGCACCGCCAAGACACCCAAGCGAGCGCCCAATGCCTGGGCTACTTCGTACGCGATGGGAACGCCGCCGCGCAATAGCCCCAGCACCGTGTACTCGCCAGCGGGCAAGGTCGTGGCCAGCTTCATGCCCAACGCGGCTCCGGCGTGGCTACGGTCGTCAAACTTGGAACTGTTTTCACTGACCATGGTTCCAGTCTTGCCCAAAGTCAGCGAAATGAATAGCAACAGCCAGAAATTCAAGCGGTTCATTCACCGGCCAGGCGGCCAGCTAGGGGAAACGCCAGAGGGCTCCCGTGGCCTGGACGGGATAATCCGCCCGGAACACGAGAGCCCTTGATGGCCACTGGCGCTTAGAGCTGGTTGCCCAGCTTGAAGCCCTTGGAAGCCTGCCCGTGGTAGGAGCCGTCTTCGTCCCCGGCACGGGTGTAGGAGAAGCCGTCGGCGCCAATGGTGACTTCCAGCTCGGAGTCATCGGTGCGCTCGATAACTTCCTGCACGTTGCCGTCCAGGTCCAGGACCTTGGAAGCTTCGGTGTACCAGGACGGAACAACCGGGTTGCCCCACCAGTCGCGGCGCTGGTTGTCGTGCACGTTCCAGGTGATCGTCGGGTTATCCGGGTCGCCGGTGTAGTAGTCCTGGGTGTAGATCTCGATGCGGTGGTCATCTGGATCCAGGATGTACAGGTAGAACGCGTTGGACACGCCATGGCGGCCCGGGCCGCGCTCGATGCGATCCGAAATGCGCAGGGCGCCCATCTTGTCGCAGATCTGGATGATGTTGTGCTTCTCATGGGTGGAGAAGGCCACATGGTGCAGGCGCGGGCCGTTGCCACCGGTCAGCGCGGTGTCGTGCACGGTGCCCTTGCGGTGCATCCACGCTGCATAGGTGGTGCCTTCATCGTCCTGGATGTCCTCGGTGACGCGGAAGCCCAGGTCCTCGAGGTAGGCGCGGCCACGAGGCACATTCGGGGTGACCTGGTTGAAGTGGTCCAGGCGGACCAGTTCGCCGGCCGAGTACAGGTCGTAGCGCATGTGCAGGCGCTCAACGTGGGTGGTCTCGAAGAAGAACTCGTAGGGGAAGCCCAGCGGATCCTCCACGCGCACCGCATCGCCGATGCCCTTGACGAAGCCTTCGGTGCGGCGCTCGGTGCGGCAGCCCAGTTCCTTGTAGTAGGCCTCGGCCTTGTCCACGTCCTCGTTGGAGCGGACACGGAAGGCCATGGCCTTCAACGCGGCCACCGGGCCCTTGGTCAGCACCAGGTTGTGGTGGATGAATTCCTCGAAGGAACGCAGGTAGATCTGGTTCTCGTCCTCGTAGGAGACATGCAGGCCCAGAACGTCAACGTAGAAGTTGCGCGAGCGCTCCAGGTCGGTGACCACCAGTTCGGCGTAGGCGCAGCGCAGGATATCCGGTGCTGGAACCGAAGGGGTGGGAATCGGGTTTTCGATTTCTTTGCTCATGATTTGCTCCTTTGCAAGCAGGAAAGATTAGTGGAGGGAAGCGGGAGCTTCCTAGACGCCGAACTTGGGGGAGTGGGCTTCGTTCAGGGTGATCTGGATGGACTGCTGGGTGGTGTAGAAATCCACCGAGCGGTAGCCGCCTTCGCGGCCCAGGCCCGAAGCCTTCACGCCGCCGAAGGGAGTGCGCAGGTCGCGGACGTTATTGGAGTTCAGCCACACCATGCCGGATTCGATCTGGTGCGCGAAGTTGTGCGCGCGCTTCAGGTTGCTGGTCCATACGTAGGCGGCCAGGCCGTACTTGGTGTTGTTGGCCAGCTCGAGCGCTTCCTCGTCGGTGTCGAACGGGGTGATCGCCACGACCGGGCCGAAGATCTCGTCCTGGAAGATCTGGGCATCGGGGGCGACATCGGCGAACACGGTCGGTGCAACATAGTTGCCCTCGTCCTCGAAGCCTTCTGCACGCCCGCCGCCGGCCAGCAGCCGGCCCTCGGTCTTGCCGATTTCGATGTAGCTCATGACCTTCTCGAAGTGCTTCGGGTGCACCAGCGAACCCACCTCGGTCTTCGGGTCGCTAGGCAGGCCAACACGGATGTTCTTGGCGCGCTGCGCGAACTTGGCAACAAAGTCATCGTAGATATCGCGCTGGACCAGAACACGGGAACCTGCGGTGCAGCGCTCGCCGTTCAGCGAGAACACGCCGAAGACGGTGGCATCCAGGGCTGCGTCCAGGTCGGCGTCGGCAAAGACCACGGCAGGGGACTTGCCGCCCAGCTCCAGGGACAGGCCCTTGAACTGCGGAGCAGCCGCGGTGGAGATGGTGGCGCCGGTGGAGGAGTCGCCGGTGAAGGATACCAGCGGCACATCCGGGTGCTTGACCAGGTAGTCGCCGGCTACGCCGCCGGAACCGAAAATCAGGTTGAAGACGCCTTCTGGCAGGCCTGCCTCGCGGAAGATGTCTGGCCATAGCCCTGCGGAGAGCGGGGTGTAGCTGGCGGGCTTGAGGACGACCGAGTTGCCGGTGGCGATGGCCGGGGCCAGCTTCCAGGATTCCTGCATGAACGGGACATTCCAGGGGGTGATCAACGCGGCCACGCCGATGGGCTTGCGGTTCACGTAGTTCATCTGGCGCCCTGGCACGCGGAAGGAGTTATCCACCTGTGCCACGATCAGGTCGGCGAAGAAGCGGAAGTTCTCGGCGGCGCGGCGGGCCTGGCCCTTGGCCTGGGTGATTGGCAGGCCGGAGTCGTAGGACTCGAGCAGTGCCAGCTCGTCGTCGCGGGATTCGACGATGTCAGCGATCTTGTGCAGCACCCGGGAACGCTCGCGGGGCAGCATCTTGGACCATGGGCCTTTCTTGAAGGCCTTGCTTGCTGCGGCCACGGCCAGATCCACGTCCGCTGGCTGCGCCGATGCAGCGGTGGCGTAGTTCGTGTTGGTGACCGGTTCCTGGACGTCGAAGGTTTCTCCGCCAATGGAGTCCACGAATTCGCCGTTGATGAAGTGCTGCAGGTGAGTTGGCAGGTTTTCTGGTACGAAGTGCTTGCTCATGGCAATTCCTCTCGTGCTCGCTAGTGTTGTTGATTCCGGCGTGGATGCCGGTGTGTCGTGAAAAATGCGGGTTGCCTAGATCGCGCTGGGTTCCATGCCAGCGGCTTTCAAATAGCTGTTCAGGGTGTGGGCGCGGTGTTCGCGGCAGGCGGCCTCGATCTGGGCCGGGGTGGCGTGATCCGCGATCAAATCCAGCAGCGCGTCGTGCTCCTTGACGGATTCACGGGCGCGGTAGGGGATATGCGTGAAGCTGCTGGCCCGCATGGCAGCCAGCCGGCGCCAGCCGCGCTGCACCAGATCCAGGATGTGCGGGTTGGGGCACTGCCCATAGAGCAGCTGGTGGAATTCGGTGTTCATCCGGGTGAATGCCACCGGATCGAAGTCCTCCAGGCATTGGCGCATCTTCTCGTTCAGCTCCCGGGCCTTGGCCAGCCATGCGGCATCCATGGAGCCGGCGGCCAGTGCGGTGGCTGCCGGTTCGATGATCATCAGCGTCTGCATGGTGTGCAGGTACAGGGTCGAATCCACATGGGCCACGGTCGCCCCGACGTTGCGGGTGAAGTGGACCAGGCCCTCGGCTTCGAGCCGGCGGATGGCCTCGCGAACCGGGACGACCGAGCAGCCCAGCTCATCGGCGATGGTCCCCAGCACCAGGCGGTAGCCCGGGGAGTAGGCGCCGTTGGTGATGCGCTCGGAGACCAGCTGGTAGGCGGCCTCGGACTTCGAGGCTGAGGTTACAGTGCCCATGAGTCCAGCTCCGGGCTGCCGGCGTCTTTCCACGCGTGGTACTTGGCTTTCCACTGCGCGTTCATCGGGAACAGGCCCTCGATGCCGTAGCCGCGCTTGACCATGGCGAAGATGAATTCGTCATTGGATTCGGTGATCACCGCTTCAGCGGCGACTTCTTCCACCAGCGCTGGCGGGATGACCACGATGCCATCCGAGTCGGCCACGATCACATCCCCGGGCTGGACCGAAACGCCGCCGCAGGCCACGGTGATGTCCTTGTCCCAGGCCACATGCTTGCGCCCGAGGACTGCCGGGTGGGCTCCGTTATAGAAGACCGGAATCTCCAAGTTGGAGACCGCGTCGAGGTCGCGCACGCCGCCATCGGAGATGATGCCGGCCGCGCCGAGCTGCTGGGAGCGCAGTGCCAGGATGTCGCCCAGGGTGGCGGAGCCGGTTTCGCCGCGGGCTTCCATGACGAGGATTTCACCGTTCTCCAGCGAGTCGATGGACTGCTTCTGGGTGTTGTATCCGCCGCCGTGGGCCTTGAAGAGATCTTCTCGGTTGGGGATGTAGCGCAGGGTGCGGGCGGTGCCGATGACGCGCTGCATGCCCTTGGTCGCGCCGGGCACTTCGATGTTGACGTTGTTCAGCCCGCGCTTGCGCAGGGTGGCGGACAGGGTGGCGGTGGCTACCGAGGCCAGCTGCTCGCGGACCTTGTCGGTGAGCACGTCCTTGCCGGTGACCACCGGAGGCAGGCCGGCCGAAGCACGGTCGCCGTAGGCATCTTCCTTGTCCTTGTCGCTGGCCTTGGGCTGGTTTCCGAAGGAGCCGAAGGCGGCCGTTCCCTCGGTGGCCGTGGTTTTCAGCTTGCCGGTGGTGGTGCCGGTGATCAGGTCGGTGACTTCGACTTCCACGACGTCGCCGGGGAAGAAGACGGTGGAGCCGGCGGGGGTTCCGGTGAGGATGATGTCGCCGGGCTGCAGGGTCATCTGCTGGGAGAGGTCTGCAATGATCTGCGCGAAGGAGAACAGCAGCTCGGACGTGGTGGCGTCCTGGGCGAGCTGGCCGTTGACCCAGGCCTGCACGCGCAGCTTGGCGGGGTCCAAGGCGGCGGCGTCCAGCGCGTTCGGGCCCAGCGGGGTGTAGCCGTCTCCGGACTTGGAGCGGATGTTCGATCCCTTGTCCGCGTACTTCATGTCATGCACGCCCAGGTCGTTGGAGGCGGTGACCGAGCCGACGTGGCTCCAGGCCTCTTCTACCGTGACGCGGCGGGCGGCGGTGCGAATGATCAGCGCGATTTCGCCCTCGAAGGCCAGCAGCTCGGTGCCGGCTGGACGCTCAACCGTGCCATTGGTGGCAGCCAGGGAGCTGCTGGCCTTCATGAAGTAGCTCGGGAATTTGGGGGTACGGCCGCGCTGTGCCGCGCGGGAGGAGTAGCTCAGGTGCACGGCCAGAACTTTGCCTGCCTGGGCGAAGGTCTCTTCGGTTACTGGGACAGTAGTGGTCACCGTTGATCGTCCTGCTTTCGTCATACATCATCTCGTACATCAAATCGTATACGATCAGTGTGCTCCCAATCTCATCCGCTGTCAAGAAGGCCAAGGAAAGTTCTTGATCGATTGACCGCCGTTGACGGGCAATCCGCGGAACGGCGGGGTAAAACAAAGGCGCCGTCCAAAGTGGAATACTTTGAACGGCGCCTTCAGCCGGTGCGGCCGATTCGCTTCACATCACGTTCGGTCACACGCGAATCGCATCGACAATCCGCACCCTCGCGGCCACGAGCGCCGGGAGAACACCGGTCAGCGCGCCAACGGCGATCGAAACCGCGATGCCGGCCAGGGCAGCCCCGATGGGGAACGCGGGCATCTGATCGATGCCAGAGCCGACGATCATATTGATTACCTTCGGGTTGGTCACCACGGCCACGGAAATCAGCACGCCCAGGCCGCCGGCAACGGCGGTGGCGACAACGCTTTCCATCATCACCGAGAAGAAGACCCTGCCGGTCGTGGCGCCAAAGCTGCGACGGATGCCCACCTCTCGAATGCGCTGCTTCATGGTCACCATGGCCACGTTCAGCAGGCTCAAGGATCCAAGCAGGAGAATGATCCCGGCAATCCCGCCGGCCACCATGGCCAATTGCTGGAGGCTCTCATCCCCGCCCCAGGACAAATAGTCGGAGCGCATGGACTCGACAGAGTATCCGGGAAGCTCGGCCTGCATTTGCACGGCGAAATGCGCAGCCAACTCCTCGGATCCTTCAATGGGGACCCACATTTCATAGCTGGCATCAGCCAATGGCGAGGTGGCGGCAAACCAATGGTCATAGGTTTGCGGGAGCATCCACATCTGTCCGCCAAGTCCGCCATCCCTGGTTGACGTCGCCCCAATCACCGTGACCGACACCTTTTGCGCGCCTGCATTCATTTCAATGGAGGCGGGCAGTGGCCCCTGGTCCAATTCCAGCTCCTGGTACAGGGTCCGATCCACGACCACGGTCGGAGCCAGGTTCTGCGCATCTTCGGATTCCAGCCAACGGCCATGCTGCGCGAAGATCCGGTGAATCGGAGCGTAATCAGGATCCACGACCATGACATCGGAGTCGATGGTGGCACCTTGAGCGGAGGCTTTGAAGCCGTAAGTCCGGGAAACCACGGACGCGTAGTCAACGTCAAAGCGCTCAGCGGTTTTCGTGAAGGCGTTGGCGACCTGCGCGTTGGCCGAAGGGAGCTGCTCGCCCTGCTCGCTAAAGGCGTAGGTATTGATCAGTGCCGGCCGGCCATTGCGTTCCAGCTGTTCGGTCATCAGCTGCTGTGCCATGCCGGCTCCGGCAACTGCCGTGGTCAACGATGCCACGGCGATGGTGACGCCTACCAGTGACAACAAGACGCGCAGCTTGTGGATCCGCAGTTCCTGCCAAGCTTCCAGCAGTGCCGCCACGAATCCGGTGAAGAGTCTTGGCAAGGAATTCACCGCGCCACCTCCTGTGCCATGGTCTTGAGCATTCCGTCTTCCAGGCGGAATTGCTCGCGGGCCAGTGCCGCGACATTGATGTCGTGGGTGATCGTGATCAGTGCGGCGCCAGATTCGACCGTAGCGGCGTCCAGCAATTCCATAACTGCCCGGCCGGTAGCTACATCCAAAGCGCCGGTCGGTTCATCGGCCAGGACAACTCGCGGCCGGCGCACCAGCGCCCTGGCAATGGCCACGCGCTGCTGCTCACCGCCCGAGAGGGTCTGCGGCATCGAGTCCAAGCGGGCACCGAGCCCCACCTTTTCCAGGGCCTCGGCCGCGAGGGTTCTCCGGCGCCAGAAATCACGGCCGGAGGCATACATCAATGGAGCCATGACATTCTCCAAGGCGGTGCGCCCGGGCAGCAGATTGAACTGCTGGAATACGAAACCGAGGTCGCGGCCGCGCGCATGGGCTGCACGCCGGGCACTGAGCCTGGTGGCATCTTGTCCACGCCATGCCAGGCTGCCCGAGGTAGGCCGGTCCAATAGGCCCAGGATATTGAGCAAGGTGGATTTGCCGGTGCCCGAGCGTCCAACAATGGCGATGTGATCACCTTCGGAAACTGACAAGTTGATGCCGTTCAAAATGTGCAGCTCGCTGTCATCGGGCAGCAATACGCTGCGAGTGACATTTTCGAGCTTTAGCAGCTGGGCATCACTCATCAGGGAATGATCTCCATGCCCGGATCCATCTCAACGGCAGGGGCCGATCCCGGGACATATCGCAGAACTTCGGCATCTGCCTTGAGGCCGGAGCGGACCTCCACCACCTTGCCGTCGGTGATGCCGAGTTCTACCTCGGTGCGGATCTCCTTGCCTTCGCCGTTCAGGATCCAGACGGCGCCTTTGCCAACGAGCCCGCGCACGCTGGTCACCGGCACGGTGAGCACATCGTTAGCGGAACCCGCATTGACGTCCATGTTCATATCCAGGCCGTCGAATACGACAACGTCTTCGGGGACATCGCAGGAAATTTCACTGCCCGAACTCGATTCGCCCTGCGCATCAACAGCAGGATCAGCCATTTCAGCGTCTTCCCCAGGTGTTTCAGGTTCTACGTTCTTTGATGCAGAGTCCCCGATGCTGAGGTTTTTGCAGGTGAAGGGCTCAGGTCCGCCTTCAATGCTGACGGTGGCTTCAAGAGTTTCATCCATGATCCGGTATCGATCCAGGGCCTTGATCGTTCCCACGGCGTGGAAGCCTTGCGGCTGCACCGCCGCGAGGCTTGCGCCCTTTTCGACGTCATCGCCGATCTCGATTTCGAACTTTCCAATTTTTCCTGTGGCTGGGGAATAAACGTCGTGATAGGAGACGGTCGTTTCCGGCGAGCGGGCTTCCGAGTCTGCGTCTGCGTCTGCCTGCGGCTGGTCTTCGGCTGAGGATTCCTCTGTTGTTGCCGGCTCCGTCGAACTTTCGACGCGAATCTGAAAGATCTTGTCGCCTTGGCTGACGTTGTCGCCAACCTTCACAAAGGCCCAATTGACGACGCCAGTGGAGGGCGCGGTCAGGGGCTGGGATTCGACGAGCTCAATGGTTCCCGGAATTGAAAGAGAGTTCTTGATCGTCTCTTTTTCGACGACCACAGTCTCCGCCGGGATTTCACCAGAAGGATAAAGCTGGTCGTCGGCTGCTGGAGAGCTCCCGCTGAAGGCTAGTTTTACTAAGCTGACGGCAATCAGCGCGCCGATGATTAACCACGCGCTGGGCAGGATGATGCGTCTGAAGACGCGTCGTTGGCTCATGCTACATCTCTATTCATCCTATCTTTTTATCAAAACGCTCAGGTAATACCAAGCTGGTACGCAGATAGTATCCATATTGTTATTTGTTTTTCTAGACTTTTACACGTCAGGTCAAGTGCTAGTTTATGGGTGTGCGGTGTGAGTTCTGGCGGCGCGGTGCTGACGCGTCCCAAGCTCCCAGGGGCAGTAGATCGTAGTTAGGGGGAACAGTCCCGCAAAATGCTGGCTCATAATCTTGAAGCCCGAATCAGCGGTGATCCGGGCTTCAAGATATTCAGTAATTCATTGTGGCGTGCCCATCATGATGCTGATGGCTCCTACTTGGACACGGACTTGCTGTTGGTGGAAGTCGCCCAGGAAGCGGTCGGAATGGACAACCGGTAGGCCTTCTTCTTTGACTGCTTTAGGGTCAACTTGGCAGTTCCTTTTTTGAGCGAGACCGTTTTCAAGGTCTTCCATGAGTTGCCGGATTTGACCTGGAATTTGGCCTGCTTGGCGTTGTACTGGGCGTAGCGGTACTTTTCCGGTGAATACACTTGGGCCTTGGCTGTCAGCGTTACCTTGTTGCCGGTGCGCTTCACTGCCAGCGTGCTTTTGGTCTTGCCGCGAACCTGGAAGCTCTTGCTGGTCCGATCGGTGTAATCAACGTAATCGGTGTCCTGGTACCCAAAGTACGAGTCCCAGTAACTGTAGGTAGCTGATACATCGGCTGGTCCCACTTTGTAGGTGCCCAGTCCGTCCCACGAGGGGCAGATTAAAGCGCGGTCCGACACCTTGCGGTTCTCAAACCACAGCGAATCAACCAGGCCGCCATTTCGGGTGACATCGATGAATGCGTACGCGTCTTCGTAGTCGCTCTTGACCTTCGAAGATGCTTTGACTGAGACATAATGGCAATTCGAATCGTCCACGGTGATGGACGAAACGGAGTAGCCGGTGATGTCGATCGGCCGTTCGCTTGCTTGCGCTGGCGACGTGCCCGCCAGTAGCAGGCCGCCGATTGCGAAGCCCGCGGTTGCGCTGCGAATCCGGCGAGTAGCGGATAGTGTCATGAAGTTCTCCCTGAAGTGAGTGCGAGTGGATATTCACGGAAGTTTCCTTGAATGCTTGAACTATAAATGATCTGTTGGACTATTTAGAAGAATGCCAAAGAGGCCCAAGGTATTTGCCTAGTGTGTCTGGATTGCGGGGCGGCTTCCCAGCGGCAGGGCGGGGAAATGAGCAGCACCCAGCGCAGGGGCCAATTCTGCAGTGTCGCTGATACCTGATGCTGATCTATAGCCAGAAATGCCCCTAGAGGATCTTATGGGGCATGCCTGGCATGAAAATGGAATATCGCGTCATTGGTTCTAGCTATGTGGCATCTGGCCCACTCGAAATTATCAGGCGCCGTCCACGGCATCGATCGCGCTGTTCTTGCCGCCTAGCCCGCATCGCTGGCATGCCCCTCGACGTCCAAAGAAGAAGTGGTTCCGCCAGGAATTCGGGCGGAACCACTTCGTGCTGCGCTGCTTGGCCAGTCGCCAGAGAAAGGTTCCCTAGCCTTCCCAGGCTCTCCAAAGTTTGGCGTACTTGCCATTGGCGGCTAGTAGCTGCCAATGAGTTCCATCTTCGATAATTTCCCCGTGGTCCATCACGATGATTCGATCGGCGCTTCTCGCCTGCGATAGGCGGTGAGCGATGATGAGCGTGGTTCGATCCTTTGTTAGCGCGTTCGCGGCCTTGTCTAATTCGCGCGAGTTACGAGAACCTGCCTCGGCGGTGGCCTCATCCATGATGACGATGCGCGGATTTAGCACAGCAATACGCACCAGTGCCAGGTGCTGCTGTTGATGGCTGGTGAGCTGGTGGCCATTGGAACCCAGCATGGAGTCCAATCCTTGTGGCAGATCGTTTATCCATTGGGCATGGCAAGTGCCTATCGCCTCTTGAAGCTGAACTTCGGAACATGGTGCAGGTGCTCCGAGAGTGAGGTTATCCCGCACTGTTCCGGAGAAGACGTGCGCATCTTGTGAGATGAGTGCTACGTTCTCTCGAAGGCTCGTCATCTCGTACGAGATGAGCTGCTTGCCATCTAACACGGCCACGCCACCTGTAGGTTCGATGATGCCGGACAAGATCCGTGCCACCGTGGATTTCCCCGCGCCGGTGGTGCCTACTAAAGCCACGCATTGCCCATCTGCCAAGAACAAGTCAAGCCCGCTGAGCACCGCGGCTCCCGACTCAAAATGGTGGCTGACTCCGCGAAGAACTAGCCCCCTGGAGGACGAGAGCTCGCTGGGAACCGACAAGGTTCTTCTGGGCTTGCGACGCTTGGCCAAGAGAACGCCTGTTACGCGACGAAGTGCGATGCCCGCCTCTTGAACCATGTCAAAGAGCGTTACTACCTCGGAAATCGGATCGAACAGCCGATGGTAGAGCAGGGCTGCAGTGGTGACCGCGCCCACCGAGGTTGCATCGGCCCGCACGAGGAAGAACCCAGCAGTCAGCAAAGCTGCCATCGTGATAAATTCTGCCCGGTTATTGCGCGCGAAGTATCGGGTGAGCATGCGGAATACTCGGTCTGCCACACTGCGCGAATCGAAGCTTGCCCTTTCCAGCGCATCAACCTGTGCATGCGCCCAACCTTGAGAGTGCAGCATCACTCGTCCGTGGAATGCATTGAGGAAAGTGTTGGTGCGACGGGCCATGATTTCCCGTTCTTCTCGGTATAGCGGCGCGCTTCTCGGGAGGTACCAGCGCAAGGACAGCCAGTACATCGGAATGGCGATCATTCCGGAAAGCCCTAATACCCAATGAAGAGTGAAAAGCCCCGGCACCGAGAGCACCAGCAGGGTAATTGCAGACAAGAAGGCCGGTAAGAGCCACGCTACCGCTTGGGAAATCAACCGAGAATCATCTGACACGCGCGAGACAAGCTCGCCGTCACCGGCACGCTCCAGGATCCCTGATTCCAGATTCAGTGCATGGTCCACGGCGTCTTCGCGCAGGGTTGCTACCGCAGGCTCGGCGATCTTCGCGTAGAGCACTCGGGCATACCACGCCAGCGCCGCACCGCATGCCAATGAGGCTGCTATGGCGAGCAGGCATCTGGCCACCGTGGGGTAGGGATCGTTGGATCCCAGCGCATCAACAAGAATGCCGATGGCGAAGGACGGCAGCATGGCCGCTGCCGAGGAGGCCAAGGTGATCAGCGATGCCCATATGATCTGCCACTTCTGCGGGCGAAGAGTGCGGCCCAAAGTCCGCCAAGCGGTAGCAGTACTGGCGGTGGGCAGTGCCGGCTGTGACAGATCAGTGTTCTCAGGCCTTGGGCTCATCGGCTGACCACCTTGTCGTAGTTTGGTTTCGCACGGAGATCCAGGTGCGTGGAGCGGGTGATCGACCCGTCGCAGTCAAGGAAAACTACCTCATCGGCCGTGGCCAGCAAGGTCGGAGAGGTGCTCAGGATGAGCAGGGTTCCAGCACTTGTCCCGGTCGCTTGGGCATGTTCCCTCCAGCGGAGTATTCCTTGGGCGATGTTCGCTTCGGTCACCGAGTCCACTGCGCTGGTGGGTTCTTGCAGCACCCTGACCAGAGGACCACCCGCCAGAGCACGGGCAAGGGCAACCCGTTGTCGTTGCCCTCCGGAAAGGTTGAAGCCACGTCCCTCTACCAGATGCTCAATGCCCTCGGGATAGTTTTCCAGTAGTTCGTCAACGCCGCTGGCACTAAGCAGCAGCTGCAGCGTCCGCGGGTCCGGAAGCGGCGCTGCGCCAAGAATATTTTCCCTGATGCTGCCTTCAATCAAATGCGACTGATGCGGGGCGAGGCGCAACAGGAGTGGAAGGTAGGCCGGATCGATCAGTGAAATGTCGATCCCGTCGAGCAGTAGGCGAGGACCCGGTGCGGACGAAGATTGAGTCATTTTCGGCTCGCAGGAGCCGAGGCTGAAGATCGTGGCAAGCTGTGCGCGCAGGGAATCTTCTGCGCAAACCAGCACTGTGAAGCCACCCGGCATAAAGGTGAGTGGACTTTCCGCTATTGCGGGCCATTCGATGGACAGGGTGGAATCTGAACGAGGCACCGGGCGTTGTTTCCCCGATGGATTCGCACCGTCTGCCAGCAACGCTGCAACACGTTCGGCTGCGGCCAACGATCGGGTGCGGGCCTCGACTGTGGAGACCAAGGTGCCCAGGGGAGTGGACAGGAACTGTGCGACGCCCATGACGCCCAGCAATGCTCCGATGCTCATGGAGCCCGCGGCCACCTGCCAGGAACCCAGGCCTGCGGCGGCAAGCAAAACCGTCCCGGAAACCAGAACCTGAGCAGCATCGATGCGTCCGGACGCGGATGCTGAAACAATGCCAGCGGTGGCGGCGCGTTGGCTGGCATCACGGTAGCGAGCGGCAGCCTGGTCGTGCCCGCCGATTCCGCGCAGCACTTGCACCCCGGCCATGAGATCGGCGGCAGCGGCCCCTGACGCAGCGATATCGGATTGAAGATTATCGCTGGCCTTGCTCAGCCGTGGAGTGAGCCAGCGAAGTGCCGCCATGCCCAAGGGGGTGATGATCAGGACCGACAGGCCCACCCACAGGTTGGCCCAGATCAGGTACACGGCGCAGACTAGTAGGCCGCCCAGTGCGCTGAAGCCCAGTGAGGCTTGGCGAATGACTGAGGCGCAGACGTCGGTATCTACCGAGGTGATGGTGGCGATTTCTCCTGGCATGCGGGCGGTTCGTGGCCGATACCCCGGGGATAGGACATGTTCGGCAATCCGTGTGCGCAGGAGGTAGACCTGCCGGTTCATTCCTGAATTTCCTAGTCGGGCGCCAAATCGGTAGCCGAAGGAGAGCATGGCGAAACACAGTCCCAAGGCGATGAGCCAGAGGATTAGGTGGATCAGTGCACCACCGGCTATCGCATGATCGATGGTTGCGCCGATCAATGCAGGGACGAGGGCTTCGCCAGCGGTCCAACAGGAAAGGAGGGCAACCGCAGCGATGATTCGGGTGCGTTCCGCGATCAGCAGGGAACGCAACAGCAGGGGCCCGTCTGGGCGAGATGAGGACATGCAATTCATAATATGTTATAAATATGATTCGTAACTAACATAGGTTAGCCTATGTTAAGTTCATCCAGCTGTGCGGCCTACTGGCCCCGCGCTCACTCACCCCTCCATTCCTAAGGATCACTCGCATGCCCCGGATTACCCCGCGAGCCTTCATGGCGCCTGCTGCGCTATTGGCGCTCGCTTCCCTTTCACTCACCGGTTGCGGACAAACTTCGGGCCAAGCCGCCGAAGACGCCTCGCCATCAGCGGATCAAGCGCCACTGAAGACGGTGGACCCGCAGGGCCATGAGGTGAGCTTGGACAACCAGCCGGCCGCCGCATTGGGCTTCTACACCACCGACGTTGATATCTTGGCCACTCTTGGGATACCGCTGGCCGCGGAGCAGCCAATCCGCGGCGATTCCGGGTTTACGACGTTCCCCGACTACTTTCCGCAGGAAGCACTCAGTGGGGTGACCCCCTTTGCCAACTACCCGGAATTCAACTACGAGCGGGTATTGGGTGCAGGGCCTGATTTCATCCTCAATGGGCTGGGCTACGACGCCGAAGTCCACGAAAAGCTCGCAGCGATCGCGCCGACCTATACGACTAACGCCTTTGATGGTGAAAGCTGGCAGTCGCACTTCGAGCGGACTGCCAAGGACTTGGGCCGCCAAGAACAGTACGACCAATGGTTGAACGCCTATGAAGAACACGGCGCAGAAGCCAAGAAGTCCATAGACGCGGCGGGCAATGGGGATCTGACGGTCGCTACCTTGGGCTACTGGGACGGAAAGGTCAATGTCGACTGCTATTCCTACTTGGAGTGCGGTGTCTTCGACACGATCGGCTTGAAGACCGAAAAACTGAGCAAGCAGAAGGGGTTGAGCTTGTCCTTGGAGGAGCTGGACCAGCTCAAGAATGTTGACGCCGTATGGATGTCCATGGGTGTAGGCGACGATGCTAGAGCAGAGCTAGACAAGTCCATTGCCGCCATGGAGAAGTCGCCATATTGGAAGAATCTGCCATTTGTAAAAAATAACCGGATCTACACGTACAACATGGAGATGACCTATGGCTCGCCCTCTGGCGCCGTAGCGTTCATGGATCAAGTACGCAGCGATCTAGCCAAGTAGGCCAGGAGTGCCCGGTGGCCGGGCGCGGTACTGAAAATTTGCATTGCCCGCTCCGGCCATCCGGTCGCCAAGCTAAACTTCCCCAACACACATCAGCCTCTGAATCACTAGTGACCCCAAATATCGCTGGTGCATCGCATCATCAGGATCAGCCAATGGAAATCTTTGAAGCTACAGTTCAATCCACTCATCATCTCTCGCCCACATTGAAGCGATTGCGCTTTGGCGTACACGGTTTTACCAGCACCGGCATTGGCGATGAATACGTCAGGCTCTTCTTCCCCCACACCAAAGATCGCAACCTGCTCAGCCTGCCGGTCGCTGATGGCGATAGCTGGCGCACGGTCGAGGGACAGCCCGATGCGCCGATGCGCACTTACACCATCCGCGAAGCCGGCGACGGATGGATCGAAATTGACTTTGTGGTCCACGACGGCGGCATTGCAGCCGCCTGGGCGCTTGACGCGCAAGTTGGCGACCGGATAGGGCTTAATTCGCCCACGGGCCTCTATGAGTGCCCGCCAGATGCTACATCACAAGTGCTGATCTGTGACCTGACTGGTTTGCCTGCGGCCGTGCGCATTGCAGAACTGAGTGATGCCCGGATGCGTACCGAACTAGTAGTGGAAATTCCCGACGATTCGTCTCGTCTAGATCTCTCGCACGTGCCTCAGCTGGTGGTCCAGTGGATTGTGGCAGGCAATGGGGTAGCCCCAAGCGTACTTCCTCAGGTTGCCCGCAAAGCTGTGGAACAACTGGTCGATGGCGAGCCGCGTCCCTACGTGTGGGTGGCCGGTCAATCCGCAGCGTTGCGGGAAATTCGCAAGATGCTGCATCGGGAACTGCGCTGGCCCAACACCCAGTACAAGGTGATCGGCTACTGGGTGGAGCAGGCAGAAAAATGGCGTGAAAGGTGGGATGCCTTGGATGCTTCGACCAAATCCTCCCTGGACGCACTGTGGGACAGTTTTGAAGACAAGGACGAAGCACTTATTGCCTACGAATCTGAACTTGCGCGCTTGGGATTATGATCATGGCGGCCTCCACGCAACGTGCCAATACCAAAGATGCACCGCCCATAGCCTCAGTACTGCAGGTGAAGACGAATGCGTCGCAGGGCACGGTTAAACATGCTGCCGCAGGCAGCCAGGTGGATTCCACCGGGGCTAAACTCGCCTGGCTAGTCGGCCTGTTGCTGCTCCTTGCCTTTATCATATTGTGTTCATTGGCTTTTGGCAGCCGGCATATAGATCTGTCGGTGGCCTGGCGCAGCATCGTGGAGCCATCGTTGAATTCAGAAGAAGTCCAGGTCATCAGGCAATTGAGAATCCCGCGAACCGTATTGGGCTTGTTGGCGGGAATCGCGTTGGGTGTAGCCGGAGCGCTGATTCAGGCCCTAACTCGAAATCCCCTGGCGGATCCAGGCATCCTCGGGGTGAACGCCGGAGCTCAATTTTCACTGGTTGCGGCCAGCTTCTTCCTCGGTTCCCTCTCCGTCATGGCTTCGATATGGTGGGCACTGGCCGGAGCCTTGGTGGCCACCCTCGCGGTGTATGGCCTATCCCTGTCGCGCCGCGGGCGCAGTGCAGAACCCGCCACGTTGGTGCTAGCCGGTGTCGCTTTTGGCGCAGTTCTTTCCGGCGTCACCACGGCCCTCGTCTTACTCAGGCCACAAATTTTTGACATGATGCGGGTGTACTCAGCCGGAAACCTCAATGGACATGAGCTTTCCACGGTCATGGTGATCGTGCCCTTCGTTGCGGCGGGGCTTCTAATTTCGCTGTGCAGTGCCGGTTCGCTGAATGCGATAGCTTTGGGTGATGCTCCGGCCAAGGCCTTGGGCGTGCGTATCGCCCCGGTGCGTATTGCTGTAATTGCCTCGGTGACGCTTTTGTGCGGAGCTGCCACTGCCTTGGCGGGCCCAATCGGATTTGTCGGTTTGATGATTCCGCATGTGGTGCGGTGGCTCTTTGGCGTCCAGCAGGGGTGGATTCTGATTTTCACCACGGTGCTCGCTCCGGTCCTCCTGCTTGGCTCGGACATCCTTGGCAGGATCATTCTTCCCCATGCAGAGGTTTCGGCCGGCATCGTCACGGCCTTCGTGGGGGCGCCGATGCTTTTGATCTTGGCTCGCCGAAAGAAGGCGAGCACGCTGTGAATAGCAAAAGCATTATTAGCCTTCCATCGCCTGTAGAACAGGCTGCCGCCCAGGGAATAGTTGTCCCTACAGGGCGTCGGGAAATCCAAATCGGGTTGGGCCGGTGGACTTGGCATGTTGACCGCACCTCAGCGTTGGTTGCCTCCGTGTTGGCATTGGCAGCCTTGCTCACCGGGTTTATCTCGCTGGCTTTGGGCGACATCCGTGTGCCTTTTGACCAGCTCCTGCCTGCCCTGTTGGGAGACTCTGAACGTCGTTATGAGGTCGTCGTGCGTGATTGGCGATTGACCCGTGTGCTCCTGGCTCTGGTCTTCGGTTTTGCACTTGGCATTTCCGGTGCGATGTTCCAGTCTTTGACTCGCAATCCATTAGGCAGCCCGGACGTGATCGGATTCAGCTCCGGAGCGTACACGGTGGCCTTGGCTCTCATGTTATTCACTACCGCCGGTGCTGCACAGATTGCCATGGGATCTATCCTCGGAGGTTTGCTCGCTGCCGCCTTGGTGTTCATCATCGCAAGCAGAGATGGTGTCAACGGTTTCCGGCTCATCGTGGTTGGCATCGGTGTCGGGGCGATGCTGGCTTCGGCCAACACGTTTATGCTGTTAGCCGCTCAACGCCAGGTGGCCATGTCGGCCGCCGTCTGGGGATCTGGATCATTGAACTCGGTGAGCAATTCGGTCTTGGGGCCATCTTTAGTTGGCATCGCACTATTTGCCGTGGCAGCGGTATCCCTGCAACGGCAAGCCCGCATCTTGGAGTGCGGTGATGCCTTGGCGATTTCGCTAGGCGTCAATGCGCGGCGTTTGCGTGCCTCGATGGTCATCGTTGGCGTCGGTTTGGTGGCCGTGACTACTGCGGCAGCAGGACCCATTGCCTTTGTCGCTTTGGTTGCTCCGCAGATCGCCGCCCGGTTAACCGGAAGGTCAGAGTTGGATCTGCTCCCGGCCGGATGCTTGGGAGCGCTGCTCTTGGTGTCGGCAGACACCATTGCCCGTGTAGCATTCATGCCCGTCCAGCTGCCGGTCGGTATCGTGACGGTTTGCCTAGGCGGCGTGTATTTAATTTGGTTGTTGGTTAGGGAGAGCCGTTCATGAGTTCACTAGATACGGAACAAGCGGAGCACGTGCCAGGCCCGGCGTACTCGACTAGGGCCTCCGTCAAAAGCCATGAGCCGGTGGATGCGGGAAAGCTTGAGGTGCGAGCAGTTCGTTTGGGGTACGACCGCGTACCTGTAATTGAATCACTGGATTTGTCCTTTGAACCAGGCAAGTTCACAGCGATTATCGGCCCCAATGGTTGTGGAAAATCGACATTGCTCAGCGCGCTGGCGCGACTTCTAAAGCCTACTTCGGGACAGATCCTGCTGGGTGATCTGGCTATTGATTCCTTTAAACCCAAGGCGTATGCGCGTGAGGTATCGCTACTGAGTCAACAGGCGGTGGCACCGTCCGGAATCACGGTCGCCCAGCTGGTTTCGAGGGGGCGTTTTCCTCATCAGGGGCTGCTTGCGCAGCACAGTAAGGAAGATGAGGCGGCAGTTCACCAGGCGTTGCTGTCTACTGGGACTCTGGACCTGGCGACACGGAGACTTTCTGATCTATCCGGCGGTCAACGTCAACGCGTTTGGGTGGCCACCACTCTGGCCCAGCAAGCGCCAATCTTGCTATTGGATGAGCCGACCACGTATATGGACGTTGCGCATCAAGTAGATCTACTTGATCTCTTCGCCATGCAACGTGATACAGGAAAAACGGTGATTGCGGTGCTTCACGACATCAATCAGGCGATGCGCTACGCCGATACTGTGGTGCTGATGCATGAGGGGAAAGTGCTGGCCAGCGGTGCTCCGGATGAAGTCATCACTGTGGAGAGCCTAGGCGCTGCATTCGGCGTTAACTGCGAGATTCATCCAGATCCGGTGACGGGCGGCCCGATGATGGTCACGGTTCCAGCCCCGCGTCGGTCCATGTGAGTTGTTTCTTTCCCGTTTCGAAAATAAGGTGCGCGAAGTATTCTTTGATGTTGCACGTGCGGGCCCGTTGATACTGCCGAACTCGCACTGCTGTTAAGGATCCAGTTTCTGCAGGCACGTGGTGCCTAATGGACAACAATTGCGCAGCTAGGTGCGTGTGCGGATTGGTGCGATTCCGGCATGGCGTCGGCCACTGATCCGGCCCGAGCCAAACCCCAAGGCACTATAGGCAGGATAATGTTTGGCATACCCCAGAAGCATGTTAGCTTCGAGTCCCGAGGAGCGATGGCGCTCCCGGCGAATCGCAGCTCATCAACGGATCTACGGAGTGCAGTGGTGCGGAGCAAGATCGAGGGCGTGGAGCGACTTGCAAGCAGTCCATCAGATGGGATTCGTAGCCGGCAATGCTCGTTCGACATGGGCACTTAATTCTTGTTGTGGGAAATCCAATGAATCCTTCAATTCTTTGCTGATGTTTTTCCCGAGATTTGCTGGCAAAAGCCACGGTGTGAGCGTAGTCTATCGCCATATCGTTGTCTCGAATTGGGGGATTTGAAGACGCTTTGAAACACTCGCATTCATTTCGCATCTTTAGATGTATTGGGGATTATTCCTGAGCCGTTGAGTCACTTGGGGTGACTGCACTGAGGTTTGGCCACTTAAAATGCAGGTCAGGGCCTCTACTTCGTACGCTCATTTGGTAGATCACTCCTGCGCCGGATGATTTGCCGCAGACATTCTTGTTGGGGGAAAGATGTCTAAGCATCAAAGGCGCGGCGCCTTTATGCCATTTTTGCGCTTTCATATAATATCCAAAAAACTATTAAAGCCACTTTTAGCGGTAATTTCGTCAACTGCGTTGTGTATTGCAGTGACAATTCCAGGTTTGGCCGTGGCTGCCGAACCAACCGCCGGGGTCGAAACCCAGGAAACAGAGACGGTCGCAACGCCGGAGGAGACGACTGCGGACGCGTCAAAACAGTCCGAAGGAAGCACGGGGACATCCGCGGAAACTCCCGCTCTCAAATCGGAACCAAGCTCAACGGCAGTGGAACCGGAAACCGAAGCAGCAGAGCCATCCGAGTCGCCGGCGCCCGTGAAGAAATCAGCGCCCGCCAAAGCAGATGAGCCAAAAACCATCCAGGCGCCGGCCGTTAAAGCTGAGCCACCAGCAGATGAATCAAAAGCAACGGTCACCAAGAAGGCTACAAAGGTGTCAGTGGCGCCAAGTCCTACTCCAAAGGAATCGGCTGCCGAATCCACGAAAGCTGAGGCCAAAGCCTTAGAAGTCGCTGCGGCCGCATTGGAACCAGGCGAGCCTGTCACTTGTGACTACAACCAGGACATGGGCTCGATCAACACGTTCATGCAAAAGAACGATGTGATGGCCGACTACGCCAACGGCAATATCAACAACGGCCTGTATGAAGGCGGAGTTGTCCATCAGCGAATTCAAATGACCCTGCCCGCAGGCGAGAACGAGCTCGTTCTCAAATACCAGGTCAAACAGGCGGGGAAGTGGGCCTATGACGAATTGCTGAACCAAACCGTCGATGGCGCAGAGATTACTGGCTGGACCGTAGTGCCCGGCTCCGGCGATGACCGCCAGGACACTGTCTATGTCACCCTCTGGGTTGATGGGGAAGAAGGCGACGAGGCAAACGTGACCCTGTACTTTGATGCCCACATTGCATCAGAGCTTGATCACGGCCCGGGAACAGGCGCCTCATCAATTAATGGTTCTCCCTACCATGTTTATATTGAGTCCTTGAATTGCAAATCGGCTGGTCAGCGCGATAATCAAATTCAAGCCAGCGCAGTCCAGGCTGGCAAGGTGACCATCGTCAAAGATGCAACACCGGCTGATGGCACCGATTTTGACTTCACGATTCACGAAAACCGTTTTGGCAATTCAACCGGATTCAGTCTTGACGACAGTGCTGATTCTGACACCGGAGCAAGCCTGCCGGACTCGGTGACCTATACGGTAACGCCATCCACGGTAACCGTCACTGAAGCAGACCTTCCGTCCGGGTGGAACTTGTCCGATATCTCTTGTACAGATAGCGGTGCCACCCGTACTGGCCAAGCTATCAGCTTCGAGTTGAGCGATAACGAGGAAGTTACCTGTACCTTTGTCAACAGCAAGACGACGTACAAGGAATTGACCCTTCAGAAGGACGTCAAGGCATCATTCGATCGGGACTATGACTGGCAGCTGGAAAAGTCGCTGGCCGACGGACAAGATGCCACGGTCAACTCCTCGGAAACAGGAGTCGAGGTTGACTACAACGTTGTAGCCACCGCCAGCGACGCCCAGGACGACAACTTCGAGCTCTCCGGGAACATCACGGTCAATAACCCCAATGATGCAGCGATCAGCGGCGTGACGCTCAGCGACCAGCTGGATGGGGCCAACTGCGTCATCTCCGCCGGAGGATCACCGATCAGCAATCCGGTGACTGTAGATCCGGGCGAGACTGTTTACACGTACACATGCGATCTGCCAGAAGGGACCAGCGCATCGAGCTCTGGCACCAATACTGTCAGCGCGACATGGAATGCCGATGCCTATTACGGCACCGACGGCGAGGCGAGCGCATCAGCTGATTACGATTTCGCCACAGTCACCCCAACGGTGACCGATGACGAAGTCACTGTCACGGACAGCGAATTCGACCTCTCATCGGTTGAAGGCGGCAATGTTGTCACCGTCGCGGACAGCCCGAAAACCTTTGCCTACAGCATCACCTGGGACGGGGTTCTCGGACAGTGCACCGATTACGTGAATACGGCAAGCTTGGCTGAGGACGACGGCCAGGTCTTGACGGATGACGCAACTGTGGAAGTTTGTTTGGGCCAGGACCTGAACATCACCAAGAACGTCGTATCCAGCTTCAACCGGAGCTATGACTGGAGCATCGTCAAGGACGCCATCGGCGAGCAGCCATATACCGCGGATCCGGAAACTGGCGAATTCACAGCTGAATACTCGGTGACCGTCACCCCAGAAAGCTACTCGGATAGCGACTGGGCCATGAGCGGGCAAATCACCGTGGAAAATCCCAATGATTGGCAGTCGGTCTCAACCACCGTCAGCGATCAGGTGGATGTTGGCGGTGGGGCTGCATGCACCGTGGTCAGCGTCGTTGGCCATCCAGAGATCATGGATGCCGACCCAGGAACAGCCGGCTTCCAAATCGAGATTGCGGCCGGGCAGACGCTGGCCTTCGACTACAGCTGCACCTTTGAGTCCAAGCCGAATTACGAGGGCAGCAACACTGCCGAAGTGACTTGGTCTGCTGACGAAGCATTCACCGCTTCGGGCAGTGCGCAGGAAGTCGTTCCGGTGAATGCCGATGACTGGACGCAGACTCCACTCAACGACACGGTCGAAGTCACTGACCCGTTGCATGAGTTCGACCCGGCATGGGTTATCCACTATTCGGATGGAGTGCAGACAAAGACCTACACCTACACCTGGACGGTGGAGGACGCAGGAACTTGCCAGAACTTCATGAACACCGCAACGATCACCGGCAGCAACCAGCTGGTCAAAAGCGATGACGCCGAAGTCCAGGGCTGCTACGAGGCTGGCCTCACGGTTACCAAGGACGTGCAGGCATCCTACGATCGAACCTACCTCTGGGACATCGACAAGAAATTGGCCGAAGGCCAATCACCTGACGTTGTCGTAGAAGAAGACGGCACAGCTACGGTGAAGTACACGGTTGACGTGGACAACACCGGCTACACCGATTCTGATCAGCAGATCTCAGGCAGCATCACGGTCAACAACCCCAATGACTTCGAAGATATCGAGGTCACGGTCAGCGATCAGAACACGCTGCTTGCCGAATGCACCATCAATGCCGAGGACAGCAATCCAGATCTGGCCGGGGTACAGCAACTTGTGCCACGCAACGACTCTGTTGTTGTTGCCTATACGTGCGACGCATCTGAGGTGACCGAAGCTGACTACAGCGGCCATAGCAATACCGCGGTGGTTACCTGGGGCGATGGACAACAAGCTGAAAGCCAGCCGGTGCCCATTGAGTTCATGCTCGATGAGGCCATCGACGAATCTGTCGAAGTCTTCGATGACAATGCGGACCCTGAAAGCGAAGCCACGCTCTTGGGAACCGTGAACCAGGCAGAGGCACCGAAGTCATTCACCTACGAGACCACCTACGAAGTGCCGCGGGATCAATGCCTGGTCTTCACCAACACCGCATGGGTGGTGCTCACGGGAGATGACGTCAGCGATTCACAAGATGTCAGCATCTGTGATCAGAAGAATCTGACTATCACCAAAGATGTGACGGCCAGCTATGAAAGGGATTATGACTGGTCTGTTGAGAAGCAGGTAGACCAGAGCCAATTCACCGTGGCCGGAGATGGCACGGTCACCGCCCACTACACGGTGAAAGCCACCGCTGGAGACGCGCAGGATTCGTCCAAGCAGGTTTCGGGAAGCATCACCATTTCCAACCCGAATACCCAGGTGGGCGAATTGACCGGTACGGTCACCGACTTGGTATCCATCCCGTCGGCCAGCTGCACCATACTCGGTGCTGACGCCGATGAATCCATGGACGGCTTCCAGGTAGTGCTCGCAGACGGGCAAAGCATCGTGCTTGATTACGAGTGCTCGATACCGGCAGGTACCGATATCAGCTCGGTCTACGACAACACGGCTACCGTGACCTGGGGCCAGGAACGCCAGGCCCAAGATGTTGTGGAGTTCGAATTCGAGCAGGTCAAGCTCACCGATGACAGCGTCGAGGTCATCGATGACAAGACAGTTCCCGGCGAAGAAGTTTCGCTGGGCACCGCCACCGTCCAGAATTCGCCGGTGACCTTCGAATACGATGTTCAGCTCCAGGGAGTGGCCGGCACTTGTACCGACTACACGAACACCGCCGTGGTCAACGAGGCAACGGAGCAAGGGGAAGAAAATACCGCAACCGCCACCACCACGGTGTGTGCCGGAGCGGACATGGACATCTCCAAGAACGTTGTCACCTCCTTCGACCGTTCCTACATCTGGGGACTTGAAAAGGAACTGCTTTCCGGCGAACCGCTGGCAGCAAATCCGCAAACTGGCGAGGTCACTGCCGAGTACCGGGTCACCGTTACTCCTGAAGGCCATGAAGATGGCAATTGGGCAATGAGCGGCGAGATCACGGTCAGCAACCCTAACGACTGGCAAGACGCGCCAGTCACGGTGCAGGATTTTGCTGATGTGGGCGGGGAAGTAGCCTGCACCATCACGTCGGTCCAAGGTGAAGCCGTAGCCGACATGTCTGCGCAAGAGCCGGGATTCCAAACCGTGATACCAGCCGGGACCCAGTGGGTCATGACCTATTCGTGCACCTTCGAGTCCCAGCCGGCCTATGACGGCCATAACACCGCAACGGTGGACTGGGATGCCCAGGCACTGAATACCATCAACGGTGATGACTCGGCCACGGTTGAAATCACGGAAGACGACTGGTCCCAGACACCGCTGAACGACACTGTCACCATCACCGACAGCCGCCATGAATTTGATCCTGAGTGGACGGTCAATGTTGAAGATGGAGTCCAAAGCCGGGACTACTCGGTGACTTGGACCGTAGACGAGGCGGGAACCTGCCAAGTCTTTGAAAACGTCGCCACCCTCACCGGTGATGACGGATTCACCGCCACGGACAATGAACTTGCCCAGGCCTGCCGCGAGGCAGCCCTTCAAATCAGCAAGAGCGTTGAGGCCAGCTACGACCGCACCCATCAGTGGACGATTGAGAAGTCACTGGCTGAAGGCCAGGACGACAAGGTCACCGTTGATGGCGAGGGGGCCGCGCCGATTGATTACGTGATCAACGTGGAAAACACTGGATATGAGGATTCGGGATGGATGCTGGACGGAGTCATCACGATCACCAACCCGAACCAGTACACCAGCATCGATGCCACGGTCCAGGACACCGTGGATCTGGACGGCATCATCTGCACCACGTCGCAGCCGGCGGTCACCATACCGGCCAACGGCAGCATAGATGTTGGATACAGCTGTGATGTCTCTGCCGGGGTGGATTCTTCCTCCTACAGCGGCGGCACCAACACCGCAACAGTCAGCTGGGGCGATGAAAGGGAGTCCAGCACGCAGGTGCCTATCGAGTTCGCGCTTGATGTCGAAACCGATCGGGAAGTGGGCATCTGGGACGACAAATCGAACCCGGACGAGCCGGTGCTATTGCGGAACGTCAGTGTGGATGACTCGCCAGTCACCATCGAGTACACCGTGGAGCATGACGCACCAGCCGGCCAATGCGCCAGCTACACCAATACTGCGTGGATCGATATCCAAGCAGGCGAGGATCCACGGGATCAAGTCACCGTAGAAGTGTGCGGCTTGCTTGATTTGATGGTGACCAAGGATGCTGAAGCCAGCTTCGACAGGACCTACTTGTGGGACCTCGAGAAGAAGGTGGACCGCACGGAAGTCACGGTAGCTGAAGACGGAACTGCGGACTTCTCCTACACCGTGTCGGCGGTGCCAAAGGGCGTAGAAGATTCTGCGCATGAGGTTCACGGCATGATCACCCTGATCAACCCGAACCGGTTTGAATCAGCCTCCACGGTGGCAACCGTGGCTGATGAAATCAGTATCGAGGGAGTCACCTGTACCATCCAGGCCGAGGACAGCGACCCGCAAACCGAAGGATTGCAGGTTCCGCTTCCGGTAGGCCAGGACGGCGATGGCGCCACAGTTCAGCTTCCATATAGCTGCACCGGAGAACCGCAAGAACTCTCCGGCAGCAATACGGTCACTGCCACCTGGGGCGAAGATTCCACGGTTGCTGCAACGGTTCCCGTTGACTACCTGTTGGATGAAGAAACCAACAAGCAGGTCACCGTCATGGATGACAAGACCAACCCTGATGAGCCAGTGATCCTGGGCGAAGCAATGTGGAATGCCGAAGGCACTCCAATTGATTTCGACTACACCCTGCGTCACCAGGCACAGGCTGGCACCTGTACCGAGTTCACCAACACCGCGGTGATCGAGCAGACCGGTGCCGATGATTCCACAACGGTCACCCTCTGCGGACAGATGGCCCTGGGACTGGAAAAGACCGCCGAGGCTTTGGTGGATCTGGACTACGAATGGGACGTCGTGAAGCAGCTGGATCAAAGCCGCCTCGAATACAACGAGGACGGAACGCTCAACGCCCACTACAGCGTGGAAGCACGCAACACTGGGGTAGCCGAAAAGAACTTGCGGCTATCTGGAACAGTCCTGGTTTCGAATCCAAATGATTTTGATTCCATCACTGCTACGTTGGCTGATCAGGCCAACACCGCCGGCGTCACCTGCAGGATTGACGCAATGGATGCCGATGAAGCCGCAGCTGGCCTGCAAGTTGTCATCAATGCCGGAGAAAACTTGGGGGCCCGGTATGAATGCGACCTGGCCAGCTGGCTGACCACCGAGGCCTTTGAAGGAGCCGTCAATACCGTGACGGCAACCTTTGAAGGACGAGAAGTCAGCGCTGAAGCATCGATTGATTTCGAAACTGATGAAATCACCGATGAGACAGTCACCGTCACCGATGACATGATGAACCCAGACGGAGAGCCGAAGGTTCTCGGCGAAGTTCATGTCCTGCAGTCGCCACAACAATTCGACTACGAACTCACGGTCGAACCCGAGGAAGGAACATGCACGGTCTACACCAATACCGCAGCTGTCCACGAGGACACGGATGGCAACGGCAGAGACGAATCAAGTGTTGATTTGCAGGTGTGCATCGAGCAGGGCCTGATGGTGGCCAAGAGCGCCAATGCCCAGTATCTGCGAGACTACGATTGGTCAGTTCTCAAAGACGCCAAGCAGACGCAGTTCAAGGTCGAAGCCGATGGACATGCCAAAGCCGACTACACGGTTGAGGCCAAGCTGGAGGGATATGAGGATCAAGAATTCACCGTTAGCGGCGAGATTACCGTAGCGAATCCGAACGACTTCAAGGACACCGAAGTCCTTGTGGAAGACAAGATCTCGCTGGAATCGTCCACCTGCACCGTTGAAGGTTTGAACGACGGCAAGCTGACCATCCCAGCTGGGGAAACTATCACCTTGCACTACAGCTGCTCGTTCGACGAACCTGTGGCTGAGGCCGACTACACCGGCCAAGAGAACAAGGTGAATATCAGCTGGAGCGATGAGAATGGGGATGCTCAGTCGGTCAGCGCCACTGCACCGCTGGACTTCAAAGCCGCTGAGGTCCAGGACGAGAAAGTAACCGTTCTCGACGATTACGCCAACCCGGATCACGCAAGGGAACTGGGCACCGTAACCGCCGATGAGAAGAGCAAGAAGTTCACGTACACCATGGACCTGGCCGGTGTCGCCGGCAAGTGCCAGACGTGGACCAATACCGCCACCGTTGAAGAATCCGCATCGCAAGATGAGAACAACTCGGATTCCGTGGACGTGGAGGTTTGCTCCGAAGCACCACAGGCTGCACCTCCGGCTCCGCCGGCACCACCTGCAGCACCGCCAGCCCGGCCAGCGCCATTGGCAGCAACGGGCATGGATGAAGGACTGTTGTGGCTGGTTGGTTCAGCTTCGATGGTCATCATCGCGGGGGCATTGATGTTGCTCCGCTACCGCCGCAGGACGCACTAGCCCTCGGTAAACACAGCGAATGCCGGGCCAGCCACAAGGCTGACCCGGCATTCGCTGTGTGCTGGGTATTCCAGCGGGCACTGAACTAGGCTTGAGCGCCAGCCCGTGCCGCGGCGGCTTCGCGCTCGTCGGCTTCGCGCAGTGCGCGCTCCACGCGGTCAACGTCGCGGACTGCGCCCTTGTCTGCGGACAATGCCATGGCTGCATAGGCACGCAGCGCAGGGGAGACCACGCGCTCGCGGCTTGCAGGGCGGTAGCCGGTGGTCGCGATCAAGCGCTCGCGGCGTTCGGCCAAGACCTCTTCGGAGACGTTCAGGGTCAGCTCGCGGGTCGGGATGTCGATGGAGATGGTATCCCCGTCTTCCACCAACGCGATCATGCCGCCGGAGGCTGCCTCGGGCGAGACGTGTCCGATGGACAGGCCCGAGGTGCCGCCGGAGAATCGGCCGTCGGTGATCAGCGCGCACGACTTGCCCAGGCCGCGTCCCTTGAGGAATGACGTCGGGTAGAGCATTTCCTGCATGCCCGGACCGCCCTTGGGGCCCTCATAGCGGATGACAACTACGTCGCCTTCCTTGACCTGCTTGTTCAGGATCTTCTCCACTGCTTCATCCTGTGATTCGCAGACCACTGCCGGGCCGGTGAAAGTCCAGATCGATGGGTCCACGCCTGCGGTCTTCACCACGGCGCCGTCCACGGCGATGTTGCCGCGCAGCACGGCCAGGCCGCCGTCCTTGGAGTAGGCGTGCTCGACTGAACGGATGCAGCCGGCTTCCGAGTCGGTGTCCAGCGTTTCCCACTGGGCCGACTGCGAGAAGGCGGTGGAAGAACGCACTCCGCCTGGGCCAGCATGCCACAGGGCGCGGGATTCTTCGCTAGCGCTGCCGCCGCGGATATCCCACTCGTCGAGCCATTCGCCCATGGTGGCGGCGTGTACGGTGTGGACGGTTTCATCCAGCAGTCCGCCACGGCGCAATTCGCCGAGGATGGCAGGAATGCCACCGGCGCGGTGGACATCTTCCATGTAGTAGATCTTGCCGCCTCCGGCAGCGTTGGGAGCTACCTTGGCCAGGCATGGCACGCGGCGGGAGACCGCGTCGATTTCATCCAGGCCGAAGTCCACTTCGGCCTCGCGGGCCGCGGCCAGCAGGTGCAGGATGGTGTTGGTGGAACCGCCCATGGCGATATCCAGGGCCATGGCGTTGCCGAAGGCTTCGACGGTGGCGATGCTGCGTGGCAGCACCGAATTGTCGTTCTCGCCGTAGTAGCGGTTGGCGATGTCCACCACCACCTTGCCGGCGTTTTGGTACAGGTCCTTGCGGGCGGTGTGGGTGGCCAGCGTGGAACCGTTGCCTGGCAGCGACAGGCCCATGGCTTCGGTCAGGCAGTTCATCGAGTTCGCGGTGAACATGCCGGAGCAGGAGCCGCAGGTCGGGCAGGCCGATTCCTCGATGCGCAGCAGGTCTGCGTCGGAGACGTTTTCGTTCACTGCTTCGGAGATTGCGTCCACCAGGTCCAAGGTGCGCACGGTGCCATCGACCAAGGTGGCGCGGCCGGCTTCCATCGGACCACCGGAGACGAAGACGGTAGGGATGTTCAGGCGCAGTGCGGCCATGAGCATGCCCGGGGTGATCTTGTCGCAGTTGGAGATGCAGATCAGCGCGTCGGCGCAGTGGGCGTTGACCATGTATTCCACGGAGTCCGCGATGAGATCGCGGGAGGGCAGCGAATAGAGCATGCCGCCATGGCCCATGGCGATGCCATCATCGACGGCGATGGTGTTGAATTCGCGGGGGATGCCGCCGGCAGCCTCGATGGCTTCGGAAACAATGCGGCCTACCGGCTGCAGGTGGGTGTGCCCGGGAACGAACTCGGTGAAGCTGTTGGCCACGGCGATGATTGGCTTGCGGCCAAGATCTGCGCCATTAACGCCGGCTGCGCGGAACAGTGCGCGGGCGCCGGCCATATTGCGGCCATGGGTAACGGTGTGTGAACGAAGTGTGGTCATTTTAAAATCTCACCACAATTTTGTTCCCAAACCCAGACGGTGACGATACTAGTAGTACTACTACCATGATAATGAGGTTTGGTTATGAACGCAGGTCAGCGCCGTCGCGAGGAATTGGCGGCATTCCTCAAGGACCGCCGTGCACGTGCCGACAGGGCATCGCACGGATTGCCGGAGGTTGGCCGAAGCCGGGTGCGCGGTTTGCGCCGCGAAGAAGTCGCCACCCTGGCCGGGGTTTCCGCCACCTGGTACACGTGGCTGGAACAGGCCCGGGACATCAACCCCTCGCGCCAGGTGATGCAGTCGCTTGCACGCCTTTTCCGCCTGAGCGCCATAGAAACCAGCTATCTCTTGTCATTGGCCGGGCACGGCGAAGTGGCACCGGAAGAATCCAGTGCCATGACCCCTGCCTTGCAGCGTTTGCTGGACGTGATGGATTTCCCGGCTTTCCTGCTCTCAGCCGACTGGGCCATCATCGGCTGGAACGCCGAATACGCCCAGCTGTATCCGCGGATCAGCACCGTGGAAGCCGAGGACCGGAACTTGCTGTGGCTGGTCTTCACCGACGCGCAGCTGCGCGACATGCTTCCCGACTGGGAGAAGCAGAGCCGCGGATTTGTCGGCAGCTTCCGTGCCGAAACAAGAGGATGGCTCAGCCCTTCGGGAGAAACGGGAATTGTCGCGCGAGTCTCGGCAGCTTCAACGCAGTTCGCAGCCATTTGGAATGAACGGGATGTCGCGGGCTTCCAAACGGGAGAGCGGCTCTTCCGCCACCCCGTCAAAGGGCTGACCAAATACGAGCAGCACAACCTGACCCCGGCAGAGGCTCCGGACCTGACCTTGCTGATGTACGTTCCGCTTTAGTCGACTGTTGTCTGGAAACTGCATTAGGTTGTCTCAGCTTTCCATGAAAGCCAGCGCCTTCTCCTTGAATTCGCGGCTGGTCACCGCATTGGCATGATTGCGTCCGGCCAGCCACAGCACCTCGTTGGGCGTGCCCGCATCCTTGAGCAGGCGGCGCAAGCGCGGCATCGTCGTTGCCAGATCGTCCTGGTCGCCAGCTGCCAAAAGCGTTGGCGCGGAGGGGACTTTCGCAGCGGGATCGTAGGGTTCAGTCTTGATCGCTTCAATCAGGTCAAACAGGGCCGCCAGTTCATTGCTCGGCTCCGCGGCAGCGATCTTCATGATGGTCGCGGTGTAGTCATCGTTGATCGGCTCGCCGGTGGCGACGTTGGCCTTGGCCTGGGCCAGCTCGAACGCGGCCAACGGGTCTGCGGCGCCGGGGCCGCCCATGACAAGGTGCTCCACCAAGTCGGGGTTGAACGCCGCGAACTCCCAGGCGAGGCGGGATCCCAGCGAATAGCCGATGACGTCCACGGGTCCTTCATCCAATTCCATGACGATGGCGGCCAGTGCCTGGCGAATCTGGCTTGGCGCCCAGCTTCCGACATTGCGCCGGGGGTCGTTGCCATGTCCCGGGAGATCCACGAGCAGTACATTGCGTCCGGCATCAGTGAAATATTTCAGCCATCGAGAACGCTCCCAATTCAATTCGCCGGATGAGGCGAAGCCGTGGATGAACAGCGCGGATGGGCCACTCACCTCGGCGTTTGCGCGTATCACTCGAAGATTCAGATCCAGTGTCATGCCTTAGATCATAGGCCATCACGACTTGATTCCAGGACCGGGGTTAGTGTCGCCAACGACTTAATGTCACAATGACTCTAACGATATTCGGCGCAGTGGAAATGAGGCAGGAAGAACATGTCATCGGCACCGGGATGGGCGAACGTCAACGAACGCCGCAACCTCCCACCTGCCCTGGCCGTCTCGACGGTCATCCTGGGCATCAGGGAAGGGCAGGACGGCGGCCCGGACAAGCTCTGCTTGCCGCTGGTGCGCCGAATTCGCCAACCGCACGCAGGATTGTGGGCACTGCCCGGAGGGCCGGTCGATGCCCGCGAATCCCTGGGCCAGGCAGCCGGGCGGAACCTGGCCGAGACCACCGGCCTGCGGCCGAGCTACCTCGAGCAGCTCTACACCTTCGGGGATATCGACAGGTCGCCCACCCATCGACTGGTAACTATCGCCTACTTCGCATTGCTCAATGCGGACCAGGTCGGGGCGACGGTCCAGGACGAGAACGTGGCCTGGTTCGATATCGATGATCCGGGCATTGCCCAGCTGGCCTTCGATCACCGCAAGATTGTTGACTACGCGCTGTGGCGGCTGCGCAATAAAACTGAATACGGGCAAATCGCGCATCGACTCTTGGGGGAGCGATTTACCCTGGCCGCCCTGCGTGGCGTCTATGAAGCCATCCTGGGCAGGAGGCTGGACCCGGCAAATTTCCGGCGCACGCTGAAAAATACCGCCACCATCGAGGCCACCGATGAATACCTTGCCGGCGGGCAGCACCGCCCGCCTCGCCTTTATCGCTACGCAGGCCATGGCCCCGACCCGCTGGAAGTCGACCCAGCGCAAGCCTAGAACTTTCCACCCGCTTCAACCCTTATTCGCATGAAATGGACAACCCATGAGCACCCAACTCACCGGCAGCAACGAATCTGTCGCACAGAACATCACCCGGCTGAACCTCTTGGCCCCAGGCTCCACCTGCTCCACGGACCTCGCCGCCAACCCATGGGATACCCCGGCAGGATACGGGCCGGGTGCCTCCCAGGAAGACGAAGTTCCAGCAGGCTACCCGGTGCAAGGCTCCATCCCGGAAGAGTACTTGAAGGCCGGCGATGCCGAGCTTGACGCCCGCATCCTGGCAGCCAAGGAAACCCTCGGCGACAAGGCAGTGATCCTCGGGCACTTCTACCAGCGCGATGAAGTGGTGAAGTACGCGGACTTCGTCGGCGATTCCTTCCAGCTGGCCAATGCCGCCTTGACCCGCGACAAAGCCGAAGCCATCGTCTTTTGCGGTGTGCACTTCATGGCTGAAACCGCCGATATCCTCAGCCGCGATGACCAGTCGGTGATCCTGCCCAACCTCGCCGCCGGCTGCTCCATGGCTGATATGGCGGACGGCCCCAGCGTCCAGGCTTGCTGGGATGAGCTCACCGCGCTGTACGCGGATGAAGAAGACGACGGCCGCATGCCGGTGATCCCGGTGACCTACATGAACTGCTCGGCAGAGCTCAAGGCCTTTGTCGGCCGCAACGGGGGATTGGTCTGCACCTCATCGAATGCAGCCACTGTCTTGGAGTGGGCTTTTGAGCGCGGGCGGAGGGTGCTGTTCTTCCCCGACCAGCACCTGGGGCGCAACACCGCCAAGGCCATGGGCGTGCCGCTGGAACAGATGCCGATGTGGACCCCGCGCAAGGAACTGGGCGGAAACGATCCGCAGACCATGCAGGATGCCAAGGTGATCTTGTGGCACGGATTCTGCTCTGTCCACAAGCGCTTCACCCCGGCGCAAATCACCAAGGCCCGCGAGGAATTCCCCGGCGTCAAGGTGATCGTGCACCCTGAATGCCCCATGGAGGTGGTTGATGCCGCGGACGCGGCCGGCTCCACCGACTACATCCAGAAGGCCATTGCCGCTGCCACCGAGCCCACGGTCTTCGCCATTGGCACCGAGATCAACATGGTCAACCGCCTGGCAGCCCAGTACCCGCAGCACACCATTTTCTGCCTGGACCCGGTGATCTGCCCTTGTTCCACCATGTACCGCATCCACCCCGGCTACCTCGCCTGGGTGCTCGAGGAACTGGTCGCCGGGCGGGTGGTCAACCAGATCACCGTGCCTGCCGAACAGCAGGGCGACGCGAAAATTGCCCTGGAGCGCATGCTGGCAGCCAAGCCATGAGCCCAAGAACGCTGGCAATTATCGGCTCAGGCGTCGCTGGATTATGCGCAGCCCTGGAGGCGGTGCGCCTCGGCCTGCCGGCCATCCTGCTCACCAAGCAGCAGCTGGGCGACGGAAATAGCTCCTGCGCCCAAGGCGGCTTGTCAGCCGTGACCGCGCAAGGCGAAGCCGCGGGGGACGCCGTGGCCAGCCATGTCGCCGACACCCTGCGTGCCGGAGCCTGGCACGGCGGGGCAGAAGCAGTCCAGGAACTCTGCGCTTCGGCAGCAGGCCTGGTGAACACGCTCGAAGAGCACGCGGTGCAGTTCGACAAGGACGCCTCCGGGAACTACCAGCTGGGCCTCGAAGCGGCGCACAGCGCCCACCGCATCCTGCATGCCGGAGGGGATGCCACCGGTGCCGGGCTGGTGGCCGCCCTGACCGCGGCGGTGCGCTCGGCCGAGCGCCGCGGGCTGATCGACGTCATCGAGAACGCGCTGGTGGTGGATCTGGACTTTGCCGGTGCCCACCGGCGAACCGTGCACTATCTACAGGGGGATCGTTCCCTGGAGCTGTATGCCGACGCGGTGCTCTTGGCGACCGGCGGGCTGGGCTCGCTGTATGCCGCGAGCACCAACCCGCAGGGGGCCACCGCCGACGGCATCGGACTGGCCGCTCGCGCCGGCGCCGTGATCAGCGACCTGGAATTCATCCAGTTCCACCCGACCCTGGTTGACCCGCAACTGCACCCGCAGGCCGGGATGATCAGCGAGGCTGTGCGCGGCGAGGGAGCGGTGCTGGTCAACGAGCTGGGCCAGCGGTTCATGCTCGAGCTGGATGAACGGGCGGATCTTGCGCCCCGGGATGTTGTCGCACGGGCAATCCACGCCCAGTACCAGGCAGGCCACCAGGTCTTCATCGACGCCCGAGCGGTGGAAACCCTGAAGGGCGCCGGGTTCCTGGCTCGCCGCTTCCCGTCAATCACCGCACGGTTGAAGGCCTCCGGGCTGGACATGGCCCTGGCCCCGATCCCGGTGGTGGCCGCCCAGCACTATGCCATGGGCGGGATCCACACCGACACCCGCGGGCGCACCAGCATCCCGGGGCTCTATGCCGCCGGCGAATGCGCGAACACCACGGTGCATGGCGCCAACCGGCTGGCCAGCAATTCGTTGCTGGAAGCCATGGTCTTCGCCCGCAATGCCGTGAACGCCATGGGGGCCGATGCTCCAGGGCGCGCCTGCGGCATCGGCGAACTCGTGGTGGGCCAGCTGCCCGCAGTGCAGGCCCAGGCTCCTCTGGAATTGCCGCAGCTCCAATCCCTGGCCAGCGAGCACCTGGGCGTTTACCGCACCGGCGAAGGAGCGGAACAGCTGATCAGGGTGCTCGATGCCAGTGCGCCGGTAGCCCAGGACCAGCGCGCGCTCGTTGAACTGGACAACCTCTACACCTGCGCACGGATGATCGCCTATGCGGCGAAACAACGAACCCAGTCCCTGGGCGCCCACCATCGGGTGGACGCGGCCAGCCAGGACAATGCCGGGAACATCGTTCGCTACGGCTGGGTGCTCGATAGCGCGCAGCCGATGATCCGCCAGCTTGAAAACAAGGAAGTACACGCGTGAACCAGCCAATCCATCCGGTGCCTGTGGCCGCCATCGACCGCATCCTGGCGATGGCCTTTGCCGAGGACCATCCCCGCGGGGACCTGACCGCAGACACCATCGTGCCGGTGGACGCCCGCGCCACGGCCGTGGTCAGCGCGCGGGAACCGGGAGTGCTCTCCGGCGGCCTGGTCTTTGCCCGGGCCATGGCAACGCTGAATCAGGACATCGAAGTCACCCAGCTGGTCGCGGACGGCGAAAAGTTCGCGGCGGGAGATGAGCTGCTCAAGGTCGAAGGCCCGGCAGCATCGGTGCTCAGCGCCGAGCGCGTGGCACTGAACCTGCTGCAGCGCATGAGCGCCATCGCCACCGCAACCCGCGAGCTGGTTGACCTCGTGTCGCATACCAAGGCCCGGATTGCCGATACCCGCAAGACCACTCCGGGACTGCGGGTCCTGGAGCGCTATGCGGTGCGCTGCGGCGGAGGAGTGAACCACCGGGACAACCTCTCCGAAGCCTTCATGGCCAAGGACAACCACCTGGCCTTGCTCGGGGAAGGCGAAGAGCTCACCGCCGCCCTGGAGGCAGTGCGCGCCCGGCTGGGGCACACTACCGCAATGGAAGTTGAAGTTGACCGGATCGAGCAGATCCCCGCGGTCCTCGCGGCCAAGGTGGACATCATCATGCTGGACAACTTCGACCTGGCAGACATCCCGGACGCCATCGAGCTGATCGGCGGGCAGGCAATCATCGAGGCCAGCGGCACCGTCAGCGCCAGCACCGCCAGAGCCATTGCCGAAACCGGCGTGGACATCATTTCCAGTGGCGCCATCACCCACTCGGTGCGGGCCATCGACCTGGGCTTGGATATGGTTATTGCATGATCTACATGGACGCGGCCTCCACCGCCCCGCCCCGCCAGGAAGTGCTCGACCTGGTCACGCCGCTGCTCACCAGCAACTTCGGGAATCCCGCGTCGCGCCATGAGCTGGGCCATCAAGCCAAACGGGCCAATGACTGGGCCCGGGCCCAGGTGGCCGGCCAGCTGGGTGTTGGCGAAGGTGAAATCTACTTCACCTCTGGCGGAACCGAAGGGGATAACACCGCGGTGATCGGTGGTGCCCTGGCCAACCCCCGGGGCAAAGTGGTCCTCAGCAGCGCCATCGAGCATCCTGCGGTGATGGAAGCCTGCGCCTACCTGGCCGCAATCCATGGCTTCACGCACAAGCTGATCCCCGTCGATGAATATGGCATGGTCGATGTGCGCGCCGCCAAAGACCTGATTGACGACCAGGTCGCCCTGGTCTCGGTGATGTCGGTGAACAATGAAGTGGGCACCATCCAGCCGATCAGGGAACTGGCCCAACTGGCGCATGATGCCGGGGCGCTCATGCACACCGATGCGGTGCAGGCCGCCGGCTGGCTGGACCTGGCTGAGCTGGCCTCGCACGTGGATGTGCTGAGCCTGTCGGGGCACAAGATCGGTGCGCTGAAAGGCAGCGGCGCGCTGTACATCAGCCACCGGTGCGAGGTCCTCCCGCTGCTGCACGGCGGCGGGCAGCAAGGAGGCCAGCGTTCTGGCACCGAAAATCCGGCCGCGTCCGTTGGCATTGCCCGGGCGCTCCAGCTCTGCGCCGAACAGCGCCAGCAAGGGGCCGGAGACAGCTATGGGAACTATCTGATCGACAGGATCACCAGGGAGCTGGAGGCGGTAGCCCCGGGATTGGTCCAGCTCACCGGCCATCGCGAGCAACGCATCGGCGGCATTGTTTCCTTTGTCTTCCCGCGCACCGCAGGGGAAACGGTGCTCATTGAACTGGAACGCCGCGGAGTGCTGTGCTCTTCAGGCTCGGCCTGCTCTGCGGGGAGCACCGACCCCTCGCCGGTGCTCACCGCCATGGGTTACGACGAGCAGCTCGCGCACACCGCGGTCCGCTTGTCCTTCACCCGGGGCACCAAGGAGAACGAAATCAGCCAGGTGGCCAGCGCCGTGGTGGCCACCGTGAAAGCCTTGGTGGCCGGAGCCTAGCGCCCGTTCTTTTACGGCAAAGCACGAAGAATGAGCGCAACCACTAGTCGCTAATCTGGGTATGTCTAATTCGATCGAGTAGTTTAGCGATTACCGCTGACTCTTCACGGTTCATGGAAGAATCGACATTTGCCACCTTAGTGGCGGCATCAACGACGTCACTGAAATCGCCGGTTTCAATATCTATGAGCTGCCAGACGTCGTCAGGATCGATGTCAACGATGTTTGCGAAGCCTTCATCGATGACGTCGTGATGTTTTCGAATGGATACCACAAGATGGCGAATCAACATTGCCTCATCATCTGAAACTGTATTGTCTGCCATTATCACTAACCATGCCACCCACAAGAGCAACCGTGGGTGGGTAGTGCGCTCGCTTAAACGCCGGGCGATTTCAATAATTCGAGCTTCATTTCGGAAGACGGATTCTGCATGACGGCCTGCAACCAGTGTTGTGTATCGATTGATAATAACGGCCAGGGGAACTCCCACAAGTGGAAGGCCAATCTTAATGACATTGCGTTTCAGCAAGAACTTTCCAACAATAGGAAGGCTCTTCGCCGCGGTTAATACGGATTTTGAGTAAAAACGTTTGACCAGTGGCCGGATCATGGCGGGAACAATTTTCACCACACCCTCACGGGCAATTTCACCGCCCTTGATGGTAAAAGCTACGCGGATTAATTTCCACATGTCTTCAGGATCCGCAATATCTAACGGAACTCTGTAGAGCACTGAAATGTCATAGGCGAGCCGAAGCTGGAGCTGCGTGATAAAGGCTACGTCTACCATGACAGTCGCAATCGCGGCAGGCACAGTCGCAGGCGAGGCTCCTCCTAAAGTCCCGATTGTTGCAGCGATCGTGGTGGTGTATGCACCCGCGGAAAGGCCTCCTTCAATGGCGGCGTACCTGCTAGCCATCTTGATTCTCTGATCAACGACGGCAATTGCAGGAACTCCTTGGTACTTTTCTTGGAAATACTTTGCATCCACCTTTGTTGTGTATGCCTTCAAGGATTGGGCGCATAACTTTGTGAACCATCCACCGGATTTGATGTCATCTGGGCTGAGCGACGAGACAAAGTCCCGGAGCTCACTTCGCTGACGTTCGACAGTACTCCGTTCGTCTTCGATGACATCGTCTTCGTTGAGGTTTTCCGATGGAGAACTGGTCATAATGGTCCTTCCAAGTGGTTTCGTCTCCTTGCTGGTGAGCCAGTTATTGGAAACGTATAGGTGCCAATTGGTCCTTTGTGCACTAGCTTAGTCGTTGTACCAGCTCTGTATTTCAGTGAAGTAAATGTCGCCGCTACATGATTTGGGAAATAGGAGTTTCCTAAACCATTAGTCGCTCAACTTTCGTCCCCTTGTCGAGAGCCGTGAGGCCGAAATTTTCGAGACAGTCTGGTAGGGCGAGCCCCTAGCGCCCGGAGATGAAGCGCTTGGTGACCGAAATATCCCGGTCGCCCAGCCCGGCCTCAATGACCTCGTCGATCGCCTGGCGCAACACCGGAAGCAGGACGGCATGGGTGCCCGTGGATTCTGCGATCTCGTGAGCCCCCGCCAGATCCTTGCGCATGTACTTAATCGCCCCCGACGGCGAATCATCCCCGCTGACCAGCCGATCTTGCCGGCTTTCGAGCAAGCGCGAGGCGGCATAGCCGTGGCCCAGCAGGTTCCACATCGATTCAAGATCCAGCCCGGACCGCTCGGCCAGCACCGAAGCTTCGCCCAGGGCAAAGATCGTGGCGCTCACCACCAGCTGGTTGCAGGCCTTCGCCACCTGCCCGGCGCCGAGCTCGCCCAGGCGCACCGGAGTCCCGCAAGGCGCAAGCGCCTGCGCCGCCCGGGCACATAGTTCGCCAGTGCCACCGAGCATGATGGACAGGGTTCCCTGCGTAGCTCCGTCTTCTCCGCCGGAGACCGGGGAATCGACGACCGCTATGCGCTCGCCGTAGCCTGCCTCTAATTTATCTGCCAGGGCCCGCACGCCGGGTGCCGAACAGGTGGAGCCAATCAGCAGCAGCAAAGGCGGGGACGCGGGATCGCGGTGCTCGAGGCCGGCCAAAATGCCGTCGGGCGCTTCGAGCGCCTGGGCGATTTGCGGCAAGTCCGGGAGCATCAACAGGATTTCATTGCATTCGGCGGCCAGCTGGGCAGGATCATCTGCCCAAAGAATGCTGCCGGGGCCAGCACCGGCAGGCAATGCGGAATTCAGATCTGCCAGGACAGATTCTTTGGGACGGCTCGATGCCACGCGGACCGTTCCGTGCGCTGCTGCCAGCAGGCGAGCCATGGGGCGTCCCATGGCGCCCAATCCGATCACGCCGAGAATGGATGGGGGATTCGGGGATGCTGAATTCATCGACAACTCCTTTGTTGGGTGGTGGCAGTGCCAGCACGACATCAATGGTCAATATAGCGAACTCTGTTCAATATACTGTCCATAGCGCTATGCTGTCACTCGACGGAAAGAAAAGGAAGCGATGATGCCAACAACACAACGCCTGCGTGTGGGAATTGCCGTAGATTTGCCGGCTGCGGACCTGGAGCTGATGCGGGAACTCGAACCACGTTTGGATTTCATTTATGAACCCGGACTCTACCGGCCACAGCGCTGGCACGGCGACTGGGAAGGCGAGCCCTCGTTCAGCCGCACGCCGGAGCAAGCGGAACGCTACCACCAGATCCTGGCGTCCTCGCAAGCGCTTTTTGGCATCCCGGATGTGAATCCCGGGCTATTGCAGAGGACCGTCCGCGAGAATCCGGATCTCCTCTGGGTGCATACCACTGCCGCCGGTGGCGGCGCCCAAGTGAAGGCCGCAGGGCTGAATGCCGATGAGCTTGACCGCGTCACCTTCACGACAAGCGCCGGTGTCCACGGCTCGACCCTGGCGGAGTTTGCGCTTTTCGGCGTGCTGGCTGGCGCGAAGAATCTTCGAAAGCTGGAAGCCGACCAGGCGCGGAAAAACTGGCCTTCGGAACGCTGGCGCATGCGCCATCTTGATGAGATGACGATTCTCGTCGTTGGGTTGGGTGGAATTGGAAAGGCGGTGGCTGAACGATTCAAGGCTTGCGGTTCCACTGTCTGGGGCACCTCGCGCAGCGGCAAACCGGTATCCGGCGTGGATCGGCTGATCGATCCCTCGCAGCTTGCTGCCGCAGCCGCCGAGGCAGATGCCATCGTCGCAACCCTTCCAGGTACGGGAAGCACCGAAGGGCTGCTTGGCTCCGCGGTCTTTGAAGCTGTTAGCGAAGGAACGATTTTTGTGAACGTCGGCCGCGGAACAGTAGTGGATGAATCGGCCCTGATCCCAGCACTGGAAGCCGGGCGCATCGGATTCGCTGCCTTGGATGTAGTGGCGCAGGAGCCCTTGGCGCCGAATAGTGTTTTGTGGGATCACCCGAACGTTTTGATTAGCCCGCATACCGCCGCATTGAGCAACCAGGAAACCACTCGAATTGCCCGGCTTTTTGCGCACAATGCCACCTGTTTCCTTGACGGGCAGGTATTGCGCAACAAGGTGGATACCGTAGAATTCTACTGATGACAAGCGTAAACGAAGTAGCTGATGGTGCTGGGGAGCGGAGTGCGCGCGACCCCGCGCCCGCGGTGACGCGCGCAATCGGAATCCTTGGCTTGCTCGCCGAAGCCGATGGCCGCGCCCTTTCGCTCAGCGAGCTTGCGCGCACTCTGGGCATTGCCAAATCCTCCTGCGCCAACCTCTGTCAGGCATTGGAAGATGGCGAGATGATTCGGCGCACCGGCGACGGTTTTGGGCTGGGGCGCCGCAATGCAGAACTCGGCGGAGCTTATTCCCTCCAGTTCAACCAGGTGCGCGAATTCTTCGGACTGATCTCCTCATCGCCGACCTTGCATGGAGAGCTGGTGCAGATTGCCATGCTCGACGGTGCTGATGCACTGTATTTGGCCCGCCATGAAGGGCGCACCCCTTATCGCTTTGGCGCACCTTTGGGTTCCCGCCTGCCTGCGGCTTTCAGCGCCACCGGCAATGCGCTGCTCCTGTCGTTGGGTGATGACCAGCTCGCGGAGCTGATGGATGGCGTTCTGCCGATGCGCAGCGGCATTGACGGCCTTGAAGTGACCGCCAAGGATCTGCGCCAGCGCCTGGCTGTTGCTCGCGAGCGTGGATTTGCGGTGGATGAAGGGCATTCAACCAGCGGCGTGACCGGCGTAGCGGTGCCCCTGGCCGCCTGGTCTCCTGGGGATCCTCCCTTGGCCCTGGGAACCGCCATGCCTTCGGACCAGGCTGATCCGGTGCGTGTGGCCGCGATTGGCACCGCCTTGCGCGAGGTGGCTGCCCGGCTAGAAAATCCCTGGAGGGCGCGCACGGCACGCGACTAAAACGCCGCGAGGAAGCCAGCCGGATAAGAAGTTCACGGCGCCGCCCCATCGCCCCGCTTACAGCGGGACGATGGGGCGGCGCTTTTTCGTGTTCCGGATTCTCCCTAAATTTAAGCGTCCACTATGTTGTACACCGTTCGCTATGCTGGTATCTTCAATGCAGGAAGTAGTGATGCGATTCACTCGTCGAAGGAGACCTCCATGAATACAACACCAGAACGGGCCGCTGGCTCCGGTGGGGCAGCGCTCGATGCGCACTACGCCAAGAACCTGCAGCGGGCGACCCTAGCCTCCAGCATCGGCAGCGCATTAGAGTATTTCGACTTTGCTCTTTATGGCCTCGCCACCGCACTGATTTTCAATGTGCTGTTCTTCCCCCAGGGGGACCCTGCCATGGCCACGGTCGCAGCATTCGCGACCTTCGGCGTCGGCTTTGTCGCTCGTCCTTTCGGCGGATTGTTCTTCGGAATGCTTGGCGACCGGCTGGGGCGAAAAATTGTCCTGATCATCACCATCATGCTCATGGGCGGAGCATCGACACTTATCGGCGTGCTTCCGACCTATGAAACGGCAGGCATCTGGGCGCCTATCCTGCTGGTGCTGCTGCGCCTGCTCCAGGGCTTTGGCGCTGGTGCGGAACAGGCAGGGGCCACGGTCTTGATGGCGGAATACGCGCCAGCTGCCCGCCGCGGATTCTTCTCGGCACTGCCATTTATCGGTATTCAGGCAGGAACCCTGCTGGCAGGCATTGTCTTCTCATTGCTGACCATGCTTCCCGAAGAAGCGCTGATGAGCTGGGGCTGGCGAGTTCCGTTCTTGGCATCCTTTGCGCTGATCATCCTGGCCGTGCTCATCCGCTCAAAGCTGGAAGAAACCCCAACCTTTGTTGAGATGGAAAAGCGGGAACAGGTTTCAGAGCACCCGCTGCGCGAGCTCTTCCGCACCGGCTTCCCGGGCGTGCTGGTGGGAATCGGTCTGCGCATGGCCGAAAACGGCGGTTCCTACATGTTCCAGGGGCTGGCCTTGAGCTTCTTCGTCACCGTTATCGGTCCAGAAGCCGACAAGGGATTGCTGACCTGGGGTGTCACCATTGGTTCGCTGATCGGTGTGTTCACCGTTCCATTGGCTGGCGCGCTTTCCGATCGTTTCGGACGACGCATCATCTACCGTGCGGGCGCAGTCTTCATGCTGGTGTACTCCTTGCCGGCATGGTGGGCACTGACCCTGGGCAACCACGTCCTGGCTATCGCAGTGATCGCGATTGGCATTGGCTTCGCCGTGGCCACGATGCTTGGCCCACAGTGCGCCATGCTTCCGGAACTGTTCGGCAGCCGCCACCGCTACCTTGGCGTGGCCATGGCTCGCGAACTCTCGGCCGTCCTGGCTGGCGGCCTGGCCGGCGTGCTAGGTGCGTACCTGATTGCCATCACTGATGGCAACTGGCTGGTGCTGGGACTATACATGACGGTATTGGCTTCCATTACGGTGGCTTCCACCTTCCTCGTTCCTGAAACCCTGCGCAGGGATCTGACCCGTACCGATGACGCCGTCAAGATTTCATCGGTCGAGGCCGGCGATGACGTGTGGCTCAACGGGAGCCAGGGAACAGGAGCTTCTGCCGTATCCGCGCGAACCTCTTTCACCGTGGACCGGGACTCGATTACCGCTGACGAGCACTAGTCCACAGCAACGACAAGCGTCAAAAATAACGCAGGAACTCCGGGCAACTCGGTTGCCCGGAGTTTTTGCATTGGCTCAACGCGTCGCTGCCCCAACCCAGGTATGCAGACTCCGTCACCGCGAAGGCCAACCGGATCGTGGATCGTGGCCTCTGCCCAGTTGATTCAGCGGGATTTTGACTACTGAAAAGTAGCAGGCGGAATGCAATCCTGTTCATCAACCTCAGAATCGGGCGCTGATTTGGCCCATTGCAGGTGCGCGGACGGGCGAGATGTGGCAAAGTTACAACAAGAACGTAGACCCATTTGGGGCACGATACCGGCGCAGTCTCGTGACTGAGGCCAAAACCAAGTCAACTCGCATCACTCTGGCCCGGGGAACGCTGCAACACGCGTGCAATGCGCAAATGAGTCCACCCCGATTCACGACAAGAAGGACCTAATGAGGATTCCTGGACGCACCGCCGCTGTGGCGCTGGCCCTAACCATGACCATTGGAACGGGTGCTCAAGCTACCGTGGCTACCGCTGCCAATGCTGAGGTTCCCAAGTCATTGCCTACGAGCAAACTGAACGTTGTCGCGGCGAAGTCCACTATTGCCAAGCGCTCCACCGCGAACCTCCGCATGCGTGCCAAGGCGACGACCGCTTCGGCCACCCTGGCTGTCATTCCCAAGGGCACCAAACTCGCGGTCTTGGCGACCAGTGGCAAGTGGAGCAAGGTCAAATACGCTGGCAAGACCGGCTGGTCCTCCAATTCATACTTGGAAGCCGTCGCCACAACGTCAAATTCGAGCAGCGGCACCCTTCGCTACACCACTGCGAACCTGAACCTGCGTACCGGAGCTGGAACCGGGTATCGCACTGTGGGGATCATCCCCAAGGGCGAACGCGTTACCGTCCTGCAAACTTCAGGTGGGTGGGCCAAGGTCCGATCGTCAAAGGGGACCGGCTGGTCCAGCCTTGGCTACCTCAAGCCCGCAGCCAGCTCCTCTAACCCACCGAAGCCTAGCCCTGAATCGTCACCCACCACGGGATATACGACGGCCAGCCTGCACCTTCGAACCGGGGCGGGAACCAGCTACCGCTCCGTTGGCGTGATTCCCGCGGGCGAAAAGATCAAGATTTATCGCTACTCGGGCAACTGGGCCCAGGTATCCTCGTCCAAGGGAACCGGATGGGTCAGCAAGGCCTATCTTGGCAAGGCCCCAGTGAGCCAGAAGCCGCAGCCAGAAGGTCCGTCCTCCACGGTCGCCTACGCGTCCGTTGGCGTAAACCTGCGATCCGGTGCAGGTACCGGGTACCGGGTGCTTGGCGTCGTCCAGGCGGGCGAGAAGGTCACCGTTCGCTCTTCCTCGAACGGCTGGTCCAAGGTCTCCAGCCGGATCGGCAGTGGCTACATCAGCTCCAAATACCTCACTTCCTCTCAGCTGCAAGGCGTGCGCAGCGATACCCAGCTGGTCATGAATACGGTTCGCCGGCTTTTCGCCGGCGACTTCACCTCGCTGGGCACGATTCGTGCCGGCTCGACCGGACACAGTTCCGGAAGAGCCGTGGACGTGGTCATGGCGAACTACAAGAGTGCATCCGGCATTCAAGCTGGCGACCGCATTGCCCGGTTCCTCTTGGATAATCGCCAGCAGTTGGGGATCAGCTACCTGATTTGGCAGGACAAGATCTGGTTGTCTGCCAAAAAGGGCTGGGAGCCTTACTCCACCTCTGGCAAGTACGGCACTCAATTCACCAATAATTGGACAGACACCACCAAGCACATGGACCACATCCACGTGGAAACTCATGGTGAGTCGGCCACCGGCGGAGCCTTGAATTACCGGGCGCTGAACTACTAGTACTAGTTCTGGCCGACAGGCCGTGACCGGAAAACAGTTGGCAACTCAACCGCGGCTGTGCCCCCTTGGCAATAATGCCCAGGGGGCACAGCCGTAGTCCCATGACTGGTTTAGCGCAGGTACTTGCCCGACACCCAGCCCGTCTTGGACGAGTACTTGACCTTGTACCAGCCAGACTTCTGGGTACCGGTCAAAGCCACCTTTTTGCCCTTGGGGATGGTGAGCACCACGCGATGATTTGTTCCTGCACCGGTGCGCATATTCAAATTGGCGATGGTCTTTTTGGAGGCAGTTTTCGAGCTGGACTTCTGCTTCTGGCTCTTAGACTTGGGCGCCGAGTCGGAGAAGCCGCTCAAGTAATGGCCCGAAACCCATCCTGACTTGCCTGCGTACGCAACCGGATACCACCTGGACTTCTTGGATCCGGTGATGGCCACCTGCTTGCCGCGAGGAATCGTCAAGATGACCCGGTTTCCCGTGCCAACTCCGGTGCGCATGTTCAGATTCGCGGTGGTCTTTGCGGACTTGGATTGAGTGCTTTTGGGCTTGTTGTCCTTGGAGCTTTCCTTTTTCTTCGTAGTGGAAGGCATCGACACGTCGCGCAGGTAGGTCCCGGATACCCATCCGGTCTTGGAGCTGTACCGCACCTGGTACCAGCCCGATTTCTTGGAGCCGGTCAGCTGTACGCTTTTGCCTCGCGGGATCGTGAGCAGAATCCGATTGTTCGTGCCTGCACCGGAGCGCATGTTCAGGTTCGCGGTGGTTTTTGCGGTGCCCTTGGACTTCTTGCCAGAATTGTTCTTGGACCCGTTGCCAGCGACGCCATAGTAGGCCTCGAGAGTTTTTGCGCCTGAATTCTTGTAGCTCTTGGCCAACGTGGTGCCAAGATAGCGGAAATGCCATGGCTCGTAGGAGTAGCCGGTGACTGATTCTTGTCCCTTGGGATAGCGGAGGATGAAGCCGTACTTGTGGCCATTCTTGGCGACCCACTTGCCCACTGGAGTGTTGGCGAAGCAAGCCTGCAGGCCGCAGGCGCGGTTGTGGTTGCCAACGTCGATGGCCAGCCCGGTTTGGTGCTCGCTGGTTCCGGGAATTGCCGAGATTTTGGATGCGTAGCTCTGGCCGTAGATGCGGGTGTAGTAGTTGTACAACTCAGCCTGGCGGGCGTAGGAACGATAGCCGCTGACGGCTCGAATGCGCACGCCATCCCTGGCCGCCGCTTTGACCATCTTGGAGTATGCAGAGGCTGCCGAGGATTTCAGCCGAACATTGGTGCCCTTGACGGCCACGGTTTTCGGAGCATATTTTTTCGGGCTCAACGGGTAGTTCCTATTAACGAAGACATCCGTTTTGCCTGGATCGCGCTGGATCTTCTTCGAAGCAATCTGCACGATGGAATCCACCGCGACCATTGGTGCAGCAACCTGTGCAGTGCCAGGCGCCGGCGGAGCAGCTGTCGCAGGGGATAGTGGCAATAAAGCGGCCATGAGCGCTGCTGACAAGATTGCGGACAGTGTGATCTTTGAGGCATGAGACTGTTTCATTGGTCCTCCACTGCAGGTGATGAGCGATGCGAAACTCATTCCACCACCATTTGCAAGCCGATACAAGGTTTCTGCAATTGGTTGATGATGAATGGACTAACCAAGATGCTCAAGTTTTGGGCTTGTTCATCATTTGGTTCGGTGGCTTGCGTTGGCTATGGCGATCGCCCCGTTGGCAAGCCGTAACTGCCCCTGGAATCGCTCTTCACCTGAGGCAACTCGATCGAGGCAGTGGCGGGATCGATGCGGGCTTCAAAGTCGAATAAACGGGATCGACGCCTTGCCCCCCGTTGCATTCACGGCGAATTTCATGGCCAAAAGTGAACCCCAGGTGAACAATCTTTCAGTGCTTTTAACCTGTTGGCATTGGTCGTAAAGACTTCAGGTTTCGTGCCAGTTAAGAATCGATCAAAACACCGGCTGAATTTTCCTCGGTCGGCGAGGTTTGGTAGGTTTGCGATCATGCATATCCGTCCTGAAGTCTTCGATGACCGTGCAGCGGTGTATGCAGTAACGCATGCTGCTTTTGCTGGAATCGACCCGATGGTTGAGCCCGAGGAAGTCGGATTGCTTCAGAATCTGTTCGACTGCGAAGAATATGACTCGCGCTTCTCCCTGGTTGCCCTTGACGATTCAGTGGTCATTGGCCACGTCATTGCCACCTGGGGCATCATCAACGGTGAACCCCTGCTGGGGCTTGGCCCGCTGGCTGTTGCCCCGGAGTACCAGCATCGTGGTGTAGGATCGATCTTGATGCAAAGCATTCATGACCGGGCCGAGGCGGAATCCCTGAGCGGTATCGTCCTGTTGGGCGCCCCTGGATATTATCGCCGTTTCGGGTACGAACCGGCTGAAGCCCGCGGGATTGCCCCGAGCGATAGCAGCTGGGGCGAGCACTTCATGGTGCGCGTATTCAATGAATCAAAACTGCCTCAAGGCGGATTCCACTACGCCAAGCCATTCGGTGTTTGACTAAGCAATCAGCTGGGAAAAGTTCTGCAGGTATTGAATGGATATGGCATCTGGCGTAAACATGGAACATGTCATCAGATGAAGAGCTAGAACAACTGTCATTTACCGTTTCGGGATTCATTTCCAGGGCGGTGACCCAGGTTTATGAGGCCGTCGCAGATCCGGCGCAACTGTCGAGCTACTTCACGACCGGTGGGGCGGAAGGCCGGTTGGAGGCCGGAACAACAGTCTCCTGGGACTTCCACGATTTCCCCGGCGCGTTCCCGGTGAAGGTGGTCGACACCGAATTTCCCCGCAGGATCGTCGTGCAGTGGGGCGCAGAGCATGCCACTGCTGAAGACCAGATGACCACGGTGACGTTCGAATTCACCTCGGTGGATGACAGCACCAGAACCAAAGTGGAGATCACCGAAAGCTCGTGGCAGGCCAACCCCGCCGGCGCCAAGGCGGCCTTTGGCAATTGCATGGGATGGACCGGCATGCTGGCCGCGATGAAAGCCTGGCTGGAGCACGGGATCAACCTCCGAGAGGGCTTCTACAAATAAATCCCAGCAGTTCCTAGCGCCGACGCCGGTAGTACACGTGAGTGGCCAGCGTTGTTTCGCGACGCGAGTACCGGTCCATGTGGGTTTCGATATTTTCTACGGTGATGGCTTCGCCTCGCCCCAACTTGATGGGCGCAATATGAAGCCGCAGCTCGTCGATGAGGCCCGCGTTCAGGAACTGCACGATGGTGTTGGCGCCACCGGCGATGGCCACTGGCTGTTCGCCAGCAGCTTCCTGCGCCTCGGAGAGCGCTTCGTGGATTCCCTCGGTGACGAACTGGAAGCTGGTCCCGCCGTCGAGGCGAATCAGCGGCCGGGGGTGGGTGCTGAGCACAAAAACCGGCGCATGGTATGGCGGGTTATCTCCCCACCAGCCGGTCCAGTCCGTTGCATGATGGCCAGGAGGCGGACCGAACATGTGGCTGCCCATGATGAACGCGGCGGCTTCGGTGATTGCCGCGATTTCCTCGGCATTTTCTTCGGTGCGCTCGAATTGCCAGCGGTGCAGTTCTTCTGCGCCCTCGCCGAGAGGGAACTGCATGCTCTGATGGGGTCCTGCGCAAAATCCATCAGAAGATACTGTCACATCGCAAGTAACTGGCCCCATCGCCTACTCCTCAAATCATCAACCGCAGTACTGGTTCTGCAGATATTCCTACAGTGAACCGGTCACCGCGCAGAAGCAAGCAGTATTGGGCGATGATTATTTTTCGGAGCTGTCCTGTTCATTGTCGCTGGAGCCATTCCACAGCGTTGAGGAGTGCTTCTTGATGAGTGCAGCCTCTAAGAGCATGGCCGCTTTGCGGTGGACGCACGGCACCCACCGCACTTCCAGATTCAACCGGTCGATGGCTCGACGCGCCATGCGTTCTACGCTCTCGGGGCGACCGGCTTCGGCCTCGTGGACGAATTGGGCCAGCCATGCTGAATCGGCCAACGCCAAATTCATGGCATACTTTCCAAGGCCCGAGGTGGCGCCCATGCCGCTGGAGTAGACCTTCAAGCGTCCACGCAGGCCCTTGCCGTTTCGCTCGCCGGCTTGCCCGATGTACAGCGGCGGACTCTGCTCCTGGCCGCGTTCCCGGACGACATAGACTCCGGGCAGAACTGGCGCTTGTTCGGCGGACTGTTCGAAGGGGATCCACTCGGACCATTCCAGCGCATCGAGGGTGGCATCATCGATGGGGAGCAGCGGTGCGTCTATGCCGGGCGCCCCAGCAAATTGCAGTTGCTGCAACAGGCTTGGGTGCAGATGCCAATTTCCGCCGGGCTTATTGGGGACTTGCACCGCGCCCTTGGGGCGATGCTTTCTCAGGTAGCTTCGGAGATCCTTGGTTTCGACGCCGAGTTGGCTGGCTGCTACGTCGAGGCTCAGCAGCTGCTCGTCCTTCAACAATGATCTTCCTTCTGTTTTGAACTGAACTTTCAAGCAACGTGCGTGCCTGCTCCCATGGTGCAAGAATACCCGGCAGGAAGGGTGCTGTACCCAATCCTGCCGGGCGATCTCCCGGGGATTATTGAACTGCGCGACGCAATTTGCTGCTCAAGCGGTTCAACTCGAGGAATTCTTCTTCGGATAATGCCGTGCCCAGCAGCTCGTGCAGATGCTTCACATGCTCGCGGCCGATCTCTTGCTGCAGTTTCAGCCCCTTGTCTGTCAGCGAGAGCCGGGTGGCCCGATGGTCCACCGGGTCTGGTTCGCGCACGACCAGGCCTTGGTCTTCCAGCCGCACGACCATGCGGCTCAAGCTGGGCTGGGAAATAAGCAGCTGCTTGTTCAGCTCAACCATGCGGCTCTTGCCACCCGGGCAGGTGCGCAAGTTGAACAGCACGTCGTATTCGCGCATGGACAGCTTGCCGAACTCCGGCATGGCGGTGATCTGGCGCATGACCGCCACCTGCGCCCGGAAGAGGGACTCCCAGGCATCGGTAGTGACCTTCAAGGAGGCTACAGCTTTACTGGTCCCGGTCACTTGCTACTGGCTCCTCGGTATCTGCTACGTCAGCTTCCAGTTTAGCCCGGCGCGCGGCGACCAGTCCTTCATGCGTCGGGGCCGGGGCCAGGTCGGCTGGTTCCCGCGACTCCATTTCCTTGCGCAGTTCAGGCAGAACGAATTCGCCAAACATGTCGAGCTGGTTCAGCACCGTCTTCAACGGCAGGCCGGCGTGGTCAACGAGGAAGAGCTGGCGCTGATAGCTGCCGAAGTATTCCTGGAAGGTCAGGGTCTTTTCCAGTACCTGCTGCGGCGACCCAACGGTCAGTGGCGTCTGGGCTGTGAAGTCCTCCAAGGAAGGACCGTGTCCGTAGACCGGGGCATTATCGAAGTACGGGCGGAATTCCTTGACCGCCTGCTGCGAGTCCTTGGCCATGTAGAACTGTCCGCCCAGTCCGACGACGGCCTGGTGGGCCTTGCCGTGGCCGTAGTGCTCGTAGCGTTCGCGGTAGAGGTTGATCAGCTGCTGGTAGTGCTCCTTTGGCCAGAAGATGTTGTTGGCAAAGAACCCGTCGCCGTAGTAGGCCGCGATCTCGGCTACTTGCGGGGTGCGGATGGAACCGTGCCACACGAAGGGAGCCACATCATCCAGGGGGCGAGGCGTCGAGGTGAAGTTCTGCAGGGGAGTGCGGAACTTGCCCTCCCAGTTCACGACATCTTCATCCCACAGGCGGCGCAGCAGGTTGTAGTTCTCAACGGTCAGGTTCACCGAGTCCTGCATGTTCTTGCCGAACCACGGGTAGACCGGGCCGGTGTTGCCGCGTCCGAGCACCAGATCCACGCGCCCGCCAGACAGGTGCTGCAACATCGCGAAGTCTTCGGCAATTTTGACTGGATCATTGGTGGTGATCAGCGTGGTGGCCGTGGAGAGGATGATTCGCTCGGTTTGCGCGGCGATGTAGGCCAGCGTGGTAGTTGGGGAGGAAGAGAAGAACGGGCGGTTGTGGTGCTCGCCTATGGCATAGACATCCATGCCGATTTCTTCGACCTTCTTGGCGATGGCCACCGATGCGTCGATGCGTTCTTTTTCGGTGGGGATGCGGCCGGTGGTGGGGTCGCGGGTGATATCGCTGACTGAAAATACTCCGAACTGCATGTCCACTCCTGCTTGTTGTTGAGATGTTGCGGTGTGCGCCTATATTCAATTTATATGCGTATGCATGTAATAACAAGTTGATGCGTCAAATATTCCCGGGCGTGGGTAGTGCGATGGGACACAAGGCCGCCATGGCCACGGCATGGACGGCAGAAGGCCAAGGTTGCTGCAGGGGAGAATACATGGAGGCAGTGGTCAGCAGCGGCTAGTCTTGCTGGTTGACCATGCCGCTCTGATACGCGATCAAAGCCGCTTCAACGCGATTGCGCACACCGAGCTTGAGCATAATCGAGGTCATATGCCCCTTGACGGTGGCAGGAGTTAGCACCAGCTCTCCGGCGATTTCCGCATTTGAATCCCCGGCCCCGACAAGCGACAAGACATCACGTTCACGCGGCGTGAGCTGTGCAATCAGCGAAGTGGCCACGGTGTGCCGCCCATGATCCAGGCTGCGAACCTTGTCGACCAGGCGCTTGGCGATGCGCGGGGAGAGCGCCGCGGCGCCATCGGCTACCGAATGGACCGCCCCGATCAACTCTTCGGGGCTGGAACTCTTGAGCATGAACCCGGCCGCACCGCCGGCCATGGCGCGATCGATATACTCTTCCTCGCCAAAAGTTGTCAGGATCAGCACCTTGGCCTCCGGGTCCTGGGCCAGGATGCGCTCCATCGCACCGAGCCCATCAAGCTGGGGCATGCGGATATCCATCATGGTCACCTGGGGGCGGAGCCGAGCTGCCAGTTCGATAGCGCGGATCCCATTCTCTGCTTCGCCCAGGATCTTGATCCCCGGGTCGCTGGCGAGGATGGTCCCAAGCCCTGCGCGGATCAGCGGATCATCATCAACAAGCAGTAGCCCTACCGGATGTTCTGTGCTCATGTATTGATCCTATGACGCGGGGTAGAGGTGGTCGGCGGATATCAGGACATCATCCGAGAAGCAGAGCCGGAACATCTCGCTGCCCAGGTCCAGCACCCCGGTGCGCGCAGCGTAGTACCGGCACTGGCCGCTGGCCGGCAGCCGGGATTCATCGATCACCGGAAGAGGCTGGTCCAGACCCTTGGCCTGGACATGCTCAGCGACTTCCTCCCGGGTCATCCCCGTCGCGAGCTGCTGGAAATCAGCCGGGCTCAACGCCGTGGCCCGGAAGGTCGCCAACTGCAAAAAGTACAGGCCCAGCACCATGGCCGCAACCGCAAGGACGGGCACAAGAACCAGCAGCCATCGTGAAGAAGCCTTGCCGGACCCCGGCTCCGGCGGCAACCCGGAATCCGGCTGGAACCGGCCGATCGTGGCCACCACTTCAAAGAAATCATCGGAACGGTTCACGCGCAAGGATCCGCCATGCAAGGCTAATGCCGCGCGCAGGGTGCGCAGGCCCGTGGCCCCGGACCGCGCCGGCGGCGGGGAACCGTCCAGCGGATTGCTGATCCGCAAGGTCATGGGATCCGCACTGCTATCAAGCTCCACGTCCACCAGATGATGCGGCGCGTATTTGGCAGCATTGGTCAGCGCCTCCTGCAGCACCTGATGCAGGACAGCGCCGGTAAGCGAGCCAGGCTGGGCTGCGGGGTCCGAACCTGTCACCTGGTAGTTGATCTGCATGCCCCGGCTGCGCGCCTGGGCTATCAGCCTTTCCAGGGAATGCTCCTGGGGGCTCAACGATGCATTCTGATTCGGATCATGAAGCACTTCAATAATCTCGTGCAGGTGCTCAACGGCCTGATCAGCCTGGGCACGGATGCGCACGGCGAACTGGTAAGCCTCCGACTCCCTGTCCAGGGCCATCTGCAACCCACCGGTAGACAGTGCCAACAGCGCCATGTCATGCCCCAATTGGTCATGCATCGCCTCGGCAATGCGCGCTCTTTCGCGAAGCCCGGCCTGGATCACTGCATGGTGGCGTTCCTGGGCCCGGAAGGACAATGCATTGCGCCTGGCCCGTCCCGCCCACCAGGGCAATAGGACGAACAAGACCACCCCGGTCGAGAGATTCAAGGCAAAGGTCAGCACGCTGACATCAGTGGAAAAAATAAGCGTAATCCCCGCAGCGAGCGCTCCGGCCGCCAAGGCAATGATGCCATGGACCACCGAGTCCACGCGGCGCCCCGCAAAAAAGCTGCCGACGGCGGCTAGCGGAGCCAGGAACAGCCACGCTCCGCTGGTAGACAGCGGAAGCAGGTACGCGCTCAGCGCGAGAACGATGAGCAGCAGGACCTGCTTCCACTGGATAGCCATGATGATCATGCTACGCAAGACCAGTGGAAGCTGACACCGACCAAAGTCGGGGGAGCCCGACCCGGAACTGCCGACCATCAGCCGGTGTGCCCGGCTTTGCGCGATGACAGAGTTGAGCCCAGGAAAAGGAGTTCACCATGATCAAGCTCGAAGCACTCACCAAGGACTACGGCAACACCCGCGCCGTCAACGAACTGAGCGTTGAGATTCAACCGGGAAGGGTCACCGGTTTCCTCGGACCCAATGGAGCCGGCAAATCCACCACCATGCGCATGATTCTCGGCCTGGACGCTCCTACCAGCGGCCAAGCCCTGGTCAACGGGCAACGCTACGGCCAATTGGCTTACCCCATGCATACGGTGGGAGCCCACATCAGCGGCACGGCCGGGCATCCGGGGCATACGCCCAGGACATTCCTGCAGGCGCTGGCCCAAAGCAACCGCATCTCCAAGAATCGAGTCGACCAGGTGCTCGAAGAATCCGGACTGGCAACCGTGGCCTCCAAGCGCATCGGGGGTTTCTCCCTGGGCATGCGCCAGCGCCTTGGCATCAGCGCCGCATTGCTCGGCGACCCGCAAGTCCTCATCCTCGATGAGCCGATGAACGGGCTGGATGCACAAGGCATCGCATGGATCCGGCAAATGATGCGCACCCGGGCCGAAAACGGGGGAACAGTCTTTGTCTCCAGCCACTTGATGAGCGAAGTGCAGCAGGTAGCCGACCAGCTGATCCTCATCGGCCGCGGCCAGCTCATCGCTAATGCCGCCACCGAGCAGCTCATCACCGAGTTCACGCAACAGGTTGTCACCGTGCGCTCGCCGCAAGTCCAGGCGCTCGCCGAGCTGCTCGGGCAACAAGGTGTCCAGGTGCAGCCCGCGGGAGCTCAAGCAGTACGGGTCACGGGCCTGGCGGTGGAAGAAATCGGGGCGCTGGCCTTTGCCCAGCACATCGAATTGCACGAATTGAGCGCTGCCCGCGGTTCGCTGGAATCGGCTTATAACCAGCTGACCCACGACTCGATGGAATTCACCGCACCATCCCCAGCAAGGAGCTGAACCCATGAAAACACTTGATCTTGTTCCGAAGCGCCAGGTATCCAGCGTTGGCCCGTTGCTTGCTGCGACGCGAGCCGAAATCACGAAGTTCCGCGGCTCGCGTTCTCTCACCGGATTGTACGCAGCAGGAATCCTCGCCACGATTGCGCTGGGCTGGCTGCTGGGCGCCAGCGCCAAGGCCAGCGGCGACAACGGCTTCGACACCGCGATACCCGCGCCATTGCTGGTCTTTGCCACGCTGCAGTTCGGGCAGCTGTTTTTTGCTGCGGCAGCGGCGCTGCACATGACCGGCGAGTACTCCAGCGGCACCATCACCAGCACCTTGCAGGCGGTGCCACGCCGCGGAATCATGGTGGGCTCCAAGGCTTTGGTCCTGGGCACACTCGGCATGGCCACCGGACTGGTGCTGATTCCGGTGGCCACGATTCCCACTGCCTTGGGCGCCGGGCAGTACGGACAATTTGCCTTCGCGGATCTGTTCTCGGCTTCCCTGGGGGCAGGAACCTATTTGGCCCTGCTGAATCTGATGGTGCTCGGGCTGGGACTGCTGTGCCGGAATTCGGCCGGAGCCCTTGTCTCGCTCATTGCCCTCGTGCTTTGCCTGCCGCAAATCCTCCAGCTGATACCCATGGACTGGGTGCAGACGCTGATCCAGTACCTGCCGACGAATGCTGCAACTTTCATGGCCACAGGTGCCACCGAACCTTATGGGCCAGCGATGGCGTTCGTGATTCTTGTAGCGTGGAGTGCTGCGCTGCTGGGTGCTGGCACGGTGGCCTTGAAAAAGCGCGACGCCTAGGCTCACACCGCTTGCACAGGAATTCTGGTCCACTACAGGGTTCGAATTTCGATATGGTTGTGGGTATGGGTAGCAAGAGCAACGCGATGCAACAAGGACAAAGGCGGATTCCTCCTTTGGCCTTGTTGCAATTGGCTTTGCTCGTTGGCGCCGTATTTATCGGATTGCTCTCGATGCATGTCTTGATGTCTCCGACGACGCCAGCGGCGGCACCGATGAGCTCGTCCGGGCAGGGCATGATCGCTCATTCTTTGGCCCATGATTCCGATATGGTGCCAGCTGGCGGCGACGAAGGCCACGGGTGTGAAGAGTGCCCGATGGATCATGAAATGTCGGCTGCCGGATGCGTCCTCGCGTTGCTGGCTTTGCTGCTGTTTCTGCGTCCGCCGGGAATTCTGTCACGTGGCAAGAAGTTGGCGATGAGCCCGGAGGCTTTGACGCTTTGCCGCCCGCGGTTCCTTCCATCCAGGCCGGACCTGATGGCTTTGGGGATCTGTCGAACGTGATGAGCTGGCAAGCGCCTTGTCGCTTGCCTGCACATTTTTTGTGCCCACTTCGAGCGGCACTTTAATCTTTCACGCAACACAGGAGAATTCCATGAAGCACAAGACCTTATGCGTTGGCGCCCTGGCGCTGAGCACCCTTATCGCGCTGACCTCATGCGCAGCAGATCAAGGCCAGGAAGCCCAGGCCACATCCGAATCCCACGGATCGGAACACCAGATGCCATCACCGTCGGCGCCGGCTGCCGGTGAGGCCAATGCCGCGGACATGAGCTTCGCCAGCGGCATGAAAGCGCACCATGAACAGGCCTTGGAGATGTCCACGGACCTGCTGGGCAAAGAGCAGATCCCGGGCGAGGTCAGGCAGCTGGCGGAACAGATCAAATCCGCGCAGACCCCGGAAATCGAGCTGATGGAGCGCTGGCTGTCCGGATGGGATATGCCAGAAGGCATGGACCACGGGCAGATGAATCACGACGAGGGAATGATTTCGCAAGAGGACATCACGTCGTTGAAGGAGGCCACCGGCCCCACGGCAGCAAAACTGTTCCTTGAGCAGATGATCGCGCATCACGAGGGCGCGGTCGAGATGGCCGAGACGGAGATTGCCGATGGCTCGTACCCCGAGGCCATCGAATTGTCCAAGAATATTGTTGAATCCCAGACCCAGGAAATCCAGGAGATGAAGGACCTGTTGAGCACGCTCTAGCCACAGCGCTGGATCATCGGGGAATGAACAGGGGTGTGGGGCGGGTTCCAGATGGAACCCGCCCCACACCCCTGAAATCTCCCGAGCGCCCCTAGCTCTTGGTCCGGAGCTGATCCCGGTCGCGCCATGCGCCGGTGCCCCACAGAGCCAGGGCGATGAGCACCGGCTGGAAGAAGAGCCGGGCTAGCCGCTTGCCCTCGGTGTCGAGCCCAAAGGCATCCCGGTGCTCAAGCAGCTGGGCAATGTTGCCAGGGAACACGGCAACGAAGAACAAGGCAACGATCCAGCCGACGTGCACGCGCTTCTTGAGCAACGCCAGCAAGGAGACGCCAAGCCCCACCTCGGCCACCCCCGAGACGATGACCACCAGATCCGGATCCAGCGGAAGGCTCGGCGGAACCTGAGCCTGGAACTCTTCGCGGGCAAAGCTCAGGTGGCTGATGCCGGCGTAGGCCAGGAACGCGCCCAATGCCAGCCGGGCTGCGTGCCTCGGGTTGCTGAGCTGTCTAGTCATCGGAGACTGTGACGGTGACGTCGATGTTTCCGCGGGTGGCGTTGGAGTAGGGGCAGACGGCGTGGGCTGCGTCGGCAAGCTCCTGCGCTGCTTCGTGGTCCATGCCCGGGATGACAACTTCAAGCTCAACCGAGAGCTTGTAGCCTTCGCCTTCGCGGTGCAGGCTGACCCGTCCGCCGACACTGGAATCCTCAACCTTGATTTTGCGGGCGCGGGCCACGGTGTTCAGTGCCGAATGGAAGCAAGCCGAATAGCCTGCGGCAAAGAGCTGCTCCGGGTTGGTGCCGATGCCGCTGCCGCCCAATTCCTTCGGGGCAGTGAGGACCAGGTCAAGACGTCCGTCCGGGGTCTGGGCGCGGCCCTCGCGTCCCTGGCCGGTGGATAGTGCTTCTGCGGTGTACAAGGTTTCCATTGTTCTGCCTTTCTTAGGGGTGGACGTTCTTCGGGGACCGCCGGGATTCAGCGGTCCGCCAGGGGGAGGGTTTGCATCGTTTGGGTGATTCGATGAAGCGAATTCACGAGCGCTGTGGCGCTTTCGACGTCGGGAAGCCCCGTGCCGCAGGCGATTTGTTCTGGGATATGTGCCAATTCCTGGCGCAGATCAGTCCCCGATTGGGTCAGCGCCACGTTGACGACCCGGCTGTCGGCTTCGCTGCGCTGCCGCTGGATGTAGTCTTTGCTTTCCAGGCGCCGCAGCAGCGGAGAGAGCGTCCCGGAATCAAGCTGGAGCATATCGCCGATTTCCCGCACCGGCTTTGGCCCTTCATTCCACAACACGACCAGCACCAGGTACTGGGTGTAGGTCAGCTGCCAGGGGGCCAAGAGCTCCGCGTACGCCCTGTTGGTTGCCCGGCTTGCCGAGTACAGGGAGAAGCACACCATCTCATCAACTATCGCCATGAGACAATGGTTGCACACAATTGAATTGTGCACAACTTAAAATTGCAAGAAAGTGCACGCCTCCGTTTTTGCCTTGAATTCCGGCGGGGGAATGACGGAAATTGCCTGTCGAAAATAGCCCAGGGCGAAGAACAAGCGAGGCGGAAACCTCCAAAAAGGTTTCCGCCTCGCCTGTTCCGGTCAGGAATCTTCTGCAGAATCCTTGGCCGACTTACTGATCATCTCTTCGATAGCCCGCCGTTCCTTGCGCGTCGTGGGAATCTGGCCGGTGAAAGGGTGGACCACCGAAGCGCCGGGCCCCGCATCTGGCTGGGGGTTGCGGACCGTGGTTTCCGGTGCCTTGGAAGCCGCGCGTGCCGCCGGGGCAGCCGCGGCGGGCGTAGCGATCTTGGCGCTGGCAGTATCCATGGCCACAGCTAGATCTGCAGCGTCGGTGCCCTGTTGTGCCGAATGCTTGCGGTTGGCACGGCGCACAGCGCGCTTTTCCTTGCCCGACTCGACCAGGCGGTAGAGCACCGGAACCAGAACCAGGGTCAGCAGGGTAGAGGAAACCAAGCCGCCGATCACCACGACAGCCAGCGGCTGCGAGATGAATCCGGATTGGCCGGTCAGTCCAAGGCCCATCGGAATCAGCGCGAAAATGGTGGCCAGCGCAGTCATCAAAATCGGGCGCAAACGCTGGCGGGCACCGTGCATGATCGCGTCGTTCAAGCTCATCGCCGGACGCTCTGGTGTTGCCACGCGGTACTGGTTGATCAAGTCGATGAGCACGATGGCGTTGGTGACGACAATGCCCACCAGCATCAGCATGCCAATCAGCGACGGCAGGCCCAGCGGGATGCCCGAGATCAGCAGCAGCCCGATGGCGCCGGTGGCAGCAAACGGAATGGATACCAGCAGAACCAGCGGCTGGATCAGCGACTTGAACGTCGCCACCATGATCACGTAGACGATGGCAATCGCTGCAAGAAGTGCCAGATACAGCTGGTTGAAGGATTCCGCCTGCTCTGTGGCCGCGCCGCCAACCTCTGCGCTGGCACCCTGGGGTAGCTCAACGGTGTCCAGGGTCTTGGCAACCGCCGTCGAAACCCTGCCCAGCATGTTCTCTTCGGGAGTCAGCGTCACCGTGGCAATGCGTTCTCCGTTGGAGGTCGTGACCTGCTGGACCACGTTGGCGCGATCCACCTTGGCAAGATCCTGCAGCTCTTGCACGCCGGTGGCCGTCGGGATCTTCAGCTCGCGCAGCTTCTGCAAGCTGTCCAGCTTCAGGCCCTCGCCGATCTGCACCGTCAGATCCGTGTAATCCAGGCGCAGCGTGCCAGCGGGGACAGGGGAGACCTGGCCCGCCACCATGGAAGCCAACTGCGACTCGGTCAGCCCGGCGGCAGCGGCCTGATCGGCATTGATGTCGATAGATACCTGTTCGCGTTCTGCCGAAAGGTTATCGGTGATGCCCGTGACGTGGGCGGTATCCTTCAACGCCTCGCGCATCTGCTGTGTAGCCTCGCGCAGCAGTGCCTCGTCCGGAGCCTTGATCTGCACGGTGACATCGCTGGAAGCCATGGCCGAGGAATTGGAGCCAAAGGTGACGTTCATGTCCTTCGAGAGATCGAGTCCCTCAACCTGCTGGCGCACCGTGTTGGCCAGCGCTTCCTGGTCATCGTCGGGGTCGGTGATGGCCGTGAAGCTGGCGGTATCCGAGCCCGACGCGAACATGGCAGCCATGCCGCTGGCGGTGCCCACCGTCATCTGCACATCTTCAACGCCATCGATCTCGCGCAGCTTCGATTCGATCTTTCCCGCTTCTGCCACCGTGGTGTCCAGGGCCGTGCCGGAAGGCATCTTCGCGGTCACGCTGATCGAGTTTTCACCGGTGGAACCCAGCAGGTTGGTATTGAGCAAGGGCGTCATGGCGACGGTGCCGGCAAGAATGAGCACCGAGGCCAGCAGGGTGATCACCGGATGCTTCTGCGTGGACTTCAGCACCGGCAGGTACGCGCGCTGCATCCAGGACTTGTCCTCGGCGACGTGAACCGTGCGCGCCTTATCGGTTCCCGGGCGATGCGGAAGGAACCAGTAGGCAAGGACCGGGACGATCGTGAGCGACACCAGCAAGGAAGCGAGCAGCGCAATGGTCATGGTCAAGGCAAACGGGCTGAACAGCTCGCCGGCCATGCCGCCGACCAGGGCAATGGGGAGGAAGACCGCAACAGTGGTCAACGTGGCTGCGGTAATAGCCCCGGCAACTTCCCTGACGGCCAGCAAGATGGACTGCGCCTTGGATTCGCCGAAGGACAAATGCCGCTTGATGTTCTCGATGACCACAATCGAGTCGTCAACCACTCGGCCGATGGAGATGGTCAGCGCACCGAGGGTCAGCATGTTCAGCGTGTAGCCGAAGACGTTCATGCCGATGAAGGTGACCATCAGCGAGAGCGGAATCGAGATGGCGGTGACCAGCGTGGAACGTACCGAGAAGAGGAAGACCAGGATGATGATGACAGCAAAGCCCAAGCCGAGGGCGCCTTCGATCGCCAGGTGGCTGATCGAGTCCTCGATGAAGGGCGCCTGGTCGAAAATCGTGGTCATGGTGGCCTTGTGGCCTAATTCCGATTCAAGGTCGGCGACCATGGCCGCTACCGCGTGGGAGATCGCGACAGTATCGCCATCCGGGGTTTTGGTGACCGAGATGGACAGCGTTTCCTCGCCATTGGTGCGAGTGACGCTGGTGGCGTCATCGGCCTTCACCGAGACGTCGGCAACGTCCTTGAGCAGCACCGGTCCGTTGTCGGTGACCAGGGGAATGTCCTTGATGGCATCCAAGTTATCCGGGGTGGATCCGGCAATGACCGGAAGTTCCAATCCGTCCACGTCCATATTGCCCACAGGGATGGGCGAGCCGGCATTTTCAATGCCGTCCTTGAGATCTCCGACATTCAGCCCTGCGCGAGTCATCTCGCTGTCCTTGGGGATCACGGCGATGTGCTGGGAGGCGCCGCCGGACACGGAGGCTTCGCGCACCCCGTCGATTTTCTGGAGCTTGGGAAGCGCAATGCGCTCGACATCGTCATTGAGCGCGTCGAGGGACTCATCGGATGACACCGCGAGCATCAGAACCGGCAGATCGGCAATGGAGCCAGCCAAGGCAGTGGGCTCGACACCGTCTGGCAATTGCTGCTTGGCGTTGGAGATGGCGCGCTCCACCTGTGAGCGGGCGCGGTCCATGTCGGTCCCGTATTCGAAGGTCAATGCGATGCGGGTGAAGCCGGCCTGCGAGGTAGCGCTGGATGATTCAAGCCCTTCAACCGCCTGCAAGGCTGTTTCCAGCGGGGCAGCGACCTGTTCATCGATGACCTCGGGGCTGGCACCCATCTGGGTGGCCATGACCGAGATCTGGGGGAACTCCAGGGACGGGATCAGTTCCTGTTTCAGTGATCCCATGGAGATCACACCGAACACAGCGGCGAAGATCGTGACCAGCGCAATGAGCGCCCGGTTCTTCAATGACAAGATGGCCAAGCGTTGCATGCGGGTGTAGTCCTAGCTAGGTCGCAGTACGGAAGAGGGCTTGGCATTAATTCTATGTGGTTGTTGAAGCACAACTGTCCGTTCTGAGGCCAAATGGGCAAAGATCATCCGAGAGGAGTAGTACTACAGCAAAACCCCTTGAACGCGGTCGCGCTCAAGGGGTTCCAGCTGTGTCAGAAGTGCGCAGCCAAGCAGATTATGCCCGGACGTTTCCTCCTGATTCTGCGGCGAACTGGTCGATGGCGGCCAATTCTTCGGCCGAGAACTCGAGATGATCGACTGCGGCCAGCGAATCTTCCAGCTGCTTCACGCTGGAAGCGCCCACCAGTGCGGAGGTGACCGGAGTGCCGACCGGCTGGTCGCGCAGAAGCCATGAGATCGCCATTTGAGCCAAGGTCTGCCCGCGCTGTTCCGCGATGCCGTTGAGCCCGCGGATGCGGTTCAGGATTGGCTCGGTAATGGCGGATTCGGAAAGGAAGCGCCCCTTGGTGGCGCGGGAGTTTTCTGGAATGCCGTTCAAGTACCGGTTGGTGAGCAAGCCCTGGGCCAGCGGGGAGAACGCGATTGATCCGGCGCCAGCCTGTTCCAGGGCTTGGAACAGATTTGGTTCCCCGGCTTCGGTCCACCGGTTGAACATGGAGTAGCTCGGCTGGTGGATCAGCAGCGGGGTTCCCAGCTCCTTGAGGATTCGCGCAGCTTCAAGGGTCTGCTCGGGGGAGTACGACGAAATGCCGGCGTAGAGGGCCTTGCCGGAACGCACCGCCTGATCAAGCGCCCCCATGGTTTCTTCCATTGGGGTTTCCGGGTCGGGCCGGTGGCTGTAGAAGATGTCCACATATTCCAGTCCCATGCGCTCCAACGACTGGTCAAGGCTGGAGAGCAAGTATTTGCGCGAGCCGCCATCCCCGTAGGGTCCCGGCCACATGCGGTGCCCGGCCTTGCTGGAGATGACCAGCTCATCGCGGTAGGGCTTGAAGTCCTGGGCAAGGTGACGCCCGAAATTGGTTTCGGCCGTGCCATCCGGGGGACCGTAGTTATTTGCCAGATCGAAGTGCGTGACGCCAAGGTCAAAGGCGCGGCGCAGGATTGCATTCTGCTCGTCGAAGCGCTTGTCATCACCGAAGTTGTGCCACAGGCCCAGTGAAATCGCGGGAAGTTTCAGGCCGCTTCGTCCAACGCGGCGGTACGGCATGGATTCATAGCGGTTTTCCGCTGCGGAGTAAGACATTGATACCTTTCAGCAATGCGTCTGGCGTGTTTTGTGCCAAACAGCATTTCCGAGAATACCGGTAATAAGTGACCTGCGACTCCATCTTCCTGAACAAGTCGTGACTCGTGAAACCCCGGCACATGTATTGGTGAACCCCGTAGCATTGCTGGCGGTTCCATCAGGCGGTGTCGACCTCGCTCAGTCAAGACGTCGCTAGGAGCACTGCAAGGCAATTTTATTCAGTTCAGGACTGATGCGCTCCTACCCAGATGCGAACGTTCAAGGCCTGAACTATTTCTGTCCATGATCCGATAAATAGAGACAGGTCGAGGCCATAATGGAATGTATTTGATTAAAATGCGCACGTAATAGAAAAAGTCTCGCGAACCAGAATATTCTGAAATGCAACTATAAACCGGGAAATAATTGAGATGCAGTTGGCTGATCTTCTTGTGTGTTATTGAAGTGTTCGTACTTTGAAACTGAATTTATTTTTCTTTAGTTCTACAAAATGTCCGTGAAGGGACGTACGCTTAGTGCTACTTGAATGGGAGCAATTTTTGCCATCAAGTTCATTCGCGATTTGTTCCAAGGAGGATGCGTTGTCTATTCGCTTCAATCCACCGCCAGCCTGGCGGCCATACCTTCCAAATGACTTTAATCCCGATGTCGCGTGGATTCCTGAGCGGTCATGGGGTGCTCCACCAGTGGGGTGGCCATTGTGGATAGATAGCGGTACAGGTCAAGCCGCCGAGCCCCCAATCGAATATTCACAGAATCCCTATTTGTTTATCTCAGTCATGCCTGATTGGAAAGCTGAAGAGAGCGCATCAACTGAGGCGAAACAAAACGGGCAAGAAGCTGGGGAGGGCAGAAAACGACTCAGCCGTGGAAAGAAAATTGGGCTAGGCGTTGCGAGCGGAATCGTCATCATCATGATCATCGCCGCGCTCAGTGGAGGCGGAGATGACGGAGGAATCGCACCTGTTGCGGGCGCCAGTGCCAGCCCTTCGGATGCTGTTGCGAGCGCGGAAAATTCCGAAGATCCTGTTGCTGCTTCTTCTCAAGATTCACAAGCCGAAGAAAGCGCTAAAGCTGCGGCAGAAGCAAAAGCAGAGGAAGAAAAAGCCGCCGCGAGTTCCGAAGCTGCAGCTGAAGAAAAAGCCCAAGCTGAGGCTGATAAGAAAGCGGAAGCTGAAGCAAAGGAAAAAGCAGAAAAAGAAGCAAAGGCTAAAGAAAAGGCCGAAGCCGAGGCGGCAGCCAAAGCGGAAGAGGAATCTGGTACCGTTAGCCAACAGAATGCACTGGGAAAAGCGGCGGATTACCTGGATTACACCGCGTTCTCAAAGTCGGGACTTGTTGACCAGCTTGAATTTGAGGGTTTTTCTAAGAGTGATGCGACGTGGGCCGTGGAACGATTGGACGTTGATTGGAATGAACAAGCTGCCATAAAGGCCGCAGATTACTTGGACTATTCATCGTTCTCAAAATCGGGCTTGATTGACCAATTGATGTTTGAGGGGTTTACAAAGAAGCAAGCGACATACGGAGTGGGAACAACCGGCCTATAGTGTCAACCAACATTGCCCGACCAAGGGATGAACCGGATGTGTTGAATGCATTGATCTTAGTATAGTTCCAGGACTCAAGGGCCCAAGGCTAAGGGCCCGCCCACCTGACGGTGGGCGGGCCCTTAGCGATGCTGATATTAATTCAGGCCCAATACCTTATCGGTGGCTGCCTTGACCTCGGCGTAAAGTGCCGGGTTTTCGTTCAGCTTCTGGCCGTAGGAAGGAATGACGTCCTTCAGCTTCGACTCCCAGCCCGCGAACTGCTTCGGGAAGCAGCGCGAGAGCAGGCCGATCATGATCGGGGTAGCAGTGGAGGCTCCAGGTGAAGCGCCGAGCAGGCCGGAGATGGTGCCGTCCGAAGAGGTGATGACCTCGGTGCCGAACTGCAGCACGCCGCCCTTCTTGGCATCCTTCTTGATGACCTGTACGCGCTGGCCCGCGGTGATCAGTTCCCACTGGGAACCATCGGCGGCCGGGAAGTACTCGGCCAGTGCCTCGTCCTTCTTGGCGCGGGACTTGAGAACTTCCTTGATCAGGTAAGTGGTCAGGTCCAAGTTGTCCTTGCCGACAGCCAGCATCGGGATGATGTTGTGCGCACGCAGCGACAGCGGCAGGTCCAGCTGGCCGGTGGACTTCAGGAAGTTCATGGAGAAGCCGGCATAAGGGCCGAACATCAAAGAGCGCTTGCCATCAACAAAGCGGGTGTCCAAATGAGGCACCGACATTGGAGGGGCGCCCACCGATGCCTGGCCGTAGACCTTGGCGTTGTGCTGGTCGATGACCGACTCGTCGGTGCAACGCAGGAACTGGCCGGAGACTGGGAAGCCGCCGAAGCCCTTGATCTCGTCAATGCCGGACTTCTGCAGCAGCGGCAAGGCGCCGCCACCGGCGCCAACGAAGACGAACTTGGCCTTGACGTTCTTGACTGCGCCTGAGGCCTTGTCCTTCACGGTCAGTTCCCAGCCGGCACCGGAGCGCTTGAGGTTCTGAACCTTGTGCCCGTAGTTCACCGAGGCGCCAGCGGCGCTCAGCGAGTTGGTCAGGTCGCTGGTCAGCCGGCCGAAGTCAACGTCGGTTCCTGCCACAACGCGCGAGGCCGCTACGGTCTGCGAAGCATCGCGTCCCTGGGCAACCAGTGGAGCCCACTGGTTGATGGTGTCCAGCTCGGTGGTGAATTCCATGTCTTCGAAGAGCGCGTTAGGCTTCAAGGCCTCATAGCGGGTCTTCAGGTACTTGGAGTGGTCTTCGCCGATAACGAAGGACATGTGGGGCAGTGCGTTGATGAAGCTGTTGTCAGCTGCGCGCTTGTTCTCCACGGCCCAGGAGAAGAACTGGCGGGAGATCTGGAACTGCTCGTTGATGCCAATGGCCTTGGCTGGATCAACTGAACCGTCCGCCGCGGCCGGTGCGTAGTTCAACTCGCACAGGGCCGAGTGGCCGGTTCCAGCGTTGTTCCAAGGGGAGGAGGATTCCTGCCCTGCCTGGTCCAGGTTCTCAAAGAGACCAATAGACCAAGTTGGTTCCAGCTGGTTGATCAGAGTGCCAAGGGTGGCACTCATGATGCCGGCACCGATTAGTACTACGTCAAAAGATTCGGTTGACGTTTCAGAAGGCACGAGGATCTCCATCGACAGTGATACTTTGCTCTATCCCAGAGTAGACCTAACCCCCCTAGGGTCAGAAATCCATAACTGGGTTAACGGTCATTAACTTGAGATGGCTGGAGAATTCGTCATCTGGACGTCGGCGAAGCATTCGTTGAGCATCGGAGATGGCGGATAGAAGGTGACATTTCCGTTAAATGCCAGCGCAGAGATTGGAAATACCAGCGGCAGCAGGGGGAGGTCCTCGTCCAGCGTTTTCAAGATGCTCGCGTAGGCTGCGGTGCGTTCTTCGCCCGACGGGATCGATCGAGCGAGCATGATTTGTGAGTCAAGTAACGTGGACTTGTATCCGAACTCATTGCCCTTGTTGGCCAAGATGCCCGAAAGGAAGTCGTCGGCTGACCGGTAGCCGCCAGAAAAACCGAGCAGGTGCAGCCCGTTGAACTCGCTTGACAGGACAGTTTTGGCATAGCCGTCGGTCCAGGCGATGGGACGGGGCTTGATCCGGATGCCCGCCTGGGCGAGATCTTCAGCGATTTGCGCGAAGGTGCGTTCAGGCAGCGGCAAGTAGTTGCGCGAGACCCGCAGCGGGTAGGCGAACTCGATTTCCTCGCCCTTGTAGCCAATCCCGGCCAGCAGCTCCTTGGCCAAGGCCACATCATGAGTTGCGGTGTCCTCTGGGTTCGGAATGCTCAGTGATGGAGGCAGGATGGTTGCCGCATATTTGGAGCCCTGGATGAACAACTTGTCGGCCAGTGAGCTTCGGTTCACTGCGTGGGCTATTGCATGGCGGAATTCTGGCTTGGCCAGCCAATGGTTGCGCTGGTCCATCCCGAGATACAGCACGGAAAAAGGGTCACGCTGCACGACGACCTTGGCGCTTCGCACCAGGGTGCGCATGGTGTCCACCGAAACCATGTCAAAACCGTCAATCTCATCGGCCAGCAGGGCGCCTTCTCGATTATAGGGAGAGGGAATGGAAGAGACGAGAACGACTTCAGGATGCTGCTTGTTGTCGGTCAAGCGTGCCTGATTCCAGTAATCGGCAAAAATCTCCAGCCGGACAACGTCATTTTCGAGGGAAACGAATTTATAAGGACCGGTGCCCATGGGCTTGGCAGTCAACGATTGCGCAGGGTTGTCCTTGGGGCCTCCGGTGAGCGCGCTCGGAGCGGCAATCGCCAAGCCCGGAAGCGTCAGGGCTTCAATCAGGCCCGGCAGCCGGCGCCGCAAGTTCAGGGTTACGACATAGGTATCAGTGGCCTTGATGGATCTGAAGTGGCTTGCAGAACCACCCTCGGATTTGCCTTTGAAAAGATCCGTGGTGAATTGCTTCTGCAGGTCGGCCAGTTCCTGGAGGCGCTGCTGCTCTGCTGCGAGTTCTTCAGGGGTGGCGTTCTCTTTTTCCTTGGCCGGGATTTCAAGATCCTTGGCCTTGGGCAGTGTGGGAATGTTGTTGTCGTAGTGGAATACGCCGAAGAAACCCTGCGTTGACTGTCTGCTCAGCGATGCCGGGAGCGATTCCCACCGCTTGAAGTTCGCAACTACCGCCTGGGCATTGAGTTCGGTGCCGTCATGAAAATGCACGCCTTGCCGCAAGGTGAAGGTGTAGGTCAGGCCGTCATTGCTTTCAGTCCAGGATTCGGCCAATCCAGCGACAGCTCCGCCGGTATCCGGATCAATATCGATCAGCGTTTCATAGACCTGGCGCGTGATGCGGAAGGACTCGTTGTCGGCCACAATGGCCGGATCGAGCTTGATGGGGGGAGCGGCGGCTGCCAATCTCAGGGTGCGAGGAGCCGGCTTGGCGGACGCGCTAGCTGCAGCGGTGCTTGAGGCCGTGCCCGCGGTGTTTCCAGTGCAAGCAGTTAATGCCAGCGCAGTTGTCGCTAATGTACCGGTCAGCACCGCGCGTCGAGATACGAAACCTAGTGGCAAATCGGGCACTGGGATGGCTCATCTTCCTCTTAGCAAGCAGTTGGCAATTCCACGCACCACCAGAACCGGTGGTGATGTATTGGTATTTATCAAAGATAGCGCACCAAAGCTTTGGCCCCGGGGGCTGAAACTCCCGGGGCCTGGAACTGTCGCCGAATCGTTAGCTACGATGCACTTGATTCTCGCCGGGCTGCCCGGCCGACCATGCGGCCAGCTGGCGGTGCAGCAGCTTGACCATGCGAGGGAAGAAAGCCGCCGTATTACCGCCATTGTGCGGAATAATCAGTGCGTTGGGGCATTTCCACAGCGGATGATCCTCGGGCAAAGGCTCCGGGTCGAAAACATCGGAGGCGACACAGAGGCGTCCGGACGCGACTTCGGCCACAAGGGCCTGGGTGTCGACCACCGGGCCACGCGCCACGTTGACAATAGTGGCGCCATCGGGGAGTTGTGCAAGCAGCTGTGCATCCACCAAGTGATGGGTGGAATTGTTCAATGGAACGATCAGGATCAGCACCTCGATCTTTGATGCATGAGTAGCAAGGTCGCTGACGGCGAGGATCTCGCCGTGGTCATCTGTGCGGGCCATGGAGCCAAAGCGCAGCAGATTGACCTCAAAAGGTTCCAGCCGCTTGCGGATCTCCTCGCCGATACCCCCAACGCCAACAAGGCCCACGGTCCGATCGGCCAGTCCTGGCCACTGCTGCGGATTCCAGCGCGCGTCGCGCTGATCTCGGACGGCCTGCGGGAATCCGCGCAGCGAGGCGATTGCCAAGCCGATGGCCATCTCTGCTGTTGATGCCGCGTGGACACCTGCCGCGGTGTTGATATCTGCCCGATCGCCGATGAGTTCCACCATGCCGTCGTATCCGGTGGTCTGCGTCTGCACGATTTTCAGGTTCGGTGCTTTGCGGACATTGCGCAAGGCCGCGGGGGCTGCCATATATGGCATCACCGCGATCTCGATGTCTTCGAGGGGTACCTGCGGGTCGGTCTGTAGGTCCCAAAGCACGGGTTTGAGGTTTTCGGGCAAGGAACCGACGGCATCGATGAGTTCTTGGCTTGGGAAAGAAATGGTTCTTTGGGCGCTCATGGATTTACTCTACAAATGCCGCCAAGACTTGAGAAGTAACCCCTAGTCATATCCTGTAATGAAGGTCACCGCCCATCGGAGCCCATTGAATTTGCGCTGGGGAATAAAGCTGGTAAAGTTTTATCTCGTTGCGAAAGCGCGGAGCTCAAAAAGCTTCTAGAACATCGCAGCGGGCGCCTCTAGCTCAATTGGCAGAGCAAATGACTCTTAATCATTAGGTTCCGGGTTCAAGTCCCGGGGGGCGCACCAACATATTTCTTGGTTAAGCCGATAAGTGTGTTCAAAAAAATAAATAAGCGCCTCTAGCTCAATTGGCAGAGCAAATGACTCTTAATCATTAGGTTCCGGGTTCAAGTCCCGGGGGGCGCACCAAAATCAAGGTTCGAATAGTTGCCACCCATGGCAGCGGTTCGGGCCTTGTTTGCTTTCTTTTGAAGCGAACTTCTCCCACGCCCGCCGCCCTTGGCCTGGTGCTATTGCGCACAAGGGAATCCGCGGCATCCAATTCACTGCCGTGGCTGCGTCGAGGTGGCGGGACCTATCTGCTAATCGTTTACCGGGATACCGCTTGCGAATAATCCTGGTTGGCGCTCCCGTTTCCGGGCATTCCCCGCAAGCCGTTGGCCCGCGGAAAAATTATTTGTGTCTTGGATTACTAATATCCGCGACGTTGGTCCAAAAAAGGCTTTGACCTGTTGTTTTACGTTAATTGACCAGGCAGGTGCCGATTTTTGATTTTGAGCAGTTTCTGTCTATGATTATCTACGTTGCAAAGACGGGTTGTGAAAACGAACTAGTCAGAGCGATATGCGCCTCTAGCTCAATTGGCAGAGCAAATGACTCTTAATCATTAGGTTCCGGGTTCAAGTCCCGGGGGGCGCACAGTTGATCCGATCTGATTCTTCAGATCGGATTTTTTGCATACCGCGATGAGAAGAGGTTCAGCTATGAGTACTTCCGAAGCAACCGCACGCCTGGCTGTTGGCGACCAGGCTCCCGACTTCACCTTGAGTGATGCTGCCGGCAACGCGGTGGCACTGGCCGATTACCGCGGCCAGAAGACCATCATCTACTTCTACCCGGCCGCATCAACGCCTGGCTGCACCAAGCAGGCCTGCGATTTCCGCGATTCGCTGGAGTCGCTGAAGGCGTTGGGGTATCAAGTTCTGGGAATCTCGCCAGACAAGGTCTCCAAGCTCGAAAAGTTTGTCGCCAAGGAAGAGCTGAATTTCCCGCTGCTTTCCGACGAGGACCACGCAGTGGCTGAAGCCTATGGCGCTTGGGGTGAAAAGAAGAACTACGGCCGCGTTTACGAAGGGCTTATTCGTTCGACGATCGTCCTGGATGAACAGGGTGCGGTAACCCTGGCCCAGTACAACGTTCGTGCCACCGGACACGTTGCAAAGCTGCGCCGTGACTTGGGGATTGATCCAAAGTAGGTAGTGGTGGTGCCCGATTTCATATCGGGCAGAACTTCCGTTACACTAAATGAGGTCGCCTTCAAGGATCGTGGTTCTTGGCGTCGCGCCAGCGAGTATGGCGGAATTGGTAGACGCGCTGGATTTAGGTTCCAGTGTCTTCGGACGTGAGAGTTCAAGTCTCTCTACTCGCACCTGATAACCCTGCGGTCCAAGCAATTGGACCGCAGGGTTTTTGCATGCCTCATGGCGTGCCAGTCAGGCGTAGTATCAAAGGACACGGACAGCGAATGATGGTGTCTCTGGACCGGGCAATGGCATGGGGAGGACGATATGGCAGTAGAGCGGTTGCCTACAACCTACGGGCTTGCTGAATCGGATCCAGAACAGGTACTGATTGACCGGCGGGGCGTTGCCCCTGAGGATCTGGCCCAGATCGAGCGGATCATGGCCGAGATGGGCCGCATGCGGCAGGTTGAGCGCAAGATCATGCGCAGCTCGCAGCGCTACATGCAGTTGAACGAGACCGACATGCGCGCGCTTCGCCAATTGATTGCCGCAAAGAATGCCGGCAGGGTGACCACCCCCAGCGATTTGCGCGCTTATCTCGGGATCTCCAGCGCCTCCGTGACAAAAATGATCGACCGGCTTGAAGCCAATGGGCACGTTCGGCGCAGCCAGCATCCGACGGACCGGCGTTCCCAGTGCATCGAGGTCACCGAGCAGACGCATCTGGCCGCGCGCGAGCAAATGGGGCGGCACCATGCCAAGCGCTTCGATGTGGCCAATTCCCTGACCCCCGAAGAGCGCGAGGTAGTGATCCGCTTCCTGGCGCAGACTACTGATGCCCTGGAGTGGAGCCTGGAGAAGTCAAGCCCCCAGGAGTCCTAGCCGCCGCTAGGGCCGGGGATCGCTCCGTGCTTGTTCTGCGTCCTTCGCGATGTTGGCGATGGTCGCCGGGAAGATGACTCCGTGGAACGGGTAGACGGCCCACCAGTAGCAGCGTCCCCACAGGCCGCGCGGGAAGAACACCGCCCGCTGGATGAGCTCCGTCTTCCCGTTGGCTTGCCGGCCAATGGAGTATTCAAGCCAAGCTTGCCCCGGCACGCGCATTTCCGCCCGCAAGCGCAGCAACCGGTCCTTCTCCAGCGCCTCGACGCGCCACCAGTCCACCACATCGCCCAGGGCCAGGGTGCTGTTCGAGCGGCGGCCGCGGCGCGAGCCCACGCCGCCGGCCAGCTTGTCCATCAGTCCGCGCAGCCTCCAAAGCGTCGGGAAGGCGAAGTATGGCGAATCGCCGCCGAGCCGCTGCACTACCTTGAATAGCGCCTGCTCGGTGGCCGTGGTGGTGATCCTGCGCGTATCGGTGTAGCTTTTGCGCCCGGCCCATTGCGGATCCGAAGGCAAGGGCTCGGCCGGGGCCGAGATCGGATGGGCTGTTGCCCAGGTGGTTTCCACCGCGTCCGCATTGATCTTCTCCAGGGCCAAGTGCACCGCTCTGGGGTAGTCGCAGAGGCCTTGCTCAGGCGGCGGGATCAGATCATCAATTTTTCGCGATTGCATCACGCAGTCGTGCTGCAAGGACGCGACCAGCGCCGAGGCCAGGGTGCGGGGCAGCGGCGTGACCAGATTAACCCAATGCGAGGCCAGCCGCGGGGTCAGCAGCGGAAGCGCCCAGACCGCAGGTTCGCGCAGCCCTGCCACGCGGGCATAGATCTGCATCAGCTGGGCATAGCTGTAGGCTTGCGGGCCGCCGATGTCATAGGCGCCATGGACTGGCTGCTGAAGCTGCGCCGCGGCCACCAGGTAGTGCAGGGCATCGCGAATGGCTATGGGCTGGACCTGGTTGCGCACCCAGCGCGGTGCCGGCATCACTGGCAGCACATCGCTCAGGTGCCGGACCATCTCGAAGCTGGCGGATCCCGACCCGATCACCAGTCCCGCCTGCAGGACCAGCGTGTTCACCGAAGCGGACAGGATCTCTCCCACCGCAACGCGCGATTCCAGATGCTCGCTGAGCTTGCCCGAGGGGTGCAGTCCGGAGAGATAGACCACCTGGCCAACACCCTGCTGCAGTGCGGCTCGTGCCATGACGGAGGCGCAGTTCTTCTCCTGCTCGGCGAAATTGCGGCTTCCGGACATGGAATGCACCAGGTAGTAGACGACCTCGGCTCCGTAGCAGAGCCGGGACACCGCCTCGAGGTCCGCCAGGTCTCCCTCGATGATTTCCACTTCGGCATGCCAGGGAACGTCGCGCAAGCGCTGGGCATCGCGGGTGAAGACCTTGACCTGGTGCCCCTGGCTCAGCAGCCGCGGGACCAGCCGGCCCCCGATGTAGCCGGTGGCACCGGTGACGGCGATCCTGCTCATCGCGTGCCCCCATTGCCACCCGATTTGCCGTGCCAGGCGATCGCGCCGGCTCCCGCCAAAACGGCTGCCGCGCAGCCAAGCGCCGCGAAGCCAACCAAGGCCGAGTCGTTGGCGCCGCTCAGGCGGCCAACCCCGATCCACGCCAGGCCCCAGCAGATGGCCACAGGGGCAAAGAGATTGCGTGCGTAGAAGCTGATGGCCAGGGCGATGAGGACGGCAACAACCAGGAGCGCGACGGCCAGCCCGGGGGCCCATGCGGCATCGCTGCCGAAGCCCAGCGACAAGAGCCACGCCGCGGTATTGGCGATGCTGGCCACGACCACCCATCCCAGATAGAGGCCGAAGGTCAGCCACATGATCCAGTACTCAAGACGCGAGGACGGCGTTCCGGCAAGCATGATTGCCATCATCCACGCCAGCACGGCGACGAGGGTGAAAATAATGGCAACGCTGAATCCCAGCCAGCCAAGCTGCACCACGCTGATCCAGGCCGCATTGAGCAATGCCGAGAGCATCGCCGGCCCGCGCAGGGACGCTGCCCAGGCCGAGCGCCGGCCCGAGGGCGTGAGCTGGAAAATGCCGTAGACCGCCAGGCCGGCGTAGATCACGCTCCAAATCGAAAAGGCGGGCCCTGCCGGCGCGAGCAATGTCGCGTCAGCGCTGAGATAGCCCCCGGCCACCTCCTGCACCGGGGTGCCGCCCAGCGCGCCGCTGCCGATAAAGGATACGGCGATGGCCGTGATCAGCGAGATGGCCGTGATCACCGGCCAGGTCCAGCTCGGATTGGCAGCAGGGCCTGCGCCCTGCCGCAGTGCGGGTTCATGTGATCGGCTCATGGGGCTGCTCCTGGGGTCGTGGAAACTTTTTTGGGAATCCGGCTCGACAAAACTATATAGTTAAACCATGATGTATCTAGATAAGCTAAATATCAACCCAGCGAGATAAATGATCATGGCAAGTGCACCTCCCTTCCGGAGCTCGGATCTTTTCCGCGCTCTCCTGCGGCTTCAGCGGGCCCATGCGCTCTATGAAGTCCGATGGCGCGCCCGCCTCAATCTGAACGACACGGATCTGAGGACCCTGAACCTCATCCGGTGCTTGAGCGCACCCAGCCCTGGCGAGCTGGCCAAGGAGCTGGGCGTTTCCTCGGCCGGCATCACCGCGGTGCTGGATCGGCTCGAAGCGCGCCACGTGATCCAGCGCCAGCAGCATGCGACGGATCGGCGGCGCACCGTGGTCCATCCCGGCAGCGGCTTCCCCGAGACCACCGGCGAGGGGATCGCGGTGCTGCGCAGCCTGCACAGGTTCTGCGACCAGCTCGATGAACCCTCCCGCCTTGCGCTGCGCGCACTGCTGGGGGAAATCCTGCTCACGCTGCAGGCCGCCGGCACTGGGCCAGCCGATCATTCCACCCCACCAGATTCCCGGAGCAGTGAACAATGACAACGCACGCCAGCACCGATCAATCCCCGCCGGCCGGCCCGCGCATGATGGGCGGCGAGAACGGACTCATCGACGAGGCCACCCAGGCCGCCATCAGCCAGCGGCTTTCGCAGATCGGCTCGCAAGCGCAGCAGCGCACTGCAGCCTATTCCAGCCAGGGCGCCGTGCTGTGGTCGCAGATCACCGGCCGCCTGGCTACCGGCAAGCTGATGCGCCCGGCCTTGGCCATGCTCGGCTACCGCGCCTTCTCGGGCCGCAATGAGCCCCGCGCCATCGACTTGGCCTGCGCCTTCGAGCTGCTGCACAGCGCGCTGCTGATCCACGATGACGTGGTGGACAAGGACTTCGTGCGCCGCGGAGAAGCCACCATCTCGGCGCTCTACCGCGATCAGGCCCTGGCCGGCGGGCGCAGCCTCCCCGATGCCGAGCATGCCGGGAATTCGGTGGGGATTATCGCCGGAGACCTGCTGATCAGCGAGGCGATCAAGCTCGCCGCCCGCGCCGCAGCCGGCACCGACAGCGAGTCCGTCGTGGAGCAGGCGTTCTTCCAGGCAATCGAGCAGGCCGGGGCAGGAGAACTGGAAGACCTGCTCTACTCCCTGGGCTCGGCGCCGGCGACCACCAGCCAGGTGCTGCGCATGGAGCAGCTGAAAACCGCCTCCTACTCCTTCCAGCTGCCGCTGCAAGCCGGGGCGCTGTTGGCAGGGGCTTCCATGGGCCAGGCCGAAAACATCGGCACCGTGGGCTGCCAGCTCGGGGTGGCGTACCAGGTCATCGACGATGTGCTCGGGACCTTCGGGGACCCGTCGCGCACCGGCAAATCCGTCGAGTCCGACCTGCGCGAATTCAAGAGCACAATCCTGCTGGCCCTGGCCGCTGAACAGCCCGAATTCGCCCAGATGCTCAAAGAATTCCGCTCCGGCAAGGTGCCAGCCGGACAAATCCGCGAGGAGCTGGCCAGCCAGGGCACGGAGCAATTCGCCCGGCAGCTGGCCGAAGCGCTGTGCAGCCGCGCCACCGGATCGGCGGCCTTCCGCGACTTGCCCCAGGGTGCCCAGCAGCTGCTGCGCACCTGCAGCCACCTCATCCTGGAGCGAAGCCGATGAACGCCATGGACCCGCGCGAGCTCGACCCCCGCACCCCGGCACTGCACCTGTATTCGCGCACCGCGCAACGCAGCTCGAAGGTGCTGCTCCGCCAGTACTCCACCTCCTTCTCGCTGGCCTGCCGGTTGCTCGACGCTGACAGCGCGACCCGCATCGCCAACATCTACGCCCTGGTGCGCCTCGCCGATGAAATCGTCGACGGGGTGGCCCTCCAGGCCGGACTCGAGCCACGTGCCATCGCCGCGTGCCTGGATGACCTGGAAGCGGAAACCGAACGCGCCATGGAACGCGGCTACAGCACCAATCTGGTGGTGCACGCCTTTGCGCTCACCGCGCGTTCCACCGGCATTGGGCCGGAGCTGACCGCCCCGTTCTTCGCCTCGATGCGGGCGGATCTGACCACCGGGGAACACGATGCGCGCAGCCTCGAAGACTATATCTATGGCTCCGCCGAGGTCATCGGGCTGATGTGCCTCCAGGTGTTCATGGCCATGCCCGGCGCCATGCCACTGGGCGCGGAGCAAGAAGCCCAGGCGAAACTGGCAGCCCGCAGCCTGGGCGCGGCCTTCCAGAAGGTCAATTTCCTGCGCGACTTGATGCAGGACAGCCAGGAACTGGGACGGGCCTATTTCCCCGGCATCGACCCCGAAGCCTTTGATGAGCAGGACAAGCAGCGCCTGGTGGAGCAGATCGATCAGGATCTGGACAAGGCACGTGCCGGGCTTGCGCTGCTGGCGCCAGCCGCAGCGCGCGCGGTGCGCCTGGCCCACGACCTGTTCCAGGAATTGAACCGGCAGCTGGCCAAGGCCCCGGCCGAGGCGCTGCTGCGGACCAGGATCTCGGTTTCCCCCGGGCGCAAGGCCATGATCGCGGTGCGGGTGCTGCTGGCCAGGCAGGGAAAGACGCAAACCAGCCACATCATGGAAGGACGGCACTAGATGGCCAGCGAAGCACGGGACGTTGTAGTCATCGGAGGGGGATTCTCGGGTTTGGCCAGCGCCGGCCTGCTGGCCGCGCGCGGGTGCAATGTCACCTTGCTGGAACAGCACCCGAGCGTGGGCGGCCGGTCCGGGCGCATTGAGCGCGCCGGCTTCCGCTTCGATACCGGGCCCTCCTGGTATCTGATGCCGGAGGTCTTCGAGCACTGGTTCGAGCTCATGGGAACCAGCGTCGGCGCGCAGCTGGAGCTGCGCGAGCTGGACACCGGATACCGCACGTTCTTCCAGGGCCGGCAGGCCCCGGTGGACGTGGGCACCGGACCGGGCGTCCGCGAGCTCTTCGAATCCCTGGAACCGGGTAGCGCCCCGGCGCTTGAGGAGTACTTGCGCACCGCTGGCAATGGCTATGAACTGGCCTTGAAGCACTTCCTCTATGATGACTTCAGCTCGCCCCGGTCGCTGATGGATCCCCAGCTGCTGCGCCTGCTCCCGCAGCTGGCCGCCTTGCTCGGATCCAGCCTGGAGAGCTATCTCGCCCGGCGTTTCCAGAGCAACGAAATCCGCCAGCTGCTGGGCTATCCTGCCGTATTCCTGGGCTCCAGCCCGGAACGCACCCCTGCGCTTTATCAGCTGATGAGCCACCTGGACTTGGCAGATGGCGTCAAGTACCCGATGGGCGGCTTCGCGGCGGTTGCCGATGCCATGGCTAAAGTGGCAGCCGAGCAGGGAGCCAGCATCAGGGTCGGAGCGACCGCCACTGCGATCGAGACCACCACGGGAAAGAAGCCGCGGGTGGCGGCGGTTCACTGGACCGATGCCTCGGGGCAGCGGCAACGCACCGCGGCGCAGGCGGTGATCGGTGCCGCCGATGCGCGCCATATCGACGGCAGCCTGCTGCCAGGGCATCTGCAGACGCATACGGCCAAGAGCTTTGCGCGCAGGGATCCGGGCCCGAGCGCCATCCTGGTCTGCCTGGGCATCACGGGGAAATTGCCGGAACTGGAACATCACAATCTGCTTTTCAGCAAGGACTGGAAGGATAATTTCGCGCGCATCCGCCAGGGCCGCGAACTGCAGCCGGAAACCAGCATCTACGTCTGCAAGCCCAGCGCCACCGACCCCTTTGTCGCTCCCGCCGATTGCGAGAATCTGTTCATTCTCGTGCCCGCGCCGGCCTTGCTCGAATGGGGGCAAGGCGGCCCGGACGGGCTCGGGGATGCCATGGTCGAGCAGGTCGCGGACGCAGCCATCGACCAGCTGGCGAACTGGGCCGGAATCCCGGATCTGCGCCAAAGGATCGTGGTGCGCCAGAGCATCGGTCCGGCGGATTTCGAACAGCAATACGGCGCCTACCGGGGAGGGGCGCTGGGCCTGGCGCATACCCTGGGCCAAAGCGCCATGCTCCGGCCCGGCAATCACAGCAAGAAGGTGCAGGGACTGCATTATGCCGGAAGCACGGTGCGCCCCGGGATTGGCGTTCCGATGTGCTTGATCAGCGGCGAGCTGGCGGCCAAGGCTGTACTGGGCATCACTGGCCCCGGACCCTTGCCCCACGAGCGGCGAAGCGCCAGCAGCAGGGAAGCGGGAGCATGATCTATCTGGGTATTCTTCTCGGACTGCTCGGCTGCATGGCGCTCCTGGATGCCAAGTGGAAGCTTTTTGTCTTCCGCCACCCGCTGCGCGGGCTGATGGTCCTAGTCTTGGGGACGGGATTTTTTGTGCTCTGGGATGTCCTGGCCATCGGGCAGGGGATCTTCCTGCATAAGCCATCGGAGTTGATGACCGGGATCATGGTCGGCGAGCAATTCCCCTTGGAGGAAGTCTTTTTCCTGGTTTTCCTGTGCTATTGCGCGATGATCGCGGTGACCGGGGCGCAGGCACTGATCAAGTTCCGCGCGCGGCGAACCCGTGGAAGCTCAAAGGCAGGGGAGGGCGATGGCCATGTTTCTTGAGATGAGCTTCTGGTTTCTCGCCGCAGCGGGCAGCGTGTTCCTTCTCGGCGCCCTGGCCGGCAGGAAAAAGCCTGCCGCCATCGCGCTGCCGGTCCTGGCAGCGATGGTGCTGATGCTGCTGCTCACGGCGATCTTCGACAACCTGATGATCTTTGCGGGGCTCTTCGACTATGGGACGCACACCCTTTCCGGCCTGCGCATCGGGCTGGCTCCCATTGAGGACTTCGCCTACGCTGCCTGTGCCGTGCTCCTGGGGCCCGGCCTCTGGTGGCTCTTCGAGGCCCTGGCCTCACGGCGCAAGGGCAGCGGCCATTCCATTCCTCCCAACGACAAGGCCTGACTATGCTCCATGGAATCATCACAACCTCGCGGCCGGTGTCGTGGGTGAACACCGCCTACCCCTTTGCCGCCGCCTACCTCCTGGCAGGAGGATCGATGGATTGGAAATTCGTCGTTGGCACCGTCTTCTTCCTGTTTCCCTACAACCTGGTGATGTACGGGGTCAACGACGTCTTCGACTATGAATCGGATCTGCGCAACCCGAGAAAGGGCGGCATTGAAGGCGCGCTGCTGGCCCGCCGCAGCCATCGGATGATCTTGCTGGCGAGCGCGGTCACGGCCGTGCCGTTCCTGGTTGTCTTGGCTTTTGCCGGAAGCGGCATCTCCACTGCGGTGCTGGCAGGGTCGGTTGCGGCGTTGCTTGCCTACAGCGTTCCGGTCCTGCGTTTCAAGGAACGCGCTGGACTGGACTCCGTCACCAGCGCCGTCCATTTTGTATCGCCGGCGATCTTCGGCTGGGTGCTGGCGGGCGCGCCGGTGCACCCCACCCAATGGCTGGTGTTCATCGCCTTCCTTCTCTGGGGCATGGCCAGCCATGCATTGGGCGCCATCCAGGACATCCTTCCCGACCGCGAAGCGTCGCTCGGCTCGATCGCGGTAGCGTTCGGCGCGCGGAGAACGATCTTCTTGGTGGCAGGCGCGTATCTGCTCGCTGGGCTGCTGGTCCTGTTCGGAGTACGCGGAATCGGCTCGTTGGCCGGCTTGCTCGCCATTGCCTACATTCTTAATGTGCTTCCGCATCTTGGGGTGCAGGATTCGACGTCCGGTACGGTTAACCGGGCGTGGAAGAGATTTCTGTGGATCAACTACTTTTGCGGATTCCTGCTGACGATGTTGTTGATCTACGCAGCTGTATTCACCCGCTAACCACCAAAGAGAAGTCGAGGATTTGATGGATGTCATCCTGCTTTCCGAGGACGGCCAGCCAGTTGGCGCCATGCCCAAGGAAACAGTGCATAACAGGGATACGCCTTTGCACCAGGCGTTCTCCTGCCACGTCAGGAATTCCTTGGGGCAGGTGCTGATGACGCGCAGGGCGCTGTCAAAGGCGACATGGCCCGGGGTATGGACGAATTCCTTCTGCGGCCACCCCCAGCCGGGGGAGCAGATGGAAACCGCGATCCGGCGCCATGCTGCAGGGGAACTGGGCATGGAAATCCGGGATATCCAGGTAGCGCTGCCGGACTTCCGCTATCGCGCGGTCGATGCCTCCGGCGTCGTTGAAAATGAGATCTGTCCGGTCTTCACCGCCGTGATCGATGGGGGCATCGCGGCTAATCCGGCCGAAGTCATGGATTACCGCTGGGTTGATCCCGCGGAATTTGCTGTAGCAGTCCAGTCAGCTCCTTGGGCCTTCAGCCCATGGCTGGTCATGCAAGCCGGCGAAATGACCCAGTATCGGACCCGGTAGCCGGCCCCTGCCAGACCGGCTGCGCACATAGCGCGGAGGAATAGGAAAACGGTGGATGCCATGCGGCATCCACCGTTTTGCATGAAGGGCCGGTGCGAAACACCGGCTTTGCGGCTATACGAAGTTCTCGGTGCCTTCGATGGTGTTCATGAAGTGGTCCATGAAGTCGGCAAAGTCGTGGGCATCGGATTCCTGGTCAACTTGTGCGCCAACGGTGACGGCATCATCGATGTGGTAATCGATGTTCAGCTTTTCTGGAATGCTGAACCGGAAAACCCTGCCCGTTGAGGTGGCAACTTCGTAGCCGCCATCGCTGAGCTCGGCGAGCTGGTTCACGTTGGTGTTGTTGATGTTGATGGCGTTTTCCGACGCTCGCAAATCGTTCGCGTTGACCGGGGCAATGATGAGTTCTGCTGGTTGGCGACGATATCCAATGACCTTGAGCCCTCCAGAACCGGCAGTTCCGGTTCCAGCCACGAGGTTGTAGCTGGCGAAATTAGGGATCTGCGAGTCGAAGGCCTCGTGGAGACGGGCCTTGACCTGCTCGGCTGGATTTTCGTCTGGGCGGTTGTCCATGACTCCTACTCTACCGATAAGTTTGGACAATTTGATCAGTCACATCATTTATCGAAATGTGTCACGGTTGCGTCATAGGTTATCCGATTGGTCATATTGACAACTAGAATGAAATTTATGAGCCAGGATGCTACGCCAGATATCAAACCACGTTCCCGTGTGGTCACCGATGGTATCCACGCCGCTCCAGCGCGAGGCATGTTGCGCGCTGTCGGCATGGGCGATGATGACTTCGCAAAACCGCAAATTGGCATTGCCAGCTCGTGGAACGAAATCACCCCTTGCAATCTTTCGTTGAACCGCCTTGCGCAGGGAGCCAAAGAAGGCGTCCACGCTGGCGGAGGTTTCCCGATGCAATTCGGAACCATTTCGGTATCCGATGGCATTTCCATGGGGCATGAGGGCATGCACTTCTCGCTTGTTTCCAGGGAAGTCATTGCTGATTCGGTTGAAACGGTCATGATGGCTGAACGCCTGGACGGCTCGGTGCTCTTGGCGGGCTGCGACAAGTCGCTGCCGGGCATGCTCATGGCCGCCGCGCGGCTCAACCTTTCGTCGGTCTTCCTCTATGCCGGATCCATCATGCCAGGATGGGTGAAGCTGGAGGACGGCACGGAAAAAGACGTCACGCTGATCGACGCCTTCGAAGCGGTCGGCGCTTGCGCCGCAGGACGCATGAGCGAAAAAGACCTCGATGCCATTGAGCGAGCCATCTGCCCGGGCGAAGGCGCCTGCGGCGGCATGTACACCGCAAATACCATGGCATCCATCGGCGAGGCGCTGGGCATGAGCCTTCCAGGTTCTGCCGCGCCACCATCAGCTGACCGGCGCCGCGACATGTTCGCGCACCGCTCGGGCGAAGCCGTGGTGGAGATGCTGCGCAAGGGAATTCGCGCCCGCGACATCTTGACCAAAGAGGCCTTTGAAAACGCCATCGCCGTGACCATGGCTTTTGGCGGCTCAACCAACGCCGTGCTGCACCTCTTGGCCATTGCCCGGGAAGCCGAGGTCGACCTTTCGCTGAGCGACTTCAATCGCATCGGCGACAAGGTGCCGCACCTGGCTGACCTTAAGCCATTCGGCCGCTACGTCATGAACGACCTGGATCGCGTCGGCGGCGTGCCGGTAGTGATGAAGGCGTTGCTCGATGCAGGGCTGCTCCACGGCGACTGCTTGACGGTCACCGGAAAAACAGTCGCTGAAAATCTGGCCAGCATTGCGCCACCGGATCCTGATGGCAAGATTCTTCGAGCCATGGATAACCCCATCCACAAAACCGGTGGTGTCACGGTGCTGCATGGTTCCTTGGCTCCGGAAGGGGCCGTGGTGAAATCCGCGGGCTTCGATGCGGATGTCTTCGAAGGAACCGCTCGGGTCTTCGAGCGGGAGCAAGGCGCCCTCGAAGCGCTGGATGCAGGGCAGATCCAGGCCGGCGATGTGGTGGTCATTCGCTATGAGGGTCCCAAGGGCGGACCTGGCATGCGTGAAATGCTGGCCATTACCGGCGCCATCAAGGGTGCCGGCCTTGGCAAGGACGTCCTGCTGCTCACCGATGGCCGCTTCTCTGGCGGTACTACCGGGCTGTGCATTGGGCACGTGGCCCCTGAAGCCGTTGACGGCGGGCCCATTGCCTTTGTGCGCGACGGGGACCGGATTCGCGTGGACATTTCCGCCCGCAGCTTCGACCTGCTGGTTGATCCTGCCGTACTGGAAGGTCGAAAGGCTGGCTGGAAGCCGCTTCCCGCCAAGTTCTCCTCGGGCGTCTTGGCCAAGTACGCAAAATTGGTAAATTCGGCTTCGACAGGCGCATATTGCGGCTAAAGAAGCCGTGGTCCAGATGGGTGGGCGCCAAATGCGTCCACTCATTGGACATCCATCTCATATAATGAGATGAACGGGGTGTCTAGTTGAACTTTATCCTTGGGTAGAGAAAACTAGAGACATGCAAACAAACTTCGATGTTCTACTAGTTATCAGGCGCGGAGCCTGAGACGCTGTCGCACTAAGCGGACAGAACATCGGTAACGCGCAAGCCCCCTTTCGTCAGTAGTGACGGCCGCGGGGCGTTTTTTATGCGCAAACGAAGAGATAGAAATGGAAAGGATCCCGATGAGCAACTCAACACCAGCCAATCCGGCGTCGGTTGCGAAGTCAATCAATCGATCTAAGGATGCCGCCGCCGCTGTCTCTTCCGTCGTGGAAGCTTCGAACCCGGTACAGGGTCCGAATAATATTGTTGCTCCCACACAGATGACGGGCTCACAAGCCATCGTCCGCTCGCTGGAAGAACTGGGCGTCAAAGATGTCTTCGGATTACCAGGTGGGGCCATCCTTCCCACCTATGATCCACTGATGGATTCGACCAAGATCAACCACGTCTTGGTCCGCCACGAACAGGGTGCAGGTCACGCCGCACAGGGTTTCGCCATGGTGAGCGGGGAAGTTGGCGTATGCATCGCCACTTCCGGACCAGGCGCAACCAACCTCGTCACCGCACTGGCCGATGCCAATATGGACTCGGTGCCAATGGTGGCAATCACCGGTCAGGTCAACAGCGCCTTTATCGGCTCTGACGCATTCCAGGAAGCAGACATTGTCGGCATCACGATGCCGATCACCAAGCACGCCTTCCTGGTCACCAACGCGGAAGATATTCCCAAGACCCTGGCCAGCGCCTTCTACCTGGCACAGACCGGACGTCCCGGTCCGGTGCTGGTGGACATCACCAAGGACGCGCAGCAGTCGGAGATGACCTTCTCCTGGCCGCCCAAGGTGGATCTGCCCGGCTACCGCGTGGTGACCCGCGGCCACAACAAGCAGCTGCGAGAAGCAGCCAAGCTGATCGCAGCGGCAACCCGCCCGGTGCTGTATGTCGGCGGTGGCGTGATCAAGGCCAACGCCCACGAGCAGCTCAAGGAATTCGCGGAATACATCAACGCGCCAGTGGTCACCACCCTGACCGCCCGCGGTGCCTTCCCGGATTCTCACGAACAGCATGTGGGCATGCCGGGCATGCACGGTGCGGTGTCCGCAGTGACCGCATTGCAGCAGTCGGACCTGCTGATCACCCTCGGGGCCCGCTTCGATGACCGGGTCACCGGCGTGCTTTCCTCCTTCGCCCCGAACGCGAAGGTGATCCACGCCGATATCGACCCTGCGGAAATCTCCAAGAACCGCGTGGCGGACGTGCCGATTGTGGGCTCGCTGGATGAAATCATCCCGCAGCTGCAGGAAGCCTGCGCAACGCGCTTCGAGAATGAGCCGCAGCAGGATCTTTCCAGCTGGTGGGGCTTGCTCAATCGCCTGCGCGAGACCTACCCGATCGGCTACACCGAGACCCAGGACGGGCTTTCGGCGCCACAGCACGTCATCCAGCGCATTGGCGAGCTCACCGGGCCAGAAGGCGTGTACGTTGCCGGCGTGGGACAGCACCAGATGTGGGCCGCCCAGTTCGTCAAGTACGAGCGCCCGCGCTCGTGGCTGAACTCGGCCGGGCTGGGCACCATGGGCTACTCGGTCCCTGCGGCCATGGGTGCCAAGGTTGCACAGCCGGATCGCGTGGTCTGGGCCATTGACGGAGACGGCTGCTTCCAGATGACCAACCAGGAACTGGCCACCTGCGTGATCAACAATATTCCCATCAAGGTCGCGGTGATCAACAACTCGTCGCTGGGCATGGTTCGCCAGTGGCAGACGCTGTTCTACGATTCCCGGTACTCGAACACCGATTTGAATACCGGGCACGGGACCGCGCGCGTTCCCGACTTCGTGAAGCTGGCCGATGCCTACGGTTGCGTGGGCCTGCGCTGCGAACGCGACGAGGACATCGACGCCACCATTGCCAAGGCATTGGAAATCAATGACCGTCCCGTGGTGATCGACTTTGTCGTCTCGGCCGACTCGATGGTGTGGCCTATGGTTCCATCGGGCGTGAGCAACGACCAGATCCAGATCGCCAGGGGCATGACCCCGGAATGGGAAGAGGAGGACTAGAACATGGCAAAGCACACTCTGTCGGTACTGGTTGAAGACGTTCCCGGTGTACTCACCCGAGTAGCCAGCCTCTTCGCCCGCCGTGCCTTCAACATCCACTCGCTGGCTGTGGGCCCCACGGAAATTGACGGCATCAGCCGCATGACCGTGGTGGTCGACGCCGAGGGGGATTCCCTGGAGCAGGTGACCAAGCAGCTGAACAAGCTGATCAACGTCATCAAGATTGTCGAGCTGCTTCCGGAAACTTCGGTGCAGCGCGACCACATCATGATCAAGGTGCGCGCCGACGCGGCGACCCGCCTGCAGGTGACTCAGGCTGCGGAACTCTTCCGTGCCTCCGTCATCGATGTGTCCACGGACTCGCTGGTGGTCGAGGCCACCGGCAATGCAGCGAAGATCGAGGCGCTTTTGGCGGTGCTGGAGCCCTTCGGCATTCGCGAAATCGTCCAGTCGGGCACCCTTGCGGTAGGCCGCGGCGCCAAGTCCATGAGCGACCGCGCATTGAAGACCCTGAGCGCCTAGGGCGCACAGAAGACTTCTACGGACACGAACTACAAATTTTAGATACTTGGCACCTAGCTTAGAAATTGAGCTAAAAAGCCAGAGCACAAATAAGGAGAACTACAGTGGCTGATCTGTATTACGAAGACGACGCAGACCTCTCGATCATCCAGGGCAAGAAGGTAGCCGTCATTGGCTACGGTTCCCAGGGCCACGCGCACGCACTGAGCCTGCGCGACTCGGGTGTCGAGGTTGTTGTCGGCCTGGCCGAGGGCTCCAAGTCCCGCGCCAAGGCCGAAGCCGAGGGCCTGAAGGTCGCCACCGTTGCCGAGGCTGCCGCCTGGGCCGACGTCATCATGATCCTGACCCCGGACCAGGTCCAGGCCCAGGTATACACCGAGTCGATCGCGGAGCACCTGGAAGAGGGCAACGCCCTGTTCTTCGGCCACGGCTTCAACATCCGCTTCGGCTTCATCCAGCCACCAGCCAACGTTGACGTTGCGCTGGTTGCCCCTAAGGCTCCAGGCCACACCGTGCGCCGCGAATTCGAAGCCGGCCGTGGCATCCCTGACCTGATCGCTGTGGAGCAGAACTTCACCGGCGGCGCCAAGGAACTGGCCCTGTCCTACGCAGCAGGCATCGGCGGCACCCGTGCCGGCGTGATCGAGACCACCTTCACCGAAGAGACCGAAACCGACCTGTTCGGCGAGCAGGCTGTGCTCTGCGGCGGTACCTCGCAGCTGGTCCAGTACGGCTTCGAAGTTCTGACCGAAGCTGGCTACAAGCCAGAAATCGCCTACTTCGAGGTGCTGCACGAGCTGAAGCTGATCGTCGACCTGATGTGGGAAGGTGGCATCGCCAAGCAGCGCTGGTCCATCTCGGACACCGCTGAGTACGGCGACTACGTTTCCGGCCCACGCGTGATCACCCCTGAGGTGAAGGAAAACATGAAGGCTGTCCTGGCCGACATCCAGTCCGGCGCCTTCGCCAACCGCTTCATGGAAGACCAGAAGGCTGGCGCCCCGGAGTTCAAGGCACTGCGTGCCAAGGGTGAATCCCACCCAATCGAGACCACCGGCCGCGAACTGCGTTCGCTGTTCTCCTGGATCTCGGACTCATCCGCAGATGACTACGTGGACGGCTCCGTCGCCCGCTAATCTCCGGCGCTCGCTCTAGTTTGCGATAGCTGACAAAAGGTCCGGTTTACTACCCCCATATGGGGTAGTGAACCGGACCTTTCGTCGCGACCGTGTAATGCGAAAAACATTCCGGTTTGCCTCCGAAGCTTGGGGACAAATCGGCATGCTTTCTTGCGGGGTGCTGGTATTAGCGGACTTTGTTTATATGGCTAGCGCTTCGAAGCCCGGTAGCCTGCCTTGCGCGCATCGGCAGTAGTCTTGAAGCACTCTTCAGGCTTTGTCCGTTCGTAGTACGCTCCGCCGCGTACGTGGTACTTCCACTCATTCTTGCTACCTGTCCGGTTTCCCTTGACCGGGAATCCTGAGGGGCAGCTGTAGGACTTTCCGCTCATCTTGACCGAGCGCTTGGCAGCTGCCTTTTTCACAGTCAAGGTCTGCGTTTTGGATACCGTTGAGGTCTTGCCCTTGAGCTGGTACTTTACGGTGGTCTTGACCTTGTAAGTCCCCGCAGCTACCTTGGCTGACTTCTTATTCTTGGCAACGGTTTTCTTGCCCTTGGTGACTGTCAGGACAGCTGATTTGATCTTGACGTTCTTGGCCTTGGCGTAGCTTGGCTTGATAGTTGCCTTGGCATTGCCCTTGACGGTCTTGTTGCCGATTTTTTTGATGGTGACCGGTGCAGACTTTTTTGCTGCCACGATACCGATGCTCGGCGCTGACGCCGGTAGCGGTGTTGCCGATGCTACTGCGACACCTGAGAAAGCGAGCGCGCAGGCTGCGATGACAGCAAGCAAGCGCCTAACAATGTTTGTCATTTTTCCTCATGATTCAGAGTACGAGTGAAGAACTTGAATGTTCCAGTATTGATTCTAATACGAAAGGATCAATTCTTCACTCGTGAATATCCACGCCACCGGATAAATGGAAAAAGCGGGCCTTGCCAAGATTGATTCTCATCATGAATGCTCATGGCCGCTTCACACCAGGATTGCGTCCGGCGAAATAGACCCAGGCTGCGGCTGCCAGCACGGCGGCCCCGTCAAACACGGACCACCAGGGGAAACCTGGAATGTCGGGCGCCTTGCCCAGGGCGTTGAGATCTTCAATTGGCGTGGGCAGAATGCGTTCGGCTGTGACGAGCATTCGATGTGAATTGATGCCTAGCGGAGTGCAAGTTACCAGCGTGGTGAGGTCTTTCCCGTATTGGGGAACCAAGGATTTGGTTTCATCCGGGAGCACAGTTTGGGTTTCGATTACTTGATAGGAGAGGACTTCTCCGAGCACTTCAATGGTGAAGGTATCCCCGATTTTCAGCTTTGGAAGATCATTGAACAGCGTTGCATCTGGAAGGCCCCGGTGTGCTGTGAGCACCGAATGCTGGGAGATGCCGCCCACGGGCAGAGCTGTTCCTTCGAGATGCCCGACTCCGCGCTCCAAGGTTGCGGCATCGGTGCCGTGGTAGATGGGCAGGTCCACGTTGATCGCTGGAATTCTCAAGCGTCCCATCAGGCCATCATCAGATACCTTGAGCAGCTCATCGTAGGACTGGCTATCGCCTTGGCGCCCGTCGCTGGTCGGCACATTGCTGGCGGGGGAGAGCAGCGCGCCTCCGACAAGTTGCTGGTTGTACTCGTGTGCCTTGTCCAGCTCTGCCTGCAACCAATCCGGTTCATCTTCTGATATTTCGGAGGAGATCATGCCAATGGTCTTGGACTGGTTGTACTGGGCAAACCAACTGGCAGTGGATGGATAAAGCAGTGTCAGCGCGCCAAGAAGAAATACGCTCGCAATAGCCAAGGTCGCGACTGGCACTTTCCAGCCCCGGGGAGCCTTCGTGGTGTTCGTGTCCTTCTGGTCCACTGCGGACATGGAATGCTCCTCTTCTCAGGTGCGGACTATGATCATGGCGAACTTGGCAAGCTCTTGCCGGGAGTTAAACCGCAGAAGCGGGAGAACGATTAATCCTCGTCCTCCCACTTCTGCGGCCTGCCAGCATGAATTTGCTGGTCGTGGTTTACTCAGCGCGGCGCTGGCGTGCTCGCCGCTGTACCAATACAGCACCACCGGCTACAGCCATGAGGCCGATACCTGCCAGCGTGAATAGCAAGGTGCCTTGTGCACCGGTCAGTGGAAGATCCGGTCCGTCGGCTTTGTGGTTGGTTACTGTGAGCTCGGCGGTGGCACCTGCATCCACTGCGGGGACCTCGGACCACGGATTGGCAGGAAGAACAAATCCTGCCGGAGCAACGGTCTCCCGCACCCAATAGGTTTCGGTGAGATCATCATCGATACCCACGTGGACCTGCCAGACGATTTCGCCGCTGTCATTGGTCGTGGCAGTGGCGATCGGATCACCAGTCGGTTCACCATCTACTGGTGCTTCGGCGTAGAGCTCGAACTTTGCGCCGGCCAGAATCTGGTCGCCTTCATCCGTCTTGATGAGCTTGATGGTGCCCAAGTTGGTGTTGGCTGGATCCTTGACGGTAGTCCCGTTGATGGTCAGGCTTGCCTCGTTGACGACCTTCCCGTCCTCGGGGATGGCGTTGACCGTGGTAACCAAGTCGATACTGAAGGTGGCTTCCCCGGCGCTATCAAGCTTTGCCAGTCCGGAAGCGGTCAACGAAATCTCGGTATTGTCGGCTGAGATTACGTAATCGGCCGCATCCAGAGGTGCGCCATTGAGCGAAAGCGCGCCCCAGGAGACGAAGGTCAATTGCGCAGGAAGCACGTCAGCGAGGGTGAATGACTCGTAGGGAAGATCAGAAGCGGGAACAGTCGTTTCCAGCGTCCACGTGACGTTGTCGCCCAGCAGCTGAGCGGTGTCGTCCACCGTCTTGCTCAGGTTGATTTCATTGAGCAGGTTCTTCGGATACACGTGAACGTTGTAGTTCCATGACCCATCCTCATTGGGATATGGAACAGTTACCCAGAACGGATCATGTTTCTGGCTGATCAGGTTATCGCCGGACTTGGTTTCGGTGACCAGGTACAGTCCCAAATTCAAGCCGGAGAATGTGGCCACCCCCGAGGCATCCGTTGTCGTCGCTGTGCTTGCTCCCAGCGTGTATTCAGCGGAGGGAAGCGATGGCGCGCTTCCGGCAGATGTCACTGCCTCCGAGAGCTCCCAGCCTTCGGCGGTGCTCAAATCAATGGGTGATCCATCATGCAGCACCTGCTGCAAGGTGAACTCAACCCCGGCCAGTTCCTTGTCCAAGCCTGGATCAGGAGTGATTTCATTACCATCGCCCGCCTCGCCCGGCGTAGCCGAGGACTTGTGGATGCTAATGGAACCGGTCATGCCCGAATCAATGCCCGGTGCATCGTCGGCAGCAGCGGCGGTGGCCCCCAATAACCCCGCCCCAGCCAGCGCTAGCGCGCTTGCTCCGGCAATCAACTTGCCGAGTCGTTGTTCGCTGAACACAATTACTCCTCATAACGAATTGCGAATGATTGCGGTACCGGCCCCCAAGTAATACCGGTACCGCGGCTTATGCGGCGGTTCTTTCAACTAGCGGATCAAGCGATCGCGCCGAGCCTTCCAGAACCTGCCTCCTAGTACGCTCAACCCCAAGATCAGGATCGCCGCGCCTAGAAGATAAACGTGGTCACGTCCGAAACCGCCGGTGAGCGGTAGAACCGGACCAACCTGCTGCTCATTGACTACGGCAGCAAGTTCAACCTGCAATGCCGTGCCTTGAACAGTGAATTCATTGATGGTGTCATCTCGCTGATAACCAGGAGGTGCCAACAATTCGACCAGGGTGTAATTGCCCCAGGCCAACTTCTCGATGGAGAACTTGCCTGCAGCTGAGTCCCGGTCCGCTCCCGTGCAGGGATCCTCGGTGCAGTCAGCGACTTCCACTGACTGAGAGTCGTCGCCAACCGGGCCGGTGAGCGTCCACGTGGCGCCGGCCAGAAGGCGATCCTGCGCGTCGGTCTTGGTCCACGTCACTGAGCCTGGCTTGGCGGTGTTGACGATGGTGCAGGTGGCTTGCTGGCCCAGTTCCAATGAGATGGTTTCTCCGGTTTGCTCACCGGTTCCGGTGCAATTCCATGCGCCTGCCTCGTATCCGGCGGGACCGGACTCGGCCAGTGCATAGCTTCCCGCAGGCACCTGTGCCTCGGTGATGGCCGGTTGGCCTGTCACGCCTGAAGCCGAGATGGCAGGATCTGCGGTATTGGTTGCAGCCAGCGTCCAATCAGAGACCTTCGAGGTGCCGGAGAAGTCGTCATTATCCAGCTCCTTGAGCAGTGTCAGCTGTTGCACGCAGTCCACCGTATTGACAACCTCAACGACGTTTGGATCTGGCGAAACCGTCATCGTGTGCGTTGCTTGGTCGGTCTCGACACCGTCGATGGATGTCAGGACGGAACACAAGTCCGGAAGATCTGAGACGGTTTCCTCGACAACCACGTCGTCGCCGACGAGGTAGCCGTTGATCTCCGTGCCGAATTCCTTCTCGGCCCCATCAACGCTGAGCTGCGCTGTGCCAACGGGCTGCTCCCCGTTTGCGTATTCCTCGCCATTGACTATCCAGGTCTTTGTTACGGTCAATGCGACTTCGGCGGTATTCGTGAAGGTGCACGTGACCTTGTCTCCCGCAGCGATGCTCACACCGTGGGCCTCCGAAACAGGATGCGAACTTCCGCAGTCGATATTGGTGAGCTGGTAGCCGGGTGTTCCACCTGACTCCGACAAGGTGTAGTCGCCGGGTGAAACCGGTGCTTCTGTTACCGAGTCGCTTCCGGAACTGCCTGCCAGGGCAGTGGGACCTATGGCCTTCAGCGTCCAGCTATCAGCCTCGGCGTCGCCAATGACTTTCTTGATCAATGTCAGTTGCGTGCAGGTCACCGTATTTGTCACCAAGTAGCTGTTCTTGCCAACGGCAAGAGCATGCTGCCCGAGATCCCCGGATGCTTGGTAATCGCATCCTTGGGGGAGCTGAACATCAGACTCGGCCACCGTAACGGACTCTCCCGCCTGATAGCGCGTGTTGTTGCTCTTCTTGGAATACTCAGTGCCAAATTGTGCCGAGTTCTGCCCGGTAAGTCCCAGTGTTGCGTTGAATCCCTCCGGTTGCTCGCCATTGTCGTAGCTTTGTCCGTCAATGACCCAGGTCTTGTCAACAACGACGCTTGAGCAGGTGCTCGGGATGGCCAGGGAGATCGGCTTGACCCAATCCTTGAGGGCCGAGGTGTCGCCAGAAGCACTGGAGCGAATGTTCAGTGTCCCGTAGTTTCCGCTGCAATCCGCCTGGCCGAACAGCGCGGTCAAATTCAGCGCAAATTCCGCAAAGAGCCCTTTTTCAAGATTGGCTGTTCCGGCGAAATTCTTGATGATGCCGTTGTTTGCCTTACCGGTGAATCCGGCCAGGTTTGGCAAGGCGTTCCATGTACCGCTGGTTGCCCCGGTGGATGCCCAGACATCGGCACGGGTCAGAACCAGATCGTTCTGCCCATTCTGGTTAACCAGAAGCCGCAGGTCGCCGGTGCTTCGTTGCGGGGACGGAGACGTGCTCGGCGAATTGCCCAGGGCATTGAGTTCCACAACGAGCTGCGCGGTTCCATTGCCTGTGGCTCGTTCGAAGCCGAGGTATGCATAGACTTGATTGCCAACGGTGCGCTGCAAGGCGTAGACATTGTGCACGTCGGACTTGTCACCTGCGGTGTTGACGCCACTGGTTTGGCTCGTGCTCCAGGGCCAGTCTCCTTCGCTGACACCGTTGGTGAATTGCGTAGAGTCAGAAACCCCGTCGTTGGCCGTCGGACCCGTAAGGGTTGTGGTCCAGTCATCTACAAGGTTCGAGCAGAGATTCCCATCGATTTCAAAATTTCCGATGACTGAATTGCCGAATTGGGCGTCGTTGCATGTGGCTGCAGCCGCACCGACGCTTAATTGCTTCTCTTTGGCCGCCGAGGACGGGCTGGGTTCAGCCGTAGCCGAGGCGCTCGGCGAAGCTGCAGCGGTCGCGGTGGGGGATTGAGTCGAGGATTCCTTCGTGATCTCGACCCGGGTCACCGATTTTTGGCTTTTGGCGGTTGCCGATGATGTTGCCGATGGCGTCAGCGATGGCGTCGCCGACGGCTCGACCGGTGCGGTCGTGGCCAACGTCGGGTCAGGATTTTCAGAAGGGACGGTAGCAGAATCAGGCGTGCCCGATGCACTGGCCGTTGGTTCAGCCAGCCGCAAGGTTTCCTCCGCGGTTGGCATCGGCATTTCTGGCTCGTCGGAGCTGGATGTGCTTTGAACCGTGGCCGGATCGGACGGCCTGGCTTCCGTCGAGGAAGTCGTTTCGCTCGAAACCTGTGCCGCAGTTGATTGCTTTGCAGGTACTGGTGAAGCGGCCGCGCCTGAAGCAGCGATCAGAGTGAATGCGAGAATCGCGACGGATGATGTCCTGTACGTTTTTGAACGCAGAACGGTCCTCATTAATTGGTCACGGCGACGTCTACGTCGGCGCGCAATTCTGTCCCCAACAGGATTGCCAAACACTAGATTTCCCCAAATTTTAGTGTGAAGCTGGGAAGACTAGTTCTTGAGAGCGCGTTTAAGCGTGACCTGCCGCCGAACTGTTCATCATTAATGAAACGTCCGGTAATACTTGTCGTTCAATCCCCAAGAGAGAACGACGTGCCCCAAGTTTTTGCTGTTCTACCCAGCTTCTATGCGAGTGTTGTAACCGTCAGCGTATACACACGAATAGGTTTCGTCAACAAAGTTTTAAATCCTATATATTGCGACCTGAATTGCTCAACATCGAGCCGTTTGGCAGTTATGAACTACACCGTATTCAATGGGCCGGTCGATTACCCGTTCTTACTTTTGAGTAACTAGAGAATTCTTTTTGGTGGAAGTACCGGTTTTTTGAATCCAGCTCTTGATCGCCTTGTGCCACTTGTTGAGCGGAAGGTGTCCGGATGCTCCATGTCAGATTTGACACCGGCTTCATCGGCATGTTCAAGACATGGTGCCAAGCCTCTGGTCGAGGTTTGCACGTTCTTCCAAGTTGGCGGACCAGTGGATGGACTGCGCTGTTGCGACGTCGGTACTCGTTCTGAGGCAATCATCATCGTTTTCAATTCACCACAATATTTTCCGGTGGATATCTTCGTAATGAATCGTGGTATTGGGTGATTATCTGATTCGCGAGGTGGATTATTTTTAGCGATATTATTGGGTGGAATTTTATGCGCAAAAGTTGCCCTAGGTGAAATTATGAAACGGGTAATTCAATGTTCTTAGGCTGTGAATCTATGGCCTTCCAGGCGCGCTGGCGGCGGGTCATTTCTAGGGAGCAATTCCTTCATTGGGTAAAAGGAATCGACGTGAATTGCTGAACGGGAGTTCTGCTATGGCTGCGCTCACCGGTGGGGTGCTGAGATGAACCTTTCTGAATCAGCTTCCAGCCTCTCTAACCAGCAGTGTGAGCACTGGGCAGGAGACGGTTAGGAAAAGTCCAAAGTAGCGAGTCGTCGGCTACAGCCTCGATGGGTCATTCAGTGCAGCATCTGGGGCTGGACACGTCGTCGAGAGGCGGTATTCAATGGTGTATTATGCGCCTCGATTGTTGTTACACTCGGCGAAAAGTAATCCAAACAAGGGATATAAAGATGGCAGCCAGCAATTATGATTCGTTCGCCAAGGAATACGCCATGGAAAATGAATCCAGTTTGCTTAATGCCTACTATGAACGGCCAGCCATGCTGGAATTGGCCGCTGACGTCGCAGGCCGCGAGATCCTGGACATTGGGTGTGGTGCTGGCCCATTGGCCGGGGAATTGATATCCCGCGGGGCATCGGTGACAGGATTTGATGCCAGTGTTGAAATGCTGGAATTGGCACGGGAACGGCTCGGCGCATCAGTCGATCTGCGAGCGGCCCGGCTGGGGGAGCCGCTTCCCTATGGAGAAGATTCTTTTGACGATGCCGTCTCTTCCTTGGTGTTTCACTATCTGCCTGACTGGTCATTCGCCCTTGAAGAGGTTCGACGCGTTCTGAAACCCAAGGGCCGATTGATCTTGTCGGTCAATCATCCAATTCTCTATCCGTGGAACCATAAGGGCTCCGACTACTTCAAGGTCACCGAATACTGTGACGAAGTGACTTTGAATGGGCATGCGGCTGAACTGACGTATTGGCATCATCCCTTGCACGTCATGGTTTCATCGATGATTGATGCGGGGTACTCCATTGAGCGCATCTGGGAACCGCCCTATTCCAAGGACGCGCCGCAGGAGATTGTCCCGGATGCGCTGCGCGAAAGGGAGGAGTTCCTGAGCTTCATATTTTTCGTCCTCAGGGCCAATTGAGAGCCTACTGGGTTTGAGGAATTTGCGGGCTTGAGGGCATTCAGAAGCAGGACAGGAGTGCGGGGAAACTGGTGAGCTGAAGCTAGGCTCGTCACATTCTATGTAATAAGTGAAAGTTTTCACAAAGTAGGGTTTTCACTGCGTAACATGCGTGATTTCGCACCAAAACGAAGGATGCATAGGGTTACGCTTGATTCGACGGCAGGCTATTGAAGCTGCTGTCTTGCAAGCATCAGCCCAATGAAATCGCAAAGGTGCCACACCCGTGTCTGACATTAAGCCCATCGTACTTTTGGCCGAGCAACTTTCCCCTGCAACCGTTGCTGCACTCGGTCCCGACTTTGAAATTCGTCAGACTGACGGTGCGGACCGCTCTCAGCTCCTCGAAGCCATTGCCGATGTAGATGCAATCCTGGTTCGCTCTGCAACCCAGGTGGATGCAGAAGCAATTGATGCAGCGAAGAACTTGAAGGTCATCGCACGCGCAGGTGTTGGCTTGGACAACGTCGACATCAAGGCTGCCACCCAGGCAGGTGTCATGGTGGTGAACGCTCCTACCTCGAATATCATCTCGGCAGCCGAGCTGACAGTCGGGCATATTGTTTCACTGGCTCGCCGAATTCCAGCAGCCAACGCTTCGCTGAAGAACGGCGAATGGAAGCGCAGCTCCTTCACCGGTGTTGAACTCTTCGAGAAGAAGGCCGGCATCATCGGCCTGGGCCGCATTGGCGCCCTCGTCGCAGCTCGCCTGCAGGGCTTCGGCATGGAAATCGTCGCTTATGACCCATACGTCACCCCAGCACGCGCTGCACAGCTTGGTGTCACCCTGCTGCCGCTTGACGAGCTCTTGGCTGAAGCAGATTTCATCACCATCCACATGCCAAGAACCCCGGAAACCGTGGGCATGCTGGGCAAGGATGCTTTCGCAAAGATGAAGGACACCGCTTACGTGGTCAACGTTGCCCGCGGTGGACTGGTTGATGAAGCGGCACTTTACGAAGCATTGAAGAACAAGGAAATTGCTGGCGCCGGCATTGACGTATTCGTCAAGGAACCGAGCACCGATCTTCCATTCTTCGAGTTCGACAACGTCACCGTTACTCCTCACTTGGGTGCATCGACCGATGAAGCCCAGGAAAAGGCCGGAGTATCCGTCGCCAAGTCAGTTCGCCTGGCGCTGTCCGGCGAATTGGTGCCAGACGCAGTCAACGTTGCCGGCGGCATCATCGATGAAAATGTACGCCCGGGCATCCCGCTGATTGAAAAGCTGGGTCGAATCTTCAACGCATTGGCCATTGGATCCCTGACCAGCATTGACGTCGAGGTAGCTGGCGAGATCGCCGAACTTGATGTCAAGGCCCTGGAGCTCTCGGCACTCAAGGGTGTCTTCATGGATGTCGTGTCGGAGCAGGTCTCCTACGTGAACGCTCCGGTGCTCGCAGAACAGCGTGGAGTGGCTACCCGCCTGATCACCACCCCGGATTCGCCTGAGTACCGCAACCAGCTGACCATCAAGGGCTCCACCAATGAGGGAACCCAGCTTGCCGTGGCCGGCACCCTGACCGGCCCTAAGCAGATTGAGAAGCTTGTCGGAATCAACGGTCATGAGATCGAAATCCCAATCTCGGACCACATGATCGTTGTTCGGTATGCGGATCGTCCAGGTGTTGTCGGTTCGCTGGGCAACGTACTGGGCGAGCAGGGCGTGAACATTGCCGGTATGCAGGTTTCCCGCGACGAGAAGAAGTCCGAGGCCTTGGCTGTCATCAGCATCGACTCGGCTCTGCCAGCCGGCGTTCTCGATGTTGTCGGCGCTGCCATTGGCGCGAGCGTAGCTCGCGAGATCAACCTCGAAGACTAGAGTTGCGCTATAGGCCAAGTTGTTCATGGACCGCCTCAACCGATTGGTGATGCGGTGTCCAACATGAGCGATTGATTATCTGGCCCCTCTCAACCCGTCTGCTGACTGCCAGGTCAAGCAGGCGGGTTGTCTCGTTTAACATCTGCACCAGAGCTTCCGGGTATTGCGCCGAAAAGGTGTACAGATGACGAACCGAAGAGGACTCGCAGTCTTCCTCCCGCACCATGTGCACTCCGTTGCACGATCAGCCAAGGGTTTTCCAGGTGATCGGTCTATGGATAGGCATGCCAGCGCTAGAGCGTTATGTGGCGCCGCGACGTCAAGCGCCGTGCGAGTTGCCGGTGCTTCCTCCGGTACCCTGCCATATCTCGTCGTGGCTACTTTCATTATTCTCCTTGCTAGGGGTGCAGCTGTTGGCCTTGAAAGGCGAAGGAGCCCAGTCCGGGGTGCTTGATCATCGCGTGGCGCAATTGGAGGAAGCAAGACTCGATCCTCGCCTGATGCCAGACCCCGGTGATCGCGGATTCCGGGCACCGTTACGGCCGATGACCGCGACCGGCGGGGGAATCATGCGCTGGATTCGGTGGATCCATGACGCGGACCTTCCGCGGTCACAGACTTGCTGCTCGATTTTGGTCTCAGACTTGCTCGAGGCGTGGTTGTACTCGCCAGCACCAGAAGAGGGAGCGCCGGCGAGTAGCTCGTTCAAAGATGCTGTGTCTTCCGGTCGATCAACGAGCGAAGCTGGGGAACTCGGTTTTCGCGGTCATATCGGGGCGGGAAACCACGCTGGAATCTCCGCAGTCCTTGCCTCGCGATTGGTTGCGTCCAGCATAGTTTTCCCGTGAATCACTGCTGGGCTGGTGTGCCATTATTGCCACGGTACAACCTGTCATGGACAGCACCTGTGGTGTAGCAAACAGCGGCTAGGCGTAGTGAGCAGGCGTTGTCCACCCCTATGGCGCTAGTTCGAACCCTGCTGTCATGCAGCGCCCTAGATGGCCGCCAGCCCAAAGGGTGCTGGTGAGAATCTGGATGGAGTGGCGGCACTGCAAAGCTAAAAGCGGTGCCTCAGTCGTCCGCTGCGCAGTGCGCGCCTGTCCGCTGGTAGGGGCGATGATCGCAAGCGAGCTTTCATTAACGATGGAGACCTGCTCGAAACTGTTCAGCTTTAGCACGTGCTATCCGCTGGAATCATTGGTGGTGTACATTCGGCTAATCTCAAGCTTGCGATGGTAAGCTTCGCTACTGTTTGAAAATTCACAGGCGAATTTCATGAAACGTTCAAGTGAACGCTAGGTTAATATTTGGTTGATTCTACGTTATTACTAATCACAGGTAGTTCATGAAGTCGCTGTGATCTACTAATTGGGATAATCTTGGTTTGCTATGAAGGATGATTCGAGAGACCAGGCGATGACCGAAAAGACGAGTTTCGCCCCGTCTGACACTGCTATCGTGATCGTTACGTACAACCGATCGCATCTACTCGACCGCCTTCTGGCAAGCATTCAGACAATGGATCCTGCGCCCGGCCACCTCGTCATTATCGACAATGCATCTGCCGACGATACGCATGAGATCGTGCAGAAACATGCAGATAATCTTGATGCCGAAGTCGTCTACGAGAAGCTTCCGACGAATACCGGCGGCGCTGGCGGATTCCACACCGGTGTGAAGAAAGCCTATGAACTAGGCGCTTCATGGATCTGGATGATGGATGACGATGTCGAAGTCATTTCAGATGGACTTGGAAAAATGGGAAAATGGGCAGAACGTTTCCAGGTCATCCAGGGTCGACGCTACGACTATGACGGCAGCGAGTTCTATTGGCAGTACAGAATCTCTGATCGGCTTGCCATCCCGATTCCTTTTGCGCCAAGCGACTTTGATGCCACCGGGTATCGAGAGATGAATTCCGGATGTTTCGAAGGGATGTTCATCCACCGTGATGTGGTCCGTCGTATTGGACTGCCTGACCCACGGTTCTTCATCTACTGGGATGACCAGCTCTACGGCTGGTTGGCATCGCGGGTCACTACCGCCGTTATCGTCAATGAATTCGTGCTGCGGCGTACGCGCGACATCAGGCAACTTGATCTGGGCATTCGCCATTTCAACGCTTCAAGCGATCCGTATCGCTATTACATCATGCGAAATCGAGCAATACTCAAGAAATACTATCGTTTCCACGGGATGTGGTATCCGGGTGCCTTTGCGCTCGGTACGGCGCTCACCTTCGCCAAAGAAATACTGCGCCTGATCTTGGTTGAAAAAACTATCCGAGGGACGTCGAACCTCTTTAAAGGCCTTCGCGACGGTCAACGAATTGCTAATGATAATTCGTGGAAACCGATGGCTCCACTCAAGACGAAGCCGCGTAGGCACTAGGCCAAGGACAAATACCCGCCTTGTAGCAGTATCAATCGCCTGACCTGTTATGCAGTGATTCGATGCATTCTTAAGCGTTGGAATACCGATGCTGATTTGCGTGCGCAGTCTTCCGTTTCCTTGTGGGCGAACAATGCGTTTACGGCTTCGGCTGCCCTGCAATTTTCGTCAACTTCAGAAGCATTTCCAATGTTTCGGCCTCCGGCTTGAAATCCTTAATCTGGGCATACCACTTGTCGCGGGAACGCAGGACTCAACCCGTTGCATCCCGAGGTCAAGGCGTCGGGGGCGTCTTTTAAGTTCAGAGCGTGAGTGCCGGAGAACGTCTTTAAACAGCAAATGTGGGTGTGGCCGCAGCTGGCATGCAATACATTGCTAGCTGCGGGCACACCCACATTTAGTTGTACTTTACTGCGACACCTTCAAGGTCTCTGCAATCTTCGAAATCTGGTTGTCCCACATCGAAAGGGCAGAGCCGATGGCCATATGCATGTCCAAGTACTGATAGGTGCCCAGCCGGCCGCCGAAGAAGACGTTCTCTTCCTTCTTTGCCAGTTCGCGGTATGCGAGAAGCCCAGTCCTATCTTCTGGCGTGTTCACCGGGTAGTAAGGCTCGTCGTCGTGGCTTGCAAAACGAGAGAACTCCCGCATGATGACGGTCTTGTCATCCGGGTAGCTGTCCTTGCGTTCCGGGTGGAAGTGCTTGAACTCGTGAATACGGGTGAATTCGACATCGGCGTCCGGGTAATTCATCACCGGAGTTCCCTGATAGTCACCGACATCTAATACTTCTTCTTCAAAGTCCAACGTCCTCCAGGACAACGAGCCTTCGCTGTAATCGAAATAGCGATCAATTGGACCGGTGTAAACAATCGGAACCTGCCCCACCATGTCGTTCTTGTTGAATGGCTGGCTCGAATCAAAGAAATCAGTATTCAGCTGAACAGTAATGTTCGGGTGATCCGCCATTCTTTCAATCCAGGCCGTGTAGCCGTCGACTGGCAGGCCTTCGTACTTGTCATTGAAGTAGCGGTTGTCATAGTTATAGCGAACTGGAAGTCGGCTGACAATATCCCCTGAAAGCTTCTCAGGGGATGTTTGCCATTGCTTGGCCGTGTAGTGTGCAAAGAAGGCCTCGAACAATGGTCGGCCTACGAGGGCGATTCCCTTTTCGTAAAAGTTTTTAGCATTTTCTACATTAAATTCTCCAGCTTGCTCCTTTACTAAAGTACGTGCTTCGTCAGGAGTGTATGCGGCGTTGAAGAACTGATTGATCGTGTGCAGATTAACAGGAAGCGCGAAGGTTTGTTTGTTATGCGTCGAGTAAACGCGGTGAACGTAGTTGGTGAAGCTAGTGAAGCGATTCACGTACTCCCATACTCGTTCATTGGACGTGTGGAAGAGGTGGGCTCCGTATCGGTGCACCTCAATGCCGGTTTTTGGCTCTGGTTCGCTGTAGGCGTTTCCGCCAATATGTGAGCGCCGGTCGATGACAGTGACCTTGAGGCCTGCGTCTGCTGCACGCTCTGCGATGGTTAGCCCGAAGAAACCGGACCCAACAACTAATAGATCTGTATCCATGTAAAGCAGTCTAACCACACCCCTGCAACGGGCCATAAAAGCCAGGTTAACGAGAGGTGTACTTAACGTAAACAAATTGTCATTCAGATATTGTCTAAAGGATTGAGAATAGTTTTGTTGATAACGTGGTTCCCCGAGACCAAAATTTCACCTGCAATCGGCTCGTCAAAATGGGCCGATCGGCAGGCGAGCCCGCGGAGCCGCAAGGCGGTTACGCACTAGTTCATGCATGATGCGTAAGACAAGGAATGAGGAAATTCCCCTTGGTGGATCCGAAGAAAAAGTATGATGTGGCTGTCCTCGGATGGTGGTACGGCAAAAATTACGGATCGATTCTGACTTATTACGGTTTGAACCGTGCCATCGAAAACTTAGGCCGCTCGGTACTCATGGTTCATGAGCCTGTGGGCTACAACGGGTACCGAGTTCAATGGCCTGACGCTATCCTCTCCATGGATTTTGCGCGCCGAACCGGATACGAGTACACCAAGCAGTTGCATTACTCGGAGCTCAACACGCTCAACGAACTGGCTGACACGTTTGTTGTCGGAAGCGATCAGTTGTGGAATCCGCTCATCGGACGAGTGAACGATGATCTTTTCCTCGACTTCGTTGCGCCTGATCGCAATCGCGTTGCGTACGGCACCTCTTTTGGAAACCGCGGAACCGAGAAATTCAAGCCGAGCTTCATCGCCAAGCACTCGCAGAACCTCCAGAAGTTCAAAGCCATCTCCGTCCGCGAAAACTACGCGGTAGACACGGCTCGCGACATCTTTGGCACCAAGGCGGACCTTGTAGTTGATCCAGTATTCCTGCTGGACCAGGACCACTACAAGGAACTGGCAGCCAAGGCATCAATCTCTCCTGAGGGCGAATACTTGGCCGTCTTCTTCCTCGACCCGACACCGGACAAGAAGTCCACGGCGATGGCCATCGCCGACAAGGTAGGGCTGGATAAGATCCTGGTGATCTGCAACCCGGATGAAGGCCGCAAGGCGGCACAGGAAATCTGGGCTGACGAACCTCGGGCAGAACTCATTGCCAGCGACGCACCGGAGAACTTCCTGCGCGGCTACCAGGACGCTAGCTACGTTGTTACCGATAGCTTCCACGGCACCGCATTCTCTGTAATCTTCGAGAAGCCATTCTCTTCCATCTACAACAACAAGCGCGGAGCTGACCGCTTCAAGAACTTGCTCTCCTCCTTGGGACTCGGCGACACTCGCCGGGTCTACGAGAGCGACACGGTTGAGACCATCACCAAGAATAAAAACGTCACCCGTTCAATCAGCTTCGCCAAAGCGCGCAAGTACATCACGGAGGGCCGTCAGTACTCATTGCAATGGCTCGAATCGGCACTTGACCCCTCAGTGAAGTCTTCAGCCGCCCTTGATAACGGCAAGGCTGTCGCCGCCGCGGCGAACTTCCCGTCGCAAAGCCACACGTTGGATCTGGACTTCTCGGCCAACAGCGACATCTGGTCAATTGCCAAGGGAACCAAGGGCGTATCGCTGAGTGTCGGCGCGGACAAGGACTTGCGCGGGAAGCACGTGTGGACGGACCTTCCAGAACCGCTGACTCCAGGCACGAGAAAACGACTCAAGATCCAATGGGCACCCACCACCAAGACCAAGAGCATCAACGTCCACCTGAGGAATCCTGAGTCCGGGGCATTCAAGGTCATCGGCAAGGCAAGCGTCGCTGAGAGCTCGGGAAACCTGCGTACCGATGAATTCGAATTCTCAGTGGCCGAAGCCGGCCTCAGCCAAGTCATGCTCGGTGCACTGCACTTCACCGGCCCGAAGGCTGGCGCCCAGGTCCACGAGATCTCCATTACGGAAGTGAAATCGAAGGCACCTGCAGCCCCTGCTCCGGTTGTGAAGTCTGATGACGAAATCGTTGAGGGCTTCTCGAAGCAGGCACGCCGATTGGCGCTGCACGACTTTGAATCCCAGGTCCGTTCCTTTAGCCGTGGCCGCTCGGCAGATTCGGTGACCGGAATCCGCGCACGGATGTTCTTCCATGCACACGCCATTGAAAAGGGCCTGACCCACAGCAACTTCCGCCCAGGGTTCGGCCGCATCGCAATTCCAGGCCTTGCCAAGGAAATGAATGCCTGGCTGACTCGCGGTCTCGAGACCGACGACACCATCGTGCAGAGCTCTGCTTCGGTCATGAAGGCGTACTTCGCGCGCAACGAAGAGACCAATACGGATGTCTCGCACTTCCGCAAGCTGTTCTCGGACGAGGCACTGGAAGTCATTGCCAATGGCCGGGTAGGGGAGGGCGGCGCATTCCCTGCGGCGAACCACCGCGAAGACCCAGTGGAAACCCCCAACGATGACCGCGCATTCATGGACGTCATGTACGGGCGCCGAAGCGTTCGCGAATTCATAGACACTCCAGTGGACGATGCAGCCATTTCGGCGGCAGTGCAGATTGCCATGCAATCCCCATCGGTGTGCAGCCGCCAGGGTGCCCGCGTGCACCAGTTCGATGATCCGGAGACCATCAAGCAGCTCCTGGACGTCCAGGGTGGATTCTACGGATTCAATGCCCCACCGCGCTTGCTGTTGGTGACGGCAGACCTGGACGCATTCCTTTTTGCTCCAGAACGGAATCAGCCGTTCGTTGACGGCGGACTGTTTATGATGTCCCTGCTCCTGGGCCTAACCCAGATGGAGCTCGGCTCGTGCCTGCTGAACACCGCTATGGGTGTCGAGAAGGAACAGAAGATCCGCAACATCGTGGATATTCCAGAGAATGAAGTCTTCATCGCATTCGTAGCCGTCGGCAATTTCGACAAGAATGTTTTGGTTCCTCGCTCAAAGCGAGTCGAATCGGACAGCATTCTCAAGCGACACGCATAGAACTTAGTTAAACCGGTAAGGAACGCAACAAGAGTATGACGACGCCAACAGCAATTGCGCAGGAACAGATCGAAGGACCAGACATGACCGAGTCAAGCACCGCTTATCCCGTGCAGCCAGGCATCTGGCTGCAAGCAGGGATTTCCACGGAACAAGAAGCGCACTTCCATATTTATGGTCCCGTCGGCATTTCATTGAGCAGGGGAGTGGCGGAGTTCGCACCGGGCGGACTGCTCTCCACGAGCACCTACTACAACGTATTCAACTACGGTAAGTGGAAAAGGATCTGCGGCGATCTCCCCTTGGAGCTCCAGCTCAAGGGCCGAGGACGCTACCAGCTGAATGTCTTCCAGGCTGACCGTCACAAGTCATGGCACAAGATTGTCAGCGAGGTTGTCACCATCGATGGCCTGTACAGCCATCCAGTTGCCGTCGACGAATCGACTTCCGATGAATCCCTGCTGTTCTTCGACCTGATGGCCCTGCAGGACGGTGAACTGGAGGACTTTGCGTGGGCTACCACCGCAAAGCCAGTGCGGACACCTGAGCTGATGCTCTCGGTCACCACCTTCCGCCGCGAAGCCGAAGTTGAAAGCACTGTCTCGCGTTTCCGCGAATTCCGTGCGGGTTCGGAACTCAAGGACCACATCAGCATGACCGTGGTTGATAACGGTAATTCGCTGAAGGTCAAAGACGGCGACGGCGTCGAAATCATTGCCAACGAAAACCTCGGCGGAGCCGGCGGCTTCACCCGCGGCTTGCTGCGGGCCCGTGAAATCGGAGCAACCCACTGCCTCTTCATGGATGACGACGCATCGATCCAGATGGAAGCACTCTCACGCACCTGGTGGCTGCTGGCCTTCGCGAAGGATCCGCGCACAGCAGTTGCAGGATCGATGATCAACGCATCGCACCGGTGGCAGATCTGGGAGAACGGCGCGGAATTCGAGCTTGGCTGCAAGCCTCGCTACCATGGCCTGGATCTTCGTTCCCGCGATGCAGTGTTCAATATGGAATACGAGACCACTGCACCCGCACCAGATGACCTTTATGCCGGCTGGTGGTTCTTCGCTTTCCCGGTTGACCAGGTTGAGCACCTGCCATTCCCGTTCTTCGTGCGTGGCGATGACGTGAGCTTCTCGCTAGTCAATGACTTTGACATCGTTTCGCTGCCAGGCGTCGCTTCGGTTCAGGAGAACTTCACTGACAAGGCTTCGCCAACGACTTGGTACCTGGACTTCCGAAGCCATCTGGTTCACCACTTGTCGCTTCCTGAGAAGCGCCGTTCTTGGGCAGAGCTGCAGCAAATGGTGGCCAGCTTCTACATGCGCAATGTCATGCGCTTCCATTACGACACGCTTGCTGCCATCAACCTGGCATTCGAAGATGTGCTTCGGGGCCCGAAGTTCTTCGACAAGCATGCAGACATGTCGAGAAGGCGTGCCGACCTGAAGGCACTGACCAAGGATGAAGCGTGGAAGCCCGTCCAGGAACGGCCAGATGAACTGCATGGGGAGAAGCCACGCTATTCACGCGCGCTAATGTTGGCCACCTTGAACGGCCACTTGCTTCCGCTGGGCAAGGAAGCTGATGCAAATCTGACGTTGTCTTCGCCATTCCGTGATGACTACCGCAAGGTTTATGGGGCTAAGGAAATCACCTATCTCAACGGTGACCAGTCCTCGGCCTACGTCGTTCGTCGCAACCAGAAAAAGTTCTGGCGCGAATCGCTGCGCTTGGTACGAAACACCATGCGCCTGCGTTCGGCCTACGAGGAGAATATCCAACTTTGGCGCGACGGCTACGATCAGCTGACTTCGGACTCGTACTGGACTGGCAAGCTGAATCTTGAGAAGTAGGAGAAAAGTTAGGCCGCTAAAAGGCTGACCATCGAATAGGCGCAACTCAACTGAGAAGTCCACCCGTCCGACAATGGGCGGGTGGACTTAGCCCAATAGAGGCTTGTCGATTTTACGACGACAAGTCCGCCTAGAAGACCTTGGATCTGTAAAAAGTTTTGTCCTTGACTAGTCAAAGTGACTGGATCGAAAATGAGCGTGATTGTATAAACCGTTTTATGCAATCTGCAACGCCGGAAGCGTGTAGATTATGAGTAGAATCAATTGCGAACCATCAATTTTGTAGTGGAATCGATAATTTTCGAAACTTTATTGCTACAGATTGTTGTCGCTAAACTGTCATTCCGAAATCAGGACCGTTGAAAGCGCGGGTTTTATCCCTGACGAGATAATCCCGAGCAATGACACGAATAGTGGCATGAGATGAAGTACAGTTTCGATGTGATTTGTTGTGAAGTTGCTGTCATCAACGTGAACTTCCAGGTTGCCTTTATTTCGATCTGTAAACAATTCACGCAATCGGTCAAGACCCTCTACGCAATGCGTGTCCTTTAGCGATGTTAGTACGTAGCAGTAGCCAATATCGATTTTGCTTTGCTTACCTTCTATAAGGTCCCACATTATGTTATCAACCGCGAATGCTCCTTCATTTAATTGCTTTCCGGTTAAGGTAGAAATTATTGCATCTCTCTTCGAGTCTAAGAGATACTCACCCAACCTGAGCTGGGGAGCCAAAGCGACTACATCGCAGCTGGGAAGCTGGCATCCGAGTACTAGTGCGGCAGTCCCACCTTTCGACATGCCGGCTAAAGTAACGTTATCCCAACTATAGCCATTTTCGCCTACGTAATCATTGATGAAGCGAAGAGTCGCATCATTTACGCTTGTATTCCCATTTAAGGCCATGTGGTAGCAATATTCAGATGCGGCATCATCGTTTATAAACACGATTCTGGCTCTATTTGATTGGAGAGTGCGGCCTAAAGGACCATCAAAATCAATCCAATGTTGTTTTGAGCGAATTGACGTGAAAATTATAATTAGACGCTGATTTGATTTTCGTTCAGATTTGACAGAATAATTTATAGTCAATCCAGAAATTTTATCCAAGTATTGAAATGATTCATGAAGTGTCAAATCGACAGAGCGGCGAACCTTTTTTATCATATCCGCAATCTGGCCCTCGTGGTCACTCTTGTCGAGAACTTGAAATGTTCCCAAACTAAAGCGCTCTAAACGTTTCATATCTTGTTTAAACTTGATTGATTCCAAGACGAGGCCACGTTTTAGCTCCGCTGCCAGGCTCTTGTCGCGAGCTACAAGCGTTAAAGTTATAGCCCCTTTGGACAAAGTAACGTCGAAAGCAAATGCGCTTTTACCAACAGACCACTCGTGTACACTCGTCGAGCTGTTCCAGATTTGCACTCTTTTCCAGGATAAATATGCAAGCTTGTTTGCCAATTTTAGATGCAATTCTAGCAAATCAGGGTTAGAGTTATTTGTATATCCCCACATGTTATCTTCCTTTGAGTAAAGTTGTCTTTAGTGCAAAGGGCATATTGCAACTTACCCTCAATAGTATTCTCTAATGAATCATAAACTAACTCGTATTAATAGATCATCACGATCATATGCGAACCATGAGACAGTTGTCCCACTGAACCTTTTGCCAAGTGGACGAAGGGTACCAAACTTGAGCTACACTCAACATTCTCTCAGGTTAGCTCCGTGGATATTGTTTAGCGTTCACTTATTTAACACGACCCAACTTGTTTAATGGTGCGAGTTTAGAGCCTTACACATAAGCGAAGCTCGATTGGGTAGTAAAACCGTGGCACAAGTCCGGCCCCTATGAACTACGTCTACGTTCTGCAACGTAACCTTTCAAACAGAGACCGACGCTATCACTTTTGCAAAAACTATTCGCGTCTCGTCACTGGACTAAGTCTCGCTAACAGCTAGCTATTCAACTGAAAAGACGAAGGCTGAAGTGTGGTCATCAAGTTTACGGAATACTATCGGTACGCGTTCCGGCCGTGTAGTCGTTCCTCAATCGTGCCTCTGCTTGTTCTTGTCTCTCGCTAACGCGTCACATCCAGTCTACCGGTATTGGATGTCTGATTCTCTGTCACCTTCCTTCGTATGCGCGCGAGCAGACCCACGGATCACTTCCAACAGTTTTTGGTGAGCACGTAAATTGTTCATGCCGAGTGCTGCGCCTCGAAGAAGGTTGGTCTTGTGCTTCTCGATTATTTAGAAGATCTTCTTGAAGCACCGGATTTCCTTGGATTTCATGCCGCAAGCGACCTGGGCGAAGACCGAATGCCGAATTAATTATCAAACGTTTAAGCGTGACACTCAGTCAAAGCGGCGTACTTGTCAAGCAAGTCACTGCGCAGTGAGAAATCGGTGTAATCCTTCGCACATATTAATAAAATCGATTACTCGCGAACTGGAAACTGGACTCGTCGGGGCCGGCAACATCTGGCCGCTCGAGAGTTCACGATTATCCAGCAACGGTCGTGATTCATACGCCAGAGGGGTGCTGATTCCAAGCAATTGAACCAAGCATCCATGCGTTTGGAAACAACTTTGTTGGGTTACCTTGCGTTCGGAAGTAACTATGGCGATGAGTAATCGTGGCGGAGCTGGCTACGTTTACTGATTGACGTTTAGGCTACTGCAAGTACCTTGCCGGTATGGAAGAGTTAAGCTTAGGCGAGTGTCAAACGAACAATGCTGGAGTAGATGAGTAGCAGACGTCAATCAGCGCACTGAACATCCGCAAGATGAACTTGTTTCGCAATTACAAAACTATCTGGAGCGGTTATTCTGACGAGCGTAGACATTCAAGGACGTTGTTGCCTAGTCGGCAAGAAGTTTTGGGTGAGGCACGGCTTTGACGTTGCCCGCTTAGGGCCATGACCGACTGTACTTGGGTAAGCCCCTAGCATGACTTTGCTGTCAGCAATAAACTATAGTACTGAATATCCCTAAGGTGGAAGAACCTTGCCACCGACGCTACGGATGCTATCGCAGCTTGAATAACATCAGTAGCTAAATCGGCACAAAGTATTGTTCTCGCCTGATTCAATCATCCAACTCAAAGGACTCGTAGAATAAATGATTTCGACGATTGTCACCTTATCTTCGGTAAAACTCGATTGCCCGAACGATCCACGCCGGAAAATGCCTCGACCTGAAGGTTTAAGGCAAGTTGACTACGCAGATAAATATGATGACGATACTCTTTTCTACGATGTTTTTCGCGACGGTGAGAAGATAAGGCTTGCAGGACCATCCTTGCTCAACCTTAAAGATTTCCTTAGCCAATCAACATTTAAAGGTGACGGTCAGATCGCTAAAAAAGTACATCTTGAAGATCTCGACAGAACTCAAAATTCGTGGATAGAATTTGACTCGAACATGGATTCGATAACTATCGAAGACGGATCAAATCTTCGCGCGGCAAAAATTGGTGATTCTTTTGTGGGCCTATTTGAGGGTAAACGCGCACTCGTTACCAAATCTAAAGATAATGATCTGCGCTGGATCAAGGATTGGATTCAGTTCCATGTAACCATTCAAGGTGTAAACGCCGTACTTTTATATGACAATATGTCAACGACGTACGGATCTGCTGAACTTATGGACGCCTTGAACGAAGTAGAAGGGCTCGACGTTGCTGTAGTGGTCGAGTGGCCATTTAAGTTTGGTCCTCAGGGCGGGAATTGGGGTGGAGTGCGTAACGCTCCATGGGACTCCGATTTTACTGAATACGGTATTCTTGAGCATGCCAGGCACCGATTCCTTAAGACCGCCGATTTAGTTATAAGCGCTGATATTGACGAGTTAGTTATGTCTGATGATGGCCGAGATCTCGTCACGATTATGGATGAAAAAGAATGCGGCGGGTTGGTTTATACGGGGCGTTGGATGACAACTGCACCATTTGGGAGTTTGTCACAAGAATCAATTGTTAGATTCAAGAATTTTCCATACTATGACCCTTCAACGTCTCTAACGACTCAGAAATGGGCGATTCGACCCTTGCGATGCGCTTCAGCGAAGCAATGGCAAACACATCTCGTTCCAGGGGCAAATCTATTTCGCACTACCGATGTAAAACATCGGCATTTTCTTGGAATAAATTCCAACTGGAAAACAATGCGTACCAATCAAATATCATTTGACCCATCCAAGCATCTCTTCGATGAAAAATTGGTGAACGCTTTAATTCAGACTAATCTAGCCGACGAGAATATGTTGAATGATCGTCGTCAGTTTATCATTTCATCCACTATGCTTTCAGCTAATCAAGGTGAAAAGGATAGGGTGATTAATCGACTTCTAGAATTGCTATCCGCTCGCCTTGGTGAAGATGGAATCAGATATTCAACAAAGCTTTCAGACTCAGTAGTTGAAACAGGGCTGTTAAAAGAAGGCTACGAATTGCGTATTGAGACTCGTTTTATGAACGATAAGGTACGCGTTTATTTGTCGGGCTTTGGTCCTGGGGCGAACGAGTGGCTTTCGTTGATCTATGCATGTCGTCCTGCTGATTTTGTCCAGATTGAAAACGCGTATCTGGTCCTAGAGGCCGGACTCGAGAACCACATTGATTTCGTTTTCACTAGGATAATTGAACAGCTCGAATGGCTAGATCATCATGCAAAATCGATAAACTACCCAAAACTGAATCGACTTGATAGCCGCAAAGATGCATTGCCCACTTACTGGTGGAATGGTCGAAAGAATTTCGGCGACCTTATCGGTCCACTTTTAGTTCGAAATATCTCAGGTCGTGACGTAGTCAATATGAAAGACTCCGCACTTGATGACTCGACACTTGTGACGGTTGGATCAGTACTTAACCTGATGGAGCGAAAGAGATTCGAAGTTTGGGGTAGTGGTTTAATCGCTCCGCTGCATGCTAAAAGTATAGAGCGGTTAGCCTCGCATAAACCGGCAAAGATTCATGCCGTAAGGGGTTGGAAGACATACAAAGAGTTAACTGAGAAGATGGGGTGGCACGTACCAAAAGTGTACGGTGACCCAGCGTTGCTTTTGCCCAGGTTCTTCAATCCGATTCCGTCAAGACATTTCGATGTTTCAGTGATTCCACATTACATGCATGCGCAGCACTTTGCGGGTCTTGCTGGTTCTCACTCTATTTTGGATGTTATGCGATCCGCGGAAGATGTAGTTTCTGATATTGCTAACTCGAATGTAGTGATTTCAACTTCATTACATGGAATCATAGTTGCACAGGCCTATGGAGTTCCGTGGACTTGGCTGCGAATCAAAAACTCGACACTTGCAGGTGATCAGTTCAAATTTGAAGACTTCTTCTCCGTCCTTGATCGTTCTAAGGTTTCTGAGTTGTCAATCGAATTAACCGAATTGACTGAAGACACACTCAATTTGGCTGCTCGTAGGGCGAGCCTTCCTAAGAATAAATTTGATTTTAATTCCCTGCTTGATGCATTCCCTGGGGAATTTCCTGGTAATAGGTAGAATCTAGATGATTGTTGTTTGTCGCAAGGGCGCCTATGCATGCCATGGTTAACGCTTCCGAGACTACTTGTCTTCAGCTGCTAACAACTTTTTGAAAATGATTTGATTTGTTTAATCCTGATCTTTTTCGAGGGTTCGACGGCCACCATAATCCGCTAGTCAGGATTATTGGTGGCCGTTTTGATACCGCCGACGACAAAGAACACCAAAACAACTACGTTTGGTAACTGGCTTCAACTAGGCGGGACGAACTGAGTTCTTTCAGCGCAAGAGAAAAAGGGCGATCGCTGCCAGTTCAAGTTGTAAACTCACCTGCGATCACCGATACAAACCTGTACAAACAACGTCCGGCAAGAGGCATAATTAACGTGCCGAATAGGATGATCCGGTACTGCTTTCTGATTAACCGGTACCAATACCTTCCAGTCACCTAGTGCGAAATCGCGGGAGATCGTAGGCAGCGGATCTCGACACTTTGTGGACACACCATCTCATCACATCTCTAATGATTATTGGCAGGTCTGGGATCCGCTGGCAAGATTGATGCCACCCACCAAGATGTGACTCATCGACACATTGTCTTCACTGATTTCTGGATGACTTTTCAACGACTCGTCCGTCTTGACGGGTGGCGCCAATCCAGCCACTTGATATGGCTTCATAGAAGGTCGTCCATGCCCCTTCTTGGGACCTGTGACTCGTTAGAGATCCGCTTGCCAAGTGCTCCACCCGGACTGGCGCCAACCAAACGGCCACCATCCGGAAAAGGAAGAATATTTGACTCTTTGAGAGCCACCAGAATTGCGGTTCAGAGCCACCACGCGTAAACAGCAATATTCTCGATCAGAGCCACCCTGTATAAACTCCTCCCACCATGCATCAGCCTGTGTGGTGGAAGGAGCCATTTCCAATGGTACGAAAGATCAAAGCGAAGCGAATACCCCAGCTTCGCACCGTGGGTTTCTCCGGGCGCGCCATCGCGTCCACCCAAGGCATCTCCCGCAACAGCGTCGCCGAAGTCATCACTGCAGCCGACGCGTTATCCCGCACCTGGTACGAGCTCAAAGACCTGCACGAAGAGCAGGTCTACCAACTGCTGTTCCCTGGCCGCAGCGAACACGAGACCGTGTTCACCCAACCAAACTGGCCCACCGTCCATAAGGAACTAGCCAAAGTCGGAACCAACCTCAAGCTCTTGCTCGCCGAATACGCTGACAAGGCCAAAGCAACAGTTGCCGCGTTCATGGGCTATGACAGGTTCTGCAAGTCCTACCAGCGCTACGTCCTGGAACACGGTGCCACCTCGCGCGTCGAGCACAAGGCCGGAGTCAGCATCGAAGTGGACTGGTCAGGACCTACCATGACCCTCACAGATCCGTTGACCGGGGTACCTTCCAAGGTGTATTTGTTCGTCACGTGCCTGCCATTCAGCCGGTACGCGTTCGTGGAGCCCTGCACCGATATGCGCAAGGGTTCCTGGCTGCACGCGCATTCAGCGATGTTCACCGCCTTGGGTGGCAGCGTCCCGCGGATCGTGTGCGACAACCTGAAAATCGGGGTCATCAAGCATCCAGCCGACGGGGAGATCATCCTCAACGACGCCTACCGGCACCTGGCCGAGCATTACAGCTCGGCCATTCTGCCAAGACGCGTGCGCAAACCCAAAGACAAGTCCAGCGTCGAGAATACCGTGGGGCACGTCGCGACCTGGGTGATCGCCTCGCTGCGCCAGGAAAAGTTCACCAGCCTCGGCGCATTGAGGGCCGCGATCTATCGCCAGGTCGCCGCATACAACGCCCAGCCCTTCCAGAAGCGCGCCGGTTCCCGCCGCAGCGTGTTCACGGAAGAAGAGCTGCCCCTGCTATGGGATCTGCCATCAGTCCCGTATGAGATCAGCACCTGGATCTACGGCCGGAAGGTCGCCAAGAACAGCTACGTGACGTGGAAGTAGAACTTCTACTCCGTCCCGCTCAAGCATGTTGGAGCGACCGTTGACCTGCGCATCACCTCCACCATGCTGGAAGTGTATCTGCAGTCCCAACGCCTGGGCAGCCACCCGATCTTCTCAACCACCATGGTGAACCAGTACCGGACCAACTACGCCGATATCCCGCCCGAACGAAAGTACCGGGCGTGGGATGCCAAGCGCTTGCGCGGCTGGGCCTACCGCATCGGTGCGAACACGGTGGATGTCATCGACAAGATTTTCATTTCGGTCCCGGTGCCCGAGCAGGGGATCAGCCCCGTGCTGGCGGTATTGCGCTTGTCCTCGAAATACGGTGCCCAGCGCTTGGAGAACGCCTGCTTCGTCGCCTTGCAGTCCAAGATCAGATCCCCGCGCTATGCGCATCTGCATCCGATCTTGCTCAACAGGCACGACGAGCACTGGAAGGAATCAACCCTCCTGCCAGATTCTGAAGCCAGTAGCGGATACGTGCGCGGCAGCGACTACTACGCAAGGTAGAATTCATGAACCTGAATACTGAAACCAAGCGCAAGCTGCGCGAAATGTCTGCCAGCGACCTGCTCACCGCCTTCGACGCCCAAGACGATGTGCTGAGCATGTCCCTGAGCGTTGAACAGCGTATCGAGATGGCCGTGGACCAAGCCCACGGCTTATTCGTCAATGCCAAGGCCAACGGCCTGATTCGCCGGGCGAAGCTGCGCTACCCAGCCGCTGACCTGCGCCGAGTAGATCGGGTCGAAGAACGTGGCCTGAACCAGTCGCTGCTGGCCCAATTGGCGACCTGCCACTTCATCGAGCTGAACAGGAATCTTGTCTTCCAAGGTTTCACTGGCTCAGGGAAATCTTATCTGGCGTGCGCGGTTGCCAAGCAGGCCTGCGTCAACAGCTACCGGACCGGTTACGTGCGGTTGCCGGATTTGGAGGAGGAATGGCAACAAGCCACAGCCAAGCAGCTTGGCCAGCTGAAGCTGCTGAACAAGTACTCGAATTACATCGTATTGGTGCTTGATGAGTGGCTGCTGGATCCCCCGGCCGGCGGGTTCTTGAAGTTCGTCTTCGAGCTGATGGAGCGGCGCTACGAGGCCGCATCAACGATTTTCTGCACCCAGTACAAGCAGGCGGACTGGCATGCCAGGTTGGGGGCTGGTGCGTTGGCGGATGCGATTATGGACCGGATCGTTCACAACACGATTTGGGTGGAGACCGGCGGGTTCAACATGCGTGAATCAATAGCGCAAGCTGAACGGTAAGCAGGACCCCGAGTATCGCTGATCAGTTGTTCGGAGCCACCCTCGAGCTCACATTCAGGGGTGGCTCTGAATGACAATATTCGGTGGCTCTGAACTGGAATAACGGGTGGTTCTCCCTCGGAATATCGATGGCTCTGAAAGAGACAAATATTCAGCTGTGTACAAAGTATCGAGGTCGGTTGTCCACGACCTGTCACGAACCATTAGAGATGTCCCGAGATTTCACACCAAAGAGCCGGAACAACGGTACCCGGTGGCCAGAAGAAACCGGCCCTAATGAGCAAGATGTTTGGTTCGAGCTTGCCCAATAGCGGATGAATCAACTTGATCTTTGAAGCGCGCAGCACCGCTGAGTAGACTGATTCCTCCCGAACAATGTTCGGGAGGAATCAGTAATTACTAATCTGGTGCACTTCGAATTAGAAGTTCATTACTACATATGGTCTTTCCATATAAGGAGATCGAACTAGCTAACCCCAAATATTATCAGCCACACGCGAACTAGCCAGGCCATCATCCTTGGGTGCAAATTGGTTTGCGTAATTCCGGACTCGGTATAGATAAGCTACCGGATCCTTTTTGAGGAGCTTAATCAGTTCACCGGTGTTCTTCAAGAGTGGGCCTGGAAGATTCTGCTCGAATTCATAGTAGAAACCGCGAGTCGAGGACGCATAGTCTTCAATGTCGGGAGCTAGGACATAAATCGGTCGCTTCAGCGTTGCGTAGTCGAACATGATTGACGAATAGTCCGTCACTAGCGAATCGGAGGCTAGCATGACTTCATTGATGTCAGGATGCCGGCTCACGTCAATTACGTTGGTGTTGCTGAATCGGCGGTTTGCGGCAACTGTATTTGAGTGGCCGCGAAGTAGGACGACTACGGAATCCCCGAATGCCTTTGCGAGAGCATTAAAATCCAGATAGCTAACTAGATCGTAGTGATTTGAAGCAGTCCGAATATTATCTCGCCAAGTAGGCGCATATAGAACGACGTGCTGATCAGGAGAGATACCTAGCCGTGATCGAAGATCGCCACTGGATTCGGCAACTTGACCGGTTACGAGGGAGTCATTTCTCGGGTATCCAAGTTCCAATACGCGGCCGTCGTATCCAAATGCATTTGCCAATCGCTCACTGGCATATTCATTCTGCGCGATTAAGAAGTCCCACTGTAGAGCTTCTCGTTTCATCAATTCTCGGTACGAGATTGACAGATTACCTGATGGAACGTCGTTGCCAATTTTTTTCAGGGGCGTACCGTGCCACGTTTGCACATAAAGCTGACCGGGTTGCTTACTGAAGTAGTACGGGAAGTTGTTGTTGTTAACTAACCATTTCGCAGTGGATAGAATTTCATGATATTCGGCGGAGTGCAGTACTACAGGTGTGGCGCCAGCTGGAACCGGAACGCCATGATCCTTGACAGTCCAGTAGAGCTTACCTCCTACGCCTCTCTTGATCGCTTCCCTGAACAGAGCTAGAGGCGAATCGGCGATTGCGGAACCAGCGAAGGATTCAAATAGCGTTGCGTCGACGAGCTGTCGTTTTTCTGAGGACGACAGTATTAGCTGCTTCTGTCCATTTTTGGTCGCGTCAGAGTGAGCGATCCGCGGATAAATGTTTAGCCACAATGCACCCGCCTTGACTGTACGCGACAATCTAATACGCGACTTCTCGACGAGGCTATGGATTGGAAGTTGCTGATGCAGCGACAAATCCACCGGCACCCAATGATTCTTGTCACCAATTTGCGTGCCTGCACGGCTAGCAATGAGTGCGTAACCGCCCTCTGCAAAAGCAATCTTCTGTCCGTTTGATCCGGTCTGTTCAAGACTGAAACGAATTTCGAACTCTCCTGAAGCCTCGTCAAAACGGTATGTGTGAGGCAGGATTCGTGCTTTAGCCGAATTTTCGAAGAATAGACGGGTCTCAGATCCATGTGGGGATCTGTACCGGCCCGCAATAACGAGATCGTGGTTGTCTTCATCAACGTAGGCACCATTTACGGATATTCCGAAATCTCGTTCCTCTAAGCGGAGGAAGCCGTTCGGCGAGAGTGATACACGGAGCCTCCTACCGAAGGAAAGCAATTCTTGAAGGGACGCTGAGCTCTGTCCGGATTGGATTAGCGCAGAGGAATGCCTATTCGCTAGACGCAGCTCCCACAGAGCAGAGCCAACGAGCGTTTCTTCAAAGAGCGGAAGGCTTACACGGAAAACTAATTCATCATCGGTGATTTCACTTGCCAAGAAGGAAAGGTCCTTCTTGTGCTTGGACCTCAGTACTAGATGATTGAAATCGCCGGACGAACGCTTGTCGACTCGTAAAACGAAACTCCGACCATCCAAGGAAATCGATGTTGCAACGGGTTTTGGCGTTGGGACGTTGACTACCAGGCCGAACTTATCGTCGTAGTGGATTGCGAAACGTACGCCATCAACGGGGGTTCCATGAGAAAAAGCGACTGCTGATCCGAGCGGAGCCCTAGCCGTGATTTGTCCATCGCGGGAAATGTCATCAGCACGTACATGTAATTGCAGAGCCCACTTTAGGTCTTCGCTTTGGACACCTTCTGGCACGGCAAGCTTGCGAGTATCTATTCGAACGGAATATGTCGAGTTTTCGTATGTGTTGTACGCGTCACCTGACGGGACTAACTCAGGCTTGATTCGTATGCTCTTGACTTCCGCCGGCAGAGCGATGAGATCGTCGTTTATTCCGATCAATTCTGCCGAAACTTCATAGTCGAAATTATTAGGAGACAAGCCGGAAATCCAGGTAGCTACGGTTGCGTTGGCTACAAATGACTGATCATCCCAATTGAAACTAATCAACTCAGCACGAAGACGTAAAGAAGAATCGGCAGGCGTGAGCAGACTCTTTTCCGGGACATACGAAAGCGATTCTAAGAAATCTGTTGCACAGGTCAGCCCAAGCTCAGGGTGAGCGGTAATTTGATAACCTGCCCCGTCTTCTTGCTTCTTCTGCAGGATTAGCGTGACATCTTCTTGTGTGCCGTTGAGTAACGACAAAGCAATGGTGCGCTCCCAGAATGGAATTTCGTTCCAGTGGCCTTGATCCATAAATTCATTTAGGAATCGAATACCAGCTGCGAGTTCGGACCAATAATCGTGATCAGTGCGTGGTATTTGTTCGTAATACGGCTTAAGGTCAAAACCTACGGATTTTAATAGCCACTGATCAAAGATTTCTTCGGTTGAGTTGTCTTGGAGAACCCGAGCAACAGACCTCATGACCTTGAGGCGATCCTGAAGGTCTTCAATTTTCGCTTTTTGCTGCGTGATCGAGGTTCCATCGTCACGAATAACCCACGTATACACAACGCGTTTTAGAACATCAAACTTGGTGGATGTGGTGTAGGCGATCGCCGTAGGGGTCTGATCCTCATATCGAATATCTACCGGGAATTCTCGAATATTTTCGTCCCAGAATGTCCTGCGGAAAACCTTGTTCCATGCGAAGACATCCTTCAGGAGTTCAGGATCGTCACCTAGACTTCCACCGATACGATCAACAGCATGGACATTTTGCGCCCACTCGGGGATCCAGGTCTTCATGCCACGCTTGCGTTCGACCGAACCCACAACGAAATCAGAACCGGATTGCTCAAGTTGGGAGACCATGGCTTTGTAGGCACCGCGTGGAATATAGTCGTCAGAATCGGCAAAAGTAAGATACTTTGCGGTTGCTGCTTGTATTCCGGTATTTCGCGCAGCACCTAAGCCAGAATTGGGCTGAGTAATTACGATGATTCTGTGATCGTTCGCAGCATATTCTCTAGCTATATCGCCAGAACGGTCTGGAGAACCATCATCGACCACGATTACTTCGATAGGTATTTCATTCTGGGCCAGTATGGTGTCTAAGGTTCCGCGAAGGTAGGATTCGACCTTGTAGCACGGTACGACGACACTCAATATAGGCACACTATTAGTTTTCTCTATTGGTGAAACGAGGGCGTCAGTGTTTTGCGCAATATCTGTGTCCAACGATGCCGGTTCTTGTTTGGCGTTGAACTTACTTATGAAGGTTCTAATCATTATTGTTCCCTTTGTAGAATGATCAGCTAATGAGATCTCGGAGTTCGAGTAATGCTGCCTGGTTGTGTAGCTCAGCACTAAATTTAGGGCCCGGATGCTGGGAATCAATCATCTTCAGCATGCCTTGAGCCAGAGCATCATCAGAATTTTCCGTAATAATTCCATCGTCATTGCCAACAACGCTTTCGACGACGTTATACCGCGTGGTGACGATGGGTTTTCCTAGAACCATAGCCTCAATCACGGCCAGCCCTTGTCCTTCGTAGATGCTTGAAAAAAGGAAATAATCACACTTAGCAACGAGAGCGTGAGGGTTTCGATGGTATCCGAGAAGGTGAATATTTGACTTTAGATTCAGGTTAGAAATGAGTGCATCTAAACTATTGAAAAGTGGTCCATCACCAACAATATATAGATGAACATTTTCAAACTTAGATACCACTTGCTTCATTGCGCGAATCATTCGTGCCTGGTTTTTCTCAGGTGACAACCGGCCAACCGTAACGAAGTTAATATTTGATAAATCCGGTTTGAAATCTCGATATTCACGAGATTCACGCAACACTTCTTCAAAATTAATGAAATTCTGCACCGTGGTGAATTTTGATTCGTCAGCGTATTGTGACATTTTGTGTTTATTTATTTCAGTCAACTTAGGTGAAACTGAAACGACCTTATCGAAATCATCGTAGAGCGAAAATAAGGAGCTTAGGTTTTTGTAATGCGGCATAACCCCGTTAATCGTACGACGGGAGTCAAGCATTAGGTCGTTGTGCATCCAAATAAATTTCTTGGAGGACTTCGCGGCTAGTAACAATTCGGCCCAAAATACCGAATATCCGTCAAAGGCGAGGATGGTGTCAAACTCAGCATTACCGAAACAACGGGTCCACTCGCGCGAGAAAATTGCTTGGATCCGCTGCAGATTAACCTTTTTTGCCTTGCGCCCCCCCTCGCTTAGGTATCTCCTGTACGATCGACGCGACGACAAGGGCAAAGCGATCGTCCCAACGCGAGGGAAATGTCGAACTGATGGATCGAAACCATAAACCTTCGCCACCTGGTTTTCATTCTTTGAGTATGGGTACAAAATACTAACGTCATGACCATCTGCAGCTAATTGATTAGCTACATTGATAGCAGCAGTTGTGATTCCGTTGGCAATTAGGGATCCAACGTGTATGAGAATTTTCTTCTTATCCGAATCCAGGCAACTTTCGATTTTCTGGACAGAGTCAAAGTTATTCTTGAATACTGCATCAACTACTTGTCGAGTAGCGGTGCCGCTTTCGTGCGGTAAGAATTTGTCTCGCCAACTGCGTCGTATGTCGACGAATTGGTCACTATGCTCACTTAAGCGAATGGCATCAGCTACCGACTTTACGTCTGAGTTGATAGTTCCCGGAAGCGAATCCTTCTGGAAATAAAGGCCGCGCTCATCATTCAATGCGTCCTCATTGAAGAAAAAGTGGATTGGTCGATCATGTACCAATTGGTCGAAGACGATGCTGGATTCGTCTGTTACTAAGTGGGCTACGATGGGCAGCAGGCGGTTTGTGGGGATGGAGTTGTCGACGAGTCTTATTTGCGACAGTTTTTCTCGTTTGATTCCTCGCAGTGCAAGTTGGTGAACCTTGAGCAGAACAACGTACTTATGGGGATCTAAGAGTTCTACGAGAGACTGATAATTTGTGACGAGTGATTGACTGGAATCAAGTATATTAGTGGGCGAAGTTCCGCGCCACGTTGGCGCGTAAAGAACGACCTTGCGATCATCGCCTGCTTCGATGCCATGTATCGATCGAAGCTGCTCAAGATCGTTTACCTCCAAAATTTGTGCATCAAGACGTGGCGAACCTGTTTCCAGAATTTTTCCGCGAAAGAGCCCCTCAAGCTTAAATGCGCGTTTCCATATTTCTTGAGTCATAAAATTACTGGACGAAAGGACGAAATCGGCAGACATCAAATTGCGGATAACGTTTCGTGTACTCGGCACCCCGAGTGGGATGTCATATCCCATTCTTTTGATCGGTGTTCCATGCCAAGTGTTTAGGTAAACTTGGTTTGCACTCTTTGTGAATTGGTGTGGAAAGGTGGAATTACTCACCAAGTACTTGGAGGATGCAAGTTTCTTGTAGTAAGCGTGAGTACCGTGTTTAACCCATTGAACGTTTTTATTATGTGAATATTTTTCCCACGTATACCCAGTCGGTACTTCTCCGCGAAATGCCCAGACGAATCTAAAATTCTTGTAGTCTGTATGATTAACCAGGTATTCGAAAATGGCTAGAGGGTGGCAGGTCTGGCTCGTACCGTCAAAAGATTCGAAGAAAACTGTTTTAGAATGAATCCGAGAATCATTTGACCTGTAGTTAAAATCGTCCTTGAGGTACCGCTTGGCGCGTTTTTTAATCCTTGCGATTCGTTTTTGCACGTTTTCCTCTAGGTATGCGATTAATGCGGCAGGTCAAGTACGGCATGTAGCCTAGACAATTATTGCGTGAAGTTTACCTGCCTGACCGTAGGACTTAAGGGCAAATTCACTCAATATTCACTTTAGTTGCCAAACTAGTCTAGCAAATGATTGTGTCGCTCAGTAGCGCGCGCATAGGTTGGATACCCTACGATTCAAGGCAGCACATCGTGAAACAGGGCCATCAAAATGCATCGGTTCGTTAACAACATGTGCAACGGCTGTGCCGTTTGGCATGAAGTTATCGAGGGATACGCCGCTCACTTCTTCAACCATTAAGCCTTTGTCTGCGTAAGGCGTCTATGAATATTATGAGGTTACGCTCAGCAAGCGAGATGTCGCAGGAAACACAGCCTAGATTTGAGTACCTCTGGAATCCAGATCATTTGACTACAACTGGTTGTAGAGCGTGTGCTTCCTTGGCGAGTCTCATTTATAGTGTGCGCAACGTCAGATTTCACGGTCAAGCCGAAGCTGAGTCGTTTGAATTGGAACGGAATGTGCGTAGTCAGCGAAGGACTGCGCACTGATTCTATTTCCGTTGTGAGCATATCCGCCCCATGATTTGCCCTCATCTAGTTCATTAGGACAACCTCAAAGATTTCAAGATTTGTTGTAGCAAGGGCGATCCGTCGTCTCACTTCTAAACAAAACTGGCCGGCTAATGAACGGCTTCACCTTTCTTTCCTTGCCTGGTGATTCCGAATTCATTTTTCTCGTTGGCATATAGGAGAAGCGTGAACAAGCCACTACCTATCTGCCATTTTAGGAGAGACCTCCCAATTGGTCCTGGTTCGCAAAGGCTCTTTCAATAGGTTGGCGTGAATTGGCTTAGGGGGTTGATCCACTCCTGAAGTTCCAGGCCAGTCTGTAATTCGTTGTCAATATCTAAGCTGAGCCCGGCGTCCGTGTTCTATTTAGTATTGCTCATGAGCTCACTATAAAAATTTACGGTTAGGCTGTAGTCATGATGAACCATACTGCTATATTTATCGATGCCGGATTCTTACTTTCACTAGGTGGTCATCGTGCTGCTGGTACAACATTGCGGTCAGCCTTCACGACTCACTATGAGTCCTTGGTTCGGGGCATAGTTCAAACGGTCAAGAAGAATACCGGTCTTAATAACTTACGCGTTTACTGGTACGACGCATCTAAAGACGGCCTGTTTACCGAGCAGCATAAGCGTATTGGACTGATACCAGGCGTAAAGGTGCGTTTAGGCCGAATTTCTTACAACGGTGAGCAAAAAGGCGTTGATCTTCGTCTTGCATTAGATCTTGTCGGAGTGGCTAGGAACCGTTCCGCGTCAATTGCTTATCTTGTCTCCGGCGACGACGATCTTGCGGAAGCAGTAGAAGAAGCGCAAGACCTTGGCATGAAAGTTGTACTTCTGGGTGTCGCTAAAGCTGACAGCAGGCTTGGTGTTGCCTCGGTTGCGGAACATTTGGCTTTGACCGCGGACTACATTGAAACCATACCTAATCAACTGTTGGACAGCGCCTTTACCAAGGTCTTGGAGTGGGATCAGTACCACTCGGAGAAAACGTCGACTATTGCCAATGCGCCCGCGGAAGCGCCAGCCCCAACTGCAGCGAAGACCTTTGCCCCAACACCAGCGGTGATGGCTCAAAAGACGACTGCCAAGGCGATGACAGTGACCGAGTCAAATGCAGAAGTTGTATATTCCAGTGGTGGCGAGCGCCCAGGATTCAAAGGCAACGCCGCCTACGAACAGCAAGAACTCACGGTGGCTGAAGAAATCGGCGCCAAGGTTGCAGAATCATGGCTCGCGTTCACCACTCAATCAGAAGTTGTCGAGCTGATGGCAGATAAGCCCCAACTCCCACCTGAAATCGATAGGACGTTGCTCAAGGACTGCGCTCAAGTCTTGGGGGAGTGGAAAACTGATCAGCAGACAATCCGCAGAACCTTGCGAAGCGCCTTCTGGGAGTATCTAGCAAAGATCATGTGACGAGTTAGCAACGACTTGAAGAACTCCAACGGGCGCGAGCTAAGGTAAATTTGTAACGTGACTTCTCAGCAGAAACCTTTTTACATCACCACTGCCATTTCCTACCCGAACGGCACTCCGCACATCGGCCACGCATATGAAGTCGTGGCCACGGACGTCATGGCGCGGTTCAAGCGGCTTGACGGACATGACGTCTTCTTCATGACCGGCACCGACGAGCATGGTCAGAAGATGATGCAGACGGCTGAAAAGCTGGAAATCACGCCAGCTCAACTAGCTCAGCGCAACTCGGATGCATTCCAGGCGATGAATGATGAGCTGGGCACGAGCTATGACCGTTTCATCCGCACCACCGACGCGGATCACCATGCAGCTGCCCAAGAACTGTGGCGCCGCATGGAAGCCAACGACGATATTTACCTTGATAAGTACGCCGGTTGGTATTCAGTGCGCGATGAAGCGTTCTACACCGAGGAGCAGACTGAAGTTCGCGAAGACGGTATCCGCTACGCGACCGAAACTGACACCGAAGTGACCTGGACTGAAGAAGAATCGTATTTCTTCCGCCTGTCCAAGTACCAAGACAAGCTGCTTGCGTACTATCAGGACAATCCTGAATTTGGCGCGCCACGTTCCCGTTTCAATGAGGTCGTGCGATTCGTTGAAGGCGGACTCACCGACTTGTCGATTTCCCGCACAACCTTTGACTGGGGAATCCCGGTACCAGGCAACGAAAAGCACGTCATGTACGTCTGGGTGGATGCCTTGACTAACTACCTCACTGGAGTCGGCTTCCCAGACGTAGAGTCCGAATCTTTCCAGAAATACTGGCCAGCCGACGTTCACGTTATCGGCAAGGACATTTCGCGCTTCCACGCCATCTACTGGCCGGCATTCCTGATGTCTGCCAAGCTTCCGCTGCCAAAGCGCGTCATGATCCATGGATTCCTGCACAACAACGGCGTAAAGATGTCCAAGTCCTTGGGGAATACTGTTTCGCCTGATGACTTTGTGAATCGATACGGCTTGGACCAGGTCCGTTACTTCTTCCTGCGAGAGGTACCTTTCGGAGCTGACGGTAGCTACAACCACGAGACCATCGTCGCTCGCATTAATGGTGACCTCGCCAACAACTTCGGCAACCTTGCTCAGCGATCGTTGTCGATGGTCGCAAAGAACTGCGGCGGTGTAGTGCCAACGCCGGGTGAATTGCTAGAAGCAGACCAGCAGATTCTCAATGCCGCTGGACAACTTCTTGAGCTTAATCGGGATGCCTACTCGCGTCAGGAATTTAGCAAGGCTCTCGAAGCTGTGTGGCATGTATTGGGCGATACCAATGCTTACTTCGCGGAACAAGAGCCATGGAAACTGAAGAAGACTGATCCGGAACGCATGGCTACGGTGTTGTATGTGACCATTGAAATCGTCCGCAAGGTCGCTCTGCTTCTGCAGCCAGTTCTGCCTCAGGCCATGACCGCCATGCTCAACTCGCTGGCAATCGGCGAAGGATCAGCACGGACCTTCGAATACTTTGATACGGCATTAGTACCTGGCACCGAGTTGCCGGCACCGTCGCCAGTATTCCCTCGGTTCGAGGAAGAAAAATAGCAGAGGCTGCTTAAGCCAAATTAGCCTGCCGCGCCGAGAACCTGAGTTCTCAGTGTGGCAGGCAAATTTGTACCTAAATGTTGATTCACCTAAGTGAGTCTTAGGGGCTGACGACTCCGGTCTGGTAGGCAATGACCACTGCCTGAACTCGGTCCCGCGCTTCCAGCTTCGCCAGGATGTGGCCAACATGGGTTTTCACCGTTGCCTCTGAGAGGAACAAATCCTCTGCAATTTCTGGATTGGATCGTCCCAGCGCAATCAGTCCGAAAACTTCCCTCTCGCGTCGCGTCAGGGAATCCACGAGCTCTGATAGTTCCTTGTTTCCCTGGGTGCTCTCTTTCTTCAGCAAAGGAGCCATATGATCCAGGAGTCGGCGAGTGGTCGAGGGGGCAATGACCGCATCGCCCTTGTTTACAGTGCGAATGGACTCCAGCAATTCCTCGGGTGGTGCATCTTTCAATAAGAAACCACTGGCGCCAGCTTGAATCGCGCTCAAAGCGTATTCATCCATGTCAAAAGTTGTCAGAACGATGACTTTAGGCCCTTCGGCTGCAGACTTGGAGGGATCGAGCAAACGCTCTGTTGCTTCGATGCCATCCATTTCCGGCATGCGCACGTCCATGAGGATGACATCGGCTTGGCTCATCAGGGGAGTGGCAACGGCTTCACGGCCATTGCCGGCCTCAGCAATAACATCCATGTCTTCTTGTGAATTAATCAGCATTCGGAAGCCACTTCGTACCAGCAGCTGATCATCCACCAGGGCGACCTTGATGACGTTGTTATTTTCCATGTGAATTTAGTCCTCGGAGTATGGAATGAAAACTGCGACGGCGAATCCGCCGGAAGATTGGGGGCCGGCGGTGCATGCGCCTTCATATAACGCTACGCGTTCTTTCATGCCTTGCAGCCCTTGGCCGGCGCCCTCAAGCTTGATTGCCCCTGCCCCGCGTCCGTCATCTTTGATCCGCAACTCCAGTCCCCGGTAAGTCCAATTGAGGAGGACTTCTGCCACCGCGTTGGAGCCGGCGTGCTTGAGCACATTAGTCAGCGATTCTTGAACACACCGGTAAGCCGTCAGTTCCGCGCCAGCGGGTAGTTCCTTGCGTGGCGTTCCAAGGGTTTGAAGTTGTACAGCCAATCCTGAGTTCGTGGCGATCTCTACCAAATTGGGGATATCTCCCAGAGCAGGCAGCGGCCTGTTTTGCAGTTCTTCGTCCTTCCGGAGGACTCCGAGAAGGCGGCGCATTTCCTTGAGCGAAGCACGCCCGGTATCAGAAACCGTCTTGAGCGTATCGATGGCAATTTGCGGATCATTGACTGCTGCATAGCGTGCACCGTTTGCCTGCGTAATGATCACTGATAGAGAGTGGGCAACAATGTCATGCATTTCGCGGGCAATATGGTTTCGTTCATCGGACGCGGCCAGTGCCCTTTCCATAATGCGCTCTTTCTCAAGGCGTTCTGCATGTTCCTTCAACGACTTCATGGCCAGCCGGCGTGTGCGCGCCAAATCGCCGAACGTCCACGCGACAGTGACCACGAGTGCCAAGCCGACAAACGAGACCAGCATGTTGAACGACATGGACGGACTCGGGTCTGTGGCGTAGCGGAACGGGTTGAACATGCTGAATGTCGCCAGCACCGCTCCTGCCAAGCCGAGTGAGAGCGTGCCGAAGGACTGCCACCGTTTCCCATAAACAGCCATGGTGTAAACCATGATGGGGACCGAGAACTGCGAAGGGAGCAAAAGGCCGTCGAATCCAAGCTGCATGAGATGCCCAAAAGCGACAACCAAGGTGACGGCCCACGGGTATCGCCGACGAACCATCAGCGGAGCCGATTGCAGCGTGGCGATCGCCATAATAGACAACATGGCGGGAGCGGACATGGCGCCAGCCAGACCGATGGTTCCCGGGACACAGAATAAGGTGTAGATCAGACCGGTGATGAAGTCTATTCGTCGCGGATTCGCTCGGATCCAACCGTCAATTCGACGGTGGGGGTTGGCAAAAATCAATGCTTCCTTCAATTCAATGGTGTGTGCTGCAGGCTCGTGAAGCAGAGTTAGCCTCGGCCGGTAAGTCTAGAATATCGACTCCAACAGCACGTTTACCTCATGCCTGGGATTGAGATCTGAGAGACGCTTAATTTCACGTCCAATATATGAGACGAACTCTCACATATTGGACTAAGATCGCTAAAGTTGAAGCATGGTAAATGAAATTGATATTGCGGTCATTCCAGGCGACGGTATTGGCCCTGAAGTTGTAACTGAAGCGGTCAAGGTACTGAAGTTCGTCACCAATGGTGGCAAGCAAGAACTCAAGCTCACTTACTACAAGCTTGGCGCTGAACACTGGTTGGAAACTGGCGAGACGTTGCCGGAGGAGACCCTCTCGGCTATCAAGCAGCACGACGCGATTCTTTTTGGCGCAGTCGGAGCAGCGCCAGGGGATACCCGAATTCCGTCAGGGATCATTGAGCGTGAAATGCTTTTGAAGTTGCGTTTCTCCTTGGACCATTTCGTGAATTTGCGCCCGTCCAAGCTCTACGCCGGCATTGAAAGCCCTCTGTCCAACCCCGGGGCTATTGATTTCATTGTGGTGCGCGAAGGCACTGAAGGCCCATACGTTGGCAACGGCGGTTCGGTCCGAACCGGAACCGCGCATGAAATCGCGACCGAGGTATCAGTCAACACGGCCTATGGAGTAGAACGCGTGGTGCGAGATGCTTTCCGCCGGGCCTCCGAGCGCGAACGCAAGCACGTGACATTGGTTCACAAGCACAACGTCCTGGTGCATGCCGGACACCTGTGGAAGCGCACTGTCGAAGCTGTCGCAGTCGAGTTCCCAGAAGTGACCCACGATTACCTGCACGTAGACGCGGCCACGATCTTCTTGACCACTGATCCATCCCGCTTTGATGTCATCGTTACGGACAACCTCTTCGGCGACATCCTGACCGACCAGGCTGGAGCAATTACCGGTGGCATCGGCTTGGCAGCGAGCGGCAACATCAACATGGACCGCACCTACCCATCGATGTTTGAGCCGGTACATGGTTCTGCCCCCGATATTGCCGGGCAGCAGAAGGCAGACCCAACGGCGGCCATCCTCTCGGTAGCGCTGATGCTGGATCATCTCGGAATGTCAGAAGAAGCACGCGCTGTTGAGCAAGCTGTTGAAAAAGAGATCACTTCACGTCAAGAATTGACCGATAATCGCACCACCAGTGAAATCGGCGATGCAATTGTCGCTTTACTGGCATAAGCTGAAAGTGACGTTTCCGATTAGCTTCTAATCGGCAGCAATTCCACGAACGGGTGTTCCGCTTTGGCGTGGAGCACCCGTTCTTTGTTTATTGAGCTAGGAAGTCCAAGGTAGATGGAATTCACCGAAAATCTTTCAACGAGTCGCAAGAGCGATCAAGAGCGCGCCAGCGTTTTGGCCAACCCTGGTTTCGGGGACTTCTTTACTGACCACACCTCCGTCGTTGACTGGAGCGCCAATGAGGGCGGCCATGGCGGGGAATGGCATGATGCCCGCATTGAGCCTTATGGTCCCATCGCGATGGATCCAGCTGCCTCGGTGCTGCACTATGGCCAGGAAATCTTTGAAGGCCTCAAGGCCTACCGCCATGAGGACGGCTCGGTGTGGACTTTCCGTCCGCGCGCAAACGCAGCCCGCTTGAACAAGTCCGCCCAGCGTCTGGCCCTGCCCCAGCTGGACGAAGATGTTTTTGTCGAGTCACTGAAGAAGCTGGTAGCCACCGACATCGATTGGGTTCCCAGCGGCGAAGGTGAAGCGCTGTACCTGCGGCCATTCATGATTGCCACCGAAGCTTTCCTCGGAGTGCGTGCGGCGCGCGAAGTTTCCTATCGCGTCATCGCCTCGCCAGCGGGTAACTACTTCGGTGGAGAGCTCAAGCCGGTAGCCATTTGGGTATCGAAGAACTATGCCCGCGCCGGCCGCGGCGGCACCGGTTCTGCCAAGTGCGGTGGCAACTACGCAGCGTCACTGGTAGCGCAGCTGGAAGCCGAGGAGAACGGTTGCAAGCAGGTGCTCTTCCTCGACGCCTTCAATGACAATGCTGTTGAAGAACTGGGCGGCATGAATGTTTTCTTTGTCACCAAGGACAGCAAGCTGGTTACACCTGCACTGACCGGAACCATCCTTGAAGGTGTTACCCGTTCATCGGTGATCCAGCTGGCCAAGGACCGTGGCATCACAGTGGAAGAACGAAAGATCACCCTCGACGAATGGCGTGATGGCGTTGCTTCCGGTGATATCACGGAAGTATTTGCCTGCGGTACCGCTGCGGTAATCACTCCAATCGGCCTGCTCAAGAATGACGATGAACTCATCGGAGACGAGAACGCTCCTGCCGGTGAAGTGACGATGTCCATCCGCGAGGAACTGCTGGGCATCCAGCTGGGCACCGTCGAAGATCGACACGGCTGGCTGGAGCGTTTGGCCTAGACGCCAATCCAAACGACTACGATGGTCTCGGGGCATAAGCCCCGGGGCCATTGTTGTATGCGAAAAGGAATGAAATGCACGTACTGGTAACTGGCGGTGCAGGCTACATAGGATCTCACGCCGTGCTCTTGCTGCTCGAAGCTGGCCACAAGGTTTCCGTCTTCGACAATCTGAGCAATTCATCGCCCGAATCCCTGAGGCGCGTACGCGACATGTCCAATTCGGCTCCCGAGCTTTTCATTGGCGACTTGCTGGATAGCGACCGCCTGGATTCCGTCTTGAGCCAGACCAAGCCGGACGCAGTCATCCACTTTGGCGGTTTGAAGGCCGTAGGAGAGTCCGTTGAAAAGCCGATTTCCTACTACCAGAACAATGTTGTTGGCACCTTGAATCTGGTGTCAGCGATGGAAAAAGCTGGCGTTAAGCGACTGGTTTTCAGCTCATCCGCAACGGTCTACGCCGAGTCCACTCAGTTGCCACTGGTTGAAGATGCACAGCGTGCCGCATCAAACCCCTACGGGCGAACCAAACTGCATATCGAACAAATCCTCGAGGACCTTGCGGTTTCCGACTCCTCCTGGTCCATCGCCACCTTGCGCTACTTCAATCCAGTTGGCGCTCATCCTTCGGGAAACATCGGCGAAGATCCGCAGGGTATCCCGAACAACCTCATGCCGTTTATTGCACAGGTAGCGGTCGGCCGCCGCAGCGAAGTCCAGGTCTTCGGCAATGATTACCCAACCTACGATGGAACTGGCGTGCGGGACTACATTCACGTCATGGACCTTGCCCAGGGCCACCTGGATGCATTGGACTTCTTGAACACCCACACCGGCCAGTACGTCTGGAATCTCGGAACCGGAAGCGGAACGAGCGTCCTGGATGTCATTGGCGCGTTCTCGCGGGCCTGTGGCCGGCAGCTTCCATACAAGTTGGTAGAGCGTCGCCCGGGCGATATCGCCGAGTACTACGGTGATCCGACAACAGCCCGCTTGGAGCTCGGCTGGAAGGCCGAACGAGGAGTCGAGGAAATGGCTCGGGATATGTGGGAATGGCAGTCGAAGAACCCCGCTGGATATCCGGATTATGATCTTGACGGAATTTCTGAAGAAGAAATCAACGAGTTTATCCGTGGAAGCCGCGCCACGATCGCTAAACAAGACTAGACAAGAGAAAACCGAATGAAAATTGCAAGATTTGTAGTAGACGGTGATCCGCTGTACGGAGTCGTTGATGGCAACGACATCCACGTCCTGGCAGGAGACCCGTTCTTCCAGGGAATCAAAACCACAGGGGCAACCCACAGCCTGGATGATGTTCGCCTGGTGGCGCCAATCATTCCACGTTCAAAAGTGGTCGGGTTCGGGCGCACCTACCGTGAACACGCCAAGGAACTGGGCAATGAAGTTCCGCAGGAACCCATCATGTTCTTGAAGCCCAATACCTCGGTGGTTGGACATGGGGATCCTGTCACCCTGCCAGCGTTCTCTGATGAGGTTTCCTTCGAGGGCGAACTAGCTGTCGTCATTGGGCGTATTTGCAAGGACGTCCCTGCCGACAAGGCCCAAGACGTCATCTTCGGCTACACCGTAGCCAATGACCTCACCGCGCGCGATGCGCAACGCAGCGATCTGCAGTGGGCCCGCGCCAAGGGGTTCGACGGTTCTTGCCCGCTGGGCCCCTGGATTGAAACTGAATTGCCGGATCCAGACGACGTCGGCATTATTACCCGAGTCAACGGTGAAGTTAAGCAAGATGGCTCCACCAACGAAATGATTTGGCCGGTCAATGAACTGGTGGCGCGAGCTTCGGAAGCCTTTACGCTCTTGCCAGGCGATGTGATCATGACTGGAACACCTGCAGGTGTGGGACTGGTCAATGCGGGGGATGTCGTTGAAATCGACGTTGAAGGAATCGGTTCATTGCGAAGCGTATTCCGGCGCTGAGTTAGTTTAACTAATCTTTATCTGGGTACAATAGTTATTAACACCAACTTGCCATCATCATTTTGGTGGAACCGCACTGGCTCTCGATCATTTATGTGATCGGGAGCCTTGCGGTTTAAATGCGACTTTCGGCGCGAAAGGCATAGAATGAAGTCATCATGACTGATCTATCGCTGATTCCCGAAGTAACCGAAGATACCCCGGTACGCGTTCGCTTTTGCCCATCACCCACTGGAACTCCACACGTTGGATTGATCCGTACGGCCCTGTTCAACTGGGCTTACGCTCGTCACACGGGCGGCAAGATGATTTTCCGCATCGAAGATACGGATGCGAAGCGCGACTCGGAGGAAAGCTACAACCAGGTGCTGGACGCCTTGAACTGGTTGGGTATCGACTGGGATGAAGGCGTTAACGTCGGTGGGCCGCACGAGCCTTACCGCCAGTCTCAGCGAGGCGAGATCTACCAAGATGTCATCGCCAAGCTCCGCGCGGCCGGGCACCTGTACGAGTCATATTCCACCCCCGAGGAAATCGAAGCGCGCCACAAGGCTGCCGGCCGGGATCCAAAACTTGGCTATGACAACTTTGACCGCGAGCTCACCGACGAGCAGAAGGCAGCGTTCAAGGCAGAAGGCCGCGAGCCTGTGCTGCGTGTTCGCATGCCGGATCACGACGTCACGTTCAATGACCTGGTCCGTGGCGAGATCACGTTCAAGGCAGGCAGCGTGCCGGACTATGTCGTCGTTCGCGCCAACGGACAGCCCCTGTACACGCTGGTCAACCCGGTTGACGACGCCTTGATGGGCATCACCCATGTGCTTCGCGGTGAAGACCTGCTGTCTTCAACGCCACGCCAGGTTGTCTTGTATGCACTCCTGCACGATATCGGCGTTGCAAAGTACATGCCGCGCTTCGGGCACTTGCCATACGTGATGGGCCAGGGAAACAAGAAGCTTTCCAAGCGCGATCCAGAATCAAGCTTGTTCCTGCACCGCGACAACGGGTTCATCCCAGAGGGCCTGCTCAACTATCTGGCATTGCTCGGCTGGTCATTGAGCGCCGATGAAGACATCTTCACCAGCGAGCAACTCGTTGAAGCCTTCGACGTTACCGATGTCCTGTCCAACCCGGCACGATTCGATGTCAAAAAGGCCGAAGCCATCAACGGTACGCATGTGCGCATGCTGGAACCCAAGGACTTCCGGGATCGCTTGGTTCCATATCTCCAGGCCGCTGAACTTGTTGGTGCCGAGCTGACCGCTCGCGAAAACGAAATCCTTGATCAGGCTGCTCCACTGGTACAGGAGCGTATCGCGCTCTTGGGCGAAGCTACCGACATGCTGGAGTTCCTCTTCAAGTCGGACGATGAGATTGTCATCGCTGACAACGCCCTGAAGGGCATGCCGGCGAACCTCGCAGAGGTGGTTGATGCATCGGTTCAGGCGCTGGAAGGCTTGTCGGACTGGAACGCAGAGACCATCCAGGCAGCGCTTCGTGGCAAATTGGTTGACGAGTTGGAGCTCAAGCCGCGCCAGGCTTTCGGCCCTGCCCGTGTAGCAATTTCGGGTAAGCGCGTATCGCCACCGCTCTTCGAGTCCATGGAAATCCTGGGCCGCGAGTCGAGCTTGAACCGTCTTCGTGCTTTTGGCGAATCCCGGTAGGGTCATTCCCTAGCACTAGCGGTACATGCAGAGCACCTTGGATGTTTGCAACATTGAATGATGTTGGCATCCAAGGTGCTCTTGCTTTTGCCGGCTAGTGAGCGTTTGTGCGGGGGAGTCCAAGTGAAGCTACCGCGATTCAGGCTGAATGCTGGGGTGCGTCAATTCACAGTGGCAATTTGCGGCGGAAGCGGAATCCCGGCAAGCCCAAAAAGCTATTTTTCAGCGATTCTGCGCGGAAATTGGGAGCAGCCATGTGCCGACTCCTCGATTTGTGTAGTTCTTGGCTGGACGGTATAGTTTTATCTCGTGCTACGGAAGTGGCCTGGAATAATGCTTGACAGAATTCCTAAACTCCCAAGTCACAATGGGATATGGTGTAATTGGCAACACAACGGTTTCTGGTTCCGTCATTCTAGGTTCGAGTCCTGGTATCCCAGCGCTTCATCGGATTCGTCCGGTGAGCCAAGGTAAAACTTGGCGTACGGCCCCATCGTATAGCGGCCTAGTACTCCGCCCTCTCACGGCGGCAACACGGGTTCGAATCCCGTTGGGGTCACCATATGAAAAACCACGGAGAGATCCGTGGTTTTTTCTTTTGCATGGAAAATGTGCCTCTATCTCTCAGCAATCACCGTCGCCATAAGGCAAGATGGTGCACATGGAGTCGAACTCAGATCAGATCAGGCCTGCATTGAGCGAGGCTGCTGGTGACGGGCAAATCAGCAACACCACCATCAAGAGCCTCATCGAATTGCGTGGCATTCTCAGTGATCTAGTTTTTGTCGGCAACTCGTCTTCCGCAACCTCTGAAAGTGATCAGTTGCGTGAGAAGACAGTGCATCAAATATCAGACTATCTGATACCAAGAGTCTCCAACCTCGGCGCACCGCTGCTAGCGGTGATAGGCGGATCAACTGGATCCGGCAAGTCCACTCTCGTTAACTCGTTGGTGGGTGAGCAAATCAGCATTTCGGGTGCTGTCAGGCCGACAACCAGAACGCCGGTTCTCGCCTTTAATCCCATGGACCAACCATTCTTTGAATCCGACCGCGTACTGCCCGAACTCACTCGCGTTTCCGGCGGCGGGTTTGCAGTAGCCGGAGATTCTTCCCGTCACGATGCTCTGGTCATGAAGCCACACGGGAACGTTCCCCAAGGGCTGGCAATTCTTGATGCGCCCGATATCGATTCTGTTTCAGACGATAACAGGGCACTAGCAGGACAACTGCTCAACGCCGCCGATTTATGGATTTTCGTGACAACAGCCAATCGCTACGCAGATGCTCTGCCATGGGAGCTGCTCACGGACGCGGGCGTTCGGGACATTACGGTATGCGTAGTCCTCAATCGGGTTCCGCCAGGTGCCGAGCGCGACATAGTCCCAGATCTGCGCCGTTTACTGATTGAAAAGAACTTGGATCCCGCTTTATTGCATGTCGTCAATGAGACACAGCTCAATGAACAAGACTTATTGCCGGGGGAGCACCTCGAGCCGCTCATGGCCTGGCTTAATGCCTTGGCCGCGGATTCATCCAAGCGCCAGCAGGTGGCAGCGCAAACTCTTGCAGGAGCATTGAAGCGCACTACTGCCGACGTAGGCGAGCTACTGGCTGAATTGCAAGATCAAGAAGCACAACTCGACGACTTGCGACGGCTGACCAATGAGAGGTTTGCACAAGCCCAGGAACGGATTAATGCCGCACTCAATGATGGCTCCTTGCTCCGTGGGGAAATCTTGTCGCGTTGGCAGGATTTTGTTGGTGCTGGAGAACTCCTTCGGGGCATTGAGGGCGCAATCGGCCGGGTGAGAGATCGAGTCGGAGCGTTCTTCTCAGGGCGGCCGCCAGCCACGCATCGCGTGGAACAGGCAATCGAGTCCGGATTGCATACAGTCTTTATCGCAGAGATCACCAAGGCTTGCCATGACGTGGACAGGTCGTGGAAGAATACTCCGCTCGGGCAGGTGCTCCGAGACGGGCTAGAGGCACCGCGGCCTTCCAATGATCTCAGCGAGCAAGCTGCAGAGAGTATCCGTCTGTGGCAGAAAGATATTCTTGAGATGATTCGCGAAGAAGGTGCTGGCAAACGCAAAACCGCCCGCATGGCTGCCTTCGGAATCAACGGAGTCGCGGTCATCCTGATGGTTGTCGTCTTCGCCTCTACCGCAGGGCTAACTGGTCTGGAAATTGGCATCGCTGGTGGATCCGCGGTCGTTGGGCAGAAGCTTTTGGAAGCGATATTCGGCGAGGACGCAGTGCGCAGGATGGCGATGAGAGCCCGGAAAATGCTGGATGCGCGTGCCCAGGGTTTGATTGCCAAGACCTCCGAGCCCTATGCCAACGGAATTGGCCGTGCGGCTCAACCCGAGGTTGCTCAGGCATTGAGCCGCGTCACCGAAGGACTGAACAGCAAAGGGGCCAAGAAGTGACAGAACGAAAAGTCGTCCGTGCTGTTAATGGCCTGAACCAGCAGATTGACTGTGTTGTTGAAGCCATGCAGCTTGCTGAGCCGTATTTGGATTCAGAAAGCATCGACTTGGCAGCATCGGTCATCAGGAAATCCGAATCACGGCGAAATCTGTCTTCGGAACACGTGGTCGTCGGGCTTTTTGGCGCTACGGGAAGCGGAAAGTCGACGCTATTCAATGCCTTGGTTGGGCGTGAACTGGCATCCACAGGGGTGATACGACCAACGACCACGAACACTGTGGCTGCGATCTGGGATACAGCGGGAGCCAATGAACTTCTGGATTGGCTCGAAGTCAACGACCGCCATGTCATCGAGGCATCAGCGGAACCGAAGCGGGGGTCTTCGAAAAAGGACTTCGATTCTGGTTTGCTGCTCTTGGATTTGCCGGACATGGACTCGACGAGGGTGGAACACCACCAGATTGCTACCCGGCTAGTTGGCCAAGTTGATTTCCTCGTCTGGGTTCTTGATCCTCAAAAATATGCTGACGCGTCTATTCATCATGGATATTTGAACTCCTTGCGCAGCCAGCAGGGAAATATATTGATCGTTCTGAATCAGATAGATCGAGTGGCCGCCTCCGATAGGAATAGCATCGTTAGTTCCTTGCGCGAGATCCTGGCTTCCTCGGGGCTGGAACGACTTCCGGTGGTGTGCGCGTCGGCTTCCACGGGAGAAGGGCTGGAGGAAGTCCAACGGCAGATTGCTGCGGCCGCGAAAAACAAGGCGATATCTACCCGCAGGTTGCGAGCAGACGTTGATCAAGTGGTTCACCATCTCAAAGCCGAGCTGAGTGCTGAAAAAGTGCGTCTGCCGGATCAGATGCAGCAGTCCGAGCTGGAGCGGGCTATAGCCAATGCCCATGGGGCGCAATATATTGCAGAGGCCGTAGAGACTTCCTACAAGCTCCGCGCCGCGCGACGCACGGGCTGGCCCGTGACTACCTGGCTGATTCGATTGCGCAACGATCCGCTACAGCGAATGAACTTGGGAAGAAAGCGGGAGGCAGCCGAACTGTCCATCACCTCGCGCCCTGAACTTTCTGTTGCCGAATCCGCGGCCATCGACCATGCCATCGACAACTACGTGCAGGAAGCCACGCAGGAACTGCCCGACAGCTGGATAGAACCGGTCCGGGAAGAAGTTGGCAGCAACGTGCAGCACCTGGACAGTGCCGTGGATGCCGCCATCGCTGGCACGCCCTTGGGCGTGGAAAAGCCGTCCTGGTGGTGGCCGGCAGTCAAATTTGTCCAGTGGGTCTCTTTGCTGGCAGCGCTGGCCGGGGCACTGTGGCTGGCTGCCTACCCTGTGGCCGGCTACTTCCAATTCGACCTTCCCGCAGCCCCTCGTGTCGAAGGCATAGCTGCTCCCACGCTTGTTTTTGCCATCGGCGTGTTGCTGGGTATCGTGCTGGGAATTGCTTGTTCATTCGTCAATCGAATAGTGGCTAAAGTTAAGCGTAGGAAGGCATTAAGAAATATAGAACGTTCAGTATCTGGGCAGGTTCGCGCTGCGGTGGTTGAACCCGTCGACCACTATCTGAATACCTACAACAGCTATGCCGCCATTATTACCTCAGCAGCAAAGAAAGCCGAATAGAACTCTGTGACTATTAATCAGCCTGAAGCAACCGTCGGAGACCTTGGCGAACAAGGAATACTTGATACTATTCTTCCGCTCCTTGACTCGCGCACGGCAAACCTCGGTCCAGGCGATGATGCTGGCGCACTGAATGTCCAAGGAACAGAGATCCTGGTTTCAGTCGATACTCTTGTCGAAAACCAGGACTTCAAGTTGATCTGGCCAAGCGGTCTTGAACACCGTGCCTACGACATTGGCTGGAAATCCATTGCGCAGAACGTTTCGGACATCAACGCGATGGGTGGCCGTTCCACCGGTGCGGTGATTTCCTTGTCGCTGCCTCCAACAACGTCTCTTGAATGGGTCAAGGATTTCGCCCAGGGGATTGCCGACGCAATCAATGCGCTGGGGGCCAAAGAGCTGACTATTCTCGGCGGAGATCTCGGAAAATCAACGGAAATCTCGGTGACGACTACCGTACTGGGAGAAACCGCGCATGGAAAGATTCTGCGCAGCGGTGCCAAGCCAGGCGACGTGATCGCGGTGGCGGGGCGTCTGGGTGATGCCGGAGCTGGCCTGTCGGTTTTGGAGCATGGCAGCAGTGCAAGCACGTGGAGCAGGGCGGTGCGCCGCATAGCTGAAGCGCAATGCAAGCCGGTCCCGCCTCTTGGTTCTGGCCCCCGTGCCGCAGAAGCAGGTGCCCACGCCATGATGGACCTCTCTGATGGCCTCGTGCGCGATACAGCGCGACTGGCCAAGAGCAGCGGTGTCAGCATCGATTTCGAGCGCCAGGTATTGCAGAAATTTGCAGCGCGGCTAGCCCCCGCCGCACAGCTGACCAAGACCGATCCGATGGATTGGGTGCTCCATGGCGGTGAAGACTTCGGACTTCTTGCTGCTTTCCCGGCAGATGCCGAGGTACCTGAAGAATTCACCGTTCTCGGTGTCGCCAAGGCACGCAGCGGCCGACGCTCCCTGGTCACCGTTGATGGGAAAACCGTGACGGCAAACGCCGGCTTTGACCACTTCAGCTAGCCTATTGCTGAGGTTGCAGCGCGCTTTCTAGGCGTGATCGTTCTGGACCCGAAGCAGCTCGGATAGTTCATGGGCTGCGCTGGTGACCGCTTCATGATGGATCTTTCCGGGCTGCCGGGTGAGGCGTTCTATGGGTCCGGATAATGAGAGCGCTGCGATGACGCGGCCAGACTGTCCACGTACTGGAGCGGAGACAGAAGCGACGCCAGGTTCACGTTCTCCCAGGGACTGGGCCCATCCACGACGGCGCACGCCGGCCAAGATCGTTGGCGTGAAGCGTGCGTGGTGTAGCCCTTCGACCATCCGCTCATTGTCTTCCCATGCCAGAAGGACCTGAGCAGCGGAACCTGCCTTCATTGACAGCTGGGTCCCAACAGGAATGGTGTCGCGCAAGCCAATGGGGCGCTCGGCGCTGGCAATGCAGACGCGGAAGTCGCCCTGCTTGCGGAAAATCTGGGTGCTCTCGCCGGTGAGGTCGCGCAGCTTGATGAGGATCGGTCCAGCCGCGCTGACCAACCGGTCTTCGCCGGCAGCGCTTGCCAATTCCACGAGGCGGTTTCCGAGTTCAAAGCGGCCATGCATATCCCTGCCTACCAGCCCGTGGTGAACAAGGGACTGCGCGATGCGGTGCACCGTAGGGCGCGAAATATCGGTCAACTCCACCAGCTGTGACAGGGATGTTGGACCGTTTTCCAGTGCATTGAGAATGGCTGCCGCTTTATCGAGAACACCTACACCGCTACCTATTGTCATGGTTCCAGTATCACGTCTCATTATTTGAGATTCAAGTCCGCATACTGGAAATGACTATCTGTGAAGTGTCAAAGTTGAACTACCACAATTTACGTAGCTTGAGGAGTGTGTCGCATGTCCGCCATGCAGTCGCCCCAGACATTGGCAGAAAAAGTTTGGAGCGCACATGTTGTGCGCCAAGGTGAAGGAAATGGAGAGTCCCGCCAGCCGGACTTGATTTACATTGACCTTCACCTCCTACACGAGGTGACCTCCCCGCAGGCCTTCGAAGGCCTTCGCCTGGCCGGTCGACAGTTGCGCCGACCAGACCTGACCATTGCGACGGAAGACCACAACACTCCCACGCTCGAAATCGACAAGCCCATTGCCGACTTGACCAGCCGCACCCAGATTAATACCCTGCGTGAGAACTGCAAGGAATTCGGTGTTCGCCTGCACTCCCTGGGCGACAAGGAACAGGGCATCGTTCACGTGGTCGGTCCGCAGCTGGGCCTGACCCAGCCGGGCATGACCGTGGTCTGCGGCGACTCGCACACCTCAACACACGGAGCCTTCGGCGCCTTGGCCTTCGGCATTGGCACCTCAGAGGTTGAGCACGTCATGGCCACCCAGTCCTTGAGCCTGAAGCCATTCAAGACCATGGCCATCAATGTCGAAGGCACGCTGAAGCCGGGGGTGACGTCCAAGGACATCATCCTGGCCGTCATCGCCAAGATCGGCACCGGCGGCGGCCAGGGCTATGTGCTGGAATACCGGGGTTCGGCAATCCGCTCGCTGTCCATGGACGCGCGCATGACCATCTGCAACATGTCCATTGAGGCAGGCGCCCGCGCCGGAATGATCGCCCCGGATGAGACGACCTTCGAGTATGTCAAGGGCCGCCCGCACGCGCCAAAGGGCGAGGATTGGGACACGGCAGTCGAAGACTGGAAACAGCTGCACTCCGATGAAGGTGCCCAGTTTGACGCAGAAGTGTTCTTGAACGCTGATGAACTCGAGCCATTTGTCACCTGGGGGACCAACCCGGGCCAGGGAGTCTCGCTGTCCCAGAGCGTTCCTTCGCCCGAAGACTTCGAAGACGAGAATGACCGCAAGGCCTGTGAGCGTGCGCTGAACTACATGGGGCTGACCGGCGGTACCCCGATGAAGGATATCCGCGTGGATACGGTCTTCTTGGGTTCTTGCACCAACTCCCGAATGGAAGACCTGCGCGCCGCAGCGGAAGTCATCAAGGGCAAGGTCAAGGATCCGGCGATCCGGATGATTGTTGTGCCAGGATCCGCGCGGGTCCGCCTGGAAGCGGAAGCTGAAGGGCTGGACCAGGTGTTCAAGGACTTCGGGGCCGAATGGCGATTCGCCGGTTGCTCCATGTGCCTGGGAATGAATCCCGACCAGCTGGACGAGGGGGAGCGTTGCGCATCGACCTCCAACCGCAACTTTGAAGGCCGACAGGGCAAGGGCGGGCGCACCCACCTGGTTTCACCGCTGGTCGCGGCAGCAACCGCAGTGCGTGGAACCCTGTCCTCGCCAAGCGACCTGGCCAACACTCCGGCCGCAGTCTAGAAAGGATTACCACGATGGAAAAGATTATTACCCACACCGGCATTGGTGTTCCGCTGCGGCAGAGCAACGTGGACACGGATCAGATCATTCCTGCCGTGTACCTCAAGCGCATCACCCGCACCGGCTTCGAGGACGCCTTGTTTGCCGGCTGGCGCCGCGACGAGAACTTCATCCTCAACAAGGAGCCGTTCAATGCCGGATCCGTGCTGGTCGCCGGACCTGACTTCGGCACTGGCTCATCGCGCGAACACGCTGTCTGGGCATTGAAGGATTACGGCTTCAAAGCCGTGATTTCAGCCCGATTTGCCGACATCTTCCGCGGCAACTCCGGCAAGCAGGGATTGGTGGCAGCCGAGGTTGCGCAAAGCGACATCGAATTGATCTGGAAAGAGCTGGAAAACAATCCGGGCACTACCGTGACCGTGGATCTTGAATCCCGCACCGTTGCCTGCGGTTCGATTTCGGCACCCTTCCAGATCGACGACTACACCCGCTGGCGCTTGATGGAGGGCCTGGATGATATTGGCCTGACCCTGCAGCAGGAGGAGGCCATCACGGCCTACGAAGCCCGGCGTCCGGCACACAAGCCCCAGACACTGCCTGCGCTGACTGCTGATTGAGAGCTTCTTCTCCAAGCTGGAATAATAGGCCCGCTCTTCTCCGTTGTTATAGCGGGAGAGCGGGCCTTCTGCTCTTCTTGGGACGCACGCGCCGCTCAGTGTCGTGACGTGGCTGAAAGCATGCTCACAATGTGTGCGCCACGGGATGAACTGAACATACCAGCGGGTATATAAGCGGTATGCTTGCTTAGTCCTGCCAGTTCGAAAGCTCAGAAGCTTCGGCGGGCGATAACGACTACGCGATGAGGTAATTCATACATGGGTAAGATCTTGACGATCCATGGTGGTGTTCCACTTGAGGGCACCGTACGAGTCGGTGGAGCAAAGAACCTAGTGCCAAAAGCCATGGTCGCAGCTCTGCTTGGTGGCACTCCTTCGGTTCTGCGCAATGTGCCGGAAATCAAAGACGTCGTCGTAGTACGAAGCCTGCTTGAAATACATGGTGTCAAGGTTGACCAGGACCCAACCACCGGTGATCTCACCATGGATCCAACCGAAGTCAAGACGGCCTCCAACCAGGCCATTGATGCCCATGCAGGCGACTCTCGCATTCCCATTCTTTTCTGCGGGCCGCTGATCCACTCGTTGGGCGAAGCGTTCATCCCTGATCTTGGCGGCTGCCGCATTGGCGACCGTCCAATCGACTTCCACCTGGAGGTCCTGCGCGAATTTGGCGCAGTGGTGGACAAGGCTCCAGACGGCATCCGCATCTCGGCTCCCAACGGATTGACCGGTGCCAAGCTCTCCTTGCAGTACCCAAGCGTCGGCACCACCGAACAGGTACTGCTCTCGGCCGTTCGTGCCAAGGGCGTCACGGAAGTCAGCAACGCAGCCATTGAGCCGGAAATCCTGGATCTCATCTCGCTGCTGCAGAAGATGGGCGCCATCATCTCCGTGCACCGTGACCGCGTCATCCGCATTCAGGGCGTTGACCAGCTCACCGGTTTTGACCACACCGCCCTGCCAGACCGCAATGAGGCCGCGTCGTGGGCTTCAGCGGCACTGGTCACCAAGGGAGATATCTTCGTGCAGGATGCGCAGCAGCGCGACCTGACCGCGTTCCTTCACGTCTACCGCCAGATCGGTGGCGAATTCGAGGTCAAGTCCAACGGCATTCGCTTCTACCACCCAGGCGGAGACCTCAACCCGCTGATCCTGGAAACCGACGTTCACCCGGGCTTCATGACTGACTGGCAGCAGCCGCTGGTTGTCGCATTGACCCAGGCCAAGGGTGTATCCGTGATCCACGAAACCGTCTACGAGAACCGGTTCGGATTCACTGACGCACTGGTGCGCATGGGCTCCACGGTCCAGGTGCACACCGACTGCCTCGGTTCCACTCCTTGCCGTTTTGGCCAGCGCAACTTCAAGCACTCCGCTGTTGTCGTAGGCCCTGCCAAGCTCACCGGCGCTGACATTGACGTTCCAGACCTCCGTGGCGGATTCTCCCACCTGATTGCAGCACTAGCTGCCGAGGGAACCAGCCGTGTCACCGGTATTGAAATCATCAACCGCGGATACGAGCACTTCATGGACAAGCTGCAGAGCTTGGGCGCCAATGTTGAGTTGAGCAACTAAAAAAGGGGATCTTGTCCGTGGTTAAGATCCTGGCTCCGGGGGAGTCTGCAAAAACCAAGCGAGTCTTTTCAGTCCTGGCAGGAATTGTCCGGCCAGTGATGAACGGGCTGATTGGCAGGTCATGGAAGGGTTTTGAAAACCTTCCGCAAGGTGGCTACATCGTCTGCCCCAATCACCTGACTGAAATTGATCCGCTGGTAGTTGGACACGCGATTTACAGCAATGGCAGGCTTCCCCGTTGGCTTGCCAAGGAGTCGCTCTTCAAGCCGCCGGTACTCGGCTGGTTCTTGCGCACCACCGGGCAGGTTCCGGTTTCCCGGAGCTCAGCTAGCGCTGCTGAATCCCTGAAGCAGGCCCAGAAGGTCCTGGATGCCGGTGGAGTAATCGTGATCTATCCTGAAGGCACGCTCACCAGGGATCCAAACCTTTGGCCAATGATTGGCCGCACCGGTGCCGCACGTCTTGCCTTGCAGACTGGCGCACCGGTTGTGCCCATGGCCCATTGGGGCGATCAGGAGCTATTGCCGAGATATTCCAAGAAGATGTATCTCTTCCCGCGCAAGCACGTGACCGTATCTGTTGGGGCGCCGGTAAACTTGGATGACTTGCGGGAAGGACCTCGAACTCGCACCGTGCTCCAGGAGGCCACCAACCGCATCATGGATGCGATCACTGTTTTGCAGGCTGAATTGCGTGAAGAAGAACCGCCAGCCAAGCGCTGGGACCCCAGCGAACACGGTCAGGCGCAAACTGGCCGCAGCTTCGAAAAACCGGATAATTAATCATTACTCCACATCATCACTTTCTAGAGGACTGATAATGACAAAGCCGCTTCCACGTAAGATCGCCGTGATGGGTGCCGGCAGCTGGGGTACCACCTTTGCCAAGGTATTGGCAGACTCCGTTGCCGACCAAGGCATCCCAGTGCAGATCTGGGCGCGCCGGGATGACGCAGCCCACGAGATCAATGAACGCCACACCAATTCCCGGTACCTTCGCGAGACCAAGCTTCCGGCCAACATTTCGGCTTCCTCAAACCAGCGCGAAGTCCTGGAGGGCGCGGACCTGGTCGTGCTGGCTATCCCATCTCAGTCGCTGCGCCGCGAACTGGCCGTTTTCAAGAAATACTTTGAGCCAGAAGCCGTGCTGCTCTCGCTGATGAAGGGCCTTGAACGCGGTACCGATCAGCGCATGAGTGAAGTGATCGCCGAAGTTACCCAGTTCCCCGAGGAACGCGTAGCGGTGCTGTCCGGACCGAACCTCGCCATGGAAATCGCCCGCGAGCAGCCAACGGCTTCGGTGGTTGCCTGCACCGATCCGGAAACTGCACAGTGGATCGCTGAGCTTTGCTCTGCACCATATTTCCGCCCTTACACCAACGATGACGTGTTGGGCGTGGAGCTTGGCGGCATCGTCAAGAACATCATCGCCCTCGCTGTCGGCATGTGCGATGGCATGGGCATGGGAGACAACACCAAGTCCACGGTGATCACCCGTGGCTTGGCCGAGACCACCAGGCTCGTGCTCTCGCTTGGCGGTCGCTTGGATACCTTGGCTGGCCTGTCGGGCCTCGGTGACTTGGTGGCAACTTGCTCTTCTTCGCTCTCGCGCAACAACACCGCTGGACGGTTGCTGGGGCAGGGACTCTTCCTCGATGAAGTCAACGACCGCATGTCCCAAACTGCCGAAGGCATCAAGTCTGCCCGTGCAGTCTTCGATCTGGCTCGTGCCCATGAAGTCGAAATGCCAATTACGGAAGCAGTTGTCATGGTGCTTGAAGGCTCATTGAGCGTTGAAAACATGGCAGCGCGCCTGCTGTCACGTGAACTGAAATCCGAAGGGGAACTGAACTGATGACCGATCGCAAGCCTCGTGTCCTGCTCCTCTTTGGAGGACGCTCTTCTGAGCACTCGGTATCCTGCGTCACCGCGGCCGGCGTTATGCACGCCATTGATCGTGAACGCTTTGACGTCATTCCCGTGGGTATCACCCGCGATGGAGGATGGACCCTGTTGGACAAGGATCCGGAAGGATGGGCACTGGACTCCGGGCAGCTGCCCGAGATCTCTTCCATCGACCACCCTGTACAGCTGTCTCCTGAACCAAATAAGACATCGCTCCAGGCCTTCGGCAACGCAAAGATTTCTGAGATTTCAGAAGTGGATGTTGTCTTCCCGCTGCTACATGGTCCCTTCGGCGAGGACGGCTCCATCCAGGGCATGTTGGAAACCGCCGGAGTGCCTTATGTCGGCTCCGGCATCGCCGCCAGCGCCATGGGCATGGACAAGCACTTCATGAAGGTGATTTTTGAACAAGCCGGATTCAACGTCGGCCCGTATGAAGTTATCACCAACAAGCAGTGGCTACGGGACAGCGAGGCGGCCCTGGCCCGTTGCCAGCATTTGGAATACCCGCTGTTCGTGAAGCCAGCCCGTGCCGGTTCGTCTGTCGGCATCACCAAGGTCGACGTTCCTTCTGGGCTTCGAGCTGCAGTGGAGCTTGCACGCGCCGAAGATCCCAAGGTGATTGTCGAGCAGGGAATTGCTGGTCGTGAAATCGAATGCGGAGTGCTGGAAGGCCGTGGTAGTTCTGCTGCGCGAGCCTCATTGCCAGGCGAGATTGTCGTAGCTGATAACGGCCACACATTCTATGATTTTGAAGCCAAATATGTAGATGGCGCCGCGGCACAATTGAGCTGTCCTGCAGAACTCAGCGAAGAGGCCACCGCGGAAATCCGCGAGCTTGCAGTCAAGGCTTTTGACTCCTTGGATGCCGAGGGCCTTTCACGTGTTGATTTCTTCTACACGCCGGATGGCCAATGGATCATCAACGAAATCAACACCATGCCAGGCTTTACGCCCTCAAGCATGTACCCGCAGATGTGGGGCAAGACCGGAATTGACTACCGTGAGCTGATCAATGAGCTCATTGCCCTGGCAACTGAACGAAACGTCGGGCTGCGGTAAGTCTTCGATAACCAACTAATAATGGTGTGGTGCTCCGAATTCGGAGCACCACACCATTATTAGTTGCGTGTACAGCCTGTTGACTACAGCTGCTCTGATTTATCCACGCTGACACAGGCCTTCTGTGCTGGAATTTTTGCTGCGGCATCAGCGAGTGACGCGAGCACTGTGCTTGAAGGAATGACATTCGGATCAAGTACTACTTCGGTCGCCGGGGTACGGCCGTACGTCGTCAGCGTCCATATTCCGGTCTTGTCGTCTTCGTGGGCAACCCAATCAACATCATTGACCGAAACACACGGGTCAGAGGTGGGCGTCGGCACTTGAACACCACAACGCAAAACCACTTTGGATGGATCGCCCCACGCGGAGGTCGACTGCGATGTAGTGGTGCGGCGATCAGCATCACCGATAATGTCTGGAAGAACTACCATCATGTCTGCGCAGAGTGGATTGGAAGCATCCGGAGCCGCATCCACAGCTGCCACAGATGAGCATGCGGTGAGAAGAGGCAAAAATAGCGCTCCAACTATGGCGCTGCGGACTAATTGGCCTGCTTTTGGATTAAGTTTTGGTGACAGTCGGGCTGTGACACTGATTTTAGACACGTTATAAGCGTACATCGGCTATCTGAAAGATAAGATGTATTGAGTTGAAACTGTGAAAGGTAGCATATGTCCTTCGAAGAGCAGCCAGCAAGGCAGCATGCAAAGAAGAAGCGCACTGGGCGTGTAGTACTTTTAAGTGTTCTATCCGTAATGGTGATCGCAGCGCTGGTTGCCGGGCTTTACGCCTGGAACCTGGCACGCACCTTTGATGAAAACAGCAACAAGCTTGCTGATGCTTTCCCGGCTGAGGAAACTCGTCCTGAGGTCAAGGACGAATCCAAAGACGCTATCAATATTCTTTTGCTCGGAACGGACACTCGTGAAGAGCGCTCCGAAGATGAACAAGGCGATGATTTTGCAACGCTTCCCAACGGCGGCCGCTCCGACACGATGATGCTGGTTCACATCCCGTCAGATCGAAAGAACGTTTTTGTCACTTCGATCATGCGTGACACCTGGCTGGACATTCCGGGCGTTGGAACGGCCAAGATCAACCGTGCATTTGCCAGTGGTGGCGTGCCCAAGGCCGTAGAGACCCTCGAAGGGCTTTTTGGCATCCGCATCAACCATGTGGCTTCGATTGACTTCGAAGGATTCAAGGGACTGACTGACGCCGTTGGCGGAGTGACGATCGATAACCCGATCGCCTTCACTCCGGTACACGCCAAGGGATATTACTTCCCAGAGGGCGTTCAAAAGCTCGATGGCGATAACGCCCTGGCCTTTGTTCGCGAGCGCAAGGCCTTCACCGGCGCCGGCGGCAGCGATTACCGCCGCGTGAAAAACCAGCAGCTGTTCGTCAAGGCCCTGATCGGTCAAATCCTGTCGAAGGAAACTTTGACGAGCCCGTCAAAGATCCAGAATGTTGTTAGCGAGATCGCGCCGTATGTCGCAGTTGATGACACCTTGGATTCGGCTAAGATTGCGGGAATCGCCTCGTCAATGCTTAATATCCGCTCTGACGACATGACGTTCTTCACCCTTCCGAACAATGGCCCGGGGCGTTCCGCTGATGGCCAGTCGATTGTAATTCCAGATATGGAAACCATCAACAAGTTCGGCGAAGCACTTCAGAATGACACTGTGGACGAGTTCGTAGCGTCAACAGACCTGTCACAGTAATACCACTTAAGGACCGACTTTCCATGACCCCCCAGAAGCTCGATACTTCCGTGCGTGCCATCAACGAATGGCTTGCGCGGAGCGTCAAGAGTCTCGGGAACCATTCTGACCGGCTCAATGCCATCAATGTTTTCCCGGTGGCCGACGGCGATACAGGGAGCAATCTCTACCTCACCGCGCGGGCTGGCCATGATGCTGTCAGCGAATTGGAAAGTGACGATATCGGTGGTTTTCTCGAAGTTGCCGCGCGAGCCTCAATGGAATCAGCGCGCGGCAACTCCGGCACCCTTTTCGCCGTATTCCTCAGTGGCCTGAGCGAACCGTGGATTGGGCACGAGCGCTTGACGGCTCCATTGCTTGCCCTCGGCCTGGAGCGGGCAAAAGTCCGATCCTGGTCCGCGCTGAGTGAACCGGTGGAGGGCACCATGCTTTCGGTGATCAATGCGATCGCCTTGGCCGCTGGGTCTACGCTGGCCCATATCAAAACCGACCATGAAAGCCGTGCCGCGCTGGACACGCTATTGGTTCAGATGAAGCAGGCCGCGCAGCTTGCCGTCAAAGGTACCGAAACTGAGCTTGCGCCGTTGCTTGAAGCAGGCGTTGTAGACGCCGGTGCCGTGGGCATGCTGATCATCATTGATGAATTATGCGCTGCAATCCGCAACGCGGACACCGACTTTACCTCTTATGAGGATTTCCACGGCTATAAGATCCAAGACCCCCATGTGCATCTGAATCGCGAGGCAGAATCGGGCGTAGAAGTAATGTGTACCGTTTCGCTGGACGCGCTGGGCGCAGCGACCTTGCGCGGCCAGCTGGATGCCATGGGCAACTCGGTGATCATGTCTCCGGTGAATCAGCTGGAAGAAGATACATATCGATGGCGTGTGCACGTGCATGTCGATGAAGCCCAGCCCGCGCTTGAACTCATTGGCAAGTATGGTGAACCGGTGAATGTCAGCGTAACCGACCTCTGCACTCACGATGACTAATCAGTCTTCTGTGCAATTCGAGGATTCAGAGCTTGCCAGCTACCTGGGCAGCAAGAATGCCCAGGCCTTGGAAAAGGTTTTTGGCTACACAACGGTGGGGGATTTCCTCTGGCACTTTCCGCGTCGCTACGTTGAGGTGGGCGAACTTACCCCCATAGCGGAGCTGCCTTTCGATGAACATGTCACCGTCGTCGCGCAAGTAGTCGACGTCAGCCAGCGACAGATGCACTCCCGCCGCGGATTCATTTTCGAGGTGACGGTCAGCGATGAGCTCAGCTCAGGCGGGCAAGAACTGAAAATGACGTTCTTCAACGGCTACCAGGCACGCACGGACTTGACCGTTGGAACGATCGCCATGTTCAGCGGAAAAGTGGGCTGGTACCAGGACCACCTCCAGTTGAGCCAGCCGGACTATGCTGTTCTTGACGAAGCCTCGCAAGCTGATCCTCGTCCAATCCCGATTTATCCGGCTTCAGCGAAGATGCCGAATAAGCGGATCCGCGATTTGATGGGTCTGTTGCTCCCACACCTTTCAGAAGACAACCTGCCTGAGTTCCTTCCCGAGGAAGTCCTGGGCTCCCATCGTTATCCCGAACGCCACAGGGCCTTTTTAGAACGCCATGCACCTCGTGAGATCAAGCACGCCTACATCGCGAGGCAGCGATTTGCTTTTGAAGAAGCATTCATTCTCCAGCTTTCACTGGCTGAGCGCAGCCGCCAGCTGGGCACACAGCCAGCGATTGCCCGTCCCCGGGTTGCCGGGAGGCTGGCCGAGAGATTCGAAAGCCAGCTGCCCTTCGACCTGACCGTGGATCAGCTCCAAGTCGGGGATCAAATCGCTGCTGATTTGTCACAGGCCCACCCGATGCATCGCCTGCTGCAAGGCGAAGTGGGTTCGGGAAAGACCATCGTTGCGTTGCGAGCCATACTCCAGGTCATTGATGCCGGCGGCCAGGCAGCCCTCTTGGCCCCCACCGAAGTGCTCGCCGCACAGCACTTTGCATCCATCAAGAAAATGCTCGGTGCGCTGGCGGAGCCAGGCCTATTCGGCGAAGGCGAAGGCACCGGAGTTGCTCTGCTGACGGGTTCGGCAAAAACAGCTCAACGACGCGAGGCACTGCTGGGCATAGCCAGTGGGGAAACCGGCCTCATTATCGGTACGCATGCCCTATTGGGCGACCAAGTCCAATTTGCCGAACTTGGGCTGGTCGTTGTTGACGAACAGCACCGATTCGGGGTGGAACAGCGCGATGCCTTGCGGGCAAAATCAGGCGATGCCCTCCCGCATACGCTGGTGATGACCGCGACCCCGATCCCTCGAACGGTCGCCATGACGGTCTTCGGCGATTTGGATACATCAACTATCAAGCGCCTGCCCGCTGGCCGTGCACCGATTCAAACGCATATTGTTCCCATGCAGCTTTCCGGGTATCGCCAGCGGTTATATTCGCGGATGACCGAAGAAGTCTCCAAGGGACATCAGGTCTATGTGGTGTGCCCGCGGATTACGGATACTGCTGCAGAGCAAGGCGTGCTTCTTTCAACCTATGATGAGCCATCTGGCCAAACCATGAGCGTCGAGGCGATGACAGAGCAGTTGGCTGGCATGCCTGAGTTTGCTGGTATCCGCATAGAGGCCTTGCATTCGCAACTTGAATCCGTGCAGAAACAACAAGTCATGGATTCCTTTGCTCGAGGCGAAATTGACATACTCGTTTCGACAACGGTGATTGAGGTTGGCGTTGACGTGCACAACGCGACACTGATGGTCATCATGGATGCAGAGAGATTCGGGATCTCGCAGCTTCATCAGCTGCGCGGTCGTGTAGGACGAGGCGGGTTGCCGGGGACCTGTCTGATGACGACCTGGCTTGATGCTGACCATGCTTCCGTCTCGCGGTTGAAAACGATTGAGTCCACGATGGATGGTTTTGAACTGGCCGAGGCAGACTTGGCCGAACGGCGTGAAGGGAACATCCTGGGTGTCCAGCAGTCAGGCAGCCAATCGTCCCTGAAGGAGCTGAGCATCATCAAGGACCGTACGGTTATCGAACAAGCGCGCAACCATGTCGATGCGCTGATGAAGATGCCGTTGTGGGAAGAAAAGTATCCGCGTCTTGTGGAAATAGCCGGCGCTTGGGCCGACGAGTCAACCAAAGAATTCTTGAACAAGAATTAGCAGGAGAGAGTGGAATGAGCCGAATTATTGCTGGTGCAGCTGGAGGTCAGCCGCTGAAATCGGTTCCCGGGGACGCGACTCGACCAACAACGGATCGGGTCAAGGAGGCGCTTTTTTCCCGCCTTGAAAGCTGGGACCTTCTTGCCGGGGCACGGGTTCTGGACCTCTTCGCGGGTTCGGGCGCATTGGGAATTGAATCCGCTAGCCGGGGAGCACGACAGGTAGTTCTCGTTGAGAAGGCGCCCAAAGCGGCCAGCGTCTGCCAGCAAAACGCGGCACTAGTCAATAAGGTGCTGAAATCGACAACGGTTTCTGTTCAACGAGGCTCGGTTGATGCCGTATTGGACAGCTATGTGAATGCGGCTTCTGGTCTGCCCAGCCGAACCTTCGACTTGGTCCTGCTGGATCCGCCGTATCCGCTGACCGAACCTGAGCTCGCGGTAACTTTGCAGAAAATCTCAAAAATCCTGGCCGAAGACGCGACCATCGTTATTGAACGGTCGAGCCGTTCGCCAGAACCGCAATGGCCAAGCCAGTTGGTGAATTTCTCCGACAAGAAGTACGGAGAAACTCACCTATGGTTTGCTGAACCTGTCGAGGTCTAGGCCAGAGCGAACTTCTGCAGGATAGGGTCCGGCGTCTTGGCAACGCTGGACCAGATCCTCGGAAATCTCTTGCCTTGAAGCGGTGAGGATGAGATTGCCCGGGTATCTCTGCGTAAACATCTCCGGGGTTGAGCTGAGCATCACGAAGTTAAAAGCAGAGCGTGCCGCTGCAACTTGTGATTTTGTGAATCGCAAGGGGGGATCGTCGCCGACGTTGACGAAGAGCAACCCGTCGGAAGCCAGTGATTCCCTGAGCTCGGTGTAGTACTCGGGGACTGTCAGATGCTCGGGCGCCTCCGGACCGGAAAAGATGTCGAGGACGATTACATCGAATTTTTCTCCGGCAAGTTCCTCAGCCAAAACCGATCGGGCATCGGCCACGAGGGGTGTGAGCTTGCAGTTGGCAGGCAGGGGCAATTGCGTGAGGACAAAATCGAGAAGTTCTCGTTCAATATCGACCGCCACGTGGCTGCTCGATGGGTAGGCAATGCTGGCCCAGCGCGCCAAAGTTAGTGCTCCTGCACCAAGATGAAGCATCCTCAATGGCTTATCGGGACTGCGCAATACCTGCAGGTGATTGGCAATGCGTGCCAAATATTCGTAGAAGACATCCTCAGGGTGCACCAAATTGACGTGTGATTGCGGGGCATCGCCAATGGCCAGGATTTTGGAACCAGGAATCAGGTCGTCATCGTAGATCGTGGCATGTACCTGCACGAATCCCAGCCAGCGTTTTGGTGTCTTATTGCTCATCGGTTCAGGACCTCGGGGAGCAGCTGCAGTTTCTTAACCGCAGCGGAGAGGACCTCGGGTTTCTTGCAGAATGCGAAGCGCAGCAACCCCTGGTAGCTGGATACGTTTTCCGGATGCACGAAAACTGACAACGGAATAGCAGCAACTCCCACCGATGCCGGCATTTTGCGAGCGACCTCAATGGCGTCGCTATGCCTGAAGCTATTGATATCTGCCACAAGAAAGTAAGTGCCTTTGGGCCTGATCACCGGAATACCCGCGTTTTCAAGCCCGTCGGCAAGAATTTGCGCGCCATCTGCCAGTTCAGAGGCGAAACCTTCGAAGAAGGCCACCGGCAGGTCCAGGGCCTTGGCGACAGCAGGTTGAAAAGCCGGGCCTGAAGAATACGTGAGGAATTGCTTTACGGTGCGAACCGCGGTGATCAAGTTCTTTGGACCGGTTGCCCAACCGACTTTCCAGCCGGTAAATGAAAACGACTTGCCGGCGGAAGATATTGTAATTGTGCGTTCGAAGCCGCCGGGCAAGCTGGCGATTGGCACATGTTTGGTACCGAACGTCAGATGTTCATAGACTTCGTCGGCAACAATGATGCAGTCATGCCTGTGCGCCAGGGCAATGACTTCATTGAGGACCTGTGTTGAGAACACCGTTCCTGTTGGGTTATGCGGATTGTTGATGAGTATGACCCGCGTTTTGTCTGTGACGGCTTGACGCAGTCCCTCTATGCTCGGCTCAAAAGCCGGAGCTTTCAACTGAACGACTTTGTGTTGCGCATTGGCCAAGCCGATCATTGCTGCATAAGAGTCATAGTACGGTTCGAAGGTCACCACTTCATCGCCGGGTTCCAAGAAGGCCAGCAACGCCGCCGCGATGGCTTCGGTTGCGCCGGTGGAGACGACTACTTCGGTCTCGGGATCAATATCCAATGAGTAGAAACGGTTCTGGTGCTCCGAGATGGCTTGGCGCAGTTGGAGGATTCCGGAACCGGGCGCATATTGATTTGCGCCGGAAAGTATTGCGTCAACGGCGATTTGCCGAATCTCGGCTGGGCCCTCCGTATCCGGAAATCCTTGACCCAGGTTGATGGCTTCATGCTGATTGGCAAGAGCGGTAATCTCTTCAAAGATGGTCACCCCGGGCTGGCCGGATGCGTCTAGCAAATTCGCGCCGTGTGCTGTTCTCTGCCAAGGAGTCATGGAAATGCTCATAGGTTCATTATGGACGTGCCACAGTTAAATGTTATTCATTGAGTCGACGAATCGTTACGGGACATTCACCGAAGTTCCAACAATCGGCGCCAATCCTTGATAAGTTCAATTCATGCGAAGAGCAGTATGTCCCGGTTCCTTTGACCCGATTCACAATGGTCATGTCGAAATCATCGCGCGCGCGGCCAGCCTTTTTGACGAGGTGATCGTAGCGGTATCCACCAACTACTCGAAGAAATACCGCTTTAGCGAAGATGAGAGAGTGGCCATGGTCGAGGAAACCGTGGGCGGACTGCGCGGCGTCAGCGCAATTCCGATGGACCAAGGACTATTGGCCGAGTTTTGCAAAGAGCACGGAGCCGAGGCAATCGTGAAGGGGCTTCGAAGCACGGTCGACTATGCCTACGAAATCCCAATGGCCACGATGAACCGGCACTTGACCGGTGTCGAAACCGTATTTCTGCAGGCTGATTCCCGGTATACGCACTTGTCGTCGTCGCTTCTCAAGGAAGTGCAATCGCTGGGCGGAGACGTCGCGGAATACTTTCCGCGCGCCGTCATGAAAAGGCTGATGCGCTGACCGCATCTCAATATAATTTGTAATTACACAGGGTAGATATAAGATGAGACCCTTGAAAGTTCCCTCAAACCAACTCGGACGGTTTTCCTAATATGAATCAACGGGCCATCACCAAGGCAGTCATTCCAGCCGCAGGACTCGGAACTCGATTCCTGCCAGCAACCAAGGCAATGCCGAAGGAAATGCTGCCGGTAGTCGATAAACCTGCAATTCAGTACGTCGTGTCCGAGGCAGTAAAGGCAGGATTCACTGACTTGCTGATGGTTACGGGTCGTAGCAAGCGAGCATTGGAAGACCACTTTGACCGTGTTCCTTCGCTGGAGTACTCGCTGGAAGCCAAGGGTGACAAGAAGAAACTGGACGCAATCCACGAAGCTACCCACCTCGGCGATATTCACTACGTTCGCCAGGGAGATCCCAAGGGGCTCGGTCACGCAGTCCTTTGCGCCAAGCAGCACGTCGGAAACGAGCCATTTGCAGTGTTGCTCGGTGACGACCTGATAGACGAGCGCGATGAGCTTCTTTCAATCATGGCCGACGTGCAGCGGAAGACGGGTGGCTCGGTCATCGCATTGATGGAGGTGGAGCCGCAGCAGATCAGCGCCTATGGTTGCGCTGATGTTTCAGCTGTCGAAGGCGAAGAATTCGTCAAGGTCAATGGTCTGGTAGAAAAGCCTGCCGTAGACGAGGCGCCTAGCAATTTGGCAATTATCGGCCGCTACTTGCTTCACCCGCGCGTCTTTGAAGTCCTGGAGCACACCGCCCCAGGTCGTGGCAACGAAATTCAGCTCACTGACGCTTTGCAAGTATTGGCTTCCGCTGAAGGCGAAGGCTCCGGCGTTCACGCAGTTGTATTCCGCGGTCGCCGCTACGACACGGGCGACAAGCTCAGCTACCTGCAGGCCAACATCACCCTCGCAGTAGATCACGAGGATCTTGGCGCCGGCCTGAAGGCTTGGCTGAAAGATTTCGTTGCTAAGATCGACGATTAATTAGGCACGGACTGCTTCGACAGAAATTCTGGCAGCCTTTGTCCCCAAGCTTTTTGCGGTTTTTATAAAGTGATGGCGACCTAGTTCTAGAACTAGGTCGCCATTGTTGTCTCGAAACGAGACGTTCTGCTCTGGATTGAGATCATCTTCAAGAATCGGTGTCGGGTCCTATGCGAGCGGGATGCCCTCTGGTGACATCAGAATTGTGCCCGCCCCTAATTTAGGATGCGGGCAGGGATAATCCCTTGATGATTTTTTTGGCTATAGCCAGATGCCCTTGCGTGTTGGGGTGGAACAAGTCGGACTTCCCCTTCCACGTCTTCGTTCCTCGCGGCCCGCGATTATGGGTATTTGTGTAAAGGTCTGACAGCGGAATGAAGATTCCACTGTTTTGTGCGCAGGTTTCTTTGATGATGGTATCCAGATCCTGCGCGATTTTAGTTTCTGGACGGTACCAGACTCCCAAGCAGACGAATTCTACTGAAGGGGAGTGGGCCTTGATCCTTTTCAGATAATTCTGGTACTCCTTGCGAAAGGCAACGGTCGGTGTATTGCCACCGGCGTCATTGGTGCCCAGCTCGATGATTGCGAGATCAAGGTTCTTGGGCATGGTTTTGCTATGGGCGATGTAATTCAACTTCGCTCCAGATTTGGCCACGGTTGTGATGGACTGGGTTCCGGTCGTCCTGAGCCTCCGTGACGTGATGGCGCGGAAGCTTTGAGGTAGTAGCCGTGCGTCGCGGCCAACACTGATCGAGTCCCCTGCAAACAGCACCCGGTCAAAATTATTTGCCCCGGAAGGATGTGTGGGTGATGCGCTCGGAGTTGCATCGACAGCGTGGCTGTTAGCCGAGACGATGCCTTGGATAGCGGGAACAAGGGTGACAGCCAATACAACGAACAGCACAAGTGCAAATGCTGCTTTTTGTCGGATTGACATTTTTCTATCCCTATTTACGTCAGGCACGTTCGGATCTCGCTTCAAGATGCATGGGTGTTTGTCGATTGCTCAAAGTTTAACGGGTGGACCTGCTAATCCGTGGCCGGCTGTGAAGTCCTAGGTGTGAGTCCCATCGCTGAAGAGTCAGACTGCATATTCTTGAATCCAACTCATCGAAGTTTGAAAATGGCGACTGACCAAGCAGACCAAGAATCTGCGACGTGGATCTCTGAAGGCATGCTCCGGTTACTATACTCGCCACTGTCGGCCGCAGTAGATGCTCCTCTTTGCGGACCGCGCGAAGTGGAAGCTGCAGATCCGGGTTAGAAAGCCGGGTGGTTGCCCCTCGCATGGCTCCGGAGAAAATGTGCTCCCACTTATCGATTCTGATTCAATTGCGTATTTTACGAGGGAATAGATTTCTGAATATATTCACCGAATTTAGCGGCACCATCTAACCTAATTTTCTATGCCTCTAATCGCGTGGCGCTTATCACTCTGGTTTCCGGTCAATGCACTCAGCATAATCACAAGTAGCCTATGTATGCTTGCTCTTTGCGTGAAGTCTCCCGGATAGTCCGTTGGCTTCAGTTTGGTAGCCCGGGTGGAGATGATTTGAAACACGAAGAACCTGAAGAATTCTTATTTGCGTCTCGAAGCGCGCGTAATGAAGTTGAGCGAAAGAGGAAGAAGCGAACGAGAAACATAGTTGTCGCCGTGGTGGCGGCAATGCTGGTTTGCGTACTTGGCGCTGGGTATTTCGTCTTTGACCTCCAGCGGCAGTTCAATTCCAAATCCAACTCGCTGGCCCTTGGATTTTCTGACGCTGATCAGGAAGCGCGCCCAGTGAAAGACCCCGACGATAAGTCGATGAACATTCTGATGCTCGGTGTTGACCATGCAGCGGATGACAGTGACGGTTCTGCCGCACTGAGCGGAGCCGTGGAACAGCGCAGCGATTCGATGATGCTGGTGCATATCCCAGAAGACCGCTCACAGGTCTACGTCATGTCCATGGTTCGCGACATGTACGTGGATATTCCTGGATACGGGAGCAACAAGTTGAACGCTGCCGTATCGCTGGGTGGGGTTCCGTTGTTAATGCGGACGGTTGAAGGCCTCTTTGACACCAAAATCGATCATGTCGCCATGGTTGATTTTGAGGGATTCAAGGAACTATCAACTGCACTCGGGGGAGTCACTGTAGACAATGACATCCCGTTCACTGCTAACGACACCGACTATTTCTACCCAGTTGGAAGCATTGAGCTCGAAGGCGACCGCGCACTGCGCTTCGTTCGCGAACGCAAATCTTTTACCAATGGCGATTACCAGCGAGTAGCCAACCAGCGTAAGTTCATCGCCGCAGCTGCAAATAAACTTCTTTCGTCTGACACCCTCACCAACCCGGTGAAGCTGTACGACATTGTCGACACCGTGTCGCCGTATCTGACATTCGACGAAGACTTCGATGCGGCCACCCTCGTCGGGCTCGGATTGCAGCTCAAAAATGTCGATACTCAGAACATGGCAATGTTCACCATGCCCACCGCCGGAACATCGATGACTGCTGACGGTCAGTCCATTGAATTAGCTAGCGAATTGGCGATTGCCCAAATTGGTGAAGCGCTGCGGACAGACACGATGCAAGAGTATCTGGAAGAGAATCCTCCCGAAACAGAGTAAACACTGTGATCGGTGTGACAAATGCGTGGATGCACCTGTCGAATCACGTGGATGACGGATCCTATCTACTAGACTTTGAACATCTGTGCTTACTAACCAAGCGACAGTTGGCATTCGAGAATGAGGACTTTTGAGCATGACAGTTGCAGAGGAGGCCGACAAGTTCGGCTTGCACCGTGTAGGTGCGCGTCCTTCGTTGGGCGACTATCTGAGGCAAACTTGGGAGCGTCGTGAGTTCATTTATGAATTAGCGAAAGCTCGAGTTCAGAAGCAGAATCAACAAAACCGTTTGGGAATGCTCTGGGTAGTTCTCAAGCCAACCATGATTGCAATCATGTATGGCGTGATTTTTGGTGTCTTGCAAGGCGACAAAAAAGCTGCAGATTTCCCGGTTTTCGTGATTATCGGTGTCTTCCTCTTTGAGTTCTTCACCAGCTCGATGAATGGCGGGGCAAAGTCGATCACAGGCAACTCCGCCTTGGTTCAATCCCTTTCATTTCCGCGCCTCAGCTTGCCGGTTGCTCAGATCACCCAGAACTTGCTGACTCTGATGCCAATGGTTGCCGTCATGTTCATATATTCGATGATTCTGGGCACAACGCCAAAGTGGTCATGGTTCGGGATCATTCCGCTCATTGCAATATTCAGTGTTTTCAACATGGGTGTTGCCCTCATTTGTGCCAGGATCACGGTCCACGTGCGGGACTTCACGCAGATTCTTCCGCTGGTCACACGCATGCTTTTCTACACCTCCGGCGTCCTCTTCAGCGTCGATCGAATTCTCAGCCACTGGCCGTGGCTGGTAACCGTCTTTGATTTCCACCCGCTGTATCAGACACTGCAGCTAGCGCGAGGGATGATCATGGACAATGCTGAATACGATCCGATGGGCTGGGTCGTTGTAATTGTCTGGTCTCTTCTGATTCTTGTCGTGGGACTTATTTTCTTCTGGAAGGCTGAGGAGCGTTACGGCCGTGCCAATTAGTTTTGATGATCTGATCAACCCCGGGTTGCACCCTGAATATGAACCCGCACCGATTTTTTCTGACGATACGTCCTTCATCGATGTCGTTAAGCCGGAAGACATCAAGTCTTCCACGCTGACCGTTGATGAATCCCGTACGCCGGTAGTCATGGTGGACAACCTGCATGTTAAATACCAGGTGTTCTCCAGTGGCAAAGCGTTGGGCAATGCAGGTGCGCGGAGGCTACTGCAGCCAAAGATGCGTGGCGTGCGTACGGTACATGCGCTCAAGGGTATTTCCTTCGTTGCCTACGAAAATGAATCCATTGGCATCATCGGTTCCAACGGCTCGGGTAAGTCGACGCTATTGCGTGCAATCACCGGACTGACGCCTCCTGCGGCTGGATCGGTCTATGCGCGTTCGCGCCCGAGCCTTCTGGGCGTCGGCGCTGCCCTGATTCCGGACCTCTCTGGCGACAAGAACATCACCTTGGGCGGTCTGGCCTTGGGATACAACCGTGAGCAGGTCGAACATATGCGTGAGGAAATCACCAAGTTTGCCGAGCTGGAAGAATTTATCGACCTGCCCATGCGGACTTACTCCTCAGGAATGGCTGCACGTCTGAAATTCGCCATCGCAGCTTCCAAGGAACACGACATCCTTATTGTCGATGAAGCCTTGGCAGTGGGCGACGCGAAGTTCCGCAAGCGCAGTGAAGCCAAGATCCGTGAAATTCGCGAGAATGCCGGCACCGTGTTCCTGGTTTCGCACTCAATGAATTCAATCAAGGAAACCTGCAATCGGTGCATCTGGATTGAAAAGGGTGTCCAGAAAATGGACGGCGACCCGGACACCGTGATCAAGGCCTACCAGAAGCACAAGAAGTAAGAGACGAATGACTGAATTCCCCGGCGTATCCTACGTCATGCCAGTGCTGAACGAGGCCGACTACCTGGAAGAGGCTGTCAACTCGATTCTCACCCAGGACTATGACGGAGAAAAGGAGCTGGTTATTGCGCTCGGTCCGAGTACCGACGACACCGATGCTGTTGCGCGCCGCCTGGCTGAAGCGGACTCCCGCATCACCCTGGTTGACAACCCCAAAGGCCGTACGCCGATTGCGCTGAATTTGGCAATCAAGGAGTCAATACATCCGATCATCATGCGCGTAGATGCGCACAGCGAGCTTCCATCCAACTACACCCGTCGTGGGGTAGAGACGCTGTATCGCGTCGGAGCCCACGATGTTGGCGGGCTGATGGACGCTCGGGGCCGTACAACAGTACAACGGGCCATCGCAGCGGCCTACCACTCCAAATTCGGTTTTGGTGGCCCCGCGTATCATTCTGGTGCTCCCGAGGGCGAAGCTGAGTCCGCTTATCTAGGAATCTTTCGCCGCGAAGTGTTTGACGAGGTCGGCTTTTACGACGAGAACATGTGGCGTGCCCAGGACTGGGAGCTCTGCCTTCGAATTCGCCAGGCTGGCCACAAGGTGTGGTTCGACCCTGAACTGAAGGTCGGTTACTACCCGCGCGAGAACTTCAAGGCCTTGGCACGGCAGTCCTATGCTTCTGGCACGTGGCGCGGTGAAATCGCACGTCGATTCCCGGAAGGAAAATCGCTGCGGCATGATATTCCGCCCCTGCTTCTTGCCGGAGTGGGTCTCGGGTCGATTGCCTTGATCGTTGCGCCCTTGACCAAGGATCGCGCACCCCGTGCCCTTCAGTCCCTGATCAATGTTGCCGCTTCGGCGCCGCTCGTCTATGTGGCGGCAACGATGGCTGCTGGCTTTGCTTCCAAGGGCGAAGGGCTCAAGGAGAAACTCCTTACCGCTGGCGCGTTCCAATCAATTCATCTTCCGTGGGCCGCCGGGTACCTCAAGGGGCGCATCTTTGGCGCCGGCGGAACTTTGGATAAAGGCCGGGTCAAGTGACTGTCGACCGCCCAAAGAATCCGACGCTGGACCAGCTCCGAGCTGTCTGCCAGCCACCTGAGGTGAAAGCTCGGAAGAACGCTGAACACTGGACCGCCGAACTCTATCTTCGGCATATTTCCATTTACCTGACGGCAGTTTTGGTCAGAACACGCATCACGGCTAATGGAGTCACCGGTTTGATGATCCTTGCCGGCTGGTGCATGTCGCTTGCGCTACTCATACCGGGTATTTGGGGTCCTGTTCTCGCGGTTGTCTTGTCGCAAGTCCAGCTGTATTTAGATTGCTCTGATGGCGAGGTGGCGCGGTGGCGCGCCTCCCAGTCGCCACGTGGAATCTTCATCGATATGGTGGGGCACCATACGACGGAAGCCTTGATTCCCATTGCGCTGGGTTACCGGGTGTTCAAAGAACTCTCGGTCGACGGCGCGATGAGTGCACAGGCATGGCCTGTCCTGTTCATGGGTGCTTGCTTGTCTGTCCTGCTGGTCCTCAATCGTTCGCAGTCCCTGATGGTCCACGCTGCTCGGGGCATGGCTGGTTTGCCGAAGCTTCCGGATACTGCTGCCGCGCGAGCTGTCTCTACCGCGACTGCTATTGGACGTTTACGCGCGATGGCGCGATTCCTTCCATTCCACCGTTTGCTGCATGCTGTGGAGCTGAGCTTGCTCATTCTCCTGTGCTCCATCATTTCGGCCATTGCAGGGACGCCAGGGCTGGCGGAAAAGTGGATGATATGGATTCTGCTTCCCGCCTGCGTATTGGTGAATATCGGGCACTTCTTATCAAATATGGTGTCTTCGCGGTTGAAAGCGTAAAGCTTCGCTATCGCAACTAAACAAACGGAAAGGGCAGAGCATGGATAATCGACTCGCTCCAACAATCGGCGTTGTCGTATTGACCATGGGCAATCGCCCGGTAGAACTGCGTCGTGCGTTGGATTCGCTGCTCGCGCAACGGGACGTCGTCATCAATGCGGTAGTTGTTGGCAACGGTTGGGATCCAACCGATATCCCTGAAGGTATCAAGACCCATTTCCTGCCTGAAAACCTCGGCATTCCTGCCGGAAGAAATGCCGGCGTGGCTCAAGTCGAGGGGGAGTACCTTTGCTTCCTCGATGACGATTCGTGGTTTCTGGACGACGATTTCTTAATTACTGCCGTAAACCGTTTTAAGAAGTACCCGAGGATGGGGCTGCTCCAGCCTCGCATCACCGATCCTGAACACAGTGATCAGAATCCGACTCGCTGGATTCCCCGGTTGAAGAAGCGCACCGCGGAAGAACCAAGCCGCGTCTTCCACGTCGGAGAGACCTGCCTCGTGACAACCCGCGAGCTCTTTGACCTCACCGGCGGTTGGGCCGGTGGGTTCTGGTATGCGCACGAAGGCATCGAACTTGCCTGGCGTATTTGGGACACTGGAACGTACGTCTGGTATGCCGGCGACATGCGTATCGGACACCCTGTAGTGGACCCGCGTCGGCATGAAGAGTTCTATCGGCTTAACGCCCGCAATCGTGTTTGGCTTGCTCGCAGGAATTTGCCTGCACCGTTCACCTGGATCTACCCGACAACGTGGATGCTCATTGAATGCCTGCGAATGCGCAAGAAACCCAACGCAGTCAACCAGTACTTGGCTGGTTGGAAGGCGGGTTGGAAGGGAAGCCCGTGGTATCGGGAACCACGCTCGAAGCTGCGTTGGATAACGGTGCTTCGAATGACTCTTTCGGGACGTCCACCGATTATTTGACCGCTGCTGTTCAAGCGGAAAGGATGATCGCCGGAATATCGGTCGGTCAGAATCGGTTTAGCCGATCGAGTGGACTACCGCTAGGCTAGCTGGTAGGTAAACAGAAGATTAACGCTTATCGGACTACTGGCGCGATAATTAGTGTGTACCCACAAAGAACAGCGATTGCACTGTTCTTCCAGTACACCAGCTAGAGCGGCCATTCAATTGCCAGAAATAGACTTTGCAGAAGGAAATTCAAATGACTAAGACCGTGTTGACCTATGGAACCTTCGACTTGTTCCACATTGGGCACCTGAACATCTTGAAGCGTTTGAAAGCCAAGGGTGACCGCTTGATCGTCGGTGTCTCCACCGACGAATTCAACGCGATCAAGGGTAAAAAGCCGGTAGTGCCTTTCGAACAGCGTCTTGAAATCGTCCAGGCCATCGAGTACGTTGACCTTGCTATCCCGGAAGAGAACTGGGAGCAGAAGCGCCTTGATATCAAGAAGTATGATGCCAAGGTCTTCGGAATTGGTGAAGACTGGAAGGGCAAATTCGATGACCTCGGTGACGAAGTAGAGGTGGTCTACCTTCCGCGTACTTCGGGAATCTCAACCACTGAGATGAAGCGCGTGCTGAGCGAATTTGATGAACGCCATGTCCAGTCCTTGAAGAGCACTTTGGATACGCTGAGCCAGATTGTCAAGGAACTTAGCTAAGCGAAGTTTCTGACTGCAAGCATTTGTAATACCTTATTGAAAGATCTCATGTCCAACGAGTACTTCAGCAGTTCAATCAAAGGCAGCATTAAGTCCCTATTGCGCATGGTTGGGCGTCAGCCCGGAGCTAAGCGACTTAATCGGGCCATGGGCTTTGTCAACCGACCCGTTGGAGCAAACGTTGGCGTGTCCAATATCCAGCTTCCTGGATCTGTTGCCGTGTACTTTGGAGACGGTGCCGACAAGATTTATCAGGTTGCCCAGTGGCTGCCCGTTCTTGAAGAGCTGCATCAAAAAGAAGAAGTTCTACTGGTGTTCCGCACGCTCGGCGCCTTTAAGGCTGCCGGAAAGCTGACTGCCCTTCCCAAGGTTTTCGTTCGACGATTCTCGGACCTCATGGACGTTTATGATGACAATGAATTAAAACTTGTTATTTACGTTAACAACTCTCGCAGTAATTTCCAGTCCTTGGATCACCCGCGACTGGTGCATGTACACGTGAACCATGGCGAGAGCGACAAGCTTTCGATGGTCTCCAATAAGGCCAAGGCTTATGACAAAGTATTTGTCGCTGGCCCGGCAGCTATCAAACGGCATCAGACCATGCTGATTGATTTTGATTACAACAAGTTGCTTGTGACAGGGCGCCCCCAACTTGATATTGACTTCAAGTTGGAGCTATCGCCAAGCGATAAATTGGATGTAATGTATGCGCCGACGTGGGAAGGCGAAAACGAAGATAATAACTATACTTCGTTGGATAAATATGGTGTCGCTATAGTCGAGGCGCTGCTTGAAAACCCACTGTGGCGGGTCATTTACAAACCGCACCCTCGCATTCAGTCCAGTACTACTCCAGGTATTGCTCAAGCGCATGCACGCGTTCTGGAGCTGCTCAAGACTGCGAATGATGCCGGGGCGAAACACGTAATTTCTGAGCAGGGCAATATCTTGGCCATGTTCGACTCGACTGATGCTCTGATTACTGATGTTTCAAGCGTTGGCCTGGATTATCTTTATCTTCACCCGGACAACCCCTTGGTCATTTCCGATCGTCGTACCAACCGGGAAATTCTTCACCGCGATGCTCCTGTCGCGCAGTCGTGCCATATTGTAGACGCGGATAGTGTAAAAAATATTCAGGACTTGCTAACCAGTGCGCTGACGCATGACGTGCATAAGGAGCAGCGCCTTGAGATGCGGCAGTTCTATTTTGGAGATCTTAATCGAGGCGATTCAACGACGCGCTTCCAAAACGTGATTCAAGAATTAATCAGTGAACGCCAGGGCAAGCTGCAGAGCTTCCGGGGCTGGCATAGCTAGTTCGCCCCTTGTACTACCGCCCAGGCTGCTGATGATTTCACTTCCGCAGCCATTGGATCGCTACTCCGTTTAATCAAGTATCCCTGGAGTCGACTCCAAGACTATTTTCAGGTTAGCAGTGGCATTTCAACGCTGTTTGAGTGATGACGAGGGGTAACCTTGTTCAGTGGATCACATGGCCGGTAGCCAACGCACTAGGTTGTTGGTGACTTTCCCATGCTATTAGGGCAAGAACGGCTAAAATAATGAAGGATTTATTCGTGCCAGTTGAGATTCGATCTGTGCAAGATCTAGCGCAGTCTGCAATGCAAAGTTTGCGTACCCGCCGGTTGAAGCACAAGAAGTACCGCTATTACCCGGGATACCAGCAACTGGATCTCTCTGTTCGTGGGGAAACACTTCATATCGACGCGCGCGTGGAGCATCGAGTGCGATCGGTATCCGTACTCCACGGCAACCACATTGTCTCTTCTGTTGAGCCACTTTCATCGGCTTTAGCCAACAAAGCGGACGGTGAATTGCGCCAAATCCACGCAGAAATGGATCTGACCTCGCTTCTTGAGCAATGGCATGAGTATCGCGAGCGTTCATCTGCGGACGAAGAGCCTGAATTCACTGAAACTGATGCCGACGAAGCCGAAGACAACTCGGTCACATTAGAAGATGACCGGTATTCCGGTACGGTTCGCCTTGCTCTTACTTTCAGTGCGGATTTTGATGCTTTGCCATCTGGCATTGCGTGGTTGCAGCTGTCTGAAGGCGGAGAACTAGTTCGCCGAAGAGAAGTTCGGAGGCAAATTGAAGCCGGCGAGGTCACTCTCAGCGGCCCGGTAATTGCTCATCGAATATTGGGGCGATTCGCATCAACCACGCTTGGTGACGACCCGGTATACATTTCGGGTGAACGCAGCGTAGGGCTATATATCAACAAGAAGGCCGAAGTGGCTTTGGGCCTGAACCGTCCACTAAGGTTTAATCACCGCATTCGCACTGACATCACCCAGGTTCGAGATGGCAAGTTGTCATTGGGCGGCGTTTTGGAAACCCAGAGCGATCGCCTTACTGAGGTGACTCTGCACCTTGTGGGGCGTAAGTCGGACTTCTCCGTTGAGTCGCCAGTTATGCTGTCTTTTGACGAAAAGCTTGCAGCAAAACGCTTTGGACGTGCTATCTATAATTGGTCTGCATCTGTGGATTTCAAGTCAGTCGACTGGAGCAAGATCGACCGCGGAGATAACTACGATCTCTATCTTTTGGCGTCATCCAATTCAAGCAGTGAAGTCTCGCGAATACGCGTGACACGAACTCCCTTTGGCGTTCGGTCTACAACGCGTGCCGATACTTTGACGGTAGGCGACAAGACACTAGCCATATCTCCATATTTCACCTTCAAGGCCAAATCGACATCACTCATTCTGGAAGTTTTCGACAAGGATGCGTTCGCCGTGCTTGCCGAGACCAAGCAACGCAGTTTCCCAGATGACCAGAGCCTAGGCTCCAAGCCAATATGGATCGTTGGCGAACTGTCCTATAAAGCGCAGGATAACGGGCTGCACTTGTTTAAGTATCTGCGAAGCGAGCGTAAAGACATTGATGCTTACTACGTGATCGATGAAAATGCTCCGGATCTGCGGAATTTTGACTCCTTGGACCACGTCGTATTTCATGGCAGCAAGGAGCATTTTGAACTAGCTATTCGTTGCCAGCGTTTTATTGGGACTCATCACGCGGATTACCTGTTCCCAACCAGGCACCATAGCTTCTCCTCACGTTGCAGGGCCACACGAGTATTTTTGCAGCATGGCGTCATGGGGACTAAGTGGATGGTTCCCAACTACGGAAAGAACTCTCCTGGTTTTGCCACGGACCTCTTCATGGTCTCGTCAGAACGCGAAAAGCAATACATTGTCAATGATTTCCAGTACTCGCCGGACGAAGTCAAAGTTACGGGGCTGTCCCGCTTTGACGCGTTGCTTGCCGACGACCTTGCGGTCAACGAAAACATGCTGCTGATAATTCCGACGTGGCGAGACTGGTTGCAGAATGAAGAAGTTTTTCTTGAATCAGAGTATCTAGATCAATGGAAAAACTTGCTGAATTCGCCGGAGCTTCAGGCACTTGTTGAAAAGCACGGATTAGAAGTCGTCTTTTGCTTGCACCCTAATATGATGCAATTCAGGGAACACTTCGATGGCGCCCCGGCTCGATTGATAGTCCAGGGTGAGATTGACGTTCAGGAGCTTATCAAGACTTCTGCGATTATGGTTACCGATTATTCATCGGTGAATTTTGACTTCAGTTTCCTGCATAGGCCGGTTCACTACTTCCAATTTGATCGCGCGCGCTTCCTCGGTCCAAAAGGTTCCCACTTGAATCTTGATGAAGAATTGCCGGGGCGTATTGCCTTTGACGCTGAGACGTTGTTGAAGGATCTTGCGCAAACCTTGGAACGCGGCAAGAGCATGGAGGAAAAATACCGCAATCGTGCAGACGTCTTTATGACGTATCGGGATCAAAATAATTCGCAACGGGTAACAGAGGAAATTGAGAAAGCAGAGTTGCGGAAAAACTCTGGCATCGGCTGGCGCGCCGAATTACCGGTGAAGTTGAAAAACAGGTTCCGACGAAACAAGCGCTATTTCGACGTCATGCGCAGGCTATTCAAGCTCTACAAGCTTGCTCCCATGGATGACGACCTGATCGTATTTGAGTCAGGACTTGGGCGACAATATGGGGATTCACCGCGATACATTTACGAGGAATTGATTCGACAAGGCGATACTCGTCGTAAGGTCTGGGTTTATTCAGGAAGACACCGATTCACGGATCCCTTGACCACCACAGTCAAGCGACTGTCTCCCGAATACTTCTGGTACCTAGCCAGGGCAAAGTACTGGGTGAATAACCAGAGCTTCCCGCATTATGTGCAGCGTCGTTCCAAGGGAGTGTTCTTGCAAACTTGGCATGGAACTCCACTCAAGCAGATGGCCCTCGACATTCGAGAAGTTCATGGTCGCGACGAGGGGTACCTGGAGCGAGTTACAAGGGCAACGCGTCAATGGACGCATCTCATTTCGCCCTCAAGATACACCAGCGACATCATGCGATCTGCATATGCTTTCTCAGGTGAAGCTGTGGAGGTTGGGTATCCTCGAAACGATATCTTGACAAGCCAAGACGTTGTGGACCGTGAGAGAAATATTCGCGATGAGCTCGCTATACCGCCCGGGGTCAAAACCGTCCTATATGCTCCGACGTTCCGCGACGACGCTGCCTCAGGCCGTGGCAAATTCAGGTTTGATTTGCCAATGGACTTGGATGAGTTTGATATGCGCTTCGGCGAAGACACGATCCTCTTGCTGCGTATGCATGTGTTGGTATCGAACGCAGTTAGTATTCCGGAACACCTGAGGCATCGCATCATCGATGTTTCGCGGCATCCAGATATCCAGGAACTGTACTTGGCATCCGATGTGCTCATAACGGATTATTCATCGGTGTTTTTTGATTATTCGTTGTTGCGTCGACCAATAATCTTCTACGCATACGATTTGGAGAACTACCGGGACAACCTTCGCGGTTTCTATTTGGATTACGAAAGTGCTCTGCCGGGGCCAATCGTTGAAAACGAAAGTGACCTTTGGAGGACACTAGCCTCGGCCTTGGCCGGTGAACCCCTAGCCGGTGTGGACCGTGAGGAGTTCATAAAGAAATTTGCTCCTCATGATGACGGGTTTGCATCACAGCGTGTCGTGGAGCGTTTCTTTAAATAGGAAGGCTTGGCCAACTGCCAAAACGACGTGGTGCCGGACCTCTCAAAGGTCCGGCACCACGTCGTGTTAAAGCCGACTAGCGGCCAGCTTCGCTATGCTTTTCGACTAATGCAAGAGATTCGGAAATGAATCTTTGCATGCTGGAACCTGGAGTAATGTCGCCAAAGTAATAGTTGACCAACTCCTGTTGCCGGAAGCTTTGATCGGCTAAGGCATCACGTGCCGAGCTGGCGAAATCTTTTATTTCATTCGCCTTCAACGTTGGGACTTGTGCGAGCGCCGGAGAGTCAACGAGGCTGGCATCTTCCGACACGGGTTTCGTTACGTACAGTAGTTTTCCGGTGGCCAAAAAGTCATAAGCAATGGCCGATATATCAGTGACGCAGGCATCGGCAACCGACCATTGCCAACCCCAATGGGCCGAATCGTCGAAAAAGAACTGAGCTTCCGAGTCTTCGTTAGTTGTGCTCAGTTGCATTTTTATTCGTTCTAGAGCTTGCCGGTAAGCTTTTGAGTTCTGGCCCGAACGTGGGTGCGGACGAAAAATAATGTTGAATCCGCCGTCTCTGGTCAGCTCGTCAATCAGCTGTTCGCCATGAGAAAGCACCGATCCGTAATTCATGGACGGCCTGTCGCCTTCCCACGTTGGAGCGTAGAGTATCGTCGGCAGTTCGTTGTTTAAATCTATTGGTGACTCATAGTGAACATCAATTTGTGGACGGCCAACTAAGCGGCAGCGCGTTGACGCGTCGAAATTTCGCAAGTGCTTTTGCAGGCGGTCATGGGCAGCCTGGCCAGCTGAAAAAACGTAATCGTAGGCCTTGAGCTGGTTGGACCACATGTACGCTTTTTCGCTTTCACCATGGCAAATGAATACATGGTCAGGAGAATTGAAACGCATGATTTGGAAGTTGCGGATATTTTGATTCACATAGAACACCACACGCAGATCCTGGGACTGTACTAGTCGCTCAACATCCTCAATTTTTGGCGCAAAGTGAATCGGCAGAGGGCATTCTTTGAATAAATGCATGGCGGCGTCAGGATTTCGCACGATGAGTACTACAGGAACAAACTCGGCTAAGGCGAGAAGCGGCTCGTACCATTGCCTGATCTGATATGCATTGACCATCGCATCGGGAAAGTGCAACGCGACTTTGTACCTGTCCGCACCGCCAGGTAGTTTGCGCAGCTCTGCAGCGTGATCGCGAATGAATTCTAGTTGTTTTCGAGTAGCAAGACTCGTATGGATTTTATTGATGATCCTATTGACGGTTCGATCTATGTTCATAAAAGTTCCTTCACCACGAAAACTGACGCAAGAGTTAAGCATAATTTGCCGGATCTTATTTCTCGGGGCCCATGTTCTCAGTACTTGCGTCGGGTGCAGTCTTGTCAAAATTTCTAATCGCCAATGAGATCTTAGGATCAAGCGGCTTTTTTCAGCGGTAGCTGTTCTGCCTGTACATCCCCTACAACTAGCTTGAGGGACTCGGTGATGAACCGGCGCATGCTGGCGCCTGCAGCCACATCTCCAAAGTAGTATTCAACGACTTCGTGCAAGTCCATATTATTTTCCGTGAGAGCGGAACGAATGAGCGTTGGCGCATTTTCTGAGGCGTCTGCGCTCAGAGAGGGCACCCTGGCCAAGGCCGGTGAATTCTGAACCGTGGCTTCGCTAGAAGCTGGTCGGGTGACATACATTGGCTTGCCCGTTGCCAAAAAGTCGTAAGCGACTGCCGAGATGTCGGTGACGCAAAAATCCGATGTGCTCCATTGCCAACCCCAATCAGTGGTGTCGTCAAAGAACAGCTGTGCGCTCGAAGCGGCATTGGCCTCTGCCAGCTTACGGCGAATTCTTTCTACAGCCTTTCCATAGGCTGCAGAGTTCTTGCCAGACCGAGGGTGCGGGCGGAAGATCAAATTGAACCCGCCGTCACTGATGAGTGCATCGACCAGTTGCTCGCCATGTGAAACTACAGACCCGTACTGCATTGACGGGCGGTCGCCCTCCCACGTTGGCGCATAGAGCACCGTGGGTAAGGCTGGGTTTGGGGAAAAAGGAGCCACGTATGAAACGTCAATCTGCGGGCGTCCAATGAGGCGAGTTCGTTCATGGACATCGAAATTGTGCAATTGCGAGGTGAGGCGGTCACGTGCAGCCTGACCAGCGGAAAATACGAAGTCGTACGCCTTCAACTGGTTGGACCACATGTAGGACTTTTCACTCTCACCGTGGCAGATAAAGACATGCTTAGGTTCATTGAAACGCAACATCTGGAAATTTTGAATGTTCTGGTTTACATAGAACATCAGGCGCAAGTCTTGAGAACCAACGAGGCGCTCAAGGTCTTCAACCGTTGGGGCGTAGTACACAGGCAACGGGCATTCATCGCGCAAAGCCAAAGCGGTATCCGGGCGACGAGTGATGACAGCTATTGGCATGAAATCGGCCAGTTGCTTCATAGGTTCGTACCACTGGCGGATTTGATACGCGTTGACCATCTCGTCTGCGAAATACAAGGCGGCCTTATAGCGGTCTTCGCCAACCGGAGCGTGGAGTAGATCTGTGGCATGACGCTCGATGAATTGACGCTGCTGCTTATCAGCAAGACTTTGACGGGCACGCTTTGCCACCCTTTGCAGGGTATTCAATAGCTTCATCTCAGATCCTTTGCCGATAGTAACTGCACCGTTCTCACAAGCATAAGATCAAGATCTAGTTAAGGGCTGTTTACATGCCTTGAAACGCCCATGAACCTAGGTAATTTTAAGGTTATGACCTAAATTCGCACAGGTAAGCCCACTGGCAGGCGGTCAAAAACAGCTTTTCGGCCCTTCGAGCCAGATGCGCATGGACTTCATTTTGAATCGCGCTACGATATGTTGTGGTGAGTGCAACACCAACGGGAGGGTTCTATAACTGGTTTCAGTTTGGGATCTTGGGTTGTGGCAAGCTAAGATGAAATGTCGGACTATGTTTTAGTAGGAGTCATCATTAGCGAAAAGCGTTCTGATCGATCGCCACATGGCGCACTCGATCGCAACTCGCCTCTGGTTTTTTCAACCAGGGATCTCGGCCGTTCGCCGGGCTCAATGGAGATTCTCAACGAGCAGGTTCCGGCACCCGCAGATGTGGGAAATGCACTCATCGGCATTCGTGGAGGATCTGAGCTTGACTTAGATCTTCGCCTTGAAGCCGTGCATGAAGGAATTTTGGTATCGGGTACCGCTACAGCGCAAATTGCTGGGGAATGTGGACGATGCCTGGATTCCATCGAGTACGACTACGAGGCTGATATTCAGGAGCTCTTCTACTATGAAGAGAGCGAAGAATTCGAAGACGATGATGATGTGGATCAGTATTGGGTAATCGGTGACTTGATTGACATCGATCCGGTATTACGGAGCGCAGTGGTTACCGCCCTGCCGTTCCAGCCGGTTTGCCGGGAAGATTGCTTGGGGCTCTGCAATGAATGCGGAATCAACCTCAACGAAGACCCTGAGCATCACCATGAGATTCTGGATCCACGTTGGGCAGCGCTAGCGCAGCTGTCCGACAATGTCGCAGAGGATGCGGCAACAAATAAAACGTCAGACAAGAGAGAAGAGAAGTAGTCGTGGCTGTTCCAAAGCGGAAGATGTCCCGTGCGAATACTCGTGCCCGCCGTTCTCAGTGGAAGGCTACCGCACCGAGCTTGGTGAAGACCGTTGAAAACGGTCGCGTAACCTACAGCCTGCCTCACCAGGCTAAGGTTGTCACCGACTCGGCTGGTACCGAATTGTTCCTTGAGTACAAGGGTCGCAAGGTCGCAGACGTCTAAGACATGTCTTCTAAAGAAGAACTTATGAAACGTCTCGGAATCGATATTGATTCCGAGACGTTTCGTCTTGCATTCACCCATCGCTCGTATTCATACGAGAACGGTGGCATTCCAACGAACGAACGCCTTGAATTCCTCGGCGACTCGATCCTTGGCTTCTGCGTTGCGGAATACCTCTACGCAAAATTCCCGGATCTGCCCGAAGGCGATCTCGCAAAGCGCCGTGCTGCCATTGTCAGCACCCGTGCCCTGGCGATGATCGCTCGCGATCTGGAAGTCGGAGAGCACTTGCTGCTTGGACGCGGGGAAGCCCAATCCAACGGTGCCAACAAGTCCTCCATTTTGGCTGACACCATGGAGTCGATTCTTGGTGCCACCTACCTGGTACAGGGGATGGACGCCGCACGAGCCTTTGTGCTGCGCTTTGTCACCCCGCTGCTAGAGGATCCCCGGCTGATTGGAGCCACAACCGACTGGAAGACTGTTATCCAGGAAGTCGTTGCCTCCCGCAAACTTGGCGAGCTTCGTTACCAGGTCACCGGATCCGGCCCGGACCACGCCCGCACCTACATTGCTGTACTGCAAATTGGCGACGAGGGATACGGGCAGGGACATGGTCCCTCGAAAAAAGAAGCTGAGCAGGAAGCTGCCCACCAAACGTGGTTGCAGTTCAATCCTGGCGAGCAAGTACCCAAAAGCTAAGCGCCACCCAGATGCCTGAACTGCCAGAAGTGGAAGTAGTCCGTCGAGGGCTGGAAAAATGGGTGCGCACGCGACGGATCGAAGCCGTACAGGTGCTGGATCCGCGTTCGGTCAGGCGCCACCTGGATGGCCCGCTCGATTTCGAGCAAACTTTGACAGGCTGCACCATCTCCTCGGTAGTGCGCCGAGGAAAATTTCTCTGGCTAGGACTCGATGGGCTGGATGTGCCGGCGGTCCTCGTCGCGCACCTGGGGATGAGCGGCCAACTACTAGTTGAGCAGCCAGAAGCGGCGGACGAAAAACACCTTAAAGTCAGGTTGTCTCTGGAAGAGCAGCTGGACTATCCAGATGAACTCAGATTTGTTGATCAGCGGATATTCGGCGGGATGTTCCTCTCGCCGCTGGTAGCAACCTCCGACGGGCTGCCGGCCGGGCTGGGGTCCCCAGAACCTGCCATACCCCAGGCTGCCGCGCACATTGCCCGCGATGTCCTTGACCCGAATCGCAGTGCCGAGGACCTCTATCTTGCCCTGCGCCGCCGTACTACCGACCTCAAGCGCGCCATCCTGGACCAGGCAGTCATTTCCGGGGTGGGCAACATCTACGCTGATGAGGCGTTATGGCAGGCCAAGCTGTCGGGATCCCGGAAAACTGCCACGATCAGGCGTCCTGAAGTACAACGGCTCAACGATGCACTGATCGATGTCATGACCCGCGCGCTGGCGGCCGGCGGCACCAGCTTTGATTCCTTGTACGTGAATGTCAACGGAGCCAGCGGCTATTTTGCCCGCTCGCTCAACGCGTACGGACGCGAGGGCAAACCCTGCCTGCGCTGCGCCGAAAACGGGGTGGCCTCGGTGATCCGCCGGGACGCGTTCATGGGGCGCTCGTCCTACACTTGCCCGGTGTGCCAGCCACGTCCGCGGCGCTAGAAGTCAATCTTTCGGACGCGTGGTTTGAACCTCACCCAGCTAGAGGTGGTCTCAACAAATGGTGGTACCGCTTATCACGTCAAGGAGTAGGGCTGTTCTGTTTATTGCTGCTCGGGCCGTTCGCATGTATGTTAGGTACGTGTCAGGCAGGACTGGGCGTATTGTTGACGAACGGTTTCCGTGTGCTTCAGCCATGCCAGAGGTCGTGCGTTTCCCAATTTCCGGGTGTTCCCATTGCTTCGATAGATAAGTGCGTGAGGCTGGGAACTCTTGCAAGAGCGCGGCCAATTGTTCAGACCAATCCGTTCCAGAATCGATGGACTGCAGAACATAGGCAATAATTGCCAGAACGTTCCAAGAACCGAAGAAAACTTTCGCGCTTTCATCTTCCCGCAAGTGGTCGATGGTAGTGATTTGCCCGATTTTTTGGCCTTACTGGGGTCGTTCTGAAGCTTACTGTTGAACAGACGAAAGCGTTGAGCGGCGACATCGCGGATGCAGTTAAGGCTGGCCAGCCAGCTCGTCATGAACATTTTGACCGGGCGCCGAATGCAAATGGGATCTGTACCTTGCCCCGTTGCCACAGGCCGCGGTATAGGACCGTGAAGCGACCCAGTTTTATGTGCTCCAAATGCAGCTGCAAAAAGAACTCTAGATTCCACCTGCAGGAAGTGACATGGAACTATTCAGATGCGAATCGTGCTGGTTGTCCTCCTGCAGGGACTAGCGGCATGGAAGCGGCAAACCTCGTTTTCCGCTCAGCGACATCCCACTGGGGCAGTGCTTCTTGGAGAAGCCCTGTCCTTCTTTACTGCCAGGAGAAATTTCTTCTCAGCCGAGCACCTACTCATGGCTGAGCAACGGCACCGGAAGGCAACCATTAGGGCAAGGTTGATGGGACCGGATATGTCCGCTCGACTTCATCTGATCAGACTCGAACGCCTAGCCTCATCGCCTTGTTTAGCGGGTTTAGCACTATGTGCGTTCGTCCAGTCTCCTAGAATAACTATCCTGGCCGAAGCGTGCGTAGAGGTTTACGTGATTACAGAAAAGCTAACCAAAGATTTTCTATTGATCTTCTTCTTCGCCATGGAAATCGAGTCGAGCTAAACACACCGCTTTGATTTCTTGCTGACAATTTTAGCCCAGCATGAATATTCGACGCAGATCGTTCTTCTAAAGATTAGATTTTTATTGGCATTTCAAATAAACTGCAGCTCTGTAGATACATTTCTTCGTCTACATTCATCACTCATTCAAGGAGTTCACTTGACCATGTCACCATCTGGCTCTGCGCCATTAGATCCGCGTAATGGATTCGGCGTTACAGCTCTTGTCCTCGGAATCATCGCCGTTATTTTCTCATTCATTCCTCTCGTGGGAATAGTCTCCTTCTTCGTTGGCGGACTAGCCGTAATCTTCGGTATTATTGGTCTCACGCGAAAGAATCGGGCAAAAGGTCTGTCTGTTGCAGGTCTAATCCTCGGGGCTGTAGGAATCATCATTGCTGGAATTGTCACTGCGACAACTGCTGCATTTGTCAGCAGCGTTGATGAGGAAATGAACAAAGAAGCCACAGTCGTATACAAGGCAACTTCAGAAAATAATGCGACAGTCATGTTCGGGGCGACAAGCGGTACGTCCAACGAGGATTTCAAGGGTAAATGGGAGCAAGAAACCACCGTCACCGGGTGGGACGCAACTTCCCTCATTGTAACCAGTGGCGATTACACTACATCGCAGAAGGTTTCCTGCGAGATCATCATTGATGGGGAGAGCGTGGCCAAGCAGTCCGGAACCGACAATGTCAGCTGCACGGCGGATACCATCTCCAAGTAGCAGCACCAACGAAAAGCAGCCCGATCCCATTCAGGACTTCCCGAATAGGATCGGGCTGCTTATTTCTGCCTCGTCTTTGTTGCGTAGAACTTCGGTATTCGAAGCATAATTCCAGTGCATCACTTGCTTGGGGAATCCAGGAAAGCGAAAATGCAGGACCCGTTGGATTAGCGTTGGTAGGAATGCTTGCTGCAATTATCGGCCTGTAACTGGGCTATTTATGTGTCCTCAAAGAATCAATGCTAATGCTGCCGCCAATGCTGGTATTGCTATTACCAGGCGCAGTCAGGATTATTATCGGCGTCAGCGCGGAATGGCATTCAGACAGGAAAGCGCGCCAATCTCCTTGTGCAAATGGGACGGATGCTAGCATTTAAAAATGACCGTTATACCCGATTCCTCGCCCGTTGTCCTGTTGCATGGCTGGCCAGTCACGGAGAATCACTGGCGGCACTTGGTGCCAGTTCTCGGCAAAGCAGGGTACAGCATCATCCCAATCACTTTGCCTGGACTCGGAGCTGCACCAGAAGGATCTCAGAGCTTCCGAAAAACAGACCTCGCCATGTGGGTTCGTAACGAACTGGCACGACAAGGAATTACACGATTCGCCCTGATTGGGCACGACTGGGGTGCCACAGTGGCCGCCCTACTAGCTGCGGAACTGGGATCCGCGGTGACCGCGCTCGTCGTAGAAGAAGAAATCCTACCGGGAATCGACATCGACATCCCCGCCCCAGGGCGAGACTACTACCCGACTTGGCACGGCTCATTCAACAGTGTGCCTGGACTTGCCGACCACCTTGTGCCCACAAACGAAGCTGTCTTTTACGGAGAGTTTCTTGCGCAAAGCGCAGGGCCACCGAGGCTAGATGACGAAGCAGTTAATTCATACATCCAGGCCTATTCTCGATCGGGCGTCTTGGAAGCGGGGCTCAGCTACTACCGCACCCGGAGCGGTGATGTCGCCGACGTCCGAGGGCTGCTGACCGGCCCTTTGATGAAGACCCCGGTACTCGCCATAGGAGGAAGATATGCGATGGGATCTGCCGTTGCCGAAGGCATGCGATTGCTGGCCACAAATGTAAACGGTCTCGTTTTCAATAGCTCTGGTCACTACCCCCTGGAACAAGAACCCATCGAAACCTCGCAGGCGATTCTTGCCTTCCTGCACCGCTATCACTCGACGGAAAAACATGGTCTTTCTACTAAGCCCACTATGCTGTCTCGCTTGAAAACAAGCGACTAGCAGTCACTTAAATTTGTCCATCCCTCACCGAAGATCAATCCGGTGAGGGCTGGCTGCGAGTTTTGCGCCAAGAGAAGGATTTCTCCTTTTCCCATGAACCTCCGTTTCCCCCAAAAAAATGGAAGTCCGGCGTGAAACTTAGACATAGACTACCCCTCGTATCCAAACTCAGCGACGCTTTACACGGGTGAGTCCTCTTTCGGCGTGAGCAGCCATTGGCCCCTTTGCCCGAACGGTGAGTGAGTGGGGAGAAGTTTCTTTGTGTCTAGACGAGGTAGAACAAAGGCTGGTCGGCAATATGCCACTGCGAAATATCACCGGTCAATCCGCAAATTCGTGCCCCCAAGAATGAATTCGTGCTGGTGAGCGGCTAGGAATCCCAAATGCTGGAGAGTCGCCTACATAACGAATTAACTACCGCACTCGGCGCGAGGATGGGGCGACCCGCCGCGTGTGTTCAACGTCTGTGGGTATTACACCTAGGTCACCACGTCATTTGGCTGCTGCGATGGGAAAAGCACGGAAGTCGCTTCGGTGGGCTTGCTTGAAGTCCGCGGGCGTGATCGAGGATGCTTCGACCATTGAAGAAATGTACGCCGTGGCGATCGCCGAAGTGGACTTGGAGCGCAGAATGGCCGGGTCCGAAGGGATTGCCGAGAAACACATCGCGGCGTTGATGGCTACAGCTCAGCACCTGATATTCGTCAGCCGTTCTCACTGACTGGCTGGAGAATCGAAAATATATAAGACAGGGGGACAGCGCCCGGAATGAATGCCGGGCTCAATGCCACGAATCTTCAACGAACGCGAATTGGCTCCTCAATTCTCTCCTAGTGGAAAAATGGCGCAGGCGTTTGAGGAAACGAGAACAACCTTGAAACCTGGATTCGCGGGCGGCACCGCCGACCGCCCGGATCCGACGATGCCGGACGACCTCGCTGGCCTCGCCAGGATGGATGCGACCTGCTATGGCGTGCTCTCCAACATGGGTTTCGGCAGCGGATGGCTTGTCTTCCTAAGAGTTCCTGGAGGTGAACCAGGTTGCTGGCGTTGGCATGAAGTTTTGCCGATGCGGGGGACGACCTAGGACGGGTGCCGGATCGCAGCAGGTAGCGCAGGGTCCCGGCTCCATGCGCTCCAGCTTCCTGGATAGAGCCTGCCCTGTCCAAGCCCGGCATATTCCATCGCCAGCAGGTTGTGGCAGGCTGTCACCCCGGCCCCGCAGTAGCTGACCACGCCGGAGGCATCGACAATGCCCTCGGCTACGAACCTGTCGCGAATTATTTGGGGCGGCTTGATCATTCCGCCGGCCTCGAGGTGATCCCGGCACGGAACATTGATCGCCTCGGGGATATGCCCTCGGCGAGGGTCGGCTTCGGGAACCTTGCCCAGCCGCGGATCGGTTTCGGGTTCCTCGCCGCGGTACCGGTTATTCGGCCGGGCATCGATCAGCACGGCTTCCGAAAGAGCTGCCACGTCCCGGGTGGACAGCAGGGAACCTGCAGGCCACGGCCGGGGAGGGAAAACAGCGGGCCTAGGATGAACCAGAGAGGAGTCCAGAGCGCCTGGATAGGCTTGGATGCCGCCGGATACCACGGCCGCAGGAACCTCGAGCAGCCGCAGCATCCACACCAAGCGCGCAGCGATGACCCCGCCTGCGTCATCGTAGGCGGCCACCGGCCTGGAACCGTCAATCCCGGCTCGGGACATGGCCCGGACGAAATCCTCCGGCGCCGGGAAGGGGCCTCTGCCGGAGTCCTCGGTGATTTCTCCGGTGAGGTCGGCATCGAGATCGACAAATACCGCACCGGGCACATGACCCGTGCGGTAGGCATCAAAACCCGGGCGGTCCCAGTACCAGCGGGCATCAACCAGGACGATTTCTTGGACATGATTTTTGCACCATTGCCAGCTGACAAACGGTTCCATGCGGCCTCACAAATGGCGATAGGACTACGGAAGGTACTGCTGTTGTCCATATTCGACCCAATTCATGTATCCTGCCAAGTCATGTCCACCATGTGGTGACTGAAGGCCTTTCGAATTCAATAGGGGAAAGGCCTTCCTTGAATCGCGTCAGGACAACTGCGAAGCCAGGACCTGCTCATTGAAGGGCGCCCAGGCGTCCACCGCCCACTGGCCGAAATTCTTATCGGTCAGCGTCACGCACGCCAGGCGATGCTCCGGGTCGACCCACAGGAACGTGCCGGATTGGCCAAAGTGCCCGAAGGTGCTGGCCGGATGGTCTTTGCCGGTCCAGTGCGGATTCTTGGTGGAACGAATTTCAAAGCCCAGGCCCCAATCGTTGGGATTCTGCCGCCCGTAACCGGGCAGGATGCCGGACAGGTTTTCAAAATGAACTCGGGTGGCATCGTCCAGTGTTTCCCGGGCCACGATGGTGGGGTTGAGCAACTCGGCGGCGAACTTGGCCAGATCCGCGGCCGTGGACCGGCCATCCTTGGCGCAGCTGCCCGCGATCTTGGTGCAGGCCATGCCCAGCGGCGCAAAAACCGCCTCTTGGGCGTAGTCGGCCATGCTGATCGAGGTCTGCGCCTCAAGGTGCGCGGCAAGCTTCTCGAAACCGGTGTTTGAGTAGCCGCGCTTGGCACCTGGCGCAAAGCGGATGGTCTCGGAATCAAAGTCGTAGCCGGCGGTGTGGGCCAGCAGATGGTGAACCGTGGACCCTTCAGGACCGGCGGGATCGTCAAGGCTGATCGCTTCTTCTTCCAGGGCTACCAGGAAGGTATAGGCACTGAGCAGCTTGGTGACCGATGCCAGAGAATACACGCGGTCCACGTCACCGTGCTGGTCGACCACGCCACCGTGGCCATCAATGACAACGGAAACTGCGTTCGCGGAAGGCCACTGGTCAATCTGGCTCAGAATGCTCATGGAATGATCTATCCCTCGATATTTCTTGATGGTATGTGCGAGCAGAATCAGAAAAACCCGAGCGCGCTTCGCTAGAATTGCGTGAAGGATTGAGTGCTACTGCCCAAACCAACCTTAGCGATACGACCCAAACTTAGGAACTTCACGCCGTGCATCTAAAGACTCTTACCGTTCGCGGATTCAAGTCTTTCGCGTCGGCAACAACGTTCGAGTTCGAACCCGGCGTCACCGCGGTGGTTGGCCCCAACGGCTCCGGCAAGTCCAATGTCGTTGATGCGCTCGCCTGGGTGATGGGGGAGCAGGGGGCCAAGACGCTGCGTGGCGGGAAGATGGAAGACGTCATCTTCGCCGGCACGTCCGGACGCCCGCCTTTGGGCCGTGCCCACGTTTCGCTGACCATCGACAACGCCGATGGACAGCTTCCCATTGACTATGCGGAAGTGACCATCTCCCGCACGCTGTTCCGCGCCGGCGGTTCGGAATACGCCATCAACGGGAACTCCTGCCGCCTGCTTGATATCCAAGAACTGCTCTCGGATTCAGGGCTTGGCCGGGAAATGCACGTCATCGTCGGCCAGGGGCAGCTGGACCGCATCCTGCACGCTACCGCCGAAGACCGCCGGGGATTCATCGAAGAGGCCGCCGGGGTGCTCAAGCACCGTCGCAGGAAAGAAAAAACCCTGCGCAAGCTGCAGGCCATGCAGGGCAACCTCGACCGCCTTGAAGACCTCAATGCCGAGGTCCGCCGCCAGCTGGCCCCCTTGGGACGGCAAGCAAAGATCGCGCGCCGCGCCCAGAGCGTGCAGCACGATGTGCGTGATGCCAAGTCGCGTTTGCTCGCTGATGACCTGGTGACCCTCAATAACCGGCTTGCCCAGGACATCGATGACGAGTCCAAGGTCCAGGCGCAGCAGCAAGAAGCCTCGGATCGGCTTGAACGGGTCAAAAGGCATATCGCAGAACTTGGCGCCCAGGTAGAAAATGTCACCCCGCGCTTGGGGCAAATGCAAGATACCTGGGTGGCACTGAGCACCCAGGCCGAACGGTTTCGCTCCTTGGCCGCCTTGGCACGTGAACGCAGCAAACTGCTGGAAAGCAATGAAACCCACTTTGATTCCAGCCGTGATCCTGAACGGCTCGAATCCCAGGCCGAGCGCCTGGGCGAAGAACTCGAAGAGCTTGAACTGGCGCTGGAAGACCGCCACGAAATCCTCGCCGAAGCTGTGGAGGCCAAGGAAGAGGCTGAAGAACAGTCCCGGGCAGAGCAGCAGCGCATGGCGGCCATGCTCCGTGCCGCGGCAGACCGCCGCGAAGGGATCTCCCGGCTGGCCTCGCAAGTCGCCTCGGCGCGCAGCCGGGTGGATGTCACCCGGGCAGAGATCATCCGGCTGCAGGAAAGCGTTCAATCCTTTGACTCGGACCTGCAACTCGATCAGCGTTCCCATGATGAAGTCTCTGCCGAGCTGGAAACCCAGCTTGCCGGCGAAACGGATCTGAACGAGGAATTTGAGCTGGCGGACAAGGAATTCTCCGCACTGGCCCAAGCCCAGCAGGCCGACACCCAACGGGAACGCGAACTATCGGTGCGCGTCTCCGGCCTGCGGTCAAGGCTTGAAGCGCTGAAGCTCAACACCACGCCCGATGACCAGTCCTCGCACCTGCTGCAGTCGGCCTCGACTGCGCTGCTCGGGCGCCTTGGCGAGCTGATGACCGTGAACCCCGGCTACGAGCAAGCCGTCGCAGCGATCCTCCGGGACAACGCGGAATCGCTCGTGGCAGTTGATGCCCAGTCGGCAGCCGGCCTGCTTGAGCAGCTCCAGTCCAAGGAGTCCAGCGCCGTCTTCCTGCACGCGGATATCGGCCAAACCGCCACGCCATCGCCAAAGCTGGGCAACGCTATTATCGCCCGCGAAGTCGTCAGTTCAGAGAACAAGGTCTCCGCCCTGCTGGACCAGCTGTTCGAAGGCCACTACGTCGTTGAAGAACTCGGCCAAGCACGCAGCGTGCTGGCTGAATATCCACAGGCGAAGGTAACCACCTTGGACGGGACCACATTCTCGTCGCTGCGCAGCTCAGTGGGTGATGCCGCTGGAGCGTCGCTGATTGCCCAACAGGCCATGGTGGAGCAAACCGAGGCCGAACTGAACGAATGCCAGGACGAACTCGGGGTGGTCGAGGAGCGCATTGCCGCACGCGCACCGCAGCTTTCCGTCGCCGGGCAGCAACGGGAAGACGCGCTCTCGGCGCTGACCGAATCGGATGCCACCATCGATGAGCTCAGTTCATATTTGGCGCGACTGGGACAAAAGCTGCGCAGCGCGCAGGCTGACAAGCTCCAGCTCATCGAGCGCCTGGAAACCTCGAACGAGAAGCTTGAAATCGAGCAGGAATCCCTTGAAGAGATCACCGAGCGCATGGAGCTTGCCTCCACGGACCAGGAAGAAGAAACCATCGATGACGCAGCGCGTGCCGCGCTCGCCGATGCCGCCGCTGCCGCGCGCCAGCAGGAACTAGAAGCCCGCCTGGCGTTGCGCAGCAGCGAGGAGCGGGTATCGGCGTTGCGCTCGCGGATCGAGGGTCTTCGCCGCACCGCAGCTGCTGAACGCAACCACCGCGAAGTCGCAGCCCGCCGGGCCGAACAGCGCAAGGCGCAGGCTGCCAATGCGAGCCGAGTCGAACAGGCCGCCGAACGGGTTTTGCGCTTCATTGAAGTCTCGGTGTCCATGGCCGGGCAGGAACGCGAAGAACTCGCTTCCAAAAAGGCCGAACTCGACCAGATGCTCGGCAACCAGCGCACCGAGGCCGAGCAGCTCAGCGCCGAACTGGCCAGGCTGGCCGACGCGGTGCACCGTGATGAGATGGCCCGCGCAGAATTGCGCCTGCGCATCGAAAACCTGGAAACCAAGGCCCTGGAAGAACTGGGATTCACTCCCGATCACCTGATTGCCATCTATGGCCCGGATCAACTGATCCCTGAAGCCATCGATGAAGATGATAAATGGGGGAGCCTGCGACAAAATGTCGACGAAGACGGCAACCTCATTGGAACCAAGCCCTTTGACCGCGTTGAACAGGAAAAGCGCCTGAAGAAAGCGGAGCGGGACCTATCGGCCTTGGGCAAGGTCAATCCGCTTGCGCTCGAGGAATTTGCGGCTCTCGAAGAACGGCACAAGTTCCTCTCGGGCCAGCTTGAAGACCTGAAGAAGTCGCGGGGAGACCTGGAACAGATCATTGCCGATGTGGATGCCCACGTGGAGCGGGTCTTCACCGAGGCTTTTAACGACACTGCGGTTCAGTTCAAGCGGATCTTTGACCGGCTGTTCCCCGGCGGCGAGGGCCAACTCGTGCTCACCGATCCAGAACACATGCTGACCACGGGCATCGAAGTGGAAGCGCGTCCCGCCGGGAAGAAGATCAAGCGCCTGTCGCTGCTCTCCGGTGGCGAGCGCTCATTGACGGCAGTGGCTCTGCTCGTTGCCATCTTCAAGGCGCGCCCTTCGCCCTTCTACGTCATGGACGAGGTCGAGGCTGCACTTGATGACATGAACCTGGGCCGCCTGATCACGATTTTCGAGGAGCTTCGCGAGTCCTCCCAGCTGATCGTCATTACCCACCAGAAGAAGACCATGGAAGTGGCCGACGCGCTTTATGGCGTTACCATGCGCGGCGACGGTGTCACCACGGTCATCAGCCAGAAAATGGAACGAACCCTGACCTAGCGGGGATGCCGCCCTTCGTCCCCAGCCATCACATGGCCAAGGGGGAGAAGGGTTCCTGCAGGGAATTGCTCATTGCGGATACGGGCGAACTGCCCCGCGCCTACTGGCTGGCGCTGGCCAGATGGCGCCGTGCGATGGCCGACTGCACAGCTGCCAAGCGTTCCTGGGCTCGCAGCCATTGCGGGTCCAGCCGAACGGCTCCACCCATGGCGGCTTCCGCTCCGGAGAGGTCACCGGCCTTGATCAGGCATTCGCCCAAGCGCAGGTGCGAGGCTGGCTTGTCCGGTGAAATGCGGCAGGCCTGTTCCATGGCGCTGGCCGCTTGCTGGTAGTCCTTTTGCCCGGCAAAGGCGTAGCTGATGCGAACGTAGTAGTGCGAATTCCCGGGGGCCAGATCGATGGCCCGTTGCATCGAGACTTGAGCAGTGCGATAGTCCTGTGCTTTCAGCTGCCATTCACCCAGGCGAAGATGGTATTCCGGTTTCTCGGGTGCCAGCGCGACGGCGTGCTGCATTGCATCAATGGCATCGGACCAGCGGTTCTGGTCAGCGTACGCATAGCTCAGGCGGACGTGCGCCGCCGGCTGGTTGGCATTGATCTGCAGGGATCGGCTAATGGAGGCTTCTGCCTCCTTTGATCTGCCTGCTTTCAGCAGCAGCTCGCCTAGGCGCAAGCGGGCATCTGCTTTTGACGGCGCCGCTTTGACTGCCTGGCGAATGGCCCGGATGGCATCGGACAGGTTCCCGTGTTTTTCGTGAATCCGGCTGAGGCGCGCATGTGCACGGGCCAATGACGGATCAATGGCTATGGCCCTTTGAAATGCCAATTTGGCTTCGTCGAATTCGCCGGCGGCGAGCAGCATTTCGCCCAGCCGATAGGGCAGCCGCGCGATTTTTGGATTCATGGACTCAGCGGTGCGCATGGCCTTAATAGCGGCGGCACTATCTCCATGCCGGGAAAACTCAGCAGCCTGCTTTTCGTGCGGATAGTGCGTGAGCTCCGTATTGGTTCTCACCACGTTATAGAAGTTGTCCAGATCGAATTCGCCGTGGGCAATCTCGCTGACGAGGCGCTTGAGCTTGTAGGTGTCATTCAAGAAGAACGAAACCGGATGCCCTCCATATTCCAATGGAACCAGTGTTCCCTTGGTCATGCGCTCGATGGCTTGGGCGTGTTCCACGTCTACCGTATCCGGGCAATAGAACACGTAGCCTTGGGCGTCCTTGCAGTCTCCTGAGCGGATGTAATTGTGCTTGAAGTCAAAAAGATGTCCTTCGTCGCCCCATCGATCGTCCTTGACCTCGCCGTCAGCGGCGATATCGTACAGCGGTGATAGGGCAATGAACGTTTTCGCGCCAAGTTTCGTCGCGAGGCTGATGGCGGCCATGCCACCCATGCTCCCGCCGTAGGTGATCAAAGTGGTCCCCTTGGCACGTTCCTTGATGATGTCGACGACTTGTTCGATTTCATCTGTTTGGTACCAGTGGTTTCTGCTGCGCTTAACCAGGAATTCATTCAATCCGAGTTGTGCAAAGATGCCACGTCCGTAGCCGCCCTCGAAGGGGCTGGGCTCAACGGCGTCAATGTACTTGTTCCTCGCCTCGAAAGTGACGATTGATATGGGAAAACCGCCGTCGTGATAGTCGAGGGCAAGGTCGCGGCCGACAAACAGCTCTTCGTGGATAACGGAATTCTTTAGCACGGGTAAACCCTAGCTTCGCGACGATGGCGGGTTCAATACATTACCGAGGTACCGTGTCGCTTACCATCGAGGTGAAGTGGTCCATGGTGGCCGGCACGCGAGAGTTCGCGATCTTCAATCGACATGATTAGAGTGGTCAAAGCCCAATCGGAACTATCGTTATGAATTTGTAACATTACTAATCAGGTGGCAAATAGCACCTTCCCAATGGTCGCTTCTAGTGTCGCTTCTCTGTATATAATTAGGGTAGACATACATCGAACCCGGAAGGGTTCTGGAATTTGGGAAATTGATGGCTCTGTTTAGAAGGCGCAGTAAAGCTTCAAGTGGCAACGTTTCGCATGCGGTGTCCCCGCCAGATCAGGGCGAGCCCGCAGCGCCAGTGATCCCCGCGGCGCGCGCCAAGGCCACGGCTCCGCAAATTTCCGGTGATCCCGAAACGGTGGCAGAGGCCGCTGAGCCGCAACCGGCCGGAGTTTTTGTCAGCGTCATCATTCCTGTTTACAACTCAATGCCCTACTTGACTGAATTGCTCAACTCCCTGGAACTGCAGGACTTGGACAAGAGCCTTTACGAGGTCATTGCAGTCAACGACGGATCCACTGATTTTGGCGGGGAGATCCTGGATGTCTATGCCAAGCGCAACGACAACTTCACCGTCGTGCATCAGGAAAACAGCGGGTGGCCGGGCAAACCGCGCAATGTCGGAACTGCACTGGCCAAGGGCGAGTATGTTTTCTATGCGGATTCTGATGACACCTTGGGAACCGAAGCGCTGCGCCGCATGCGCGACTTCGCCTTGGAGCATGATGTAGATGTCCTCGCCCCAAAACTCGTTCCCGTTGGCGGTCGAGTGATCCGCACTTCACTGTTCTCTTCAACCCAGATCGATGTGCCACTCGAACAGATCTTTGCGACTTTGATGCCGCAGAAGCTCATTCGCCGCCAGATGATCCTCGATCACGACCTGCGCTTTGCGGAGGAAAAAGTCCGTCTCGAAGATGGAATGGTGCTGGCAGGATGCTACCTGCATGCCAAGCGCGTAAGCGTCCTTGGCGATTACGACTACTACTACATTCGGGAACGCGGGGACGGGAACAACATCAGTGCCCAGCCTTTTGAGCCAATGGGCTACGTCGAATCCATGACGCACATCAGCAATACGATCCGCGCCAACACCCTTGACGATCCAGAGCTGGGCCGCCGCCTGATTGCAGGCCTATTCAAGCGCAAGGGCTTGAAGTTCTTCGCCGGAGAGCGATTCTTGAAATACCGTGAAGCCCGCGCCAAGCTGTGGACGGCGGCATTCGGCCCATACGTCCAGGAGTTCCTGGCCGAGCGCACCGGCGAAGTGCTCAGCGAGCACGATGCTGCCAAGGCCGCGGCAATTATTGCCGGGGACTACGAGGAACTGAAGCGGCTGGCGGCGAAGGATGATGACGTTGCTGGGCGCCCGGAGCTGATCAAGGCCACCAGCAAGAGCGATCATTTTGAATTGCGCTTCTCCAGCCCTGCCATCGGGCCGGCTCCTCGTGGAGTATATGTTGACGAACGCGAAACCGATCGTCGTCTTCAGTTCCCCATCGTGGAGCAAGACTCCGGGCAGTACATTGCCAAGATTTCCTACGCAACGTTGGGCGCCAGCTTCAAGGGCAAAGCAGACATACACGTCAATTACGACCATGCAGAAACCCGGCGTATTCGCATGCCGGCCAACGTCAAGGAAACAACACATGCCGGTGCCATTGTGTTCCGGACAGTCACCGGTGCGTTGAGCATCGATCTGCGCAAGGCGAAGCTCGCCTGAACGCGCACAAGAAAATGATGGAGTGGATGCCATAGTTGGCATCCACTCCATCATTTTAAAACCAGGTTCCGGCGCCGAGCGGTGCTGCGGGCCGCCGGTGACTAGCGCGGGTTCTTGGGAGCCGGGGATTCCTCGTCCAACGCCACAGGGCGGATCGTGCGGGGAACCAGGGACCAGCCAATCAAGCCCACCAGGGCAACCAGGGCCGAGATTCCAAAGGCAATTTCATAGTTCAGCGTGTCAGCCAGGAAGCCTGCAAGCAGCGGGCCGATAATCGCTCCGAAATCCTGGCACATCTGGAAACCGGCCAAAGCCTTGCCGCCGTTGCGTCCGGTGCCGATGACATCGGAAACCGACGCCTGCTGCGCCGGCCCGAGGATGCCGCCGCCGAAACCGGCGAAAATCGAGCAAATGACAAACCCGGCCCCCGAGGTGAAAATCCCCATGGATCCGATGGACAGCAGCAAGAGGGCCAAGCCAATCATGACTGGCATCTTGCGGCCCACCTTATCGGTCAGCTTCCCGGAGAATAGCAGTGCGCAGCCATTGCCAATGGCAAACAGCGCCATCGACAATCCGGCAATCGTGGTGCCCAAGCCCTGACCGAAAACGGATAAGGCAAAGAGCGGAATCATGCTGTTGCGGATGCCGAAGGCCAGCCATCCGTAGCTGAAACCGGAGAACAGCGCCGCGCGATAGGCGGGGGAGCTCAGCGCCTCCCGGGTCGTGACCACTTCGATCGCTTGGCGGGTCGTGGCAGAATCCTCGGCATCCCGATCCAGGTCGCGGCGGCGGCCCAGCGCGAAGTAGACCACGGCTGCAGCGATCACCAGGGCGGTGCCGTAAATGAAGAACGGCAGGCGCATGCCCAGCGGCGCCAAGAAGCTTCCGAGCACCGGACCGGCCACGTTGCCCAGCAAGAAGGCGCCGGCGTACAGCCCGGAAATGCGGCCGCGGGACTCTTCGGGTGAAAGCCGCGCAATCAAGGCCATCGCGGAAATGGTGAACATGGTGGATCCGAAGCCGCCGAGTCCGCGAGCGATCAGCAACTGGGTGTAATCCTGGACAATTCCGCACAACAGCGTCGAGACGGCCACCAGCAAGACACCTGTGACATAAATGCGCGGTTCCCCGAGCTTGCCCACCAACGCACCGGCCACCGGAGCGAAAATCAAACGGGTAAAGGCAAAGATGCTCACGATAACACTGGCCGCGGCCGCGCCGACATCAAAACTCACTGCATACTGCGGCAGGATCGGGGCAATGAGCCCAAATCCCAGAGCGATAATGAAGGCCGCCACCAGAAGGACGCCAATTTCGCGGGGGATCGGCGCGCGTGAAGCCGCTGTGCGGTTGAATAACTTGATCATTGCCGATGGCCTGGGGCTAAACAGGCCTTCCAGCCTTTCTACGGGACAGATAAGGGCGATAGGGCCAAACTAAGTCTATGTCTTCCTGGTCTTTCATATTTTGGCTACATGATGATGGCTCGGTATGGATACCCCTAGGCTGGACCAGTCCATTCACCTGTCAGTTCACAATGGGCCGGGATATTGAGCAAAGTCGGCACGCGTATGATTGGCTAGAGTGAAATTCGGGCATGCATCCCTCAGGCGAGACGATGCCCTGTCTTATACCGCGTGATGAAGCTACGACCAATTCGCTGGTATTCGAAGTCGAACTACATGGAGGAAGAACTTGGCAGAGCTGGCCAACGCCCATCATTGTGCTATTGCCGAATTGGCTAATGACCCCATCGGCAGCGCAATTTTTACGAAGTTGTCCAGTGACGACACGGAGATTCGTGCCGCGGTACCTGTCCTGGGGTCGACCGTTGCAGTCCGATGCGTGCCTTCGAGCGAGGGATATATTGTCGGATGCGTCGGAACTAATGCCGCTGCCCTCCAATGGCTTAACGACGTGCTGATTACGCAGGCATCGGTGGAATTCGATGTGCATGGCAATCCAATGCATGCGCTAGCCACCCGCGTGCCAACCGGAAATGTCCCGGCAGAGATGATCCGCGCGGGACAAAAATTATTGGCATTGCGCAGGCAAGAGGAAGTTGGGGCTTTCGACCCGGGAACCCACATTCCCATGCATTGGTACTCGGCCAAACTCAATTTTGGCGACTGGGTGGGTCCACAAATGGTCCAGGCATACTCGGGTCGCCAACCAATTCAGTTCAACCGCCCCGGAACCAATGCCCGCGCCTTGTTCAGCGTTGGTTCGATTGCAGGCAAGATCAACCGGCACAATGTTGATGTCTGGGGCAGTGGCTTGATGCGTCCATTGACGATCAAGGAAGTTGAAGTGCGCAAGCGGCTCAAAGGGATTAAGGTCCACGCAGTGCGCGGCAAGCTGACCCGTCGCGAACTGCAAGATTCACTCGGTTGGGAAGTTCCCGAGGTCTATGGCGACCCAGCGCTACTTTTGCCAGATGTAATCCCGCCCCAGGACCAAGGTCATGGCCAAGTCGCAGTCGTTCCGCACTACGTTCATTTGCCAAGAATTGACCACAATGCTGTGAGCGGACGAGTGGTAGATGTGCGCAATGATGTCAAGACGGTCGTCGAGGAGATCGCCGGGGCCCAAGCTGTGGTGTCCAGCTCCTTGCATGGTTTGATTGTTGCCCAGGCATATGGCGTGCCCTGGGTATGGCTTGACGTCATTGACCACCAGCTGGGGGGCAAGGACTTCAAGTTCGAGGACTTCTTCAGCTGTCTGGACCGCGAGGCCGTAAGCCGGATACAGGTCAGCGCAAGCGAGCTCGCAAGTATCGATCTAGCGGCACTGGGAGCCAAAGCGACGCTGCCGGCGCTTCAGATTGACTTGTCCCTGCTAAGCGACGCGTTTCCGATCGATCCTGTGTCTGGCCCGCTACACGAAGATTTTCGTGCCCGTGTAGAAGTACTCCGCTAGCCCGGAATTGCCCATCGACAAAGCCCACCTGGTCAGATGCGGAAGTGTCTGGCAGGTGCTTTGTCTATTGCCGCAAGGCTTGCCGCCTGACGCTACGAATTTTTCTCGCCATCAGTAGTCACTGCGGTGGCTTCGGGGCGCGGTGCGCCCTTGAAGACATTCTCATAGCTGTTTGAGAGATGGCCGATATCCAGCGCTCGTTTTCCGGCCCCAGCAAGGCGATGGGCAAGGATCCCTCCGGCGGGCCCTAAGGCGATGAGCACGAGTTCACAGTCGCTGTCGGCAACGAGAGCTTGAACGCGATCCAAATCGTCGTACGCTCCCACTGGTTTCGAATAAATGAACTCGTGGCTCGCAAGGTTGTCGAACAGCTCAGGAATCAGATCAAATCGTGACCCTTCACCGGTCACGATAGCCACCTTTTTGCCATCCCATACTTGACGCCACAGATCAACGGCACGCTGTCCCAAGGTCGAGAAGGCTTGGGGGCGAGTAACGTGGGCGCAGGCGTAGGCGCGGTCAGAAGCTGTAAGCTGCACTAAGCGCGGCCATAGTTCCTGATACACGCCGGACCAATGTGCATCACGGAACAGCTGGGGAAAACCAACTGCCAAATTGGCATCATTGCTGGTGAAAACATTCCGAAGGTCTTCTTGGAGTTCGGGGGAGTTCTTCTGAAAGCGAAGATTGAAATCATTGAGCAGCATGAGCCGGAACTCGCCGTCACCGAAACGGGACATGGACACATCCGTTGTGGCTAGCAGTTCCAGAGTTTCCAGCAGCGTTTTGACTTGATTGCGGTGGAACTTTGATACCTCCTGCATGACTTCAGAGGTTGCCGCAAGCCGGATAGTTTCGAGCTCCCGTCGATGTGTCTTCAGCTCATTGTGAATCTGGCGCAGCAGGGTCTTCTGATCCGGGTCGGCAGTAATTGGCGGGTCCAGCGTTACTGCGATTGGCTTGCTATTGACTACTTTGACGCTGAAAATTCTGTTGGCGACTTTTCGAATGCGATCTAACATGCGGAAATCCTCTTTCACTTCAGCTCTTGTTGAGCTTATCATTCTCCTCTTGCGTCATTTCCACTTCAATTGGCGCTGCAGACACATATACAGCAGGTTCTGACTAGGAAAATCATCAATGGGGTCAATCAGTGATCCCGGATCAACCCGCAGGCTTTGAAAGGATAATCGTCGAACAGTGGGCCGTATTTGAAGCCGCTGATCCAGCGTGGCGCGCTCGTGCTTCATATCGTCCAATGGCGACATCATTTCGATGATAATCTGCGGGCCTGCCGGGCAGGACCAGCTTGTCGGGCCCGTGCTCCAAGGAGGGGCTCCTTGCTTGACGATTTGCAGCCGAGATTCAGCAGCAGCGGCACTGCCAGCGGGCCTCGCCGGTCGAGCTCCAAGAAATATCGAGAAACAAGGCTCTTCTTACATGGTGCAGTACGGGGCATCGTCCCCAAAGGCGAGGAGGTGTGAGACGATTTAACACGTGTCTGATTCGCTTACATTAACCATCATCATTGTCGCGGTTGTTGCCGTGGTGGGCATTGGCGTCGTTGCCTTTGTCACCAAGGGCCGCAAGCCCAAGACTCCATATACTTCCGAGCGCGATGCTGACGACCTGCCAGCCGGTCAATCCGCGGAAGGCACGACCGAGGTTGTTGCTGACGCCGCCGGTGCAACCGATGCGGCCGTCGCTGTTGAAGAGCCCGTCGTACCGGTAACGCCGCAGTTCGATGTTCCCGAACCGGTCCAGGGCCGATTGGCGCGACTGCGTGCCCGCCTGACCAAGTCCAACAACATGTTCTCCAAGGGACTGCTGGCACTGCTCAGCCAGGACACCATTGACGAGGATGTCTGGGAAGAAATCGAAGAGAATCTGCTGATGGCAGACCTCGGCACCGAACCAGCCATGGAGCTCGTCGATGCCCTGCGCGAACGCGTGAAGATCGAAGGCAGCAAGGATCCTGCCCGCGTGAAGGCCATGCTCCGCGAGGAACTGCTCAAGCTCGTGGATCCAAGCCTGGACCGCAGCTACCTGCCTGAGCCGCACCCGGATCGTCCAAGCATCATCATGGTCGTGGGCGTCAACGGCGTTGGCAAAACCACCACCATCGGCAAAATGGCCCGTGTCCTCGTCGCCGAGGACAAGGACGTGCTGTTGGGCGCTGCGGACACATTCCGCGCTGCAGCCGCGGAGCAGTTGGCCACCTGGGGCGACCGCGTGGGTGTCCCAACGGTCCGCTCCGACATCGACGGTGCCGACCCTGCCTCGGTGGCATTCGAAGCAGTTTCTGCCGGCATCGACCAGGAAGTCGACATCGTCATGATCGACACCGCTGGCCGTTTGCAGAACAAGGTCGGTTTGATGGACGAGCTGGGAAAGATCAAGCGCGTCGTCGAAAAGAAGGCCACCATTGACGAGGTGCTGCTCGTCTTGGATGCCACCACCGGCCAGAATGGCCTGCAGCAGGCCAAGGTCTTCTCGGAGGTGGTCAACGTGACCGGCATCGTGCTGACCAAGCTCGACGGCACCGCCAAAGGCGGCATTGTTGTCGCGATCCAGCGGCAGCTGGGCGTACCAGTGAAGCTGGTTGGCCTGGGCGAGGGCCCGGATGATCTGGCGCCGTTCAGCCCAGAGGATTTCGTGGACGCTTTGCTCGAAGGGTAGTAGGCAACGACAGGCCGGGTGGGCCCCGCTATGGCGGTCCCACCCGGCCTGTTTATGCGCCAAATTCGATGCGCCACGCCGATGCCGATCAGTTGATGAAAATCTGGACCGGCAGGGACATTGCCGGCCTGAACGCTTCGTTGCGCCTTGTCAATGCCAAAAATGATGCGTATAGCCGCAGCCAGGGCATCCAAGCAGCCGCTTGTGGATGCCCAGTATTCCCAGAAACATGCCAGTTACCTTCGGTAGAAATGAAGGCTGGAAGTTTAACGTGAAATTACTACACCTGAACATCAGATGACGTTGGCACGACCAATTGTCTGGATCGTTCGGTCTCCACCCGCAAAGGATCTCTTAGGACGTGTTGTCGAACCAAGACCTGCCCTTGCCCATTCAACGCGACCCGAGGCCCAGGGCCTTCCGCGCTGACATCCAGGGACTTCGCGCCATTGCCGTTGGCATTGTGGTGCTCTATCATTTCTGGGGACATTATCTTCCAGGTGGATTCGTCGGCGTTGACGTCTTCTTTGTCATCTCGGGATTCCTGATCACCTCGCACCTCATTTCCAAACCGCCAAAGAATGTGGCAGATGTCGGGCGTTTCTGGATGCGCCGAGTCAAGCGGCTTATCCCGGCGTCCTTCGTCGTGATTCTTTGCAGCGTCGTGGGAATTTGGCTCATAGCCCCCACTACGGTGTGGCAAGACTGGGGCTTGCAGGCCATAGCTGCGACCTTTTATTTCCAGAATTGGTTCCTCGCCCTCACCAAGGTCGATTATCTGGCCGAAGGCGATGCCGTAAGCCCGTTCCAGCATTTCTGGTCGCTGTCCGCAGAAGAGCAGTTTTACTTCGTGTGGCCAATCCTGATTGGCGCTCTGGTCATTGTGGCGCTGCGGTTCCAGCGGAAGCCTGGGACCATGGCGCTAGCTGGAGTAGGCACAGTCTTTGCTGTGTCCCTGGGGTATTCCATCTACGCCACGGCCACGGATCCGGGCAGCGCTTATTTCTCCACCTTCACCCGTGCGTGGGAGTTCTCCGCCGGGGCGCTGGTAGCTGCCTTGGGAACCAAGATCCACGCAGCGAAGAAGGACTGGGTCAGCCTGGTAGGCGCATGGGGAGGCGTATTGGCCCTCGCCTTCAGCGCGCTGGCCTTCAGCGGCGAGATGCCGTTCCCCGGCTATATTGCCGCCGTCCCGGTATTGGGCACGGCCCTGCTGCTGCTTTCGCATTCCACGCACAAGTATTCGCCCAACATCTTCCTGAACACCAGGATTTTCCAATTCTTCGGTGACAACTCTTATGCGATCTACCTTTGGCACTGGCCGCTGCTGATCCTCATGCCGTACCTGGTCGATGACTTTGGATGGCCGCAGAAGATCATCGCCTTGGCCCTGACCTTGGTTCTTGCTGTCCTGACGCAGAAGCTGGTGGAAGTCCGTTTCCGGAAATTCATCGATACTTCCGTCCTCCTCTCCGCCCCGCGCTTCTTGGCAGCTGGAAGCCTGGTCCTCGCCCTTGTGGCAGGCAGCTTCTATCTGACCAGCACACGCATCATCCGGAATGCAGAAAATGTCGACGCCGCCCTTGCGTCGGTGCAAAAAGAACTGGGCGAGGACTGCTTCGGGCCAGAAGGCTTGTCGGATAGTTGTGATGATCCGCAGACGCTTCAAACCTCCTACGAGAGCGCTGCGCCTGCGCCTGTCGTTGCGAAAGAAGACAAGCCGCGGGTTTATGCGGACGACTGCTTCTCGGGCGCGGGGACAGATTTCGCGACTCGCCCCGTATGCAACTACGTACATGGGAAAATCAAGGTGGCACTGGTGGGCAATTCCCATGCGGGACAGTGGTTCCCTGCCATTGACAAGGTCGCCAAGGCACATGGCTGGAGCCTGGATACCTATCTGGCCAGCCGGTGTGCAGTACTCGATGCCCCGCAGGAGTTCGAGTCGGAAGAAGACGTTCAAGGCTGTAATGACTATGCCCGCTGGGCTACGAAGCAGTTTGAAAAAGAGGACTACGACCTGATCATCAGCTCCAACAGATTCGCCCAGCCTCTTGCGGGACGTACCTTGGCGGAGAGCGAGGCTCCGGGGCGCGATGCCTATGAAGAAATGCTCCAGGACTGGAGCGATACCGGGGCAGAGGTCGCGGTGATCCGAGACACTCCGTGGCCCGGGTCAACAGTAGGGAATATTCCGGACTGCGTGGCAGCGAATTCCTCGGACTACAAGGATTGCTCCGCAGCTGCTGACGAATGGATTCCCATGGACCCGCAGGCCGAAGCGGTCAAGGCGCTGGATGATCCGGACGTCGTGAACATCGACATGAATGATCAGCTGTGCGATGACACCACGTGCTATCCAGTTGTCGGAGGCGTCATGGCCTATTGGGACCACTCTCATTTGAGCGAGACCTATGTGCAAATGCTGGCCAAGACCGTCGACTCCCGCCTGCAGAAAGCCATTGATTCGAAAGAACTCTTTCCTGGATCCTCCAGCTGATACTGCAAGTTAATAGCAAAACAGAGCTGGCGCTGAACCATTCCTGGTTCAGCGCCAGCTCTGTTTATCCACGTGGCTTTGCTGGGGGTACCGGAGCGTCCCTCCCTGGACGGAAGGCAGAAACCGTCGGGTCGCCTTTCAGCCAGAATCGCCAAGGATAAGCAGGCCCACCGGCGACTCCTGCCACCCCGACACGAGGTCCTCTGGCAATATCACTCTCTGCCACTCCGCTTTGGACAATATGAAATGGCTCAGCCAGCAAATCCAAGCCGTCATGAGATTCACGAGTAATACCCATAGCCGCCGCGAGATTGCCAGGGCCGCGGGCCAACTGAGCATCCTTGACGTAATTCGATGCAGAGCGCGTACTCTGCTTGGCATGTCTTCGTTCCCGCGCCAGGTCGAGCCCCTGGACAATCTGTCCTGAACGTATCAAAACACCGGAAGCCACGTGTTCCTGTGAGCACACCAGATTCAACGCGAAGTGCATCCCATAGGTGAAATACACATAGGCGTGGCCCGGTGGCAGGAACATCGAGGCGTTGCGAGCGGTCTTCCGATCCTTGGAATGGCTACCCGGATCGTAGGGGCCGGTGGACCCGACCCCCAGATAGGCTTCGGTCTCCGTGATCCGCAGGCCTACCAGTCCCTGCGGAGAATCGACGCTGAGGATCGAGCCCAGCAGGCGAGGGGCCACGCTGAGCGCATCAGGCATGAAGAAGGATCGGTCCACGACCCCAGTATGCCAGCGCGTCCCCTTCCAGGCTTTTTCGCCCTGCATTCACACGGACACCGGCCATTCGTGAAGGCTTTGAAACATGCCGGAAACCGGTACGAGAACCAAACGTTACCCCCAAGCGCTCTTGGATACATTCTTGAAATGCGGCAGCGAGGGAACCGAAACATCGTTAGCGAAGAATAGTTTCAACACCGGGCCAATAACACCGCAAACTGCAGCAGGGCCCGACTCGCCACCGATACACCAAACACCTTGAGGGGAAGTGATCCAGATGGAGTTGGACGTAGCCAGCTTATGGATCCTGATAGCAGCCGCACTCGTACTGATGATGACGCCGGCACTGGGACTTTTCTACGGCGGCATGACGCGCGCTACCGGCGTCGTGAACATGATGCTGATGAGCTTCTCCGCCGCAGCAATCACCGCCGTTGTCTGGGTGCTATGGGGGTACTCGTTCTCCGCCGGTGAGCCAACCATCGCCGGAATCATCGGAAATCCAATCAGCGATTTCGCCATGCACAACACCGAACAGGCTGACCTGCTTTCGGCAGGGTTCGCTGGCACCTTCGCCATGATTTCGGTGGCCATCATCTCCGGCGCCATCGCCGACCGCGCACGCTTCGCCCCATGGCTGTTCTTCATCCCGCTGTGGGTCACCCTGGTCTATGCGCCGGTTGCCTTCTGGGTATGGGGCGGAGGCCTGCTGTCCGCAGACGGCTTCCTCGGCAAGCTCTTCGGCGAAGCCATCGACTTCGCCGGTGGCGCTGTGGTCCACACCAACGCCGGTATCGCGGCCCTGGTGCTTGCGCTCAAGCTCGGCCAGCGCCATAACTTCCACGACCGCCCGCAGCCGCACAACACCCCGCTGGTCATGCTTGGTGCAGGACTCCTGTGGTTCGGCTGGTTCGGCTTCAACGCCGGCGCAGCGACCACCGTGGAACAGGCCGGCTTGATCTGGGTCAACACTCTGGCCGCGCCAGGCGCCGCAGTGCTTGGCTGGATCCTTGTTGAGAAGCTGCGCGGCGAGCGTGCAAGCTCGGTAGGCGTAGCATCCGGTCTCGTCGCCGGCCTGGTAGCCATCACCCCTTCTTGTGCAGACGTAGCACCATGGGCAGCACTGCTGCTGGGTGTCCTGGCCGGTGCCGGTGCAGCCTGGGCAGTGAACCTGAAGTGGAAGCTCGGCTACGACGACTCGCTTGACGTAGTGGGCGTCCACCTGGTCGCCGGCATCATTGGCACCCTCTTCCTTGGATTCTTTGCACTGCCAAACGAGGAAAGCGCAGGCGGCCTGTTCTACGGCGGCGGTCTCGCACAGCTCTTCGCACAGTTCATGACGCTTCTCGTGGTCATCGTCTTCTCCGCTGGCATGACGTGGATTATCGCCACGGTCATCGGCAAGTTCAGCCCATGGCGTGTATCGGCCGATATCGAAATCGCCGGTATTGACGAAGCTGAGCACAACGAGGCCGGATACCAGCTGGCATCCAAGTAAAGGGGTGGGAGCTGAAAAATAACAAATACATCATCAAGGGGTAGGACACGATTTCGGTGTCCAGGAAACCGCCGGTGGGCCATGCAGCCACCGGCGGTTTCCGCTTTTAACCGGCGTATCCAGGGGCAGATGTGTAAACCATGGGAATCGCTGGAACGGCTGGAGACCGCGAGCCGATGGCCTCTAGCGTGGAGAGCATCCAGCCAGTATTCCCGAGAAGCCAGGAGAACGCCATGGCCAATGAGCCGATGCATCCAACTGATCAAGGGCAGCAGCCGGAATCGGCGCCGGGCCAGGACAGCGACATCCTGACCACATCGCAAGGTGCGCCGGTCAGCGATACCGACCATTCCCTGAAGACCGGCGAACGCGGTCCGACCTTGCTGCAAGACCACCACCTGCGCGAAAAGATCATGCACTTCGACCATGAACGCATTCCAGAACGCGTGGTCCATGCCCGCGGTGCCGGAGCCCATGGCTTCTTCACCAGCTATGGCAACGCCGAGGAGCTGACCCGTGCCAACTTCCTGAAACCCGGACGCACCACCCGCGTTTTCGTGCGGTTCTCCACCGTGGTCGGCTCCCGCGGTTCCATGGATACCGCCCGCGATACCCGCGGCTTCGCCACGAAGTTCTACACGGACGAGGGGATCTTCGACCTGGTGGGGAACAACATGCCGGTGTTCTTCATCCAGGACGGAATCAAATTCCCCGACCTGGTGCACGCTGCGAAGCCGCATCCCGATCGGGAAATCCCGCAGGCGCAATCGGCCCACGATACCTTCTGGGATTTCGTCTCGCTGCACACCCCGGCCCAGGCGCATGTGATGTGGCAAATGAGCGACCGGGCGATCCCGCGCTCCTACCGGATGATGGAAGGCTTTGGCGTGCACACCTTCCGCATGGTCAACGCGCTGGGCAAGTCTTCCCTGGTGAAGTTCCATTGGAAGCCGAAGCTCGGCGTCCATTCGCTGGTTTGGGAGGAATCGCAGTTGGCCGGCGGTGCAGATCCGGATTTCCACCGCCGCGATCTGGCCGAAGCGATTGATGCCGGCGCTTTGCCCGAATGGGAACTGGGCGTGCAGATCTTCGAGGATGACGGCACCTCGAGCTTCGAGGGGATCGACCTGCTGGATCCCACGAAGTTCGTCCCCGAGGAACTGGCTCCAGTCCAGCCGCTGGGCAAGATGGTGCTCGACCGCAATCCGGAGAACTACTTCGCGCAGACCGAGCAGGTCGCCTTCCATCCCGGGCACCTGGTGCCGGGCATCGACATTACCGATGATCCGTTGCTGCAGGCGCGGCTCTTCTCCTACCAGGACACCCAGCTCACGCGCCTGGGCGGCCCGAACTTCGCGCAGATCCCTGTCAACCAGCCGCAGGCACCGGTCAACGACATGTTCCGCGATGGGTTGCACCAGCACCGGGTGCCCGAGGGAATAGCTCCCTATAAGCCGAACTCGCTGGATGGCGGCTGTCCCTACATGGCTCAGCTCGGATCCGGGCAGCTGCCGCCACTGGAGTTCCCGCAGCCAATCGATGCCGGCAGGAAAGAACGCTCCGAACCGGCCAGCTTCTCGGATCACTACAGCCAGGCCCGTTTGTTCTACCTCAGCCTTTCGGGCGTTGAGCGGGCGCACGTGCAACAGTCCTACACCTTTGAGCTGGGCAAATGCACCGATGTCCAGGTGCGCCAGCGGCAGGTGGATTGCCTGGCCAACATCGACACCGGGCTGGCTGCCGGCGTGGCCAGGGCTCTGGGCCTGCCGGCACCGGCGGCACAGGAGCTTGGCGAACCTGAGCGAAGCCCCGCGCTATCCCAGATCGGCAAGAGCTGGCCGGTGGATGGGCGCAAGATCGGGGTCGTGTTCGACCGGAACAACCACGATGATGCGCTGGCCATCCGTTCGGCGCTGAGCGAGCGCGGCATGGCCCCACTGCTGGTTTCGGCCAGGGGCGGAGAAATCGCTGGGGGAGTGGCAATCGACCGGACCTACCTGACGGCGCGGTCCATTGAATTCGACGCGCTGGTGCTGGTCGGGCCGCTGCCTCCGGCCCCGGATGCCGAGGCTCCGCTGGATGCCAAGGCCGGGGATGCTGGCAGCGCTGGGGATCTTGTCGATCCGCGGGCGGGTTTGCTGATCAACGAGGCCTACCGCCATTGCAAGGCCATCATCTGCCTGCCGGGAGAGTCCTCCGGCCTGCTCCGTGCCGTGGGCCTGCCAGATGAGGCTCCGGGAGTCAGCGTGGTCGAGGTCTCCGCGGTGGCCGACAGCGCCGCGCGGCTGCTATCCACGCATCGTGCGTGGGAACGGTTCCCGGCTGCGCGCTAGGCTCCGATTGCCGGGAACCGGGTTGCTGCAGCTTGCCTGCCCCCATCGAGGAATCCTGGATGTTCCGGCTAGGCTATTCAACCGCTGAATAACCGCGCATCGGTCGTGCTGTCTTGCAGGAGGGGAACGAGGGGATAGCGCCCGTGAAAACTCGCTGAACACAAAGTTGCGTCCCATGGAAATCATTCCATGGGACGCAACTGGGTCAGCGAATCTTAGGAGAGATCATCCTTGATGTCCTTGGCAGCATCCTTGACATGTTCCCCAGCCTGCTTGGCCTTGGCTGCGGCTTGGTCCTTGGCGCCTTCGGCCTGCAGACGCTCGTTGTCGGTGGCATCTCCCAAGGCTTCCTTGGCCTTTCCAGATGCTTCCTGGGCCTTGTTCTTGATCTTGTCTCCAATACCCATGGTTCCTGCTTTCTGAATTGATCTGATACTGACAATTTGAACTATAGAACGGATCTCGCCACGGGTTATTTTGGCTGAACGATTGCTGAGTGGTTGCATGGCGCAGCATATGAATCTCGTCCCGGATTTGGCGGGGTGCCCCTTCAACGCAGTGGAAACTGCCGGCGGAGCATCTGTGTCGCCGCGAGGATCCCGGATGGCGCGCACGCCGCTGGATCTGGCCAATGCACTCTGCCTTGCCTCGGAGCGGGCCACCGTGGCCTGGCCCAGCTCCGGGCGGGCAATCCTGCGAAATCTTCGCCGCCTAGCAGTAATGCAACCAGGAAGCAACCGCGGTTGCGACCAGGGGCAGAAAATTTGATTACAACCACCGATGGCGGCTGCTTATGCTGGTCCAGTTCCTGATCCCAGCAGGGGAACAGGCTGGTGGCAGAGCCAGCGCAGGACAGGGCAAACAGGCTGAGACGAACCCCCACGCGCCGGTTTCCCTTCCTGCCAGGCAGCGGGATCTGCGCAGGCCGCATTTCAACGGTCCCTCAGCGGCTGTGCCCATCGCCATCATGATGTTCTTGCGGCGCAAAGCGATCGGCCCAGGTCTCGTCGCTCAATGCCACGAGCTGCTTGATCTGCGAATCGGCCCGGCGTGAAAGATCCTGCAGCAGTGCCCGATCCAGGCGCTGCTCGTGGGGGAGCATGAGCAGCAGCGTCTGCCACATGCGCAGCTTGGCATTGAGCAATCCGGTGAGAACATCCAGTTGGACCTGTGCAGCGGCTTGCGTGTGCTGCCGCAACGGGTTGAACGGGTTGGCCTTCCCGGCAAGCCGGGCCACAGGAGCCAGGAGCTTTCCGATTGGGCGCGGGCTGCAGCCGAGCGCAGCCATGATCTTCTTCAGATCCTCTTGGTCCGCCTTCACTTGCTGGTGCAGGGATTCAAAGCGTTCTTCGAAGGCAGTTCCGGCCCAAGTGCCGTGTGCAGCCTTGAAATGATCAAGCCCGGATTCGGAGCCCAGCAGATGCCGGTCGAGGTAGCGATGCAAAGTGTCCTGGTCGATCGTCGATGGCGCCATGGCTTCGATTCTCCAATTGGTTCGGGGAATTCCTTGTTCGCTTCGAAACCCTAGGGCACCGCCGCCACGCAACCAATCCACGTCAACGGATCTGCAGGTGGCGTCCAGCTAGCAACGGTGGCCTTGCCTGGGCCTGTTGTTCTTCGCATCTAAGCAGTTCAACGGGCCAGCTTGCCCAGGCTGCCGAATCTATCCGTCGTGCTCAGCGGATGCCCGCAAAGCTTGGAAACCAAGAGTTGGCATCGCGGAGGTTTTTATGAGTCAAGACGAACTATGGTCATTGCATGCTTCTGGGACTATCCTGAGAGCCTGTTGTTGATTTGCGGTTTTGGGGGACTGGCAAGTTATGAAGCGACGTCATCACGATTTGGATATTTCTGTGCCTTCACAGGCACCGGCAACCACTCATGGATTTGCATATTTCGCTTTGGGGATCGCAGCGGTTGTGGGACTGAGCAGCGCGACGGCGTGGCCAGTTCCGCCGCCAGTTCGCGTGGCCTCCAGCGACATGGCCATTGAACAATCGGCTATCGCACCGCCGGGCCTCGTGCTGGTGACGGCACCCGAGTCGCAGGAGCCACTGCTCGGCGTGGTCGGCACGCTCAGCTCGGTTCCGAAGAGCGCTGCGATTGGGCAGGCCGACTCCCGATCAGCCCACGGTGCCATCCACCCGCAAGCTATAGCCAACCAGCCCGCTGCGGCAGCGCAGGCGCAGCCGGCGTATCGGGCAGCCGCAAGCAACGCGCTGATCAGGCCAAACCTGCTGTCTTTCCAGCTCATGCGTCCTGTGTCTACGAGCATGATTTCCAGCCCCTTCGGATGGCGCGGAAATCCGACAGGTCCTGGCCGGCAAATCCACATCGGCCAGGACTATCCCATAGCTTGCGGCTCGCCGGTGAGAGCTAGCGAGGACGGTATTGTTGTGGTCGCCTCATGGGCCGGCCATTCGGGAAATCGCGTCACCATTGACCACGGCAATCGGATCCAGACCGGATACAGCCACAATTCCCTGATCCTCGTTGGTGTAGGGCAAAGGGTAAGCCAAGGCCAAGTCATTGCCTTGGCGGGCACCACCGGCAATTCCACTGGCTGCCACGTCCACTTCGAGGTCATCGTCGATGGCCAGTGGCAGAACCCGAGCAAATATCTGGCCATGGGCCCAGGGCAATTCGCTTCGATGTTTCTCCCGGATGCTCCAGCGGTGACGGCCAGCCGATTCCTCGCCGGCCAAAGTCCCCAGCGTCCACCAGCTCGCAGCTTGCAGGCTGCAGCGCAGCACCCCGCAAAAGCACCGCTGCACGAAGCGAAGAACGCAGCAAAGAAGCCGGTTCGCGCCCAGGGATCATCAAGCTCGAAGCCCGCGGCATCGCCGGCCGCAAAGCACCGGACGGACACGGCGAAAACCACGGCTCCAAAGGTTCTTCAGCCGCGGCGCACGGCGCCAACCAAGCAGGCCGAGAAGCCACGCCCGGCAGGCACGCCGCCAGCAACGCCAACAAGGCCTGCATTACCGAGCGCTTCGCCGTCGCCGACGGAGCGCGCACAGACAATTACACCGGTGCCCACGCCAAAACCGAGCACGGCCAAGCCCACCGCATCTCCGAGCCTCGACGCGACATCCAGCCCGACTGCCACGCCAACCGCTTCGGCAAGTGCAAAGCCTTCGCTGGCTCCAAAGCCGACGCAAGAATCCAAGCCGAGCATCGCGCCTTCGCCATCGCCGTCGGTGCAGCCATCATCATCGCCTGAATCGCCGAAGCCCACACCGAGCACATCGCCCAGCGTGCCGCCCGCCGATGCCAGCCAGGCACCCATCGCTGATTCCCAGCCAACCGAAGGACCAGCAGGGGAGCCATCGCCTGAGCCAACAACCGCTTTGGAAGTGAACCTCAAAGTTCCGGAGAAGGCTCCAACAGGAATCGTGCCCAAGGCCGAGCCGTCATCAAAGGCCCCAGCCAAGAAAACGCCGCCGGCAACCAAGGTGAGCGCCGGGAAGGCCATGGAATCCGAGGCGCCGGCCCGCCCTGCTGTGCAGGAAGCCAAGCCTGCCACGAAGCCCGTGAAGAGGAAGCCTGCTCAAGCGGCCACCGCCGCGCCGGCAAAGAAGCCCATTGCTAAGGCTTCAGTCGCCAAGTCCACGGTGCAGATCGCTAAGGCCAAAGCACCAGTTGCTAAGCCCAAGGTGCCGGTCGCTAAGCCCAAGGCTTCCGTTGCCAAGCCCATAGCGACAGTAGCCAAGCCCAAGGCTCCTATTGCCAAGGCCCAGGTGCCGGTAGCGAAGAAGGCCGCCCCGGCTCCGATCCCGCCCAAGAAGCTTGTGGGAGCTGTACCACCGGTCAGGCAGGCCGCCAGCAAGGCCCCGCCGAAGCCAGCTTCCGCAGAACCGCGCAGCGCAGCCGTGGCCGCCAAGCCGGAAGCGAGCGCTCCGTAGCAACTGCCAGCTGCGCGCCCGCAGCCCAGGACACCCCTTGGCTACGGGCGCGCACCGCGAAGTGATATGGAACTGGTTAGATCGTGCCGTGATTCTTGATATTCTTATAAGTCGAGTCCTGTGCGTTTTTGACGCGCACCACAAGACCTATCGAAAGAAGTGCCCGGCACGTGTTTAATTCACTTTCCGATCGCCTGACAGCAACCTTCAAGAACCTGCGCGGCAAGGGCCGCCTGACTGAAGCAGACATCGACGGTACCGTCCGCGAAATCCGCCGTGCCCTGCTCGACGCTGACGTTGCCGTCTCGGTGGTCCGCGCCTTCGTGGCCCAGGTGAAAGAACGCGCACTGGGTGCCGAGGTTTCCGAGTCCCTGAACCCGGGCCAGCAGGTCGTCAAGATCGTCAATGAGGAGCTTGTTGGCATCCTCGGTGGCGAAACCCGCCGCCTGAACCTGGCCAAGAACCCTCCAACGGTGATCATGCTCGCCGGTTTGCAGGGTGCCGGCAAGACCACCCTGGCCGGTAAGCTGGCCAAGCACCTGAAGTCCGAGGGCCACACCCCGATGCTGGTGGCCTGCGACCTGCAGCGCCCCAATGCAGTCAAGCAGCTGCAGATCAACGGTGAGCGTGCTGGCGTTCCGGTCTACGCGCCGCACCCGGGCGTCTCCTCGGAGTTCGACACCCCAACCGGCGACCCGGTCGCCGTTGCCCGCGACGGCATCGCCGAAGCCAAGTCCAAGCTGCACGATGTGGTGATCGTCGATACCGCCGGCCGCCTGGGCGTGGACACCGAGATGATGGCCCAAGCCGCGAACATCCGCGCCGCCATCAACCCGGACGAAGTGCTCTTTGTCATCGATGCCATGATCGGCCAGGACGCGGTCAACACCGCCCAGGCCTTCCACGAGGGCGTCGACTTCACCGGCGTGGTGCTTTCCAAGCTCGATGGCGATGCCCGCGGTGGCGCCGCCCTGTCGGTAGCCTCGGTGACCGGCAAGCCGGTCATGTTCGCCTCCACCGGCGAAAACCTGGACGACTTCGAGATCTTCCACCCGGACCGCATGGCTTCGCGCATCCTGGACATGGGCGACGTCATGACGCTCATCGAGCAGGCCGAGAAGAACTGGGACAAGGGCGAAGCCGAGCGGATGGCGAAAAAGTTCGCCGACCAGGAAGACTTCACCCTGGACGACTTCCTCGCCCAGATGGCCCAGATCAAGAAGATGGGCTCGATGAAGAAGCTGCTGGGCATGATGCCCGGCGCGCAGATTTCCCGACAGCAGCTGGAGCAGTTCGACGAGCGCCAGATCGACCGCGTGGAAGCCATCGTCCGCTCGATGACCCCGCATGAGCGTGTCGCGCCGAAGATCATCAACGGCTCGCGCCGCGCGCGTATCGCCAAGGGTTCGGGCGTCTCGGTCTCCGAGGTCAACCAGATGCTTGAGCGCTTCACCGAAGCGCAGAAGATGATGAAGAAGATGGCCGCTGGCGGCGGCATCCCGGGCATGCCAGGCGCTGGCAAGGGCGCTGCCCGCAAGGCGAAGGCCAAGGGCAAGGGCAAGAAGCAGCAGAAGTTCGGCAACCCGGCCAAGGCCGCGCAGGCCGAGCTGGAGGCCAAGAACAAGAAGTCTTCGGCACCAGCCGGGGCCTCCTTCGGACAGGGCGCCAACCAGGACTTCGATCCATCGAGCCTGAACTTGCCAGCCGGCTTCGAAAAGTACCTTGGCAACAAGTAGTCACGAGTCCTTGCAGGGCGGCGACCAGGCGCAAACGCTGGTCGCCGCCCTGACTCTTATCTTCGAAGAACCGAACGCCGGGCAGGCCGAAGCCAAGGTCCGCGAACTGCTGGCCGCTCGTGAGGTCATCTCTGTGGTCTCCATCCCGGTGCCCTGGAATGGACTGTCCATTATCGAGATCAGCATCGCGGTAAATCCCGAAGGCCTGTTGTTTTTGGCCAACGCGGGAGGCAGCCTGAGGCTGGGCCAGCAGGTCGAGGATTTCGCGCTGGCGTTGAAGCTGGGCACCGGTGCGCTATATGTCGACCAGGACGACATCGAGGTGCAAAGCGGGGAACCCATCGACGATCCGCGGCTGGAGGCCATGCCTTCGGGGCGTTCCCTGGTCATCGGCGCGCTGAACGAGCCGGACATGGGGATGTGGGCGTCCGCGAGCAAAACCAGCTGGCAGCTTTTGCCGCCGGAGCCCGGGGCCGCAGCCGTGGCCGTGCACGAGGGCTTTTTGGTGGGCGGGGTTATTTCGTCGAGCCAGCATCCGGCGATTATGCTCAGCCGCACCGGAGCGCGATTCACCGCGAGCTTCTGGTTCCGCAAGCAAGCGGTTAAGCTCGGCGGGCTTCCAGCCTGGGTTCATATCTGGCCAGTCGCGGCCAGCCCCGCTTTCTGGCCGGCGGAACAAAGTCCCGCCAGAAGGGAATTGGACTGGTTGATAGCCAACCAGGACAGCATCGATGAGCAGGAGCTTGATGAGCTCGCTGGGCTATCGGTGGGCGCCCAAGAGATCGAAAGGCTCAAGCAGGTACTGGTCGGCACCGGCAGCCTGGAATCGGTGGAGCGGGTGCTGGAAGCCTTTGGGCACGAACCGGCGCTGGCCCGCTACCTGGAGGATGCAGTTCTTCCCGAGGGCGCGCGGCAGATCGAGCCGGTGGGCATGGCAAAGGCCGTGGGCCGAGCCATGATTGCCGAATCCCGAAAGATCAATGCCCGGCCGCGGTGGTACAACGCGTCGTCGTGGAAGCCTGTGGCGCAGCTGGTGCTAGGCCTTGCGGAGGCATTGGTGTTCTCGCTGATGCTGGCAGGAACCAATTGGCAAGAGCCTTGGATGCCGCTCTGGGCCATCGTGCTGCTACTGGTGCTTGGCTATGCGGATGCTGCCGGGAACACGGCCTTCGGCGCGCTGCGCTGGTGGCGTTCCCGGGGCCGACGCTACCGCTAGCGTTGGCCCGTACGTTCTCTTCCAAGTGGGTACCGGTTAGCGCCTATGATTGACATATTGCCATCTTCAATTGACCAAAGGGGCTACTCTTCGTGGATTCAACCGAGTTCAACTACCTCAACCTAGAGTTCATTTTCATGGGCGACAAGCCAGACGCTGCCGAAGTCGTGCGCACCGCATTGGCCGACCGCCGATTGCTGGGATTCGTTGGGGGAGCCGTCGAGCGAGAGAACTCCACCGAGGTACTCGCCGAGGTTGCAACTGTCAGCGAAGCCCGGGATGCGGTGCTCTACCGCATCGATGCCAAGGGCAAATTGCGCGAAGGTTCCCGGGTCACCAAGCTGGTGCACGAATTGAAGAACTCGACCGAGGCCGACTACGTGCTGGTTGACGGAGATGAGATCGACGGGCCAACCCCCGATGATGACATTCTCGGGGATCTCGGGACCACCAATGAGCTGCTTCACGGGGCAACGCTGAAGGCCTCGGAACTGGTGCTCGCCGCCGGCTTTGACGATAACCAGATCACCGTATGGAACACTGATTCTGGACTCATGGCAATGCCGACCCAGTCAATTTTCCCGCCTGGAATCGCTCGTTCCAACCGCCCATTCCTGTCCCTGTCCCGCACCGGCAATGTCATCATGGCCACCGTTGAGGCCAAGCGCCCGCGGCGCGAGCTCTATGGCCCTTCGTTGACGATGGTTCTGGATCTTGAACGCCAGGTCATTCTTGAGCCCGAGGCGGATTCTCCAGCCGAGCAGCGCCTCAAGGAACTTGATGCGCTGATCTTGGGCATCGATGAGCAGACCGTGCAGCTGCTGGATGAACTGGTCTCCGACCCATTGGCACGAGACGAGGCTATGGGTCTGTTGCAGCGTCCGGTTGATTTGGCGGGCATGAAGCGCTTTGTCGCCTTGCTGGGCTTCGATCCGCGAAGCGTAGACTACCTGACCGGCCGCCCGATTCCGGAGGACCGCCGTGTCATTTCCACCGGCGGGCCTTTCCGGAGCTTGCGCGCCGCCTTGAGCGAGCAGGAACGCGAAGCCACCGGCCTCAAGCGGGTGCTCTTCCGTGCAGGGTGGAACCCGCAGGCCTTGATCGGCTCCGGTGCTTTCGTCTTGGCCTCTGGGCTGGGCGTTCATGCGGTATTGGCCAAGAGCGAGAAGTTCGCATGGCTTCCCAAGCCAGCCCGCCAGCTGCTGATGCTCGCTTGGTACGCTGACGGAGCGTTCTATCTGGGCAAGGGAATTGCTGATGCCGCCAAGGCCAAAAGAGATTTCTGAGCCATAACCGGCAGATCTTCATGGGGCACCGGCGGGGAGCAGCTCGATTGAGCTGCTCCCCGCCGGTGCCCTACTGCGTTGAATGCACCCAAGCATCCTAAGCTGCGATAGTTCAGTCCTGGAAGTCGGTATCGCGGAATTCATGGGGCGGGACTTTGCCGGCCGCATGCTGCTCTTCTTCGGCCAGGCGCAATTCAACCCGGCGGATCTTCCCGGATATGGTCTTGGGCAGATCCGAGAATTCCAAGCGGCGAATCCGCTTGTACGGGGCCAAATGCTCACGGCAGAACCCGAGGATATCTTTCGCGGTACCAGCGCTGGGCTCGTAGCCGGAAGCCAGGATGACAAAGGCCTTGGGCACCGAGAGCTTCAGCGGATCCGGTGAAGGGACGACAGCAACTTCGGCCACGGCGGGATGCTCCAAAACCACGGACTCCAGTTCAAATGGGCTGAGCTTGTAATCGCTGGATTTGAAGACATCGTCAGCCCGCCCGATGTAGGTCAGGATCCCTTCTTCATCGCGTTCGGCAATATCCCCGGTGTGGTAGAGCCCGTCGCGCATGACTTCGCCGGTCTTCTCCTGATCATCAAAATAGCCCTTCATCAGGCCCACCGGACGTGGATCCAGGCGCAGGCAGATTTCGCCAACCTCGGCCAGCTGGCCGGTGGTTGGATTGCGCAGTTCGACATCATATCCAGGCATCGGGCGCCCCATGGCACCCACCTTGAGCGGCTCCCCGGGTGAATTGGCGATTTGCACGGTGGTTTCGGTCTGCCCATAGCCGTCGCGGATCACCTGGCCCCACGCGTTGCGCACCTGGTCGATGACTTCGGAGTTCAGCGGTTCGCCGGCCGAAACCAGTTTGCGCGGAGGATTTTCCAGTATGGCAAGTTCCGCCTGGATCAAATAGCGCCAGACGGTCGGCGGCGCGCAGAAGCTCGTGACGTTTTCCTTCTCCATCTGGCCCATCAGCGCCACCGGGTCGAAGCGGTCATAGTTGAAGACAAAGACGGTGGCCTCGGCGATCCACGGGCCAAAGAAATTCGACCAGGCGTGCTTGCCCCAGCCGGGGGAGGCGACGTTCAAATGAACGTCGCCGGGTTCCAGCCCAATCCAGAACATGGTTGCCAGATGGCCCACCGGATACGAGGTATGGGTGTGCTGCACGAGCTTGGGCTGGGAGGTGGTTCCGGAGGTGAAATACAGCAGCAAGTTCTCGTCGGCACGAGTTGGGGCATCCAGCGAGAACTCGATGGGTGCGCGATGCGAATCCTCGAAATGCAAGGTTCCAGCCTCGGGGACTCCGCCCACCTGCACGATGGTGCGGGACCCGGGAACTGCGTGGAGCTTTTCCAGCTGGCCGTGACCGGCGATGACCCATGAAGCGTTGCCGCGTTCGAACCGGTCAGCCAGATCCTCGCTGGTGGCCTGGGTGGTCGTGGGGATGATCACGGCGCCCAGCTTCATGCCGGCCAGCATCGTTTCCCACAGCGCCACCTCGTTGCCGAGCATCACAATGATCGCCTCGCCGCGCCGCAGCCCGTGATCGCTCAGCCAGCGGGCCACCTGGGTGGAGCGCGCGGAGAGCTCGGACCAGCTATATCGGGCGGTGCTGCCATCTGGTTCAGCCAGGATCAGCGCGGGTTCGCTGGCGCGCTGCGGATCCTGCGCGATGGCGTCGAACCAGTCATAGGCGAAGTTGAAGTCGGTGAATTCCGGCCAGGCGAACTCGGCCCGGGCCCTGTGGTAGTCATCGCGGGCGTCCAAAAGCAGGTCGCGTGCGGCTCGGAACTTCTCGGTATTGCTCATCGCAGTCCTTTGCGTCGGGGCGACATCGCCAGCGCCGTCATTGTTCATTGCCACCCAATATACGGTAGCGATCAGCGGGACAAAGCGCCGCCTGACCGTGTGCATGAGGCGGGATCCAGAGGCCCGGTTTTCCCTTGAAGCCTCCCTGATCAATCCAGCAGTGCGGCCCCGGAGGCGCGGTGGGAGAAAGAATTGGACGGTAATGGCTGTGATGGTCTAGCGTCTGAAATATGCCAAAGGAACAAGGTCCCGCCAAGAAACAGAATCCGCTTCTTGTGCTGGGAAAAATCAGCGCCATCCTTGATTCCTTTTCCTTGCGCCAGCCGGTTCTGACCCTCTCTGATTTGCGCGAGGCCACCTCCATGCCAGCCTCCACGGTCCAGCGGCTGGTGGCCAACCTGGTGGAGCAGGGCTTCTTGGACCGCGAGGGCGATGGCTATCGCATTGGCATGAAGATGGCCTACTGGGCTGCCCCTGCCACACGCGGCAAGGAAGTGCTCGACGTGATCAGCCCGCTGCTCGCAGAACTCCGGGACGGCACCGGGGAAACGGCCTGCCTTTTCCGTGCCGAAGCGGTGTACCGGGTCTGCGTTGGCATCGCCGAAACCCGCCACGTCCTGCGCCGGGAAATGCACTTGGGAGAGCTGGCGCCGCTGCATGCCGGCTCTGCCGGCCGTGTGCTGCTGGCCTGGAAGCCGGAGCTGATGCAGCGGCTGGTTGAGGGCTCGCTGGAGTCCCTGACCTCCTCGACGATAACCGGCCTTGATGACTTGCAGGCGGCTGTGGAGGCGACCCGCGCTGATGGTTTTGCCATCACCATCGGAGAGCGCGAAAGCGGCGCCTCCGGCTTGTCGGCACCGGTTTTCGACTCGGCGGCCCGATTGGTGGCTGCCGTGACCATTAGCGGACCGACCCTGCGCATGCCGCAAGCGGTCTGCGAGAGCTGGGTTGAGCCTTTGCTGGAAACGGCTGAGCGGATGACCCGCTTGATAGGCGGGCGTTTCCCCGGGGAAACCCACCGCCCCGCATAGCGGCGAGGCGATGGGCTGATCGTTCGCGGTTCCTAGGACCGGGCGCTGCCCATGGCGCGGGGACCCGAGGGGATCACCCATTCGAAGGCCTTGGCCTTGGACCGGGCTCCCTGGGCCGACTTCGACCGGTTCGGCTCGCCCAGCTGGGCCAGCAGCGATTCGGAAAGCTGCACCAGTTCGCCAAAGCGTTCCGGGGTCAGCCACTGGGGACGGGTAGCGAAGAGGATATCCTCGCTCGACGTATTGCCGCTGGCCCCTGGAGCGAAGGGGCAGCCGCCCAGTCCGCCCAACGCGCCGTCCACCACGTCGGCCCCGGCGGCGATGGCAGCCAAGGTATTGGCCACTCCCAGCCCCCAGGTGTCGTGGCCGTGGAAGACGATGCGCCGCTGCGGCGAATTGGCGCGCACATTGCTGATCAGCGAGGCCACCTGGGCGGGGACCGCCTGGCCCAAGGTGTCGCAGATGACGATGTCGCAGGTTCCTTCGGCCCGGGGGTCATTGGCGATCTCCAGCACCCGAGACTCGGGAACCTGGCCGTCAAAGGGGCAGGTGAATGAGGTGGCCAGGCACAGCTGGATTCTGCCGTTGACCGCGTGCGCGTACCCGATGGCCTCGGGCAGGGCCTCCAGGCTCGCTTCGGTGCTGCGCGAGATGTTGGCCTGGTTATGCGCGTCGGACACCGAGAGGCAGTACTGGAAGTTGGTGATGCCGGCCTTGGCCGCCTTGGCGACATGTCCGGGCGTGGCCACCCAGATCCAGCAGTGGGCCAGTTCCTCCGCGGTCAGCGCCTCGGCCACCGCCAGGGTATTGGCCATCGGAGGGACCAGGTCGGCGCGGGCCATCGAGCCCAGCTCGATTTCCTGGACACCCAGGCGCAGCAGTTCCCGGACGGTCGCGATTTTCTGCTCGGTGTCCAGCAGCTTTCCGGTCAGCTGCAGGCCGTCGCGCAGGGTGACGTCGCGCAGGGTCGCTGCCGGGGTGAAGGAGTAGCTCATGCTTGGCTCGTTTCGCTGTTGGTGGCTTTGATGATTTCTTCTGGGCTGTAGCCCAGCAGGGTGCCCAGGATTTCTCCGGTATGCTCGCCCAGGTCCGGGCCGAGGCTGCGGATGGGCAGGGAGGCGGATCCCATCACCGGCACTATTCCGGGGAATCCAACCTCGGGCAGGATTTCCTCGCCGGTGGATACGCTGAAGTTCTGGATCATGTTGCGGGCCTGGTATTGCGGCTCGTTCACGATGTCCTCGGCGGTGTAGATGGGACCGGCCGGCACTCCGGCGGCGTCGAGGATCTCCAACGCCGCCTTGGAGTCCACAGTGCTGCTCCATGCGCCGATGGCCTCATCGAGCATTTCGCGTTGTTCCCACCGTTGGGCGTTGGATTTCAAGGATTCATCGCCGGCCAGGTCGGGGCGCCCGATGGCTTCCATGTACCGGCGGTAGATTCCATCGCCATTTCCGGCCACGACGATGCTCGCTCCGTCGGCACAGAGATAGGCGTTGGAGGGAGCGATGCCTTCCATGCGCCCGCCGGTGCGGGTGCGCGATTCACCATAGGCGCCCTGGTCTGGGATGAGCGATTCCATCATGGAGAACATGGCCTCGTGCAATGCCACGTCGATGATTCGATGATCGAGCGGCAGGGGCTTGCCAGAGGCGCTCTTGCGGTCGCGTTCAAAGAGCGCCATGACTGCCCCGAAGGCGGCATAGAGCCCGGCAATGGAGTCTCCGATGGATACGCCCACGCGCACCGGCGCCCGGTCCGGGTCGCCGACCAGGTTGCGGAATCCGCTGAAGGCTTCGGCCACCGCGGCAAAGCCGGGGCGTTCGGCCAGCGGGCCGGTTTGGCCGAAGGCGGAGATCCGGGTGATCACCAGGTCGGGGTTGGCGGCGCTGAGCTGCTCGGGGCCCAGGCCCCATTTTTCCAGGGTGCCGGGCCGGAAATTCTCCAGCAATACATCGCATTCGCGCACCAGGTCGAGCACGGCGGCCCGTCCGGCATCGCTGCGCAGATCAAGCACCACCGATTTCTTGTTCCGGTTGATGGTGCGGTAGAGCATCGACACGCTGCCCTTTTTCAACCTCCAGTTGCGCAGTTCGTCGCCGGTTTCGGGGCGTTCGACCTTGATGACTTCGGCACCGAAGTCCGCCAGCAGGCGCCCTGCGGTGGGTGCGGCAATGTAGTTGCCCAGTTCCAGAACGCGGATGCCTTCTAGCGGGGCGATAGCCGGGGTGTTGGCCTCTAAGCGGCTCATGGATAGCTCCTTGGGTCAGCTGGCTGGAATTAGATAAAGATGCTCATGACCAGGACAAGTCCCAGTGCGATCACCGATGCGACGGAGACGCCGACGGTCACGGACTTCAGGGCGCCCCGGACGGTTTGGCCCAAAAGGGATTGCAGGAGCCAGAAGGTGTTGGAGGTGACGTGGATCATGAACAGCGAGCCTGCCCCGGCGGCAAGCGCGATGAGCACCGGATCCAGTCCCAGGGCCGGCGCGATCGGGGCGAGCATGCCGGCGGCGGTGATGGCCGAGAGGGTGACCGAGCCTACCGCGATGTGCAGGACCGCGGCGATGACCCAGACGACAACCAGGGGAGCGACGGCGCTGGCGCTGAAGAATCCGCCGAGGATATCGCCCAGGCCGGCGGCAGCCACGGTGGCAGCCAGCGAACCGCCGGCACCGGTGAGCAGCAGGATCTGGCCGCTTTCCTTGAAGCCGGTGGTGATGGCTTCCTCGACGCCCTGCTGGCCGATGGCGCCGCGTCCCACAATGGTGGTGCCGATCAGTCCGATGAGCAGCGCGACCACCGGGTTGCCGACCAGCTCAAGCACGCCATTGTGGATCTTCGCAATTTCGGTCACCGCGCCGATGGCGATCAGCAGCAGCGACAGCAGCAGTGGCGCAAAAAGCAGCAGCAGCGAGGTTTCCCTCTTGCGCTCCTGATCCACCGCGAGCTTCACGGCGCTGGCCTGTTCGTCCTCGCTGGCGAGGGGAGTCCGGGACATCTGCCCGGGGCCAGATGGGTTGGCCTGCGGGAAGTCGTCTTCTTCGAAGACATGCTGTTCGTCGCGTTCGGGCTTCCAGAACCCGCGGCGGAAGACGAAGGACATCACCATGGTGGCCAGCAGGACCGTGGGCACGACCAGCAGCAGGCCGCAGATCAGCATGGTGCCCAGTGGCACGCCGAGCACGCCGGCCACGGCCAGCGAGCCGACGCCGGGAACCATGAAGATGATGCCGCACTCCAGCGAGATGGCCATGGCGGTGGCCAGGCGCGCGGTGCCCATGGGGCCGATCTTTGGGGCCATGCGCCGTGCCAGCGGGGCGGAAATCACCAGCAGCACGTCGACAAAGATCGACTGCAGCACGGTGCCCATGGCTAATGCCATGGAGTAGGGCAGGTATTTAGGGCCAAAGACGCTGAGCAGTTTTTCCACCAGGCGCCGGATCGCTCCGGCCTGGTTCAGGATCGACCCCATGAGCACGCCGAAGGCGATGAGCAGGCCGACTTCCACCATGATGTCGCCGAAGCCCTGGGTGATGGTTTCGATGGTTTTGGTGATTCCCAGCTGGGTGCTCAGCCCCAGATACAGGGAGCCGAGAATCAGGCCGATGACGGGATTGACCTTGAATTTCACGATCAGCAGCACCGTGGCAAGCACGGCCACGGCGGTGTTTATCAGAATTGCTGTATCTGACATGGGGTTCCGATCTTCATTGAATACGGGACAAAGTGAGCTGGGTCACGAATCTCTGATTCATAGTATGGGTTACAACTCACAATGTAAACTTCGTGTCGTGCCCGAGTCACACGTCCATTGGCTCCTGTTTGTTAAACGAAAACGGGTCCCGCAGCCTATGGCTGCGGGACCCTCCGGGGCGCGGAATTTCCGGGGCTAGGACTTCAGCGAAGGGAAATCGGTGTCCTTGTATTCGGTGCCGGCCGAATCGCCGCCCTGGAAGCGGCGCTCCTCGGCCTGGCGCAATTCCACGCGGCGAATCTTGCCCGAGATGGTCTTGGGCAGCTGGGCGAACTCGATGCGCCGCACCCGCTTGAAGGCCGACAGGTGCTCGCGGCAGTGCGCCAGGATCGACTCGGCAAGCTCTGGACCGGGCTGCGCGCTGCTGGTTGGAACAATGTAGGCCTTCGGCACGCTCAAGCGCAGTTCATCCGGCGCCGGGACAACTGCCGCCTCGGCGACCCCGGGGTGCTCGATCAGCACCGACTCCAGCTCGAACGGGCTGATCTTGTAGTCGCTGGACTTGAAGACGTCGTCCGCGCGCCCGACATAGGTCAGCACCCCGCGCTCATCGCGTTCGGCGATATCCCCGGTGTGGTAGACGCCGTCGCTGAAGACCTCGGCAGTCTTCTCCGGATTTTCGAAGTACCCCTTCATCAGCCCCAGCGGGCGCGGCTCGGTCACCAGGCAGATTTCGCCCACGTCGCCAACTTCGCCCGTGGCCGGGTCGCGCAGGACGATGCTGTAGCCGGGCATTGCGCGGCCCATGGCGCCGATGGTGATCCGCTCACCCGGAGGGTTGGCGATCTGCACCGTGGTTTCGGTTTGGCCAAAGCCGTCGCGGATGACCTGTCCCCAGGACTTGTGCACCTGGTCGAAGACTTCCGCATTCAGCGGCTCGCCGGCCGAGACCAGTTTTTGCGGCGCCGTCTTCAGGGCGCCCAGATCCGCCTGGATCAGCAGGCGCCACACGGTGGGCGGCGCGCAGAAGCTGGTGACCTTTTCGGCATCCATCTGGTTCATCAGCGCGATCGGGTCAAAGCGGTCATAGTTATAGAGGAAAACGGTCGCCTCGGCGATCCAAGGCGCAAACAGGTTGGACCACGCATGTTTTGCCCAGCCCGGCGAGGCGACATTCAGGTGCACATCCCCGGGTTCCAGCCCGATCCAGAACATGGTGCTCAAATGGCCCACCGGGTAGGACGTATGGGTGTGCTCAACCAGCTTGGCCTTGGAGGTGGTGCCAGAGGTGAAGTAGCGCAAGAGCGTTTCATCTGCGTGCGTGGGGGAGTCGAGCTGGAAACTGGCCTCGGCCTGGTGGGACTGGGCGAAGTCGAGAATTCCCTCTGGGGCGCTGCCGCCGATCTGGATCAGCGTGTAGTCCCCGGGCACGGTGTCGAACTTCTGGATCTCGGCCTCATTGGTGATCACCCATTGGATGTGCCCGCGATCGATCCGGTCGGCCAGATCCGTGGGCGTCAGCTGCGTGGTGCACGGGACCAGGATGGCGCCGAGCTTGATCCCGGCGAGCATCGACTCCCAGAGCTCAACCTGGTTGCCGAGCATGACGGCAATGGAATCCGAGCGGTTCACGCCCTGGTCGGAGAGCCAGCGGGCCAATTGGGTGGAGCGCTCGGAGAGCTCGGCCCAGGTGCGCCTGATTGAGCTGCCGTCTCGTTCGGTGATGATCAGCGCCGGGGTATCCGCCCGCTGCGGATCCTTGGCCACCTGGTCGAACCAGTCGAAGCCGAAATTGAACTCGCTGAACTGGGGCCAGCGGAACTCGGCCCGCGCCTGTTCGTAATCGTTGCGCAATTCCAGGAGTCGATCGCGGGCAGCTCTGAATTCATCGGTAACGCTCACAACTAGCCTTCCCTCGAGTGGACATTGGCGCCCCGTCGGTAGAGTGAGGCGGATCACTTGCCAATATACTTGGAAGTCCAAGGGTTTGGAAGCGTTGTTACCCGCCGAAGTCTTGAATCACCTGAGGCTGGGGGATTGAATAAGTGCATGAGCCAGCAGCCCAAGGTGCTTGTCTGTGGTCCATCCAGCTGGAATCAGCTGGTTGAGCTTGACTACCTGCCCGAACCCCGCCCCCAGCAACTCTTCGCGCGTGGCGCATGGCACACTGTGGGCGGCACGTCTGCGGGCAAGGCGCTGCACTTGAGTTCGCTGGATATTGCCACCGAGCTCTTTACCCAGGTGGCCGGCGATGAATCCGGGCAGGTGCTGCGGCGTGCGCTCCTGGGCGCTGGCATCAACCTGCAGGTGGTGCCCAGCGCGAGCACCGAGCAGCATATTAACCTCATGGCTGGCGGCCAGCGGATATCGGTCTATCTTGCCGCCCCATCGGCTCCCGCGGATGCGGATGTCGATGCCGTTTGCGCCGCGGTGCGCGAATCCGATCTGGCGGTCATTGACCTGAGCGAGTTGGGGCTGCGGGTCATTGAGCGACTACGGGAGCCGGCCGTGCCGCTATGGGTCGACCTGCATGACTTTGATGGCTTTTCCTCGTTCCATCAGCCCTTCCTGGGTGCGGCTTCTGTGGTTTTCATGAACGATGATGCCACCAGCAACCCGTGGGAGCTGCTGGCAGGTTGCCTGCGCCGTGGCCCCAGCCTGGCTATTTGCACGCTGGGGGAGCAGGGTGCGGTGGCCATGGATCACCAGGGCCGGCGTTGGGAAGTGGCCGCGCCAAAGGTCGAGGTGGTCGACACCAATGGCGCCGGAGATGCCTTCATGGCGGGATTCTTGGCTGCCCGCCTGCGCGGCGCGCCAGTGCAGGCGTCGATGGAGGCGGCTGCCAGCAGTGCGGCGGTAGCACTCTCGAGCAGGCATCTGCACCCGAAGCTCGCCCAGTTGCCAGCCTAGTGCCGGGGTGCACCCGATGCGTTCAAAGGCGTGACCGCCGGAACACGGGAATTTACTTGAAGCATCAAGTAAATCGGAGTAGGGTTATAGCCAACAGGAAGTCCTGATTGGAAAGAAGGCGCTGGAGATGACCATGCTCAAAGAAGACAAGCTCGCCGCAACCACCCACATGAACGCCGTGCAGTTGAAGGTCGGCGACATGAAGGTCATGAGCGCGTACTACCAGCAGGCCCTGGGGTTGGCGGTTTTGGAGGAAACCGCGGAAGGGACCCGGCTGGGTCGTGGCACACGGGAATTAGTCAACCTGCGCTATGCCCCCGGGCTCAAGCTTCCGGCGCGCAGCGAAGCGGGCCTGTTCCATGCGGCATTGCTCTTCAACAGCCAAGCCGACCTGGCCGCTACCGTGCTTTCGGCAGCGCAGTTCGATCAGGGAAAATTTGTCGGAAGCTCGGATCATCTGGTCTCCGAGGCCTTCTACTTCACCGACCCCGAGGGCAACGGCATCGAGTTGTACTTCGACCGGCCCCGCGACACGTGGACCTGGAACAACGGCGAGGTGCGCATGGACACCATCTATCTTGATCCGAACAACTACCTCGAAACGCACCTGAGCGAGCAGGCCGTGTCCTCCTTGCAATCGGCTGGCGCCGAAGTTGGCCACGTCCACCTGCAGGTTGGCGATGTGGGCACCGCGCGGCAGTTCTACGTCAACACCCTCGGCTTTGATCAAACCACCGCATTGGGCAACCAGGCACTCTTCGTTTCCGCCGGCGGCTACCACCACCACATGGCGATGAACGTCTGGAATTCCCGCGGCGCAGGCCCGCGCAAGGACACCCTGGGCCTGGGCGAAGTGCTGATCAACGTGCCCACCGCCGAGGAAATCGGCAAGCTGGCACAGCGCTTGGGCTTCGCCAAAATCGCCCACCACCACACGGGAGCCGAACTGCGCTTCAAGGATCCGTGGAACAACCAGCTGCGCGTCGCCGTCGCCTAGCCGGGCATTGCGCCGAAGGGAATCAGCCCGCGGCGGCCGTGGTGTCCGGATGTGCTGAAATTACCTCGGCGGTCAACGGCTGTGTCTCCAGCGGCTGGAACTGGGCATGCTCGCGGCCGCGCAGCACCTGCGCCGCAAACAGGTCCGGGGATCTGGCATCGCATCGCGTCCGATCCTCGGGAGTCTACTCGCACCACCCCGAGGCCTGCAGCGCTTGCACCGTTTCGGGCTCAAAGCGATCGCGGATCACCCGTGCCGGGACGCCTCCTACCACCGTATAGGGCGCCACATCCTTGGTCACCACCGAGTTCGATGCGATCACCGCGCCACCCCTGCGGCTGATCCGGCGCGCGGTTGAACGTCACCACGAACGCCCGGCCATAGCGCTGGGTGAACAGCCCGGCGCGCTGGGTGCACACGGTGGCCATGCCGCCGAATTCGCGTTCGAGCTTCCATGTCACCATCCAGGCGTCTAGATGTTCGCTGGGCGATGCCACGGGCCGATCCTTTAGCTGGACTCAATATGCGGTGCCGGGCCGGGACCTTGCACGCATTGTCCCGCGAGCTGCCAGCGGCTTCGGTGCCCCGGCATAGCTCGCGCACCACCGCAAAAGCCCCTTGGCACGGTCCGCGGACGCACCGGGGCCAAGGGGTTGCACGCCCGGAGGGCTAGGGCAGCTGCGGATCCACGTCGAAGTGCTTGGCGACCTGGGTGATCACTTCATTCGCTCCCTGGATCGATACCGAGGACAGGAAGATGGAGTCGTCGACCGGAACCACTTCGCCCTTCAGCTTCTTCCACAGCGGGTTGGAGGTGAACTTCTTCTCCTGGTCGCGCGAGGCATCGCCTTCAGCGCCTTCAGGGGACCAGGTGGACTGGAAAATGACACCCGCGTCGGCCTTGAGGATTTCCTCGGGCGAGAGCGGCACGAAGATGGATTCGGTGGTATCCGGCGAGCCTTCCGGGCGCGGGATGGCCATATCGGACATGATCTCGCCGATGAAGGAATCGCTGGAGTACAAGCGGGCGGTGTCTTCCCCGGCAAATCGCACCAGGGAGTAGGTGGCAGCGGCGTCCTTGGCGAGGATTTCCTTGCCGACCGCGGCGGCGCGTTCCTCGTAGCCGGCCACGGCCTCCTGAGCTTCCTGCTTCTTGCCCAGGGCCTCGCCGAGCAGGACCACGTTCTCCTTCCAGGTTGGCCCGGTGGATTCGGAGAAGATGGTCGGTGCGATCTTGTTCAGCTGGTCGTACATCGCGCCCTGGCGGACATCGGCGGAAATGATGACATCCGGTTCTGCGGCCAGCAGCTTTTCCAGGTCCGGCTCGGTGGTGGTTCCGATGTTGACCGCCTCGTCGGTCAGCTCGGAGACATCGCCGAGGTATTCCGGGAAGGGGCTGCCCGAGGAGCGGTATTCGGTGTAGGCGACCAATTCGGCGCCCAGCAGCATCGTGGCATCAACATAGGAAGGGTCCAGCGCGGCCACGCGCAGCGGGCGTTGTGGCAGTTCGGTCGTGCCGCGGAAGTGCTTGATGGTTGCCGGGAACTGCCCGTCGGCAGCCGCGTCGGTGGTGGCCGAGGCCTCGCTCGTGCTGGCGCCGCCGCAAGAACTCAGGGCCAGGGCAGCGGCGGCCAGGGCGGCGGTGAAGGGGAGAATTCGTCGAATGTGCATGCGAGTGCTTTCCGTGATGAAGATTTATTGATTGCGGCATTATGTAATTTTGCACCCAAAGGTTAGGCAAGGGTAAGCTCAATGCGCAGGTTGAACAGTAGCATGGCCCAGGCCACTGCGGTCAACCCCGCACGACATAAACCCGCATCCCTGCCACATGACGAAGAGCGCCGAGCCATTCCACGAACCACATTGCGCACCGCCAGCCTGCTGGCCTTGGCCCTGGGGCTGTTCGCCGCCGTCTCAGTGAGCCTCTGGGTCGGAAGCAGCACGTCCACTCCGGCTGAACTGGGCCATGCCCTTTTTGCGCCCGACGGCTCAGTCAGCGACATCGCCATCCGCGAGATCCGCTGGCCGCGCACCGTCACCGCGCTGGCCGCCGGCGCCGCCCTGGGCATGGCCGGAACGCTGATCCAGGGGCACACCCGGAACCCGATCGCCGAGCCTGGCCTGCTGGGCATCAACCAGGGCGCGGCCCTGGCGATCGTGGCCGTTGCGGTCTTCACCGGCCCGCTGGCCCCGTGGACCCAAGCGGTGCTCGCCCTGGGCGGCGCCCTGCTGGCGGCCCTGGTCGTCTTCGGCATCGGGCGGGTGGACGGGCGGGGCAGCTCGCCGATCACCCTGGTGCTGGTTGGGGCCGCGGTCACCGCCCTGTGCGCGGCGGTGGTCTCGGCAATCGTGCTGCTCAGCGAGGCGGCGCTGGAAACCCTGCGCTTCTGGCAGGTCGGCTCCGTGGTCCAGGGCTACGATTCCTTCCTGGCGCTGTGGCCGCTGCTGGTTCTGGGCAGCGTGCTGGCCCTGGCCAACGCCCGCGGGCTGAACGCGCTGACCCTGGGCGAGGATTCGGCGCGAAGCCTCGGGGTCACCGCCGCGCGCGCCCGCACCCTTGGCCTGGCCGCCATCGTGGCGCTCTCCGGACTGGCGGTCACCCTGGCCGGGCCGATCGCGTTCCTCGGCCTGCTCGTCCCGCACGTGGCCCGCCGGATTTTCGGCGCCGACTACCGCTGGGTGATACCGGGCTCTGCGGCCTGCGGCGCGCTGCTGCTGTGCCTGGCCGATGTGATCGGACGGGTGCTGGCCCGCCCCGGCGAACTGCCGGTCGGCGTGGTGGTCGCACTGATCGGCGCCCCCTTCTTCATCTATGTGGCCCGGCGCCGCAAGGCGGTGTCCGTATGAGCATCCGCCCATCCATCCACCACGCTGCGCCGGCGGCCCGGCGCCGATCGCGGCGCGCCATGTCCACCGCGCTGGGCCTGCTGGCCGTGGCGCTCGGGGCGCTGTGCCTGCACCTGGCCATCGGCGGCACTCCGATCCCGATCCGCGATGTCATCGCCAGCCTGCTGGGCGCGGCCCCCGATCCGCGCACCGAACTGGCGGTGCTCGAATTCCGCCTGCCGCGCACGGTTGCCGCGGTGCTTGCCGGGGTGGCCTTCGGGGTTGCCGGGGCGCTGACCCAAACCGTGGCGCGCAATCCGCTGGCCAGCCCCGACATCCTCGGGGTCACCAACGGGGCCGCCCTGGGCGCGGTCAGCGTGCTGGCGCTGACCAGCCAGGTCGCCGGCCTGCCCGAATTCTTCCTGCGCCACGGGCTGGTGCTCGCGGCCACCGCCGGGGGACTGCTCGTCTCCGCCCTGGTGTTCGCCCTGGTCTGGCACAGTTCCCTGGAGAGCAACCGGCTGGTTCTGGTCGGGCTGGGATTCAGCGGATTGTGCGCCGCGGCCACCTCCTGGATGCTGACCCTGGGCGAGGTCTACAACGCGCAGCAGGCGCTGACCTGGCTGGCCGGAACGGTGAACGCCATCTCCTGGTCGGATCTGCTGCTCGCGCCGGTGGCCATCGTGCTCTGCGTGGCACTGGCCGGGATGCTGCACCAGCAGCGCCAGGTGCTGGCCCTGGATTCCGACACCGCCCGGGCGCTGGGCATGAACCTGGGGCGCGAGAGGGTGCTGATGCTGGGACTGGCGACGCTGCTGGCGATTGCGGGCACCGTCATCGCCGGGCCGCTGGCCTTCGTCGCGCTGGCCAGCGGCCATGCCTCCCGGCTCATCGCGCGCAGCACCATTCCCACGGTGCTGCACAGCGCGCTGATCGGCGCGATCTTCGTGCTGCTGGCCGATCTGGCCGCCGCCCGCAGCTTCCCGGTGGTCCTGCCGGCCGGCGTGGCCACCGCGGTCATCGGCGCGCCCTATCTGATCTTCCTGGTCCTACGCCAATCCCGGGTGCGCACCGCCAGCTAGCGCGGCGCCGGATCGGCACTTTCCCACAGCCGGAATTTTTCTGTGCCCGATCTGTGCTCCGGCGCCCATCATGGGTCCATGGGAATCCACCAGCTGGCCGGCACGCTCACCGCGTTGCGCCACACGATCACCGGGGGCCTGCCGCGCGGGGCGTGCGCGGTGCTCCTGGAAATCATGGCCGCCTGCTGCGCCCTGCTGGGGCAGCTCTCCGAAGCCCTGCGCTCCAGCGAAGACCCGCGCGCCGCAGCCGCCCACGCCCGGCTCATCGAAACCCTCTTCCGCTACACCGTGCGCGAGCAGCTGCAGTGCGCCATCCACCTGGAATCCACCGCCGCCCACCTGCTGGCGGACGACGATCTGGCCGCCGCCTGCGAGGGCACCACGGACTTCAGCCGTCCGGCCACAGTGCACTCGCAGCGCGCGCACTATCGCGGCACCGCTGATTTCCTTGCCAGCTGGCTGGGGCTGAACTTCCACGAAGCCGATCACCGCGTGTCCGACGCGCATCTGCTCATCGCCCGCCGGGCCATCGACGGCTCCACGATCGCCCCGCGCCTGGCCAAGCTGGCCCAGCTCTACACCGGCTCGCCGGTGCTCGACCCGCGCACCGTGGCCCGCGCCGCCCGCGCCCTGGATAAATTCGAACCGGCGGACACCGCCTTCGAAGGCCTGCCGCTGGATGCCACCGCCACCCACGCCGACGGCCGCACCTTGGAGGAGCACATCGTCGAGCTGTTCCAGGAGCCGGACCTGGACACCGCCCAGTCCCGCGTTTCCGAGCTGATCGCCGCTGAACGCCTGGCCCGCAAAACCATCAAGTCCCCGCAGCCCGGCTTCTATCCGCGTGGCACCATCGGGGAATGCGACCGCTACGAGCTTATCGTCGCTGGCGCCCAGCGCGAGGAAATACGGTCGGTGATAGGGCAAAGCGATAACCCGCGCACCGATGCCGGCAAATCGGCTCGCGGCGCCCAGGACTCGTCGGCGGCGCCGGAGGATCACACCGGCGACCACCCAGCCGACCGCCCTGCCGACCGCCCGAACGACCGCCCAGGCGAGCACCCAACCGCCCGGGACGACCTGTTCAGCAGTGATGAGCCCATGCCGCCCTGGGCCCAGGAACCTGCGGGGCAACCCCCGGAAGACCAGCAAACCTCCTTGCCGCAGCGCGGGGAGCAAGAGCAAAACTTCGCTGATCCGGGTACCGCCGATACCGGGCAGCAGCAGCCTGGCGATGCCGGTCCGCTCGCGGATTTGGAGGTACCGGTGCCCCAGCGCCGATTGAACGCGTTGATCGCCGCCCTGAAGAACCGTGGATCATCGCGCACCGGAAAAACAGTGGCCCCCAGAATTGCCATTCATATCAAGCTTGGCTCCCTGGCCGACCTGAAGAACCCGGACAACCTCACCTCCATTTCGGAGCACGGCGTCAAGCTGGCGCCGGCGGACACCGGCCAGCTGATCTGCCAAGGTGAAATCTTCCGGGTGATTTTCGGACCCGACGGGCAACCGCTGGATCTGGGCCGATCCGAGCGCTTCTTCACCGAAGCGATGAAGCGCGCCATTTTTGCCCGCGATCGAGGCTGCATTGTTCCGGGGTGCACCGCAGGTCCTGAAATGCTCGAGTACCATCACGACACCTGGTGGGAGCATGGCGGTGGCACTTGCACGCGCAACGGAAGCTGTTTGTGCCGCGCGCACCATCACGCCATTCACGCCAAGTTGCTGACCCTTGTATCGATGGGCGGATTGGCGCACATCATCCTGCCCAAGCACTTGGATCCGCTGCAGCGACCGCAGCGAAACCGGATCCATCTGGCCGCCTAGCTTGCTGGCTCCAAGCACGCTGCTGCGCCGGTCTACCGGTGCGCCAGATTCACCCGGCGCTGGAAAACCCCTTCAAGGGATCCGTACTGGCCGAAGGCGATCGACAAGGATCTGCTGAATAGGTCGCGCGACAGCCGGGCAGGTCGATTCCGGGTGGCTTTTCGTCGCGAGTCGGTGTCACAAGGTTCTGTTTTGATAACTTATGACAGCCTGGTAGAACCCTCCTGACTAGTCGAAAAGGCCAAATACCACCCTCCATGAGTGCCCGTGCAAGGGTGGAAAAGTGCCCCTGAGTGTCGGCTCTTGTTGATCCTCCACCACGAGCAGGGCACTAAGAACATGGACGAGAAAGACAAGACACTGGCGAAGTTTGACCAGCTGGCGAAAGCTCGCAAAATAGTAAACCTGACAGTGCTGGAAACTTCCGGCGTAGATGTTTCGGCGCACGGCCAAATGGGGTGGATCGTAGCGAAAGCAGCAACCAATCCACATTCGCCCGAAGCCGTCCAAGCACGCTAGCGAGAACACAAAGCCCGGAATAAGGAACGACTGCAACAGGCACTGGCACGGAGCGGAGGAGCGCAGGACATGGCAGACCCAACCAAGGACTTCAAAGACGCTGTGAAGGCGCTCATGCTGGCGAAGAAGCTAACCCGCGCTCAGGCTATCGCTCAGCTCGCACACATGAAACCCGACATGGTGACCAAAGCTGAGAACGCACGACAGGCGAAGCTAGACAACGACCGCAAAGCAGCAGCCGTAGCCAAAGCCAGCGATCCCCGGACTGCACCGGAAAAGATTATGGCCAAAGCTAAAGAGTTCTTCGTGGAAGGCAGCGCAAAGTCGATTCCTGACGGTGTTGTCCTTGCGACCAAGCCCTACCCGGAACAAGGTGATGAAGCACTAGGCGAGTAGGTAGCCGAAGACTTTATCCAAGACTGCACGCCGGAGCCGTGACTTGAAACAGTCCGCTAGCGAGTTACAGACAGCCCGAGACAACGCCTACTCAGCTTTGCTTCACCTTTACACCTTCGCCGAGAATCGAGCAGTCCTGTGCGAGAGTGTGGCCGTTGAAGAAGGCAACCAGGCTGTTTCGAGTGGGCTGGAACGGCAAAGCAAACTTGGTTCCTGGTGGCCAGGGCATGTGGAAGTGGAAAGTAGCATCCACCACGCGTTACAGACGCACCGGGTTATTGGGCGCAACGCTTGGAGCAAAGTGGAGCTACCGTTCCTAGAACGCAGGGTATCACCGCCGACAGGCGCTGAACGCTTCATCAAATAGGCTTCACGGTTGGTTACGCGCGCTTGGCAGGCCAACCGCGGACACAAACTTGCAGGGAGCGTCTTGCGAGGAGGAGCGGGAATCTCAGCTCCTTCTGAACCAGCTACAAGCTCTCGGGAATGGAAGCCCAAGGCAAAAATTCCTAGGACTGATACCCCTAGGTGGAAGCCAAGAGGCATTGTTCCACTCTGGCAAACTGAGTCACCGCCCGTTTACGTTTCGGGCGGCGGCTCCACCTAAGTGAGATTAGCTGTAAGAACCTGCGTTGGCATCCAAGAAATTGCGGTTTTCATTTAGCGTCACCCCGGCAGCTTTCAGGGAATTAACCAGCATTTTCCGATCGTCCCAACCGTTGTTCAGGTTGATCCAGTTGATACCTTCAATGTCTGAGATGTTCCGGGTTTTCCCCCTGCGCACTAAAACAGTCCGGTTAGCGTCAATGCCCAAGGCCATGCCTGCTTCTAGGATTACATTTGGCCTTGCCTGACCCGTGACCTGCACTTCATCTGGACCGTCGTATGGACCGCTATATTCGGGTTTAAGACGTGCCTCATCATCAGGGGTAAAGATGACAATGGCTGCTTGTGCATGATTCAAACCAGACTGAACTATTTGCAGGGTGGTTGGAGCCGAGAGATTAGTTAGATCGCGAGCTTCAGTCCAATCTAGAGGTGACACCTCGATATACCTCAAGAATTGTTCTAGTGTGCTTTTCGTTTCCATGTCTCGCCCGTGCACGATGAACACTTTTCTGGGGTCTTTATTCTGCATTGTCTGCTGTTTCACGGACGTTAGAATATCGCCCCAGGGTTTCTGAGGTTCAGCCCAGGCGTATTTATCCGAAGGCTTAGGCTCGGAAAAATTAGGCTTGGCATGTGTATTCTGGGTGACTAGGTCAATGGAAGGTAGTTTAAAACCCTCCAAGCCAGCTGTGAAGCCCACTTCTAGGAGCTGATTTTTAAGCAGTTTGAATGAGGAGTTTTCTTTCCTTGAGTCTGATTTAGCGTCATGATAAAAAGCCTCATTGAGAATCTGCACTAGTTCCGCATCAGCAAGAGGCTTCCTGGATATTTTCTGAACCATTTCATTAGCTTTTTTAGCTTTGGTGGAATCAGATAAAGCTGAGTTGTCACCGAACCCCATCCAAATGTTGTCCAAGGCATCGTGTGAAATGTAGTCGTTGCTGCCAAGTGCTTGGGCAATTTTCGAGAGCATGTACTGGGTGAAAACTTTTAGGGCCATTCCGTCTTCCTACGGTGCGTCTTGCGTGTTCTTGGTGTAAGTCCAACTGCGTATGTCAGGGAAATGATTTCTCTATAGCCATGATAAACGCGTTGTTCCACTGGGCGTGGTTGGTGTCCTGCCACGGTCGATTGGCAAAAGCGCACTTCGACAGAATGCGGGCCGAAACCGTGGCGCCAACCCTTGTCCAACGGTGAAGAACAAGTTCAAGGCGTTGTTGAACCGGCAGTATCGCCAATGACCCGGAGACTCGCCGAGCCGAGGCTCGGTAACGCGGGCAGGCGCCGCTAAGCCGGCAAAGCCCAGCGGAAGCGGGCGCCAATGTAACCCCCGGAGTCAGGAATCGAACAGCTGCTGGCCAAGGTACTGCCCTTGGCTGATGCCGGGCAGGATCGCGTAGAGCCCCGAGGAAGTATGCCGCAGATACTCGCTCATGGCATCCTTGGAGCTCATGGCCTCTTGCAAGGGCACATAATGCGTGCGCGCATCGATGACAAAGGCGATGAAAAACAGCCCGGCATCCAGGCGCCCCAAACCGTCCGAGCCATCCACATAGTTGAACCCGCGGCGCAGCATCTGCACGCCGTCGTGTTGGGATGGATGCACAACCGCTACATGCGAATCCGCCGGAATCACCGGCCCGGCAGAACCGGCCATGGCAAAGTCGGGTTCGCTGAATTCATCGCCGCCGGATAACGGGGCACCGGTGGACTTCACGCGTCCGACCACGTTTTCCTGCTCGCGCAACGCCGAGCGATCCCAGGTCTCCACATGCATGCGGATCCGCCGGGTCACCATATAGCTTCCGCCCGCCATCCACGGCTGATCGGTGGAATCTTTTCCCACCCACACGTGCTGGTCGAGCAGCTCCTTGTTATCCGCCAAAAGGTTGGCAGTGCCGTCCTTGAAACCAAAGAGGTTGCGCGGAGTCTGCTGGGCTCTGGTGGTTTTCGAGGTGCGCCCGAAGCCGGTCTGGCTCCAGCGCACCCGGACCGTGCCAAATCCCAACCGTGAAAGATTGCGGATGGCATGCACCGCAACCTGCGGATCATCGGCGCAGGCCTGCACGACGATATCCCCGTCGCTGCGCCCTTCCTCGATCTGGTCCCCGGAAAAGTGGGGGAGTTCGATCAGCGCGTCGGGCAGTTTTCCGTCCAGGCCGAAGCGGGCCTTGCCGTGGTTTCCGATAAACAGGCTGCGCCCGAATCCGATGGTCACGCTCAAGTTGGCGGCGCTCAGATCTGCTGCCTCGCCGGTATCTGACGGCGGTGCGTCGTAGGAGCCGGCCGCCGGATCATCGGCACCCACCTGCTGGCCCTGCGTCATGGCGGCGATGGCATCGGTCCACGAGCGCAGCATGGAGATCAGCGCCTCGCGATCATCGCTGGTCACGTCAAATGCCGCGGTATGCATCCGGTCTTGGGCGGCGGTGGTGATTCCGGCCTGGTGGGCACCGTAAAATTCCACGGTGTCCACCACCGTGGCAGCGTGGCTTCGTCCGGCCAGCCCGGCATGGGCCAGCGCGCCGACGGCCAGGCCAGCAGTTCCTGCCCCGGCGCTGGTGAGCAACAGGCGCCGGGACAGCCCGCGGCGCGATTCTTTCGCGCCGGTCTGAGCAACAGCTGAAGGCTCGGACGTGGACGTGGAAGGATTTTTGGGCACGATGCGGATCCTTGGGCTAGATGGTGCTGATGCAGGGGCTACTTGATGACAGCGGCGGTCAGCTTTGACAGCGGCTCGGAGAGCGCGTCAACGCCGGCCGCCAGTTCCTGCACCTGCTTGGTGCTCAGCTCGTCGTAGTACTTGAAACCGTCGCCGTCGCGGTACTGATCCAGCTGCCCCTGCAACGAGGTGAAGTTCTTCTCAAGCTGGGCATCCAGCTTGTCGTCAGTTCCTTCCAGCAGCGGCTTCAAGTCCTGGTAGGCGATCTTGGCCCCTTCCATATTCGCCTGGAAGTCCCAGAGGTCGGTGTGCGAGAACGTCTCCTCCTCGCCGGTGACCTTGCCGGTGGCAACTTCGTCCAACAATGACTTTGCGCCGTTAGCCAGCTGGTCTGGGGTGAAGCTGAGCTTGAGCGTGCGATCGTAGAGCTTTTGGGTGTTTTCCACCATGCCGTCGGCAATTTCCTGGCGCTGCTTTTCGGTCATTTTGGTGTAATTCTCCGGTGCCCACAAATCCTTCTCGGCGCGGTGCCAGCCTGTGAACTGGTCGCCTTCGGCCAGATCTGCCTCGCGGGCATCCAGGATCGGATCAAGGTCGCCGAAAGACTCTGCCACTGGTTCAATTCGTTCCCAATGCATGCGGGTTGACGCGTAGAGCTGCTTGGCGGTTTTCTCGTCGCCAGTGGCAAAAGCCTCAGCGAAGTCCTTGGTGCCGCGCAGCAGCTGTTCGGCCTGGTCCTTGACGTAGGCGGTGTACTGGTCTGTTGCGGTTTTTTGCAATGTGGCGCGGTCTGCGGAGACCTGCTGCCCGTCGGCCGCCGCAGTCACGGTGAAGGCCGAGCGGATGCCGTCGCCGACCATTCCCGGCTTGCAGGCGGCAAAGTAGCTGCCTTCCGGTGCCAGCACGACGAGATCCCGGCTGACCCCTGGCCCAACGTTTTCGACCTCTCCCACGATGCGCAGCCCGTCATCGGCCAGCAGGTAGAACTCGTTGATCTTGCTTCCGTCGTTCTTCACGTTGAACTTCAGTGTCCCGCCGGGCGCGTTGTCGGTGGACACGGTGCACGAATCGTCGGTGGCCACCACGTTGATGGAGCCGTCGGAGGCGGCTGAGACGTTATTGTCGGTGCAACCGGAAAGAACCAGGGCGCCGAGCGAGAACAGCGCGGCGGGGGCAAGAAGTTTCTTCATGTGGGTGATTCCTTGGTCGGTGATGAAGCGTGAAGTCGAGTTCACGAGCTTGGGTGTGAAAAATTGCGCTGCCGCGGCTTAGCTGGCCGCAGCTGCTCTGGTTTTGGCCGCACGCGGCGGGGAGGCGGTCTTGCGAAGGTAGAAGAACATCACGGGCACCAGGTAGGCCCACCAGGCGATGGCCGCCAGCCATGGGGTGGCGGGGATGAAGTTGAAAACGCCCTGCAACACCGTGCCCAACCAGCCCGACGGCGGGATTGCGGCGCTGAAATCGTAGGCCAGTGCGTGGATCCCGGGCAGCACTGCGGCTTCCTGCAGATCATGCACCCCGTAGGAGAAGACCCCGGCGGCCACAACCACCAGCAAGGCACCGGTCCAGGTGAAGAACTTGGAGAGCTGAATTTTGACGATGCCGCGGTGGAGCAGCAACCCGATGGCGATGGCGCCAATCAGCCCCAGTACCGCTCCGAGCAGCGGCTGCCAGGTTTCTCCGGTGCTTCGCGCTGCGGCCCAGATGAACAGCGTTGTTTCCAGTCCTTCGCGGCCGACCGACAGCGCGCCGACCATGACCAGTCCCCATGCTGAACCGGTCGCCGCCTTGTCGACCTGGTTTTTCAGATCCTGATTGAGCGTTTTAGAGGCGCCGGCCATCCAGAAGATCATCCAGGTCACCAGGCCGGCGGCGATAATCGACAAACCGCCGCCAATGATTTCCTGCGCCTGGAAGGTCAGTCCGCGAGGCCCGAACGTCAGCAATGCACCAAAGCCCAATGACACGATGACCGCAAACGCCACGCCAGCCCAAATACGCGGAAGCAGATTGCGCCGATCCGTTTTGGTCAGGTAGGCGATGAGCAGGACGACGATGAGGACGGCTTCAAGTCCCTCGCGCAGGCCGATCAGGAAGTTTCCGAGCATGGTGTGGTGCTTTCTCGAAAGTGTGGAGACCGCGAAGAGGCGATTCCCTTCATGGCAGTTCTTGCACTGCGCGCGCATCCCTTGATGATGCAGCGGGCACGCACTCGAACCTCAATAAGGTTAGCCTAAACCAACACGTGCCAATACCGGCCTGTCGGTATTGGCTTAAGTATTTCGGGCTTGGTTAGCCTCGTCATACAGAGATTCCCTGCGGAGGACTAAAAAACAGCTAGACAAGTGCGATCTTTTCCCACAAGCAGCTTGTGGAGAAGAAACACGGTTACGCGAAATTTCCTGCCTCTGTGTTGCGGCGAACCCAAGTGGGGAGGCAAGGGCATTAGGTACCCAGTCGCCGGAGCCCTTTGTGCCGGGCAGCCGGCGCTCGGGGGCGGCAAGTAGAATTGATTCACCACGGACTCGTGCACGATCCAGCTCATCACGCGCCACGTGATCAAGCTCATGGGCGCAGGTCGACTCGCCAGCAGAAAAGAGTTGGCCAGCAACTAAGCTCTCTGGCATAATTGCAGGGTACTCGATTTGTTGTGGCCCCTCTCTCCGCTTCGAATCCTGTCCTTTTTAGAGCGCGAGAAGTAAGGCCTGCCCCACAGGTGCTAAAAATCGTGCTCGACCATGTTGAGAAACAGGAGTGACCACTACAGTGGCCGTTAAAATTCGTCTGAAGCGCTTCGGTAAGATGCGCGCACCTTTCTACCGCGTTGTTGTCATGGACTCCCGCGCCAAGCGCGATGGCCGTGCCATCGAGGAGATCGGTAAGTACCACCCAACCGAGAACCCTTCGATCATCGAGATCGATTCGGACCGTGCACAGTACTGGCTGTCCGTTGGCGCTCAGCCAACCGAGCAGGTACACGCACTGCTGAAGATCACCGGTGACTGGCAGAAGTTCAAGGGCATCGATGGCCAGGAAGGCACCTACAAGGTTGCCGAGCCTAAGCCAGCATTCGTTGCTCCTGAAAAGGGTTCGGTGATCCTCCCTGAGGCCATCACCAAGAAGGCTGAGAAGCCAGCTGCTGAAGAGGCAGAGGCCGAAGCAACCGAGGCTGAGTAACAGTGCTCGTTGATGCGCTGGATCATATGGTGCGCGGAATCGTCGAGGAGCCGGAAGACGTCAAGGTTGCCTTGAAGTCCACCCGCCGCGGCGATCTGCTCGAAGTTCGGGTCAACCCTGAGGATCTCGGTCGCGTGATCGGACGCCAGGGACGCACCGCACGAGCATTGCGTATCGTCATGGCAGCGCTGGCCAAGGAATCGGTTCGTGTTGATGTTATCGACACCGACCGTCGCCGCGGCTAAGCAACTGCAGCCCAACACTTCGTTGGCTTCATCTCGAAAGGAGTTTCCGTCCCACTGGTGACGGAAACTCCTTTCGTGTTTCACCCCCACACAATGCAGAAAGAGCAGCAGACTATGCGATTGCAGGTTGCCCGCATCGGCAAGCCCCACGGTATCCGTGGCGAAGTTACCGTTCAGGTCCAGACCGACACCCCCGAGGAGCGCTTCAGCGCAGGCGAGGAGCTGATCGTGATCGACGGTCCGGTCAAGAGCCTCACGGTGAAGAACGCCCGCTGGAACAAGACCATCCTGCTGCTTTCCTTCCAGGAGATCAACGACCGCAACCAGGCCGAAACCCTTCGCGGGGCCCGCCTTGAAATCGAGGTTTCCGACGAGCCCGAAGACGATTCGGATGAATGGTACGAGCACGAGCTGCTCGACCTGAAGGTCATGCTCGAGGGCGAGCAGGTCGGCGTCATCACTGCACTGCGCACCAACCCCGCACAGGATCTGCTGGTCTTCGAGGACACCGATGGCAACGAGGTGTACCTGCCTTTCGTCGACGAATTCGTGCCGGAGGTCGATCCGGAAGCTGGCATCGTGGTCATCACCCCGCCTGCCGGACTGCTGACCCTGAACAGCGACGACTCCACCGAGGAAGAGCACTAAACCATGCGCCTAGATGTCATCTCGATTTTCCCCGAGTATCTGCAGCCGCTCTCGCTCTCGCTGATCGGCCGGGCCGCCGAAGACGGCATCCTGGATTTGAAGGTCACCAACCTGCGCGACTTCACCGAGGAGAAGCACCGCAAGGTGGACGACACCCCGTACGGCGGCGGCGCCGGCATGGTGATGATGCCCGAGCCGTGGGGCCGGGCCTTGGACTCCGTGCGCCCTGCCGGTGCCCAGGGTCCCAAGCCGACCCTGATCGTCCCGTCGCCGGCCGGTGCGGTGTTCAACCAGCAGATGGCCTATGAGCTCGCGGAAGAAGAGCATCTGGTCTTCGCCTGCGGACGCTACGAAGGCATCGACGAACGCGTTGTCGACTACGCGCACGAGAACTTCAACGTCATTCCCGTTTCCATCGGCGACTACGTGCTCAATGGGGGAGAAGTAGCGGTTATGGTGATGGTCGAGGCCATCGCCCGGCTGATTCCCGGCGTCATTGGCAACCCGGAATCCCTGGTGGAGGAATCCCACTCGGATCTCCTGCTGGAATACCCGGTATACACCAAGCCCGCAGCATGGCGCGGCCGCGAAGTTCCCGAGGTCCTGCTTGGCGGAAACCACCAGCGAGTGGCCCGGTTCCGCCGCGACGAGCAGATCAAGCGCACGGCCGCCCGCCGGCCAGACCTGATCACCCAGATGGATGTCCAAAGCTTGAATCGCCGTGACCGCGATGCCCTGTGGCACAACGGATTTGCTGTGGTTGACGGGGCCATCACCCCGAAATCCGAACTGGATTGGGCCACTGGGGCAGGCACCGGGGAGAGCGGCGGCAGCTGAAGGATGCCTGGCCAAAGCCGGGCAAGAGGCCAACATCACGGCAGCAGGAATTTGGCTGGACTCGCGCGAACCCCGGCGATACGGCATAATTGTTTCTTGGCGTGTTTTTGTCTGGCTCCTGCCGCAGGGGGAAGACCGGATCTAAAAGAACCGCCGCATCGACTGCTAGAGCCAGTCGGTGGTAAACGTTCCGGGGAGTTCGCCAGGCCTGAGGCCGGCGATGGGCCCCGCTACGAGGATTCGGTGACCTGCGGCATTGATCCTAGGAGATGCAACATGCATATTCTTGACTCCGTCGATGCAGCTTCGCTGCGTTCAGACATCCCAGCTTTCGGTCCTGGCGACACCCTGAAGGTGCACGTCAACATCATCGAAGGCAAGAACTCGCGCGTCCAGGTTTTCCAGGGCTACGTTTTGGGCCGCCAGGGCCAGGGCGTTGGCGAAACCTTCACCGTCCGCAAGGTTTCCTTCGGCACCGGTGTTGAGCGTACCTTCCCGGTTCACTCCCCAATCATCGAAAAGATCGAGGTTGTGACCAAGGGCGACGTTCGTCGTGCAAAGCTGTACTACATGCGCGATCGTCACGGCAAGGCTGCTCGCATCCGCGAGAAGCGTGACTTCAACACAAAGAAGTAATCTGCGTTCTTCAATGAACCAGATTGCCCGCAGCGAGCGAGCAATGGTGAAGCGCCGGGCCTTTTCATGGGTCTGGCGCTTCGCTGTACTCGCCATCATTCTTGGCCTTTTGAGCACCATCATCTTCCGCGCGACGGTGATCGACCTCTATCATATCGACTCCAACTCCATGCAGCCGACCCTGAATCCGGGCCAGAGCATCGCCGTTGACCGCCGCGCCTACCGGGACGCGCCGCCGCAGCGCGGGGACGTGATCGTCTTCGACGGGCGCGGTTCCTTCTTGCCCTACGCCAGGGCCGGTTTCGCCGACGATCTGCTCGGCGCCTTCAGCCTGGCAGGAGCCGGCAGCAAGTACGTCAAACGCGTCATCGGCATTGGGGGAGACACCGTCGAATGCAAGGGGTCCAACTGCCGGATCACCGTTAATGGCCAGCCCATCAGCGAGCCCTATATCTTTGCCGGCAACGCACCGAGCGACCAGGAATTCTCGGTGAAGGTCCCCGAAGGACGCTTGTGGGTAATGGGCGATCACCGCTCCACGTCCAAGGACTCGCGCTCATTGCTCGGGGCCAGTGGCGGGGGAATGATCAGCGTCGATCGCGTCACCGGCAAGGCAACGAGCATTGCCTGGCCGCTGAGCCAGAAGGCAGCCATCAATTGATTTGCTGGATATGTACCTTTGATTAACTGTGCCGGATGGGGAGAACTCCCCATCCGGCACAGTTGTTTTTTAATTATGCAAATATTCATGTCGGTCGTTGGCACCAAGCTGATTCTGTGAGTTTCGTATGCAACTTTTGCGCGTATTCACAGAATTGGCGACTCTGACTAGGGCGTAGAAAGATAATTCCAATATTAAACCAATGGGCCCTTCCGTTGGAATGTGATCTGGTCGAAGTTCGACCACGCCTATTGACTAGGTGATTTGGCTGGCGAGGTTTGTATTTTCGTTTGATTCGACACTTGAAAACCATAGTGTCAAGCGGCTAGTGTTTCATTTTGGTAACAACACCTGTGCCTAGATGCGCGCCCAGAGGTAAGGGCCGCGAGGGCACTCGCACCATAAATGTGGGAGAAGCATTAATGCCAAATCCAAATAACAAGACTGCGCAACGTGGCCTCGTTGCTGCAGCCGCTACCGCTTTGGTAGTTGGCAGCAGCTTCATGCCGGCCGTTGCCGCGCAGGAGACGAAGGGTTCGCCTTCTCCGTCGGCCTCCTCAAGCGAGGCCAACAGCGCAAGTTCGTCCGCCACGGAAAACTCGGTGGATACCACCGGACTGCCGGAGGCCATCGAGCGCGACCTGGACAAGTCGGTTGACGAGTACCTGGAAGACTCGAAGTCCAGCGAGACCGCTGCCGCATTAGACAAGAATCTTGAAGACGAAGGTATCGAAGCCCGTTCGTCTGTCGAGGGCGGCAAGGTTGAGATCGAGGTCAGCAAGAAGGACGCTGCCAAGGCCAAGGCAATCGTCGAAGCCTCCAAGGCTTCTGTTTCCCTGGAAATCAACAAGAACAACCTGTCTACCGCTGAGGGCGTCTACAAGGAACTCGTCGACAATGTTGACAGCACCGAGTTGAGCCGCCTGACCGCGATCGTGGAAACCACGGTCAAGGGGCAGAAGGTCGTCAAGATCATCGCCTCGGGCCCTGGCTCGATCGAGGGACAGAAGCGCGAGATCACCAAGAAGGTAGTCGCTGAAGGCGAATTGTCCTTGGAGCAGTTCGCAGAGCATGTGGCAGCCTCGGACGTCGTCTTTGCCCCATCGGAAAAGGACGGCAACGGTGCTGCCAAGCCCGGAGCCAATGAAGACATCTATGGCGGCATGGGCTACGCGATCGGCCAGAACGGCCAAGCTCCCGCTTCACGCTGCTCGATCGGCTTCAACGCCTGGGATGCCAGCGGCAAGAACGCCATCCTGAGCGCCGGTCACTGCACCGAAGACGGTTCCATGACCGACACCTATGTTCTGGAAGCTAACGCGCCGAACGATTTCCTCGGCTACACCGACGCACTGGGCACATTTGGTTTCGCCCAGTTCGGCGGCCCTGGCAACTCGGGCTACCCGGTAGACGCGACCTGGGAAGACGTAGATACCGAGAACCCTGGCACCGACATTTCGGTGGTTGAATCGATCAACCCTGCGCTGAACCTTCACGCAGCAGTTTCGCAGTGGCCAGCAGGTGGCGACGAGCGCGACCAGGTTATCAAGGTTACCGATGTAGCTGCCGGCGCTGTTGGCGCTGAAGCCTGCTCTTCGGGTGCAACCACCGGGTGGAGCTGCTCGACCATCACCGGCGAGGGCATCTTCTTCGTCCAGGGCATGGACGGCACCTTGCGCGACGTATGGGGATACACTGCAGATAACCCGGGCCAGGACGTCCTGGACCAGGGTGACTCGGGCGGTGCCGTATTGATCGGCAACAAGGCCATCGGCATTAACTCCGCCAACGGTCCTGGCGAAGACGGCGCAGAAGATACCGCAGATGACATCGCCATGTACACCGGTCTGAAGGACGCGCTGACTCGTATTGATGGAGTCAAGGACTACCAAGTCAAGCTCTTCATCAATGCTCCTGCCATCACCACTGAAAACGGTTCAGAGGTGGAAGCTGGAAGCGACATCTCCGGCAACGTCAAGGACGCGTCAGAAGGCACCCAGGTTGACGTAATCGTCAACGGCGACGTCGTGGACACCGTGACGGTTGACTCCAACGGAGACTTCACGTTCTCTGCACCAGAACAGACTGGCGCATACGAGTTCACCTTGCAGGCGCACAAGGGCTTCGACAAGTCGGCAACCACGAACGGCAACGTCATTGTTGTAGCCGTTCCAACTCCGACCCCGACTCCTACGCCAACCCCGACTCCAACTCCTACCGAGGAGCCTTCGGAGTCGGCAACGCCTACCGAGACTGCTACTGAGGAGCCTTCGGAGTCGGCATCGCCTACCGAGACTGCTACTGAGGAGCCTTCGGAGTCGGCAACGCCTACCGAGACTGCTACTGAGGAGCCTTCGGAGTCGGCATCGCCAACTGAGACTGCTACTGAGGAGCCTTCGGAGTCGGCATCGCCAACTGAGAGTGCTACTGAGGAGCCTTCGGAGTCGGCATCGCCTACCGAGACTGCTACTGAGACCGCTTCTGAGGAGCCTTCCGAGTCCGAGACCGAAGAGTCTTCGGAAGCTCCACAGAACGACGAGTCCAACGAGCCAACCAAGTCGGCAACGCCAAAGGAAACTCCTAAGAAGGACGATCCACTGGCCGACACCGGTTCGAGCAGCGCTCCTTTGATCGCTGCAGGTGGCGCCTTGGCTCTGGTCGGTGCAACCTTCCTCCTGTTCCGCCGCGGCAACCGCCGCCACGGCTAAGGAACGAATTACCCATAGGTTCTAGGAACCTCTGAAAGTGTCCCGCTACTTCACCACAGGTAGCGGGACACTTTTTAGTTAGTGCACATGTGGCTCACTGACTGTTTTACGAAAAGGCCTATAGCCTCGAAGTCAAGAAGGCTATGGGTACGCAAAAACCGAGGTGCAATTATGAATTTCAACTCCAGAACATCCCGCACTCCATTGGCGCTGGCCTCTACGGCCCTCATGGCGAGTTTGCTGCTGACCGGTTGCGGGCAAGGAACGGACCCAGGAACCAAAGAGTCATCGGGCTCCGCGACCTCTGCTCCCACCGCGCCCTCCGAGAACCAAAGCGAGAATTCCGTGGACCAAAACGCGCTGCTGAAGATCAACGACAAGCTTTCCGCAGACCTCGGCGAAAACTATGTCCAGGGCTGGATCAAGAACGGCAAGCTGCACGTGTCGACAACTGATGAAGGCCAGCTTGCTGCGATCGAAGAAGCCGGTGCCGTCGGGCATATCGTGAAGCACAGCAGCCAGGAACTGCGCCAGGCCATCGAAAAGATCATGACGTGGCAGGGCAAGCAGGAGAACCCGATCCGCAATTCGATCCACGCCTATTCGTTGAATCCTGAAACCGGCGGCATTACGCTCTCGGTGGACAAGAGCCAGATCGAAGCGATCACCAAGCTGATCGAAGCTGATCAGCCAGTCGGCGATATCCCCGTGGATTTCAAGTCCAGCGGCGGTATAGGCTCGCCCGCCAACTCGTAGCTGGTTTCCTCTCCAATGACCCGACCGCGCGGGAGCAGAACACTATTTCGCAACGGCCAGCCCGCAAAGGGCTGGCCGTTGTTGCGTCCCACACCGTTCAGGCGAAGCCGATAATGAACGATTCGCCACCGGCTGGCACGTAAGATGGGGTGTGTTACGCGATATTGGAAGGTACTAATCGAACTGTGAGCGCCGCACCAGCTGAAAATCCCCAGGACAAGGGACCGCTATACAAGATATGGCGCTTCATCCGTGAAATCGCCATCATCGTGGTTATAGCCTTGGCGCTCTCCTTCGTGATCAAGACCTTCTTCTTCCGCGCTTATTACATTCCTTCGGGCTCCATGGAGCACACCTTGGAAGTCAACGACCGCATCTTCGCGAACCTGATGGTCCCCGGCCCCTTTGAACTGAACCGCGGCGATGTGGTGGTTTTCCGTGACGACCTGGGCTGGCTGCCGCCATTGGCGCAGTCGCCCACGGCGTTTGAAAACGTGCTCTCCTTCGTGGGAATCCTTCCTGCCGCCGACGAGCAGTACCTGGTCAAGCGCATCATCGGCATGCCAGGAGACACTGTCGAATACGATGCGGCCGTCGGCAAGCTCATGATCAATGGCGAAGCGATCGACGAACCCTACATCTACACCGGGAACCAGCCATCGGATATGGAATTCTCGGTCACCGTGCCAGAAGGCAAGATCTGGGTCATGGGCGATCATCGTGCAGCCAGCGCCGACTCGCGCTTCCACACCGATATCGAAGGCGGATTTGTGGACATGGACTCCGTACAGGGCCGGGCCTCCATCATTTCGTGGCCAACCTCGCGCTGGGGCACCATCGACTCCCACGATGAAGTCTTCGCCAACGTCCCGGCCCCGGCCAGCAACTAGCCTGCCAGCGATCATGACAGCCACCAAGAACCAGCCCACCACCCTCGACCACGAACGCGCGCTGGCGGCGCGCCACGGCGTGCGCTTTATTGGCGCGGTCGACGAGGTAGGCCGCGGCGCTTTGGCCGGGCCAATTACCGTGGGCATTACCGTGATCGACATCGAGAGCGTGCGCGAATTCCCGGAACTGCGCGACTCGAAGCTCTTGCGCCCGGAAACGCGCGAAGAGCTGGTGCCCAAGGTGCGTGACTGGGCCGTGGGCCACGGCGTCGGCCATGCCTCCGCCCAGGAGATCGATGCCCTGGGCGTCACCGCCGCCTTGCGCCTGGCCGGAACCCGCGCCGTGGAACAATGCGCCGTCGCACCCCAAGCCATCCTGCTGGACGGAAGCTACGACTGGCTGACCGCCCCGGAACCGGACCTTTTTGATGTGCTCGCCGACGAGCGCGAACCGGTGGGCCTGCACCTGCCGCTGGCCACCATCATCAAGGGCGATATGACCTGCCAAGCGATTGCTGGGGCCTCTATCCTGGCCAAGGTGGAACGCGATGGCATCATGACCGATCTGGCCGTGTCCCACCCCGACTTCGGCTGGGAAATCAACAAGGGCTACGCAACTGCCGCGCATCGTGCGGCAATCAGTGCACAGGGCCCCTGCGATTACCACCGCAAAAGCTGGAACTTGACTTCGCAGGCCGACTCGGCCCATGGTGAAGCGACAACAAAGAAAGCAAAGTGATGGCTGGCGACGATCTGGAAAACTACGAGTCCGACATGGAACTGCAGCTGTACCGCGAGTACAAAACCGTGGTGGGGCTTTTCAATTACGTGGTCGAGACCGAACGGCGGTTCTACCTGGCCAACCAGGTAGACGTCAAAACACTGAGCAACGCCGGCGAAGTCTACTTCGAGCTGAGTCTCACCGACGCGTGGGTGTGGGACATCTACCGGCAAGGGCGTTTTGTGAAGTCCGTGAAGGTGCTGACGTTCAAGGACGTCAACGTCGAGGAACTGAATCGCGACGAGCTGCAGATCCCCAAGGAGGGGCTGGACTCCTGAACGAATCAGCGTCTAACTAAGCGAAGGCCGGCGCCAGTCCACATGAGGGGCCCGGCGCCGGCCTTCGCATTTAAGGGCTGCAGCCCAGACTTCCTAGGAAGCGGTCATGCGCTCGACGATGTCGGCGTGCTCTTCCATCCACTGGCGCACCAGCGGCTCGTAGTCATCGGTGTCGTTGTCTACGAACAAGAGCTTCTCAAGGGTGTATAGCTCGTCCAGGCTCAACTTGAAGCCGCCCATCCAATCGGCAACCTCAGGGAAATCCTCGGCGAAGCCGGCACGGGAGTAGTTGTGGATGCTCTCGGTGCTGCCCAAAGCTCCCTTTGGGTCTTCCAGGTTCTTCACCGGGAACGAGGAGTAGGCCCAGTGTGGTTCCCACAAGGTCACCACGATGTTCTCGCCGGCATCGGTGGCGGTCTTCAGCTCGGTGAGCATGGCCGAAGTGGAGCTGGTGACGAAGTCCATGTCCTCCAAGCCGTAATCAGGGATCACCGACTCCTCCATGGTGCGAGTTAGGCCAGCGCCTGCCTCGATGCCCACGATTTTGTTGTTGAACTTGTCGGCGTTGGCGGCCAGATCTTCCAGGGAATCGATCGGGGCGTCCTTGTTGACCGCAACGGTCAGCTTGGATTCGTCATTCCAGGCGCCCAGGTCCTCGATATCGCTCCCGAACTTGTCCAGGTAGTCCTTGTGGGTGACCGGCAGCCACACGTCGGTGGTCAGGTCGTAATCGCCCGAGGCCAGTCCGGAGAACAGCGGGGCGACGTCGGAGTATTCCAGGTTGACGTCGTAGCCTTTGTCCTCCAGTACGGCCTTCCACAGTTCACTGGTGGCAATGCCCTCATCCCAGCCGTTGAAGACCGCGATGGTTACTTCCTTCGACGCTTGTGCGTCGCCTTCGCTTCCGGCATCGCCGCTGGAGCACGCGGTAAGTCCCAATGCCGCAGTGGCGGCCAGTGCGCCAAACTTCATAATGGTGCGATTCATGATCTATCCCTTTCCACGGCGCTGGTCTTTCCAGTCGCCGTCCGACCCCGGGGATCCGAAGCCGGTGGCGGAAGTCGAGCTCCCGCCCATGCTCGTTGCGCGTTGCCCTCAGGCGGCCAGCTGCTGCTCCCGTGCGGTGCGAGCGGCCTTGCGCTTCTTGGCGAACAGCGCGAACAATCCAGATTGCCGTCCGAAGGCGTTGGTCAACCGATCCAGGATCATCGCCAGGATGACCACGGCCAGCCCGGCTTCCACGCCCAGCGCGGTGTCCAGGCGGGAGAGCGAGCTGATCACATCGCCACCCAGGCCGCCGGCGCCGACCATGCCGGCGATCACGACCATGGACAGCGAAAGCATGATGACCTGGTTAACGCCGGCCATTATGGTGGGCAGTGCCAGCGGAAGCTGGATTTGCCGCAGGATACGTCCCGGTGAGGAGCCGAAAGCCTGCCCGGCCTCAACTACTTCGCTATCCACCGAGCGGATGCCCAGCTCGGTGAAGCGTACGCCAGGGGCCAGCGCGAAGATGATAGTGGCCACGATGCCCGGTGCCACGCCGACGCGGAAGAGCATCAGCGCAGGGATCAGGTAGACGAAGGCCGGCATGGTCTGCAAGAAGTCCAGCACCGGGCGGACAACCTGCGAGAAGCCGTCGGATTTCGCGGCCCAGATGCCCAGCGGAAGCGCGATCAGCAAGGCCCAGAAGGCGGCGACGATGACCAGCGCCAGGGTGCTCATCGCATTTTCCCACTGGTCCACGCCAACGATGACCAATAGGCCCATCACTGCGCCGAGCATGAATTGCCAGCCGCGGGCCAGCAGCGCGATCAGGCCGATCAAGATGGTTACCACAGCGAAACTCGGGGTAGAGAGCACCAGGTAGAGCCCGTCGTACATTTCAATGAAGATCGTGCGCAGCACCGAGAAGAAGCCGTCGAGATTGGCAATGATCCAGTCGATGGCATCTTCGGAGACGTCGCCGATCGGGATGCGGAAGTTGTCCATTAGTTCTTCTCCGGTTCAATCTGCAGCACCGCGTCAACGATGTCGCTGGGCAGCGGGCTGTCGAGCACGCTGATTTCCTCGGTCTGCGGGGTGGTAGAAGCAAGTGCCGCCAGCAGGGTCACCCGCGGGATGACTCCTAGCAGGCGGTTCTCGGCATCGGTGACGGTGACGGGCAGGGGAGATTCCACGGACGGGACGAACAAGTCGATCAGCGCCGTATCTGCATCCACCGTGGACAGCGCGGAGATCTTCGAGTTCAGCGAGCTTTCGCCGCGGCGCACCAGCTTGAGCGCATCGCGGTCGGTGATCATGCCGAGAACCTTGCGATCCCGGCCCGTAACGATGGCCGCCGAGGCAACGGCGTCGCGCATCTGCCGCAGGGCGGCGCGCGGGCCGGCGTTTTCCTGGATCACCGAGCGGCCAGGAACCATGACCGAGGCGGCGGTGAGCACGCGGGCGCGGTCTACGTCCTGCACGAACTGCTCGACGTAGTCGTTGGCTGGATCGGTGAGGATCTCCTCAGGAGTGCCGATCTGCACGATGCGCCCATCGCGCATCACCGCGATGCGGTCGCCGAGGAACATGGCCTCATTCAGGTCGTGCGTGATGAACACGATCGTCTTGCCCAAGGTGGCTTGGAGCTCCACGAGTTGTTCTTGCATTTCGCGGCGGATCAGCGGGTCCAGCGCGGAGAAAGCTTCGTCCATGAGCAAGATCTCGGTGTCGGCCGATAGCGCGCGGGCGATGCCTACACGCTGCTGCATGCCGCCGGAGAGCTCGCTTGGCATCTTCTCGCCCCAGCCGTCCAATCCCACCAGCTTCAGTGTTTTGGCGGCGGTGGCCAGTCGTTCGGCGCGTCCCAGGCCCTGCTGCTCCAGCGGGTAGGCGACGTTTTCGAGCACGCTGCGGTGCGGAAGCAAGGCGAAATGCTGGAACACCATCGAAACGCGCTTGCGGCGCACTGCGCGCAGCTTGGCCGGCTGCATCCCGGTGATTACGTCTTCGCCGAGGCTCACGGTGCCGGCACTGGCTTCCCACAGGCCGTTGAGCGTCCGGATCAGGGTGGATTTTCCGGAACCTGACAGGCCCATGACAACGAAAATCTCCCCGGTCTTGACTTCAAAGGACGCGTCGATGACTGCCGCTGTATTGCCCGAGGGCAGCTTCTCACGCGGTGTCCCGGATTCAAGTTGCTTGACCGCGTCTTTCGGCTTGCGACCGAAGACCTTGTACAGCCCTTCAACCTTCAATGCGATATTGGTGGTCATTGTCTCCACTGCCCATCTGCCCGAAGGCATTGGCTGGTAATGGACCAGCATGCAGGAATTGTTCCATCTGCAATTCGCGCCGTCCGAGGAAAAGCATTCCGGACCGCGCAGGTCCTGGTTCGAGTGTTATCGGTGATCGTGTCGGACGCGTCGCCACCGATTGCCCACCCTAGCAAAAATGCGCCTCTGGGCGGGGCCAACTCTTTGTATTTCGAGGTCTGAACCCCCTTCCGCGACCTATTCTGCCCCGGAATTACGCTACAAACCAGATGTTATGCAAACGTTATTAGATCTTTGCAATTCACCCATAATTCGAGTGCAACGCCCACCAAGGCAATAACCTCGCCCATTGGCCGCTGGGCGAAATCCCGTCTACGGGAATCCACCCAGAAATAACTGTCTGGCACCACGCATTTGCTTGCCGGATCCAACAACTTTTGAGCAGCATTTCTTGAGGTTTTAACGAGGAGATTTCAGGAATTTTTCCCGATATTGCTAATTGCAGTTATCCACAGACGGCGATTGGATCCCGGCTGCTCTCGATCATCGCTCAGAGGATTGAAGTATCGAACAGATTGCATAACAAGGAGAGCCACATGCGTACCGCAAGTCAACGCCTCGGAGCGGCCGGCGAGCTGGCCGCGGCCCGCTTTCTTAGTGAAAACAGCTATGAAGTGCTCGATTGCAATTGGCGTTGCCAGGCAGGGGAACTTGACTTGGTGGCGCGGGCCGGCAACGGCCAGGTGGTCGCCATCGAAGTCAAGACCCGCAGCTCCCAGCGTTTTGGCACCGGCTTCGATGCGATCAATGCCGCCAAGTACCATCGGCTGCAGAAGCTGCTGATCTTCTGGGCGCAGGCGCACCGGATGTTCATGCCCCAGTTGCGCGTGGACGTCGTTGAGGTCTATCCCACCGCTGGCGGGTTCGAATGCCAGTTGCACCAAGACGTGCGCTCATGAGCACCGCGCGCACCAGCGCGGTTGCGCTGCATGGGGTCAGCGCCTCGCTGGTAGAAGTAGAAGCCGATCTCGGAAACGGCATCCCCGGCTTCACCATTCTGGGCCTGCCCGATGCCTCGCTGAATGAGGCACGGGAACGTATCAAGGCGGCGGCGCGGAACACCGGCATTCCGCTGGCCAACCGCAAACTGACGGTTAATCTGTCCCCGGCGACCCTTCCCAAATACGGTTCCGGCTTTGATTTGGCAATTCTTGTCGCCGCGCTAGCTGCCGATCACCAGTTGCCCACCAGCCCCTCCACGCTGTACCTGGCCGAGCTTGGCCTGGATGGCACGTTGCGTGCAGTTTCCGGTGTCCTGCCCGCAGTGCAACTGGCCAAGGAACATGGATTAGATCGTGTCATTGTGGCTGAAGCCAATGGCAATGAGGCACGGCTGGTTGAGGGAATCGAGGTGAAGTCCGCCCGCCACCTGGGGCAGGTGCTGGAATTCTGTGGCGCGCGGAAGGAACTGATCACTATGCGTTTGCACCACCCGGCCCCTGCCGCAGCCCGGGCCCAGTCCATTTTGGCCAGCGCCAGCCATGACGAGGCAGACCTGCAGCTGGTCAACGGCCAGCAGGAAGCGCGCCTGGCGCTGGAACTCGCGGCTGCCGGGGGACACCACCTGATCATGGTTGGTCCGGCGGGCGCCGGGAAAACCATGCTGGCCAAATGCCTGCCCACGATCATTCCCCCGCTGGATGACAGCCAAGCCCTGGAAGCCACGGCAGTGCATTCCATTACCAGCGGTGCAATGAACGAGGTCAACCAGCTGCAGCGAACCCCGCCCTTCGTCGCACCACACCACACGTCTTCGCTGTCCGCGCTGATTGGCGGTGGAACTGCGCAGCTGATTCCCGGAGCGATAACGCGGGCCCATCACGGGATCCTGTTTTTGGACGAAGCCGCCCAGTTTAATACCGGCGTTCTTGACGCGCTTCGCCAACCCATCGAGGAAGGCTATATCAACCTGGCCCGGGCCCGTGGCCATCATCGATTGCCCGCCCGATTCCAACTCGTCCTCGCATCCAATCCCTGCCCTTGCGGGAGGAACTTCGGGACGGGAACCGGCTGCACGTGCACGCCCATGGCCCGCCGGCGCTACTTCGCCAGGCTCTCTGGACCCATTCTGGATCGCGTTGACCTGCAAGTTCGAGTGAATCCGGTACACCAATCGCAGCTGTTGAGTACCACGCAGAATGAATCCAGCGCCATAGTTCGAGAACGAGTCCGCACAACAAGGGAGCGCAGCCAGGAGCGGCTTCGCCCCTTCGCCATTAGCTGCAACGCCCAAATTCCAACGCAAATACTGCGCCATGAGCTGAGATACCCGGCAAAAACCAAGGCCGCTTTGGAACAACTTGCTGCTCGCCGCGGGCTTTCGGCCCGAGGAATCCACCGTCTGCTGCGGGTGGCCTGGACAGTCGCCGACCAACAACAGCACGCAGCTCCCACCGAAGACGACTTGGCCGTTGCAGCGCATCTGCGCCAAAGTCTTGAGAATAGTTAGGCCATCGAATGTCCATCAATTCACATCCTGTTCCAGTGGACGATCGCACGAATCAGGAACGGCTGACATATGCGCACTTGAACCAGCTGATTGAGCCAAACGACTACACCGCGACTGCCCTGCTGGAACTCATGAGCCCCCAGGAACTGATTGCACTGATTCGAAGAGCAGACTTCGTGCCATGGGGGCTCAAGTCCCAGGTCGACGACATCCTCGGGGTGAAGACCACCTCGAATATGGCGCAGGACCTGAAAGCCGCACTGACCCGTTGGCGCAAGAGGCTGCCGCTGAGCAACCCCGTGGCCGCACTGGATACCGCGGCCCGGCATAATGGAGGACTGCTGATCCCAACGGACCCAATGTGGCCAACTCAGCTTGACGACCTCAATCTGGGACGGCCCCTGTGCCTATGGTGGCGGGCCAGCGATCCCCAGCTCCTTGCCGGAGCGCAGGTAGCGAAGAATGTAGCGATCGTCGGCTCTCGAGATGCCAGTGACTATGGCGACCAGGTGACCTTCGACCTTGGCAGGACCCTTGCCACGCATGGGTACACCATCGTCTCCGGGGGAGCCTACGGCATCGATGCCAGCGCCCACCGGGCAGCGCTGACAGTTGAAGACTGGGCCTACCCGAACCCGCCGACCATTACCGTGATGGCCGGCGGTATCGATCGGCTCTATCCATCAGGCAATAGCAACTTGCTCAACCAAATTGTCGCGCGGGGCGTCCTGCTGTCGGAAGTCCCGCCGGGGACCACATCAGCTCGTTTTCGATTCTTGAACCGCAACCGGATCATTGCCGCCTTGAGCAGGCTGGTTATCGTCGCGGAGGCACGACACCGCTCTGGAGCACTGAATACAGCCAGCCATGCGGTTGAGCTAGGCCGCGATGTCGCAGCCGTCCCCGGAAGCGTGTTCGCTCCGAATTCCGCCGGCTGCCACCGGCTGATCGCCGAGGGAAGCGCCGCGCTGCTTGCTTCACCGCAAGATGCCCTCGCGCTCGTCGGCGCCGACCGCAGCACCCAGGCTTCACGCGTGGATCAGGTGCCCCAGAGACCAACAGATCAGCTGGGCCGCGATGAAGGCATGGTCTACGACGTCATGTCGTTTTCCAGGTCGCTGCTGGTTGATGAAATTTCAGCGCGCAGTGGTGTGCCGATGATTCAAACGCTGCAGGCGGTAGCCCGCCTGGAGGCACTCGGGCTGGCCAGCACCGATGGCCTATCGTGGAAACTGGTCTACCAGGGCAACTAGCTGCCTTCGGGTAAGCTCGGTGGTGATGAAGCACGATCCTGCCTCGAAGCGCTCCACCGGCCCGTCGGCAAAATTCTCCGAACCCGTGGCCGACTATTTGGAGTACCTGCAGCGCGAACGCGGCCGCAGCGAAAATACCCTGCGCGCCTACGACGTAGATCTCCGAAATCTCGGACAGTTCCTCAACGAACACGCCGGTGATCCGGCACTGAAGCAGATTTCTGTCGAAATGCTTCGAGACTGGCTCGCATACCTGCATGAGTCCGCAGTTTCTCGGACAACATTGGCCCGCCGCATCTCCGCGGTGAAAAACTTCTTCGCTTGGGCATTGAAGAACCACCTGGTTGAGAATGATCCGGCCTTGCGATTGGCAGCACCGAAAAAAGAGCGGCGGCTGCCGCACATACTTCAGCCCAGCCAGATCGACAGGCTCCTGTCGGAACATGCTGGTCCTACAGAAGAAAACGAGGCAGCCAGGCAGAAAGGCGATGGAACTGACCAGGATCCCAAAGCCAGGGCGATCCAGTGTCGAGACAGGGTCATTGCAGAATTGCTCTACGCTTCGGGACTGCGCATCAGTGAGCTGGTTGCCTTGGATATCGCGGATATCGATTTTGAGCGAAGGACGTTGAGAGTCCTTGGCAAAGGCAACAAGGAGCGGATGGTGCCCTTCGGCAAACCTGCCGAGCGGGTGATTATTGAATGGATACGCTCCTACCGACGTGTCGTGGCCGCAGAGCAGGCGGGGGACGCCTTGCTGGTCGGAGTTCGCGGTTCCAGGCTGAATGTTCGACAGGCGCGTGAAGTCATTGCCAGCGCCCTGCGCTCACTTGGCGACACCTCCGCCAGCGGGCCACACGCCTTACGCCATACAGTCGCCACCCATTTGCTCGATGGAGGCGCTGACCTGCGTGCGGTGCAAGAGTTCCTCGGGCACGCATCGCTTGCCACTACCCAGCTCTATACGCATGTTTCTGTGGATCGATTGCGGCAAAGTTACCGCCAAGCACACCCTCGGGCCTGATGATTTTCGTCCAATCTGTGAATTTAGCCCGCCTGGGTGGCGAAAAGTGCTGTTCATCGGGCAAAATAGAACTATCGGCGGCGATAGCACCAGTTCGATGTTGACGTAGGGGAAGACGATCAACACCGCAACGGAGGATGGCATGTCTGCACCGATGACCAGAGGCGTGATATTTGTACATTCCGCCCCTGCTGCACTATGCCCGCACCTGGAATGGGCAATTGGGTCCGTGCTCGGAACTCCAGTCAAGATGGACTGGACCGAACAGCACGTCGCACCCGGATTTTGTCGCGCCGAAATTGAGTGGGTTGGCCCGCAGGGAACTGGCGCACTGCTCACCAGTGAAATGCATGGATGGCAGCATCTGCGTTTCGAAATCACAGAGGATCCAAGCCCCGGCGCCGACGGCAGCCGTTGGTCCGTAACTCCAGACTTGGGGATCTTCCACGCGACCGTTGATGTTGCTGGCAACATCATGGTCGGCGAGGAAAGAATCCGCTGGGCCTATGAAAAGGGCGATGGAAACCCGTCAATTTTCTATCAAGAAATGTCCATCGCACTGGGCGAAGCCTGGGACGAGGAGCTCGAGCCTTTTAGACACTCAGGAGATGAAGCACCTGTACGATGGCTCAACCAGGTAGTTTAGCAACTGGTTTTAATGTCTCTGGGTGAGTTTACAACTGCACTCAGTTAGACCCCGGTGGTGCGGGGTTGTTACCACAAGAAGTGGGATTCCATATTGGGATCCCACTTCTTGGTTTTACCCTGAAGACATAGTCAGGCGCGCGCCCAGGATGCTAGACTCATTGGCGATGAAGACCAGTCAGGCTCTAGGCAGCCACTCCCGGAACGGCTATCTGGTCGTTCCCTGATCCGCGGACCACCCTTTCACCGGAAGATTCAAGCTACAGAATTTTCGGACATATTTTGAAAGGGACAGATGACCGCGCAATTCAACCACACAATTATCGCTTCAACGGATCCACAGCGCATGGCAGAGTTTTACACTGACTTGCTCGAAGCGAAGCCCGCCCCCAGTTGGGGGCCATTCTGCAACATCAGCCTTGACGGTGGGGTGTTGCTGCAGTTTGCGACGCCACCGATTGATTTTCCGCCTCAGCACTATGCGTTCCTGCTCAACGAAGCGCATTTTGACCGCGCTTACCAAAAAATTTGCGCAGCGGAGCACGAGCATTGGGCCGACCCGCAACGCCAGCACCCCGGAGCAATCAATCATGAGCACGGTGGCAGGGGAGTCTATTTGCTAGACCCATCGGGACATTATCTGGAACTGATCACGAAGGAATACATCCCGCGATGAGGTCACCGGACGACGTCGAAAACATTCTTCTGGATACCATTCGAATATGTTTGTGAATCCACGAGCTTGAGCGTTTGCGCGTCCATGCTTTCCTGGCTGAACAAGCGCTTGCCTGCACCGAGCAGGACCGGGAAAACCAGGAGGTTGTACCGGTCAATAAGCTGGTGCTCTTGGAGGGAACGAACCAAGGTTGCCGAACCATGGATGCTGATGGGTCCACCCTCGCCCGCGCGGAGGCGTGCGACGTCGGAGATCGAACGCAGGATGGTTGTCTCGCCCCAGTTGTCTACGAGGTCCTTCTCGGCCAGCGTTGTGGAAAGCACGTATTTCGGCATGGCGTTATAGTGCGGAAATTCCTCGGTCATCGATGGCCAGATGGGGGAGAAGGCCTGGTAGCTGATCCTGCCCAGCAACATGGCTGAAGCTTCAGCCTGTTCGGTGCCTTTCAGCTCGTATGCGGCTGGATCGAACTCGACACTATTCATGGTCCAGCCGGAATTGCGGTATTCGGGTTCGCCGCCCGGAGCTTCAACGACTCCGTCGAGCGAGACAAATGCGGTTGCGATGAGTGTGCGCACGAGGATGGCTCCTGAGCTGATCGAAGTAACAAATTCCCACGCCAGGTGGGCGGATCTTGAGCGTAACAAGCACAGGTGCTATCAGACAACGATTTGCCGAAGAAGCCAGAGAATTAAAGCAGGATGGGCTGGTCCAAGGAATCCCTTGGACCAGCCCATCGGCTATTCGGTTGCACGCAACCGGGATATTGCTAGACGCTGCGGATAGCGACAACTGCGTTGTGGCCACCGAAACCGAATGAGTTGTTCAGTGCCACGATGGTGCCCTCGGCTGGAAGTGCTTCCGGCTGGCCGGTGACTACCTTCAGCGGGATCGCTGGATCCTGGTTATCCAAGTTGATCGTCACAGGGGTGGTGCGGTGGTAGACAGCCAGCGCGCACAGGACCGATTCAACGGCACCGGAGGCGCCAAGCAGGTGGCCCATCTGCGACTTGGTCGCCGAGACCCAGACATTGTCCAGCTGATCGCCCAGGGCGTTCTTCAAGGCGGTGTATTCCGGAGCGTCGCCCACCGGGGTGGAGGTTGCGTGCGCGTTGACGTGTACAACGTCCTCTGGCTGGATGCGGCCGTCGAACATGGCGGCCTTCAGCGCGCGGGTAGCACCCGAGCCATCTGGATCCGGAGCGGTGATGTGGTGTGCATCAGAGGTGACCGACGATCCGGCCAGCTCGGCGTAGATGCGGGCGCCACGAGCCAATGCGTGCTCTTCGGCTTCCAGCACCAAGGCGCCAGCGCCTTCACCCATCACGAAGCCATCACGATCGATGTCGTACGGGCGGGAGGCCTTGGCAGGATCGTCATTGCGGCGCGAGAGCGCATGCATCGAGGAGAAAGCAGCCATTGGCATGGGGTGGATGGCTGCTTCAGCGCCACCAACCATCACGACATCGGCCTTGCCCGAGCGGATCAGTTCCAGGCCAACGTGCATGGCCTCGGTGCCCGAAGCGCAAGCGGAGACCGGGGTGTGGGCGCCACCGGCGGCACCCAGGTCCAGGGACACCGCAGCTGCTGGGCCGTTGGGCATCAGCATCGGGACAGTCATTGGCAAAACGCGGCGGGGGCCCTTTTCGCGCAGGGTGTCCCAGGCGTTCAGCAGGGTCCAGACACCGCCGATGCCGGTAGCGAAGGCCACGGCAAGCTTGTTCTGGTCGATGTCTTCCTTGCTCAGGCCTGAGTCGGCCCATGCTTCGCGCGAGGCAACGACAGCGAACTGCGTGGAAGGATCCATGCGCTTGGTTTCCGGGCGGGTGAGAACCTCGGTTGGCTGAACGGAAGCGCGCGCAGCGAAGGTGACCGGAAGGTCGTATTCCTTCACCCAGGCATCATCCAGGGTTGCGGCGCCGGAGACGCCCTTCAAAGCGTTGGCCCAGAGGGTGGGGACGTCCCCGCCGATTGGGGTGGTGGCTCCGAGACCGGTGATCACTACTTTGCGCGCCATCATCAAACTCTCTACTGTGCGATTAAGAAATTTAGGGGGCCGGCTTGACGTACCGGCCGATGCGCACGGCTTGCCCGCGCAACGGTGTGGCGATTAACGCCGAAAGCTTAGGCCTGAACCGAAGCGATGAAGCTGACAGCGTCGCCTACGGTCTTCAGGTTCTTGACTTCCTCGTCCGGAATCTTTACGTCGAACTTCTCTTCTGCCTCTACGACGATGGTCATCATCGAGATCGAGTCGATGTCCAGGTCCTCGGTGAAGGACTTGTCCAGCTGCACGTCTGCTTCGTCCAGGCCGGTCTCGGAGTTGACGATTTCGGCGAGGCCCGCCAGGATTTCTTCGTTGCTAGCCATGGATGGCTCCTTTTCTTCAGTTGCCGGAGGACTCCGGTGTTCTTTGTGGCTGAAACAGATCCCTGCGGACAGGTTCCCGTCGCGAGCCGATGTGCTGAAACGATGGTGCATGAATCACGCACCGCAGTTTCGTCGGTTTAAAGCTTAGGCCAGAGATGAGCCCGCCGGTGGCATCATGACTGGTTCGGCGCGCAAATCTTTGAGTTCAGCCGGTTAGCTGGCAGTGTGCTCGGCGATGAAGGCCTGGGCAGCTTCAAGGTCGGCAGGCGACTTGACCGCGAGGGTCTTCACGCCCTTCAGCCCGCGGCGGGCCAAGCCCACCAGGGTGCCAGCTGGTGCCAGTTCCAAGACTCCGGTGACGCCGGCTTCGGCCAGGGTCTCCATGCACAGATCCCAGCGCACCGGGCGGGAGACCTGGGCTACCAGGGAGTCGAGGTTGGCCTGGCCGTCAGCGACCGGCTGGCCATCGAAGTTCGAGAGCAGGCGCACGCTCGGGTCAGCGGGCGTGAGGGTATCGGCCAATTCCTTCAAGGTGCCCACCGCTGGCTGCATATGCGAGGTGTGGAACGCGCCGGCAACCTTCAAGGGGATCACACGGGCCTTGGCCGGTGGATTCTCGACCAGTTCGGCCAGCTGTTCGGTGGTTCCCGCGGCAACGATCTGCCCGCCGCCATTGGCGTTGGCCGGGGTGAGCCCGAAGCCGTCCAAGGCCGAGAGGACCTCTTCAGGATCGCCACCGAGCACGGCGGCCATGCCGGTCGGGGTGGCTGCGGCCGCTTCGGCCATGGCATTGGCGCGGACCTTGACGAAGTTCATTGCATCGGATTCAGCCAAGGCGCCAGCCAGTGCCGAAGCGGTGATTTCGCCGACCGAGTGGCCGGCAACGATGCTGCCTGCTGGCAAGTGATCGCCGAACAGCGCACGGGCGGTCACCAGGCCTGCGGCGACAATCAGCGGCTGCGCGACGGCGGTGTCCTTGATGGTCTCTTCGTCGGAGACGGTTCCGTGGGCGGTGAGGTCGCGCTCGGTAATGGCGCTCAGGGCTGCCAGATGATCGGCAACACCCTCAACTTCGAGCCATTCGGCGAGGAAACCTGGGGTCTGGGAGCCCTGTCCGGGGCAAACGATTGCTAACACTCTTACAGCTTTCCAAATTCTAGGAGCTTTTCGCGCTTCATTTCGGTACCAAGCTCAAGGTGGCTATTTGTAGGAACTCTACAAAACAGTATCCCATGCCCAACCGGAATTCCCATGTAATGCGCTATGAGCGAGCAAAATGGTGTTGTGCGCCATGCCCATTCTTTGGGTGAAGCCTACAAGTTGAACTCGTGGAGCCGGCCGTAGAGCAATGCGGACTGGAGCACAAAAGCGTCACGCGGCACCAGCGGGTCCCAGCCGCTGACCTCGCTGACCCGCTTGAGCCGATAACGCACGGTATTGGCATGGACAAAGAGCTCGCGCGCGGTGCCTTCCAGCGAATGCCCCAGCGCCAGATAGCTGGAGAGGGTTTCAAGCAGCCCGTTCGAGGCTTGCTGCAGCGGCTGATACACCTGTTCGATCAGCGCCGTGCGTGCCAGCTGATCGCCATTGCAGGCGCGTTCGGGCCACAGATCATCGGTGCTGACCGGATTGGGCGCCTGCGGCCAGGCGCGTGCCGCGCTGTAGCCGGCGACCGCGGCCACCGCGGCATGGTGCATGTCCTTGACGGTGGCGGCCAGCGGCGAGTACACCACCGGGCCCGGGCCGAAGAACCGGGTGAAGCGGGTGAGGTCGACGTCGTCGAATTTGGTATCCGAGAGCATAAGCACCGAGCGGTCGCCGAGCACCCCCACCAGCGAATCGCGCGAATAGCGGGTGGCGACCCGGCGCAAGGTCGTGACGAAGGTGGCCGAATTGGCTGCCGGGGTGGTGCCCACCAAGATGCGGATGTCCTTTTGCGACTTCCAGCCGATGGCGGCAATCCGCGAAGCCAGCGAGTCATGGGGCTCGCCGTGGAGCACCGCATCCACCACGTGGGCTTCCAGCCGGGAGTCCCAAGCTCCACGGGTTTCGGCAGCACGCGCGTACACGTCGGCGGCGGCAAAGGCCACCTCGCGTGAGTAGCGCAGCACCGCCTCGCGCAGGGCGGCCTGTTCGGACTCCGTGGCGATATCCGGAACCTGGGATTCGACGACCTCCACGATGGTGCGCAGCAGCCCCAAGGCCTTTTGCAGCGAGATCGAACGGGTCAACTCGGTGGGAGCTGCGCCAAAGACGTCGGTGACCACCCATGATGGGGTGGAGGACGGATCCTCGTACCAGGTGACAAAAGTGGAGATGCCCTTTTGGGCGATCAGGCCCAGGGCCGCGCGCTCGTTCGGATCCAGCGAGCGGTACCAGGGCAGCTGCTGGTCAAGATACTTCAGGGCGGTGGTGGACAGGACCCCGATATGGCTTTGGAGCCGCTTGAGCGTTTGCGGGCTCGGCGGCTGTGGCTGGCTGGATCGGTTTTTCGGCGTGGCGGCTTCGAGTTCGGGACTCATGCTTTCAAGCTTAGTGATTTTTCCTCCGCCATGCCCATGCCAAGAAGGGTGATTAAAAAGCTCCTGCCCCGCAGCGGAAAATCCGTTGCGGGGCAGGAGCCGATCTGGCACAAGTGCCGACCCGTGGGTGCTTAGGCGTCGCCGCCAGCGTTGCCGGACTTGCCGGCGTTCGGGTTGTTCAGATCGTACTTGGCGTGGGCTTTCACTGCGGTGTCCGCAGGGATCTCGCCGCGCTCAACCAGCGACTGCAAGGTCTGGACCACCAGCGAGTGGGCATCGATCTTGAAGAAGCGGCGGGCCGCTGCACGGGTGTCCGAGAAGCCGAAGCCGTCCGCGCCCAGGGTGTGGAATTCACCTGGCACGTAGGGGCGGATCTGCTCGGGCACGGCGCGCATGTAGTCGGTGGTCGCGATGACCGGGCCCGGGGTGGACTCCAGCTTGCTGGTCACGTACGGGGTGCGGCGAGCCTTGGAAGGATCGATGAGCACCTCGGCGTCGGCGTTCTGGCCGTCGCGGGCCAGTTCGTTCCACGAAGTCACCGACCAGACATCGGCGGAAACGCCCCACTCTTCGGCGAGGATTTCCTGTGCTTCCAGTGCCCATGGCACGGCCACGCCGGAGGCCAGCAGCTGTGCGCGCGGGCCGTCGGTGGTGGCTTCCTTGAGCAGGTGGATGCCCTTGATGATGCCCTCGACGTCGACGTTTTCCGGCTCAGCTGGCTGGCTGATCGGCTCGTTGTACACGGTCAGGTAGTACATGACGTTTGGATCCTGGTGGGTTCCGCCGTACATGCGGTCCAGGCCGGAGCGCATGATGTGGCCGATTTCGTAACCGTAGGCAGGATCGTAGGTGATCACGGCCGGGTTGGTCGAAGCCAGGATTGGCGAGTGGCCGTCGGCGTGCTGCAGGCCTTCACCGGTCAGGGTGGTGCGGCCGGCGGTAGCGCCGATGATGAAGCCACGGGTCATCTGGTCGCCGGCGGCCCAGAACTGGTCGCCGGTGCGCTGGAAGCCGAACATCGAGTAGAACACGTAGATCGGGATCAGCGGTTCGTCGTGGGTCGAGTAGCTGGTGCCGGCAGCGGTGAATGCTGCGACGGCGCCGGCCTCGTTGATGCCCGGGTGGATCAACTGGCCCTGAGGGGATTCCTTGTAGGCCAGGACCAGGTCGCGGTCCACGGACAGGTAGTTCTGGCCACCTGGGTTGTAGATCTTCGCGGTCGGGAAGAACGAGTCCATGCCGAAGGTGCGGGACTCATCAGGAACGATCGGCACGATGCGGTGGCCGAATTCCTTGTCGCGCATCAGGTCCTTGAGCAGGCGGACGAAGGCCATGGTGGTGGCTGCCTGCTGCTTGCCCGAGCCGCGCTTGGCGATGGCGTATGCCTTGTCGCCTGGCAGCGGGAGCTTGACCGAGGTTTCCTTGCGGCGGGTCGGCACCGAGCCGCCCAGGGCCGCGCGGCGTTCCATCATGTACTTGAACTCCGGCGAATCCTCGGATGGGCGGAAGTACGGTGGCGAGTACAGATCGGCTTCGAGCTGCTCGTCGGTGATCGGGATGCGCAGGTGATCGCGGAAGCCCTTGAGGTCTTCCATGGTCAGCTTCTTCATCTGGTGGGTCGCGTTGCGAGCCTCGAAGTGCGAACCCAGGCCGTAGCCCTTGACGGTCTTGGCCAGGATGACAGTTGGCTTGCCCTTGAACTCGACGGCAGCCTTGTAGGCGGCGTAGACCTTGTGGTAGTCGTGGCCACCGCGCTTGAGGTTCCAGATCTCGTCGTCGGTCATGTCGGCAACCAATTCCTTGGTTTCCGGACGCTGGCCGAAGAAGTGCTCGCGCACGAAGGCGCCGGACTCCGCCTTGTAGGTCTGGTAGTCGCCATCCGGGGTCTGGTTCATGATGTCGACCAGGGCATTGGTCTTGTCGGCTTCGAGCAGGGCATCCCACTCGCGGCCCCAGGTGACCTTGATGACGTTCCAGCCAGCACCGCGGAAGAAGGCTTCCAGTTCCTGCATGATCTTGCCGTTACCGCGAACCGGGCCGTCCAGGCGCTGCAGGTTGCAGTTGATGACGAAGTTCAGGTTGTCCAGCTTTTCGTTGGCAGCCAGCTGCAGGAAGCCGCGCGACTCCGGCTCGTCCATTTCGCCGTCGCCAAGGAAGGCCCAGACCTGCTGGTCGGAGGTGTCCTTGATGCCGCGGTTTTGCAGGTAGCGGTTCAGCTGTGCCTGGTAGATGGCGTTAGCTGGGCCGATGCCCATCGACACGGTCGGGAATTCCCAGAAGTCGGGAAGCGAACGCGGGTGCGGGTAGGAAGGAAGCGCGTGGCCTTCCTTGGAGTGCTCCTGGCGGAAGCCGTCCATGTCCTCTTCGGACAAGCGGCCTTCGAGGAAGGCGCGGGCGTACATGCCCGGCGAGGCGTGGCCCTGGAAGAAGACCTGGTCGCCGCCGCCTGGGTGGTTCTTGCCACGGAAGAAGTGGTTGAAGCCCACTTCGTAGAGGGTGGCTGCACCAGCGTAGGTGGAGATGTGGCCGCCAACGCCGATGGCCGGGTTCTGGGCGCGGTGCACCATGATGGCTGCGTTCCAGCGCATGAAGGCGCGGTAGCGGCGTTCGATGGCTTCATCGCCTGGGAAGTCTGGTTCCTGGTCCACAGGAATAGTGTTCACGTAGTCGGTGGTGGTCACATGGGGGACACCCACGGACTTTGCACCTGCACGCTGCAATAGCGAGCGGATAATGAACTGAGCACGCTCGGTGCCCTGGGATTCTACGAGAGAATCAAACGAGTCCATCCATTCCTGAGTCTCCTCAGGATCCCGATCTGAAAGCTGGTAAGTCAACCCGCTACGGATCTGGGAGATGTGTTCCTCTACAGCCACGGAAGCTCCTTGATTGAATTGCGGCTCCGCTGCGTTGCAGTTTTCCACTGCGATGCGACGGTTTTGGGACAACGGGTGCAGTAACACTGGAGTGATGTGCACTGTCGGTTCATATGCAACTCTAATGTCCTTTTTGCGGGCTTGGGAGCACAATTCTGAGCCAAATAGTGCTTAAATAAGACTTTTCAAGTGACTTGGGCAACACGGTATAGGAGCTATTAGGCTAACGCTCATGTCGATATGATGTGGACCACTGTATCGTGGGTTATATTTGTTCGGCGTGTTATTGCTGCAGCGCTTGAATGGAACAGGAAAACCGTGTTTCGTTGGTAGTAACGCTTTGCACCAGCAGGAGGAATGAAGTGAGCGACGCCGTATCGGCAAATCTGGAGCCCGCCAAAAAAATGGGGTTCCAAAATGAAGACCTTATTCAGGAACTGGGTTACGACGATGACGTGGATTACGATCTGCGTGACTCGATCGAGGATCTGATTGGTTCAGAGCTGCTCACCGAAGAGGATCATGACGTTGTCGACGCAGTTATCTTCTGGTGGCGCGATGGCGATGGAGACCTTGTTGATTCGTTGATGGACGCGTTGAACTGCCTGGAGGAAAGCGGCATTGTTTGGCTGCTGACCCCGAAGCAGGGCCGCGAAGGTCACGTATCCCCAGCACTAATCCAGCAGGAGGCACCGAGTGCCGGCCTGCACGTGACTACAAGTGAAGGTGTTTCGGAGGACTGGTCTGCAGTCCGCCTGGCCCCACGTAAGAAGAACTAATGATTCAAGCAGGTTCGCGCCTGTTCGATTTCTCGCTGCAAAATCAATACGGTGAGTCGATAACCAGCACCGGGCTTTCCCAAGGCCGGGTGCTGGTTGTCTTTTTCCCCTGGGCGTTTTCCAGGGTTTGCGGTTCGGAGTTGGCGGCGCTTAATAAAGAGCATGAGTACTTTGCCGAACGCGGGGTGCGCATCGTGGGCGTATCGGTCGACCATAAATTCGCCCTGCGCAGCTATGCGGAATCGCTAGATCTTGAATTCGAGCTTCTTGCCGACTTCTGGCCCCATGGGGAGGTTGCACGGCAAGCCGGTGCGTTTGATGAGCTTCAAGGTGTCGCTACGCGCGTTTCCCTGCTCGTCGTTGACGGCCGGGTGCAGAAGATTTTCCGCAGCGCGATGGCAGAAGCTCGAGCGATTCAAGACTATATGGATGCTATCGAAGGCTTGTAGTACCGGGGAGCAGGCACTGTGCTCCAGTTCACGCGGAAAGCCTCCGCCTCGATTTGCGCGTTGGGAAATATCTCGGTAAAGTTATTCCTCGTTGGCTTCCAAAGCGAACATGGTTAGGGCCTTTAGCTCAGCTGGTAGAGCGTCACGTTTACACCGTGAATGTCATCGGTTCGATCCCGGTAGGGCCCACCAAGCAAAAAGTCCTCGATCCATCCGGATCGAGGATTTTTTCGTGCATGCCCGGTTTATCTGACTTGGTGCAAGCTCGATAGCGAACGCCCAGCGCTCAATTCGACTGTTTGTGCAGCCGTACTGTTGTTGTCGTGCCCATGATTCCCGCTTCGTAGGAAATCTCGCCATCCTTGAATGTGAATTTCTTGGTGTCGTCACCCGAGGCCAAGATTGCGCTATCCGTGGCTTTGCGATCGCGTTTCGAGGTCCATGAGTGGGAATCTGTTGATGTCCCCGATGCTTTAAAAGTTCCGACCCAATAGAGTGACGTGGTGTCCCCACTATTCGTCACCCAATTAATGGTGATGGAATCCTCGTCGATCGTCGCGGCCTGGTACGCGTCGGGATCCAGCGAATTCGTCTGCTTCCAATTTCCAGTCAAATCTGCAGCTTCGGTAGCGTGGCTCTGTGCGGCAGTGGGTGATGCTACTGATTCCGGGGGAGTCTGGGGGCGTGTCTGCGCACCGCAAGCGGATAGCGCAATGCATAGCGCCAGTGATATAAATGCGAGTGATTTCTTCATGGGCCCAGTTTGGCTCATGGGGCGGACCGTTTAGCGATCGCTGAAGCGTTGCGTCCTTCATCTCCAGCCTTGATCGCAGCACGGCGAATATTCACATGCTGCGATAGTGACGCTCGGCACTCTTTTGTGGAATCACCTTGTTCAATTTGCCAAGTCAGTCCCGGGTGTACTAAATTATTACTTGTTGCAGAGGACGGACAAAGGAACGAAAATTCCTCGTTTGAAACTGCAGGAGGGCCTTTAGCTCAGCTGGTAGAGCGTCACGTTTACACCGTGAATGTCATCGGTTCGATCCCGGTAGGGCCCACCAAAAAGATAACCGCTTCAAAACTCCTGATCGGAGTGCTTGAAGCGGTTTTTCTGTACCCAAGGTTCGCAGAATCGGCATCGGCGAGTGCCAGCTAACGGGCAAAAGTGTTGCCTGTACTTGGCAAGCGGCTCGGGCCAGACATCATCTAAACATGCGACACCTGCTGTTTGCGTTTCCACGTCTTCCGAACCGCCAGAGAGAACGCAACTTCAAGCGCGTCAGGGTTGCAGCTGGCGATGATTGCACAATGGCCCGACAAACGCGGAATTTCTTTGCAACGGCAGATCTCGGCTCTCCTTTCGGCGAGTGATCGTTTTCCCCTTCTCCAAATACGCTGACTTTCACGAGCAGATGCCCGCATTTTTGTTACGCTGGGCCCACTTGCTGCAGGAGGCGCCATGGAAGGTTCAGCATCAGCCATCGACCTTGGACTGTCGTTGCGCACGCTAACCGATGCGAATCGCAGGGAGTCCCCGAAGATCATCTATCTAGCCGAGCAACCCATGCTCTCCACTGCCGAGCCCGTAGAACTTTCACAGCAAACGACTTCTCGTCAGTTAGGGGCGCTACGTAAAACAGGACTCTTCATCAATACCCCAGAAGGCCCTCAGCAGGTTTTTGCAGTGAACACCGAGGGGTTTGCGGTGCTTCGTTCGTATTTGGACGGTGTTTGGCCGGAGCAGTTCGCTGACCTCAAGCCGTTGACCGAATCCGGAAAGTGGAAAGCCATGGCAGGGACAGGCGGCGAATTAGGTGCAGTCCTTGACACCCCTTGCCAAAATAGAAACCACACAAGCAGCTTGCGCAGCAGGAAGAACGGGAGAATCCGATGAATCGGGGCACCGCGCACGGGATCGTGAAGAAATATCACCAAGCATGGACCACCGGAGACATCGATACGGCCATGAGCTGCGTTTCCAAGGACATCTTCTGCCGTGCCCCCGGAATTGATCTGAAAGGCATCAACGCCTACCGGGACTTCATCGGCGGCTTCGCGCCAATGCTGACCGGCATCGGTGAGATCGCGGAATTGTCCGAGGGCGATCGGCTGGCGCTGTTCTACTACCCGCAGACCGCCGTCACTGCCACGACCCCGGCCGCGGAGTATTTCACCGTCGAAGACGGCTTGATCGTGCACAGCGTGCTGATTTTTGACCGTATGTCCTACCGGCCGACCGGGCAGGCTTGAACAAGTGAATGCCATGACTCCCCAGCAATCCCAGGTCGTTGCGCGCCTGAGGTCGATGCTTGCAGCCGAGCCCGCGGTGCGGGAGGTTTCGATGTTCGGCGGCAGGTCCCTGATGGTCAACGAGAAAATGCTCGTCAGCGTCCACAAAGACGGGGGACTGCTCGTGCGAGTCGACGGCGGGCAGCATGAGGAGGTGCTGGGCTGGCCAGGGGCCGCCCAAGCAGAAATGGGGCGCGGCCGCAGCATGGGCCAGGGCTGGATCCAGGTTGCCGCTGAAGCCATCGTCACTGATGACCAGCTCGCTATTTGGGTTCGTGCCGCCATGGAATACAACCGCAAGGCCACCGGTGCAGACCAATAAGTGGAAGGCGGCGTGTTTGGGCAGAGCCCTGGCTCAACATCTGCGGCGGACCATCCGCAACAGGGCGAAATCCTGGAAGAAGGCCGAAGCGAGGCGCCAGCCAACGGCAGGTTTACGGGTGTGCCGTGGGAAAATGGAAGCATGAGTGCACCTGACGAAAACCTCTGGCTCGCCAATCTGCGGGCCAACCCCGACCATTCCCAGAACTTCGCGCAGCGCTGGCGGAATCTGGCCGCCGAAGGCAAGGACATCTTCGGTGAAGCGCGCACCATCGATGCGATGGCCGAACGCGGCAGCAGGATCCTGGATGCCGGCTGCGGCACCGGACGCATCGGCGGATGGCTCTGCGAGCAGGGGCACCAGGTGGTCGGGATCGACCTCGACGCGCACTTGATCGACGTCGCCCGCGAAGACTATCCGCTGGCGCAGTGGCAGGTCGGGAATCTCGCCTCATTCACCGTGGACGATGGTGCGGGGCATCTTCGTGAATTCGACCTGATCGTCTCGGCCGGCAATGTCGTGACGTTCTTGTCCGAGGCTGAACGCCTGCCGGCCCTGCAGAAAATGCGGGAGCATCTGGCTGCCGATGGCCGCCTGGTCATCGGATTCGGTGCCGGGCGCGGCTACACATTCGAGGATTTCACCGCCGATGCGGTACGCGCAGGGCTGGCGGTTCAGCAGCGCTACTCGACCTGGACACTGCGCGAACCAGGCGAGGACTTCCTGGTGGCAGTCCTGGGCCGGGCCTAGGGGCGCGGGACCCAACGGATCGGCGAGCGCATGGCCTATCCGCCGGCCGAGGCCGGCGCCGGTTCGGCGAATAAGTTCCAGCCAATGCGCAGGCGCTGGCCAGCTGGCTCGAGTACTCAACCGGTAGTGTCGAGATTGTACGACGTTGGACCAACCGCGTGAGGAGTACATCTGATGGGTTTGCTAGACAAGTTCAAGAACAAGTCCCAGGAAGCTGCGGGCAAGGCCAAGGAAGCCGCGGGCGATGCCGCCGGCAACGAGGAGCTGCAAGCCGAGGGTATTACGGACCAAGCGGCAGCGGAGGCCAAGCAGGCTGGTGAAGCCGTCAAGGACGCCGCCAAGGATGCCCGCGATAACCTGGGCAGGTAGAAGCAGTGAACTGATGGCACCCGCGAGAGCGGGTGCCATTGGCGTCTTCGGCGGCGATCCGCGAGCCGCACGGGTGGGCGGCAAGGAGCCCGAAGCCTTTGTTGGACATCTACTATGCGCCAGTGACTAGGTGTGACAGCATGAAAACTGTGTAACGAAGCCGAGTACCCAGGAGTTGTAATGGCTGCACCCACCGAAGCAAGCATGAAAGAAATCCGCGAGCTGATCGCGGTGGACACCACGAGCCGCGACACCAATTTGCCGCTGATCGAAAGTGTCGCCGGAAAACTTCGAGCGCACGGTGTGGAGTCCACGCTGATTCACAATGAAGAGCGCACCAAAGCCAACCTGCTGGCGACCATTCCTGCGAGCGATGGCGGCCGCACTGGCGGCATTGTGCTCTCGGGGCACACCGACGTGGTCCCGGTCGACGGGCAGGACTGGAGCAGCGAGCCATTTGATGCCCAGGTACGAGGCGACAAGCTGTACGGCCGTGGAACCTGCGATATGAAGGGCTATCTGGGCGTGATCCTGGCCAAGCTCGATCAGCTGACCAGCGCCCAGCTTTCCGAGCCAATCCACCTGGCGCTGTCCTACGACGAGGAGGTCGGTTGTGTCGGTGCGGTGAGTTTGGTGGACAAGATCGTGGACGATGGATTGGCGCCCCGCGGATGCTTTGTCGGGGAGCCGTCGAGCATGCGGGCGATTCGCGGACACAAGTCGATGAATGTGTTCCGCGTGCAGTTCAACGGAGTCGCCGCGCACTCGTCGCTGCCCTCCGAGGGCGTGAACGCGATTTCCTATGCGCTGCGCTTTGCCGGCTTTGTCGAGGAAGTGTCCCAGGAGCTGCGTACCAGCGGGCCGCAGGATGCAGCGTTCATCGAGCCGTCCACCACCATGAACGTAAATAAGTTTGATGCCGGCATCGCAGTGAACACCATTCCTTCGCAAGCGGTGGTGTTCTTCGAGTACCGTTCATTGGCTGTGGTGGATCGCGAGCAGCTCACGGCCCGCTTCCGCGATGAGGCAGCCAAGCTCGAAGCCCAGATGCGCGTCAAGAATCCGTCGTGCTCGGTCAGCTTCGAGCAGCAGGCTGGTGCTCCCGGCCTGGATACCGAGCCGGGCGAGGAAATTGTCGCGCTAGCGGCAGCCTGCGGGGCGATCGCCACTGATGAGAAGGTAACCTATGGTACCGAAGCGGGCTTGTTCTCTGCCGCGGGCATTCCGACCGTCGTGTGCGGCCCTGGAGACATCGCCCAGGCACACGCACCGGATGAATACATCTTGCTCGACCAGATCGCCGAGTGCGAGAACTTCATTGACTCGCTGATTGCACAGCTGAGCCGATGAGCGCGGCAAGTCAGGCCACCGCGCGACAGATCGCGATGGCCCGCAAGGCGGTCATTTCCAGCTCCATTGGCGCGGCCCTGGAATGGTTCGACATCATTGTTTATGCCACCTTTGCCACCACCATTGCCAAGGTTTTCTATCCCGAGTCGGATCCGACCTTCGCACTGATCCTCACCTTCGCAACCTTTGCGATTTCCTACGTAATCCGTCCGCTGGGCGGGATGGTGCTGGGAAACTATGCTGATCGCAAGGGACGGAAGAAGGCGCTTACCCTCACACTCGGGCTAATGATGGTGGGTACCTTGATCATGGCCGTGGCTCCTCCCTACGCGTCGGTCGGCGTAGCAGGAGCGTTGATCATCCTGCTTTCCCGCCTGATTCAGGGATTCTCTGCCGGTGGCGAATTCGGAACCTCGACCGCATTCCTGATCGAAACGGCTCCGCATAAAAAGGCCTACTACTCTTCGTGGCAGGTGGCCAGCCAAGGCGCTTCGATGATGCTCGCCTCCGGGTTCGGATACTTCCTCACTACTGGCCTGAGTCCACAGGAACTGGAAGCGTGGGGCTGGCGTGTGCCATTTTTCGTGGGCCTGCTGATTGGTCCGGTGGGGCTGTACATCAGAGCCCGGCTGGAGGAGACCGAGGAGTTCACGTCCGTGGTGAAAGAAAAGTTCCCGCTGGGTACCCTCTTCAAAGTGCACTACGGGCGGCTGCTGGCCGGATCTGCGGTCATTGGTGTCGCCACGATCTCGGTCTATTTGATCCTGTTCATGCCAACTTTCGCCGTGAATAACCTGGGCATTCCGGGCGACGCGGCTTTCTTGGGTGGCATCGCAGCTGGCGTCATCACGCTGTGCGGGGTGCCGCTTGTCGGGCATCTGGCAGACCGCGTTGGGCCTGCAAAGGTGATGACCTATGCGGCAGCAGCCGCTTTTGTGCTTGCCTATCCTTTGTTCAAGCTGATGACCTCCACGCCCACAGTCGGGGTCATGGTGGTGGTGATTGCGCTGCTTGGCGTCATCATGTCCTTCTACTTCGGACCGCTTCCTGCGCTGCTCTCGGGACTGTTCCCAGCGGCTATCCGTGGTTCCGGATTGTCAGTTGCCTACAACGTGGGCGTGACCTTGCTCGGGGGCATTGCTCCGCTGGTGCTGACCTGGTTGCTCGACGTGACAGGTTCGCTGGATGCGCCAAGTATCTACTACATGGCCATCACCGTGATTTCGCTGGTCGGCTTGTTCTTCGTCCGTCGGCGCTACGCTCAGCCCTAGCGTCCCCTGAACGCGCACCTGGCCGCCAGCTCTTGTGAGATGGCGGCCACGTGTCTATGCAATGTGCTGGTCTAAAGCGCGACGAGCAGTACGGCAGTCCAATGGCAGAGGAACGCGATGATTGTGCAGGCATGGAATAGTTCGTGGAATCCGAAGACTGTCGGCAAGGGGTTGGGGCGTTTGGTTGCATAAAAAACAGCTCCAACCGTATATGCGAGCCCGCCGGCAAGGATCAGGATCATGGTTGCCGGATTTGCCGCCCAAAATGCTGGCAGCTGCATGAGCGCGCCCCACCCGAGCAGAATGTAGAGACCCACGCCGACCCAGCGCGGTGCCGTGGGCCAGATAGTTTTGATGGCAATCCCGGCTATTGCTCCAGCCCAGATGATGGATAGGACGATTATTGCCTGTTTGCCCGGGAGTGTCAGCGCAGCAACCGGTGTGTAGGTGCCGGCGATGAGCAGGAAAATGTTGGCGTGATCCGCTCGGCGGAAAAGACCCATGACCTTGTCGGTCCAATTTCCGCGGTGGTAGAGCGCGGAGGTGCCAAAGAGCAGGATGGAGCATATCGCGAAGATTGTGCTGGTCCATTCGGCAAGGCGCCCATCGGCCAGGACGATGAGCACCAGATTCATGATGATGATTCCCGGAGTCGACCATGCATGAATCAATCCGCGCCAGCGCGTTCGTTCGGTGCCGACGGACAAGAATTTTTTCGGAGCTCGAATTTCTGCGGTGGGGATCATGGGATCAATGGCCACGGGAGTCCTTAACGTAGTGCTCGGGGAGTGATCCCCAGTCTTCGAAGTCTACGGCAGAATGCTAGGTTCCCACTGTGCCTGACGCAGGATGCCAAACAAGAAGAAACCCGCCCAGTTCACTGGGCGGGTTTCTTCAATGGCGAAAGGGACAAGTATAAAAATGGCCGACTAGGCGCGCTTCTTGGTGATGAATCCCCAAACGACCAAGACAATCAATGCGCCGCCGATGGCTAGGATCCAGCTCCAAAGTGAGAAGAACCCGCTCATTCCCTTGTCAAAGATGAGGCTGCCAATCCAGCCGCCGAGCAATGCGCCGACGACCCCTAGCAACAAGGTTGCGATCCATCCGCCACCTTGCTTGCCTGGCAGGATTGCTTTTGCGATAGCGCCAGCAATCAGGCCCAAAACTATCCATCCAATGAATCCCATGATTCGCTCCAATGGTCAGAATCTCTAGTGATCGGGTTTGACCACTTAATCCAGACATTACATTGCTTTGAGCTGGGGTTCTATAGAGGGGCTGTTGATTCTCGGGCTTTTCTCAACATAGATTCAAGGTTAACTTGAAGGTTCGCGATGTTTCCGCTTGTAACTGATGCTTGATCTGTGGTTTTCAAGAAGTCAAGGTTCGGGTCTTGCGAAATGGTTGACACGGATCACTGTCGCTCATACGCTTGTTAAATCAGATTTTATCCAATCAAACAATCCTTAAGTCTGATATTAGGTTTGCGCACGACGGAGTGAATACATGAGTGAACTGGTCCCAGCCATCATCGTTATGGGTGTTTCGGGCAGCGGCAAGACGACTATCGGCCAGATGCTGGCAGATGAGCTGAATCGTCAATTCGTCGACGGCGATAGCCTGCACCCCGAATCCAATAAGCAGAAAATGGCCGCAGGCGAAGCATTGGACGATCAGGATCGCGAACCATGGTTGCGTGTCATTGGCCAGAAGCTTGCTGAAGGAACCAACCAGGGAGAACCGTTGGTTATTGCGTGCTCCGCCCTGAAGCGCAGCTACCGCGATCTGATTCGCTCCTTGGAACCGACAACCATTTTTGTGCACTTGGCAGGTGTGCCCACTGTTATTCGCGATCGAATGAACGCACGCTCCCACGAGTACATGCCTTCCTCGCTGCTGGATAGCCAATTGGCAACCCTGGAGCTGCCCACCGCCGATGAAGCGGTTCTCACCGCTGACATTTCCAATTCCCCTGAGGACATCGTGCGTCAACTTGTAATTGACCTCGGAGTAGCGCACCTCGCATAAGCCACCTGCCAGCAACTGGCATGAATAACCATTGATCAAGGACGACAATGACAACTGAGCTCGAAATGAACTGGACGCTGGGTACGCCCGGTCTCCTCGGACTCGCGGTAGCGGCGGTCGCCGTGCTGCTGGTCCTAATTATCCGCTTCCGGATCCACGCTTTTGTGGCTCTGGTTCTCACCAGCTTGCTGACAGCAATTGCCGCAGGCATTCCTGCGGCATCGGTGATCACCACTTTGACCAGCGGTTTCGGCTCAACGCTTGCGAGCGTCGCCTTGCTTGTGGGTCTTGGTGCGATGCTCGGCCGAATGCTGGAAACCAGCGGTGGCGCCGAGGTAATGACCAACTGGCTGATCTCCAAGTTCGGCGAAAAGCGAGCTCCACTGGCGCTGTCCGTGGCATCGCTGCTCTTCGGTTTCCCCATCTTCTTCGACGCTGGCCTCGTGGTCATGCTTCCAATCATCTTCACCGTGGCGCGCCGCCTGGGTGGATCTGTGCTGTACTACGCAATTCCAGCGGCAACTGCCTTCTCGGTGATGCACATCTTCGTTCCACCACATCCAGGCCCAGTGGCGGCTTCGGGGCTGCTTGAAGCGAATGTTGGCCTGGTCCTCGTTCTTGGCCTGATTGTCGCCATCCCGACGTGGTTCTTCTCCGGCCACCTGTTCGGCAAGTTCGTTGGCAAGAAGTTCGACATCCCGGTACCAAACATCCTGGATGCAGCACTGGGCAACGGCACTGGCAAGGATGACTTCAAGTCCTCTCCATCGGTAGGAACTGTCTTCAGCCTGCTGCTTCTGCCCCTGATCTTGATCTTCATGAACACCGGGCTGAACATGCTCGGCAGCGCCGGCATCGTTGATGCAGAAGCATCATGGGTTACCTGGCTTCGCCTGTTTGGCGAGACCCCGGTGGCGCTGCTGATTACTGTGTTGCTCGGAATGTTCCTGCTCGGCTTCCGCAAGGGCAAGGACAAGACCTTGGTTGAGACCGTCGTTGACTCGGCTCTCGGCCCGGTATGCTCGATCATCTTGATCACCGGAGCCGGCGGCATGTTCGGTGGAGTGCTTCGTGCCAGCGGCATCGGCAATGCTATCGCGGATTCGCTGCAGTCGGTGGGCATGCCACTGATCATCGCGGGCTTCCTGATCGCAGCCATCGTGCGTTTGGCACAGGGCTCGGCCACCGTGGCATTGACCACCGCGGCTGCCATCGTTCAGCCGGCAATTTTGGCTGATAGCTCCTTGACTGCTTTCCAGGTGGCCACCATGGTTCTGGCGTTGGCCGCCGGTTCGGTGTTCGCTGGCCATGTGAACGACTCCGGCTTCTGGCTGGTGTCCCGCTTCCTGCAGATGGACGTATCGACGACTTTGCGGGTGTGGACCGTAGGGCAGGCTTTGGTTTCGGTTGTCGGCTTCGCCTTCGTGATGGTGCTCTACGGCATTGCGACTGCGCTTGCCTAGCAAGCTGCCTCTGTAGCGAAAAAATCCGCCGGACCAACGAATATTCGTTGGTCCGGCGGATTTTTCCGTTGTCCTGAAAGCGTGAATCAGTGCGCTGATCTAGCGTGCATCCTTGGCTGGGTCGACAAACAGGCGCGGCTGGCCTTCCCAGAGGCTGCAAATCTCGTTGTGGGTGCGGCGCATGATGCTTTCCATGTTCTTGCGGGCACCGGCCGAATCGGAGTTGGAGATGGCATCGGCTACCGATTGGTGCCAGAGCAGCGCCTCTTCGTGCGGGCGCTCCGGCATCAGGCCAAGTTCGGTTCGACCGCGCAGGATCGCGCCAATGGGCGTGGAGAGATTCGCGAACATCTCGTTGCCTGAAGCGGCAAGCACCAGGGCATGGAAGCGAATGTCCAGTTCCAGGAATCGGCGAAGGTCGCCTTGGCGTCCATAGTGATTCATTTGAGCGGAGATCATCATCAGCTCCTTGCGCATGGCTTCCGGTGCGACCTCGGCGGCCAGTTCAGCGGCCATGGGCTCGACGGAAATGCGAAGCTCGGTCAGGGAGCGCAGCTGCGTCCCTTTTTGATCGCCGGCCAGGCGCCAGCGAATGACGTGATCGTCGTAGGGGTTCCAGCTTTCCGCCCCCAGAACTCGAATGCCCACGCGCTTGGTGCTGGTCACCAGGCCGCACTGCGCGAGCACGCGAACCGCTTCGCGAATCACCGAACGGGAGACCTGGAGCTTCTGCTCAAGATCCGCAGCAAGAATAATCGAGCCGCGGGGGATTTGTCCGCTGACGATGCGGGAGCCGAGATGCTCAACCACATGAGCGTGCAGACTAGTTGCCATAGGGATAGTTTAGCTAACGGCTAGGGACAAATAGGGTTGCGCCGACCGAATACCCAGAATAAATATGTTTTAACTTTGGTAGTCCTCTGGGAAACAGGGTGCTGTGCCTAGTAGGATGGGAAGGTCACGTGGTCGTGATTCAGGGGCCATGGTTTATGGTCTCTGTTAACGGCACACCTCCCCGTAATTGATGGAGACTTATTTTTATGCCTGCACAGATTGGTGTCACAGGTCTGGCCGTGATGGGCGCAAACCTCGCCCGCAACTTCGCCCGCAACGGATACACTGTCGCCCTGCACAACCGCTCGGTCGGAAAGACCGACGCACTGCTTGAGGCGCATGGCGATGAAGGCGACTTCATCCGCACCGAAAGCCTCGAAGAGCTGGTCGCGAATCTTGAAACCCCGCGCCGCGTCCTGATTATGGTCAAGGCTGGCGGTCCGGTGGATTCCGTCATCGACCAGCTGGTTCCGCTGCTTGATGAAGGTGACATCGTCATTGACGCAGGCAACTCGCACTACACCGACACCCGTCGCCGCGAAGCAGCCCTGAACGAAAAGGGCCTCCACTTCGTTGGCGTTGGCGTTTCCGGTGGCGAAGAGGGCGCACTGCTGGGCCCATCGATCATGCCAGGCGGCTCGGCCGAGTCCTACAAGGCGCTGGGCCCGATGCTGGAAAAGATTTCCGCCAAGGCCGACGACGGTGCTCCTTGCTGCGCATGGATTTCCACCGATGGTGCGGGCCACTTCGTGAAGATGGTCCACAACGGCATTGAATACGCCGACATGCAGGTTATCGGCGAGGCCTACGACCTGCTGCGCAGCGCTGCAGGCATCGAGCCAGCCGCACAGGCCGAAATCTTCAGCGAGTGGAACAAGGGGGAGCTTTCCAGCTTCCTGATTGAAATCACCGCTGAGGTTCTGGGCCACACCGACGCTGCCACCGGCAAGCCGCTGATCGACGTAATCCAGGACTCCGCGGGCCAGAAGGGCACCGGACGCTGGACCGTGCAGTCCGGCCTGGACATGGGCTCGCCGGTTTCGGCCATCGCCGAATCGGTATTCGCTCGCTCGCTGTCCTCCCAGCGTGACATCCGCGCTGTGGGCCAGAAGGTGCTCGCCGCGGACACCACCGAGGTCACCCTGCCAGAGAACTTCGTCGAAGACGTGCGCCAGGCACTGTTCGCATCGAAGCTGGTTTCCTACGCACAGGGCCTCGACATGCTCACCTCGGCTGCCGGTGAATACAACTGGGAGCTGAAGCTGGACGAGATCGCTGGCTTGTGGCGTGAAGGCTGCATCATCCGCGCGGCCCTGCTCAAGGACATCACTGCTGCTTACTCGGCGGACGAAAAGCCAGTCAACCTGCTGTTCGCTCCAGCCTTTGCCGAGGCAATCGCCAAGGCAGTTCCTGCATGGCGCCGTGTTGTCTCCGTGGCAGTTCAGCTCGGCATTCCGGCACCAGTCTTCTCCTCGTCGCTGGCTTACTACGATGGCCTGCGTCGCGACCGCCTGCCAGCAGCATTGACCCAGGGTCTGCGTGACTTCTTCGGTGCGCACACCTACCGCCGCACTGACAAGGAAGGCACCTTCCACACTCTGTGGAGCGGTGACCGTTCCGAGATTGCTGCAGAGGATACTCACTAGAGTTTTCACAGCCTAAACCGGCCTTCTTTCTAAGGAATTACTTAGAAAGGGGGCCGGTTTTTCTTAATAGGATCAGCGTCACAAAGGCAAAATTTCCCCCGGAAACATCCAACAAAATCTTGCTTGAATTCCCGTTCATGGAAAACACCTATGTATATCGATAACTGCTGACAGGTAGCGTCTATATAAATTTTTCCATGACGAATTCTCCTCAATCACAAAATACGCGAACTGAGCAATTAGCCCACGAAAAAGCGGCCAAGAGTAAAAAGCCATCACGCCGAACGGTACTCATCGGGTCGCTGGCGGTACTCGCCTCAGCAGGTGGCGGTGCAGGATGGGCGCTGGATCGATTTGTTATCGAGCATGTTGAGCAAACCGGTGTCACCAGTGCCGCCGCAACATCTGCGACGACCGCTTCCGAGACTGCGGCAAGTGTCACTGATACCAGCTACACCTCGAATCTTGCCAAGATCAATATCACCAAAACCGTCACGGGCAGTGGCAGTAATCAAGTGACCTACTTTGCAGCCGACCTCAAGCTTCAACAAGGAACCGTGCTGGCTTCTGCCTTTGCCAAGGACAGCTTTGGCGAGAACATCACTGAGACCACCAGTGCCATCGCAGAGAACAACTCAGCAGTATTTGCCATCAACGGCGACTACTACGGATTCCGGGACACGGGCATTGTCATTCGCAACGGCGTAGCCTACAGGGATAAAGGCGCCCGTGAAGGACTGGCATTCTACAAGGATGGCAGCGCCAAGGTTTACGACGAAACCACTACTAACGCAGACACGCTGGTCTCCGAGGGCGTCTGGCAAACTCTGTCTTTCGGCCCTGCCGTCGTCAAGAACTCGAAACAAGTTGACGGCATTGACCAGGTTGAGGTTGATACCAACTTCGGCAACCACTCGATCCAAGGTCAACAACCACGAACCGCCGTTGGCATCATTGATGAGAAGCATTTCGTTTTCGTCGTTGTCGATGGTCGCTCGGAAGGCTATAGCCTCGGGGTGACGATGCCGGAACTGGCCCAAATCATGCTGGATCTGGGGTGCGAAACTGCTTACAACATTGACGGCGGCGGATCTTCGACCATGTTCTTCAACGGGCAGCTGGTTAACAATCCTCTGGGCCGTAATCAAGAGCGAGGCACCTCTGACATTCTCTTTATCGCGGGGCAGGGGGAGATGCAATGATTCTCCTGATCCCAGCATATGAACCCGACGAAAAGCTCAACCAGCTCATTGAGTCGCTAGAACTGCAGAGCAACGAAACGATCCTGGTCCTTGTTGACGATGGCAGCGGAGCAGAATCGGTGGAAATTTTCACCTACGCCCAGCGCCAAGGAGCGGTCCTCATCCAGCATCCGGTCAACATGGGAAAAGGGGCCGCGCTAAAGACCGGTTTCAGCTTCATCGCCGAAAACTTCCCTGGGCATGATGTTGTGACGGCTGACTGCGACGGCCAGCATGCTGCCGAGGATATTTACGCTGTGGCAAGGCAGGTGGGCAGCAAAAAGGGCATCGTTCTTGGCGAACGTGAATTCTCCGGGAAAATACCCCTGCGCAGCCGATTGGGGAACAAGGTCACCACATTGTTCTTCGCGCTATCCACCGGTACGTGGCTCAACGACACCCAAACTGGACTGCGTGGATTCCCAGCAGAAGTACTTGAATGGCTGGGAAGCGTGGACGGCGAGCGCTATGAATACGAATTGAACATGCTCCTTGAAGCGCGCAGGAAGAATATCGCTCTTGAATCGGTCAAGATACAGACCATCTACCTCAACGACAATGAGAGTTCACACTTCAGGCCCATCAGGGATTCGATACGGATTTATGCGCCACTGCTGAAGTTCTCTGCATCTTCGCTGGCAGGGTTCGTGGTGGACACTCTTCTGCTTATGGTGTTCACGGCGATATTCAATAACTTGTTGCCGGCAGTGGTCCTGGCGCGACTCGGAAGCGCAGCGGTGAACTATTGGATCAATCGACAATTGGTGTTCGCCGAAGGCCGTTCGTTGCCGATGCGGTCAACTGTGGCTCGGTACGCGCTGCTGGCACTGGTGCTGCTGGCATTGAATTATGAGTTGCTGACACTGCTCTCAACTGCTGGAATCCCTCTGCTGTTCGCAAAGATTGTCACGGAGATTGTCTTGTTCCTGGCGAGCTTCTCAATCCAAAAGCGGTTTTTGTTTCGACAGCGACGTCAGCGGGAGGTGCCAATTCAAAATTCACAAGCGGGGCATTTGGTGAATACAGAATCGCCACAGACAGGTATTGAAAGATAGTCATATACCCTCCATCGAACAGTAATAAATTACTGCCAATCCTTTTTTGAATTAAGAAAGAATGCTCATGAAACGCTTATTTAAAGCCAAGGCGCTAAGTTCAGTAGCCGCTTTATCGCTTGCACTGGCAATGACCGGCTGTGCGAGTAGCGGCAGTGGAACCACGGTCTCAGATGTCATCAATGCAACCAGCAGTGCCAGTAGCGCAGCCACAGTCGCCGAAAGCACTAGCTCGGCGAGTGGTGATTCTTCGGTTTCGGCAACGGACGTTTCGGAAGACACCCACTTTGACGAGGACGATCTGCAGTGGGATGCCGATACGGAAACAACAGTAGACCTCGCCGATGGAAGCACGAAGGCCTCGGGGACCGGCTCAGACGGTGTCTCCGTGGACGGGGATACCGTCACCATTAGCGCTGCGGGCACCTACCGGCTATCTGGTTCGCTCAGCGACGGCAAGGTGGTGGTTGCGGCAGGCAAGGAAGACGTGGTCCGAATTATTCTGGACAATGCCTCGATCAGCAGCTCGACCGGTTCGGCAATCCAGGTTGATGAGTCCAATGAGACCCTCCTCTACCTTGAAGATGGCACGAGCAACTCCGTATCGGATGCCAGTACCTATGCAGATACCGCCGAGGATGCTGCGAACGCAGCGATCTACTCGATGGCGGACCTGACCATTGCCGGTGAGGGCTCCTTGGATGTCAAGGGAAATTACCAAGATGGCATTGTGAGCAAAGACGGGCTGGTAATCGCTTCGGGCCAACTGACGGTTACATCGGCAGATGATGGAATCAAGGGCAAGGACTACGTTGCGCTGCTTGGCGGACACGTCGAGATTACCGCCACTGGGGATGGCATCAAATCAACAAATGACACAGATGCTGACCGGGGCTGGCTCCATCAGTATGGCGGCCAGCTGAACGTTTCGGCCGGTGACGACGGCATCAAGGCCGAGCAGCTTTTGACGCTCAGCGGGGGAGCTGCCACGGTCGCCAATTCAAATGAGGGGCTGGAAGCGCCAACTATCAACCTGAGCGGCGCAACGGTGAACGTGACTGCCAGTGACGACGGCGTCAACGCAACTGCCGGCAGCTCCGAGAATGCTGCTCAGGGTGGTGGCGGGGCAATGGATGCCTCACAGGATGCCCACCTGAATATTTCTGGCGGCAAGGTCACCATCTCTGCCGAAGGCGACGGGTTGGATTCCAATGGGGACATCTCAATCACCGGCGGCACTACTGTTGTCAACGGCCCAACCAATGGCGGCAACGGGGCACTGGACTCGAATGGCGATATCTCGGTCGACGGCGGTGTGCTGTTTGCCGCGGGTAGCGATGGCATGGCAGAAGGCCTAGGCGAGACCTCAAAGCAGTCCGGTGTCCAGGCTTCCTTGGGAACGACCGTCGATGCAGGCGTCGCCATTCACATTGTTGATTCCAGTGGCAGCGTGGTTGCCAGTTTTGTGACTTCAAAGGCAACAGCCAACGTGGTGTATTCCAGCTCTGAGATCGTAGACGGGGACACCTACAGCATCTACTCCGGAGGAACGGCCGATGTCGATGCGGGTCTGGGGGCCGGTAGCATCACGGATGCGACGAAGGTGGCAACTGCGACCGCTGGAGAATTCGAGTCCGGAATGGGCGGCGGCATGGGCGGCCAGGGTGGCGGTCCTGGCGGCCAGTAAAAACCATAACTTGCAGGGTTGGCATGGAAACTGAACCCCGTTGCCCCAATCATGAGCTGGGGCAGCGGGGTTCAGTGCCGTTAATGGCAAAGCGCCGGGTCTATCGTTCGCAGACGACGAGGGTCTTGGCGTCTTGCAGCAATGTGCGGGCCTGTGCCGGGGCAATGCGAACAAGCGCAAAGGCTGCAATGACGAGGCCTGTGACCGTTGAGGCGAGGCGCTGTTGGACGATTGGATCGAGACCGCTCCGGCTCGCATGAATGCCACGGTTAAATGCGGCTTCCAATTCCTCGCGATAAGCCTGGATGACCTTGGATACGTGCGAGTCGGTTGACAGCGGGGAATTGGCCGTATTAATCAGCAAGCATCCATTGCTTGTTGGCAGCGCATCTGGTTGGCTGAAAATGGAACTGAGCCCGTCCAGGTATTCGATGAGTGCATTGGACTCGACATGGTCGGCGGTCAGCGGCTGCAGGCGCGGACGGACGATTTCGTCCAGATAGCTTTGGACCGCAGCGTCAAAGAGGCCTCGTTTTGAGCCAAAGGTGTTGTAGATGCTCGAGCGGCTCAGGCCTGTGGCTGCTTCGAGTTCCGGGATGGAAGCTGCTTCGAATCCCTTGGCCCAAAACACCGATCGCGCATTCTTGACGACGGCGGAACTGTCGAACGCTAGTGTTCTTGCCATCACACACCTCTCTACTTTCGGAAACGACCATTACAGTATATATTGAAATGGACGTTACAGAATGCTTGTTCCTCTCAGACTTCCAGGAGCTCCGCCTCATGATTATCACCGCACTCGTGTTGGCCGCCGTGGCCGCATTGATCCATGTGTACATTTTCTTCATGGAATCCTTGTGGTGGACCACCGCCAAGGTTCGCGCCACATTTGGTTCCACCGAGGCCGAGGCCGAGGCGACCAAGGAGATGGCGTTCAACCAGGGCTTCTACAACCTGTTCCTCGCGATCGCCACATTCGCCGGCATCATCTTCCACATCGCAGGGCAGCCGGCTATCGGCTCCACTCTGGTCTTCACGGGAACCGGCTCAATGCTGCTTGCAGCCTTGGTTTTGATCATCTCCAGCCCGTCAAAGGCTTCGGCAGCAATCAAGCAAGGCGTATTCCCGCTGCTCGCTGTCATCGCACTAGTCGCCGGCCTGGCACTCTAAGTTTTCAAACCCGAAAAAATTCGATTACGGAAAGGTACTCATCACCATGAGCGAAACCACCAGCACCCAGATCCATCTCGCAAGCCGCCCTACCGGATGGCCAACCAATGAAAACTTCACCGTCGAGCATGTCGAACTCGCAGTGCTGAATGCCGGAGAAGTCCGGGTGCGCAATGAATTCATTTCCGTTGATCCATACATGCGTGGACGCATGAACGACACCCGCTCCTACGTGAAGCCATTCCAGATCGGCGAACAGATCTCCGGCGGCGCGGTAGGACGGGTCATCGCTTCGGAAGACAGCTCCCTTCCAGTGGGCACCCTGGTTCTCCACCAGCTCGGCTGGTCGGATCTGGTCCAAGCTCCAGCAGCCAGCTTCAAGGAAATCCCAGACCTGCCAGGCGTGCCCAGCTCGCTGCGCCTGCATATTCTGGGCATGACCGGTTTGACCGCCTACGTTGGCCTGAAAGCCATCGCAGGACTTGTTGAAGGCGAAACCGTATTCATCTCCGGTGCAGCCGGTGCTGTGGGCACCGCAGCCGGCCAGATCGCAAAGCTCATGGGAGCCAAGCGCGTCATCGGTTCCGCGGGCAGCGCTGAAAAGGTCGAGCTGCTGACCAGCAAGTACGGCTACGACGCGGCCTTCAACTACAAGGACGGCGACGTTCGTGGGCAGCTGGCGGCAGCCGCTCCTGAAGGAATTGACGTTTTCTTCGACAACGTGGGCGGCGACCACCTCGAAGCAGCACTGGCAGCCTTCAACGATGGCGGCCGCGCGGCCCTGTGCGGTGCCATCGCCAGCTACAACACCACCGAACCAACCCCAGGCCCAGAGAACATGGCCAACCTGATCACTCGCGGCCTGAAGCTGCAGGGCTTCACCTTGTCGAGCTACTTGAACTACGGCGAAGAATTCTCCGCGCTGATGGGTCAGTGGTTCGCTGAAGGCAAGATCGCATACGACGAAACCATTGTCGACGGCATTGAAAACACCGTTCAGGCTTTCCTGGACATGATGGGCGGCGCCAACACCGGCAAGATGCTGGTACGCATCTAGCAGATCGAGCGCCAAATATCAGCGAAACGCGGGGCCAGCCAGAAGCATCTGGTTGGCCCCGCGCCTCGTTAACCCATGTCCTGGCAGCCGTGGCTTCTGGTTCAGGCCAGTTCGGGAAGGCGCACCATGCGCACGTCGGTGATCAGCGGGGCCGTCGGATCCTGAACCGCCTGGCCATCAAACTCGAAACCATTGCGCTTGTAGAAAGCGATGGCCCTGGGGTTTTGCTCCGCCACCCACAGCATGGCGGGCTGATCGCCGAGTGCGGCATCGATCAATTGTTGGCCCGCGCCGGACCCGTGATGATCATTGAGCAGATACAGATTGTAGAGTTGACGCTCGATACCTTCGGGAACGGCGACAGCGTCTTGCGAGCACGCTGCAGCAAAGGAAAAGCCAATCAGCTCACCGTCCTCGTTGCAGGCCAGGGCAAGATGGAAGCCGGGATTCGGATCGCCGAGAATCCTTCGCCACATGCCGATTCGTTGTTGAAGATGGGCGGCATCGAAAAAGCCTTCCGGCAACAATCCGCTATAGGCCTGTTTCCAGCACGCAACATGCAGGGCAGCAAGCTCCATGGCATCCTCGAGCGCCGGTTTCCTCAGCGTGTAGCTCATTTGGAGCCATCCGCATACTGCTTCAAGTGGATTCCGGTGAGCGTGCCGGATGCGGCCAGTGCTTCGGCGGTGCCTTCAAAAACGATCTGCCCGCCTTCGTGGCCCGCGCCAGGGCCCAGGTCGATGACCCAGTCGGCATGGGCAACAACGGCGAGGTGATGCTCGATGACGATGACTGTGTTGCCTTCGTCGACCATTTCATCGAGCAAGCCCAGCAAATTCTGGACATCGGCCATATGAAGACCGGTGGTTGGTTCATCGAGCACATAGGTGCCAGATCCCTTGCCCAGGTTGATTGCCAGCTTGATCCGTTGGCGCTCTCCACCAGAGAGCGTATTCAACCGCTGTCCAAGCTTGAGATAGCCAAGTCCAACTTGGTTCAGCCTGGTCAGCATCGGCTTGGCCTTGGGGATCTTCAGCTGTTCCAGCGCCTGCTCCATGCTCAGATCCAGAACCTCGCTGATGTTGAGGCCATCCAGAGTGTAGTTCAAGACCTCAGCGGTAAAACGGGTGCCTTCGCACACCTCGCAGGGCAGGGCCACTCCAGCCATGGACACCAGGTCGGTATAGGTGAAGCCGACACCCTTGCAACCCGGGCAGGCCCCTTCGGAATTTGCGCTGAATAATGCCGGCTTGACCGAGTTGGCTTTGGCAAAAGCCGCGCGAATAGGATCCATGATCCCGGTATAGGTTGCCGGGTTCGAACGCCGCGAACCACGAATGGCGCTCTGATCCACGACCGCTACGTCTTCACGCTTGGAAATTGTGGAGTGGATCAACGTGGACTTGCCTGAGCCGGCGACTCCGGTCACGGCGCACAGCACACCGGTGGGGACGTCAACATCCACATTCTTGAGGTTATGTGTCGAAGCGCCCCGGATTTCCATGGCGCCAGTCGAGGTACGGGGTAGGGAGTTGAGCGGAACCCGCGTGGAGAAGTGCTGGCCGGTCAGTGATTCACTGGCCAGTAGGCCGGGCACGTCACCGCTATAGCACAAGGTGCCACCATGCGTACCCGCACCTGGACCCAAGTCCACGACATGGTCGGCAATCCTGATGACCTCAGGCTTGTGTTCAACGACGAGGACCGTATTTCCCTTGTTCCGCAAGTTGGCCAAGAGGACGTTCATTCGCTGGATGTCATGGGGGTGCAATCCCACGGTAGGTTCGTCAAAGACATAGGTCACATCCGACAGCGCACTGCCAAGGTGCCGGATCATCTTGACGCGTTGGGCTTCGCCGCCGGATAACGTGCCTGCAGGCCGATCCAGTGAAAGATAGCCCAGCCCAAGATCGACCATCGAGCTCAGGACCGCGCCCAGATTCGTGAGGAGCGGAGCAGCATCGGCAATCTGGATCCTCGCCAGTTCACCGGCTAACTCCGAAACCTGCATGGCCGCCATGTCGGCAATGCCCAAGCCGTTGATTTTTGAAGCACGGGCCTTTTCGCCCAGCCGGGAGCCATTGCAGGCAGCGCACGGTGCGGTTGTGGAAATGCGATCGATCCACTCTCGGATATGAGCCTGCTTGATTTCACGGCCGGAAAGAATGTAGTTGGACTTGATGCGCGTGATCAGCCCGGAATAGCTCATGTTCGCCCCGTTTAGCTTGACCTTGCCGTCCTCGGCATAGAGCAACCGATCGAGCATCTGCTTGGACAGGTCCTTGAGCTTCACATCAAGATCGACTTGCGTGCCCGCGGTCAGGGTTTGCCACAGCCAAGCGCCCGGGGTGAAGTTCGGAGCCTTGATAGCCCCTTCATTCAGGGTCTTATCCCAATCAAGGAGCTCATCCAGATCAATGCTGGCTTCCGTGCCGAACCCCTCGCACACCGGGCAGGCGCCTTGGCCAAGGTTGAACGAATAGGCTCCCGCTCCGCCGGCGCTCGGTGACGAGTAGCGCGAGAACAACACGCGCAAGAGCGAATAGGCATCGGTCGCGGTACCTACCGTGGAGCGAGAATTAGAACCCATTCGCTCCTGGTCCACCACAATGGCCGCCGACAAGTTTTCCAGGACCTCGACATCGGGGCGCGGCATCGACGGCATGAAGTTCTGGATGAAGGAAGTGTACGTTTCGTTGATCAGCCGCTGCGACTCGGCGGCAATCGTCCCGAAGACCAGCGAAGACTTTCCGGATCCCGAAACACCGGTAAATGCGGTAATCCGGCGCTTGGGAATATCAACGTCGATGCCTTTGAGGTTATTTTCCCTCGCTTGACGGACTCGGATCATGTCATGGGCGTCGGCAGGATGCAGGTTCATAACGCCAACTTTACTAACTGGCAAGCCCGGCGGATACCCGGCTTCACCGGAGCCCTGATGGCCGCTGCCGCTCGGGAAGCTACTTGGACTCCCGGTGTTTGCGCTCGCCGTCAGGGTGCGAGGATCGAAGCCTTGCGCAGATTTTGGATTTTTCCTTAATTCTGTACCGGCAACCGGGTGGATCCTTTGCTTCATTTGTTCTGCGGCGCACACGCAATGACGAAGAAGTTCGAACATTGCGAATGAATTGCATAGATCTTGTGGCGAATCTTCGAAAATAGGCGGTACCCTTGGAATTCCCTAGTGATTCACAAGATTTCCGGGTTGCTCTTCGCCGCATTATCATTATCGAGGCGTGTGCTACGACACATTAGTGGCATCTCGACCTGACGCATGATCCCGAACCATCAAAAGGACCTTCATGAAGCTGCTGAAATCTATTCCCTTGCTTGGCTGGGTGCTTGTCGCCATCGTCCTGGGCATCCTGCTGGGCCCGGTAATGCCGGTATGGCTGGGAAGCTTGTTCCTGACCTACAATTCGATTTTCTCGGGTTTCCTGGGCTTCGTGGTTCCGCTGATCATTTTCGGCCTCGTTGCGCCGGCCATTGCTGAACTCGGCAAAGGGGCAGGGAAGTGGCTTGGCATCACTGCGGCGATCGCCTATGGATCCACGCTGTGCGCCGGACTCCTTGCCTATTTCGTGAGCCGTTGGGTATTTACCCAGTCGCTGTCCGGCGGCGGGCTCGAAGCCATCGGCGAGGGATCGGGCTCAGGTTTCGAGCCCTTCGTCTCCGTTGCCAAGAGCGCGGGGGACTCGGCGACCGAAATCGTCTTGCCACCTGCCTTGGATGTCATGACCGCACTGGTCTTGGCTTTCATCCTTGGCCTGGGCATGACCGCCTTCCGCTCGAAGGTGCTCTTCCGTGGCGTGGTTGAATTCCGCACCATCATCGAAATGGTGATTCGCCGCATCGTTGTTCCAGCTCTGCCATTGTTCATTTTCGGCATCTTCCTGGACCTTTCAGCCAGCGGCAGCGCGATCACCGTCGTCTCGAAGTTCTTGCTCGTCGCAGTGGTCTCCCTGGCCCTGACCCTCGTAGTGCTGCTGATCCAGTACTCGATTGCCGGCGCAATGAACAAGCGCAATCCTTTGGCAGCTTTGTGGGGCATGCGCGATGCCTACTTCACCGCGCTGGGCACCTCGTCGTCGGCAGCGACCATTCCGGTCACGCTGGCCTCGGCGAAAAAGAACGGCGTATCCGATGCCGTAGCCGGGTTCGTCATTCCACTGTGCGCCACCATCCACCTTTCGGGTTCGATGGTGAAGATTACCTGCTTCTCCATCGCGGTTCTCCTGCTCACCGGCGGCGACGTCAACTTCGGAGCCTACTTCCCGTTCATCTTGATGCTCGGCGTCATGATGATTGCCGCCCCTGGCGTTCCTGGCGGCGCGATTGCCGCCGCCGCGGGCCTGCTGGGACAGATGCTCGGCTTCGGCGAAGTGGAAGTCGGCCTGATGTTCGCCGCCTACATTGCCCTCGATAGCTTCGGCACCGCAACCAACGTGACCGGTGATGGCGCCGTAGCGATGATCATGCAGAAACTGACCAAGGGCAAGCTCGGGGCACAGCCGCAAAGCGACGAAGATGAAATCGTTGAACTGGCTGATGGCAGCCAGAACAAAGCTCATCAGCTAGGCGAGTAGCGCTGGCAAAGCAATGGCCGATGTTCGCACCATTAGGTGCGAACATCGGCCATTACTTGTTTGCCTGCTGTGGGGCTAGATCCACATCGCTGGATCGATGTACTCTGCCGGGTCAACCGCGGGCTTGCGCTCCTCGGGAGTGCGCGGGCGGTTCCGCGCAGGGATTCCGGTGACGATCGAGCCTTCTGGCGCATCCTTGACCACTACGGCATTGGCGCCGATTGCAGAATCGGCTCCAATCACGATGGGGCCGAGCACCTTGGCGCCAGCGCCGATGACAACGCGGTCGCCAATGGTCGGGTGGCGCTTGACCTTGGCCAGGGATCGGCCGCCGAGGGTGACGCCGTGGTAAATCATGACATCCTCGCCAATTTCAGCGGTCTCGCCGATGACGATGCCCATGCCGTGGTCGATGAAGAAGCGGCGGCCAATGGTGGCACCTGGGTGGATCTCGATTCCGGTGAGCGCACGGGTCGCCTGGGACAGCAAGCGCGCCGGCCACCTCAGGGACGGGTTTTGCCACATCTTGTGGGCCAGCCGATGCATCCAGATGGCGTGCAACCCTGAATACACGAAAAAGTTTTCGGTATCACTGCGCGCCGCAGGATCATGCTGTCGAGCTGTGGCCAGGTCTTCACGCAGCCGGGAGAAAAAACTCATGGAAACTACCTTAGGGGTTGCGGTTCGCTGCGCTGGAATCCGAAGACGTCACACAGCAAATCGGCACGAGCCGCACCGATTTAGGTCTCTCATTAGACCCAACGGTGGCTCGCGCCGATTTATTCTAGTTTGCCGAAACTTATTTAGCCGCGGATGTCATCAAACAGCAGGGTGGAAATGTAGCGCTCACCGAAGTCGGGAATGATGGCAACAATTTGCTTGCCTGCGTATTCTTCGCGAGCAGCAATCTGCAGTGCGCCCCATACGGCCGCACCAGCGGAGATGCCGCCGAGGATGCCTTCCTTGACGCCCAGCGCGCGGGCGGTGGCAACCGAGTCCTCGATGCTGGCATCAAGAACTTCGTCGTACAGTTCGGTGTCCAGGACCTCTGGGATGAAGTTCGCGCCCAGGCCCTGGATCTTGTGCGGGCCTGGCTTGCCGCCGTTGAGGATAGGGGAATCCTTGGGCTCCACAGCAACAATCTTCAAATCCGGGTTCTTTTCCTTCAGGAAGCGTCCGGCACCGGTGATGGTGCCACCGGTACCGATGCCTGCGACGAGGACGTCGATCTTGCCTTCGGTATCGTCCCAGATTTCTGGGCCGGTGGTGTCCGAGTGGATCTGCGGGTTGGCGGTGTTGGCGAACTGCTGTGCCCAAACGGCGTTGTCAGAAGTTGCAACGATTTCCTTGGCCTTCTCCACTGCACCGCGCATGCCGTCGGCACCCGGGGTGAGCACGATCTCTGCGCCGAAGGCACGCAGCATGACCCGGCGCTCGGTGGACATGGTCTCTGGCATGGTCAGGATGACCTTGTAGCCACGGGCGGCGCCGACCATGGCAAGGGCGATACCGGTGTTGCCGGAAGTGCCTTCAACGATGGTTCCGCCTGGCTTCAGTGCACCGGACTTCTCGGCGGCGTCAACGATGGCTACACCGATGCGGTCCTTGACGGAATTGGCTGGGTTGTAGAATTCCAGCTTCACGGCGATGTTGCCGGCCAGGCCCTCATCAAGTCGGTTCAGCTTCACCAGCGGGGTGCGGCCGATAACTTCGGTGACGTTGTTGTAGATTTTGCCCATCTTCTATGCAGTCCTTACGTGACTCATTGCGGCCGCGATTGCTGGCGGCGAGTTACTTGCAGATGCCGGCTCAATAGCGCGGACACCTTGGAGGTTCATATCCAACCCTAGTAGTCGATTCGTCAAGCTAGGCTTCATTTAGCCATTGAGCGTAATATTTCCTGACCTTTGCGAGTTTCGGGTCAATAATCACGCGGCAATATCCGACATCTTGGTTCGCAGAGTAATAATCCTGGTGTATTTGCTCTGCCGGGTAGAAATCTTTGGACTCTTCTATGGTAGTGACGATCGGATTAGTGTAAAAGGACGCAAACTTGTCCTTCGCCGCAATGAATTGCTCGCGCTGCTGATCATCGAGTGGGAACATCGCCGAACGATATTGGGTGCCCACGTCGTAGCCCTGGCGATTGAGCGTAGTTGGGTCGTGAACGGTGAAGAACATGTCCAAGATGACTTCAGCGGGCACGATCTGTGGATCAAAGATGACGGCAACGCCCTCGGCGTGGCCGGTGGTTCCGGAGCAGACCTGTCGATAGTCCGGATTGCTGGTGTGCCCGCCGATGTATCCGGAGATGACGGCATGGACGCCACGCGTGCGCTGGTAAACCGCATCCAGGCACCAGAAGCAACCGCCGGCCAGGACGAAGGTCGTCAGTTTGGTGTCTTCGAGCTGCAGTGACGGACTGAAATGATGGGGTGATTGAAGGCTGAGAATACTCACATAGTTCATAACGATGCGGCGTTGCATTCTGTTCCAACCCTGTTGGCAACGCGTAGGGTTGTTGATATGCAGAGCAAGGCAAATAACTCGCAAGAACCGGGGAAGAAGAATCAAAACCCGGACGCTGCTGCGCTTAAGCCCGTTACCGATGAAGAAGTGATGCAGTCCGAGGAATCCGCTCCCTTGGCGCCAACTACTTTGGGTAATGTCCTTGAAGCAGTGGAAGAGCTTTGGCCACATTCCCTGGCCGAGGACTGGGACGCCGTAGGACTGGTAACCGGTCGTACCGGCCAGCGGGTCTCGAAGGTCGTCATGGCAGTGGACCCAACGCTGGAAGTGATTGAAGATGCGATCGAGCGTGGGGCCGATCTGCTGATTACTCACCACCCGCTGCTCCTGCGTGGTGTGACCCAGGTGGCAGGCACGAGCTTCAAGGGTGAAGCTATACATCGGCTCATCGAAACTGGGACCGCATTGCTGACGGCGCACACAAATGCCGATAGCGCCATTGGGGGAGTAAACGACGCGCTGGCCGATGCCTTTGGGCTTAAGGATTGCGTGCCGCTGGTCGATTCGAAGGACGGCCTGCCTGAAGAAGGCCTGGGCCGTGTCGGCTTCTTGGAGAAGCCGATGAAGCTCGAGGATTTCGCGGAACGTGTTTACACGGTGCTGCCGGCTGTGGCCGGGGGTGTGCGAGTCGCCGGAGACCGTACCGGGATTATTCGAAAAGTCGCGCTCTGCGGCGGCGCCGGCGATTCGCTCTTTGATGCAGTGCGTTCACACCAGGCCGACGTATACGTCACTGCAGATTTGCGCCACCACCCGGCGAGCGAAGCACGCGAAGCAGCCAATGGCGGGTTCCCGTACCTCATCGATGTATCGCACTTTGCCTCCGAGTGGGTGTGGCTCTCGGCGGGAGCCCGCGCTCTGGGGAACGTGCTCAATGATCTGGGGCATGCCGTCGAGATTGAAATTTCGCAGGTCAATAGCGATCCATGGGACTTTGTCCTGACTCCATAGCTGGGCATAAAAGCGGACAACTTGATTCTCTGGCTGCTCCTCATGAGCAACGGCTTGAGATCGCCGCGAGCAATGCTTTTGGATACCCTCCTGGATTCACTTCCGGGAGGGTTTCTTTGCGCTCGACGAGTTCGCGGTTAAGGGATCCCAGTTCATTACTTGAAAGTCATAGCTTCTATAACCTTTCTGCAACGATTTGAATATTGATGCGTAAACTGTCGAAACCTTGTGATTAGCTGGAAGCCTACGATTGACTTTCTATGGGGGAAAATTGAACGAGGCAGGATCCGATTTTGGGCGTGCTGCTATGGGAGGATTTCAGGGCTTCTGCCCGGAATGCGGAGCGGTAAGTACCATTTTTGACAGTGAATCACAGGCGGAAGACTTCGAATACTCGCATCGTGCAAAGCATGAGAACGATTAGCCTGGTTTGACTGACCGGCATTGCGTGCCAGACGCCAAGGCATCGGCGGATCAACCCCTGGTTGACTGCCCGGCGATAGCGATCGATTGGTTGTACCGGTCGCAGCACTAATGCCGTGGCATCATTAGCCACTAGACGGACTACTTGGTTGGGCAGGGACATGCTGCATCATTTGGAAATCTGGGTCGACGATTTAGCAACTAGTACGGCATCGCTGGGCTGGCTGCTGACGCGACTTGGCTATCGCATCCAATCCCAATGGGACAACGGCATAAGCTATCAGCACGGCAGCCATTACATCGTTTTGGAATCCGGGCCGGATGTCCGGCATGAACTTCATGATCGGCGCTTGCCGGGGTTGAACCACTTGGCTTTTAGCCTGCCGAGCGCACAGCTCGTTGAAACTGTTGCAGCTGATGCCCTGACCCATGGATTCACCATGATGTTTGCGGATAAGCATCCGCATGCCGGCGGCCCCGATCACTACGCGGCCTATTTAGAGGATCAAGCCGGCTTCGAAGTGGAACTAGTCGCAGCACCGGCCCCAGGGGAAAACTAGAAGGCCTAGCGGAATCTCCCGGAAGCGGCCAGAGTCTGCTGGGCTATTTGGCGGTGGTGAACTGGTGGTCCTCGGGCAGCAAGATGTTCAGCGCTCGTCCCTTCTTGTCCTCAACGAGGGACGCCTCCCACCTGGATCTAATCAGCTGGACCAGCTCATCAGCAGTCGCCGGCTCGGTCTCTTGCTGAACCAGGAACCGGGCAACTTCGCCGCGGGTGTGCTTGGCAAAATGGGAAACGACTTTCGGCACGCCGTTGCGCAACTGGAAAACATTAATGGCAATGCTGTTGCCGTTACTTGGCTTGTAGGCTGCGGCATAAGTGCTGGAGCGGGCATCAATGACCAGCTGGTCTGCAGCGGCTTCATCCAGAATCGCGGCGAGCCGCTTTTTCCACCAGCTGGCGAGCTTGCCCAGGGGCTCCAATTTCACGGACATGGACAGCCGATATGGGGGAATGCGGTCGGCAAAGCGCACCGCACCCCATAGCGCGGAAATCACGACGATGCTCTGATCAGCGCGCCGTTGCGCTTCAGGGCTGAGCGTCGAATAGCCCAGCGCTTCGAAGAGCACGCCGGAATAGATGTCGTGGGCCTTGGCGGCAGGTTCTATGTGCAAATTGATATTGCGGGCGACTTCGTTCGCCAAGGAAGCGCCAACACCCAAGACGTCCATGGCATCCGCCCGGCCTGAAACCTCTGCCAAGGCTCCGAGCACTTGATGGCGATCATCGCTCAGTTCAGGAAACGAGAGGTCGGCAAGGTCGAACGGGGAACCTTCAGCATGAGCGGTTTTACCTTCTGAAGGTGGCAACAAAATAAGCACGCCTTCCAGCTTATCCGAGGACAGCGAGGATTCCCGGTTGATGAATAAGGGCACGACCTGACCCTTTGGCCAGGCGGCATTTGGCTTCGCCTGTGTCGAAGGGCTCGCAGCTGCTGTTAGCTGGGGCGAACTGCCGGGGCTAGAATGGTTAACGAATGGGATGGCCAGACGGTCGCGTGGCAAGTTATTGCCCCGAGGAACGTCCGGGCTCCACAGAACAGGGTGGTGGGTAACGCCCACTCGGGGCAACCCGCAGGCTAGTGCCACAGAAAATAGACCGCCAGGCTTCCTGGTAAGGGTGAAACGGTGGTGTAAGAGACCACCAGCGTTCCGGGTGACCGGAATGGCTCGGTAAACCCCACTCGGAGCAAGGTCAGACAGACTGCGTTATGAGGGCTGTTCGCCCCATGCAGTCGGGTGGACCGCTAGAGGCTGCCGGCAACGGCAGTCGTAGATAGATGACCGTCCCGCTTCGGCGCGACAAAACCCGGCGTATCGGCCATCCCATTCATTCCCTCCAGCCTTTCTGGTGAGAAGTTTCACAGTGACTCGTGCCCTGAATTTTTCTTCGCCGTTTAGAATGGAAGGCGTACTTAGTACTTGCGAGGATGATCCTGTAGACCTCGTACCACCGCAAAAGCAATGGTGCTTCCCACGGTGCCAACCGACTTTATGGATCTGCGAGTCGGCTGAATTGGAAGGATTTTCTGTGACCCAGCAGTCTGTCGTTGCCCAGCAAGAATGGAGCGGGCGCGAAGAGCTCGCCGAGGCCATGATTCCACTGATCGGACGCCTGTACCGCAAGAACAATGTGGTGCCCTCCGTATATGGCCGCAAGCTGATCAACCAGTCCGCCATCGACATCATCAAGGCGCACCGCGTAGTACGCCGCATTGATGGCGAAGAGCTAAGCCTGAAGGCAACCAAAGCAATCCTCGACGAGATCGAGACGCTGAATGTTGGATCGGTATCCGTTGACCTTGGCCGTTTAAACAAGAAGTTCAAGGAATCCGGCTCTGTTGACCTGAACGCATTCCTGAGCAACGAACTTGGCGACAAAGTTGGCCAGTCGGGTGCTACTGATGCAGAACCAAAGGACGTCGTCCTCTACGGCTTTGGCCGCATTGGCCGCCTGCTCGCCCGCATCCTCATCGAACGCGGCGGCTACGGCCTGCGCCTTCGCGCCATCGTGGTCCGCAAGGGCTCGGACGATGACATCGTCAAGCGCGCTTCGCTGCTGCGCCGCGACTCGGTCCACGGCCGCTTCGAAGGATCGATCACCGTCGACGAGGAGAACAACACCATCCTCGCCAACGGCACCTTGATCAAGGTCATCTACTCGAATGACCCGACCACCGTCGACTACACCGCGCACGGCATCGACAACGCCATCGTCGTCGACAACACCGGCCGCTGGCGCGATGAGGCCGGCCTGTCCCAGCACCTGCAGGCCAAGGGCGTTGCCCGCGTTCTGCTGACCGCACCGGGCAAGGGCGACTTGAAGAACATCGTTCACGGCATCAACGATTCCTGGATCACCGCCGAGGACAAGATCGTTACCGCTGCCTCGTGCACCACCAACGCGATCACCCCAGTGCTCAAGGCGCTGAACGACAAGTTCGGCGTGAGCCATGGACACGTCGAGACCGTTCACTCGTTCACCAACGACCAGAACCTGATCGACAACTTCCACAAGGGCGAACGCCGCGGCCGCGCCGCCGCGCTGAACATGGTGATCACCGAAACCGGTGCTGCCAAGGCCGTGGCCAAGGCCCTGCCAGAGTTCGAAGGCAAGCTGACCGGCAACGCCATCCGCGTACCAACCCCGGATGTCTCCATGGCGATCTTGAACCTGAACCTGGAGAGCGAAACCACCAAGGAAGAGCTGAACGCCTACCTTCGCGAGACTTCGCTGACCTCGAACCTGCACAAGCAGATCGACTACATCGACTCTCCCGAGGTGGTTTCCACCGACTTCGTCGGCTCGCGCCGTGCCGGCATCGTCGACGGCCTGGCTACCATCGTCTCGGGCAAGAACGCTGTTGTCTACGTTTGGTACGACAACGAGTTCGGCTACTCCTGCCAGGTGGTGCGCGTGATCGAAACGATCGCCGGCACCCATCCGGTAGCAGTTCCAGCCCTGAAGGCTGAAGCAGTCACCGCCTAAGGCCGTATCGCCAAAACTTCGGGACCATGCCCGCGCACAGTGCGCAGGTGCATGGTCCCGAAGCCTTTTAACCAGCTATGGCTTCCTTGCGGCAAGATCCCGCCGGCACTGCGAAGAGCTCCTGGCTGTTACGCTCTGTACCAGGGACCATGGCGGAAGGCAGGCAGATGGAACGCGAAAGGCTCTTATCGGCCCGGATGGCCAGCCAAATGTTATCCGCGCCTGCCAGATCCACCCTGGAAGCCGCCGGGCACCTGATGGCTGCCCAGTCGCAAGACTTTATTGCTGGCCGCTATGCACTGGCCCAGCGCGTTGATCCGATGCCAAGCAGGGCACAGGTCGACCAGCTTTTTAATGACGGCCTGCTCGTGCGCTCATGGACCATGCGTGGAACCCTGCATTGCTGCCTGCCCCAAGACGCGCAATGGCTGGTGCAACTGGCCAAGGAACGCACCTTGCGTTCAGCTGCTGCCAGGCATCGAGAATTGCAGATTGATCCTGCGGCCATTGAACAGGCAGCCCGGATCATCCACTCCTATCTGGCGGAAGCCGGAGCGGCCAGCAGGACCGCGATTTTTGAGCAGCTGGAGCAACAAGGAATCGGCACGCGCAATCAGCGTGGCACGCACTTGCTGCTCGCATTGGTGCTGCACGGCTTGATTTGCCTCGGCCCGATTCCCGAAGGCGCCAAGCTGGCAGCCCAGGACTTCGTGCTCGCAGAGCAATGGATCAGCAAGCATCATGTTCCCGATAGCCCGATGCAGGAATTGCTGTTGCGCTACCTGGGTTCCCATGCTCCTGCGACCTTGCGTGATGCCGCCTGGTATGCCGGGCAAACGCTGACAACCATTCGCGCGGCGGCCGCGGAACTGGGTCGGGAACTGGTCAGCGTGGGAAAGAACGAGCGCGGCGAGGACTTTTTCGTGGTCCAGGGCTCAGCAGCCCATCAAGCCTGCGAATCATCAGGCGCCCCGCAACTTCCCACTCGCTTGCTCGGACCCTTTGACGAGTACTATCTCTCCTGGGCCGATCGCGGCCTGGTGGCCGATGAATCGATGCAGAAGCAGATCACGCCAGGGAAGAATGGAATGTTCAACGCCTTCTGGCTTGAACAAGGCAGGGCCCGTGGCCTATGGAATGCAAATATAGCGCCGACCGATGCTCTCGGTGCGGCGCTACATCAGCGGTATATCGACTTCAGGACTACTGCATAGGCAGCAGGAAGGCTAATGGCCGAAAGGATCCTCATCGGTCCCGGGCAGCCAGGTGTTCCCTGGTACGCCCCAGCCCAGTGCCTTTTTGGCTTTCTTCCAACGCTTATCCCAGCGCGGCTGCAGCTTGTCTACATACAGAAAGCCATCAAGGTGGTCGTATTCGTGCTGCATGATGCGGGCGAACCAGTCGTGGGCTTCAAAAGCGATCGGCTGGCCAAATTCATCAAAGCCCTCCACCTTGGCGTATTCGGCACGCTTGAGCGGGTAGTTCAGCCCGGGTACGGACAGGCAGCCTTCGGACTCGTCATCAACGTCAGCTGGCGCCTGTGAAACCTTGGAGAGGGTCAGCTTGGGGTTGATGATCACGCCGCGTTCAGGAGCGGAGTCCTGGTCGGCATAGACGTAGGTGAAAAGGCGTAGACCGATGCCAATCTGCGGAGCGGCCAGTCCCACGCCGTGTGCTTCGTCCATGGTCACATGCATATCTGCAACGAGCTGGCGAAGTTCGTCGTCGAATTCGGTGACTTCCACCGCGCGACGATGTAGAACAGGTTCTCCGTAAACTGTGATCTGCCGGATAGGCACGTGATCAGGTCCTTTCAAAAGTGCTTAAAGTGCTCGTCCAATAGTTTCACGCATGATCTCGCTTGTGCCACCAAAAATGGTCAGCAGGCGGGCCGCGGTGAATGACTGGGCAATGGGGTACTCCATGATGTAGCCGTAGCCACCATGGATCTGCAGGGCCTTATCGGATAGCTTTTTTGCGCTCTCACTAGCCCAAAGCTTTACTTCGGCGGCTTCATGCGCGTCCAATTCGCCGTCGTTGAACGCCAGTACTGCTTGATCAACAAAAGCCTGAGTGACATGGGACTCAGTTTTCAGATTAGCCAATTCGAACCTGGTGTTCTGGTACTGGGTCAACGCCTGTCCAAAGGTCGAGCGGTTCTTCGCATGCTCCAGGGCCTGCTCGAAGGACGCAGTGCAGATGGCGGCTGCTGCCACGGCGATAGCCAGGCGAGCCTGTGGCAACTGCTCCTTGACGTAGCGAAGCCCCTGGCCGATCTCGCCAATGCGGTCAGCATCAGATACCCGGACCTCATCAAAGAACAACTCGGCAGTATCCGAAGCGCGCAGACCCATCTTGTCGAATGGATTGCCATTGGTGTAGCCCTCAGAGCGCTCCACCATGAACAGGGAGAAGGAATCCTCGGACGCGCGACTGCTCTGGCCGTCGGTGCGGGCAAGGACCAGGGCGGCATCGCCGAAGGCTCCGTTGCCGATGAAAGTCTTCTGGCCGCTCAGCAGCCAATCTTCGCCATCTGGCACCGCCTTGGTGCGCACCGCGCGCAGATCGGACCCAGCCCCTGGCTCCGTGAAGGCGCAGGAAGTAATCGTGGAGCCATCAACCATGCGAGGCAGCCACTTGGCCTTGAGCTCCGCAGAGCCGTAGGCCAGCAGGTATGGAAGCACGAGATCGTCGTGCAAGTGGAAGGCCAACGCGACGGCCAGGTGGCCAGCACGCACAAACTCCTCGTCCATGACCACGCGGAAGCGGTAGTCATCAATGCCCATGCCGCCGAATTCCTCGGGAACTGCCAAGCCCAGCAAGCCATTCTCGCCGGCTGATTGCCATACCTCGCGAGGAATCTGGTGGTCCTTCTCCCACTGGGCGTATTTGCCAGAGACTTCACGGGTGTTGAACTCCGTAGCCAGCTCACGGAACTGCTCGTGGTCCTCTTCAAAAAGCGCGCGTTTCACAGGGGAGTACCTTTCAGTGGATAGGACGCAGGCAATCAACTCAGAGACTTGCCAAAGTACAAGTTCCATTATGGTTGTTTGCACGAATTCATGGCTAATAGAATCGCTAACCCACGTGCGCAAGTCGCCAAATAACGCCAGATGTCTCGAAAAATACGGGGTTAGACCCAAAAGCACCACGCATTCGAACACAGTTTCGAATGCTGTCTGCAGGTTTCTGAAATATGACTTAACCCGCAGGAAAGAGCCAACGAGCCAGCTGTGAAATCGATGCAAGCCTGCGCTCGCCGAACAGCGGAGTGATGCCAACCTGCCCAGGTGGCGGGCTTGAATCACGGCGTGGCCTAAAGGTAGAACGCCGGGGGAGCTAAGGGCCTGGACAATTTCTTTCATGTCCAGCGCGGCTAAGCGCTCACGGGTAATGACAGCGGACATCTGGCCACTGGTACTGGGTGTAGACCTCGGTGCAACCAGAGTGAGACGGGCAGATAACCACAACGGTTTTCGCGACTTCATTTATGCCAATGACGCAATGCGACCAACATGCGCTGTTGGGACGGCCCGGCGCTCGCCGAAGGTTGCCATGACAGTGCGCCAGCTGTACCTGTTGCTGGCGAAGCGACGGGGCTGTGCATTCAGCGGGCCATGGGATTGTGCTGCCAAGGGTGCGCGTCGAACCGATCGGAATTACATTAAGGCCATGGAGAACATCATTATTGCTGTTCATGCGATTTCAGCCAGTCTCGTCATTCTGCTGGCTCCGGTCAATATTCTTCGTAGGAGCAAGGACATCCGCCACCGGGTGATCGGCCGCACGTGGGTTATATCCATGTATTTTGTCTGTGTGAGCGGGATGTTCATCTATACCATTAGCGGGGGATTCACGATTTTCCATGCGCTGGCAATTTTTACTTTTGGAACAACAACTCTCGGAGTGGTGAATATTCGGCGGGGCAATATTCCTGGGCATGTCGGAAACATGATTGGTTCGTGGATCGGTGCCATGGTCGCCGGCGCTTTTGCTGTTTTCGCACCCGGTCGGATGATTCCGACTCTTTATGTCGATGAGCCGTCGTTGCTCTGGGGCGCAATCGGAATTGTCGTTGCCCTTGCAACCATGTGGGTGCTTTACGTCTTGCTGATGCTTCGGAAGGGGGAGCGGGGCCGAACCTCGGGCGGGGGCACGACGACAGGGCGGGTTTGACCTGCGATTTTTGGGTGCGGTGCGATAGCCAGGGCAAGCAAAAGGCTCGATTCAAAACCGGAGTTCTGAATCGAGCCTTTTGATCTGGGGTGAGTAACGGGGTTTGAACCCGCGACCTTCTGGACCACAACCAGACGCTCTACCGACTGAGCTATACCCACCATGTTTACTTCGATACTAGTCAGAAGCCTTAGGGCTAAAAGTCGTGTATCTGGCAACGAGAAATACTATACACGCAATTGTGTGCTGAATACCAATCAGGAATGGCGGATCGGGGTGCATGTGACCAGCGGCTCAATTAATGAATTGTCCAATGGGGATTTCCCCAGGGCGCATCGAATTTTTGGTTATCCGACATCGATGCAAAGTTTTTTGAATGAAAGCGTTTGGACCCGACTGCATCGTCTGGATTTTGTTGATCCGCTTCCCGCAAGGTGCCTCCGACGCGGTAACTGCGCGTGTGTCGCCTAGGTCTATTCTCGGACGGAATCTGTTGGCGAAGGCTCGGGGAAAGCAAAGAAGGCCTGACTCGAAACCGGAGTTTCGAATCAAGCCTTCTGACCTGGGGTGAGTAACGGGGTTTGAACCCGCGACCTTCTGGACCACAACCAGACGCTCTACCGACTGAGCTATACCCACCATGTTTGCTTCGATACTAGTCAGAACGCTTTTGAGTCCTGGATCAGTATCTGGCAACGAGAAATACTATACACATAATTCTCGGCTGTATGCCAATTGGAAGCTCCTGAAGGTGCTGTGCAGTGCGTCACCTGCACCCCAGGAGCCCAATCGCGGCTGCTGCTAGCTGTTCGGGGCAATCCTGGAAGCGATCAACCGTGCTTCTTCCACGGTGGGGCCAGGTGTTGGAACCATGATGGATTCGCGGTAGTAGCGAAGTTCGTCAATGGAATCCTGGATGTCGCCCAGCGCCCTGTGGTTGCCGGTTTTCACCGGGGCTTCGAAGTGGGCAGCCGGGTACCAGCGTCGGCTGAGCTCTTTCAGTGTGGAGACGTCGATGATTCGGTAGTGCAGGTGCTCGATGACCTCTGGCATGTCCCGTGCCAGGAAGTTCTTATCGGTGCCCACCGAGTTGCCGCCGAGCAAGGCCTTCTTGGCCTCGGGCACATGCTGCTTGATGTAGTCGAGGACGATGCGCTGGGCTTCGTCCATGGTGATGCCCTGCTCAAGCTCGGGGAGCAGGCCGCTGACTGTATGCATGTTGCGCACAAAGTCGTCCATCTGGGCCAACGCCGCGGGTTCGGGCTTGATGACTACCTGGATTCCTTCATCAACGACCACCAGCTCTGAATCGGTGATCAGCACTGCTACCTCGATCAATGCGTCGTTGACCAGATCCAGGCCGGTCATCTCGCAGTCGATCCATACAATTTTTTCTGAATTACTAGCCACATGACCAATCTACACGCGCTGGCAGGCTGTGGGGCAGCGCACGGCGTGATTGCGCGCTTGGAAACAGTGTCCTGCCCGCTTTGAGAGGCGGTGCGATGCTAAAATCGTCTGAGATTCCCGGCCGTTGAATCACCTGTTCGCATGGCGAATCCCGATGCGTGGTTGGCCAAGTTTTACCAGATTTTTTGTCCGCTACAGCACGAGGTGTCAATGTGTCAGCCAGCAACGTAGAAGCAGTGCGCTCCCAGCCCGAGGCTGGCATTAACAGGACGCTGCTCAGCGGCGTCATTGGCGCATCGCTGCTACTTTTTGGCTCATTCGGAACCGGGTGGCTCGCCAGCGTATCACCGCTTAACCGCGATCCATTTTTCATCATGCTGCGCACCGAAGCCGCCGGTGTCATCACTTGCGTCATCCTGCTGGCCATTGGGTGCTGGCTGCTTTTCCGCTCGTGGTGGCGGCTTGGCCAAAAACTGCGCGACTGGGGTGAAGGTTCCCTTAAGATCATTCGCCGGGCGGTCTGGCTATGGAGCATACCGATGTTTGTCGCGCTGCCGATCATGAGCCGCGACGTCTTCGCCTATATCGGACAAGGGCGTTTGGTCGACGCAGGGCAGGATCCTTACGTCGATGGGATTTCCAGCCTGAACAACTGGTTCCAGCTGGGCACCGACACCATGTGGGCCCAGGATGGCACCCCCTACGGGCCCTTGTACTTGTCCATCGAATACCTGGTGGTCAACATTGTTGGCGGTTCGACCGATGCCGCGATTCTCGCCTTCAGGGCGATCGCGTTCATCGGGGTATTGCTCTGCCTGCACTTTGTGCCGAAGCTGGCCGAACTGCATTCTGTTCCGGGAGCAAAAGCTGCGTGGATGACCGTTGCGAATCCGCTGTTCCTGGTGAATTTTGTTGCCAGCGCCCACAACGACGCGCTGATGACCGGCCTGTCCGTGTGGGCGGTTTATCTTGCGTGCAAGCGGCATGGATTCTGGGCGATTGTTGTCCTGGCTGCTTCCATTGGCGTCAAGCCCATCACCCTGGTCCTGCTGCCGTTCATCGGCCTGCTCTGGGCCGGGCCGAATGCCACGTGGCCCCGCCGCATCCTGTATTGGTTCTACTCGGGCATGATCTTCCTGGCCCTCATGACCGCTGTCGGGTGGCTCAACGGATACTGGTTCGGCTGGCTGGATGTCATGCTCAACTACACCGGGGCCGGCTTCTCGATCTTTGCCCCGCTGGGCCTGATGACCGTCGCCATTTCAAGCATCTTCCAATCCTTCGGATGGGAATCGGACGGCGTGCTATCGGTCATCAAGACCGCGGGACGGCTTATCGGCGTACTGATGGCGATCGTGCTGATGTTCCGAGGCAAATATTCCCATCTGGTGCAGCGCATGGCCATCGCGTTCTCCGCGATCGTTGTCCTCTCGCCGGTGATCCAGCCCTGGTACTTGCTGTGGCTCCTGCCGTTCTTCGCCGCCACGGGCCTGCGCGATGACTGGCAAATGCTATGGCTCCACCTGACCACGATCTTCTTCCTGGCCTATCAGGCAGCCGACCAGATCTTCGTTTGGCAGTTCCTCCAAGATTCCCTGGTGCCGCGTGTCCAGATGATTTCGTGGGGCATTTCGATTGCTTGCGCCGTCTACCTGGTCTTCTTCGATCCAAAAACCAAGACCATCTGCCCTGACCTTCTGAGCTCCACCAACTGGTTGAAGAAGCCGAAGAAGGCCTAGTGGCGGTGTTGGCAATTAACCGGATGCTCTTGGGGGAGAGCCTGCGCTCACTGGGATGGCAGGGATTTGCCGCCTCGGCGATGATCACCGTGGCTTCCTGGGGGATTGGTTGGTTCCCGCGCAACCAGCTTTCCCCGCTGGCCCGCAGCGGGTTCTTCATCGAATTCCGGACCGATGCCAGCGGCGTCATCACGTGCATTATCTTGATGGCGTTGGGCATGGTGTGGTTGACCCGAACGTGGATTGTCACCAGGCCACGCGTGCAAGGTGCCATGGGTGTCACCCACAAGGAACTGGGACGGCTGTTGGGCATGTGGGCAGCTCCGTTGATGTTCAGCTTTCCGATTCTCAGCCGCGATGTGTATTCCTATCTTGCCCAAGGGAGGATGCTGCACGCAGACAAATCACCGTATGCCGAGGGCATCTCGGCCCTGCCGGGCTGGTTTGATGGAGGCTCCGACGGCCTCTGGGCGCAATCGCCTTCGCCATATGGCCCGTTCTTCCTGGTGCTGGCCCGCATCATCTTTTTCGCCTCCAATGGCATTCCAGAAATCGGCGTGGGGCTGTTGCGCGTTGTCGCAATGCTCGGCGTGATTGGCTGCTTTCACTTCACGGCAAAACTTGCCAATAAAATGGGCCAGAACCCGACCTGGGCCAACTGGGCCATCGTGGGCAACCCGCTGTTCCTGCTGACCATGATTGGTGGCGTTCACAATGACGCGCTGATGATTGCCGGAGTTTTCTGCGCCATGGCCTACGCCTACGATCGCCGGCCCGTAGCCTCGACATTGGCGTTGTCGATTGCCATTTCGGTCAAGCCGATCGTATTGCTTGTTCTGCCGTTCCTTGGCTTGATTATTCTCGGCAAGAACCCATCGAAGCGTGCCCGCTGGTCCATGTGGGCCAAAGTACTTGTACTCACTCTGATTTGGCTGAGCATCGTTGGAGCACTGACCAACCTGTGGTTTGGCTGGCTGCCTGCGATGTTCAGCGCTGGAAGCGCTGCGTTTCCATATGCTCCGGTGGGGTTGATCGGGTGGAGCGTGAGTAACCTGGCGGGAATTCTCGGGGGAGACATCGGATTCGTCAATGGCTTGGTGGTGGCGGCGTTCCAGGCGCTGGCGCTGATCATTGTTGCGCGGCTGGCGTTGTCCAAAGACATCTCGAATCCGGTGCGATTGGCCGCCTGGTCGCTGTCGGCCGTGGTTCTTCTCGCGCCAATAATTCAGCCGTGGTACATCTTGTGGCTGATGGCATTATTCGTGATTTCACATCGAGTGTCCTGGTCTTCGGAAAAATTGATGATCTACGTCTCCAGCCTCATTCTGGTGGCGGTATTTGTCGACCAGCTTTCCATCGAGCAATGGCACTCGGCGTGGATGATGCGCTCCTTCGCCGGAGCATTGGCGGTCCTGCTGTTTGCCGGCCTGTTCCGCTTTGATGCCAAAACCCGGCGCATTCTTGCAGGCCCGGCCGGGCCAGCCGGATCTTCGCATCAAGGCAAAATGCCATAGCCAAGATCACATGGCCCAGCACAGGTTCTTCCTCGAACCGTCGGCTTAGATAGAACTATGCAAACGATGATTTGGCCTGCGGCCATAGCAGTTCTCGGTGCCGCCCTGTTTCTCGGTGCTGCGGGAGTCTTCCTGCTGGCCGTGCAATACCGGCGCCACGGCCGGGTGTCTTGGCGCCGCACCATCACCACAGCTATGGCGGCAATCTACGGGTTCGGCTTGTTTAGTTACACCATGCTGCCGTTGCCCGCGACCCGCCAAGCGGCTTGCTACAGCGGGATGGGGATCACCCAAACGGATCCCGGACATTTCCTGTATGAATTCAGGGCAGCGATCGCTGAATTGGGGCTTCGCGGATTCGCTACGAGCTTCGTGCTGTGGCAAATTTTGTTCAATATCATCTTGTTCATGCCGCTGGGCATCCTGGCCGTGCGCTGGTTGCGCGGGAACGTCTTCACCGGCATGGTGCTGGGCTTTGCCGCTTCGCTGGCGATCGAGCTTACCCAGTACACCGGAATTTGGGGCCTGTACAACTGCGCCTACCGGGTAGCCGATGTCGACGACCTGATCATGAATACCGCGGGGGCGCTTCTTGGTGCCATCCTTGCGTACCTGCCCATCTTCAGTTTCCTCACCGGTCCCAAGGAAGGCGATGCACGCTACGCGGCTCCTCGCAGGGTTACCCGTGCCCGGCGGGCATTGGCCAACGTCTTTGACGCGGCCATCACCACTGGGGCCGTCTTTGCGATCACCGGTGCCCTGTCGCTGGTCGAAAGACTGGGCGGGCCAGCCACCAATGAACGCTTGATGAATTTCTGGATTCCGCTGGTGGTCGTGTTCTTCGTCTTTCTGCTTCCCAGCATGAGCCCAGGCCGGGCCTCGCTGGGACAGCGCTGCGCGTGGTTGATGGTTGCTGGCCCCGGCTCTGTCCCCGCCTCGGCGCCTCGGGCGCTGATCCGCAGCATCCTTGGATTTGGCGGAATCACTTTCCTGTTCCAAATTTCCACGAGCCTCACGGATGTCAGCCCATACCCGATTTTGAACATGCTGGTCACCGCCTATATCGCGGTGAGCGTGGTCTTCTTCCTCGCTGATTCCCATCACCGCGGGCTGGCCGGGAAGGCTACCAGAACCGGTTTTATTGATCGCCGGGCCATGTCAATCAGAGAGCATTAGCACTAATCATTAGGGGCTAAAATAGAATCTGGTGGCTTTGGACCTATGCGCTGGGGTCATCACACTCGCCTTCGACGACACATCCGAATACTGAGAAGTTAGGTCTGCCCAGCAGCATGGAAGAAAATAAGCTTGAGGTCCCGAACGAACCGCACAAGGCAGTCCTAGGCACGGCCGTCGGCGCGACGGTCCTGATCGCCATCGGCGCATTCGTGCTCTCTTTCGCCGCACTTACCGACTTGGCCGAGCGCTCGGGCATCAGCCCGCGGCTGGCCTGGATCTGGCCAATCATCATCGACGGCATGATCGTCGCCGCCACGGTGGCCATCGTCGCCTTGAACGGATTCAACCGCAAGGCCATGATCTACCCTTGGTCGCTGTTGTTCTTCGGCGCCATTGTTTCCACCGCTGCGAACTCCACGCACGCCATCTTGACCGTTGACTCGATCGAGAACGGCGTGCCCGCCCTGGTTTCGGCCCTCGTCGCCGCGATGCCGCCAATTGTTCTTTTGGCCATTACCCACTTGACCGTGCACATGTACCAGAAGAAGTCTGAAGCCGCCAAGCTCCGTGCCGAACTTGAGTACGACGAAGAGCAGGAAAATGCCCAGAAGTATGGCGTGGCCTACGACGATGGCTATAGCGCCGCGTTGAACGACGCCAAAACCGCTGAAGACGAGCGCATGGCCGAGATCGAGCAGGAACATCAGGATGCCTTGGCCCGTGCTCGCGCCGAAGGTATCGCCAGCGCACGCGCGGATGCCAAGGTCACCCCGATCAAGCAGAATGGCCAGAAGGCCAAGACTGCTGCCGAGCCGGTGGCCGAGCAGAAGAAGGCCACTGACGACAAGGCTCCGCTGTTTGACGACATGGCCAAGCGCCTGAGCCGTCCGTAGTTTCTTCCAGGATCAACCCGGCCGGCGCAACACGGAGCATGAGGACTGCAAAGCAACAAGCAATTCAGTAACGAGGAGGCAGTTATGACGGAACCCCAGCGTGAGCCAAGGGACGATGAGTTCTCCGAGCACATCGAGAACTCCGTTGAACAGTACAAGTCTGTCACCGGCGAGCTGAATACCGTCATGTCTGCCATGAAAGCGAAGATCCGCAGGCTCTTTGCGCAAAGCGAAGTCCAGCCCTTGTTCATCACCGGACGGGTCAAATCTGCGCAGTCCTTCCGTGCAAAGGCTTCGCGCCGGTTGCAGGAAACGAGCGAGAGCGCTCCGGTGCTCGAATTCCCCAACCCGCTGCGCGAAATCCACGACATGGTCGGCATCCGCATCATCGTGATGCTGCCTCATGAAATCCAGCAGGTTGCAAGCCTGATCAAATCCCACCGGGACTCCTTCGACTGCCGCAGCGATCGCGAGAAGGATATCGGTTCAGTCGAGTCGGGGACCTACGGGTACTCTTCAAGGCACCTGCTTCTCAAAACCCGCAGCGAACCAACCGTGCGGAAATTCCAGGAAGCCCTGGGAAAGCCGGTGGTTGCCAGCGGAAACTTCGTCTTTGAAGTCCAGATCCGCACGGTGCTCCAGCACGCTTGGAGCGAGATGGAACACGACATCCGCTTCAAGCATCCCGGCGAAGCCGCCTGGAACCCGCAGATTGACCGGCACTTCACCGCCACCGCGGCCATGCTTGAAACGGTTGAAGACTACTTCACCGATATCAATGAGCTGTACCACCGGCTCAACGGCTACCACGACCAGCAGGGTGCCGGAGCCGAGCCGTTGTCAGGCGAAAAGATTGGTGAAATCTGGCAGACCCTGTTGCCGCACGTTGACCGCAAACGCGACGACGATTGGTCTTGGGCCTCCGAACTGCTCGATGCGCACGAAATCAACCAGACCTGGCAATTGGCGCAGTTGCTGGACGCCAACGTGGTCACCGACGTTCGCGCGGCATTGGACCACCGCTATTCGCCGGGCCCAGACCGCCTGCTGGACGACGTCCTGCTGTGGCGTTTTGGCAAGGAGCACATCGACAAGACCAGCGGAGGGGACCTTCGCCGAGAAGGTTCGCTGCGCCGCCGGTTGATTCAAATGAAGGACTACCGCTCCCAACCAGGGCAGTAGCCGATCAAAAATGCGCGCTGGACTGTTAGTTTATGCACTTTCCGCCAGTGCCTGGGCCTTTGGCCGGTAGACTAGTTAAGTTGCCCAATTAATGGGCATAGATTTGTGCCACCGCGTGAAAGGTCCACACCATATGATTTCCGTAGCCAACCTTGAGCTACGCGTCGGCGCCCGCTTGCTGATGGACGAAGTGAACTTCCGCATCGACAAGGGCGACAAGATCGGACTGGTGGGACGCAACGGTGCCGGCAAGACGACGATGACCAAGGTCCTCGCCGGCGAGACCCAGCCAACCAGCGGAGATGTGACCCACAAGGGCTCCATCGGCTACCTGCCCCAGGATCCGAAAACCCCGGATATGGAGCAGCTGGCCCGAGACCGCATTCTCGGCGCCCGCGGCTTGGACGTTGTCCTGGGCAAGCTGGCCCAGAACCGCGATGAAATGGCCAGCGACGACCCTGCCGTTTCGGCCAAGGCCATGCGCCGCTATGACCGGCTGGAAGCAGAATTCATTGCTGCCGGCGGCTACGCCGCGGAGTCTGAAGCCGCGGCCATTTGCGCCAACCTGGACTTGCCGGACCGCATTCTGGATCAGCCGCTGCGCACCCTTTCCGGTGGCCAGCGCCGCCGTGTGGAATTGGCCCGGATTCTCTACTCGGACGCTGAAACCCTGCTGCTCGACGAGCCGACCAACCACTTGGACGTCGACTCGATCAACTGGCTGCGTGACTTCATCAAGAACTACCCGGGCGGTGTGCTGATGATCAGCCACGACACCGGCTTGATGGAAGAAACCGTCAACAAGGTCCTGAACCTTGATGCCAACCGCGGTGTTGTTGATGTCTACAACATGAACTGGAAGCGCTACAAGATCCAGCGTGAAACCGATGAGCGTGCCCGCAAGCGCGAGCGTGCCAACATCGAAAAGAAGGCCTCCGTGCTGCTGACCCAGGCAACCCGCATGAAGGCTCGTGCCTCGGGTGCCTCGGCGGCACAGTCCATGCTCAAGCGTGTTGACCGCATGCTCTCGGGCCTGCAGGAAGAGCGCGCTTCGGACAAGGTCGCGGCCCTGCGCTTCCCGGATCCGGCTCCCTGCGGCAAGACCCCGTTGATGGCCGAAGGATTGTCCAAGGCCTATGGCTCGCTGGAGATCTTCAACGACGTGTCGCTGGCTATCGACCGTGGTTCCAAGGTCGTCATCCTGGGCCTGAACGGTGCCGGCAAGACCACCTTGCTGCGCATGCTCGCGGGCGTGGCCGAGCCCGATACCGGAAAGATCGTTCCCGGCCATGGCTTGAAGATCGGCTACTTCGCCCAGGAGCACGACACCCTGGATCCCGAGGCCACGGTGCTGGAAAATATGCGCCGCAATGCCCCGGATCACCTCAACGACGCCGATGTGCGCTCGATCCTCGGTTCGTTCCTGTTTGTTGGCGATGACGTCTCCAAGCCCGCCGGGGTGCTCTCCGGTGGCGAGAAGACCCGCCTGGCACTGGCAACTATCGTGGCATCCAGCGCCAACGTGCTGCTGCTCGATGAGCCTACCAACAACCTGGACCCAGCCTCGCGCGCGGAAGTGCTTGGCGCTTTGTCGACCTTCCCAGGCGCCGTGGTAATGGTCAGCCACGATGAAGGCGCTGTGATGTCCTTGAAGCCAGAGCGCGTCGTGATCCTGCCCGATGGCGACGAGGACTTGTTCAACGAAGACTACCTTGAGCTCGTGTCGCTGACCTAGGCCTAGCAGCCCAACAAGAAAACTCATAGGCTTGGCATGACACCGCTAGAAGGGGTTGTGCCAAGCCATGAGTTTATCTGGAAGCCGAATGGATGTTCTCGCCGCAGGCCTTTTGCTGGCCACGCTTGCAGCCTCTGGATGCGTGCAGAAAACATCCGATGCGGTGAACGCGCAATGGAGCCTGATGGATTCCTCGGCGGTGACCTCCAAGAGCACAAGCCTTGATCTCGGGGTGATGCGCATTGCCTGCGGTTCAGGGGTGACTGGTGGGATTACCGGTGCCCAAATTGACTACAGCGAAGAAAATATCACCATCGGCATGGTGGTGGAACCGCTGAATGGCGAACCTCAAACCTGCCAGTCCAATGAAACAGTTCCCTACACGCTGGAGCTCGAAGAGCCGGTAGGGCAGCGCACGCTGATTGATGCTTCCTGCGCTGCGGCGGATGCTCCCCAGGATGAAACTGGGGGTTGCGGCCAGGAGGGCATTCGCTGGGCGCCATGAGCCCGGACTCATAGAGCCGATTAGCGAAGATCGCTGGGTGCTTCTGGCGCCTCATCAAGCATTGCATCTTCGATGGCTTCATCGGTCAAGGAACCGTCGCGCCGGAACTTCTTTTCCGCTTTGGCCCGCACCTTGCGCACCTTGTGCACCGGTTCGTCAAAGCCCAACGCACGTGCTTCAGCCAGCTCCGCTGCGTCCTCTGCGTTCAACTTCTTCTGCTGCCTGGCGGCATACCAGAAACCGACAAAAGCGAGCACTCCGAACGCGTACCACTGGAATTCGTAGGAGAGGTGGGGACCCTCGTCCATATCCGGCGCATCCAGCGGCTGAGGCGTGACGGACGGGGCAGGATCTTCCTGGTACATGATGCCGTACGCGCCCTGGGCGATGCCATAGTCGACCTGCTGCGCATAATCCTCTAGCTGGATTGATGCGATCTGCCCTTCTGGGGCGCCTCGGTCCAAGCGCACTTCACCAGGCTTCAGCCGAGCGAGCACCGTCACTTCTCCCGAAGGCGGTGCCGGGATGGAGTCGGGGTGGCCGCTCTGCTCATCGCCAATAGGCAGGTAGCCGCGGTCAATGATGACAACTTCGCCCTGCGTGGTCTTGAAGGGCACCAGCACTTCGTAGCCCGGGCGTCCAGCCTTGATGCGATTCCTCACGATCAGGGTATCGCCGGGCAGGTAGCTTCCGGTGAGCTTGGCCGTCATCCAGGTTTTCTCTTCGGGAAGCTGGTTGAATTTCTCGAGAGCCTGCCTGCCTGAGACCGGGTCGGCGAAATAATTGCGGTTAACCCGTTCAATGCCCGTGAGGACCTGCTCCCTGCGGTTGGCCTGCCAGTTGCCCAGGCTTACGCAGGCTGTGGCGAAAATGGCTACCAAAATCAACCAGCCCACCCAGCGGGTGCTTGCTAGAAACCGGTACATTTACTCGGTGCCTCCAGTAGTTCCTGGCAATGGCAGGGTTTGCCGGTAGAGCAGGCGCTCTTTCAGGTACGTCTCCAGCCAGTCCAGATGCTCAGGGCAAGCCAGCCAGATTTTGCGGCGTTCGGGGGTGTGGATTTTTGGGTTGTTCCAAAGCAGCTGGTGCTCGGCACGGTTGCGGCAGCCCTTGCGCGAGCACTGGACCTCGGTGCTGGCTTGTGGCTGTCCCAGTGAACCTAATAAATCCACTAGTCCTCCTTGGGTGGGTTGCTTGGCTGATCAGCAAAGGTGCCGTCAATGACTTCAGCTTCCATTTCCGACGGTTCTGCGGATGCCGGTGGAGCTGGCAGCTGCCCGGGTTCAGGGTCCGTGTAAAACTCGGCTGGCGGCTCGCGCTTGGTCAAATCCGCGCCGCCGTTGGCAACGACCACAGCGATATACGGCAGGATGACGGCGCCAGCGATAAATACCCAGCGAAGCCAACCGTCAAAGAAGAACGCGAGAATGAAGCAGATCATTCGGACAGTCATCGAAATCGTGTATTTGCGCACACGGCTATCGCGCTCGGAAGTATGCGATTCCCGGGCTTCAGTGATGCGGTGAACTTCAGGTTCACGCGAATCGTGATTCGTGGGTTGAGATGACATGTAGAAGACTTCGCTTTGCTGTACAGAAACTGCTTCCATTGTCTCACTTGTGGCACCGAGAGTGTAATTTCTACGCGCTGTCGAAGCGGTAAAACTGGGCAGTAACTAATAGGATTGATCACGGAGAAGCTACTTAACTAGGCAAAGTGCGTTTGTCGAGGCCTCAGTCACACGATTTGTCGTGCTCGCGCCAACGCATGAATGGAGAAATACATTGACTACGGAACCAACCACTGGCCGCAGCGTCCTCGTTACCGGCGGCAACCGCGGCATCGGCCTTGCCATTGCCCGTGCCTTCGAGGCCAACGGCGACAAGGTAGCCATCACCTACCGCAGCGGCGAGGTTCCCGCCGGCCTGCTGGGCGTTAAGGCAGACGTCACCGACAGCGCCTCCATCGATGAGGCTTTCAAAGAGGTCGAAGCGGCCCACGGCCCGGTTGAAGTACTGGTCGCTAACGCAGGTGTCACCAAGGACACCTTGCTGCTGCGCATGAGCGAAGACGACTTCACCTCGGTGATCGATACCAACCTCACCGGCGCCTTCCGCGTCATCAAGCGAGCCACCAAGGGCATGATGCGACTGAAGCGGGGCCGCGTTGTCCTGATCTCTTCGGTGGTTGGCCTCTACGGCTCCCCGGGGCAGATCAACTATGCCGCATCCAAGGCCGGCCTGGTGGGCATCGCCCGTTCGCTGACCCGCGAGCTTGGCTCGCGTGGCATTACGGCCAACGTGGTGGCGCCAGGCTTCATCAACACGGAGATGACCGCCGTGCTGCCTGAAGAAACCCAGAAGGACTACCTGTCTAATATCCCGGCCAACCGCTTCGCCGAGCCTGAAGAGGTTGCCAACGTGGTTCGCTGGATCGCCAGCGATGAGGCAGCCTACATTTCGGGCGCCGTGATTCCTGTCGATGGCGGCCTGGGAATGGGCCACTAACGAGCTTTCCTGCAGCAAGGAATGCTGCACGAGATTCAATTTTCCCTAAGATCCAAGGAGAACATTCAAGATGAGCGAATTTAAAGGTGCCGTAGTTACCGGTTCCTCCCGTGGCATTGGCGCGGTTACCGCGCAGCTGCTGGCTGAACAGGGCATCGGTGTTGTGGTGAATTACCGTGCCAAGGCACCGCGTGCTAACAAGATCGTTGCCGCTATCGAGGAAAAGGGCGGCAAGGCAGTAGCCGTTGGCGCCGATTTGACCACCCCGGAAGGTCCGGCGGCCTTGGTTGATGCAGCCGTGGAGAACTTCGGATCCCTGGACGTAGTTGTTCTGAATGCTTCCGGCGGCATGGAAACCTCGATGGGTGAGAACTACGCCCTGCGCCTGAATCGGGACGCCCAGGTGGCCATGCTGGAAGCAGCATTGCCAAAAATGTCTGATGGCGGACGCGTGGTCTTCGTGACCAGCCACCAGGCACACTTCATCAACGAAGTTTCCACCATGGACGCCTATGACGCGGTGGCGAAGTCCAAGCGTGCCGGTGAAGATGCACTGCGCGAAATGATCCCCCAGCTGGCCGAAAAGAACATCAGCTTTGTTGTCGTCTCCGGCGACATGATCGAGGGAACCATTACCGCTACGTTGTTGAACCGCATGGAGCCAGGTGCCATTGATGCCCGCCGCGAGGCCGCTGGCAAGCTCTACTCCGTTGAGGAATTCGGCGCCGAAGTAGCCAAGATGGTATTTGCCGACGTCGAGACCGGCTACACCGAGCTGGTCGGTGGCGCAGGAGACTTCCTGAAGCAGTCCGGCAAGTAGTCCAGGCCTGATTCGTCAGCAACACCAAACAGCTGGTGCCTTCCTCCCGTTCAGGGAGCTGGGCACCAGCTGTTTTTGGCACCAGCAGTTTTTGCGTGGTGATTAAAGTTCAATGCCGGGCACCTTCCATGGAAGATGCCCGGCATTGGCTAATCTGAACTGCTATGGCTTTTCGCCGCACACGATCTTGTGCCAAGGGCTGTAGGTCCAGCTCTTGGTCTCGGCGGGGAGCTTCTTTGAACCGTCGAAGGTTTCGCGGTAGCGAGTGATATCGATGGTGAAGCCCTTCTTGCCACCGGACTCGGGCACGCACTTCTCGGCAGTATTGTATTTGGTCTCGGGGTCCGTCTGGTTGTACTTTCCAGAGCTCTTCTGCGACACATCCCAGTACTTGGTCGACCACAGTCGAGTGTGTACGGCATCGTCTGATACCCATGCCTGCACCAGCACGCCGTATGGGGTGTTGTTCTCCCAGATCATATCGATCTGACCTTCCCACAGGGTGGCTTCGCGACCGGCTGGATAGCGGTCGAACCAGCGGGAGTGCGGCTTATGGGTAATGTCGTCGTAGCCGGCCAGGAACCCGACGTTGTACATCATCGTGGAAATCTGCGAGAGCCCTCCGCCGACTGCTTCGGCGCTGAAGCCGTTCTCAACAACGCCGGAGCTGAAGTATCCGTTGGCCACGGTAATCGGGCCCAGGGTATCAAGCAGCGAGAACCGTTCTCCGGGCTTCACCACGACGCCGGTGACGCGTGCCGCGCCAGCCTTGAGGTTCTTGGTGCGCACGGTGTCCGACGCAGGATAGGGGGTCGAGAAATCGACGATTGGTTCCTTGATGCCCAGCTTCTTTGCCTCGGCAGTGGTGAAATCCGCTTCCTTTTCAGTCATCTTGACTTCGGCAGTGCGGTTCTCGGTCGCGCTGGCGGCAAGCACCTTGGCGCCTAGGCCTTCCGTTTCCAGCGAGATGCCCTTGGTTGACGCCTGGATGGAAGGCTTTCCGCCCTTCAGGACGATCTTTGCGTCTTTCGCGGTGCTGGAGAGATCTGAATTGCTGGTGGCAGCTTTATACAGCTTTTTGTCGTCGAGGGTGAGGGCTGGAGCCCCATCCTTCGGCGCGTAGGACGCAGCTGCCGCAATCGATGCTGGGGAGAGGTTGGCCTTCTTGTCCCCGGAAACAAGTTCCACGTCGCCCTTGAGCAAAGACTTCACTTGATCGTCGTAGAACTTCTGCAACGTATCCGATGAAATCTGCGGCTTGACTACTTCTGCGGGCAGCTCAATCGGGGGACCGGCAATCGACCAGTCTTCACTGAATTTTTCGATGGCAGCTTCGTTGTCCAAGACCACCCCGTCGACAGGCTTGGAAAGCTTTGCCGCACCATCGGCAAATTCGATTTTGCCTTCGGTGACCTCAGCGTTGGCCTTTTTCGCCAAAGCCTCAATCTGTTCGGACAGCTTCTGCTGGTCAACATTCAATTCCGGGATGACTTCATAGTCACCAGCCAGGCGCTCGTAGAGCTTCACCGGATTGACGACATAGGAAGTCAAGTCCTTGACCGTGCCGTCGACGTTGAGGCTCAGCCCTGCTTTGGCAGGGTCAACAGTGTAGTCCTTGCCATTAATCTTGACTTCGATGGGCTCCTGCGCCAAGGGCGAGACCACACGCTCGATTTCCGCACGCGCCTCGTCGCTGTTCATCGAGCCGATATTGACGCCGGCAATGGTGGCGTTGGCTGGAACTTGCGAGCTGACAAAAGCAGCTGCGCCGAAGTACGCCGCGACTACGGCTACCGCACAAGAACCGCCAATGATCCAAGGCTTGGCCTTGCTCTTGGGCTTTTTCTTATTGTGCGAGGGATTCGTAGGCGTAGTGGGGGTACTGTCCTGAGGGGGGGTCTGCACTGGTTTTAGTGTTCTTTCGAAAAGCGTTAGGATTTAGCCGCTTGGTCGAGGCATCTACCACAGGCCATTGGGGCGTCTAGTGAAAATACTAACCGCTGGAACAACCGATAGACGCGCAGAGAGGCCCCATTCACCTCAATTGTTATCGAGTTGTTGGAAACTTTTAGTTCAAGTCATCCAGCACGAGATCAGCGATCACGTCGAGACGGCCGAAATCCAGGCGAACATCTGCCTTGTCACGCAGTGCTGGCTTGGCGTTGAAGGCGATCCCCAGGCCCGCTGCTGACACCATGTCCAGGTCATTGGCACCGTCACCGGCAGCGATCGTCGCATTCAATGGGATCTGGTGCTCTTCGGACCAAGCGCGAAGCTTCGTCTCCTTCATCTGGCGATCAACAATTTCCCCGTGAACCGTGCCGTCAAGCACTCCATCGGTGATGCCAAGCGTGTTGGCCAGGGCATGGTCCAGGTTGAGCGTTGAGGCCAGCGGGTCAAGGATTTGCTGGAATCCACCGGAAACGACAGCAACCTTGTGGCCCGCGGCATGGAAGCGGCGAACCAATGAAGGCGCGCCGTCGGAGAAGATGATGCGCTGTCCGACTTCTGCCAGGACCGAGTCCGGAAGGTCCTTGAGGGTTGCTACACGCTGGATCAGTGATTGGGCAAAATCCAGTTCACCGCGCATGGCAGCTTCGGTAACTTCAGCGACCTCTTTTTCCCGTCCGGCATGGGCTGCCAGCAACTCGATGACTTCCTGCTTGATCAGCGTGGAGTCCACATCCATGAGCAGCAGCAGTTGCGGGGCCGAAGCGAGCTCTTCTGGCACTACGGCCAGGCACATATCGGCATAGGCCAGCGTTCCGGCCGTGACGTGCCGGTCAATGAATTCAGTAGCGAGCTGTTGAAGCCGATCAGGTGATCCTTCAGTGTAGTGCACTTTGGCTACCAGTCGTTCTTCGCTGGTTTTGATCGAGAGCTCCAGCCCTTGTGGAATCAGCTGTTCTGCTGCCGCCCGGTCCAGCAAAGCCAGGAACTGTTGGCGCGGGAAGGACGGGCGGGAGACAAAAACCAGTGAAGAAGCCATGCCTCCATTTTTCAATGATTCAGCAATTACGACCAAACATGACAGAGGTGAACGGCGAATAATCGGGGGATTGCGGGTGATTCAATTAGTGAAACAGCAACGAAAAGTCTAGTCTTGAATACCATGAGCGAAGTGCTAACTTTCAAAGATGTCAGCGTGGTACGCGGGCGAAAAGAACTGCTCAAGGACGTGTCCTGGGAAGTCAAAGAAGGACAGCGGTGGATTGTTATCGGCCCGAACGGTGCCGGCAAATCAACCTTGATGAATATCGCAGCCACTCGGTTGCACCCCACCCGTGGCACCGCCGATATTCTTGGCGAACGCTTGGGGCGAGTATCAGTGTTTGATCTTCGTCCCTTGATTGGCTTGAGCTCGGCGTTGGTTGCCAACTCTATTCCAGCCAACGAAAAGGCATTAAACGTAGTTCTGACCGCAGCGTACGGCATGACTGGACGCTGGCGCGAGAAGTACGAAAAACTTGATGAACGCCGTGCCTTCCGTTTGCTCCATGAATGGGGCATGTCCACGTTCATGAACCAGCCGTTCGGCAATCTTTCTGAAGGCGAGCGCAAGCGGGTGCTGATTGCGCGTGCGCTGATGACGGATCCTGAGCTCCTGATCCTGGATGAGCCAGCTGCGGGCCTGGATCTTGCCGGACGAGAAGAACTCGTCGCCCAAATGGCGGAGCTGGCTGCCGATGAGGACGCTCCTGCGCTTGTCTTGGTGACGCACCACCTCGAAGAAGTTCCTGCCGGCTTTACCCACATCTTGATGATGCGCGATGCACAGGTGGTCGCCGCTGGCGACATTGATTCCACACTCACCGAAGAGAATCTGGAAAAGACCTACGGAATTAAATTGAAGCTTCGCCGTGAAGGTGGGCGCTATTCAGCATTTGCTGGCGCGTAATTGAACACTCTAGAGGGGAAGCTTCTGCGTGGTTGAGTTTTGGCGTGAAGCCCTCATCTTTATTGGCGGCCTGTGGGCTGGAACGATTAACACTGTGGTCGGGTCCGGTTCCCTGGTTACGTTTCCGATTCTTGTCGCTCTGGGGACTGCGCCGGTCAACGCGGTAGTTTCTAATGCGATGGGCCTGGTCGCTGGCGGATTCTCTGGTGCCTGGGGCTATCGCAAAGAAGCGGCAAGCGTGAAGAGGACGCTGCTCAAGCTGGTTCCGGTATCCCTCATCGGCGGCCTGATCGGCTCGTTGCTGCTGCTGAACTTGCCCGAATCAGTATTCGGCGTGGTCGCACCGGTCCTCTTGGTCTGTGCCTTGATCCTGGTGATCTTCCAGCCCAGGTTGGCCAAGTGGGCCAAAACCCGCCAGGCGGCTCGGGGCGGCACGGATCCGGATGAGGCGGACCGAACCAAGGTGCCGACGATCCTGTATGTGCTGGTATTTGTTATCGGCATCTACGGAGGATATTTCACCGCGGCACAGGGCGTCTTGCTCATGGCGGTATTCGGTGTCTTCCTGCAGGCTTCGCTGCAGCAGTCCAACGCCATCAAGGTCATCTTGTCGCTGATCGTGAATCTTATGGCCGCAGTGATGTACCTCATCATTGCTCCGGAACGCATCAACTGGTTGATCGTCCTTTTGATTGCCGTGGGATCCCTGATTGGCGGATTCATCGGAGCGAAAATTGGCCGAAAACTCTCTCCAGGGTGGCTCCGCGGAATTATCGTCGTCCTCGGTGTTATTGCACTGGTCAACATGCTATTGAAGTTGGTTTAGCCCGGTGGCCGAAATTCTTAATCCAGAGCGGATCCTGCACGTTGAAGATCTCCAGGACTCGCGCCTTGACGAATATCTGAGGCTTTCCGAGGCGCATCTACGGATGCGCACCGACGTGGAGAATGGTCTCTATATCGCGGAAAGCACCAAGGTTGTCCAGCGCGCGATCAATGCAGGGCATGTGCCTCGCAGCTTCCTTCTTGCTGAAAAGCATCTGGGACAGCTCACCGATGAATTCAACCGCTTCCCAACAGCTCCCATTTTTATTGGTGATGACCGCCAGCTGGAAGACCTTGTTGGTTTCCACCTGCACCGAGGCGCCATGGCGGCCATGAACCGCCCAGAACCTCTGGACCTGGACAAGGTGCTAGAAACCGGTTCCCGGATCGCCATTCTCGAAGATATCGCCGACCATACCAATGTCGGGTGCTCCAAAATATCTGTCGAGTCTCAGTCGAATCGCTCGCGCATCGCCGTGTTTGAGAACATTCAAGATCATACTAATCTTGGTGCGGCGTTCCGTAGTGCAGCGGCCATCGGAGTCGATGCAGTTTTGATTACGCCGCAGTGTGTAGATCCGCTGTACCGGCGGGCTGTTCGCGTATCCATGGGCACGGTCTTCCAAGTTCCTTGGGCCAGAGTAGAGAATTGGCCTGAAGGTATTGAACAGCTCCAAGATGCTGGATACATCGTCGCTGGCATGACCCTCGCGGAAGGTTCGATCACGCTGGACGAACTGGTTGCCGAGGATCATCAAAAACTTGCGTTGGTATTCGGCAACGAAGGTCGCGGATTGAGCGCCGAAACTGAAGCAATGGTCGATCGCTGTGTCACGATTCCGATGATGGGCGGCGTTGACTCGCTGAACGTGGCGACTTCTGCTGCGGTGGCGTTGTATGCGGCGAGATGAGGAATGATGCTCAAGTGAGTTCGTCGAGTTCAGAATCGCTGTTCCTCGCTGATTTCGAACAGGAAGCAACTAGGTGCCGCGAACAAGGTGGCGGACTTTCGGAGTTTCTGCGCCTACACGATGTCGTTCGACTTCAGTGGCCGACAGACGTTGTCGAGCAATGGCTCTATGACCACGCAGGCAACCAGTCATTCAAAACAGACTATGGCCACGTCGACCTTACTCAGATTGATTGGCACGTTGAAGCCCTGTCGGTGGAACTTCTGCTGGAAATGCCCACGGGGCCATCTGACGGTGACCTGCTTGAGGAAATCGCACAGAATCCGGAGCATTGGATCTCTGTTCGTAGCCACGGCGTGCACATGGGCGTGGCACAGATGTGGGACGTGCATGGTACGTGGAAGCGTTGGCCATTGGTCTTGGATCGATCAGTGCTGAGTCCGAACAGCCAAGGACTTCAGCTTGTGGAGGGGCGCACACGTTTGGGCATCATGCGTGGTTGGCGTCGTCAGGGGAATTTCGTAGCGGAGCGGCATCTGATCTGGATCGGTCGTCCGGGGCAGGATACCCGCATTGAAAACAGAATCTGCGAATGCAGAGAATGAGGATGAAAGGTCAGAAGGGCGTGGAAATAGGAGTCCTTTTCTACGTAGCGGAGTTGAGTGCGACAGTGTTCTATTCGACGGGGCAACATTCTGTGGATGAAAGGTCGGGGCGGTATGGATAGCGCACTGGTAAGTCAGATCATTCTAGCTTTTGCGACCCTGCTTGCATCGCTCGGAGGGTACGTTTTGGCTGGAATCAATGAGCGTCGACGGGACGAACGGACGCTCAAAGGCGAGATGGCAATGCGTCGACGGGACTCAGTAGCCAAACTTGAGAATGAAAGGCGCGCACTTCAACGCGAGACGCTCATGGAGCTGCAAGACGCTCTGCAGAGAGTCGCACGACTGACCGGCAAGACCATGCATTTCGATCACATGCAGGCTCGGGACGAGAAATACACGCAACTTCCTGAGGGGCTCAGCGAGGAAATGCTTCAAGCCGAAGTTTCTGCGAGTCGGTATGCCGAGAGAGTTCTCGACCCACAAGTTCGGTCAGCTGTCAAGAGATTCATGGATCTCTCGAAGCGTCTGTCAATGCTGCCCACGGATCTGCAGGGTCTCAGCGGCGAAGCTCTGGAGAACCATGCGAATGAGAAACTGCTAAAGTTCGGGCATGGCTACAACTCAATGGCGGAGGTTCTGGGGGAGGCCCTGCGGAGAGAGATCGATTGGCAACCTGTCGGTGTCGGTTCCGATAGTCAGAAGAATCTCGGTTGACGTTCGTGGCGGCAAATAGATTCTCGCGCATGTGCTGATTCAACTTACCGCTGTCCGGGGTTTTGCATCATCGTCGCTATGGTGCCCCGATGGCCAGATTTGACGGCAAGAAGTAGCCAATAACGTCGGAGATCCTCGGTTGTATTCTGAGAGACTGTCGTGTTGATGTGCCAAACGTCGCGGCATATTACTAGGTACCGTATTATTTTCTGGAAATTAGCTGACTGTGCGGCTCCATTAGGCAATATTGTTATATGACAAGAGTTGAATGGACGAGACTTGACGGAGCTGATGTGGAAGCCGTCGTCGCGATGTTCGTAAATCGTGAGCACCCGCATTCCACACGCATTACGCCGTCAAGGGGTGACGGCGGAGTTGATATTCTTGACCGAGGTGCAGGGCCTGGAGGCTCCGATGTCGTTTACCAAGTGAAGAGGTATACGGAGCCACTGGGTAAGAATGAAAAGGATGCCGTAGAAAATTCCCTCGCCACTCTCATGAAGGACCCGCGTTGGTCCGATCTGAACGTGAAGGAATGGCACTTAGTTCTGCCTTGGGACCCCTCCCCAGAAGCTGACAAATGGCTGCATGGCATTGGAGAAGGACACGGCGTTAGAGCGATATGGAATGGGCTCACACGCGTTGAATCGCTTGCTGCCAAGTACCCGGAAGTCATTGACTACTACCTTCATGGTGGTCGCTCTCGAATGGAGGAAGCGTACAAGGTGGTTGCAACTGCCTTCAGTGCAACTAAAGCAGCAAACGGTTTAAGTGTCCCGGCCGTTCACGAAACGGTAGAGACTGCGTTGCAGACACTTGAAGATGACCCTCACTACCGTTATGAACATCGATTCGGAAGTGGGGGTATGCCACCAGTATCCTCTCGCCCGGGGCTTGTTCTGCATATGGCGAGCCAAGACAGCGTCACTGGCAATTGGGCGGTGGTTGATGTAATTGCACGTTGTGCGGCGTCGTCGGCTGAGCGACCAATTCAAGTTGAAGGCAGGCTGACTATTGCAACCGGTAGCCCGGCTCACAAATCCTTTGAAGACTTCATCGCCTACGGTTCTCCGTTCCAAAGTCCGCAGGGATCCTTCAGCGGGACGATTGATGCTCCAGGAGGTCTAGGTCGAGCCTTGGAGGAGGCTACGGTTTCTGTTTGGTCAACCAACAACGAATTAGGAGGGGATCCCGAACTTCGTTTGGAGATTCTTGCGCCGGACATGACTGTGCTCGGAAGCGTAGACCTGGACCGAGTCGAACGAAGCCACGGCGCAGAGGGATATAGAGTCGTCTTGAAGGAAACGAACGGGGTGTTCGAAATGGAGGATCGTTACAACGTTTCTGGCAACAATTCGAGTCGGATTATTACCCTAAATAATTTGACAGATATGCCGATATCCAAGGTTTTGCCAGCTGTGACTTTTCTACAACATTGTCATTCGCCGAACATCGGTCGGCTAAGTCGACGCTATGCTCCTCCTGAGAAGGGAGTCTTCGATTCCAATCTTGCACTCCAGTGGCCTGAAGCGTTTGAAAAACGATTAACGATGATGGTGCAGCTTCTCGGCTTCCTTGCAAAGTTGCAGAGCGAAACAGGGGACGTGATAAAGGTGCCCGACACCGAGGCCGTTCAGGAAGAAGAAATCAAGGGGTGGCAATTGGCGGACAGGTTGCTCCAAGGGTTAGAAGTCTCGGTGACATATAAAGAAGAAGACGTGATCTTTATCGGTCTCGATGGAGACACACCCGAGGGTTCCTTTGAGGCATCATTACCTTTGGAGTTCACAGTCGGCCAGCAGAAAGTGGCACTACAGGTTATTGCCCGGTTCGACAACCCGATCATTCTCGGGCACCGTGACATTGAAGGATCCACGTACACAATGCTCGAGACACCAGAGCACTCGGTGAAGTACAGGCTTGAACGTGAGTCAGCCAGCTAATGTCAGTTGCCCTCGTGGAGCGTCGTGTGGTGTCGTGGCGATCGGTCTTGGGCGACCGGACCTAACAGATGACGCACAGTGACGAGCCCGACTTATCCAGGTTCAGTGCCGCCGCTGTTTAGCGAGTCCTATAACTCGGCGGACTTCATGCGCTTCGCATCATAGGGAACATGCGACTGGTCGTCGATCAGACCCAGGTCGATGATTGTCAGTTGCGGCAGCGGGTAGTGTGTCCCGTCCGCGCCGAGGATTACCTTGTAGGGTGTCAGCCACGCGACGCAATCAATTCCGGCTGCCTGTATGATTTCGGCAAAGGCTCTATCTGCGAACCACACATGCGGCCTGACTTGATAATCCGATCCGAACGCGCCGAGTGTTTCGATGTAGGCGCTGGACTCGTCAAGAATCAGAAACCCGAGATCAAAGCCGGGACGCGTCTCCCGGTAGTCGGTGACTTTCCTAGCGTGATCACCGATGACCTTTGCAAACTGTGTGAGGTATGCCGGGTAGTTGTGGTCTTTATCGGTGGGAAGTTGCGTGTTTACGTTGGCTATGAGCGAGGCGTTCGCGAATATCTCAGCGAATCCGGCCTCACGTAACTCTCGCAGAACCGATCCTTCGCGGGCACGAGTGGCATCTTTTCTACCCGGCCGTGGATGATCGTCTACCTGCATCGCCTCCAGTAGGAGCGAGTTTGGGAGATCCTCAAAATCGGGACGCTCGCGGTGCGTGAGAGAGGTGCCGCGCAGCGACTTAAGCACCCGGTGTGCGAGATCGCTCTCAGCTGGGAAGAAGCAGATTTCGGGGTCCTCGAGCTGTTTCGCGTGATCCACGATTTCTCGCTCATCTTTGAACGCAAGCGCCATACCTGATTCCTTTCAGTCCTTATAACCGATGGCATCATACTGCTGAGTGCCTCCACCGTCCCCGGGTTGAAGAATACGATGTCGGTGATCGCCTCGATTCAAAGCAGCCCGGAGGGCTTGCCTTCAGCTGAAGTGTACGGGCACTTGGAGCGTGTCGTCTTTCGTGAATCGCCCGTCATGCACCTTGAGATTTTACAGTTCGTCGTGGCTCCTGCCGGCAATTCGTGAAGCTGAACGCGGTACTAGAATGTGAGCATCTGCCTCGTTTTCCAGCGCTTCATGATCCGCTTGTACATCTCAGGTTATGCTCTTGCGCAGTACCCCATGCACGCTGCCGACGGACACGCTGACTTCCTGGGCGATCGCTCGCATCGCATCCCCGGCAGCATGTCGCAACCTGATCAAGCACTTCGTATCTTCGTCGATGGAGACCGGGCGTCCGTGCTTCTTTCCTCACTCGCGCGCTGCCGTGATACCAGCCCTGATTCGCTGGACCTGGATCTCGTGGCGAACTCGGGTGAGTTCACGGATGGAGCCGAGAGCGGGGGAGCGCCATGTGTGTTCTCCGGCGGCGATGCCGGTGAGGACCTTGACGGTGATTCCGCGGTCAATGATGTCGATGAGGACGGCGAGGCCATCATCGGCGTGCTGCGCGAGGGTGCGGGCACGGGTGACGACGAGCATGTCGTCGGTTCCGACCTTGGTCAGTGCGGTGAGGAGTTCGGGGCGATTCTGCACGAGTCGTCGGCAGGATGCCGGTTCCTCGACGATATCTGAGCAAATGGGAGTCAGCGCTTCTCGCTGTAATCGAACATCGTCGGGGTCATCGCCAATGCGGAGGAGACCGATACGAGCCATTCTCAATCGCGCCCCTGGCGGTAGCCAGGTGCTGGTGGAAGAGCGATGTGTGGCATGGGTTTATTGAACACCATATAGGCCGCGGTGGCCACTGATTTGGAACCATAATGCGGCGTGACTTGTGGAAACATCTAGTGCTCGTGATAATGACCCGAAGATGATGGTCTCACTCAATGGGTGGGAATTCTCGCGGAAGGGTTTATGACCGTCGCCAACTTGGGTGCCATCATCCGGTCGGCCTCGGGGCTCGGGATTGATGCAGTATTGCTGACGCCTAAGTGCGTTGATCCCTGGTATCGCCGCAGTGCACGGGTCTCCATGGGGACCGTTTTTGATCTTCCGTGGGTACGCCTGGAAAACTGGCCGGATGACATGGTCAAGCTCAAGAAGCACGGCTATGACCTGCTGGCCATGGAATTGACTGACGACGCGATTGCGCTCAACGACATCCAGATTGCCCCAGGCCAGAAAATAGCAATGATCCTGGGCAATGAAGGCAGGGGAGTAACGCAAGAAGCGCTGGCTGCCGTGGACCATACGGTCATCATTCCGATGCATCGGGAAGTGGATTCGCTCAACGTCGGCGCGGCCAGTGCCATTGCCTTCTGGCATCTGTGTTCTGCCCCACGCTGAGGCGGTTCTCCTTGGCCGTAAATGTGCGATAGGATGTAATGTCTGTGTGTTGCAGGTTCATTAATGAACGTTGTACTGCATGGCGAATTTCCGAGCAATTAGCTGCTGGCAAAATCCAGTGGCCATAAACAAAAAGGTGTATAGCTATGAAGGCTGATATCCATCCACAGTACGGCCCAGTTGTCTTCAACGACCTGGCATCCGGCGAAAAGATCCTGACCCGTTCGACCGCAACCTCGAACAAGACCATCGAGTGGGAAGACGGCAACACTTACCCAGTGATTGACGTTGAAATCTCGGCTGCTTCGCACCCGTTCTACACCGGTAAGCAGCGCATCATGGACACCGCTGGTCGTGTCGAGCGCTTCAACGCCCGCTTCAAGGGCTTCGGCGGCAAGAAGTAGTACTTCGCCCCTCGCAAGCTTTACGCGGCGCGCTTCCAGTTTCTCTGGAAGCGCGCCGCTGCTGCTTTAACGGAACTGTACCGGCAGCCGTGGAACGAGTTCGAGGCGCAGGTGCCCGGGGATAGAATGAGAACATGATGCATCATGGTGAATACAAGGTAGTCGGTGGCAAATTAGTCGTAGTTGATCTTGAAACAAGCAACGGGACAATCACTGATGTATCACTCAACGGAGACTTCTTCCTGGAGCCGGACGAGGCACTGGAAGATCTCAACGAGGCGGTGCGGGGATTGCCTACTGACGCCAGCCATGGCACCATCCGCGATGCCGTAGCCAACAACCTGCGCGAAGACGCAGTGATGTTCGGATTCGATGCGGACGCTGTCGCCCGCGTGGTGCGGCGCGCTCTCGGGCATGCAACTAAGTGGGAAGACCACGAGTGGGAAATACTCGGACCGGAAATCATCCCCATCACTGAACAAGTGGCGCTGGATGAGGTTTTGACCCGCCAGATCGCCAAGGGCGTTCGCAAGCCGGCCATTCGCTTCTGGGACTGGAACGAAGGCGCGGTTGTCATCGGTTCCTTCCAGTCGCTCAAGAACGAAGTCGATATGGAACAAGCCGACAAGTACGGCATTCAAGTGGTTCGCCGCATTTCCGGCGGCGGTGCCATGTTCATGGAAGCAGGCAACTGCATCACCTATTCCCTGTATGCGCCTGAATCGCTGGTCGATGGCATGAGTTTTGCCGATTCCTACCCGTTCTTGGATGCTTGGGTCATGGAGGCGCTGCAGAACATCGGTCTCAAGGCGCACTACAAGCCATTGAACGACATTGCCACAGAAGCAGGGAAAATTGGCGGCGCGGCGCAAAAGCGGTTCGCCAATGGCGCCATGCTTCATCACGTCACCATGAGCTATGACATTGACGCCCAGAAGATGACTCAGGTCTTGCGCATCGGCCGGGAGAAAATTTCAGACAAGGGAATCACCTCGGCGGTGAAGCGGGTGGATCCGTTGAAGTCGCAGACCGATCTGGAGCGCATGGAAATCATTCAGGTCATGATGGACACCTTCGCGCAGCGTACCGGTGCCAAGCAAGCACAACTTGATGATGCTACCCGTCAGGCGGCTCAAGAGCTCGCTGAAACCAAATTTGCCACCGAGCAGTGGACCGCTCGCGTTCCCTAGGCACGTCAAGGGGAATAGGCCAGCGGGCCTGCGCAGGGCTCGATGCATTGCGCAGGCCCGCTGGTTTCTGAGCGGCAGCTAGCGGCTGGTTCGGCTGAAAGCTTGCGCGTTCAGCGAGCGTTCCAGTTCCGCGCGTTCTTCCAGAAGGATGCGCTTCAATGCACTCGGTGCCTGCGCATTTTCCTCTAGCCAGGCAGTTGCTGCCGACAAGGCCTGGTTCTGTTCGACCGAGCCATCCAAGTCTTGATGAGCCGGGTAGAGTCCTTCGATTACTCGCGTCGAGAACTCCATGCTCATGGATTCGAAGACTGGGAGGATAGCGGCCCAGAAGCGCTCTTCGAAAGGCGCAAGCAGGGCCGCTGAACCCATGGAAAAGCCCAAGGCCGTTGCGGAAAGTGCATCGTTGGACAACTGGCCCTTTTCATCGCGAGCCATCAAGACGGTGTCGAAGGCGTTCATCTTCGCCTCGGGATCGGGGCGGGCAGCCAATGCAGTTCTCACCGCATTGAGCGCAACGCTCGTCGGGTTCTGCTTGGCGGCTTCGTGCATTGCGGCTTCAGCGGTTGCGTCGAGTTTGCCAGCAGCGGCGAGTGCAATGTAGGAATTCCAAAGCAACTGCTCATCGACCGTGACCTGGTAGGCGTTAGGCTGCTCGCCGAGGAACGCGTCAATGACTTCACCGGCAACACCGGCTCGTGCCAAACGGGTCAAGGTTCGAGCAGTCGTGGTTTGCTGATCACTGCCCGGCTCGAACTTGCTGAGCCAGCCCGTGAGGATCCCAGCAGCGCGAGTGCGTAATTCTGCCCGCAGCTCCGGTGCGGCGTATTTGGAAATCGAGCTCACCAGCTGATCCGTGAGAACTCCAAAAACTCCAGCGTCGGTTACGGTGTGGGCGTGAGCCAGCACCGCATCGACATAACTTTGCGCATCCAAGGTCGCTGAACGAACGGCATCCCACAGCGAAGCCCAGCAGGTAGCGCGCGGCAAGGAATCAGCCAAACCTGACAGGTTTTCCAGCAGGGTAGCGCGTGAGGCCTCATCAAATTCAATCAAGGCATAAGTCTCATCACCGTCGTTAGGCAGGATGAGATCAGGGACGCTTCGGCCTACCAGGAAATCAAGTGCCACGGATTGGCCCACAAGTTCTACCGGCACGGTGTCGGTGCGCACCAGTTGCCCATCGCGAAGTTCATAGGCGCCCACGCTTAGGACATGGGGACGCACTATCGGCTGGCCGGTCACCGGATCCGAGCCGAACTGATTGAGTTGAGCGTGGGTAATGACGCCTTGGCTATCGGTCTTGAGGTCAACCTTCAGCTTGGGGACACCGCTGGTTTTCAACCATGCATCGGCCCATTGGCGCATATCCCGGCCGCTGGCAGTTTCCAAAGCCTGCAAGAAGTCTTCCAGCGAGGTATTCGAGTAGGCGTGCTTGCGGAAGTAGGAGCGCGCCGCGTCGCGGAACGCGTCTGCTCCCACAAAGGCCGCGAGCTGCTTGAGCACGCTAGCGCCCTTGGCGTAGGTGATGCCATCGAAGTTCTGGTCCGCCGCCAGCAGGTCGGGGATATCGGCAACAATGGGGTGCGTGGTGGGCATCTGGTCGGCGACGTAGGCCCAGGCCTTGCGCCGGGCTGCGAAGGTCGTCCACGCGGTGGTGAAGTCGGTGGCCTCGTCGTTGGCCAGGGTGCCGATGTAGTCGGCGAAGGACTCCTTGAGCCACAAGTCGTCCCACCATTTCATGGTGACCAGGTCGCCGAACCACATATGCGCCATTTCGTGCATGATGGTGTTGCTGCGCTGCTCGTACTGGCCCTCGGTGGCGTGCGAGGTAAACACGTAGCGTTCGGTGAAGGTCACCAATCCCGGATTTTCCATGGCGCCGAGATTGTATTCGGGAACGAAGGCCGAATCGTATTTGCCCCATGGATAGGGGTAGTCGAAAAGCTCGTGGAAATAGCTCAGCCCGCGGCTGGTCAGCTCCAAAACCTCCCGGCCGTCAAAGTGCTCGGCCAGCGAGGCGCGACAGGTCGCCGCCAATTCAATAACAAGCTCTTCACCGTCTGGCAGTTCCTGGACATGCTCGCCACGCTCCACATGGTACGGGCCGGCAAGGACCGCGGTGATGTAGCTGGAGATTGGCGGGGTGGGGGAGCAGGCGACGGTTTTGGTGCCGTCATCGTGGAAGACTTCGTCCACGATCGGCTGGTTGCTGGCCAGGTGCCAGCCTGCGGGGCCAGTGAGGGTGAAGCGGAAGCTGGTTTTCAAGTCCGGCTGTTCAAAGCAGGCGAAAACACGGCGGGCCTCGGATGGCTCGAATTGCGTATAAAGATAGGTCTCGCCGTCTTGCGGATCAACGAAGCGGTGCAGGCCTTCGCCGGAGCGCGAGTAGAGCGCTCGACCGGTGACTTTGACGGTGTTTGGCACGTCCGTGCGCAGGTTATCGAGATAGATGCGTGAGTCCAGGACGGCCGTCGACAGGTCAATGGCGGTGCCGTTGACCAGAACTTCCTCCACGGATTCGTGGATGAAGTCGATGAAGGTGTCCGGGCGCAAGGATGAAAAGTTTAGCGTCGTCGTCGAGGCATAGCTGTCGGCCGACGGCTCGGGCGCGTTGCCCAGGTCCAGTTGCACTTCCGCGAAGTGCCAGATGATGTTTTCAGCGCGCCAAGCCGCTTCATCGCGTCTCAGGTTTTCATTTGGTGCATAGCGTTCTAGAGTGTCCACCATTCCAGCTTAGCTGTGAAATAAATGTTTGAGACCTTGGGTGGCCATTTAATTCCTGTTCTCCTGGCGCTCCCCGCGGCGAGCCTGCGCGGTTCTTGCCGGCGGAGGCCAGAATGGCCGCGCATCCGCTGTTCTCCATGCTGGCCAGGTATGCTACCGAGCGCAGAAGGCAGGTGGGCTGAATCCGCCGATCCTCCCGTCGCCCCTTGAGGGGCTGGCGGGCATTGGCGCTAAGGCGTTTTTCCTTGGCGGGGCATTCTGACCTAGGGTTAAAGCGACACCCCGCACTCTTGAGCATCGGAGAAAGCCAATGGACACCTTTATCAAGGGCCCTTCCAAGCGCGACGTCGCCGGCATGAAGGCAGCCTTCGGCGCCATTGGGGAAACCGAGGTGATTTCGGTCCTGTACAAAACCGAGCGCTTTGGAAACTTCCTGGTTACCGGAGCAGCGCACACCACCGTCCTGGACGACGTGATGGTGGGAGGGCTGAACGCCGCCGCTGCTAAAAAGAAGGCCAAAGCCAGCGACGGCTCCGAGGTGATGCAACGGCAACCGGATAAAGATGTACGAGCATTCCCGGCGCAGTTCGATGGGGAATTCTCGCCCCAGGACATCGAAGTTGCGCAGCTCTCCCATGGCGATCTGGTGGTTGCTTCCTTTAGCCAGGAACCGTACGGGGACTTCGTGATCACAGGGGTCGTCACAGAAGCAGAAAACGATCGCTCGTACCTCATGGTTGGCCCGTGGATCTTGCAGACCGCACAGGGCAATGCCCCGCGCCTGTTGAGCATTCAGCTGGTTGCCGGCAATGGAACCCACGTCGCGCCCGTGCCTACTCGCCGCGGCTTGGTGGAAGTGGACGGATTGGCCTAGCGGTCAGCGGAGCGCAAGGCCTCGCCCAGGATCCTTCCCGCCTGGTCAAAAGCACCCGGATTCGGCCCAGAATAGTTCAGCCGCAGATATTGGCCAGACTCTTCGGCGGGGAACCAGCTCGCACCGGGAGCGATGGCGAGTTTGCGGGCTTCGCATTCGCGTTCCAGCCGGCGCAGGTCGGTCCCATCGGGCAGTTGCACCCAAAGGTTCAACCCGCCCGGTGGAACCAGTTGCAAATGGGCTTCGGGAACATGCCGGGCGAGCGACTCGATGAGCAGGTCGCGCCGGCCAGCCAACTGCTGGCGCAGGGATCGAAGGTGTGTTCGCCATGCTGGCTGGCTGACCACGTCTAATGCCACCGCTTGCAGTGGTCCGCTGACATACATTGATTGCGCTTGATGATCTGCCAGGATCCTGTCCCTGGCCGGGCCGCGGGCGATCAGTCCTGCGACGCGCACCGCCGGGGACACGCTCTTGGTCAGCGAACGCAAGTAGACGACATGCCCGTTATCTTCTCGGGCCGCCAATGGGGATGAATCGCTGCTGATTCCAAAATCCTTGGCCCAGTCATCTTCGACCAGGAAAGCACCGCGTGCTTTCAGGATTTCAAGAACTCGTTCCGAAACTTCTGGACTCCACTGGGCTCCGGTGGGGTTGGCGAAGTTCGGATGCGCATAAAAAGCCCGGGCGCCGGTGCGTTCGAAGGCGCGATCCAGTTCTCGGGTATCTGGACCTTGCGGGCCCGCCGGGATGGGGATCAGCGTAACGCCCACTTGTGCAGCCGCGAGAATAGCACCCCAATAAGTTGGCGACTCGATCAGCATTGGATGCCCCTCGCCAACCAGAGCTCGGAAGATTGACCCCAATCCGCTCTGGCTTCCGGGCAATATGATGACGTCCCTGGCGCTGGGGGCGCTGAGCCCGGGAAGCATCTGTTCGGCCAGTTCGGCGGCGAACCATGATTGAAGTTCTGGCAGCCCGGCAGCTTCGGTTCTTTGCAGGACCGACTCGCTGCGCGCGGCCCGTGCAAAGGCTGATTTCACCAATCTTTCCGGCAACAGTTCCCGGTCCGGGTACCCCGACTGCAGGGCTATGAAGTCGTTGGGCAGAGTGCGTTGGCTGGGGTGGACCTCGGGAAGCTTTTGCCGGGGAGTGCCCAGAGCCGCCGTCTGCCAGCCGTAGTCGTATGGTCGCGCCGTGGGCATTCCACGAACAAAAGTTCCGATGCCCGGGCGGGACTCGATCAATCCTTGGGCGATTAATGCCCGCAAGGCTTTTTGCACCGTAACTGGACTGAGCGAATGTTCAGCAACCAGCTGTCGAGTGGATGGCAGCTGGGTTCCGGCGGGAGCTCGGGAGATCCATTTGCGCAGTATCAAAACCAAGTTTTCACTGCTACTGTTAATCATGAATCATGATAGTACCGCTACTCATCTAAAGCATCAACCGCTATTCAACTCCCCGGCAGGTCTGCTTTGGGGCCTGCTTGGCGTTTGCGCCTTTTCATTGACGGTTCCAGTCACCCGCATCGCCGTGTCCAACGAGGGCATGGATCCGCTTTTTATCGGCGCGGGGCGCGCGGTTATTGCGGCACTCGTAGCCGCTGTTGCCCTCGGGGCCACCAAGCAAATACGTCCAAGTACCAGGCAATGGATTCGACTGTCCGTGGTGTCGTGCGGCGTGGTGGCAGGATTTCCGCTGCTCACCTCATTCGCCATGGCTACCGTTCCAGCCAGCCACGGCGCTGTGGTCACTGCGATTCTTCCAGCGGCCACGGCCGTGGCGGCTGTTATCCGCACCAAGGAACGAGCCCGTGCTTCGTTTTGGTGCGCCGCTGCCCTTGGTGCATTGGCAGCGGTGTTCTTTGCTGTAATTAGCGGTGGGGGACTATCGGGCATTCAAGTGGCGGATCTGCTGCTCTTTGCCGCAGTGGTTGTCTGTGCTGCTGGATATGCAGAAGGAGGCCTGCTGGCACGGGAATTGGGCTCCTGGCAGACCATATCCTGGGCATTAGTCCTGGCCTTTCCGCTGATGCTGGCACTGAGCGTGGTGAGCATTAATCATCAGGTGCCAACCGGGGGCATAGCTGCTTGGGGATCCTTCGCCTATTTGGGCCTAGTTAGCATGTTCTTGGGCTTTGTGGCCTGGTACCGCGGCTTAGCTATCGGCCCGATGTCCCGCGTTAGCCAGGTGCAGCTGGCCCAACCCGTACTGACACTAGGGTGGGCGGCATTGCTTTTGGGTGAGCATATCGGCTGGAGCACAGTAGCAGGGGGATGCGCCGTGATTTTATGCGCCTTGTTTGCCATACGTTCCAGAACCTCAACTTCGCCTCCCATGGAAAGGACCATCAGGACGCATTCAATGAACTAGTCGAAGTTCTCTGGCACGATGAAATGAACCGAAACTGAAAGAGGTGCCCGTGAAGACCTTTACTGGCTTGAGCGCATTCCCGCTCACTCCCTTGGCGGACGACAAAGTGGACGAATCCGCGTTTTCTGGATTGGTCCGACGGCTATCTTCGGCTGGGGTGGATTCGATTACTGCGCTCGGCTCCACCGGTTCCTATATGTACTTGGATCGGGCCGAACGAGCAAGGGTCGCTCAATTGGCAGTGGCGAATGCTGCAGGTGTGCCAGTGGTAATTGGTGTTGGCGCGATGCGTACTTCTCACGTCTTGGAGCACATTGATGATGCGGCGGCAGCAGGTGCCGATGGCGTCCTGCTAGCACCCGTTGGCTATCAAAGGCTGGGAGAATCCGAAGTTCTGGGCCTTTATCGGACGGCCACTGAACACAGCAGCCTGCCGGTGATTGTCTATGACAATCCTGGCACAACGCACTTTGCCTTCAGCAACGATCTGTATGCGCGGATTGCCAGCCTGCCTGGGATTGCCTCGATCAAGATCCCCGGGGTTCCCGACCACGCAGGGAGGGCCAAGAAACATGTTGATGCGATTCGCAGCATTTTGCCTGAGCATGTGGGCATCGGTGTTTCCGGGGACGCCTTCGGTGCTGCAGGACTCGTCGCCGGATGCGATGCCTGGTACACGGCGGTTGGCGGAACGATTCCCCGTCCGATGCTGGATATCACCCGTGCAGTTCAAGCCGGTGATCACCACGAGGCATTGGATATTTCCCGGCGCCTCGAACCATTGTGGTCTTTATTCACCGAATTCGGCGGAAGCCTGCGAATCAGTGCAGCCATCGCTGAGCACTTTGGATTGGCAGCACCTGGCTGCCTGCCGTTGCCAATTCATGGACTGAGCTCGAAGCAGCGCCAGGTATTGATCGGCGTATTGAATGAACTCGGGCTTGACGAGACGGCCGGGCAGCAGTTCACAGGAGATAATTCCTGATGCTCTAAGTTTACTCTGACATGATGTTTTACCGGATTTCGCGACTCATGAAGGGATGTCGGGACGCTGGTGTAAAAGCGGGTCTGCTCGTAGCATGAATGCAACTGGGGTAAGCGAAGTTTAGAGCCAGAAGGCGGCAACTATGGGCAGCATCAAGAGGTTTGATCATATCGGCATTACGGTGGCGAACCTTGAAGAAGTCACAAATTTTTTTGTTGAGCTCGGCCTGAAAATCGATGGGCGGGTGGACGGCATCGAAGGCGATTTTCTGGAAACCGTCAGTGGCGTCCCTGACTCGCGCACCAGCATCGTGATGCTGAAGGCGCCCGGGAGCGACGTGGGAATCGAGTTATCCAGCTTTGAAAAACCCGACCATGGTCCTGGGCAGCCGCAAGCGATGGCAAACGTACTGGGGCTTCGATCATTGGCTTTTGAAATTGATGACTTGCGGGCAACAGTGGCCAAATTGGAGTACCAAGGCTACGGGCTAATCGGCGGAATCGGCGAATATGAAGGCCTCTGGGCCATGGCATACGTCCGAGGGCCTGAAGGACTGATTATCGCTCTCGCCCAACGCCTGTAGAACGCCGTTGTCTAAAAGTAGGCGTCCGATTTCAAATGATTGAAATCGGACGCCTACTTGTCTGGTTTAAGCCGAAGCCTTCTTCAACGATTTTTCGCTGATTGGCGCGTTGTCGCTTGCACGCAGCTTGCGGAAGTACTCCATGGCCTCGTCCTGGCGTTCTGCTTCGGTGCCATTGGAGATATCGGCACGCAGATGATCCTGGGTATAGCCGAAAGCGTCAACGAGATCCTGGGCGTGGGGTCGCAATCGAGCGAGCAGGCGGTTGAGGTAACCGGGCAGTGTCCGCGCACGCTGCATCGAAAGGTGCCCATTGGCCAGGAACCAGCCAAGATCTTCTTCAATAAGGCTCAGCGTGAAAACATCGCGAAGCCACGTGAGCACTTCGGATGTTGCCGGGTCTGCGACCTTTTCCAGCGCCGCGGTAAATGCTTCCCAGCGAAGCAGCTGACCGTGGTCCCGCGCCGCAGAAATCAGCAGCTCTTGATTTTCGTTGAAGGCCTGTGCAGCCTTGACTGGATTCTTGCCAGCTGCGCGCAGGGCATTGGCCACTTCGGCAACCTTGGCATTGATCCGATCGGTGAGCAGCGCACGTTGGTTGTCTGGATCCTTGAAGAAATTGGCGCTCTTTCGTTCATCGGAAACATCAGCCAGGGCTTGTCCAACGCTGCGCAAGCCTGAACGGTGCAAGGCAGTACTTCCGACCTGCTTGGCTGCATAGAGAGCCATGGCACCGGTATCCAGCTTGCGGAATTCCGCCGCGTAATCGGTGAGCAGGCGCTTGCCCACTAGCTGCAGCAAAACGTTGTTGTCGCCTTCGAAGGTTACGTAGACGTCGAGGTCCTGGTAGAGCTGGGTGAAGCGGTTCTTGGCGATGAAGCCGGAACCGCCACAGGCCTCGCGGCACTCCTGGAGGGTATCCAGTGCGTCCCAGGTGCTCAATGGTTTCAAGGCGGCAGCGAGGGTTTCCAGATCCTGGCGGTCTTCGTCGCTGTCGGCCCGTCCGGAGAAGACGGCATCGAACTTGTCCAGAAGTCCGTCGTGGGCGAAGGAGGATGCGTAGGTTCGAGCCAGCCGGGTGATCAGGCGGCGCTGGTGGCGCTGGTAGTCCAGCAGCGTGGTCTCTTCGGTATCCGAGGTGGAATTGAACTGGCGGCGCTGATTGCCGTAGGTCACGGCGATCTGCAGGCCAATCTTCGAAGCACTGGTGGCGGCACCGTCAAGGGAGACGCGTCCTTGAACGAGTGTGCCAAGCATGGTGAAGAAGCGGCGGCCTGGAGAAGAAATGGGGGAGCTATAGCTGCCATCGGCAGTAACGTTGCCGTAGCGGTTGAGCAGGTTGGTGCGTGGCACGCGGACATTGGTGAAGTGCAGGCGGCCGTTGTCGATCCCGTTCAGCCCGCCCTTGAGGCCGTCGTCCTCTCCGCCGATGCCTGGCAGGAAGTTTCCCTCGTCATCACGGATTGGAACGTAGAAACAATGAACGCCGTGATTGACGCCCTTGGTGATCAGCTGGGCAAAGACCGTGGCTGCCTTGCCGTGCAATGCGGCGTTGCCCAAGTAGTCCTTCCACGCCGCCTTAAATGGGGTGTGGATGACGAATTCTTCGGACTCTTCGTCGTAGGTCGCGGTAGTCGCCACCGAGGCAACATCTGAGCCGTGGCCGATTTCGGTCATGGCGAAAGCCCCCGGGGTCTTCAGGCTCATGGCATCGGGCAACCACTTGGCATGGTGCTCTTCGGTGCCAAGGTGAAGAATGGCACCGGCGAAGAGGCCCCATTGGACGCCGGCCTTGATCTGCAGGGATGGGTCCGCGGCAACGAGCTCCTCAAAGGAAGCGATGGAGCCTCCATGGTCATCGTAACCACCGAATTTTACCGGGAAGGCGCGCTGAACTGCTTCTTCTTCCACTAGGAGGCTGAGCTGGCCCAAGACGCGGTCGCGATGTTCGTCCATGCCCAGCAGCGGATCTCGCTGGAGTTCAGGGCGAGCGGCTCGAGCCCGCGAGGCCTTGCGAATTTCTGCATAGGGGCCAAGTAGCTGTTCTGCCAGGTCGGTGACGTTGATGCGGTTCTCGCTCATAACGTTCCTTTCATTCTTTGGTGAGTCGGAGCTTGATGCTTTGTTGTTCATGGGTTTTTTGTGCCGGAAGTCGAAGCAATGCCATAGGCCAGCCAGTTGGTCAGTTCGCGGGCCATGGTTTCGATGCTCGGCTTCGAGTCCGAGTCCGGTTCGCGGAGCCACTGTTCTCCTGCGGCTCGGACCATGCCTAGGGCAGCGCGCGGCCAATAGCCCAGGGCGGCGGCTGTTGCTTTTTGGTCGTAGAGCTTCAGCAAGCGATCACTGATCATTTCAGAGGCTTCATCGAAAAAATCGTTCAGGGCACCTGCGGACATGTCATCTGCCGAGCGTGGTGCACTGGTCACAAAGTAATAGAGGTTCGGGCTGTTGGCAGCCAGTTCAAGATAGGCCGTGACCATGGCATGCATGGAACTCAGTTCCTGATCCTTCGCCAGCGCCGCGGCGATGACCCGTTCGCGGAAGTCGTTGATGACGTTGGCGCTCAGGGCTTGGCGCAGCCCTTCCTTGTCGCCGAAGTATCGGTAATAAACGGGTTTGGATGTTTTCGCGAGGCTGGCGATGTCCTCCATCGATGCCTGCGGCCCGAGCTTGTGCACAGCCTTGCGTGCCAGCTTGAGCAGTTCTTCATGGCGGGCGGTCCGATGCGCGTGCCAGCGCGATGCTCGACCGTCAGTTTCACCGTTTATTGCTTCCGTGATCTTGTTCACGTTACTCACAGTATCATGTACTCTTGGTTACAGTAATAGGAGTCACAACAATCCATGGAGGAGTTTTTGAACATGGCCCAACAGTCAGTGCGCAATGCCGTGATAATCGGTGGAAACCGCATCCCCTTTGCTCGTTCCAATACCGCCTACGTCGATGCGTCGAACCAAGACATGTTCACCGCCGCTCTCGAAGGGCTCGTGGCCCGCTACGGCTTGCAAGGCCAGCGCATGGGCGCGGTCAGCGGTGGCGCAGTGCTCAAGCACTCCAAGGACTTCAACCTCATTCGTGAATCGGTCCTCGGCTCTTCGCTGGATCCGGCAACTCCCGCCTACGATGTGCAGATGGCCTGCGCCACCGGAATGGAAGCCATCGGCTCGCTGGCCAACAAGATCAAGCTTGGACAGCTCGAGTCGGCTATTGGCGGTGGCGTCGATACGACTTCGGATGCGCCGATTGCCGTTTCTGAATCACTGCGTGGAATTTTGCTCGAATTGGCTCGTGCACGTACGACGAAGGCCAAGCTCTCAGCGCTTGCAAAGATCCGCCCATCGCACCTGGCGCCCTCGGCGCCAGGCACCGGAGAGCCACGCACGGGACTGTCCATGGGCGATCATCAGGCGCTGACCACCCAGGCCTGGAAAATTACCCGCGAAGCACAAGATGAATTGGCCATGGCCAGCCACGCAAATCTTGCCGCTGCTTATGACCGTGGCTTCTTCAATGACCTCATAACCCCCTTTAACGGCCTGTCCAAGGACAATAACTTGCGCGCCGATTCGACCTTGGAAAAGCTGGGCAAGCTCAAGCCGGCCTTCGGCAAGAATCTTGGCGACGAAGCAACCATGACCGCAGGCAACTCGACCCCGCTGACCGACGGCGCTTCGGTGGTGCTCTTGGGGAGCGAGGAATATGCTCGCAGCCACGACCTTCCGATGCTGGCCAACTTTGTTGATTTCGAGGCAGCCGCGGTGGACTTTGTCCACGGTGGAGAAGGATTGCTGATGGCACCGGCCTATGCGACCGCCCGAATGCTCGAACGCAATAATCTCGCCCTGCAGGATTTTGACTTCTACGAGATCCATGAGGCCTTTGCCGGGACAGTACTCTCGACCCTCAAAGCATGGGAAGATGAGGAATTCTGCCGTGAGAAGCTGGGGCTGCAAGCACCGCTGGGAGCCATCGACCGGAGCAAGCTGAACGTCAACGGATCCTCGTTGGCCGCGGGCCACCCATTCGCCGCCACCGGTGGACGCATCATCGCCAGCACCGCGAAGATGCTGCATGAAAAGGGTTCAGGACGCGCATTGATTTCTGTCTGTGCTGCAGGTGGACAGGGTGTCGTGGCAATTTTGGAGGCACGCAGCTAATGGCAGACAAGTACATGGAACTCGTGAACACCGGGGCGACAAAGAAGCTGGCGAAGCTCTTGGGCTTGCCCAGGCCACCACGCTTGCGCCGCTACACTCCAGATAGCCCGCTGCTGCCGGGGCCAGTTCTTGTGCTCGGTGCATCGGCACGAGCCCAGGAACTCAGCGACATCCTGGTTTCTTGGGGGCTGGATGTCCGCCGGCATGATGCAGGCGAGGCCAAACTCGGTGGCATCCTGCTGCTGCTTGAAGAGCTGGATCATCCGCAGTCGCTCTCGCCAATCATGCTCAGTGCTGGTCGCGCCCTGCGCCAACTGCTCCCTGGCGCGCGCGTTGTTTCCATATCGCGTCCAGCCACGGCAGAAGACGACCCGGCTCTGGCTGCAGTACGCCAGGGAATCGACGGAGCGATCCGTTCCCTTGGACGCGAAATGCGCGGTGGCTCCACCACCAATGGCATCGTGCTCGAAGAGTCGACTTCCGCGGTCAGCCCCAGTGCCTTGGCAGCCCTGCGTTTCTTTTTCTCCGGTCGCAGTGCCTATATCGACGGCCAGTTCCTGACGGTGCGCAACGACGACGGCGCACTGCCAGATGATTTCGGCCGGCCATTGGCGGGCAAGGTCGCAGTGGTCACGGGTGCAGCTCGGGGCATTGGCGCAGCTATCGCCCGCACCTTGGCCCGCGACGGCGCGCAGGTAGTCGTCGTAGACATGCCGCAAGCTGGCGACTCATTGGCAAAGGTGGCCAATACCATCGGAGCGACGACTCTCCAGCTGGATGTTACCGCGCCAAATGCGGCCCAACAGATCATGGATCATGCCATCGGTCGCCACGGCTCGCTGGACATCGTGGTTCATAACGCCGGGATCACCCGCGACAAGTTGCTGGCCAACATGGACGCAGGCCGCTGGGATTCCGTCATTGCCGTGAACATTGCCTCCCAATTGCGCATGAACGAGGCCTTCCTGGCAGCAAAGCTGCCGAACCTGCGTGTCGTGTCGCTGGCCTCCACCTCTGGCATTGCAGGCAATCGCGGCCAGACAAACTACGCTGCGTCCAAGGGCGGCGTGATCGGCATGGTGCGCTCAAGCGCCAAGCTGTTTGCCGAAAATGGCGGATCAATCGCGGCCGTTGCTCCAGGGTTCATTGAAACCGACATGACGGCAAAGATTCCTGTCGGCACTCGCACTGTGGCGCGCTTGGTCCTTCCGTCACTGATGCAGGGCGGTTTGCCAGAAGACGTAGCCGAAGCTATCAGCTTCCTCGGCTCGGACGCGGCCGCCGGTCTTAACGGGCAAGTGCTCCGCGTGTGCGGACAATCGCTGGTTGGTGCCTGAATGGGCGCGCAGATCGTTTCCGAGATCCCTTCCATGGCCTCGGTTTTTGCCAAAGCCGCAAAAACTCTCGGACGCAAACCCAAGGATCCTGTGTTGCCGCAGACAGTACTGGTCTTCCAGGGCGCCCACGCTGACCCGGAGAAGCTCAACGAGTACCGCAGGGCAGTGGGAGCGCCGATGAACGCCGTGCTGCCCAGCCTTTATGTACATTCCTTGGCATTCCCATTGGCCATGTCCCTGATGCTGCATGATGACTTCCCATTGCCACTTCTGGGCATGATTCACTTGAGCAATCACGTCGATGTCGCCGCGCCCCTGGGCGAGGGTGAAGCCTTCGATGTCGAGGTGCACAGCGAAAATCTGCGTGCCCACTCAAAAGGGGCAATGTGTGATCTGGTAATCCGGATCGTAGCCGACGGCAAAGATCGAATGCTCCTGCGCAGTACCTTCCTTGCCAAAGGCGTAAAACTGTCCGGCGAGAAGCCAAGGAGCAGTGAGCGCACTGCCTTTGACATGCCGGTTCGTACTGCCCACTGGAAACTTGACGCTGGCACTGGCCGGCGGTGGGCGAAAGTCGCCGGTGACTACAACCCGATCCATTTGTCGGCGTTGAGCGCCAAAGTTCTGGGGATGCCCGGAGCCATTGCACACGGTATCTACATGGCAGCACGAGCGCTGGCCGGTATTGAACCCGGCCGGGGGTCCTACTCATGGAACATCGAGTTCAAGACCCCAGTAGTTCTACCGGCCGCCGTTGATTTGGCCTTTGAGCCAACTGCTCATGGCTACCGAGTGAACGCGTGGCACGCGCGCAAGGGCAAGCCGCATTTCGAGTTGGAACTCTCTGCCGCCGGTTCCTAATCGGCACGCTTCTGGTCTTCAATCAGCAACGATTGAAGACCAGAGCGTTTAATCAGATTTGAACTTCAGACTGGGCAATTCGGTAACTGGCCAGCGTCGCCACTGCGGCACGCTCCCAGGTGAATAGCCCAGAATGTTCAAGGGCGCCATGACCGGCTGTTGTCACCGCATCAGGATTCTGGGCCAGCTCAACAAGTTTCTGGGCCCACAGGGAAGGGTCCGCTTCAGGCATAAGCCAACCCGATTTTCCGTCGTCCACCGCATAGGCGAGCCCGCCAACGGCATTGGCCAAGACCGGTGTCCCGCAAGCTTGTGCTTCGGCGGCCACCAGCCCAAAGGTTTCGGAAAGCGACGGAACCGCGACAATATCCGCATTGGCAAAAACCAGAGCCAGTTTGGACGGTTCCAAGGGATCATAGAATCGCACAACATCGCTCAGGTTCTGTTCGCTGGCAATTGATTTCAAATCGTAGTCCGCGGACCCAGAAGATGCGCCAAAAAGCGATGCGGTGATCCGCAAATCGGGATGGCTGCGGCGTGCCGCGCCCATGGCATTAAGTAATAAGTGCGCGCCCTTGAGCGGTTGCATGCGGCCCGCGTAGACCAGGTGCAAGTCATCTTCGCCCAGCGGGCGGCGCAGCTTGTCCTGATCAGGGTGGAAAATCCGGTGATTGACCCCGGGCAGCACCACGTCCAATTTGGTGGATTCGACCTGGTAGAAGCGCGCGAGCTGCTTGGCTTCAACCGGCGTGTTGGCAATGATACGGGCACATTGAAACAGCAATTGTTTCTCGGCCTGTTTACGATTGCCCGGCTCGGGGATGCCCGACTCATGTTCTTTCGCCGATGCCGAGGTGTGCATCGAAACGAGCAGCGGAACGGACCAAAGCTCTGCGAGTTCGAGTCCAGCCATTCCCGAGAGCCAATAATGGGCGTGAATTATATCGAACTTCAGCCCCTGAAGATGTGCGGATACTGCAAGGACAGCGGGGTCAATGATTTCTGGAAGCTGTTCCTTGGACAATGATTGATTTGCAGCCACCTGAACTTCGTGCATCCAAACGCCTTCGCCAACCTGAAGCGATTGGGATTCAGCCGCGGTGCGAGTAATCATGTGCACTTCATGGCCCAGGGCGCCCAGCGCAAAGGACAAGTTCTGGATGTAGACATTCATGCCGCCGGCATCACCTGAACCCGGTTGCTGCATGGGCGAAGTGTGCAGGGAAAGCATGGCAATGCGCATGTTGATGGCTCCAGGAATATTCGGGGGAGACGGGCTGCTGTGGCTGAATGCCCAGAGTTGATGCTATCAAGAAGCGAGGTCCAGCATTTTCAAGTTTGCTGCTGTCCAGTGCTCCACCATTGATGCCCCGCCGTGTGCATCCCCTTCACAGATCTGCAGCTCAGAACCTGGCCATGACCGATGTAGTTTCCAAGCAGTTGCCGCAGGACTGGAAACGTCGTTCCTTCCATGGATGAATATTGCCGGAAGATGATTGATGAGCTCGACCTGGTCCAGAATCGGCGGCTGGCAGAATCCGGAGTGAGACCAGAAATGCGTGGTTAGGCGGGTCATGGCGTGGCGGAATTGTTTCTCCTTCCAGCGTGGATCGCGAAGGACCCGTTCGCTGCCGAGAGAAATATGGGTATCTTCCCAAAGCGCCCATTCGATCGATGCGGCATCTCGAAGATCGGAAACAGGGGAGGAATGCATCTGGGCGTAGGCCTCGACCAAAGACATTCGACCTGATTCATAACCAGGGATGTGCGTCCGGGCAAATTTTGACAACCGGTCCCAAGCTTCGGGAAAGAAGGCCCCGACTGTTTCAGTTATCCACTGGACTTCTTCGCGACTTGTCGTCGTGACGGCAAAGAGAACGAGGCCGAGCACCCTGCTTGGGTGAGCTTGGGCGTACGCCAGCGCCAATGTTGACCCCCAGGACACTCCATTCAAAATCCACTTGTCGATTCCTCGATCGATTCTCAAGGCCTCGATATCCTCGATCAGTTTCTGGGTCGTGAATTGATCTGCAGGGATATTGAGATCGGCAGCCGATGGTGTCGAGCGCCCGCAACCGCGTTGCTCGAACCCGATAAGGCGGGTGCGAGCCAGATCCCAGCGATGCCGGTAACCTGAATTCCCCAGGGTCCCACCGGGGCCGCCATGAAGATGCAAGGCCGGGACGCCTTGGGGATGGCCTGATTCCTCCCAGAACAGGCGATGCCCATCACTGACGGGAAGAAATCCATGCTCGCCGGGGCTATTGAGGTGACCTGTGGAATCCATAGCTGAACCTTATGCGAGGAAGAGCGAAGCGAAGGGCATCTGCGTCGAGCGCATAAAAAGAAATTCCCGGTTGACCTAAGTCAACCGGGAATTTCACCTGTGCGCGAAAGGGGACTTGAACCCCTACCCTCTTGCGAGGACTAGCACCTCAAGCTAGCGCGTCTACCTATTCCGCCACCCGCGCAGGTTACTCGTTGTTCGCGTTGTTATCGCTGGCAACGAAGTAAAACTTTACCATCCCTTTCGAGTGAATTCCAATCGGGCGGTTCTCGGCCCCTATGCCGAAAAACTCCCGTAATTTCGCGGTAAATTCAGGGTTGAGTAGTGATTTAAGGGAAAAAATCCCTCGATCAGTGGCAAGGGTCACATGAAACTTGTGTGATTGTCCTAGTGAAGCACAGGTTTAGCCGGCACTCATGGTTGATTTTCGCTGCCAATCCTTCGGATGAATTCTTCTGCGCCAAGTACCTCATTGAAGATTTGCCCCGTGGGTTCCAGCGCTATGCCGGCGGCCAAATCGGGAAGCTGAACCGGGGTGAAACCCAATTGGCGAACCAATGACGCGACCAATGCGGCATCTTGGGGACTGTCAGTCGCGATTCCCAAGGCGCGCCGGGCCGCGGATTTGGAGGCTCGATCCGCATCGAGATCCCAGTGGCTGATGTGGTTCAAGGCCTTGGCCACGCGGGATTGGCTGAAGTGTTCAGCGAGCGCCTCTGAACTTGAAAGGCCTCGATCAATTGCACTTAGCAGCCAGTGCGGCAGCGGTTCGTCGTTCCAACGGTTTGTTGCGTCGATCAGCAGTGAACCGGCAAGCGATTCGCTGTCGATGTCATCCAAGTCTTCCTGCGGAACCATGAGGGCTACTAGCTGTACGTCTTTGGCGATGTCGGTGGCGTCCACGGCGGTGGCCTGTGGCGCATACTGCGCCACATGATATTTCATGAGCCGCGCTGGCCTGGAGCCTGCAATCTTCACGTGAATGCCACTGGAGGCTGCCGCTCTAGCCAACGCGGTTCCGGCGCGGCCTGCCCCGAGAATGCCGATTTTGTCGATGCTCATGAAACCAGCTTAAACGCCGAGGCCGCCGCCATCTGCGCAAACTGCACAGATGCCGGCGGCCTCGAATCAACTAGCCAAGTTCTATCCGGCCCATAGGGGGGAGAGAGCCTTGTAGAGCTGCTGTAGGCCAAGAATGATGAAGAGGATTGCGGTAATGGCCAGGGCAGTGTTGGTGTGCCAGCGGTTGGCCCACTGCTTCGGGATTCGCTTGCCGTTGAGCAGGCCCAGCAAGGTGACTGCAAGGAACGGCATGAACAGCGCTCCAAGCACTCCATAGGCCAGGATCAGCGCGATTGGCTTGTCCAGCAAGAACAGAACCATTGGCGGGAAGGTCAGCCACAGGACATAGAACTTGAAGTATTTGCCACCGGTCATGGTGTCCGGGTGATTTGCTGGGCGCTTGCGCATGTGGCCCCAGAAGTCTGCGAACATCAGCGAAACACCGTTCCATACGCCGATGATCGAGGAGAAGGAAGCTGCCCAGAAGCCGATCAGGAAGCCGTTGCCGACCACCACGCCGTATTCCGCCTTGAGCACATCGCCCAGTTCCAGCAGTCCCTTGTCGCCACCGGAGATGGACACGCCGGCGGCACGGACTACCTCGGCGCCGACGATCAGCATGGCGATCACGAAGATGCCGGTCATGACGTAGGCCATGGAATTATCGATGCGCATAACCCGCATCCACTTGGGGGTGTACCAGCCCTTTTCGCGCAGCCAGTAGCCGTAGGCTGCCAGGGTGATGGTGCCGCCCACGCCGCCCGCCAAGGCCAGGGTGTAGATCACGCCGCCCTTGGGGATCATCGGGATCAGGCCCTTGAGCATTTCTGGGACATTGGGCACTGCGATCACTGCCAGGCCCACCACGGTGATGAACATGATGCCCACCAGCACCGCAGTGACCTTTTCGAAGAAGTGGTAGCGGCCAAACCAGACCATGACAAAGCCCAAAAGGCCCATGATGATGGCCCAGATCTTCAGGTCCACGCCAGGGATCAATGCTGCCAGGGGCAATGCCGCTGAACTCATTGCCGTCGCACCGTAGACGAAGCCCCAGATGATGATGTAGGGGCCAAAGTACCAAGTGGTCCACTTGCCCAGGGACTTCCAGCCTTCGAAGATCGTCTGGCCTGTGGCCAGGGTATAGCGGCCGGCGCCTTCAACGAGGACGATTTTCAGGATGACGCCCAAGATGACTGCCCAGAGCAGGGCATAGCCATATTGGCTGCCGGCTACGAGGGTTGCCACCATATCTGCGGCGCCAACGCCTGTAGCGGCGACAACCAATCCGGGGCCGATAATTTTCCAGCGCGGTGGCCCGCCGGACTCTAGGCCGGCATCGGGCGCCTGGGTGCTTTCACTCATGAGTCATTCCTTTGTCACAGTGCGGTTCGCTGCGGTCTTCATCGTCGGTGATGAGGGCCACAAGCGTGCGAGATCGTAATCAATATTGGTAGTGATTCAGATTACTTGCAATTTGAGTTGAAAGTACTAACACTTTCTTAGGACAACGAGCCGGCGCCAACGCTTGGTGTCTGGAAAATTGCTAGAATTGCCTAGTTATCGCGGGCCGGGCGCCCAAATTCAATCACCAAGGATGGTGTTGTGCGGCTTTTGATCGTCGAGGACGACCAGGCAGTTGCCGATGCGCTTATTGATGCTGTTAGCGCTGCTGGCCACGAGGCCTCGCAGGCTGGCAGGGGATCCGATGCCTTGCTGCGCCACCATGACGCCGAGTTGATCTTGTTGGATCTTGGCCTGCCGGACATGGACGGGTTGGAAGTCCTTCGCAAGCTCAGGCAAGTGAGCGACGTGCCAGTGATCATCCTGAGCGCCAGGAATGATGAGCGCAGCGTGGTTCGTGGTCTGCGCCAAGGCGCTGACGACTATCTGGTGAAGCCCATCGGGCTCACCGTCTTGCTGGCTAGGATTGATGCAGTAGCACGCCGGTCCAACGTGAACACCGGGGCAGACAGAAACCAGATCAGCGCCGGATCCCTGGTGATTAATCTGGATAAGCATGAAGCGGTCCTGGCGGGCAGGGATCTTGCCCTGACCGCCAAGGAATTCGAACTGCTCACTTTGCTTGCCCGGCATGCAGGATCCGTGGTGACCCGTGAACAGATCCTCGATCAGCTATGGGGCGATGCTTTCCTTGCAGTGTCCCGTTCGCTCGACGTGCACCTGACCGGGCTTCGCTCGAAGCTTGCCCGCTCTGGGATGATCGTCAACGTTCGCGGTGTCGGCTATCGCCTTGAGGCTCCGTCGTCGTGAGAGTCCGGGTCTTGGGGGTGCTTGGCTCCTCGCTGCTGGCAATCGTAGTTCTCGTCAGCACGGTTCTGATGCAGGGGGTCAGCCGTGATGCCGCGGCTGAGATTCTCTCAAACCGGCTCTCGGCACTGAATCGATTCGTCCAGCTCGCGTCGCATGTCGCGAGCGACGATGACTTGGAAATGCTTCAAATCGAGATGGATACGTATTCCGGCCTCTATGACGAAGGGCTGCTGATAGTTGCCGACGGACACCAGCTTGTTTCCGGGAACATCAGTGCACATGACCCTGATGTGGCCGATACGCTGCGTGCAGCCGCGCTAAACCTCGAACGCACGGACATTCCGTCGGTGAACCCATTCCTTGACTCCGGGGCCTTGATTGCGCGTCCGTTCGGGAATACTGGCCAGGTGCTGGGCTCGGTCACCATGAAAGTGAACCTGGAACCAGCGCGCATGAAGGTTCTTCAAGCATCGAGCATGGTCATTCTCGCGACCCTCACAGTCGGTGCAGTCTTCCTGTTATTGGCTAACCGGTTGGCAACCTGGGTTTTGCGCCCCTTGCATCGCCTCGATGACTCAGTTCGGTTGCTGACTCAAACGCAGCGTCCCATCCCGCTCGTTGAGCAGGGCCCGCCAGAACTGCGCGCGTTGTCGCGCTCGGTCAGCTCCATGGCCCAAACCATGGCGACAAGTCTTCAACAGCAACAAGAGCTCATTGCAGAAACCTCACATCAACTGCGCAATCCAGTGGCCGCGTTGAGGCTTCGGGTGGATTTGTTGAAAATGAGGCTTCCCGATCGGTCGAGTGCGGAAGGATTGCGTTCTGTTGAAAATGAGCTGGCACGAGTGGAAATGCTGTTGGACGGAGTTTTGCGCTTGGCTAGTGCAGAGCACCGTTTAACCGAGCAAAACTCGGAGGAAGGCGTTGCTGATTCATCTGCTGGGAAAGAATCCATAAATGTTCTCCAGGTCCTCGCCGAAGAGTTTGAACGCCAGTCGGCTACCGCACAGGCAGCAGGAAATACATTGATTCTGGACGGAGCGGCGGAATCAACACAAGACGTGTCGGTTTGGTGCAATCTCTTCGACCTGCAGCAAATGGTTGCCGAGCTTTTGGAAAACGCGATCAAATATGCTCCCGCCACCCAAATCACGTTGTCCGTAAAAAGTTCTCCGACAATGGTTGAAGTCATGATCTGCGATCAAGGCCCAGGGATGAACAAGACTGAAATCGGACGTGCGGGAGAACGTTTTTGGCGAGCGGAAAGCGTCCGAGGCACTGCGGGCACGGGACTGGGATTAGCGATTGTAGATCGGCTGGCACGGGCCAACTCAGGCCGGCTGCTCGTGACGGCTAACCCACAGGCCGGGCTCGCGGCCATTATCAGCTTGCCCCGCGCTCCATCACTCACGGAGAAGAGCGATGGCTGAGAAAAATCCACCCGAGCGCCGCACGATCCTAAAATTCCTGATGGCTGCCCCCGTGGTTTTGTCGATGCCTGTCCTGAGCGCATGCAGCAGCCGCGCCACGGAATCGCGTCTTGACATTGCTTCAGGTGAAGAAGGCGGAATGTACTTCGAGTTTGCGCAACTGCTTTCCTCGGCCTTGGTCAACGAAGGAATTGCCGAGCAGTCAAGCGCCCTGAAAACCCAGGCAAGTGCGCAGAATCTTGAACTGCTTGTCCAAGGCGGCGCCCATTTGGCCTTAGCCCTTGCCGATACAGTCGCTGAATTTCGTTCAGAAAACAAGGACCACAGTGGCATACGGGCGTTGGGGAGGGTCTACCAGAATTATTTTCATTGCATTGTCCGAGCCGGCAGCGGCATCCGATCCCTCGCCGATTTCCCTGGCCGCATTATCGGCACGGGCGCGGCCGGTTCGGGAACGTGGGCTACAGGACAGCGGATACTGCAGGTTGCTGGACTCAAGGAGCATAGCCAGCCGCCGGAGGAACGGAAACTTGGGTACACGGCAGGACTTCACGCGCTCAGCCAGGGCCGCATTGATGCGCTCTTCCTATTTGGCGGGATGCCGGTAAAGCCCCTGACCGAGCTGGCCCAAAAACTGGACTTGAATCTCTTGGATATCTCCAAGGTGCTGCCTCAACTGCGCGATGCCTACCCCGGTCTTTATGATCGCGTGGTCATTCCAGGCAACACGTATCCAGGAATATCTGGCGTTGACACGATTGGTGTCAGCAATTTGTTGATGGCCCGCGCTGATTTGCCGGATAGAACTGCGAAGGAGATCGTGCTGCTTCTCGCGACCAAAGCACAACAGCTTGTTCCCGAATCCAGCGCCGGAATCCAGCATTTGACACCTGAAACGCTCATCAGCACCGCCGGGCAGCCGCTGCATCCCGGCGCTCGCGCTGCCTTCCTCGAGTTGCACGGCTAGCTGCCAAAAGCCGCCAGAGCAAGCGACGAATCGCCCGTTGCCTACTAGGGTGGAACTCAAGACCACCACTGCGAAAGGTATTTCCCTGATGACCACCGCCATTGAACGCATGGAAAAAGACGCCGTTGAAATTTGCCGCGGGCTGATCCGAATTGATACGACGAATTTTGGCGGCAATAAGGGGGCGGGCGAACTAGAAGCCGCACGCTATGTTGCCGAGCTGTTTGACGAGGTTGGCCTGGACGCGCAGATCTATGAGTCAGCGCCCGGGCGTGCCAATGTGGTCTTGCGAATTCCGGGTTCAGACCCATCCTTGCCGGCGCTTATCGTGCATGGGCATCTTGACGTGGTTCCAGCCATTGCAGAGGACTGGAGCGTTGACCCGTTCGGCGCCGAAGTCATCGATGGCATGATCTGGGGCCGCGGCGCGGTGGATATGAAGAATATGGATGCGATGATTATCGCTGCTATCCGGCATCTTCACCGTGAGAAGATCTCGCCACGGCGTGACTTGATTATTGCTTTCTTCGCTGACGAAGAAGCTGGCGGCGATTACGGCTCTGGCTGGATGGTGCAAAATCATCCCGAGGTCTTTGCCGGCGCCGAAGAAGCGATCAGCGAAGTCGGCGGATTCTCCGTGGACATCAACGGGCGCCGGGCCTATATGCTGCAAACCGCTGAGAAGGGGATCGCGTGGCTGAAGCTCACCGCGCAAGGAATGGCTGGGCACGGATCCCAAATTAACTCTGATAACGCTGTCACCACGCTGGCCGGTGCCGTACACCGCATCGGCGAATACCAGTGGCCTTTGTCCTATACCAAAACCACGCTGTCCCTCCTGGAACAGGTTGCCGAGTTGACGGGGTTGGAATTTGACCAGCAGAACCCGCAGCCGCTACTTGAAGCCATGGGAAATGTTTCGCGTTTTGTCGGAGCAACCCTGCAGAACACCGCTAACCCCTCGGCCTTGCAGGCCGGCTACAAGCACAACGTCATTCCGGGGCAGGCGGAGGCGCTCATCGATTGCCGCACGCTGCCCGATGAGCACGAAGCAACCTTGGAGAAACTAGCTGAACTGGCCGGAGAAGGCGTTGAGCTTTCCATGGTCCACGAGCAGGATTCGCTGGAAGTGCCTTTTGCCGGAGCGCTGGTCGACACCATGGTCAAGTCGCTGCTGGATGAGGATCCAGACGCGATTGTCTTGCCTTATATGCTCTCTGGCGGCACCGACAACAAATGGCTGGCCACCATTGGCATCACCGGATATGGTTTTGCGCCGCTGCAATTGCCGGCTGAGCTCGACTTCACCGGCATGTTCCACGGCGTGGACGAGCGTGTCCCGGTGGATGCTATTAAATTCGGGGTAAAAGTCCTCGAAAACCTCATGCGCAGCTACTAGCGGCTGGCTGGAACGAGGCCTCAAATATGCAGGAGCAAAAAGTGTCTATCGAGTCAGTGCTCTCAGATCGACTTCTAGAGCAATTCCGTGAACGTGCTGCGCAATATGATGTGGACAATTCCTTCGCGACAGAGGACTTTGATGCGCTGGTGTCGTTGGGATATCTGAAAGCTCTGATCCCTGTAGGTCAAGGCGGGCTGGGCTGGAGCCTGGAACAACTGGCGTTGGCCCAACGGCGCCTGGCCACGGCAGCCCCAGCCACGGCGCTGGCGGTGAATATGCATCACGTCTGGGCTTCGGTCGCCAACGTGTTGCAAGCGCGAGGCGATCATCGTCTGCAAATGGTCAGCGACTGGATTTCCCAGGGCGAGGTCATGGCCTTCGGAATTTCGGAGCCAGGCAATGATTCGGTGCTTTTTGATTCAAAAACTTCGGCCAGCACGGCGCCAGATGGATCCGTGACTTTTAACGGGGTAAAGATTTTTACCTCGCTGTCGCCGGCATTCACTCGACTCGGCGTTTTCGGGAAAGACGAAACTACCGGTGAACTGGTTCACGGGTTCGTAGCCAAGGGCCAAGGCCTCGAGTCGATGGGGGACTGGAACACCCTGGGCATGCGGGCCAGCCAGTCGCACACGACCAAACTCGTTAATGCAGTTGCCCCGCGCGAGTGGGTGCACAGCCGGCTGCCAGCAGGTCCAAACGCGGATCTGCTGATTTTCGGGATTTTCGCTTCCTTCCTGACCCTGACTGCCAGCGTCTATGTGGGCATCGCGGATCGGGCCGTGGTCTTGGGCCAAGAGGCGCTCAATAAGAAGGTGCATCACGACGGGACCAAGTACTCCCAGGATATCCGTGCCAGGGGGCTTCTAGCCGAGGCCGCGATGAGGCTCATTTCGCTGGACGCTCTCCAGCGGTCGGTGGCCGCGGATATAGATGCCGCAGTGGATCACCGCGAAGCGTGGTTCCCGAAACTAGTCACCCTGCGTACTCTGGCCGGGGATGCGGCCCGGGAGAATATCCAGGTGCTCGGGCAGCTATTGGGTGGTAGCGGATACTTCCGCGGCTCCGAATTCGAGAGGCTGTATCGCGACGTGCAGGCCAGCTGGTACCACCCCTCAAACGCTGCCTCGGCAGCAAACACCGTCGCATCCTGGCTTGTTGGGCCATTGGATACTTAGAGGCTGCTTGCCTAGTCAGTTAGCGGAAGGGTGCTGCGGATTCTCATGACGCGTCGCCGTAGCCAATATTTGTAGACGCCGCCTTCATATCTGCAGGTACGCATCAGTTCCCATTTGCCGTTGTCAGCATGTTCACGCAGGGCGGTGCGGGCAAGATGAACGGGCTCGCTGGGGAAGGCGGTGATCACCAAATATTCGAAGCGCTGTTCATCGGAGTGATGCAGCGGCGGTTTAATTCTTTCTTGAAGCATCCTGCCCCCTATCTAATGAACCCTATGCGTTGTAGCTTAAGACCATGAGTACTGATCCAAGTTTTGCACTGCAATCTTTGATTGCCCGGCTCGAACAGCACCTGGCCGTTGTTTCGCAAAGCCGCGGTGCTGCCGAGGCATCGGTGGACGCCGCATTTGGAGCCCTGGCAGATGCCTTCGAAGACTACGAAGACGCGCTGTACGACCAGTATTCGGAACTTTTGCCTTTCACCATACCTGCAGATGACGCGTGAGTACGACCACGGGGTGATTTTTGGCCCAATCGTGTTTTTGAGCCTCGTTCCTTGCTGGCGGTGAAGTAATGTCGAGGGGTGAATTGGTTTGAAGCAGCTTTCCTTGGATTGATCCAGGGCCTGACCGAGTTCCTCCCGATCTCGTCCTCGGCCCACCTGCGTATTGTCGGCGAACTTTTGCCGAATGCCCAGGACCCCGGAGCGGCCTTTACGGCCATCACCCAGCTCGGAACAGAGACCGCGGTGATCGTGTTCTTCTGGCGTGACATCGTGAGAATAATCGGAGCCTGGGGCAAAGCCCTTGCCGGCAAGATCCCGCACTCGGATCCCGACGCAAAAATGGGTTGGCTGATTATTGTCGGCTCGATTCCGATCGCTATCCTGGGCCTGTTGCTAGAGGACTACATCGATTCGAACTTCCGATCCCTGTGGATCGTGGCGACCACCCTGGTGGTCTTCGGCCTGTTCCTCGCCCTGGCTGATCATTACGGCAAGCAGCAGCGCAGCCTGGACAAGCTCACCGTCAAGCACGGCGTCGTTTATGGCCTGGCCCAGGCCATGGCTTTGATTCCTGGCGTTTCGCGTTCCGGCGGTACGATCACCGCAGGCCTGCTCATGGGATACACCCGTGAAGCCGCCGCGCGCTACTCCTTCCTGCTCGCCATCCCCGCTGTCTATGCCTCCGGCCTGTACAAATTGGCCAAGTCCTTTGATGAGCCCGGGGTGTACACCCTGGCACAGACCGGCGTGGCGACCGCGATCGCCTTTGTGGTCGGATTCTTGATTGTCGGCTGGTTCCTGAAGTTCGTTTCCACCCACTCGTATCGGTTCTTCGTTTGGTACCGCATTTTGTTGGGTCTCGTGCTTTTCGTGGCGTTGGGCTTCGGCCTGATGAACCCATAGTTTGATCTTCATCGAGATGTCCGTGGAGCGTTTCACGGACATCTCGGCGTTAACGGGAATAAACCTCGTCCTGCTTCACTTGGACTTAGAGGAAGAAAATCGTCGCATCTGCGAAAGGATGTTCATCAGTGCACGCGTGGAAAAACCCTGAGGTACCTCAGGTGGCTGGTTCAGCACCAATTTTGGAACTCTTCAATACCGCCACCGGTAACCTGCAGGCCACCGCACCTGCGGATGCGGCAAATGACGCCGCCAGCATGTATGTCTGCGGGATTACCCCGTACGACGCAACCCATATGGGACATGCATCCACCTACGTCACCTTTGACCTCGTGCATCGCACGTGGCTGGACAACGGGCGCCCCGTTGCGTACTCGCAAAATATCACCGACGTCGATGACCCGCTCCTTGAGCGTGCAGAAGCCACCGGCGTGGATTGGCGGGACCTCGCTGAGCAGCAGGTACAGCTGTTCCGCGACGATATGGAAGCGCTCAACGTGATTCCACCTCAGCACTATATCGGTGCCGTCGAATCCATCGAGTGGCTCGTTCCCGTGGTGGAGCAGCTTCTCGAAGCGGATTTGGCGTACCGTGTTCCAGCCGGCGCCGATGGGGTTGAAGGCGATATCTACTTCGACACCTATGCCGCCGAGAACGACGCGTGGAAGCTGGGCGCAGTGTCAAACTACGACCGGGATACCATGCTGGGCTTTTTTGCGGAGCGCGGCGGCGATCCGCAGCGCGAAGGCAAGCGCGACGCCTTGGATCCCTTGTTGTGGCGGGCAGCCCGCGAGGGTGAACCGTCGTGGGAGGGCGGCAAGCTGGGCACCGGTCGCCCGGGATGGCACATTGAATGTTCGGTGATCGCCCGCAAGACCTTGCCGGCGCCTTTTACCGTCCAAGGCGGCGGATCCGATTTGATCTTCCCGCACCATGAATTCTCGGCTGCGCATGCGGCCGCCAGCGACCACCATGAGCTTGCCCAGGCCTACGTGCACACCGGCATGGTGGGCCTAGACGGTGAAAAGATGAGCAAGTCGCTGGGCAACCTGGTCCTGGTTTCCAAGCTGCGCGCTGCTGGAGTCGAGCCCGTGGCCATTCGTGCCGTATTGCTTTCCCAGCATTACCGCACCAACTGGTTCTGGACTGATGACCTGCTCGATGCCGCACAGCAGCGCATTGCCCTGTGGCGAGAGCGCCTGGAAGGCACTGGCCTTGCCGAGGCCACCGCGCTGCTAGCCCGCATCCGTTCGCATATGGCCAATGATCTTGACGCTCCGGGCGCCTTGGCGGCCATCGACCAGTGGGCCGCGCAGCCAGCTGAAGGCAGCGGCGACGGCACGCAATTGCTGCGTGACGGCTTCGACGCGCTCTTGGGCCTCAAGCTCTGAGTTCTGCCTTCCACCCCGGTGAACCGGTGAAGCCATCAGGGGCCGACGTCAAATTTCGAAGTCGGTCCCTGAGCCGTCCGGGCGGAATTTTCCCCGCCGGCGCAGGTAGCGTTCAAATTCGCGGGCAATGGATTCGCCGCTAGCCTCCGGCAAATCGCTGGTATCCGTTGCCTCTTCGAGTTGCTGCACATACTTGGCTACGTCTGGGTCGCCGGCCGCTAATTCGTCGACTCCATGCTTCCATGCCAAAGCGTCATCGCGCAGTTGCTGATCGGAGATGGTGATGGGCAGCAGCTCTTCAAGCATCTCGACGAAGGCCAGCTGGACCCGTGGGCTCGGCGACTGGGCAACGTAGTGCGAAAGCTGGGCCCAAAGCGACATGGTGGGGATGCCCCGGCGTTCAAATTCGATGCCGAGGATCGAAGGGATGCCTGAAGGCCCCTCGTAATTCGAAGCCTCGATATTGAAGTGTTCCTGGAGCCTGGCATCGTCGCTCGATAATGACGTGGGCACGGGACGCGTATGCGGCACATCGGCCAATAGCGCTCCCAAGGTCAGTACCGCGTGCGCGTTGTGCGCCTGGGCCACCTCGATGATCCGGGCGCAGAAGCTCTGCCATTTGAAGGTTGGCTCTACTCCGAGGATCACCAGCAAATCCGCGGCCGCCAGCGGCAGTTCCATCTTGTAGATTTCGGTGCGGGGCCAGTCCACCATTCGTCCCTGGGCGGTGCGACGCGTTTTCGGCCGGGAGAACTGGTAGTCGTAGAAGTCGTCTTCGCCGATGGTGGCAATATGCTCATAGGCGTTTTCCTCCAGCAGCAGGCGCACTGCATCCGTTGCCGCTGAGCCAGCGTCATTCCACCCTTCGAACGCGGCCACGACGATAGTGGGGCGAATCTCATGCTCGGCCTGGGCGATATAGGTATTCAGCGTTGGGGTGTGGAAATCCTTGTTCAATGAAAACTCCTATGCAGCATTCTGGCCGTTGGCGTGGCTTGCCGAAGCGGCTTAGCCCCACTCTTCCATCTAGAATGGACTCATGCCAAGCACCAGTTTTGACTTTAATTCCGCATCCGACCCCCGAACGCCGCAAGCGGTCCTGTGGGACATGGACGGCACCTTGATCGACACCGAGCCTTATTGGATCGTTGCCGAGTCAGAACTGGTCGCAGCACATGGCGGAACCTGGACTGAGGAGCAGGCCCTTTCGCTCGTCGGCAGCGCGCTTCCCAATTCAGCGCGGATCCTGCAGGAAGCCGGCGTCAAGCTGTCGGCACGTGAGATCATCGACCTGCTCAGCGCCCAGGTTGTTGCCGGGATTCGAAAGGAAATCCCGTGGAGGCCAGGAGCCCGCGAGCTGCTCGCTGCCTGCCACGAGGCCAATATTCCGCAGGCCCTGGTGACGATGTCTGAGCGCAGCATCGTCAATGAGCTTCTGGATCAATTGCCAGAAGGAACTTTCCAGGCATCGGTCACGGGCGAAGAAGTGGGCCATGGCAAACCGCATCCAGAACCTTATCTGACCGGATTGCAATTGCTGCAAGACGAGGTGGGCCACGAACTGATCGCTGAAAAGTGCATTGGATTTGAAGATTCGGTTCCGGGCATTGCCTCAGCATCGTCCGCGGGATTGCATGCAGTGCTGGTGCCCAATGCCACTGATCCCGGTGACGGGAAGTGGCGTCGAATAGAAAGCTTGGACGGGGTAGACGTGAAAGAAATGACTCGATGGTTGGTGCAGGTTAGCGCGTGAGCGATACTTCAGAAAAAGCCCCCGGAATAAAGCTAGGGCGCATTGGCGGAGTTCCGGTCTACCTTTCAAGCTCGTGGTTCATCATCGCGGCGGTCATCACTGTCTCAGTGGGGATGCAGCTTTCACGCAGCCAATGGATTCCGGCGCTCAACGCCTATCTCATGGGTTTTGCCTGCGCTGCGGTGATTGCGGTTGCGGTATTGGTTCACGAAGTGGCCCATGCCATGATGGCCCGGGCATTTAAATGGCCAGATGCGCACATTGTCCTGACGCTGATGGGCGGACACACGCAGTTCGGTTCCTTCAAGGCAAAACCGGGTGCTTCGCTGTGGGTTGCGCTCTCAGGGCCGGTTTCCAACTTTGTTCTCGCCGGGCTGGGCTGGCTGATTCTCCAGAACCTTGAACCAGATATCTACTCGAAGTTGCTCCTGGACTTCTTTATTTACGCCAACCTGCTGCTCGGGGCATTCAACGCTTTGCCGGGGCTTCCATTAGATGGCGGTCGGCTGATTGAATCGATCGTTTGGAAAGCGACCGGATCACAGTTCAAGGGCACCATCGCATCGAGCTGGGTAGGCCGCGTCATTGCGATTGGCGTAGTCTTCTACTTCGTCGCCTACCCATATCTGCGCGGCGAAGAAATTCAAATTATCACCGCCGTCGTTGGCCTCATGGTGGCGATGTTCATGTGGCAGGCAACCACCGGGCTGATTGCGCATTCGAAGATGATGCTCAACCTCCCTAGCGTGATTGCCTCGGATTTGATGAAGCCCGCTTCCGCCATGCTGTCCCAAGTGACAGTTGCCGACGTTTATGTGCGGCAGAACCAACGCGGAGGGGAAATAATCCTTGTCGATGGCAAGGGCATGCCCGTCGGGGTGGTTGACGCGCAGGCCATAGCGCGAGTTGACCGTGGACGGGCGGCAGAAGTCCCAGCCCTGGCGGTCGCGCGAGCGCTGGGACAAGGTGCCATTGTGGCCGAAGAATCTGATGGGCGTGCACTGATCGACTACCTCGCCACCGTCAGCTCAGCCGAATACGCAGTGATCAACGGGCAAGGACAAGTTGTCGGCCTGCTGCACCAGCGGGATATCATCAGCGCCGTTACCGGACGACGCAAGTAGACTTTCAAAGCATTCATAGAGCATTAAGAAAAGGATCACACCAGTGAGCGAAGCCAACAGCACGGCACCCCACGGTGCGGCAGCCCGCCGCGGACCATTCCGCGTCGGCGACCGCGTGCAATTGACCGACGAAAAGCGCCGGATCAACACCATCACCCTGCAAAACGGCGGGGAGTTCCATACCCACAAGGGCGTCTTGCCGCATGAGGCGATCATTGGCCTTCCCGAGGGCTCTGTCATCGAGAACATCGATGGATTCCGCTACCAGGCGCTTCGCCCGCTGGCCAAGGACTTTGTGCTCTCGATGCCACGTGGAGCCACCGTGGTATACCCAAAGGACGCAGCCCAGATAGTCCAGTTCGGTGACATCTTCCCGGGTGCCCGAGTAGTGGAAGCCGGCGTGGGTTCTGGCGCGTTGTCGATTTCCCTGCTTCGGGCCGTGGGCGATGAAGGATTCCTGCACTCATTCGAACGCCGCGAAGAATTCGCCGATATCGCCCGTGGCAACGTCTCCACCGTATTCGGTGGCGACCATCCGTCATGGCAGATCTCCATCGGCGACTTCCAGGATAAGGTTGTCGAACTTGAAGAACCAGGCAGCGTGGATCGAGTGGTGCTCGACATGCTCAGCCCGTGGGAATGCCTGGATGCTGTCGCAACTGTCCTTGCACCTGGCGGAGTCTGGACGAACTACGTCTCGTCGGTGACCCAGATGTCCCGTGTCGTCGAGGCCATTCGCGCTTCGGGACAGTTCACCGAACCAGAGTGCTTCGAAACCCTGGTGCGTGGCTGGCACGTCGACGGCCTGGCAGTTCGCCCGGACCACCGCATGGTTGCCCACACCGCTTTCCTGATCACCTGCCGCCGGCTGGCTGATTCCGCTGATGGAATCCCGAAGGCCAAGCGAATCAAGGAGCACTCCTACTCAAGTGAAGACCTGAGTGCTTGGACTCGGGACCACGATGAGCAGCAGTGGTCTGCAGAAGCTCTGGGAGAGCGGGGCATTTCGGATAAGAAGCTGCGCCGTGCCTCTCGCGATGCACATCAGGCTGTGCGCGTGCGCGAAGCGCAGAATTCCGACGCGGACTCCGAGAGCTAAACATTCTGAATGACCAAATACTGAGATAGATTGTCTCAGTATGTGACTTCAGGCCCTGGGTGTTCTGCACTCGGGGCCTGAAGTTCTTAGGATGGGACTAAAGCGGTGCGCTGAGCACCGGCAAAACCTCGCTGGATCCACACTGACCAGCGACGTTGAATGTGGGGGAGTTGGAACGTGAACGAAAATCACGAGGCAGAGAAATTGGCCGAACGGCTTCAGATGACTGAACGCCAGGTCAATGTGCTGCGCGATAAAAACCGCAACCTCGATAAGCAACTTGCCGGGCTCAGCGGAAACAACCAGCGGCTGGTCGCGCTGCTTGAAACCACGCGCGAACAAATCATCAATTTGAAAGCAGCCCTGGAAAAGGACGGCGACACGCCATTCAGCTACGGCACCGTCGTGGCCAAGCACCCACGCCAGCACCCGGCATCCGGGCAAGGCATCGAGTCCACCGGTGTGCAAGCTGTCGACGTGATCTATTCCGGCCGCAAAATGCGCGTAACGGTGAGCCCGCTCATGGACTTCGACTCCGTCCTCATCGGACAGCAAGTACTGCTGAATGAAGCCCTGGTTGTGGTGGCTGCCCTGGGGTTTGAGGAAACCGGCGAGCTGGTCACCGTCAAGGAATTGCTGGAGAACAACTTGGCCGTGGTCATGGCACACGCCGACGACCAGCGTGTTATCGAGCTGGCGGAACCTCTGCGCAAGGCGCACTTGCGAGTCGGCGATCAGCTGACCGTTGATTCTCGAAGCGGCATGGCCGTGAGCCGCGTGCAGCTCACCGATATGCAGTCGCTGGTCCTTGAGGAAGTCCCTGAAATCTCCTACTCCGATATCGGTGGATTGAACTCGCAGATCGAGGCCATCAAGGATTCGGTTGAGCTTCCCTTCACCCATCCGGACCTGTACCGGGAGCATGGATTGAGCGCACCCAAGGGCATTTTGCTTTATGGCCCTCCGGGCTGCGGCAAGACCCTGATTGCCAAGGCCGTCGCCCATTCCTTGGCCCAGCGTGTTGTTGAGCGCAATGAAGGCACCAGCACGCGCAGCTACTTCCTGAATATCAAGGGACCCGAGCTGCTGGACAAATACGTCGGCGAAACCGAACGCCATATTCGCCTGATCTTCGCCCGGGCCCGTGAGAAAGCCTTGCACGGCGATCCGGTTGTGGTGTTCTTCGACGAAATGGAAGCCCTGTTCCGCACCCGTGGAACGGGTGTGTCCTCCGACGTTGAAACCACCATCGTTCCCCAGCTGCTGGCCGAAATCGATGGCGTGGAACGACTGGATAACGTCATCGTCATTGGCGCATCGAACCGCGAGGACATGATTGATCCAGCCATCCTGCGTCCAGGCAGGCTTGATGTGAAGATCAAGATTCGCCGGCCGGATGCGCTGGGGGCCACCGAAATTTTCAGCAAGTACCTGACAACCGACCTCCCACTGCACGAATCCGAATTGGCGTCCGACGCAGGCAATGGCGAAGCGACGATTCGCCGGATGATCGACTCCACCGTCTCCGAGATGTACTCCACCGAGCGCATCAACGAATTCTTGGAAGTCACCTACGTGACCGGTCAAACAGAAATCCTCTACTTCAAGGACTTTGCGTCTGGCGCCGTCATCCACAACATCGTGGACCGAGCCAAAAAGCACGCGATCAAGGCGCTGATCACCACCGGTGAGCGCGGCTTGAAGATGGAGTATTTGCTTCGAGCAGTACGCGAGGAATTCGCGGAACACGAAGACATGCCCAATACGACCAATCCAGATGACTGGGCCAGAATCTCAGGACGCAAGGGCGAACGCATCAGCAATATCCGTTCCTTGGTCAACCGCCAGGCCGCCTCATGAGCGCGCGTCGCCTCGTCGGGCTGGAAACCGAGTACGGCATCATTCGTCCACAAATGCCCAATGCCAACGCCACGGTCCTCTCGGCTCAAATCGTGGATGCCTACGCACAACTTGTGGCCGAGCAGAGTTCCACTGCCACCGCAGCGCGCTGGGACTACGCCGACGAGTCTCCCTTGCAGGATGCCCGCGGTTTTGAAATGGACCGGGACCAAGCGCACCCAAGCCAGTTAACGGACGTGGAACCAGGGCTAGAGGAGCCTGGCATCTGGACTGCCGAGTCCATTGCGCTGGATGGCAATGATGCGCGGCTGGGATCCACCTTGTATCAGGAGAAGGATTCTACCGATGTTGTGATGAACATGGTGCTCGGAAATGGTGCACGCCTGTACGTAGACCATGCCCACCCCGAATACTCCAGCCCTGAATCGCTGACGCCGCGCGCTGCCGTTTTATGGGACCAGGCCGGAGACGAAGTCATGCGCCGCGCCGCTCAAACTGCGCAGCGGCTGGGCAGCGGCGAGTTATTGCTCTACAAGAACAATACTGACAACAAATCGGTATCGTACGGCGCCCACGAGAACTATCTGGTTCCGCGCTCAGTTGAGTTCTCCTCCATCGTGAGCGGATTGACCCCGTTCTTTGTCAGCCGCCAAATCTACTGCGGTTCTGGGCGCGTAGGCCAAGGCATGCTCAACGAGAAAGCGGAATTCCAGATTTCGCAGCGTGCTGATTTTTTTGAAGCTGAAGTTGGATTGGAAACGACGATCAATCGCCCAATCATCAACACGCGCGATGAGCCGCACGCCAACTGGGACAAGTACCGTCGTCTGCATGTAATCATCGGGGACGCCAACCTGGGGCAGATTTCCACCCTGCTCAAGGTTGGGGCCACCAGCCTGGTCCTTTCGCTCATCGAGGCAGATATGGCACCAGCTCTCGAATTAGCTGACCCGGTCCGTGCTTTGCAGCAAATCAGCCACGACCCTAGTCTCAAGACACGAGTAAAATTCCGCGGCGGGCTAGAACTGTCGGCCATAGAAATCCAGAGGCTGTATCTGGAAGCCAGCGAAAAATATTGTGCCGCACGAGGAATTGACGATCCGGACACCACCGAGATTTTGACCCGGTGGGCACAGTTGCTCGAAGTCCTCGAAAGAGATCCGATGGGCGCAGCGGATCAAGTTGATTGGATCGCCAAGTACAAGCTCATCAGCGGGTTTACCCAAAGGCACCAGCTCTCGCTGGCTGATCCGCGCGTAGCCATGATGGACCTACAATGGGCGGACTTGCGCACTGACAAGGGGCTGTACTATCGGCTCGCTGCGCGCGGCGCGATCCAAACATTGTTCAGCCAGGAAGAAATCAATCAAGCGGTTGCCACTCCTCCCCAGGACACCCGCGCATACCTGCGCGGAATGGCGCTGCAACGCTACGCACCCTACGTGGTTGCCGCCAACTGGGACGCACTGTCTTTCGCTGTTCCCGGCGCACGAAAGATCAGCCGATTCCACATGTCCGAACCCCTGCATGGAACCCGCCAGAGCGTTGGCGACTTGTTCGATGCCGAACTGGAGATTTCGGAATTTATCGACGAATTGGCGAGGCGCAGGTAAACAGCGCAGAATAGGTATGAGTCTCGGGACCTAATTCCGGGATTCAGAAATTTTAGGAGAATATGATGACCCAGGAAAGCTTCTCAGCTCGCCGCAGCTCCGAGCACCAGGCAGCTGAAACCGAGCAGGTGCAGGCCAACACCACCGGGCAGTCCGCTGGCGTAGATGACCTGCTCGACGAGATCGACTCGGTCCTTGAATCCAACGCCGAGGAATTCGTCCGCGGATTCGTCCAAAAGGGCGGTCAGTAAAACCACTTCGTGCACAACGCAAACACCAACTGGCATGACATTAGGCAACGCCGCGGGCGAGGGGAAGTAACTACGCGTGGATCGCAGAATTTACGGGCTAGAAACCGAATTCGGACTGACTTATGTCCCGTCTGACGGACGCCGGCTGACTCCAGAGGACGCTGCACGGCATCTGTTCAAACCAGTAGTCAATTGGGGCAGAAGCTCCAATGTCTTCCTGGAGAATGGATCGCGGCTGTATTTGGATGTCGGCTCCCATCCCGAATATGCCACGGCCGAATGCGACCAGCTCAAACAGCTGATCGCCCACGACCGTGCCGGCGAGGCCTTCATGCTCGACCTTGTGGACCAGGCTGAGGACCAGCTGCTCGAAGAAGGGCACGAGGGCCGGATCTACATGTTCAAGAACAATGTGGACTCGGCGGGCAATTCCTATGGCTGCCATGAAAACTATCTGATTCCTCGCAAGATCGAATTCAAGCGGCTTGCCGACATGCTCATTCCCTTCTTGGTCACCAGGCAGCTATTGTGCGGAGCCGGGCACTTGATTGCCGGGGATGACCAGACTAAATTCGTTTTTTCCCAGCGCGCGGACCACATGTGGGAAGGCGTATCCTCGGCAACGACACGCTCGCGCCCGATCATCAATACGCGTGATGAGCCACACGCCGATGCAGAGTACCACCGTCGCTTGCACGTCATCGTGGGCGACTCGTCCATGAGCGAGACCACGCAGCTGCTGAAAATCGGCGCTACCGATCTCGTCCTGCGACTAATCGAATCCGGCGAGATCTACCATGACCTGCGGCTGGAAAACCCGATCCGTTCAATTCGCCAGATTTCCCATGACTTCAACGGCCAAACAACCGTGCGCCTGATGGGCGGCGACGAACCGACTGCGCTGCAGATCCAATGGATTCTCCTTGAATCGGTGAAAGAGTTTGTCGCCCGCCACGGAGCGCATCACGATCAGGTCGAGCGGGTGCTTGAACTTTGGGAACGGACGCTGACTGCGATTGAAAGTGGCAACTATTCGCTGATCGACCAGGACATCGACTGGGCCATCAAGCACAAGTTGATTCACGGGTATGCCCAGAAGAACTCCTTGCCGTTGTCATCGCCACGCTTGGCGCAGCTGAACTTGACCTATCACGATATCGATCCTGCCCGCGGGCTATTCCACGTACTCAAGCGACGCGGCTTGGCTTCCAGCGTGGTCAGCGATGCCGATATTCGCGAGGCCGTCAATAATCCGCCAGCGACGACACGCGCTGCGATCAGGAGCAAATTCATTCGTGCCGCGCGCGCCCATGGCCGGCGCTACAGTGCAGACTGGGTCCATATGAAATATGAGGACGAGCCCGGTGGCATCGTTCTATGCAAGGACCCGTTCGCGACCAGCGACCCTGAGGTGGACAAGCTCATTGACCTGATGAGTCAGCGATCTTGACCAGCGGGCGGAAAGAATTTTCACAGCTATCGACCCTAGGGTGGTAGCAGTGAGTTTGATACCCAGATGACGGGTATCTGCGTAAATTTTCAGTTTTGACTTCAACGAAAGTAGATTCGTGCGAAAAGTATTGGCATTGTGCGCTACCGCCTCGGTTCTAGCCCTGGCCGCTTGTGGATCAGGTTCATCTTCGGATCTGTCTTCGATCTCGGTCAAGCCAGCGTCAGATGACAAAACCGCTCCAGAAGTTTCCTTCGACACTCCTTTTGTCACCGACAAGGACGAGGCAGTCACCTTGGAACAGGGTGACGGCGCTGAGATCAACCCAGGCGATACCATTTCGATTAAGTCGGGTCTCTACAAAGCCATTGATGGGCTTAACGCCGGAGAGAACTTCACCGGACAGGCAACTTCGATGACAGTCGACGACAGCATGAAACAGCAAATGCCAGAGCTCTATGACCGACTGGTCGACTCAAAGGTCGGAGACTGGATCGCCTACTCCAGCGTCGAAGGCACCCAGCAGGCTGATGGCAGCATTGCAGAACCTGAAGAGGGCGCAAAAGCCGAGCGCATTATCGTCCTGCACGTTGAAGACAGCACCGCTGCCAGTGGAACCATGAGCAAGGATGAAGTGGCCAAGCAGAAGAAGGAGGGCAAGCTTCCAACTGTCAAGGTCACCGACGGCAAGCCGACCATCACCATCCCGAAGGACACTGAAGCTCCCAAGGATCTTGCAGTAGACGTTCTGGAAGAGGGCAAGGGGGAAGCCGCCACCGCGACGTCCAAGGTCAAGGCCAAGTACTCCGGCGTTACCTGGGCAGATGGCAAAGAATTCGATGGCAACTTCGACAAGGACGAGGCCACCGAATTCAGTCTCAACCAGGTCATCAAGGGCTGGACCGAAGGCATGACCGGCCTGAAGGCTGGTTCCAAGGTGCTGCTGACGATCCCGGCCGATAAGGCCTACGGAAATTCTTCCCAGAGCGGATCGCCAACCGGCACCCTGGTCTTCTACGTAGAATTGGAATCTGTTACCGCTGGCGACAGCAAGTAGACACCTAAACCACGACTGAGAAAGGCCGTGACCATGTCGTTCGGAGAACGCAACTACGACCGCACCAAGCCTGAGATTGACTTCCCGGGCACCGACGCACCAGAAGTACTGGTCATCACCGACCTGGTTGAGGGCACCGGCGCCGAAGTAACCCCAGGCACCACCGTTCAGGCGCACTACGTTGGCGTTGCCTGGTCGACCGGTGAAGAATTCGACTCATCCTGGAACCGTGGACAGACCCTGGACTTCCCAGTAGGGGTTGGCATGGTCATCCAGGGCTGGGACCAGGGTCTGCTGGGCATGAAGGTCGGCGGCCGCCGCCGCTTGGATATCCCTTCGAAGCTTGCCTATGGCGAGCGCGGCGCTCCCGGTGCCATCGCTCCAAACGAAGCGTTGATCTTCGTGGTAGATCTCATCGGCACCAAGTAAATAGCTGATGGCGCCAAGGCCCCGATATAACAATCGGGGCCTTAGCTGTCTTAAAAGTGATGCTTAAAGGTAAAAGTTGGTTAGTCTAAACAAGTGAGCATAAAGCAATCCAGTGGTCCGAGCAAAGCAGAACGCCTAACCAGCCTGATCTATGCGCTGGCAACCAAATCCCGGAAGTTCAATGCAGAGCGCATTGGCGAATATCTCGTTCCTGACGGTTCTGCCGATACCCGGGAAAAAGCCCTTGACCGGCTCAAAGACGACATTCGCAATGACTTCGGACTGCAGCTGGACAAGGAAACGATCGACGGCGTTCCCTATTACAGCATTGATACAACCGACTGGTTCTTGCCCCCGGTCACGTTCAGCCCATCTGAAGCAGGTGTCGTTGCCCTGGCGGCGAGCCTATGGAAAGACACCAAGCTCCAGTCACTGGGCTTGAACGCGGCAGCCCGCGTTACCGGCCATGCCGACGCAGTGTCACCGGTTGCACCGCTGGCCGGATCGCTGGTGCCCCGATTGTCCATGGATGAGCCGAACTTCCGCGACTGCGCGCTGGCGGTTTTCAACCGCAAGACCCTGAAGTTCACCTATGTCTCTTCACAAGGCTCAACAACGGAACGCATTGTTGACGTGTGGGGGATTGGGCAGCGCTACGGCAACTGGTATTTCACGGGCTACGACCACACCCGCAGCGACTCGCGGGTCTTCCGACTCTCGCGCGTGCAGGGCAAGCTCAGCAACCACCGGCACAACGGGCCGGGGAGCGTCTATCATCCGCGCCCCGAGGGGTTCGAAATGAACCAGGTGCTCCTGGACTTTGATCTGAGGCACCCGGGATATATCGCAACCATCAAGTTGCGCGGTGATGAGGCAATTCCGTTGCGCGCCCAATCCCTAAACGGACGCGGCACCAGCTCAGAGCTTCACATCGGTTACTCGGATCCGCACTCTTTTGCGGCCGAACTTGCCGCGTACGGGCCGGCAGTCCAAGTACTCGAGCCAGCAGAATTGGCCGAGCAAGTTCGCAGGTTGCTCTCCGAGGCCAAGGCCTCGCAACTGGCACAGCAGGGCTTGGACGCGTATGCCCAGGTGAAGTTCCGGCCCAGCCGGGCTGCCGGACGCGGAACGACGACCACCCAGGTGATGCGCAATATCGACATGATCCAATATGTCGTTGCCCATGGCGCCGTGGAAATCCAAGAACTCGCCGAACGCTATTCAATGACCGTGGCCAAGGTCCGCGAAGAATTGTCCATGATCATGATGTGCGGTGTCCCCAATGGACAACACGACGAATTGATCAACGTTAATGACGGAGACCTTGATTCGGATACCGTCACCATCTCCAATGCAGCACTATTGGCTGAACCGCAGAAGCTTGCCCCGTTGGAAGCCGTCGCTGTTCTTGGCGGCCTTAATGCCTTGGCGAGCATCCCGGAGTTCGAGCATCAAGATATCCTGAACTCTGCTTTGGCCAAGGTCAACTCCGCCGTAGCCCGCTTTGAAGGCTGGAACGGCGCACTGGGTTTTGCGCTGTCCAAGGCACGCGAAAGCGATATCCCGCGCCAGCTCGTCCAGGCCATTCGGCAGCATGAAGTGGTGCGCATCGATTACTACTCTGCCAGCTCGCGCACCCACCAGTTGCGCGAGGTTGAACCGGTGAGGATGATTGAAGACGGGTCGATCCAGTACCTTCGCGCGTGGTGCCGAAAACGGGAAAATATGCTGACGTTCCGTGTCGATCGGATTTTAAGTGCCCAAACGCTAGATGAACAGTACGTTCCCTCGGCAAGGCACGAAGACCAGCAGGACGTCCAGATTCGATATGAGGCGAGTTCGGATGATCTTGAGGTTGTGCTCTATGTTGATGCAGAAATCTTGCCCGTTGTAGAGGCCTTCCACCCTATTTCTTGGTCCACGGGCAAAGTCGATAATGGCTACCTGGCCACGGTTCGCTTCTCGGATCATCAAGTGGCTGCTCCACTGGTGGCTCGGCACAGCGGTAAACTGGCTGTGGTTAGTCCTGACGCTACGCGCGAACAAGTCGTGCTGTGGTTGGACGAGGCTATCGGATTGTATGAGGATTAGTAGATGCTTCCTTGGTGGTTTTGGGTCCTGTTGTGGACAGTGCTCGTATTGGCGACTGTTCTAGTAGCGGTTCTTGCTGGCTTCCGCTTATTCAAGCGGGGAATGGCCGTCGTTGAAAGCCTAGGCGCTGCTGCCGACCAGATCGGCGAGGGATTGAGCCGTCCCGGCACCGTCGTGGAATACACTCCGAATCCACGCCGCTATCCCCACGGAACAGATGCAACGCACAGCGATCCCGAGAAGATCCGCAAGCTGCGTGACAAAGGTCAAGCAGAACGCATCGAGGCTCGCAGATTGCGCAGGGTCGCCCGTCGAACCGAACGAGGACAAGCACAGAACATGCGCGATCTTCGCCTGTTCTGACGTAGACTTTAACTTGAGAGAAGGGAAATCACATGGGTGGTTTACAGGGATGGCATCTGGTCATCATTATCGTATTGGCACTGCTGCTTTTCGGTGCGCCAAAGCTTCCGGGCCTCGCTCGCTCGATGGGCCAGTCGCTGCGCATTTTCAAATCCGAAGTTCGCCAGATGAAGGATGACGATCCAAAATCGGAGACTGTCGATGGGACAGTCAACGAACAGAATCCTAACGAAAAGAACAACTCGTAACCTTATCTGTGGCAACAAATAACGATAAGACACCGCGCAATAAGAAGAAGCGGGTCAAAGACGACGAAGGCCGGATGTCTCTTAAAGAGCATCTGATTGAAGCTCGAAACCGGCTCTTCAAATCGCTCATAGCGCTGACCTTGGGCACCGTGGCTGGATTCTTCATCTATGACTGGCTGCTGGAGCTCATCATCGCTCCAGTGCAGGCAGCTGGGGGATCAGTCAATTTCACGGCCGTGATGTCGCCTTTCGACATCATGATCAAGGTCGCGCTCTTTGTCGGAATTCTCATCTCGTCCCCGGTATGGCTCTATCAGTTGTGGGCATTTATCGTCCCGGGACTGAAGAAGAATGAACGCCGACTCAGCTATAGCTTCGTTGCCATCTCGGTGCCGCTGTTTATCGGCGGCGTCGCCATGGCCTACTTTGTGTTGCCCTTCGCCCTTCATTTCTTCATCAGCCTGGCTCCGGAGAATTCCGAGAACCTGATCAACATCAACGAGTACCTGCCATTCATCATCCGCTTGCTGCTTGCCTTCGGCCTGGCCATGCTGGTTCCGGTGCTGATGGTGGGCCTGAACATGGTGGGCGTCCTGTCTGCCAAGGTGATTTTGAAGAATTGGCGAATCACCGTTTTCCTCATTGCCCTGGTGGCTGCGATGGCTGCTCCGGGTGGCGATGCCATCACGATGTTCGCGCTTGCTGGACCGCTGTTCCTGACTTTCGCGGCCGCGACATTATTCTGCTACTTCAACGACAAGAAGCGTGCGAAGAAGCAAGCAGCCCAGGATGCCGAAAACGAGCGCCTTGCCAAGGGCGATTCGTCGACAATCGATACTCCGAGCCACATCGACGAACCTAATTCACAGTTGTAAATAACCGTCAAGAAAGCGAACGGCCACAAGTGACTTCACCCGCGGAACAATACGCGAATTCCAAGGCACGGCAGGTCGAACTCGGCACCGCGCTACCCGACTTCCGCGCAAGCATCTCCTTCGACTTGGATCCGTTCCAGGCCGAAGCCTGCAAGAAAGTCACCGAGGGCCACAGCGTGCTCGTTGCAGCGCCAACTGGCGCCGGAAAGACCGTTGTCGGTGAATTCGCGATCTTCCAGGCACTGCGAGAAAACCGCAAGGCCTTCTACACCACTCCGATCAAGGCCCTGAGCAACCAGAAGTATTCCGAGCTGGTTAATCGCTATGGCGCCCAGAGCGTTGGCCTGCTCACGGGTGACACATCGATCAATTCCGAAGCGCAGATCGTTGTGATGACCACCGAAGTCCTTCGCAATATGCTTTATGCGGACTCGCAGACCCTTGATGGACTCGGCTACGTCATCATGGACGAGGTCCACTACTTGGCCGACAAGTTCCGTGGTGCAGTGTGGGAAGAAGTCATCATTCACCTGCCCTCGAACGTTCAGATCATCTCCCTGTCCGCTACGGTATCCAATGCCGAGGAATTCGGCGGCTGGCTGGACACGGTGCGCGGGCAGACGGACATCATCGTCTCCGAGCACCGTCCTGTGCCGCTCTTCCAGCACGTCATGGTGGGACCAAATGTTGTCGACCTCTTCGCTGAGGACGTCGCATTCGACCAGGTGGCAGCGGGCGAGTCCAAGGCGAGCGTCAACCCTGAACTTCGAAAGCTGGTTCGCACCCTCAATACCGGCGGTCGTGTCCAGCGCGGACGCGGCAAGGGAAGCCGCGGCCCGCAAAGGGCCTCGGGCTTGGGTCAGCGGGTCAACCGTCCATCGGTGATCGGCAAACTGGATCGGGCCGGGCTGCTGCCGGCCATATTCTTCATCTTCTCCCGCAAGGGCTGCGACATGGCAGTGCAGCAATGCGCCATGGCGGACCTGCGGCTGACCACCAATGAGGAAGCCGCGGAAATCGCACAGGCACTGGACGAGGTCGCTTATCGGATTCCCGGCGAAGACCTCGATGTCCTGGAATTCTGGGCTTGGCGCGATGGGCTGATCCGCGGTTTCGCCTCGCATCATGCCGGCTTGCTGCCAATCTTCAAAGAGATTGTTGAAGACCTGTTTGCCCGGAACCTCATCAAGGTGGTTTTTGCCACCGAGACCCTGGCCCTGGGCGTCAACATGCCGGCCCGTTCCGTGGTTCTGGAAAAGCTGGTCAAATTCAACGGCGAGTCCCATGTGCAGATTTCCTCTGGCGAATACACCCAGCTGACCGGCCGCGCGGGGCGTCGTGGTATTGATGTCGAGGGCCACTCCATCGTTATTTGGAATCCGGACCTCGAACCCGAAGCCCTGGCCGGATTGGCCTCAAAGCGAACCTATCCGCTGAATTCCTCTTTCCGGCCGACCTACAACATGTCGACCAATCTGCTGGCCCAGTTCGGCCGTGAGCAAACCCGCCAGATACTGGAATCATCCTTCGCCCAGTACCAGGCAGACCGCTCGGTTGTCGGTATGGCCCGCCAGGTTCGGTCCAAGGAAGAATCACTGGCCGGCTACGCGCAATCAATGCAGTGCCATCTCGGTGATTTCACCGAGTATCTGAAGCTCCAGCGAAATTTGTCGACTCTGGAAAAGAACGCGGCCAAGAACCGCCGCGCCGAACGCCGTTCCGCCGCAGAACGCTCCCTCCACTCGGTGATCCGTGGAGATGTCGTCGATCTTCCGGGCGGGCGCCGCTTCGGGCGGGCTGTGGTGGTGGAGCTCGATACCGCAATGTACAACCCGCGGCATACGGTGCTGACAGAAGACGGCCAGCTGCGCCGGCTGTCGTCCGAGGACCTCAGCGGACCGGTCGAAATCATTTCGCGGATCAGGATTCCCAAGGGGTTCACTGGCCGTGCACCGAAGGAACGCCGCGACTTGGCCTCCTCGCTGCGCAACGCCGTTCATGACCAGCGCCCGCCCCGCGTGGATGCGCAAAGCTTCAATTACGATGGCGCGGATTCTTTCGAACGGGAAATCGACGCCTTGCGCCTGGAACTCAAGGATCATCCGTGCCATGCCTGTTCCGAGAAGGACCAGCATATGCGCTGGGCCGATCGGTATTGGAAGCTGAAGAAGGACACGGACAAGGCGCGCCGCGCCATTCGCGGGCGGACCAATACGATTGCCACGCAGTTCGACAAGGTCTGCAAGGTGCTTGAACAATTCGAATACCTCACGCCCTCCGGTGAAGGCGATGATTTCACGCTCACCGACTCGGGCCGGCGATTGCGCAGGATCTACGGAGAACGCGATCTGCTGACGAGCCAGATCCTCGAGACCGGAAAGCTCAGCAAGCTCAATTCCGAGGAGCTGTGCGCGGTCGTCGCGAGCCTGGTGTACCAGGCACGCCGGGATGGCGATCGCCCGGATCCGAAGATGCCCACTGACAAGGTCGCCGACATCTGGAATACCACGATCAAGATCTGGGGCGACTTGTCGGATGCCGAAGAGGCGCTGGCCTTGGAACCGACCGCGCCACCTGAATCCGGATTGATCTGGCCTATGTACAAGTGGGCTCGGGGCTCGAGCCTGAATAGCGCACTGCGCGGAACCGATATGGCACCAGGAGATTTTGTGCGCTGGGCCAAGCAGGTCATTGATACCTTGGACCAGTTCGCCAAGAATTCCGACCTGCCTCCGATGCTGGTGCGCAACGCGTATAAGGCAGCCGACCAGGTCAAGCGCGGGGTAGTGGCCTACTCGAACGTGCTGGCCTAGCCCGCCGTGCCCAGCACATTAAATACTTACTAATCGGTGCACGAGATAAGGGAGCACGCTGATGGCAAAAACACTGTACCGAAACGGGGCAGTCTATTCCGCCGCGGACCCATTTGCGACCGCCATGGTTGTAGATGGAGATACGATTTCCTGGCTAGGCGGTGAGGATGCCGCGGATCGCCACGCCGAATCGGCTGACCAGATTATTGATCTGGGCGGCGGCCTGGTGACTCCGGCCTTCGTCGAGTCGCACACTCACCTTGCGGCCCTGGGCCGTACTTTGGCTGGGGGAGACCTGAGCTCCGCCACATCAGCCAGCGCGCTGTTGGCTCTGGTCGCGGCGCAGGGCCAGAAATCCAGCAAGGTTGTCCTGGCCCAGGGCTGGGACAACTCCGGCTGGGCGCAGCAGGAACTCCCTGCCGAAAACGACCTCACCAGCGCCGCTGACGGCCGGGCGTACTACCTCTCCCGCCGCGATGTTCACAGCGCCCTGGTCAACCAGGAGCTCCTGGACTTCTTGGGGCTGGGGGATTTGAAGCCCGGGCTCGTCGCCGGCAACGATCATGACGAGGTGCGCTTGGCCCTGGCCAAGGCACAAAAGGCCGATCACGAATTCCAGCGCCTGGCCTTGGCGCACTACGCGTCACGGGGCTTTGCCACCGTAGTGGAAATGGCCGCGCCGCAACTTGAGGGTCGTGCTGCCTTGGACCAGCTTTTGGCTGACGATCAGCCGAACCTGCCGAAGGTCTATGCCTACTGGGGCGAACTGGTCAGCGATGCCGATGCCGCCGATGAGCTCTTTGCATCATTTCCATCAGGCAGGCTCTTGGGCCTGGGCGGAGATCTCAAAGTAGACGGTTCACTGGGCAGCCACACGGCTTACCTGCGCGAAGACTACAGCGACCGCTCCGGCGAGCGTGGCACGCTGTACCTGGACAGGGAAGAAATTGCAGCACATCTGGTAGCGTGCAGCACCCGCGGCATCCAGGCTTCCTTCCATGTCATCGGCGATGGAGCACTGGATGTGGTTCTTGACGGTTTTGATCTGGCCGCCGAACAAATCGGCGTTTCCAAGGTGCAGATGGGCCGACACCGCCTGGAGCATGTGGAGATGGTCGATGAGCCAACTCGCTCACGGCTTTTGCAGTATGCCATCACCGTTTCCATGCAGCCGGTATTCGATAAGGCATGGGGCGGTTCGAACGGAATGTACGTTCAGCGCTTGGGCGAGCGCGCCGAAACGATGAACAATCTTTCGGCCATGCTTTCAGCTGGTGTACCAATGGTTCTTGGATCCGATGCCCCGGTGACGGAGGTCGACGGGTGGGAAGTAGTGCGCGCGGCGATGAACATGTCCAATGCCCAAGCGCGCATTTCGGCACGCGCCGCTTTCTTGGCCCAAACCAGGTCAACGTATCGTGCCATGGGCGAGATGAATCCGCTAGCCGGCCAGCTGGCTATCGGAGCACAGGCAACTTTCGCCGTGTGGACCGCCTCGGAACTTGCTGTGCAGACCCCGGACGTTCGCATTAGCTCGTGGAGCACGGACGCTCGCGCAGGTACGCCAATGCTGCCGGTGGTCGACGAGGAAATTCCGCAGTGCTTGCGCACCGTTCGTGCCGGAATTACGATCTTCGACAATCTGGAGCAGGTCAATTAGCTTAAAGCGAAACCATTGACTTTAGCCTAAAAATTTTCATCAAGAACGCCCTGACTAGTGGTGTCTAGATAAAGGCTGAAGTCATTAGATGGTTGACAGCCTAGGTGGGTTACCCACTAGGCTGAGGTAAGCGCCTCTTCGCGATGCACAAGCGTTGCGTTCGAAACGACGCAGTTTAAACAACGATCCTCAGTGACCTTAGATAACATTTTGCGAGCTACTTGCGGGCAAAATAGGGCCGAAGTCACTGAGGATCGTTGTTTTAGGCAGTGTCTTCAATGATCTGGCGAACAATTGATGACTATAATTTGAATTTGGACTATCTCTTCCCGCTGCCAAATTTTGCTGGATTTCCAGCTTTCGGGTTTCGGGGGAGAGCTTTTATGTTGCATACCCAGAAAGGTGTCGCCGAGTGCGCGTCATTACAATCATCCCGACCTATAACGAGCTGGAGTCGCTCCCGCTAACCGTAGGGCGGTTGCGGTCCGCAGTTCCGGATTCGGATGTATTGATCGTTGACGATAACTCACCGGATGGCACAGGCGAACTTGCTGACAAGATGTCAGCCGATGATTCAAACATCCATGTGCTTCACCGCACCGGCAAGGACGGTCTCGGCGCCGCCTACATCGCGGGCTTCGAATGGGCACTGGCTCGCGACTACGATGTCCTGGTTGAAATGGACGCCGACGGTTCGCACATGCCGGAACAGCTTCCGCGTTTGCTCGAGGCAAGCGCCGCTGGCGCCGACCTGGTCATCGGATCGCGTTGGGTCAAGGGCGGCGAGGTAGTTAACTGGCCGCTGCTGCGCAAGATCATCTCCCGTGGCGGCAGCTTCTACTCCCGCACGATGCTTGGACTTCCGCTTCGCGACATCACTGCCGGGTACCGTGCCTTCAAGCGCGAGACACTGGAGGCCATCGACTTCGATGCTGTTGAATCGCGCGGCTATGGCTTCCAGGTAGATATGACTTTCCGCGTGGCCATGCTGCGCAAGACGATTGTTGAAGTTCCAGTGACCTTTGTGGAGCGAGAGCTTGGGGCATCCAAGATGAGCGGCAACATCGTCTTCGAAGCGATGTGGAACGTAACCCGTTGGGGTTTGGGCGCTCGTTGGAAGAAGCTGACTTCGAAGAAGTAGATTTCATGATTTGGCGCGTGCCGGGAGGAAACCCGGTGCGCGCCATTTCTGTTTTCAGCTCGGTGCCGCTGCCCGCTGAAAACATTCGAGGGCTGGTTCCACAACCATCGGTTGTGGAACCAGCCCTCGAATATTCCCTCAAGCCGGCACTGGGCTTGCCAGCGGCTTATCGGGGAAGTGCTAGACAGTTTCCCCGCGAGCTGCACGCAGCTGCTTCAGGCGGTCTGCCAGAGTCTTTTCCAGCTCCTCTTCGCTGCGACGCTCCAGGAGCATATCCCAGTGGGTGCGGACTGGCTTCTCATTGTTAGCTTCTTCCATCTGGGCTTCGCCATGGACAAGCTTGGCTTCCTTGCCGGTCTTGGTGTGCCAGACGGCTGGAATTTCAGCTTCCGCTGCAAAGACAACAAAGACGGTCTCGCCGTCTTCAGTACGGTATTCCACGCGCTGACGGGCAGCCGGCTCCACACCTGCCTCAGATTCCATGCTCTGTGCACCCAGGCGCATGCCTCGTAGGCTGCGATCGCTCATGATTTCCCTCCGCGATGTTAAAAGAATTCGCTACACGTACCAACGTTTGACACCGAAAAATAATTCCAGCCAACAAGCAGCATTGGAATCTTCAGGCACCAAAACATCCATTATACGCGTTAGCGGCGAGGTGCATGGTCTGCACCTCGCCGCTAACTGCTATCTAGTTATGAAACCAGCTGCTGCTACACGTCGCTGCCAGGAGCAGGAGGCGTTGCTGGGGACGTGTTGCCACCAAGTGCGCCGCCGATGCCCTTCAAGGCCTCGGTCAGTTCGCTTGGGATAACCCACAGCGTGTTGGAAGTGCCTTCAGCAAGCTTCGGCAAGGTCTGCAGGTACTGGTAAGCCAGCAATTCCTGATCTGGCCGGCCAGCGTGAATTGCGTCGAAGACCTTCTGGATAGCCTGGGCTTCACCATCGGCACGCAGGATCGATGCCTGCGCATCACCTTCGGCCTTCAGGATCTCTGCCTGGCGCTGGCCTTCAGCGGTGAGGATGGAGGACTGCTTGGTACCCTCAGCGGTCAGGATGGCGGCGCGGCGGTCACGCTCTGCGCGCATCTGCTTTTCCATCGAGTCCTGGATGGACAGTGGTGGATCAATGGCCTTCAGCTCGACACGCGAAACACGAATGCCCCACTTGCCGGTGGCCTCGTCCAATACTCCTCGCAGCTGGCCGTTGATCTGGTCGCGGCTGGTCAAGGCCTCTTCCAAGTTCAATCCACCAACGACGTTACGCAAGGTGGTGGTGGTCAGCTGTTCTACAGCCTGGATGTAGTTGGCAATCTCGTAGGTTGCCGCACGCGGCTCGGTGATCTGGAAGTAAACCACGGTGTCAATTGAGACCACCAGGTTATCTTCGGTGATCACTGGCTGTGGCGGGAAGGAGACCACCTGTTCGCGCAGATCAAGCAGAGGCAAGAGGCGATCCACAAACGGGATCAACAATGTCAGGCCAGGATTCAAGGTGCGGTTGTACTTGCCGAGGCGTTCAACAATGCCGGCACGTGCCTGGGGCACGATTCGCACGCTGCGCAATAGAACGACGATCACGAAGATCGCCAGAACGACAAGCACAACGGTTACGCCAAAACCATTAGAATTCATGGTTCGTACTCACTTTCATTGTGCGGGGTGATGAAAAAGTCGAGAAGGATTCAGCTGTCAGCTGGGTCTTCGGGCTTCGGGGAAAGATATGCGGTTGCGCCATCAATGCGCGAAACCACGGCGTAGGTTCCAGGGGTCATCGTTGGAACATTCGATTCTGCGCGAACGGTCCAAATTTCGCCCTGGATTTTGGCTGAGCCAGAGATCCGAGAGGTGGGCTCGAGGATCAGCGCATCCGCACCGATCAATCGCTCGATATTAGACCTGAATCCAGCCGGTGATTTTTTCAAATGCCTAACGGCGATCGGCCGAACGAGCAGGATCATCAAAAGCGAAACTACGCAGAAGACAACAACCTGCAACCACAGCGGGCCATTGAGCAGGGCTACCGTGACCCCTCCGAGAGCACCTATGCCCAGCATGATGAAGTAAAGGTCGAGTGACAGCATCTCGATAATGGCCAAGAGCAAGAACAGCGCAAGCCAGATTACCCACGCATTACTTATGATCCATTCCGCAGTAGTCATGGAATCCACCTAATTTCTCATAGGACAAGGGCCACAAGCTTTGGCCTTTCCTACATTCTGCCGTATCCCGGGCATGAAAGTAGTAGTCATTTTGGGGTATTTTCTATGGCTCAGGGACGAAAACGTGTACTCCAAAGGATGCTGTTACCTGCTGGTTGCCGAGGGAGTGGACTTTGTCTCTCAAGGTTTCCGGGGAGAGGTGGTGTCCCGCGGGGCCCATGAAGGCCAGGTTGTACAGGTCCTCTTCGTTCAACGCCATCTGATAGCTCAGGTGCTGAGTTTCACTGTGCGCCAGATGCTCGGCCGCAAACTTTTCGCTCAGGGCAGCCAATTTCCCTTCAGCAACCGATAGCATGCCCAATGGCTCGATCACTTCGTTCAGGTGATCGGGTTCGCCGGTGACGACGATGCACGCGCCGTCCTCACGCAGGACTCTGCGAAACTCGGCTGGGTTGTGCGGAGCAAAGCAGTTGAGCACCAAATCGCGCGAGGCATCGGCCGACGGCAATCGCCGCCAAACGTCCCACACCACAGCCATGGTGCTGGGCAGCTTCGCAGCACGGCGCATGGCAAACCGGGAGATATCCAGCGCCAGTGCATCTTGCTGGCAGTTGCCGGTAGTGGTGAGGATCTGGTTCAGGTAATAGCCCGTGCCAGCGCCCGCATCGAGCAGATCCAGGGTAGATCCTTGGCGATATTTCTCTACAAGTTCCGAGAGCTTGCCTGCTAGCGGGGCGTAGTGTCCGCTCGACTGGAATGCCTCTCGTGCCTGCACCATGGCCGAGGTGTCTTCAAGGTAATTGGTTCCCTTGCCAGTGAGGAAGTTGAAGTATCCCTGTTTTGCGGCGTCGAAGCGATGGCTGGAGACACAGCGCAGCGACTTCCTCGTCTCGTCGCTGAACTGCAACTGCATGTCGCAGACCGGACAGGTGACGGTGGTATCGATGTTGGGCATCAGAAGTTCAGAACCTTCTTGGCGGTGTCGACGTCCAGGCTTTCATGGCGCCATAGTTCTTGCTCATTGATTAGCGAGCGCGTTTCCGACTTATCAACATAGACGACCCCGCTGAGATGATCCGTCTCGTGTTGCACGATTCGTGATTGCCACCCACTGAACTCGCGCGAATGTTGCGCGCCGTCGCGGTCCTCGTAGGTTGCCGTGATATCGGCAGGACGAGTAACAACGCCCTGGAAGCCCTCAAACGACAAGCATCCCTCATAAAACACGGCTTCGCGATCGGTGGTGGCAGCGTACGTCGGGTTGAAAATTTCGAAGTACTCCAGCGGTTCGCGTTCGCGTTCGGCCGCAATCTCTTCCGGCACCGGGTACAAATCTTCAAGCACTGCGATCTGAAGCGGAATACCTACCTGCGGTGCAGCCATTCCTACACCCGGCGCGTGATACATGGTTTGGCGCATGGCGCTTAAAAGCTGTTCGAGCAGGGGCTGATCCAGCTGTCCGGTGTAGGCAACGGCTTGCTGCCGAAGTACCGGGTGGCCAAGCTGGACGATAGGCAGGACGAGATTGTCGTCAGCTGTTTCTAGCACTGCGAGCACAAGCGCTTGGATCTCTTGGTTGGTGTATTCAGGATTCATGGAGAAACAGTGGTCCGTTCTATGTCGTGGCGGTGTAGCTGCGCTAGCCGCGAGGTCAATCGCGCCTTTTCGGTGGCATGAAGCATATGGCCCAATTGGGACAAGTCGTCCTCGGCGTACAAATGAACTTCAATGTCCTTGTCGTAGAAGACATCGATCAGGTTCGCGAGACGGCGCTCTTCATCCAATGGCATTAGTTCGCTGGATGGGATTTGGGTGATGTGCCACCGCGGAAAACGGGTGGCAAGTTCTAGATAATCCGCGGTATTGCGCCGGGTCCTGCAAATTTGATCGAAGCTAATCCAAATAGCCTCGCCTGCTTGGCGGGCCGGGCCGATTCGGTCGTATCCGATTTCTATCCATGTTTCGAGCGAGTCGCTAGGCGCCTGCTGGGGGAGCAGGGTCAGCGAACCACTGCGATACCCGGAAGTGGCGCCCTCCATCTCTGCTTTCCGTAGCCGGTAGTCCAGCTCATGATCCAGCTCAAATACCTCGTAATCAGCACGGATGGACTCGATGATTGGCTTGACCAAATGGTGAAAGGCATCGTCGTCGAGAAGCTTCTCAGGCTCGTAGTTGGACGTGGTCACCAATTGAATATCGTGTTGCTTGCAGTACTTGACCAGTTTTCCCATAAACATGGCATCGCCTGGCTCCGTGCAGTGGAATTCGTCGAAGATGAGCACCTGGATGCCAGCCAGTTCCCGTTCGAGCCCTTGAGAAAAAATGGCGCCAAGTGGCTGGCCAGGGACGCGATTTTTGGGGGAGTTCAGTTGGTGGAAGAACTCGTGGAAATGAAATCTCCTAGTGCTGTGCGCCGGGAGATGCGCAACCAGCGAATTGGCGATAACCGTTTTCCCTCGACCGGGCGGGCCGTAGATATAGGCGCCTTGCGGGGCGTTCTTCGAGGCTGGTCCGACCGTCTTGCCTAGTACGTTGATGAGCTGTTGCTGGGTAGGATCAGCGATAATTCCTTCTGCTGCCAGGGAATCCAGGATTTGCTTGGCCAGTGCATTCTTTGCGGAATTTCGTAACGACGGTTCGGGCATAACTAAATTTTGCCATTCCCGGATGCGGCATCCAATTCACAGGCTTTCTATCAATTCTCGACACCATCAGTGCAATGCCGTTCGCAGGCCTGAGAAATATTCAGAATACCTAGTCAGATACTTAAAGACTCAATTCCTTTCGGATGATTTATTCAGGGGAGTTGCGCCAGGCAAGGGCTCGCTAGAGGCTGGTCTGTGTGAATTTTCGCTATGCCTATCGCTTTTACAGCGGGTAAGTCCATAATGGACACACTCGGCAAGCAGTTTGTGAAAAGCTGATGGGTCGAGGAGTTGATGCCATGGTTTCAGGGAGTGTTCGTGATGACTGGTGAATATAGCGTCCCGAGGGCGCGAGCAGAAATCATATCGAGTGATCTGCTGGATATGACGGTGACCGTTCTCAAGACATTATCCGATCCTTTGCGGCTTCAAATGCTCTGGGCGCTGTGTGATCGGGATCTGACGTTGTCTGAGCTCGCGCAGCTGATAGGTGTCAGCCCGACGGTGGCCGGCCAATTGCTTTCGCGCATGAGGACCGCAGGGGTCCTGCAAACTGAAAAGTCTGGCCGTCACGTGATCTATTCAATGCACGATGAGCTTTCCCGCCAGTTTATTCGCCAAACTTTGGATTTTGCAGCGCACCGACTTGAGCTGCAAGGCGCCTCGGATTCCACAGAGGATTGAGCCAGCATTAATAGGCGGATTAGCTGGTAGATACGCTACTTTCGTGCGAGTTATCAGTAAGCCGATAATCTACATTATGTAAAGTAGTGGAAATCTGGCACTCCCCAATAGTCCAGTTTCGCTCGGACGATTCTGATGTTCACCTCATCAGAACGATACGCTTGAAATTGCCAAGCACCGGTTCCGCTTGCGGCCAACGGGTCCGTTGGCAATGAAGATGCCTCGGAGGTTGCTTGCATCGATACCGATGTGCAGACGTGTTCTCTGGAACCTCCTGAACTCAACGTCAGTGCTTTTGAACATCAGCTGAAACGGTAATCTCGCCGTTTTTTGGAGTCGCAGGCTTTAGGGTTCCTCAGCCAGCAGCAATAAATTGGAATGCTCCTGGAAACGTGGCTGCATCCAAAAGTCTTTCCATCGAACTTTTCGGCCAGCATCGAAATCCAGAATGGTCTTTGCTAGAGCGTCAGCGATGCGTCGACAAATTCGGAATTGGGAGCTTTGCAGGGTGCCTGTCAGGTTAGTCTAGAAGGAGCTACTAAAGACGTAGCACTCCCCTATCTTTCAAGGACTGACGCAAGACTATGTCACCAAGCGCCCTATACCGTACGGTTGCTCGTGCAGAAGCGATCACCTGGACGTTATTGATTATCGCAATGGTTCTCAAGTACGCAGTGAAAGTCGGTGACTGGCCGGTATCGATTGCAGGCTTCGTCCACGGCTTCGTCTTCCTTACTTACATTGCCACTTCCATTTTGGTCGGCATGAATCAGCGCTGGAGCAAGAGGCTAATTCTTGGCGCCGCAGCAACATCAGTGATTCCGTACCTGACAGTTCCTTTTGACAGGTGGCTCGAGCGTCGAGGCAAACTTGTTGGCTCCTGGCGCACTCAAGCCAGTGAACATCCGGCAGATCAGCGTTGGACGGATTCGTCTATGCGTTGGCTTGTAGCTCGACCGGTTCTTTCAACCATCGCGCTTTTTGTCCTGATTGTCGCGGTATTTTCCACCATGCTGGTCATGGGCCCTCCAGGTGGCCGAAGCTGATCAGCTCCTGTTGGAGCACCTGGCTTCAGGCCAGTCTTCTCCGGCCCTGACTACACGGACCGGTTCTCCATACTGGAGGCAAAGTGTACTTTAGCCTCTAGGACTTCTCGGAGGATCGTTCGGCGTCGCCTTGATAAGTAGTGGCATGACCCTAACCATGACGAGCATCGCCACGAGCTCAATAAGCGTCTGCGTCACTACGACTGACGAGGCCAGTGAGTATTCAAGCGGCAAAGCCAGTGCGATGGGCAGTACAACCAGGGAGTTCCTAGTGACCCCGCTGAAGCTCACCGCGCGCAGGGCCGTGGCTGGAAGGCCGAATACTTTGCCAATATGAAACGCAGCGAAACCTGCCACAGGGATAAAGACAATAAATACTAGCGCCGCCTGAATCAGGCTTTCTCCCCGGTCAGCCAACACGTGGATTTGTGAGCCCACCACGCTGAAAAGCGTTGCCATCATGGCCGGAACCATGAAGTTCTCTGCGCGGCAAGCGATATTGCTGAAGCAAGCGAATTTATTGACCAGGATCTGAGTAGTAACCGCAAGCACCAGCGGTATGAATATGAGCAATGTCAGGATTGCTGCAAATGGTTCTGGCGCAAGCATCTCCAATGAGGATTTCCCGACTATGACATACATGTAGATGGGAATCAGCAGCATCTGCAGTAGCAGCAAGAGCGGTGTTGCGGCGAGCAGCTTGTGGTTCTCTCCCCCGGCCAGTCCTGAAAAAACGATGACGTAGTCCACGCATGGCGCCAACAAGACGAGGGCGACACCGATCAAAACAGCTTTATCGGCTTGGACGAATCTCGTCAAAACGTAAACCAGAATGGGGATCACCATAAAGTTGGCTACGACCAGAACCGAGATGAATCTTAAATCCCTGAAACCTTCGACCAGCTTGGTCAGCGGGATGCTCAGGAACGTGATGTAAAGCAGTATGGCCAAGAATGGGTTGATCGAAGCACCAAGGACGCTGCTGAGGATCGGGAAGCGCCCGCCAGCAAGGCAGCCTGCCGCGATAGCCAGTAAATAGAGCCAGATTTGATGCTTGTTCATCCACGTCGTTGCTGAAGACAAGAACCCTACGCTCCCAAATCTGATTATCGACCATTGAATAGTTGCTCGTGGGCTTGTTCTTGCTGACCGTGCTCTGCTGTGTCTGAATCAACAGCGTTCTAGTCCTGGAAGCTGCCGTGAATTCGACGGAGGCATCCCTATCATGAGTACATGAAGCAAAGTATGAACAAGTGGCCCTGGATGGTTTTCATAGACGTTCTCCTCATCGTTCTCTTCGCGTTGCTGGGACGCCGAGAACATGAGCATGGGCTGGGAATCAGCGGGATCTTCATGACTGCCTTGCCCTTCCTCATAGCCTATGTCGTCATGACTGTCCTGTCGCGGCCATGGCAGACGATTAATAAACTGTGGCCAACAGGTATTCTGGTCTGGCTTGGAACCGTCGTCTTGGGTGTTGCGACACGCTTATTGATGGGAAAGACGGCCGCCATTTCGTTCGTGATCGTCACGTTGATTGTTCTTGGGCTATTGTTGCTTGGCCGACGAGCAGTCTGCGGATTTGTCGCTAAACGATCACAGCAACAACAGGCCTAGCCCGTAGGAGCCGGCAGCAACCAAGCTGCTGGAGAACGTGCCCAAGATAAATTGTTCAGCCGCGCGGTGGTCTTTCAATTCAGAGAACCGGCCGAGTCCTTTAACCGCCAATACGATGGCGATGCCTTCTGGCCAACCGGCCCATAACGTGCTGACAATGGCAGCTCGCTCCAGGAGTCCGATCCATAATCCGCCACGAAGCGGAGATGGGTCGGACTCTTCCTTTTCGATCTCTGAATCATTTTTGGCGGCCAGCCTGAAAACGAGTTCCGTAAATGGTCCACCAAAACTCACCGCGAATATGGACGAGAGCATTACGACATACAGTGTCGGTACATGGCTGGACTGGTCAGTTGCACCGGATGCTGCGGATAAAACTGCCGCTGCAGCAGCCAGAAGTCCGGAGACCACAATGAGAACTTCGCGCCTACGCGCCCGCTTTCCCATGGCGTAACCCAGATATGCGGCCAGGCAAGAAAGTATGGTGGCTAGGCTCAGACTCCCCCACGCGATCCAGAACATCTACGACTCCCCTAGCATTTTCAATTGTCGAGTCAGTGACTTCGCAGCCTCGTCCATCATTCGATTTGCCTCAAACCATAGTGCTGCGGATAGGCGAGACGAGACGGCCTGCTGGGTGATCCCCAATTCCTTGGCAATTTGTTGCTGTGTGAGGCCCTCGTCAGCCAAGGTTCCGGCTTCCCAGGCGGTGGCCCTGCGCTTGGCGACGATACAGGCGGTTAGCTGGAGCTCGGCTTCTAGCCGCGTTGCTTCATGGGAGGGTCCATGGACGGCAACGTGCGCATTCGTATTCTTTGAGCGCTCAACGGCGACTCGGGCGTATTCAAAAGCTGGTCCGCGACCGGCCCGAGTCTCTTTTGGCAAGGGGGTCTCGACCTGGCCGAATCCCAGGCCGACGCTCCAATCCCCCGAAGCTGCCATCATGACTGCCAATCGAATCGCTTCCGACGCATCATCGAGTACAGCTTGAACCTCGTCTCCGGCGGTACGCTGGAATGGACGCACTACCGGAACTGTGGCGTTGGCCTGTTCAATGAGAGCTTGCACCTTGTCTTCCGAAGAACGTGAGCGCCGCTGGTCGATGGTCAAAACAATCATGTAACAAGTATAAAGTATTGTAGAACAAAATACTAACTTTAAGGCTTGTGGAGCGCATCCCTATCGCTTTCAACCGACTCGCTGAAATTGTATTTTCGACTAGAGTTGAAACTAAGTCATAGGCCTTCAGCGTGAAGGCTCAAGTAGTGAAAGGCGCAATTATGGTTACTGCATTCGTCATGATTCAGACGGCCACAGACAGCATCCCGGAGTGTGCTCAACAGATTTCCGCAATCTCAGGGATCAGCGAAGTCTATTCCGTCGCTGGCGACTGGGATCTGATTGCGGTAGCCAGGGTCCATAAGCATGAGGATCTGGCGGAGGTAATCGCCAACAAGCTCTCCAAGATTCCCGGTATTCGGGGCACCCAAACCCATATTGCATTCCGTGCTTATTCGGATCATGACTTGGAAGCAGCTTTTTCCTTGGGCTTGGACGACTAAAGCCGCAGAACGACGGACGGGTTCTGGTTGCCGCTTGTACTAGCGGCAACCAGAACCCGTCCTTGTTTAAACCGGTGCGCTACTCGCCTACGATCCTCTGAGTAGTCTGCGACCAATTTTCCAATACGGTCTTTGCTGCTCCGGAGTCTATCGAGGCGGATGCCTTGGCGATAGCGATCGCCATGCGTTCTTCGAAGCTGCCCTCGTTGCTGGGTTCGTAGGCAACCATTCCCGCTGCTGCGTTCAACACAACGGCATCGCGAATTGGCCCCTGCGCTCCAGACACGATCTCTTTGACAACCCCTGCATTGTGTAGGGCATCGCCTCCGCGGAGCTGTTCGATGCTTGCGCGCGCGATGCCGAGATCCTGCGCATCAAAAATGAACTCGTTGACCCCTCCATCGCGAACCTCCCATACCCGGTTGGCTGAGGTGGTGGTCAGCTCGTCGAGACCGTCGTTGCCCCGGAAGACCAGGCCGCGAGAACCGCGGCTGGCCAAGACGCCGGCCATGATTGGAGCCATTGCCAAATCTGAGCAGCCGATGGCCGACGAGCTGGGAAGGGCGGGGTTTGTCAGGGGCCCCATGAAGTTAAAAGCTGTTGGCACGCGCAGCTGGCGCCTGGCCACGGCAACGTGGCGCATTGACGGGTGGAAAACGTTCGCAAAACAGAACGCGATTCCAACCTTGTCGTATACCTCGACAAGCCTCTCGATTGGTACATCAAGACGGACGCCGAGCGCTTCGAGGACATCAGCCGATCCAGAGGAGGACGATGAGGCGCGGTTGCCGTGTTTAACAATGTTGATGCCGGCGCCTGCGCAGACCAATGTGGCCATCGTCGAGATGTTGACGGTGTTCTGGCGATCTCCGCCGGTCCCCACAATGTCCAATGTTTGTGCTTTGATGTTCAACGGCTTCGCATTCGCAACCATGGAATCCACGAGGCCGGTCAGCTCCGCGACGGTTTCACCCTTGGAGCGCAGGGCAACCAGGAAGCCGGCAATTTGAACATCGCTGGCCTCGCCGCTCATGATCTCATTCATGGCCCACGCTGCCTGAACGCGACTGAGATCGCCACCGCTAATCAGGGTGGCTAAGAGATCTGGCCACGTTGGGAACTTTTCGTTTTCAAGGCTCGTTGACACATATGAAAGCCTATCGAGCTGGCAGTCCCAGACCCAATTCATGTCGCCAAATGATGTGTCTCAAATCGCTAGAATCCTAGTGTTTCTAGGGATAAATAGGGTACAAGAGTGTTGCATAAATGATTGTTTAGCAAGACTCGCCGAATCAAGCTCTACGAATTGTAGAAAGAGTTTTCTGCATACTTCCCCGTGTTTCCGCGGTTGTTGTCGTTGTGTGGCGCAAAAAACCTCCGACAACGCCTTTCTGCATTGGTATCTGAGGGGCATTTAGAGACATAATGTCAGTGTGACAACTGCGACTCATGCCCCAAATACGACGGCGCCACATGCGCCGAACCGCCCAAACATGGTGTCGGTGGGAACGATGGTGTGGCTCTCCAGCGAGCTCATGTTCTTCGCCGCCCTCTTCGCCATGTATTTCAGCCTCCGGGCTGCCGCGCCCGAACTATGGGCGACTGAAACTGCCAAACTCAACGTGCCGTTTGCGCTGGTTAACACCTTGATACTGGTGTCCAGCTCGTTCTCGTGCCAGCTTGGTGTGTTCCGTGCCGAAGAATTCAAGCCTCGCCGATCCGGCGGACTGTTCAACTTCAAGGAATGGGGAATGATCGAATGGTTCATTCTCACCTTCATCCTTGGCGCAATCTTCGTCTCGGTCCAGGCTTATGAATACGTCACCCTCGTTCACGAGGGCGTAGCACTGAACTCGAACTCCTACGCTTCGGCCTTCTACATGACCACCGGCTTCCACGGCCTTCACGTCACCGGTGGCCTGATTGCATTCCTGCTGATCATTGGTCGTGCAATGCTGGCCAAGAAGTTTGGCCACTTTGAAGCAACGGGTTCCATCGTTGTGTCCTACTACTGGCACTTCGTTGACGTTGTTTGGATCGCGCTGTTTGCGATCATCTACTTCTTGAAGTAGCAACTTTTAGTCATTAGTTGCCACACCAAGAAGTACGGCAACACCACACCAAAGAAACTAAGTGAGGAACCAGCAAGTGAAGGCTCTTTCGAAAAAGCGCCGCCACCCGCTCGCCGCTGTGGCCCTGCTTCTGTTTGGATTGCTGATTACCGGCAGTCTCTACACCGCAGCAGGAAACATCAGCGAAGCGAAGGCCGCTGAGACCACCGCCGCATCGCAGACCGATGTTGACGAAGGTCAGAAGCTTTTCGTCGCCAACTGTGCTACCTGCCACGGTATGAATGCTGAAGGCTCGGACTCCGGTCCTTCGCTGATCGGTGTTGGCGCCGCGTCTGTTGACTTCCAGGTGGGCACCGGCCGCATGCCAATGCAGATGCAGGGCCCTCAGGCCCAGGTGAAGCCAGTCCAGTTCGATGACAAGCAGATCTCCCAGCTGTCGGCCTATGTGGCCAGCCTGGGTGCGGGTCCAGCGATTCCGGATGAGGAATACCTCGATACCACCCAGGGCGATGCTGCCCATGGTGGAACTGTCTTCCGCGTGAACTGCGCAATGTGCCACAACGCGGCAGCAGCCGGTGGCGCTTTGACCCGAGGAAAGTTTGCTCCGACGCTGACCGGCGTAACTGAGAAGCACATCTACGAAGCGATGGCTACCGGCCCACAGAACATGCCCGTGTTCAACGACTCGAATATCACCCCAGAAGAGAAGCGTGATGTCATCACCTTCCTGAAGACCATTGAAGCCAATGGTTCTGCTGGCGGTGCAGCCCTGGGCTCCTTGGGCCCAGTTGCTGAAGGCTTGTTCACCTGGACCGCAGGTCTGGGCATCATCATCGCCTTCACCATTTGGTTGACCTCGCGTCCTTCCTAAGGCAAACCACGGCACCGGCCGTAACCATCACTACGTACATAATTTCCTAACAGAAGGATGAGAGAGAAACATGGGCGACCATAGTCACGGCAGTCCCGAAAACTCGGGCACCGTTGCTAAGGCTGACGATGTAGCTCAGGATCGTTTCCCCGATCCGGGCTTGCCACCCCATCGTCCGCGTCTCGCAGATCGCGATCCGCGCGCAGCCAAGCGACACGAGCGTCAAGTAGCGCTCCTATTTACCATCTCCATCATCGGAACGCTCTTCTTCTTCGTGGCCTACTTCGTCTTGGGCCGCCTGGGCGAAATGTCTTTCGCTGAGCTGCGTGTGCAGAACGCTGCACTGGGCCTGGGCACCGCATTTGCGATGCTCGGTATCGGTGTAGGTATTGTTCACTGGGCAAAGACCCTGATGCCGGATCACGAGCTCATGGAAATGCGCCACGAGATTCGATCTGAAGAAGACCGCCAGGATGCAGTCGAGATCGTAGATACCGTTCTTGAAGAATCCGGCATCAAGCGTCGTCCGCTGATCCGCAACACCCTGATCGGTGCCATTGCCTTGGCTCCGATTCCGGCGATCTTCATGTTCCGCGACCTGGACCGCACCGGTAACACCGCGAACCAGATGATCGATTCCCTGCGCCACACCATGTGGGACACGGGCATCCGCTTGACCCGCGACCCATCCGGTACGCCGATCAAGGCATCAGATGTCCAGATCGGCTCGGCCTTCCACGTTGTCCCAGAGGGCATCAACGAAACCGAGAACCCGCTGAACGAAAAGGCCAAGGCCGTAGTTCTGCTGATGCGCATGGATCCAGCGGAAATGCAGATCTCCGAGGGACGCGAAGACTGGAACGTGGACGGCATCGTCGCATACTCCAAGATTTGCACCCACGTCGGTTGCCCTATCGCACTGTACGAGCAGCACACGCACCACCTGCTGTGCCCTTGCCACCAGTCGACCTTCGACCTGACCCAGGAATGCAAGGTCATCTTCGGCCCAGCTGGTCACGCACTTCCACAGCTGCCAATCACTGTGGACTCCGAAGGCTACCTGGTTGCACAGAGCGACTTCCATGAGCCTGTTGGCCCGTCCTACTGGGAGCGTGGTTAATCATGACGACGACTAACGAATACCAGGCATCGACCGCCACCGGTCGTATCGCCAACTTCGTGGATTCACGTGTTGGCGCCTCGGCCATGGTCAAGGAATTCGGTCGCAAGATCTTCCCTGACCACTGGTCGTTCATGTTCGGTGAAGTGGCAATGTACACCTTCGTGCTGCTGCTGCTTTCCGGCACCTTCCTGACCTTCTTCTTCGATCCGTCTATGGCCCACGTGGTCTACAACGGTTCGTATGTGCCAATGAAGGGTCTGGGCATGTCGACCGCCATGGCTTCCACCATGGATATCTCCTTCGACGTGCGCGGTGGCCTGTTCATGCGCCAGGTGCATCACTGGTCGGCACTGCTCTTCGTAGCATCGCTGTCCGTCCACATGCTCCGCGTGTTCTTCACCGGCGCATTCCGCCGCCCTCGTGAATTGAACTGGGTTGTCGGTGGCGTGCTGCTGATCATGGGCCTGGCTGCTGGCTTCACCGGCTACTCCTTGCCTGATGATCTGCTTTCCGGCAACGGCCTGCGCATCATCGACGGCGTCATGAAGGCGCTCCCCATCGTTGGTACCTACCTGTCGATGTTCTTCTTCGGTGGAGAGTTCCCAGGCGAGCACGTAATCCAGCGCCTGTACTCGCTGCACATCATGATTGTGCCTGCGGTGATCATCTTGCTCATCGTTGTCCACCTCTTCATGGTTGTGACCCACAAGCACACCCAGTACCCAGGCCCAGGCCGCACCAACGACAATGTTGTTGGCTTCCCAGTTGGCCCGGTTTACGCTGCCAAGGCCGGTGGATTCTTCTTCATCGTCTTCGGCATCGTGGCTTTCATCGCTGGCCTCTTCCAGATCAACCCGATCTGGAACTACGGACCATACGACCCATCCCCTGTTTCGGCTGGTACCCAGCCTGACTGGTACATCGGTTTCGTTGATGGCGCACTGCGCTTGATGCCAGGTACCTTGGGCAACTTCAGCTTCGAGTGGATCATTCCGTTCCCTTGGGGTGACAACACCCTGGTGCTGTCGGTTCTGCTTCCGGCACTGGTTCCTGCTGGCGCGCTCTTCGTGGTGATGTTCGCATGGCCATGGATCGAGCGTTGGGTAACCAAGGACAACCGCGAGCACCACTTGCTGGATCGTCCGCGCAACGCGCCGTTCCGTACCGCTATGGGTGTTGCCGGTGTGATCTTCTACAGCGTGATGTGGGCAGCTGCATCCTCTGACTTGATCGCAACGCACTTCCACGTGGCGCTGAATGACGTGACCTACTGGTTGCGCGCGCTGTTCTTCCTCGGCCCGATCCTGGGCTTCTGGTTGACCCGCCGCATTTGCCTGTCGCTGCAGCGCAAGGATCGCGAGATTGTCTTGCACGGCCGTGAAGCGGGCATCATCCAGATGTCGCCAGAAGGCGGCTTCAGCGAGAAGCACGAAGAGGTCGACGTGTACAAGCGCTACCTCTTGACCAACTTCGTGGATCGCCAGTACATTCCGGCTGAGCCTGACGCTGCCGGCCACATCTCCGGTTCGGAGAAGCGCCGTGCACTGATCTCGAAGTTCTTCTTCGAAGATCGAGTCGCCCCGGTAACCCCATCGGAACTGGAAGCAGCACATGCTGCCCACGGCCACCATGAGGTTGAGGGTGACATGCAGGACTCGATCGGGAAGTAATTCCGACTCGCGTTAGTCACAGAAGGAGGGACACACCGAAAGGTGTGTCCCTCCTTTATTTAACCCAACACGCCAGAAGCCCACAGGAACGATTCTGGGCGCTTTAGAAGCGCCGGATGCGTAAGCGGCCACCGGCTGGACCGATAGGCCTCGCACGCGGCGGGCAAAGGCCTGTGACAGTCGCCAGGTGATAGGTGTTCCCCAATGGCCGCCATGGCACTGGCCTTCTCGCACGGCACCATTGGAATGCCCGCGGCCGGATCCGCATTGCGCCAGACGCCGGTGCCTGGGAATCCCTGTGTCCCATCAGCCGATGTGCACATCGGCGTGCACTGGTGATCGATGCAGATCGGGACGTGCCCGGAGACGAGGGCCGTACACACGGCCGACAGCAGCCAGCAAGCCACTGGAAAGGGTTCGGGGTGCTGTGCTTCTTGCGGAGCGTGCAGGCTTGCTCCCCCGCATGCCAAGGCTAGAACGAGTCGGTGTAGCGCGGGGTGCGCGTGCCTACGCGCTGCAGTGGAACGAAGAGCTTGTAGCGGTCAGATCGATAAAGCGACACGGAATAGTCGGCGAGCCTTTCACCGATATAGGCGTAGCGGGTGATCTGCAAAAGCGGGAACCCTGGTTCAACGGCCAGCAAATGGGCTTGGCTCTTGCTGGCGGCGGTACTTTCGACCTGATCCTCGCCCCACTCCAAAAGGATCCCGTAGCGCTCGTGCAGCGCCTGATAGAGCTTGGACGGCGGTTCGGCATCAACGAAGCCCGGAACCAGGTCCGCTGGCATGTAGTTCTCGTCAAGGCTCATTGGGGTGCCATCGGCCAGCAGCAGACGCTTGAACTGCACTACCGGCGTGCCTTCCTCCACCATGAGCTGCAAGGCGAGGTTCGTGTTGGCCTTGATTTCGTCAAATTCGAGAACGTGCGCGTCCGGGACCATGCCTCGGCGCATCATATCCTCGGAATAGGAATGCAACCTGACGCGTAGGTCGAGCTTCTCGGGCACCACGAAAGTGCCGATGCCAACCACGCGCTTGAGCACCTGCTCGTCGACCAGCGCGTCGATGGCCTGCCGGATGGTCTTTCGGGCCACGGAAAAGTGCTCGGCGAGCTCGCGTTCTGGTGGAAGCTTGTAGCCAGGCTTGCAGGCCTCGCGTGCATGGTTCTTGAGGATCTCCCGGATCTGGCGGTACTTGCTCTGCTTGCTTGCGGGATCAAGATGGCCCTCGACCTTCGGCTGGGGTGCGTGGCGCATTATCGATCTCCTAGGCTCTGGCTGAGCCGTCGAGTCAATGCCGGCCCTGCTGTAATTAAAAGACTAATGGGGTGACAAGCCAATTGCTTGTCACCCCATTAAGGTCACTGCTTAGTGTGCGTGGTCTCCGCGGCTGTATTCGTAAACCCAGCCGGTCACACCGACGACGGCCAGGCCGGCTCCGATGTAGAAGACCCACCAGCCTACGGCGAGGCCAAGGAAGGCGATCGCCGCAGATGCGGCCAGCACCAGTGGCCACCAGCTCCATGGCGAGAACATGCCGATATCACCGGCGTTCTCGTGGATCTCACCGTCAACGCGGTCCTCGGGACGAGGGCCGATGCGCTTGGCGGTGAACAACAAGTACCAGCCAACCATTGCGGACAGGCCTACCAGCATCAGCAATGCCAGGAAGCCAACCCATTCGCTCCAGTTGGTCATGTAACCGTAAACTACGGCGACAGGGGCGAAGAAGAAGACGCCACCCAGGAAGATCCAGGATTCAATTTTCATCTTTACAGGTCCTTCTGGTCAGCAGGGCCGAAGATCTTCGCAACCGGGGTTTCCGGGGTAACGCGACCGCTCAGTTCCGGGTGGTGCAGATCCAGAGCTGGGCGCTCCGAACGGATGCGTGGAATCGAGTGGAAGTTGTGGCGTGGTGGCGGGCAGGAAGTAGCCCACTCCAGCGAGCCGCCGAAGCCCCACGGATCATCAACTTCAACCTTCTTGGCGTAGCGGAAGGTGGTCCATACGTTCCAGAAGAACGGAATCATCGATGCGCCCAAGACGAACGCGAACACGGTCGAAACCTGGTTCATGAAGGTGAAGCCATCTTCAGGCATGTAGTCGGCGTAACGACGTGGCATGCCCATGACGCCCAGCCAGTGCTGGATCAGGAAGGTTCCGTGGAAGCCGATGAACAGCATCCAGAAGTGGATCTTGCCAAGACGCTCGTTGAGCATCTTGCCGGTCCACTTTGGCCACCAGAAGTAGAAGCCAGCGAACATTGCGAAGACCACGGTGCCGAAGACCACGTAGTGGAAGTGCGCCACCACGAAGTAGGAGTCCGAAACGTGGAAGTCCAGTGCAGGAGCGGAAAGGATGATACCGGTCAGGCCACCGAACAAGAAGGTGATCATGAAGCCGATGCTCCACAGCATGGGGGTTTCGAAGGTAATCGAACCGCGCCACAGGGTACCGATCCAGTTGAAGAACTTCACACCGGTTGGCACCGCGATCAGCATGGTCATGAAACCGAAGAACGGCAGCATGACCGAGCCGGTGACGTACATGTGGTGGGCCCACACGGAAACCGAGAGGGCAGCGATCGAGATGGTCGCGAAGACCAGGCCCTTGTAGCCGAAGATCGGCTTGCGGCTGAAGACCGGGAAGATCTCCGAGACAATGCCGAAGAACGGCAACGCAATGATGTAGACCTCTGGGTGTCCGAAGAACCAGAACAGGTGCTGCCAGAGGACGGCACCGCCGTTCTCTGGATCAAAGATGTGAGCGCCAAAGCGGCGATCAGCACCCAGCGCGAACAGCGCGGCTGCCAGTGGCGGGAAGGCCATCAGCACGAGCAGCGAGGTGATCAGCGTGTTCCACGAGAAGATCGACATGCGCCACATGGTCATGCCAGGAGCACGCAGGCAGATGATCGTCGTAATGAAGTTGACGGCACCCAGAATGGTACCGAAGCCCGACAGCGCCAGGCCGAAGACCCAGAGGTCTCCACCGACACCTGGCGAGAAGGTGGTGTTCGAGAGCGGCGCGTAAGCGAACCAACCGAAGCTAGCTGCACCCTGCGGGGTGAGGTAGCCGGCCAGGGCGATGGCCGAACCCATTGCAAAGAACCAGAAGGCCAATGCGTTCAGACGTGGGAAAGCCACATCCGGGGAACCAATCTGCAAAGGCATCATGACGTTGGCGAAGCCTGCGAAGAGCGGAGTTGCGAACATCAGCAGCATGACGGTGCCGTGCATGGTGAACAGCTGGTTGTACTGTTCCTTGGTCTGCAGGATCTGCATACCTGGTTCGAACAGCTCTGCACGGATCAGCAGCGCCATAACGCCACCGACGCAGAACAGGACGAACGAGCTGATCAGGTACATGTACCCGATCTTCTTGTGGTCGGTCGTCGTGATGTAGTCGACGAAGAGGCGACCCTTCGACTTCGGCACCACGGCTGGGGCAATCGACCGGACGTCGTCAGTTGCATATTCAAACGTTGTCATCGTGATTATTCTCCTTCCCCGTGTTCGACTACGACGCCGTTAACCGTGTCCGGCTGGCGGTCGTATTCTTCGCCGATGTGTCCATCGTCCATCTTTGCGAGCTGAGCCTTGAACTCTGCGTCGCTGACAACCTTCACGTTGAAGAGCATCTCGGAGTGGTACTCGCCGCAAAGCTCGGCGCACTTTCCGTCGTAGTTGCCTTCAACCTGAGGAGTCAGGTAGATGTGATTGGTCTTGCCCGGGATCATGTCCAGCTTCTGCAAGAAGGCTGGAACCCAGAACGAGTGAATGACATCGCGGCTATTCAGATCCAGCTGTACCGACTTGCCTGCTGGCAGGTACAAGGTCGGCAGTTCTTCACGAGCGCCTTCCGAGCCATCGGTGTGCAGGTGGGCCTGCGTGCCAGCGAAATGCTTCTCAGTGCCCTGGTAGGTGTAGTTGAAGTCCCAAGACCACTGCTTGGCTCGAACGTCTACTACGACCTCGGAATCAACAGGCTTGTTGATGCTCTTTTCCAGGGTGTTGTTGAAGCTGAAGAAGACTAGAACAAGGACCAAAGGAATGGCCGTGTAGAAGATCTCCAATGGCATGTTGTAGCTCAGCTGGCGGGGGTAACCGGTGTCGGTCTTGCGGCGACGGTAGGCGATGATGCACCAAAGCATCAAGCCCCAAGTCAAAATACCGATGACGACCACGGCGATCCACGAGTGAACCCAGAAATCCTGGATTGCAGCTGTGTGGTTAGTGGTGTCACGCTCCACGTTTGGGAGCCAACCGCGTTTAGCCTCCGCTGAACATCCCGTCAACAGCAGCGCGCCGGCGCCGACTAAAGCCAGAACTTTGGCTTTAGCAGACCCGCGACTGCCGGTTCGGTCTTGCGAACTCACAGACGGCCCTTCCTCTTTGTTGGTGCAGAATGTGGTCTTCATAAGTCACCTCGTGGTTTAACGTGTTGCACGATGAGGTGGCTTACGAAGGGAAACATAGTTTTACTACTTAACGTAGAGCTTACCCTCTTCGGGGTCAGAATGCCGAAAAACGCCGCTGTTCTAACGAGAAATTTCTTCAACGTTTGAACAGCGGCGTTAGTTCCCTTGGGCCTAGTGGAAGGAGTCTCCACAGGCGCACGAGCCGGAAGCGGAAGGGTTATCGATGGTGAAGCCCTGCTTGGAGATGGTGTCTTCGAAGTCGATCGAAGCGCCAGCAAGGTAGGGAACGCTCATCTTGTCGACGATGACCTCTACGCCGTCGAAATTGCGAACAGCGTCGCCTTCGAGCATGCGCTCATCGAAGTAGAGCTGGTAAATCAGGCCTGAGCAGCCGCCTGGCTGCACGGCGATGCGCAGACGCAGATCGTCGCGGCCTTCCTGCTCCAACAGCGAACGCACCTTTTCGGCGGCCACGTCGGAAATATTTACCTCGTGGGTTGGCAACTCGGTTGGGTCGCCCTTGGTTTGGTCAACAGCTGCAGTCATGATTTCCTCCCATACTGCTCGTTGTGGCATCTGCTTCAGATTTGCCCTGACGCATCGCCTCTGTTCTTGCTACTATCCTACGTCGCTACGGCGAGGATTTCTCCCCTTATGTCACGGCGTATGACACGCCTCATAGTCCTTCAGCGTTGATCCTGGCCAGCAACAGCGCTTCAGCCTCAATTGCATGCTGGAAGTCGCCAAGGTGCAGGGATTCATTCGCCGAGTGGGCTCGGGAATCTGGGTCCTCGACTCCTGTCACGAGGATCTGCGCCTTCGGGAATACCTCAAGCAGATCAGCGATGAATGGAATTGATCCACCCAATCCCATGTTCACTGGCACAACGCCCCAGGCTTGTTCAAGGGCCCAGCGAGCAGTGTCGTTTGCCGAAGCTTCCAGATCGGCCTTGTAGGCATTGCCGGCTTCTGTGGCCTTGAAATCCACCTGCGCACCGCGCAAATCGACTCCCCGCACATGCGCCTCCAGTGCCTGGAGTGCCTTGGCTGGATCCTGGCCCGGTGCCAAGCGCATTGAAACCTTGAATCGAGTTTGCGGAATCAGGGTATTCGACGACTGGTCAACGGTGGGGACATCCATTCCAATAACGCTCAGCGCTGGTTTATTCCACAAGCGATCGGTGATTTTTCCGGTGCCAGCCAATTCGAATGAATGCAGGACGCCGGAATCATTGCGGAACTGCGCTTCGTCAAAGTCGACTTCGGCTGATTCGTTGGCAACAAGGCCGGCAACGGCAACAGCGCCGTCTTCATCGTGGAAAGTGGAGATGAGCTTTGCCGCGAGGAGCGGGGAATCCAATACCGGCCCGCCGAACATTCCGGAATGAACCGCATGCTTGAGCGATCGCACGGTGATTTCAGCGGCACACATCCCGCGCAGCGAGCTCGTGAGCGCCGGCGTGCCGACAGCCCAGTTGCTTGAATCGGCGACAATGATCACGTCGGCTGCGAGCTTGTCCTGATGAGCTTCGAGGAAGTTGCGGAACGACGGCGAACCTGCCTCCTCCTCCCCCTCGAAGAAGTAGGTGACGCCGAGGCCGAAATCTTTTACAAGGTCCAGCACTGCGCGCAGAGCTGCGATATGGACCATGATTCCGGCCTTGTCGTCTGCCGCTCCACGGCCAAAGAGGCGGTCGCCGATCTTGGTGGCCTCGAATACGGGGGTATTCCAGTCTTTTTCGCTGCCCGGAGGCTGCACGTCGTGGTGGGCGTACAAAAGGACAGTTGGCTTGCCTGGCGCGGCCTTGCGCCGGGCTACGACTGCCGGGGCGCCCATGGCGCCGTTTTCGGCAGGTTCACGCAGAATCTCCACGCTCTCCATGCCTGCATCCCTGGCCAGTTCGGCAACGGCTTCTGCCGACTTTTCCAGATTCTGCGGATCAAAGGATTCCCACGCAATGCTGGGAATGGAAACTAAAGCCTTGAGTTCTTCGAGGATCTGCTCGAAGTTCGTATCAATGTGGCCCTTTAATGATGAAATATCAACACCGTTCGTAGCGGCGTCGAAGACAGAATTTGTGCTCATGTCTTCAGCCTAGCAATTCATTGCGTATCGAATGTCACGCGACAAGCTAATTCCGGCTAGGATAGAGGGGTGTTTGGACGTAAGAAGGATGAACCTCAATCCCCCGTAAATGTACAGCCCGTAGAGCAGTCATCGGAATCAGCCGATGGACGCAAAACGGGGCCAACGCCCAAGCGCAGTGCGCAGCAGGCGAATCGTCAGCGACCTTTGGTTCCGACTGACCGCAAGGCGGCCAAGGAAGCAGAGCGGCAGCAGCGCATTGAAGCTCAGAATCGCTTGCGCATTGCCAATGAAACCGGCGACGAGCGCTACCTCATGCCACGCGACAAGGGTGAGCAAAAGCGTTATACCCGTAATTTCATCGATTCTCGCTGGATGTTTGGCGAGTTCATGATGTTCATCATCCTGGCATTCTTGGTGATTTCGCTTGTATTCCAGAGCAACCTTCAAATCCAGGTGTTCGTTCAGCTGGCGCTTTGGGTTGTTATCGCCTTGATCATCCTTGAAGCAATCGTCACCTCGATCCTGCTCAAGCGCCGTCTCGTGGCCAAGTTCGGTCACATGGAACGCGGAGTTCGCATGTACGCAGCGATGCGTGGAATGCAGTTCCGCAAGCTTCGCTTGCCTAAGCCGCAGGTTGCACGCGGGGCCAAGGTCGACTGATTCACCTTATTTAGCAATAGAGGCAAGCGCATTCGAGCTTGCCTTTTTTGCTATGTCCTGCCGGCGTAGAACAAAATGGAAACTTTGTAAACTAGATTACAATGTTTTAGCTCGCATGCCTTGCAATTCCCAGCACGCTTTTTGCCTCGTGCGCTCCCCATGCATTAACTGAGCGGATCTTCTTGTACTGGCAGATACAAAGCCTGATTCCGATCCTTCTTTGCGCCCCGCTCCAGCCTTAACGCAGATCCGGGCTGGAGAACGCTGCCGTTCTCCAGCCCCGAACTTTTTCAAGCCGGTGCGAGTGGAATCTCGATCGCTCTAGAGCATGCGCTCAAGGTCCTTGTTGATGGAGCGAGCCCAGAACGGGCCTTCATACAAGAATGCGGTGTATCCCTGCACGAGGTCAGCGCCGGCGTCCAAGCGATCCTTGACATCTTGGGCGCTTTCTACGCCGCCCACGGCAATGAGCGCCATGTCAGCAGGTACGAGCGAACGAAGCTGGCGAAGCACGGCCAGGGAACGCTCCTTTAGCGGCGCTCCTGATAAGCCGCCAGCACCAATTTCCTCAACCTTTGCCGCGTCGCTCTTCAAGCCGTCACGGGTGATGGTCGTATTTGTCGCGATGATGCCATCGAGCTTCAGCTCTATTGCCAGCTGTGCCACGTCCGAGACATCCTCATCGCTCAGATCCGGAGCAATCTTAACCAGCAAGGGAATGTGCCGTCCGGAGACTTTGTCAGCAAGCGCGCCGACTTCAGAAAGCAACGGACGCAGCGATTCGACGCTTTGAAGCAGTCGCAGGCCAGGAGTATTAGGGCTGGAAACGTTGACCACCAAGTAGTCGGCATGAATGGCCAGCTGGCGCGTCGAGGCGAGGTAGTCCCCTACAGCGTCGTCAAGCTCAACTGCTTTGGTCTTACCGATGTTGACGCCGATGACCGGTCGGGTCTGCTGGTAATCGCCCTTCAAGTGCTGGCGCGCGCTGGCAACTCGAGCTGCAACTCGCTCAGCGCCTTCGTTGTTGAATCCCATGCGATTGATTACCGCACGGTCTTCAACGAGGCGGAAGAGCCGAGGCTGCGGGTTGCCTGGCTGTGCTTGTCCGGTTACGGTGCCAATTTCAACGTGACCGAATCCGATATCGCTGAGCGCAACGATTCCGGTAGCACCCTTGTCGAATCCGGCGGCCAGTCCGAAGGGCGAAGGGAAGTCGATTCCCATGACCGTTCTCTTCAGTTTCGGCGCAGGAGCGAAAAACTTGCGGGCCGCTTTGGTGAGCCCGGCACGTTGCGCGATCTTGATGGCATTAAAAGCAAAATGGTGAGCCTGTTCAGGATCCATCTTGGTGAACACGTGCTTGAAGACCAATGGGTATATGCGCATGAAATCATTTTCCCGTGAAGAACCCGAAACAGACAACTTGAGATGAGTAGTATTCACGTTATGAAGGAGCACATCATCCGCGAAAGCGACGCGTGGCCTGATTACCTGGCCTCAACGCGGGCCGGCGAGTGGTCTCAAGATCTTTTGGGCGAGTCGTTCGAATGCCAAAGCTTGGACTTCGGCGTTGATGATGAAGGGCCCGCGGTAGCAACACTGGTTCGCTACCGTCCCCGGGGAATTCGAAACAAGCTTGGGCGCCACGCACGCGGCATCGTGCTCAGCGTGCACGGGTGGAGCGACTATTTTTACAACCAGGAATTAGCCTTCTTCTGGCATGCCCAGGGCTATCACTTCTACGCAGTTGATCTGCGTCGGCACGGCAGGAGCCTGAGACCAGAACACCAGCTGCCAGGCTACGTCGACGATCTGGCGGTTTTTGACGAGGATCTCGATGCGGCGCTGTCCGTGATCAAATCCGAGCATCCGGCCCTGCCCATCGTCGCCCAAGGCCATTCGACCGGAGGCCTGATCCTGAGCCTGTGGATTGCCCGCAAGAGCCCCGGAATCGCGGCGCTGGTACTGAATTCACCGTGGCTGGAGTTCCAGGGAACAGCGTTCTTGCGCATACCCATGCACGGGCTCATGGAAGCGATCACAAGAACAAATCCCCGTCGCAAGCTGATAGGTCCGGAATTCGACCACTACTGGCAATCCCTGAGCGCTCAAGCGCACGGCGAATGGGACGTTCACCGGCTGTGGCGGCCGCGCCTGGCATTCCCCAATACAGCTGGATGGCTCAAGGCCATCTTTGATGGGCATGCCCACGTGGCCAAGGGCCTGGATCTTCGCTTGCCGATCCTCGTCATGACTTCTGACAAAACCCACATCGGAACCAGCTACTCGCCGGATATGCAGCATTGCGATTCGGTGCTTGACGTTCAGCAAACCCGACTTCGCGCAGGGAAGCTGGGAAGCTTCGTCACGCTGTGCGAAGTGCCTGGCGCCATGCACGATGTTTTCACGTCAGCCGAGCCAGCCAGGGCAACTGCCTATCGGGACCTGGCCTTGTGGCTGCGATTGGTCGGAAAGATTCGGGAATAGGCCCTAGGCCTGTGGCTTGTCGATGGCGCCGCCATACCTCCGGTCGCGCTTGGCGTACTCCTCAACGGCGGTGAACAAGGTGCGGCGGTCGACGTCTGGCCAGAGCTGGTCGAGGAACACCATTTCTGCGTACGCAGACTGCCAGAGCAAGAAGTTGCTGGTTCGCTGTTCGCCACTGGTGCGCAAGAACAGGTCGACGTCCGGCAGTTCGGGTGCATGCAGGTACTTGGCGATGGTTTTCTCCCCCACCGCGCTGGCGCGCAGTTTCCCTGCGGCAACATCTTTGGCAATAGCGCTCACCGCATCGCCAATCTCCGCACGTCCACCGTAATTGACGCACATGGTCAGCTGGCACCCCTGGTTGGCCTCGGTGAGCTCTTCGGCGGCACGCAATTCGTTGATCACGGACTTCCAAAGCTTGGGTTCGCGCCCGGACCAGCGAATGCGCACGCCCCAAGAATTCAGCGTATCTCGCTGGCGGCGCAGAACGTCGCGGGAAAATCCCATCAGGAAGCGCACCTCGTCCGGGCTCCGCTTCCAGTTTTCGGTGGAGAAGGCATATACCGAAACGTACTTGATGCCCATTTCGACTGCACCGGCCATCACATCAAGGAGGGCTGCCTCACCCGCGCGGTGGCCTTCGGTGCGTGGCAGGCCGCGCTGATTGGCCCAGCGTCCATTGCCGTCCATCACGATGGCCACGTGCTCAGGGACCAGCTCCCGGGGAATGGCAGGCATGCGAGGATTCGCTGGATGCGCGTATGGCGCTACGGGACCTCGGCGGCCGGTGATCTTCGGAAGTTTTTTCAATTTCTCTCCACGAGACGTAGGGAATTCACTGCACGCTCAAGGTGCCACTGCAAATAGTTTGCCACGATGTCCGCTGCCTGCTTGCGTGCCCGAGGGCCGGCCTCGGCCACGCTGGCCCAGTTGCCCTCGAGCAGAGCCTGCAGGTAGTCAATGGTGATCGGATGGGGCGACAATGAACCTGGCGGACGGCATTCCGCGCAGACCACTCCGCCCAGCTGGATATGCACAGCCTGATGCGGGCCGGGCTTGCCGCACTTGACGCAATCGGTAAAGGATGGGGCCCACCCTGCCATCGATAGCGCGCGCAATATGTAGGAATCCAGCACAGCGCCGGAATCCACGCGCTGCTTGGAAAGCAGGGCGATGGCTCCATGGAACAGCCGATATTGCTGCAAGGTGGAGTCGCCTTCGGCCTCGAGCAGCTTTTCGGCAATCTCGGCCATGGCGTTGGCAACGGTGTAGCTCGGATAATCTGCCACCAGCAATTGCCCGTAGGAATTGCGTAGCTGCGCCTGGGAGACGATGTCCAGGTTCCGTCCCATCACCAGCAGGGCTTCGACTTCCATGAACGGCTCGAGGGTTGCACCTAGCCGCGATGACGTGCGGCGAACTCCCTTGGCCACCGCGCGGACAATGCCCTTGGGCGTGAGCAAGGTGATGATCCGGTCCGCTTCTCCCAGCTTGTGGGTGCGCAAGACCAAACCACGCGTGTGGTAACTCCTGGAAGCAAAACCTGATCGGGACACGGAGAATATTCTCCCACTACCGCAATCAAAGTGCGCAATCTGGAGGATTGCTGGTGTTGCGAGGATGCTGCCGAAAAAAAGTGCACGCCATGCCAAAGGCTCTTGCCTTCGCCATAGCGTGCACTTGTTCTACAGGGCTTGGCCTCTTTAGCCGGCGTCGCGGATCGCGCGGTTCACTGCCGAGACAACAGCCTTGAGCGCTGCAATGTTCGTGTTGGTGTCCATGCCGATGCCCCAGAGGATGCGATCGCCAACGGCGCATTCAACGAAGGCCGCGGCACTGGCGTTGCCGCCTTCGCTCATGGCGTGCTCGGTGTAGTCCAGGACGCGCAGGTCCACGCCGTCGTCGTTGAGCATTTTCACCAGCGCAGACAGCGGGCCGTTGCCCTGGGCGGTGCGTTCATGGGCCACGCCGTCGATGATCAACTTGGTATCCAGCTGGAAGCTGCCATCTTCGGCAGAGGTTGCCGTAGCCGAAGCGATCTCGTAGTAGCCCCATGAATCCATGCCTGAATCCTTGGCGACCGGCAGATATTCATCCTGGAAGACATTCCAGATGCGCTCCGAGGAGATCTCGCCGCCTTCGGTGTCGGTCTTGCGCTGGATGACGCCGGAGAACTCGATCTGGGCACGGCGTGGCAGATCCAAGTTGTAGTCGTTCTTCAGCAGGTACGCGACACCGCCCTTGCCGGACTGCGAGTTCACGCGGATCACGGCCTCGTAGGAGCGGCCGATATCCTTCGGATCGATCGGCAGGTACGGAACGGCCCAAACCAGCTCGTTGATGTCCTTGCCCTCGGCGCCGGCCTTGGCTTCCATCGACTCCAGGCCCTTCTTGATGGCATCCTGGTGCGATCCGGAGAAGGCGGTGAAGACCAGGTCGCCACCGTAGGGGCTGCGTTCTGGCACGGGCAGCTGGTTGCAGTACTCGACGGTGCGGCGGATGTGGTCCATGTCGGAGAAGTCGATTTCAGGATCGATCCCCTGGCCAAACAGGTTCATGCCCAAGGTGATCAGGTCGACGTTGCCGGTACGCTCGCCGTTGCCGAACAGGCAGCCTTCGATGCGGTCCGCGCCGGCCAGGTAGCCCAGTTCTGCTGCGGCCACGCCGGTGCCGCGGTCGTTATGCGGGTGCAGCGAGAGGATGATCGAATCGCGGTTGGCCAGGTTGCGGTGCATCCACTCGATGGAGTCCGCGTAGACGTTCGGGGTAGCCATTTCCACGGTGGCTGGCAGGTTCAGGATCATCTTGTTTTCCGGGGTGGCTTCCAGGATTTCGGCCACAGCCTCGGAAATGCGCTTGGCGAAGGCCAGCTCGGTGCCGGTGTAGGACTCCGGCGAGTACTCGTAGGTGATCTTGGTGCCGGACAGCTGCTCTTCGTACTTCTTGCACATCCGGGCGCCCTGGACGGCGATGTCCACGATGCCGTCCTCGTCCTGGCGGAAGACGACTTCGCGCTGCAGGATCGAGGTGGAGTTGTACAGGTGGACGATGGCCTGCTTGGCGCCTTCCAGCGCCTCGTAGGTGCGCTCGATCAGGTGTTCGCGGGACTGGGTGAGCACCTGGATGGTCACATCTTCGGGGATGCGGTCCTGTTCAATGAGCTGGCGCACGAAGTCGAAATCGGTCTGCGAGGCCGATGGGAAGCCAACTTCGATTTCCTTGTAGCCCATCTGCACCAGCAGGTCGAACATCTTGTGCTTGCGCTCAGGGCTCATCGGGTCGATCAGCGCCTGGTTGCCATCACGCAGGTCGACGGCGCACCAGCGCGGGGCCTTGGTGATGTATTTGTCGGGCCAGGTGCGATCGGGCAGGTTGACTTCGATCTGGTCCTGGAATGGAACATACTTGTGGATTGGCATGTTCGAAGATTTTTGCATGTTCTGCATTTCGGTGTGTCCCCTAGACAAAAATAGTGCTTAGTTTTCTGGGGCCAGACAAGAGCTACTCCGCGACGAGGGGTCGGCCTGTAGACCACTAACGGTCCTTTGGATCCTCGCAGCGGCTGAGTAGTAGTAGAAGCTCGAAATGCACGAATTGAGCATAACACCGAGGATTCGGCTGTGCTCAAACTTATGTCGGCGCTGTGTCACATTGTGGACAGCAGGCGTGCCGGCGTCCCTAGACAGCCCGGGCCCGCCGGCGAAGAATGGGGATTGAACGGTACCGGCACAAGGAGGCTTGCAGATGAAAGCGATCATCGTCGGCGCGGGAATCGCCGGACTGGTGGCTGCACGGCAGCTGGGCCTGGCCGGCTGGCAGGTGCTGGTGCTGGAGCGTTCGGCGGCGCCACGCCCCGATGGATACATGATGGACTTCTTCGGGCCGGGAGTGGAAGCCTCCGAACGCATCGGCCTGCACCCCTACTTGGCCGAGGTGGCCTACCAGGTGGAAGCGGCCGAATACATGGATCCGGGCGGACGGGTCACCGCCAGCCTGGACTACCTCAAATTCGCGGATCTGGCCGGCGGCAATGTGCTCTCCTTGCTTCGCCCCGATATGGAGAGCGCGGCGCTCAAGGCCCTGGACGAGGTGGAGGCAGGCCGGGTGCAGCTGCGCTACGGCGTGCACATCGAGCGGATGGAGCGCCACGGGGCGCAGGTGCAGGTCTGGCCCGGCGGCGGGCAGCCGGTGGAAACCGCTGACCTGCTGATCGGCGCCGATGGCATCCACTCGGCGGTGCGGGCCGCCTTCTTCGGGCCCGAGGAGGACTTCATCAGCCCGCTGGGGATGCGCGCGGCGGCCTTCATCGTGCACGAGCCGGCGCTGAACCGGCAGTTCAAGAACCGCTTCGTGCTCAGCGACACGGTGGATCGCACCGCGGGGATCTACGGGTTGCGCGACTCGGAAGTCGCCTCGTTCCTGGTCTACCGGCAGGATCCGCCGGCCAAGCTGGACGGGACCCGCGAACGCTTGCGCCGGATTTTCGCAGGCGCCGGCGGCCAGGTGGACCGTCTGCTGGAACTGTGCCCGCCGGATCCGTACGACGATGCCGTCGCCCAGGTGCTCATGCCCTGCTGGCATCAGCGCGCCGTGGTGCTCATCGGCGACGCAGCCGCCGCGGTGTCCCTGCTGGCCGGGCAGGGCGGCGCTGGGCGATGCGCTGGGCACGGTCTCCAGCCCGGAGCAGCTGCCGGCGGCCCTGGATGAGTATGAACGGGTGATGCGGCCGAAAATTGCCACCGCGCAGGCTTCGGGGCGCCGGGCGGCCAACAGCTTCCTGCCACGCCGCAAGCTGGGCCTGCTGTGGCGCCGGCTGATCCTGCGCTCCACCAGGCTGCCGGGAATGGATCGGATCATTGCCCGGCAGATCGTGAAGCGGCTTGCCAAATAGCGGCCGATTAAGCAACAACCGGCCGGAACCCGCATGGTTCCGGCCGGTTGACGATGCCTCGTGGCACCGGGTGCCTCGCCGCTTAGAAGCCGAGGCGCCCAAGCTGCTTGGGATCGCGCTGCCAGTCCTTGGCGACCTTCACGTGCAGGTCAAGGTACACCTTGGTGCCCAGCAGCTTCTCAATGCCTTGGCGCGCATTGGAACCGACTTCACGCAGCCGCGAACCGCCACGGCCGATCACGATGGCCTTCTGGCTTGAACGCTCCACGAACAGCGAGACGTGGATATCGATCATTGGATTGTTCTCTGGTCGGCCCTCGCGAGGAATCATCTCTTCGACCACTACGGCCAGCGAGTGCGGCAGCTCGTCACGCACGCCTTCCAATGCGGCCTCGCGGATCAGTTCGGCGACCATCTTGGCCTCTGGCTCGTCGGTCAGCTCTCCGTCAGGGTATAGCGGCGGCCCCTTGGGCAGCTGCTCAACCAGGACGTTGGCGACCTCCTGGACCTGGAATTCCTTCACCGCAGAAACCGGGATGATGGCGGCAAAGCCATTTTCCCCGAAATTCTGGGTGCCCATTTCGGCGACCGCGATCAATTGCTGGGCGAGCTGTTCGCGGTCCACCAGATCAGCCTTGGTGACCAAGGCGACGATCGGCTTGCGCTGCAATTGGGCCAGCTGGGTGGCGATGAACCGGTCGCCGGGGCCGATCTTTTCGTTGGCCGGAATGCAGAAGCCAATGGCGTCGACTTCCGAGAGGGTGTCTGCCACCAGGTCATTGAGCCGCTGTCCCAGCAGGGTGCGCGGGCGGTGCAGGCCCGGGGTGTCGACCAGGATCAGCTGCGCATCTTCGCGGTGCACAATACCGCGAATGGTGTGGCGGGTGGTTTGCGGCTTGGCCGAGGTGATGGCCACCTTCTGGCCCACCAGCGCATTGGTCAGCGTTGACTTTCCGGCGTTCGGGCGTCCTACGAAGGAGGTGAATCCCGATCGGAAATTCTCCGGCCATCCGCTGGCGGCTAGCAGGTTATGGTTTTCGCTCATGTGAGGAATCCTCGTCGTTCTCAATATGGTCGGATGCGTCCGTTTCCAGGCGCTCTACATGGATTTTGCCGATCCGGTTGCGTCGGCCGGCCAGGGAGACCACGGTCAGCCTCAGGCCGTTGACATCGGCAGTGGACCCGAGCACCGGCACCGATTCCAGGGTCTTGGAGAGCAAACCGCCAACGGTGTCGACGTCTTCCTCTTCAATATGCATGTCAAAATGGTCGGCGATGTCATCGATGGCCGCAGTGGCTACCGCAAACAGGGAACCATCAGGGTTCTCGATCAGCTCGGTCCTTGACCGATCATACTCGTCATCGATCTCTCCGACGATTTCCTCCAGCAGGTCCTCGAGGGTGACCAGCCCGGCGGTTCCACCGTACTCGTCAATGACAACGGCCAGGTGGATGGATTCCTTCTGCAGTTCCTGCAGGAGCTCAGCAGCTGACTTGGATTCCGGGACGAAGCGGACCTTGCGTGCCAGATCTGCCAATGTCTCGGCCTGCTGCAGCCCATGGATCTCGCGAATGAGGTCCTTGAGGTAGATGATGCCCTGGATATCGTCCGTGTCCTCGCCGATCAGCGGGATGCGCGAATAGCCGGAGGCGATGAACAGGTCGATGGCGCTGTGCATGCTCTGTTCAGCGGTGAGCACCACCATATCGGTGCGCGGCACCATCACGGAGCGGACACTGGTTTCCTCCAGATCGATGACCGAGGAAATCAGTTCGGCTGATTCCTCATCAAGATCTTCGCCTTCAGAGGCGCGGTCTACCAGGTCCCGCAGGCGTTCCTTGCCCAGGTACCCGACTTCGTCCACTCCGCCGGGGCTCAATGCCTTGGCAATGGACGCCAGCCAGTTGGTGACCGGGCCGAGCACAATGCGCAGCAGCCGGACCATCGGTGCGGTATTCTGCACCACGCTTTCCGCGTTGGAGCGGCCGAAACGCCGAGGCGATACGCTCACCAGCACAAAGCCCAAGCCAGCCATGGCAATAGTCGAAATGAGCCCGATCAGCCAGACATTTTCAATCCATTGGGCGACCAGCAGGGCGACGGCCACTGCGGAAGCTGTTTCGAACCAGATGCGCCAGAACTTGATGGCCTGGGCGTGGGTTTCGGTTTCGTCGAGAATCGCGGAGAGCGACTTCGAATTGGATTCGGCGCGCAAGCGTTCTGCGGCGTGGCGGGACAGTGCGTAGAACGCTGAGTCTGCGGCTGTCAGCACGGCGGAAAACGCCATGAAGACCAGTGCGAGAATCAGCAAGAGTATTTCCACGGGGCTATTCCACCGTTTCCTTCGGCGCCGGGCGCCCGGTGTAGGCCTCCAGCAGGCGGCGTTGCAAAGTGAACATCTCCGTTTTTTCGTCGGGTTCCATATGGTCGAAGCCCATGAGGTGCAACAGGCCATGCGTTGTCAGCAACAGGATTTCATCATGGGTGCTGTGCCCGCCGGCCTTGGCTTGGGCTTCGGCTACCGTAGGGCAAATCACGATATCGCCGAGAATGCCGTTCTCCCCCGGTGCGCTCGCGGATCCCGGGCGCAGCTCATCCATGGGGAAGCTCATGACATCGGTTGGGCCCTCAAGGTCCATCCACTCCACGTGCAGTGCGCTCATCGCCTCTTCGTCGATGAATACCACCGACACCTCGGTTTCGGGGTGCAGATACATGGCCTTGAGCACCGAGTCTGCCAGTGCGCTGACGTCCTGGAGGTCGACGTCGTATTCGGTTTCGTTATTTACTTCAATGCTCATTTGCTGCGCCGTCCCCGGTTGTGTTCTTTGCGTCGTGTATCGTCCCAGCGGTCATAGGCGGACACGATGTCAGCGATCAGGCGATGGCGGACCACATCTGATGCGTCGAGGCGGCAGACGGCGATGTCATCGATCCCTTCAAGCACGTCGCTGGCCATGCGCAGCCCGGAAGTTGCGTTGTTGGGAAGATCGACCTGGGTGATATCGCCGGTCACCACCATCTTCGAGCCGAAGCCCAAACGGGTCAGGAACATCTTCATCTGCTCGCTGGTGGTGTTCTGCGCTTCGTCGAGAATGACGAAGGCATCATTCAGGGTGCGCCCGCGCATATATGCCAGGGGCGCCACCTCGATGGTTCCCGCTTCCAGCAGCTGCGGAATGGTCTCAGGATTTACCATGTCGTGCAGCGCATCGTAGAGCGGACGCAGGTACGGGTCGATTTTTTCGGTCAGCGAGCCGGGCAGGAAGCCCAGCTTCTCCCCCGCTTCAACTGCAGGACGAGTCAGGATGATCCGGTTGACCTGCTTGTCCTGCAAGGCGGCGACAGCCATGGCCATGGCCAGGAAGGTCTTGCCGGTGCCCGCAGGCCCGATGCCGAAGGTAATGGTCGACTCTTCGATGGCATCGACGTAGCTTTTCTGGTTCACCGTCTTGGGGCGAATGGAGCGGCCGCGGCCAGAGAGGATCTTCAGGCCCAGAACATCGGTGGGCGCGTCGGGGTTCCCGGCGCTGAGCATCTTGATGATCTGCTCGATGGTCTCCGCGCTCATGCGTGAACCGCGCATTGCCAGCGATCGTGCTTCTTCGGCCACCCGCTGCGCCTTGCGGACCTGTTGCGGGTTTCCTGCCAGCACCAGGGCTTGGCCATTAGGCCGGAAACTCACCTGCGGGTAGGCCCCGGAGAGGATTCGCAAGAGCTCATCATTCGGGCCCAAGGTAGCAATCATGAGTTCAGCTGTATCAAAACTAATGGTGAGCGATGCGGACTCAGAGTCCGCTTGCGTCTTATTCTGTTCAACCTGCATGCAGTGCTTGGTGCCCCTTTGGTGAGCTTGATGGTGGTGTTGCTTTGTCCTTGGTCCCATTCTATCCAGTCATCGGGTTTTCCGGTGGAAATTCAGGCCTGAGCGTAAGTGCAGAACCTGAAAGTAGTCTTAAATGAATCTATTCCCAGCAGGTCGCGAAGATATAGATTTGGTTACGGATTAGTAAGCGGGGCCGATTTCGGGCAGATTGCGGCAACTCGTATGGCAAGCTATGACAGCGGCTCCAAAATGTTTTGCGAGCCCAAAACCGAAAAAGTTTCACGGATTGGTATGTAGTGCAGTCAAGGTTCTTGCAGAAAATTCCGCGCCGAATTGGCGTTGTCGGAATTGCTGCCGCCCTCGTGATCGCCGCTGGTTGCGGCTTGAGCAATCGCGAGAGCTCCTTTGAGATGCCAACAAGCGCAAACGCCGAGTCCTTGAACCTGCCTAGTGCCACCGATGCTGGCGAACAGATCGGCATGGCAACGAAGCTGCCGATCTACTGGCTGGAAAATACGGATACCGGAGTGTTCCTGTATCGCGAGTATCTGCCGGATAACCGCCACAATGAACCCGTCGGCGACGCCATCTGGACCTTGCTGTCGGCCGAGCCTGCCGGACCGCATCGCTACACGCATCTGGGCGCATCTGACGAGATCGGCGTCTCGATGAGCAGCACCAACGTGATCACCTTGGATTTGCCCGCCAAGGTCTTCAGCGCACATCTTGATGAAGGCCTCTCGGAACGCTCGATCCAGCAGCTGGTCTTCACGGCAACGGCTGCAGCCTCCAGTTCCGGCCTTCTGGTGGGCGAAACTGCCCCGACGGTGAAGATCCTTGTTGATGGCCAGCCGAATGCTGACGTCTTTGACGGGTATCGGCTAAAAGACGTTTATGAGCGCAACCCCAAGTTCATGGCGCCGATCTGGATCGTGGATCCGCAGTACGGAACGGTACTGGCAGATGGCAAAGTGCGGATCAATGGACGAACGACCAAATTTGATATTGGAACCTTCTACTCCCTGCAGAAAAAAGACGCCGACGGCAAGCTCACGGTGATCACCGCGCAGAAGCAGGTGATCCCCGGAAAAATTGAAAAAAATGGCGCGTTCAGCATCAGCGAGCGGCTCTCCCCCGGTTCCTACCGGCTCACTTTCTGGGGCATGGAAACCGAATCGGATGCAAAAGTCGGCGAAGTGACTTCGGTCTTCACGGTTAAATAACCGGCGCTTGAACCGCTTTATTTTTCCCTGGAAACCAAAAATCCGCGGGCACCTTTCACAAGGTGCCCGCGGATAGCCATATTGGTCAGATTTCTCCAAGCAAATGCCGGATCAGTACCAGCGCTGCCGGTCCTGCCGTGGAAGCCCGCAATACGTGCTGGCCCAACAGGGCGGCATGCGCTCCAGCATCGGTGAATGACTCCAGTTCCGAATCGGAGATTCCCCCTTCAGGGCCGACGATCATCACAACCTTCTGCCCCTGTTCCGCCCCGGCAAGCCAGCCGGCGACATGCGCCGCCACCGGCTCCGTGGCCTGCTCGTGCAGCACCAGAACGAGTGCCCCAGCCTGGACATCCGCAGCAACAGCCTTCGCTAGTTCCTTGGAATGAACCGGTGCCAAAACCTCGGGCTCGAAAGCGCGACGCGATTGCTTCTGGGCTGAGCGGACCTGGGCCCGCCATTTGGCCAGGGCCTTATCCGTCTTGGCAGCATTCCAGCGCACGATCGACCGGTCAGCTTGCCACGGGCGCACCGCAAGCACTCCAAGTTCCACCGCTGACTCGACGGCTTGCAAATCACGTTCGCCCTTGGACAGCGCCTGCACCAGGGTGACCGGATGGTCGCTGCCCGTTTCCTGGGTGCATTCGAGCACCCTGGCGCGCAGCAGGTCCTTGCCGGTGCCCAGCACTTCGACAGTAAGGCGAAGTCCCTGGCCGTCGAGCAAGTCCAGGTGCTCGCCTGCTGCGACTCGTTTGACCGTCACCGCGTGATGGGCCTCTGGGCCGGAGAGCTCCAAGGTATCCCCCGGCACTGAGCTTCGTGCCAGTTCGGGGTCGATGACGAAGCTGTGGTTGCTCATGCTCAGCGCTGGTTCAGCTTGTCGCGCAGCCGCGAGAACATGCCGCCTGAATGCTCAACGCGTCCAGCGGTCATTTCCTCGCCTCGCAGCTTGGCCAGCTGCTCGAGCAGATCGCGCTGTGCAGCGTCCAGCTTGGTCGGAGTCTCCACCTGAAGATGCACGATGATGTCGCCGCGCTTGCCACCACGAAGGCGTGGCACGCCCAATCCTGGCAAGGTGACGGTGTCGCCGTCTTGCGCACCGGCCTCCACGTTGATCGGCTGTTCGCCGTCGAAGGTTTCCAGCTTGAGCTCGCAACCCAGTGCGGCTGCGGTCATCGGGAGGCTCATCTTGGCGTGCAGGTCGGTCTGCGCGCGTTCGAAGACCTTGTGGCGGCGCACGTCGACCTCGACAAACAGGTTGCCATTCGGTCCACCGCCGGGGCCTGCTTCGCCCTGGCCGCGCAGCTGGATGCGGGTGCCCGAATCGACACCTGCTGGAACATTCAGCGACTTCGAGACATGCTCGCGCACGCGTCCTTCGCCGTTGCACTCCAAGCATGGGTCCGGAATGGTCGTGCCGAAGCCGCGGCAGGCCGCACAGGTCTCCACCGTCATCATCTGGCCGAGGAAGGAGCGGACCGGCCGCTGCACCTGTCCGGCACCGTGGCAGATATCGCAGGTGACCGGGCTGGTGCCCTCGCGGGTGCACGTGCCGTTGCAGGTCTTGCAGGTGACTGCGGTTTCCATCTCCAGCGGGTAGACGGTGCCCTTGACCGCGTCTTCCAAGTCGATCGTGATGGTGATCAGCGCGTCGCGGCCCGGCTGGGTACGAGATGCCGGGCCCTGGGCCTGGCCGCCGCCGAAGAACTGCTCGAAGATGTCGCCGAACCCGCCGAAGCCTTGGCCGCCGCCGCCAAAGCCCGGGTGGCCGTTGCCGTTCTCATCGCCAGTTGCATCGTAGTTCGAGCGCTTGGTCTGGTCGGAAAGAACCTCGTAAGCGCGGGTCACAAGCTTAAACTGCTCTGCGGCGTCCTCGCTTGGATTCACATCCGGGTGCAGTTTGCGTGCCAGCTTCCGGTAGGCACTCTTGATTTCCTGAGGGGTCGCGTCCTTGGCAACGCCCAGGGTCTCGTAATGCGAGCTCACGTTATTCGCCGTGTCCTTTCCTAAAAATGCAAAATTCAAAAATGCTAAGCGTATCGCCAGCGAAGCTAGTGCGCCAAAATCTTTGACAGGTAGCGGGCTACTGCCCGCACCGAGGCCATCGATGTTGGATAGTTCATGCGGGTCGGGCCGAGCACACCCAGCTTGTTGCGCACGTCGGCTCCGTAGGTCGTGGCAATCACCGCGGCCTCCGAGAGCTGCCCGTAGTGATGCTCGGTGCCGATGGCCACCGCCACGCCGCGCGAGTCCGCCTCCAGCTCGGAGAAGAGCTTGAGCAGCACGACCTGTTCTTCGAGGGCCTCGAGCACCGGGGTGATGGTCAGCGGGAAGTCGCCTTCCACGCGGGCCAAGTTGGCTGTTCCAGACATGATGATGCGCTGGGTATTGGCTGCCTGGGCCATTTCTTCCAAGGCGTGCAATACGCTGTCTACCAATGGCTCGGATTGCTGCTGCGGGTTCAGCCCGGCGCGGGTCAGCTTGCCGCTCAGATCGGCGAGCTGGACTCCCTCGAAACTATTGAGCAGCCACAGCTTCAGGTCGGCCAATTCGGCATCCGAGTACAAGCGCGCAACGGCCATCATGCGCTGGTCCACGGTGCCGTTGGAGGCAATCATGACCATCAGCACCTGGGAGCTGCCCAAGCTGAGCAGTTCGAGGTTCTTCAGCGACGCGGTGTCGTAGTGCGGCACCTGGATCATCGCCACCTGATTGGTCAGCCTGGCCAAGAGCCGAACAGTGCTCTTGAGCATCTCATCCAGGTCGGTGGAGTCATCCAGGATCTTGTTGATGGCATCGCGTTCTGCCCTGGACAGCGGCTTGAGCTCGCCAATCTCATCGACAAAACGGCGATAGCCCTTTTCGGTCGGAATACGGCCAGATGAGGTGTGAGGGGCAGCAATCAGGCCCTCTTCTTCCAGCAAGGCCATGTCATTTCGGATCGTGGCCGCACTGACGCCAAGATTGTGCCGATCGAGCAGCGCCTTGGAACCAACCGGTTCACGCGACTGGACGTAGTCTTCCACGATGGCGCGCAAAACATCCAAACGCCGAAGCTCACTCACAACGCCACCTCCTTGGCATCCCTATCAGAAGGGTTTGGCACTCTAACCTTTCAAGTGCCAAGTCTAATACGTTCAACGGTTGCTAGCATTGGATTTCGAGCGTATTCGATCACAGCGAAAGGCAGTACGTGGCTAATTACTCCTGGGGACCGCAAGATCTCAGTGCCCCGGCACAGAAAAAACTCCGCCAGGTACCCATCGAACGCGGCATGGTTCTGGAAGATGCCACCTCAGGCTGGGTTGGCGAAGTCACGCGTACCGAGAAGTCGGGCGGCATGCGCATCATCGTGCTGGAGGACCGCCATGGCAAGACGCGCTCGTTCCAGGCCGGTTTCGGATTCTATCTCGAAGGCGAACCCGTCGAGATGGTTGATCCGGTAGCCAAAGCCGCGCAGCCCAAGACCATGGTCTCCGCTTCTGGCTCCCGGGCGGTCACCGGATTGAAGGCCCGCCAGGCACGCGCCAGCCGAATCTGGGTGGAAGGCAAGCACGATGCAGAACTCGTGGAAAAGGTTTGGGGCCACGACCTGCGTGTTGAGGGGATCGTTGTTGAACCACTGCACGGTGTTGACGACCTGGCCGGAGCCATCCGCGATTTTGCCCCTTCTCCCGAACGCCGCCTTGGCATCCTCGTTGACCACCTCGTGGCCGGCACCAAAGAGGCCCGTATTGCCGCCGAGGCCATGAAGGTCCCCGGCGCAGCACAGAACGTCCTGATTCTCGGGCACCCGTATATCGACGTCTGGCAAGCGATCAAGCCGTCGACGCTCGGAATCAAGGCCTGGCCTGTCATCCCCAAGGGTACCGACTGGAAAACCGGTGTGCTCCGCGCCTTTGGCTGGCCGCACGAATCTGCCGAGGACATCGGCATCGGCTGGCAGCGGATCCTGTCCACGGTCTCGCACTATGGGCAGCTGGAACCACAGCTTTTGGGAAGAATAGAAGAATTGATCGATTTTCTGACCACCGAAGATTACGGTTTCCTAACAATTGACCAATAGCTGGACTTTAGCCCGGTAATCAAGCCTCTGCGTGAACCGAGCCAGCTATGATGGAGAAGAAACCAGCCACAGCAAGACAAGGGAAAATAGTGACTTCACGCCAGACGCAGTCATCGGAGAATTCGCGCTTCGAAGGATCGCGAACCGCTGCGTTGCCGCTGACTCCAACCGAGGACCGGCAATGGTCGACCATGGCCCACTTCGGCGCCATTCTCGGCTGCATTCCGTCTGCCATTATTTTTGCGGTTTTCCGCGACCGGGGCGCATTCACCGCCCAGGAATCCAAGGAAGCCTTCAACTTCACTTTCCCGCTCACCATTCTGGCCATTGCGCTGAACGTCTGCACGATCCTGCCCGGCATCGGCTGGCTTTTCTCCGTGCTTGCCGTGGCCCTGTGGGTTTACATGACGGTTTCAGGCGCCCTTGCCGCTATCCAAGCTAACAAGGGACGCCCCTACCGCTACAAGTTCAATCTTCGCCTGATGAAGTAGCAGTTCTACCCAGGTCTAGAAATCGAGCAATTCTCGCACCACGAGGTCGGCTAGCAGCCGGCCTCGTTGCGTTAACACCAAGGTGCCGGCAAAAGCCGCCTTGGCATCAATCAGTTCATCAGCAATCAGCCCCGCGACCTTGGTGCGCCCGGTGGCATCGAGCTCACTGATTTGCATGCCGGAACTCAGGCGGGTCAACAGCATCGTTCGCTCCAGTTGGACAGCCTGGGCATCGGGGTACTCTCGGCCGTGTCCGGGAGAGATCCCTGCATCAATGCGCTGCTGATACGCAGCTGGATGCTTCACATTCCACCAGCGCAGGCCGCCGACGTGCGAATGGGCGCCAGGTCCTGCGCCCCACCAATCGCCGCCCTTCCAATACGCAATATTGTGCTGGCAGGCGTTGGCTGGAGTCTTGGCCCAATTGCTCACTTCGTACCAGGAGAAACCGGCGGCAGCGAACATCTCATCAGCCATCTGGTATTTCTCGGCATGGTCATCATCGTCGATATTGGGAACCTCGCCACGGCGGATTTGCGCAGCAAGCTTGGTTCCCTCTTCGATGATCAGCGCATAGGCGGAAATATGGTCCGGCTCGTAGCTCAGCGCCGCTTCGATGCTCATGCGCCAATCTTCCAGGCTCTCCCCCGGAGTGCCGTAGATCAGATCGACGCTGACTTCAAGGCCGGCTTCGCGAGCCCATGCCACAGCCTGGAGTACCCGCTTGGGGTCATGGGTTCGTTCCAGGACCTTGAGCACATGGGGCACAGCAGACTGCATCCCGAAGGAAACACGGGTGAATCCGCCGTCGGCCAGTCCTTGCAAGCTCTCGCGGGTCACCGAATCGGGGTTGGCCTCGGTAGTGATTTCCGCGCCCGGCTTCAGGCCGAAGTCCCGGCGAATCTGACCGAGCACCGATACCAAGTCGCCGGCGGGCAATAGCGTCGGAGTGCCGCCGCCAAAGAAGACGGTTTCAATTTCCCGGTGCGGCTGGCCCGAGCGGTCCATCACCTCGCGGGCAAAGCTGATTTCCTTGCTCACCGTGGCAGCATAGGTCGCCTGGCTCGAGCCCGAACCCAGCTCGGTGGCGGTGTACGTATTGAAATCGCAGTACCCGCAGCGCACCGTGCAGAACGGAATATGGACATAAAAGGACATGGTCCGCCCCTGGGCCTCATGCGCGCATGAGGCCGGGAGCAGACCATCGGCCGGAGCCGGATCGCCGTCAGGCAGTACTGATGGCATTTACTTCTTTTTCGGCTCGTCGGTGGACAGGGCTGCGATGAAGGCTTCCTGCGGAACTTCCACGCGGCCAACCATCTTCATGCGCTTCTTGCCTTCCTTCTGCTTCTCCAGCAGCTTGCGCTTGCGGCTGATATCGCCGCCGTAGCACTTGGCCAGCACGTCCTTGCGGATCGCGCGGATGTTCTCGCGGGCGATGATGCGCGAACCGATGGCAGCCTGGATCGGCACCTCGAACTGCTGGCGGGGAATCAATTCGCGCAGCTTCGAGGTCATCATGGTGCCGTACGAGTACGCCTTGTCCCGGTGGGTGATCGCGGAAAACGCATCCACCTGGTCGCCCTGCAACAAGATATCGACCTTGACCAGATCGGCAACCTGCTCGCCATCGGCCTTCCAGTCCAGCGAGGCGTAGCCGCGGGTCTTGGACTTGAGCTGGTCGAAGAAGTCGAACACGATTTCAGCCAACGGCAGGTGGTAGCGCATCTCCACGCGGTCCTCGGAGAGGTAGTCCATGCCGCGCATGGTGCCGCGCCGGGCCTGGCACAATTCCATGACCGCGCCAATGAATTCGCTCGGAGCAAGAATGGTGGCGGCCACCATCGGCTCGTGCACTTCCAGGATCTTTCCGTCCGGGAACTCCGAAGGGTTGGTCACGGTGATCATCTGCTTGTCTTCGCCCATGACCTCGTACACCACGTTCGGCGCGGTGGAAATCAAATCCAGATTGAACTCGGACTCCAGGCGCTGCCGGGTGATTTCCAGGTGCAATAGGCCCAGGAAGCCCACGCGGAAGCCGAAGCCCAAGGCGACAGACGTTTCCGGCTCGTAGGTCAGGGCGGCGTCGTTGAGCTGCAGCTTGTCCAGCGCATCACGCAGTACCGGGTAATCGGTGCCGTCCATCGGGTACAGGCCCGAGAACACCATTGGCTTGGCTTCTTCGTAGCCGCCCAATGACTCGCTGGCAGGCTTCAGGTAGTTGGTGACGGTATCGCCCACCTTGGACTGGCGAACGTCCTTGACACCGGTGATCAGGTAGCCCACTTCGCCAACGCCCAGGCCCTTGGTGGGCTCCGGGTTTGGCGAGGATACGCCGATTTCCAGCAGTTCGTGGGTGGTGCCGGTGGACATCATCTGGATCTTCTCGCGAGGAGACAGCTTGCCATCGACAACACGCACATAGGTCACCACACCTCGGTAGGTGTCGTACACCGAGTCGAAGATCATGGCGCGCGCTGGCGCTTTGGCATCGCCGACAGGCGGTGGAAGCTGCTTGATGACCTCATCGAGCAGCGCCTCGACGCCTTCGCCGGTCTTGCCCGATACCTTGAGCACCTCATCTGGCTCGCAGCCAATCAGGTTGGCCAGTTCGGCGGCGTATTTTTCAGGCTGCGCGTTGGGAAGGTCGATCTTGTTCAGCACCGGGATGATGGTCAAGTCGCCCTCAATAGCGAGGTACAGGTTCGCGAGGGTCTGGGCCTCGATTCCCTGGGCGGCGTCGACTAGCAGGATGGCGCCTTCGCAGGCGGCCAGGGAACGCGACACCTCATAGGTGAAGTCAACGTGACCCGGGGTGTCGATCATGTTCAGCGCGTAGGCGGTCCCATCTTCGGACTCCCATGGCATGCGAACTGCCTGGGACTTGATGGTGATGCCGCGTTCGCGCTCAATATCCATGCGATCCAGATATTGGGCCTTCATGTCGCGGGCCGAGACAACGCCGGTCAACTGCAGCATGCGGTCGGCCAAGGTCGACTTGCCATGGTCGATATGGGCGATGATGCAGAAGTTACGGATAAGCGACGGATCGGTCGCGGCAGGCACCTGAGCGGTGCGGGCCAATGGAGACACCTAAACAGACCTCACTAGCTGACTAAAAGACGTAGTTGGATTAGCCTCCATTCTGTCATGGTTTCCGAGTCATCACGTATTTCGGCCATCGGCAGCTGGTAGTTTGTCGTTCATGGCAGTGAATCCAGAGAAGATACTTAGACTCGTGATGCGCGTGTTCAAGCAGATCAATGCGACACGCTCCCGTACCGCAGGAAATAGCGGCGCCGGGAATTCTGGCTCGCGGAGCACCCCTCGTGCCTCGTCTGGGCGCGGGAGCAACGCCGGCGCATCGGCTGCGGGCGGCTATCCGGGCGATTTCCGCGGGGCGATCAACTATGAGTACCAGCCGTCATTGGACGGCAACGCCGATCCGGGCGAAATCGTCTGGGGCTGGGTGCCATATGAAGAGGACCACTCCCAGGGCAAGGACCGTCCGGTGCTGATTGTCGGTCGAGACCGCGGCTGGCTTCTTGGCCTCATGCTTACGAGCAAGGACAAGAACAACTCAAGCCACCGGAATCCCGACTACATGGATATCGGGACCGGGAGCTGGGATCGGGAACGGCGTCCCAGCGAAGTAAAGCTGGATCGCATCATTCGCCTCAACGACCAGTCCATTCGCCGCGAAGGGGCCATCTTGGACCGGGAACGCTTCTCAAATGTGGTGAACGCCCTAAACGAACGAGCCTAAGTACTCGTTGTTGGGCCCCGTGTCTGATAAAGTTAATCCTTGTGTGTTGCGCAGGTTGGGCAACACGCCCCCTTCGGGTCGCCATAGGTGCCCCACACCGCTCAGTCGATGGCCTGAAGGATGAACCCTCTACCGACCGTATAAAACGATAAACGAGAGAGTTTATTAAAGTGGCTAACATCAAGTCCCAGAAGAAGCGTATCCTGACTAACGAAAAGGCACGTCTGCGTAACGTAGCTGTCCGTTCCGAGGTTAAGACCGTAATCCGCAACGTCAACGAGGCAGTAGCCGCCGGTGACAAGGATAAGGCAACCGAGGCATTGCGCCTGGCTGGCAAGAAGCTCGACAAGGCTGTAAGCAAGGGTGTTCTGCACAAGAACAACGCTGCAAACCGCAAGTCGGCAATTGCCAAGAAGGTTAGCGCCCTCTAAGCCAAGCTTAGACTTCATCATCTCCCCCGCATCCATTGGGTGCGGGGGTTTTGTGTTGCCAGCGGCAGTGGTACAGGAAATTTCCGTTGAATCGGCTCCGGCTAGTCGACGAGGTCATCCGATGCTCAATGCCGGATACTGCTGCGGACCGGAATCCCGTGTGGCTTTGAGCGCTGATCGATGTACCAGGCCGCTGCCCGCCGAACTGCCAATTTGAACGGAATAGCCGGAGCCAGCCATGCCACGCCCTGCGGTGCAGAACACGTTGGCAGGCTCCGGCCAGATCCCGGAACTTCTGCTTATAAAGCGTCAGCCGTTGTACGAGTTGGTGAAGCCAGTTGCGATGCGAGTGCCATTGGTGACTGCTGGCAGCGCGTCGGGAGTTGATTTGCTGACGTAGTAGAGCCACACATCGCCGGCCTTTGTGGTGGCGAGCAGCGGAGCGGTTCGTGTCCGATTTCCATTGGCATCAGTGCAGTTGCCAACGGAGAAGGAAACGAAGTTCTGCCACGTGGAGGAGCGAACAACTTTTGAGGACCAGTTCGTCGGCGTTGCCCGGGGAATGGTGTATTCCAGCAACCGGCCGTCCGAGGCGTTGGACAGGAAAATATCCGCTTGGTCGCCGTTGGACAGGGTCTTGGTCATCCAGTAGCTGAATCCCTTCAACGGCCACCAGCCGCGAGGGGAAACTTGGACCCTGCCGAACATGTTAGCTGTCGCTTGCGACTGCGTGTACCGGTAGAGCGCACCCTGATCGGTGATGGCGTAGGTGTAGGTGACACCGGTGGCAGAGTCGTACTTGTCGGTCACGACAACGTCGGTCATGGTGCGGATTCCAGCCCACGTGTTATTGACTACGGTTGATTCATAGCCGTCCACCACATAGAGGGTGCCGTCGGGATTGGTCGCATACAACAGGGAATCATAGCCATTTTTCTCGACAAGCGCTTTCGGGTTGAATCCCAAGTTCGTGTGGTGGACTGGATTCAGATTAACGAAGGCGTCCACGCCTGGACCACCTTCATTCGAGCCTGGCCAGTAGGCGTATTGCACTCCCCTGAGAAGGCCGGGGAACTCTGGATCCCCGCGCTTCATGTCTGCGTTGCAGGTCAGTCCCGCCGGGCCTTCGGGTGCAGGCTCGTAGGCCGAGGCGGGGGCGGACAGGGTTGCGGCCAGCGCAAGAGCTGACAAGGCTCCAGCGGCGATTTTTGCGAGTGATCGTCGATTAATCATGCTGTTAGTATAAACTGCGCTGCAGGAAACTGCGGACTCCAGCATCGACCTTTTATGCAACGACTAGAAGATTGCGAGGTGGATCCAAGTTTGCTGGCACACTACGCCAGCGCATCTCCAGGGCATTGTTCTATGTTTTTGGTGCTTTTTCGGAAATGAACAGGATGGCATGCTCCAAGGCGTAACCTGGCGATCGGCTTCCGCCCTTGACCATCCGGTCCGTGTTCGCGATTTCTTCAATGCACAGGGCCAGGTCGCTGCGTTTCCAGCCGCGAGCCTGTTGCTGCGCTTGCTGAACTTGCCACGGGGCCATCCCCAGTTCGGAGGCCAGCGTCGCAGCTGGCTCATTCACTCCGAGAACCTTGGCGAGCTGGCGCACTTTCATTGCCAGGGTCGCCACAATGGGAATCGGATCCGTTCCGGTACCCAGTGAATGCCTCAACGTTCGCAGGGCGGCCTGTGCATTGCCGGAAATTGCGGCATCAGCGACTTTAAAAGCCGTCGCCTCGACGCGGCCGCCGTAGTAGCGATCAACCATGTCCTGGTCAATCGTGCCTGTGGTGTCCTGAATGAGCTGCGAGCAGCTCGAGCCAAGCTCGGCCAAAGAGTTGCCTACCGCAGCGACGAGGGCTTTCACCGCGTCGTTCGTGATCCGGCGCTTCGCTGCCTTCATTTCGGCCTGGACGAAGTCGATCTTCTCCGCGTCTTTTTTCACCGGTTGGCAATTCACGATCAATGCGCCAGCCGCTTTAATCGCATCAATGAGCTTCTTGCCACGGGTACCACCCGAGTAATGCATGATCAAGACATTTTCGGGCGCCTGGTCCTTGAGATAACTGGTGGCATCTTTCAAGAAGTACTCGTTCATCTGGGCGAGCTCGTGAACTTCCACCAGATTGGCGCTGGAGAACAACGAGGAACTGGTAGCCAGCAAAAGCTCCCCCGGCTCATATTTGGATGCGTCGAGCCGTGTGACCTCGATATCCTCACGCTGGGAGGCTTGCGAACGGAGCAGCTCGAAAGCTCGGGACGCCAGGTAATCTTCTGAACCGGTGAGCAAAATCAGCGGTTGCGGCGTGAGTTCTCGCCATGAGATCCCTGGATTGGCTTGGGCGCGTGCCATCGAGCTCCTTAGTGCTTCGGTCGATATATCGATCCTACCGAACTGGCGAACCCATGGCAGTACTCAGAACCCCTTGCTCGGTAAATGTGAGAAGCACCGTACCTGACTGGTCAGTCCTGAAGACGCGGGCTCCAACCTCTTGAGCGGCCCGCAGGGTTTCCGGATGCGGATGGCCATAGGAATTGTCCTTGCCCGCAGAAACCAAGAGCACCTGGGGCGATATGGATTTGATGATCTGAGTTCCGCCATTTCGGGCTCCGTGATGCGAGGCCTTGAGAATCGCGGCAGGCGGCTGCGGGGATTTTCGCAACAGCGCGGCCATCGCCTCGGTCTCCATGTCTCCGGCGGAAAAATAGTCGATGTCCCCATTGTGCGTATGGAACCTAAAACGGATCACGAGCGACGTGTCATTGGGTTCCGCGCTCCTGGCCGCCACGGTCTCCGGACCGATCACGTGATAGTCCACGGTCCCGAAGGCCTGGCCATCTCCCTGCTCGACCACTTGGGCCCCGGGCCACCGGTCGATTTCGAAACCGGCAGAGACCAGCCGCTGGCCAATTTTGATTCCCGACTCCTCCACGGCTTCGATTCCTCCCAAATGGTCGGCGTGGGAATGGGTAACAAAGATGATGGGCAGCGCGGTGATATCCAGCCTGCGCAGGCACTGGACGACGTTTCCGTCCGGAGGACCCGCATCTATCAGCCATCCCTGGTTCTCCCCCACATTGATAACGACGGCGTCGCCTTGGCCGACATCGCACATGGCGATATTCCAGTTGCTGCCAACCGGCGCGCGATAAAACATCGTCGCCGGCACGATCAATGCCGCGGCAAAGACGAGGACAGCACCGAGAATGCCTAATGAAACCTGTCGCACGCGAACATGTTCTGTCTCGCGCCCCGCGATCAAGAGGATGCAAAGCACGGCAGCCAGCATGATGGCCAGGACGATTCCAAAGGCGCCAGCAGGCCATGGCCTGGCCGCACCCGGCAGGCCAGCGGAAAACTGCGCGATGCGGCCAATGAGCTCGGCTGGGAGCCCCGGGATCCACAGCAGGGCATGGGCCACGGACGGCAATGGGGTGCAAAGCAGCAAACACGCCATCCCGACCGCGGTAATCAACGGGAGCAATGGTGCAACCAGCAGATTTGCGGGCAATGAATAGAGGCTGAAATTGCTGTTCAACGCAATAACCACCGGCAGGCAGGTAAATTGTGCTGCGCAGCAAATAGCAGTCAGTTCAGCCAGCCACGAAGGCAGGAATTGCCCAAAAATTTCGGTGAGCGCCGGTGTCAGCATGATGATGCCAAGGGTGGCCAGGACCGACAGGGCAAAAGCCGGTTCGGCTCCCAATCCCGGATCAATCAGCAGCAAGATGGTCGCGCTCAAAGACAGGATCCCCAACGAGGCCTGGCCCCGGCCGGCGAGCAGCGAGAGGACTGCAATGCTGCCCATCAAGCTTGCTCTCAGGACGCTGGGATCCGGCCCGACGAACCAGGTGAAAAGCCACGCTGCGCCAATCATCAACAATGTGCTTGGCGCCCTGGGAATCTGGAACAGCCGAAGCAGGGCCAGGGCGATTGCGGCCAGCAATGCAATATTTGATCCGCTGACCGCGGTGAGGTGGCTCAGGCCGCTGGTCTTCATCGCATCAGACAATGCCTCGTCCTGGCCTTCTCGATCGCCATAGAGCATGCCCGGCAGCAGGGCCCGGGCGTTGCCCGGCAAATGGTTCAGGGCCAGCGAAAACCGCTGCTTCAAATGATCGGCAGCATTCGGTTCGGCCTCGGAAAGCACCTTCGGTTCGCTGGCCGCCCGCGCCCACCAGTTGAAGGATCCGGCATCCGCCGGGTCAAGGCTGACAACGCTCTCGAAGGAAGCGGCATGATCCGGCAGCGGGTACGGCACGCTCAAATACACCGGTATCTCGCATTGCACCCACGCATCATCCTGCCAGTAGCGCTCGATTGTTGCCTTGCCCTTGCGCACTCCTTCCGGGTCAGGCGCCCCGGCCTGCTCAAAACTGAGCACGGCGCGGCGCTGATGCTCCTGGTCCTCGGGGAGAACGCATTCGGTCCGGGTCAAGCCCAGCGAGGCCACCGCCAGCAGCCCAAGCAGGAAAACGATGGGGCCGGTGAACCACGGTGCGGCCTGTGCGCCGTCATGGCGTTCCCGAAGCAGCAGGGCCAGCAGCAGTGCCAGCAGGCCAATGAACACCCAGAGCAGCAGCCCAGGCATGGTGAAGTAGGCAGCGATCCAGGCCCCTGCGAGCAGCCACAGGCCGCGAAAGTCGGTGTTCATGGGACCACCAATTCGGTGAGTTTTTCCAGCATGGCCGGGCCGATCCCGGACACCGCGTCAAGTTCCGCGACCGAGGTGAAGGGGCCGTTCTCGGTCCGGAAGTCGATGATCCGCTCGGCCAAGGCAGGGCCGATGCCGGGGAGCTCCTGCAGCGTTTGCGCGTCGGCAGTGCTGATCGAGATTTTCGCCGCCTCGGTGGGCGCCGGGGCGTTCTGCCCTGTGGCAGCGCTGCTGCCGCCGGGCAGGATCACTTGCTGGCCATCTACGAGCTTGGCAGCCAGATTGACCAGCTCGGGGTGGGCATCCTTGGCCAGCCCGCCAGCCTTTTTCACCGCGTCGGTGATGCGCGAGCCTTCTGGCAGGTCATAGACGCCGGGCTTCTTGACCGCTCCAACAACATGCACGGTCACCTGCGGTCCGGGCCGGTGGCCCGGGCTGGAAGGGCTTCCGGCCGGGGCGCTGGTGCTCGAGGGCCCGGATTCAAGTGGAATCGCCGCCAATTGCTCGCTGGCCGGCGGCGGAGCCAAAAGTATCGAGATGCCGATCCAGCCGAGCACGACCAGGACAAGGGCAAGCACCGCCACGCGCGAGATTGCAAACCTGACACGACCGGGGCGTGGCGCGTACTTGCTGAAAAAATCGTGGCGGCCCATGCGCCACAGTATGGATCAGGGCCCGGCAGGCTCCAGGCTATCATCGGCTGGCTGTGGATCCAGCGGCGCCACGGATACCGCGAGAACACCCATGCCGGTGTGGGCGGCCAGCACCGCGGGCAGCGATTCGATCACCACCGGCTGGCTGCTGGAGGGGCCCAGCTCCGTGGCAATTTCGGTCGCGAGTTCTACGGCGCCAAAGTGCATGACGCCCAGGCGCACCGGGCCCTTGGCTGCCCGTGCATCGCGCAGCGCAAGAGCTACGAGCCGGGCCTGGGCGCGGGCGAAGGAGCGGGGCTTTTCCAGTGCGCAGATGGCGCCCTGGTCGATGGTCAGGATCGGCTTCACGTTCAAGAGGCTGCCCAGCACCGAGGAGAGCGCGCTGATCCGGCCGCCGCGGCGCAGCTGCTCCAGAGAAGGCACCGCAAAGTACACGGAGCTGGCGGTGGACATCCGGACGATCTGCTCGAGCATTTCCACCGGCGCCCCGGCATCCCTGGCATCGAGCACGTCGGCCACGGCAAAGCCCAGCGGCAAAGCCACCGTCCGGGAATCGAGCACCGTGACCTGGTGGCCGAAATCGGCGGCAGCCAGCCGCGCGGCGTCCGCGGTGCCCGACAAGGCCCCGGAGATGTGGATGGAGATGACGTGATCGCATCCCGAATCAAGCAGCTGGCGGTAGACGCGCGCGAATTCGCCCGGTGCCGGGCGCGAGGTCTTCACCGCCTTGCCCATGGCCAGCCCCATCATCAGCGCCTGGGTATCCGAGCCCTGCACGTGGTTATCCACGATAATCGGGATGTCGACCTCCACGAAGCCGGGCCGGTCGCGGAAAGCTGCGGGAAGGCAGGAGGCCGAGTCGGTGACCACCCCGATGCGGGGACGCGAAAGCCCGCGCGGGGCCAGCCACTTGGGCAGCCAGCCCGCACGCGAGCTTTTCTGTCGTTCGTCCATGAGCCGAGCTTACGGGGCCGGAACCACGTTCACCAGCTTCGGCGCACGCACGATCACCTTCAGCGGCGCCTTGCCCTCGAGCATCCGGATCACCGCTTCATGGGCCAGTGCCTGCTCGCGCAGCTCGTCCTCGGTGATGTCCACCGGGACCTCCAAGCGGGCACGGACCTTGCCCTTGATCTGCACCACGGCGGTGACGGTGTCATCCACCAGCAGCGATTCGTCAACTTCTGGCCAGGTGCTGGTGACCACGGAAGGCGCGTAGCCCAAAGCTTCCCACATGTCCTCGGCGGTGTACGGGGCGAACATGCTCAGCAGCTGGGCGACGACGGTGGCCGCTTCGCGCACTGCCGGGTCGGACGCGCCGGCGCCGGAGTCGATGGTCTTGCGGGTGGCGTTGACCAGCTCCATGGCCTTGGCGATGACCACGTTGAACTTGCCCGAATCCAGCAGCTGCGCGGATTCGTGCACGGTGCGGTGGGTGACCTGGCGCAGCGCCTTGTCCCCGGCCGCGTAGTCCACGCCGGCCTCGCTGGCCACGTCCTGGGCGATGCGCCAGGCGCGGGCCAGGAACTTCTGCGAGCCCGATGGGGAGACATCGGCCCAGTCCACGTCGTCCTCCGGCGGGGAGGCGAAGACCATGGTCAGCCGCACGGCGTCCACGCCGAACTTGTCCAGCTGCTCGCCCAGATCCACGCCGTTGCCCAGCGACTTGCTCATCGCCTTGCCGCCGTTCAGGACCTGTCCCTGGTTCAGCAGCGCGGAGAATGGCTCGGTCGCGTCGATCAGGCCCAGGTCGTGGATGACCTTGGTGAAGAAGCGCGAGTAGAGCAGGTGCAAGATGGCGTGCTCGACGCCGCCGACGTACTGGCCTACCGGCATCCAGTCGCGCACGGCCTTCGGATCGAAAGGCCCCTGCGTGTAATCCGGGGAGACGAAGCGCAGGAAGTACCACGAGGAGTCCACGAAGGTGTCCATGGTGTCGGTGTCGCGCTTGGCGGCGCCGCCGCACTTCGGGCAGGAGACGTTGACCCATTCCTCGGCAGCTGCCAGCGGGGACGTGCCCTTCGGGGACAGCTGCTCGCCGCGCAGGTTGTCCGGCAGGCGCACCGGCAGCTGGTCATCGGGAACCGGGACCTCGCCGCAATCGGCGCAGTGGATGATCGGGATCGGGGTGCCCCAGAAGCGCTGGCGGCTCAGCAGCCAGTCGCGCAGGCGGAAGTTGATGGTGTGCTTGCCGGTGCCGGCAGCTTCCACGATCTCGATCGCCTTGGCGATCGCCGCGGACTTCTCCAGGCCGGTCAGCTCGCCCGAGTTGACCAGCTGGCCCTCCCCGGCGGTGGCGGTGCCGGTCTCATTCGGGTCCTCGGCACCGGTCTGCACGACCACGCGCACTGGCAGGTCGAAGGCGCGGGCGAAGTCCAGGTCGCGCTGGTCGTGCGCGGGCACGGCCATGATCGCGCCGGTGCCGTAGTCGGCCAGCACGTAGTCGGCGGCCCAGATCGGCAGCTTCTCCCCCGAGAGCGGGTTGATGCCATAGCGGCCGGTGAACACGCCGGTCTTCTCCCGCTCGGTGGACTGGCGCTCGATCTCGCTCAGCGCCTTGACCTGCTCCTGGTAGTCCTCCAAGGCGCCGCGGTGCTCATCGGTGACCAGCTCGCCGGCCAGATCGGCGTCGGCGGCGACCACCATGAAGGTGGCGCCGTACAGGGTGTCCGGGCGGGTGGTGAAGACCGGGATCTGCACCGCGGGCTTGTCCTCGGCGGCCTCGATCTCGAAGGTCACCTCGGCGCCTTCGGAGCGGCCGATCCAGTTCTTCTGCATCAGCAGCACGCGCTCGGGCCAGTGGCCCTTGAGCTGCTCCATGTCATCCAGCAGGCGGTCGGCGTAGTCGGTGATCTTGAAGTACCACTGGTTCAGGGACTTTTTGGTCACCGCGGTGCCGCAACGCTCGCAGGCGCCGTTGACGACCTGCTCGTTGGCCAGCACGGTCTGGTCCTTCGGGCACCAGTTCACCGGGTGATCCTTGCGGTAGGCCAGGCCCTTTTCGTAGAACTTGGTGAACAGCCACTGGGTCCAGCGGTAGTACTCGGGATCCGAGGTGTGCAGGCGGCGATCCCAGTCGGCGGAAATGGCGTAGCGCTTGAAGCTGGCGGCCTGGGTGTCGATGTTCTTGTAGGTCCACTCGGCCGGGTGGCTGTTGCGCTTGATCGCGGCGTTCTCTGCCGGCAGGCCGAAGGAGTCCCAGCCGATCGGGTGCATCACATCAAAGCCGCGCAAGCGCCAGTAGCGTGCCACAACATCGCCCATGGCAAAGGCCTCGGCATGGCCCATGTGCAGGTCGCCCGATGGGTAGGGGAACATGTCCAGGACATAGCGGCGCTCGCGGCTGCCATCATCGGCGGGCTTGAATACTTCTAGCTCGTCCCATACCGGCAGCCACTTGGACTCGATGTCCTTGAAGTCGTAGGTCCTGGGTTCATTCGTCGATGATGTCACGCTGCTCTTCTCACACGCTTTGCGGAAATATTTCGGATTGGAAAAACTTGTTTTTGGTTCCAGACACAACAAAAGCCCCCAAATTTCCACTCGGGGGTACGGCCATCGGCCGTGCTTAAACTAGGTTGCGCTTCGGATGCATATCGCGATTCTATCGCACATCGCCTAGTGGCGCGCATCGATGAAGAGCCAGATTCGACACAGCGGCATTCCCGGCCTCGCTTGCGCCAAAACCGCGTGCCGGAAAGTTCTCCACAATCCGCCCCAGTGTTCGATCAGCGCGTGTCCCAGCACGGGATGCTCGTGCACATGAAGACCACCGCCCTCTTGGCCGCCATGCGCGAACTGTGCCAGGGTCCCTGGAAACTGGGGTCCCAGCTCACCTCCGCCATGCTGCTCGAGCTGGGCACCATGTGCCTGTCCATCCTGACGGCGATCGGGCGGCTCGTCCACCAAAGCAAGGACCCCCGCCTGGTGCTGCTGAACCTCCAGCTCATCGAACAGGTCGAGCAGCTGGCGCATTTCCAGAAAATCGCGCTGGCCTTTGATGCCGAACTGACCGCCGCCCACGCATTGAGCCTGTCCACGCTGGACACGCTGCGAAAGCTGCCCGGGCGGCCCCAGGCGGAACTGGACGCCTGCCTTGCGCAACCGCCTCAGCTGGCCAGCGGCCGGACCTGCTACAACAATGCGGAAGAACTCATCGCCGCCTGGCTGGGCATCAGCTTTTTTGAGGCGCAGCGCCGCATCGACGATGCCCATTTGCTCATCGGCCGGCGGACTTCCAGCGGGGAAGAATGCGCACCGCGCTTTGAGCACCTGGCCGAGCTCTTTGCCCAGGGCAGCGTCGATCGGCGCAGGATCGCGCAGATTTCGCGCCAGCTGGAGAAGCTGGAACCCGGGGATATGACCTTCGACGGGGTGCCGGCTCCATTGCGCGCCCGCGGAACCGATGGCCAGCTGCTCGAGGAGAGCGCCGCGCAAGCCCTGGCTGAGCTTGGCCCCAATGCAGCCCGCAAGCAGATCGGCGCCCAGATCAACCAGTACAGGGAAACCCACGGAATGATCATCCCGCCCAAGCTCGGTTTCTTCATCGGCAAGGTGATTGGCGGCGTGCACACTTTCCACCTGCGCACCGATGCTTCACAAGCCGAGGTGCTCCATTCCATGGCCGCGCAGTCGGGCAATCCGCGCACCAAGGCGGGCAAGGCAGCGCGCAAGCCGGCAAATCACAGATCGGCATCTTCCGATCCGGATCAGCCTTCGCAGGAAAATGACACTGCCGCCGACCAGGAGCAAAACCGTCCCGCGCCGCCAACACCAGACTGGTTGATCAGCGAGCAGCCGATGCCTGATTGGGCCCGCAGCGAAACGGCTGGAGACAACGAAACGCCCGCCGAGCGCGAAACCGCCGCCGAAGATGTTGCTGGAACCCCCAATGACACGCAATCCCAGGCGGGGCCCGCCGATCACGAGGCACCGGACGCCGCAGGGCGCCGGCTCAACGCCCTCATGGCGATTCTTGCTGCCAGCGCGACCCCGGGCAAGCAGAAGAACATTGTCCCGAAGGTGCTGGTGTACATGTGGCTCAGCGACTTGCAGAATCTGGCCGAGGCACATGGGGTAAGCGCCCATGGAGTTGATATTCCGCCCGGCGAACTTCGACGGCTGCTGGCCCACGCGGGAATCATCCCGCTGGTGCTGGGATCAAACAGCCAGCCCCTGGACATGGGGCGATCACAGCGTTTCCACAAAGGAGCGATCAGAACGGCCATCATGGCCCGGGATCGGGGTTGCATTGTGCCCGACTGCACTACCCCGCCCGAGAACACCGAGGTCGACCACTATGACGTGCCGTGGTCCGACGGCGGTGAAACCAGCGTCTGGTCGGGAGCCGGGCTGTGCACGACCGGTCATCATCAGCGGCATGCGGACCAGCTCAAGGTGGTCGACGTCGATGGCCTGCCGCATGTGATCCTGCCCGAACACCTCGATCCGGAACAGAAACCCCGGCGCAACACCTACTGGGGAGCGCTCCAAGCTGGGGATTGCCCTGCCCGAACCCAGCCCGCAGAACCTGCCGGTCCCACGCCCCCGGCCACGGACGGCAACGCCGGACCGGATCCCGATGGGTCCCCGTAGCCGCATGCGCTAATTGGCTGGACGCAATGACGCCCGAACCTTGGCAGGTTCGGGCGTCATTTCGTGCTCAATTTACGTGCAAGAGCAAGCGATTAGGCCTTGGTGTCCTCGTCGACCCAATCGAAGGTGCGGGTCACGGCCTTCTTCCACAGACGCAGGTTGCGCTCGCGCGCTTGTTCATCCATGGTTGGCTCCCAGCGCTTGTCCTCGGACCAGTTGGCTTCCAACTCGCCCAAATCCTTCCAGAAGCCCACAGCCAATCCGGCAGCATAGGCCGCACCCAAGGCAGTGGTTTCGGTAACCTTCGGGCGAACCACGGGTACGCCCAAGATGTCGGCCTGGAACTGCATCAGTGCCTCGTTGGCAACCATGCCGCCATCGACCTTGAGCTCGGTCAGTGGAACTTCGGCGTCCGCGTTCACAGCATCCAGGACCTCGCGTGTCTGGAACGCGGTGGCCTCCAATGCGGCACGGGCAATGTGGTTCTTGTTGGCAAATCGCGTCAGGCCGACAATGGCACCACGGGCATCCGAACGCCAGTACGGCGCAAACAAACCGGAGAATGCCGGCACCACGTACACGCCGCCATTGTCTTCCACCTTGGCTGCCAGCTCTTCGATTTCCGGCGCGGAGGAGATCATGCCGATGTTATCGCGCAACCACTGGACCAGGGATCCGGCTACGGCAATCGAACCTTCCAGTGCGTACACCGGCTTGGCATCGCCGAGCTTGTAGGCCATGGTGGTCAGAAGGCCATTGGTCGAGTTCACGATCTCGGTGCCGGTGTTGAAGATCAGGAAGCAGCCGGTGCCGTAGGTGTTCTTCGCGGTACCAGCGGTGAACGCTGCCTGCCCGAAGGTGGCAGCCTGCTGGTCGCCGAGGATGCCGGCTACCGGCACTTCGCGGAGCAACTGCTTTGTGTGCACGGTGCCGTAAACCTCGGATGAGGAACGGATTTCAGGCATCATCGAAAGTGGAACACCGAAATCGGCGAGGATCTTCTCATCCCACTGCAGGGTTTTCAGGTCCATGAACAAGGTGCGCGAAGCGTTGGTCACGTCGGTAACGTGCACACCGCCATCGGTGCCGCCGGTCAGGTTCCACAAAACCCAGCTGTCGGTGGTTCCGAAGAGCAGGTCGCCGGCTTCTGCACGGGCACGAGCGCCTTCCACGTTGTCCAGGATCCATTTGATCTTGGTGCCCGCGAAATAGGTGGCCAGTGGCAGGCCCACAGTTTCCTTGTAGCGGTCGACGCCGCCGTCAGCTGCCAGCTCGTCGACGATGTCCTGGGTGCGGGTGTCCTGCCAGACAATGGCGTTGTAGACCGCTTCGCCAGTGGTCTTGTCCCAAACGACGGTGGTTTCGCGCTGGTTGGTAATGCCGACGACCTCGATGTCGTGACGGGTCAGATTGGCTTTGGACAGTGCCTGGCCGATCACTTCACGCACGTTGTTCCAGATTTCGGCTGGGTCGTGCTCTACCCAGCCGGCGGCCGGGAAGATCTGTTCGTGTTCAAGTTGGCCGACCGAGTGCACGTCGCCCGCGTGGTTGAAGACAATCGCACGGGAGCTGGTTGTGCCCTGGTCAATGGCGATCACAAATTTTTCACTCATGATTTACTGCTCTCTTTCTAGAACATTAGAGCGGCGGCAAGTCCGCCAAGGATACCGCCGGTAGCTGGCCCAGCCAAAGGAACCCACGAGTAGGCCCAGTCCGAGGAGCCCTTGCCCTTGATCGGCAAAATGGCATGGGCAACACGAGGACCAAGGTCACGGAACGGGTTGATGGCGTAACCGGTCGCACCACCGAGGGACAGGCCAATGGCGACAACCAACAAGGCTACCGCTAGTGGGCCAAGCTCATGAGGAGTATGTCCGAGACCAGCGATCACAAACACCAGGACGAAAGTACCGAAGATCTCGGTGACCAGGTTCCAGCCGTAAGAGCGGATAGCTGGGCCGGTGGAGAAGACACCGAGCTGGGTGCCCGCGTTCTGGGGATCATCCAGATGCTTCTTGTACGACAACCAGGTGCCCACGGCACCAAGGAAGGCGCCAATGAACTGGGCCAGGAAGTACAGCAAGGTATTAGCCAGCGTCTTGGCAACTCCTGGAGCGTATTCTGTAACATCCGGGTTCACCAGCAGGCCGAGGGTGACAGCCGGGTTCAGGTGGGCTCCGGAAATACCGGCAATCCAGACGCCGCAGTAAACGCCAAGGCCCCAGCCGAAGCTGATGGCGACCCAGCCTGCGGCACTGCCGAGGGTTCCCTTCAGGGCAACGTTCGCGCAGACGCCGCCACCCATCAACAGGAGTATGAAAGTGCCGACAAGCTCGGCGAGAAACACGTGAGTGGACATCTTTGACCTCTTAGTGATTTCGACTGCCGGCGGCTATTTGCCGCCGGCCACGTGGCAGATTAGCGGAGGATCACTCCGTGGCTATCTGCGAGGACCGAAAGCGAATGGTCGATTTCGGTTTGCAGCTGGGACTGGTCCCAACCCATTGGGTCAGCTAGGCAGTTGGCTACCTCGATGACCAAATTCTTCGTCACCAAGCCGCGGAAGGCCAGGTTGGTGCGGCGGATGAAAACGTCGATCAAGCGGCCGACCTGCTCATTGTTGGCCATGTAGGTGATTTCCTGGCACGAGAGCTCGTCGGTGTGCTCCAGCATCTGCTCTTTGCCACCGAGCTGCTCCAGGACGTGGTCGGCCCGGGTGCCGTAGCGCTCAAGCAATACCCGCAGGCGGTCACGCGAGGCCTTGGATTCGCGGGCCGCGTACCAGGCGGCCAGTGCGCCTTCATTGGCCGGGAAGTTCTTGCCACCGCCGATGGGCACGCCAGCAGTCGACTGCACTTGACGCTCGCCCAGGAACGCCAGGGCCTGGCCGCCCAAATTCTCGCTCAGCGCGCGGAAGGTCGTCCACTTTCCGCCGATCAGCGAAAGCATGGTGGTCTTGTCGGTCAGGCGCGTTTCCTTGACCTGGTAGTCGCGCGATACAAAGCCCGGCGCGGTGTCGTCGTGATTTGGCAGCGGGCGCACGCCGGAGAACTTGTAGACGATCTGGTCTTCGGTGGCCTTGATGCCCGGGAACACATGGTGGATCAGGTCGAAGAAGTACTGGACTTCTTCGTCGGTGCATACCGCTGGTTCGTTCATGTCGTGTTCGAGGTCGGTGGTGCCGACCAGCACTCGCCCGAGCATCGGGTAGATCAAGACAATGCGGCCGTCTTCGTGTTCGAAGAAGATTTCGCGGCCGCCGGTGGCTTCGAGCAGTTCCGGGTGATCGAGCACGATGTGCGATCCCTTGGTGCCGCCGGTCCATTTGGTCTCGCGGCCCAATTCCTTATTGGTCAAATCAACCCATGCGCCGGTCGCGTTGATGATCACTTCGGCGTCAAAGTCGAATTCGTCGCCGGTTAGGACATCGCGCAGCTTGGCGGTGCCGCCGTCAACGCCGGCGAGTTCAACGTAATTGGTGGCTCGGGCCTGATCGTTGGCGTTCAGGCCTTCGCGCAGCACATCCAGGGTGAGGCGTTCGGGGTTGTGCACCGATGCGTCGAAGTAGGTTGCGGTGTACTTCACATCGTCGCGCAATTCGGGCAGGTCCTTGCGGGCCGCCTTGCCCGACTTGAAGCTGTGCCACGGGGTGTTGCGGCCGCCGATGCCGGCGAACACGTCGTACATGATCAGGCCGGCTTTGATCAGTGCCGCGCCACGCTCGGTCGGCTTTCCCGATTTGTGGGTGAGGAAGCGCGTCGGTGCGCTGAGGATTCCGGAGAACGTGGAGAAGATCGGGATGGTGGTTTGCAGCGGCTTCACGTAATGCGGCGCGATTTCCAGCAGGGAATTGCGTTCCTGCACGGATTCGTGCACCAGGCGGAATTCACCATTCTCCAGGTAGCGGATGCCGCCATGGATCATGTGCGAACTGGCGCCGGAGGCACCTTGGCTGTAGTCGCCGCTTTCAATCAGCGCGACGTCGATTCCCTGCATGGCCAGGTAGCGGAAAGTCGCTACGCCGTTGATGCCGCCGCCAACTACCAGTACCCGCGCTTGCGGGCGTTCACGCAGTTTGGATAGCTGTTCCCGAATCACGATGTGTGCCCCTTTGTAACAATTGAATGAGTCTGAGGCTAGTCTTGTGAGTGAACGGCAAATCGGTCAAACAAAATGCACAAACGTGCAGAAATGGTCAGATTGATGAAGAAAATTCCCTCCGGGGGAACCTACAAGCGTGGCGTGGGTGGCACATCTGTGCACACCACGCCGAAGGCCAAGGACGCATTGCGGGCGGCCCAGCTGTACTACCTGCAGGACATGAAGATGGAAGTGATAGCCAGGGAGCTGGGGACTTCGCGTTCCACGGTCTCCCGCCTGCTCACTCATGCCAAGCGCACCGGCATGGTTTCGATCAGCATCACCCCCAGCGCCAACATGTCTGCCCTGCTGGGAAACCAGCTCTCCGAGCATTACGGGGTGACTTTCAACGTGGTGCCCACCGACGGGTCCATGCCAGATTCCGAATTGCTCGCTCGGGTCTCGGCGCACGCGGCCTATTTGCTCGGCGATCTAGTCTCCTCCTCGATGACCGTTGGCGTCGCGTGGGGATCCACCATGCAAGCGGTATCCACGGCACTGACATCCCATCCGACCCATGACACGAAAATTGTGCAGCTCAATGGCGCTGCCAATCCGGTCAGCAGCGGGGTCAGCTACGCCAGCGACATCCTCACCCGCTTTGGCCATGCCTTCACCGCGCGCACCGAGCAGTTCCCGGTGCCCGCATTTTTTGATCGCGCGTCCACCCGTGAAGCGATGTGGCAGGAAACGTCGATCAGGCGTGTGCTTGAAGTGCAGCAAGAGATGAACCTGGCCGTCTTCTCGTTGGGTTCAGCTGGTTCGGCGGTGATTTCCCAGGTGTACCGCGGCGGGTATCTGACCAAGAGCGAGACCCAGGAGCTGCGGGAGATGGGAGTGGTGGGCGATGTGGCTACCGTGTTCTTCGACAAGGACGGGAACAGCTCCAACATCTCCCTCAACGCCCGCTCGACCGGGCCGGCGCTGGATTCCCTGCTCCGGGTGCCCACCCGCTTCTGCGTGGTTGCCGGGCGCGGGAAGCTTGAAGCGGTGCGTGCGGCGTTGAAGGGCGGGCTGATCACCGACCTCGTCATCGACGAGGGCACGGCCCTGGCGCTTTTGGACGGGTAGGATTTTAGCCATGCTGCAAAGAGAACAACTCGTGTCCACGCATCGCCTCCACGGCGCCGAACTGCGCGTCTTCACGACGGTGGCGCAAGAACCTGCACGCGGCGTGATTTTTGCGGTCCATGGTTTCCGCGGCGACCACCACGGCTTGGCCCGGATCGTGGACCACCTGGAAAACTACACGGTGATCGTTCCCGATCTGCCGGGTTTTGGCGCCTCGACGTCCATGGCTTCCATGGAGCACGACGTTGACGGGTACGCCCAGCTGCTCGACGCGCTGGCGGATGAGCTGAAGTTGGATGACAGCATCCACCTGCTCGGCCATTCTTTCGGTTCGATCGTCGCCGCGAAATTGGCGACGGTCCGGCCCTTTGCATCGCTGCTGCTGCTCAACCCGATCTCCGAGCCCGCGCTGGATTCCTCGCAAGCGCTGCTGGCCAAAATCACCAGCGCCTATTACGCGGTCTGCGCCAAGCTTCCGGCCAGCATTGCCGAGCCGCTGCTTCGCTCCAGCCTTTTCAGCGATGCGATGAGCCTTGTGATGACCAAGAGCAAGGATCCGCAGATCCGCCGCTATGTGCGCGAGCAGCATCGGTGGTACTTCGGCGGTTTCCATTCGCGCAGCACCCTGGCCCAGGCCTACCGGGCCTCCATCAGCTCCACGGTCGGCCACTACTCCCCCGGGATCACGTTGCCGACGCTGATGATCGGCGGCATGCAGGACGAGCTTGGCACCCCGCAAACCCAGGAGGCGCTGCGCCAGAGCTTCGCCCGCGCGCAATTGGTCATGCTCGAACAGGTCGGGCACTTGATCCACTACGAAAAGGCTCCGGAAACCGCCCGCGAAATAGATGCCTTCCTGCGGTCGTTGCGCAGTCTGCCCAGCGGCAGCTAAAGTACGCTGTCCGGGTCGATCGCGATATTCACCAGCGGATCCTTGGCCGCTGACATGCTTGATCTCAGGTGGCGCAGGGCGGTGGTGACCTCGTGGCCGTCGGCGTAGGAGAAGAACAGCACGTAGCGATGCTCAATCGGCGGGCCGTCGGTAACCGTCGGGCCATGGATATGCACGCGGGCGCGCGTGGGAACATCGAGCGCCGCGAGTAGGCGTTGCGCTCCCGGCCCGCTGATCACGGCACTGCGCACGGCCGGCGGCAGCCCGACTTCGCGGCGCTCAGCCAGCTCGCGTTCGGCGAAGCTCGACGGGTCGTAGCGCACCAGGCTCGCACCGGCCGGGCTCGGATTGCCGGTAAGGACAACCACCCCGTCGCTGTTGGCCATGGAGGCCGCGGTAAACCACCGGGCGAGGACTTCTTCGGCGTTGCGCAGCGAGTCATGGGCAAGCATTTTGTCGGCGTCGAGCAGCAGCACCGCGCTGTAGCCGCCTTCAGCTATCGGTTCGACTCCCGGGGTGGCCACGATGAGCGCCGGTTTTCCGGGAACTTTTTCCACTGGCTTTGCTCCGGTGGAGGAAATAACAGCGACCTTCGGAAAGGCCAGGCCCAGTTCTTCGGCCGTGCGCTCGGCTCCGATGCTGGCAGCCCGGATCCTCGGCGAGCCGCAATTCTGGCAGCGGTAGTCATGGAACTGCTCGCCGCACCAGCGGCAAGCCACATGCGACTGCTTGCCGGCAATATGCAAAGGGCCCTGGCAGATGGTGCAACGAGCCAGCATGCGGCAATCCTGGCAGGATACCGCTGGCACAAATCCGGTCCGAGCCACCTGCACCAATACCGGGCCGGATTCCAATGCCTTCGTCGCTTCACGCCATGCCACGGACGGAATGCGGGCGCGAGCCAGCATCGGATCGCGCTCCAGCTCGAAGTCATTGGAGGTGGCGACGACCCGGGCGGTGTGCGCACGCAGCAAGCCACGTGGCAATTTCAGCTCGATGGCCCACTCGGTGGCAACCAGGCGTTGCGCTTCGACCGATCGCGATGGCGCGGCGATCAGCAGCGAAATATCTGCCTGCGCACTGCGCAGCAGGGCCACTTCCCTGCTGTGCTGATAGGGAGCACGCTGTTCGCGATGCGATTGATCGCCGTCCTGCCAGACGATCAGCAGTTCCAGATCCGGTACGTGGCACAGGGCCGCAGAACGGGTACCGATCACGATCTGGACCTTGCCGCCAATAGCGCGAAGGTAATTGCGGTATCTTGGCGTGGGCCCGTCATCGGCTTGCAAACGCGCATAGGATTCGGCCCCGTACTCTTCGTCCAGGTAGCCGCCGAGGATTTTCAGATCCCGGGCATCGGGGACGATCAGCAGGACGCGCTTGCCGCGCTCGAGTACCGGCCGGCAGGCATCCAAGAGGAACTTGGGCCAGAATCCGTCCACATTGGGCACCCAGGTAGCGACGGCACGAAGCGTTTTGCCGGTGGCCCAGGCTTCCAGCGCCTGGGGGCCGTGCTCATAGAGTTCAAGCTGATTTGGCCCCTGGGGCAAATCAGGCTCAGTTGTTGGAAGTTCTTCTTTTTCGACCTTCGCGGCCCTGGCGGGCACGGCCGAGCGCACGACGTCCCACAGCGTCCCGGCATATCGCGCGGCAATGTCGCTTGCCGCGGCAACGACCTCCGGGTAGAGCGCTACCTGGTCGCTGACGATCTTGGCCAGCGGCCGCAATTTCATCGGGGTGGCATGGTCCTGGAGGATCTCGACGATGAATCCCGCCAATTGTTGCGGGCCAAAAGGAACCTTCACCCTGATCCCGGGCACCGCCTGCTGTTCCATCGAAGCCGGAACCTCGTAGTCGAACAACCGGTCCAGATGCGGGACGGAAGAATCAATCAGCACCCGGGCAACCCGCTTGATGCGGGTCGGCTCGGGTGCTGCGATGAGGGCATCTTGCTGCACTCGGCAGTTCCTAGGCGTTGAACCAGTTGCGCAATGCGTCGACTCGGTCCAGCTTCTCCCAGGTGAAGTCGTTGTCCTCGCGGCCGAAGTGGCCGTGGGCAGCGGTCTTGCGGTAGATCGGGCGTTTCAAGTCGAGGTCTTCGATGATGCCCAGCGGGCGCAGATCGAAGACTTCGTTGATGGCCTTGGTGATCTTGGCCGGATCCACGGTTTCGGTGCCGAAGGTCTCCACGTAGAGTCCAACAGGGTGTGCCACGCCGATCGCGTAGGCAACCTGGACTTCTGCACGACGCGCCAGGCCGGCAGCGACGACGTTTTTCGCTACCCAGCGCATGGCGTAGGCGGCCGAACGGTCCACCTTCGATGGATCCTTGCCGGAGAACGCGCCGCCGCCGTGGCGTGCGAATCCGCCGTAGGTATCCACGATGATCTTGCGGCCGGTCAGGCCGGCGTCGCCCACCGGACCGCCGATGATGAAGGGACCCGAAGGGTTCAAGATGATCTTGGTGTTCGACACGTCCAAGCCGGAGCGCTCCAGGATGGGGGTGACGACCTCTTCGTGCAGGTCGGCCTTCAAGGTGGCCAATTCGTATTCCGAAGCGTGCTGGCTGGACACCACTACGGTGTCCACGGAGACCGGCTGGTCGCCGTCGTAGCCGATGGTGACCTGGGTCTTGCCGTCCGGGCGCAGCAGCGGCATGCGGCCGTTCTTGCGCACCTGGGTCAGTCGCTCGGAAAGGCGGTGGGCCAAGAAGATCGGGGTCGGCATCAGCGACTCGGTCTCATCCGAGGCATAGCCGAACATCAGCCCCTGGTCTCCCGCGCCCTGCAGGTCGCGAGGATCCTTGGCGGTGCCCTCGCGCGATTCCAGCGAGTTGAACACGCCGTCGTGGATTTCCTGGGACTGCTGGCCGATGGACACCGACACGCCGCAGCGTGCCCCGTCGAAGCCGTTCGCGGAGGAATCGTAGCCGATGTCCAGGATGGTCTTGCGGACGATCTCTGGGATCTCCACGTAGCCGTTGGTGGTCACCTCTCCTGCCACATGCACCAGGCCGGTGGTGGTCAGGGTCTCGACGGCGACCTTGGAGTCCGGATCCTGCGCCAGCATGGCGTCGAGGATCGCGTCCGAAATTTGATCGCAAATCTTGTCCGGGTGTCCCTCGGTTACGGATTCCGAGGTGAAGAGACGAAGTTCAGGGGTTGTTGAAGTCACCTTTTTACTCTATCTGGTCTGGTGGACCGTTAAGCAGTTGTTGCGACGATACGTGACTAAGCGCCCTATGGCGCAGCTCACGAGATGTCGCCTGCATGTCCTTTTATTGCATGGGAAATCTGTTCGATGACAACGCGGGCCACATCCAATTTGCTTCCGGCCGCTTGCACCGCTTCGCTGCCGTCGGCAAAGAGCACCTGAATGGCGTTGGTTTCCTGGCCGAAGGTCAGCGTCGTGCCGACCTCGTTGACGACCAGCATTTCGCAGCCCTTGCGCCGCAGTTTCGCCCGGCCGTAGTCCAGCACCGTTCCCTGGTCATCTCCGGTCTCCGCGGCGAAGCCGACGATGAAGGGCGGCAGCTGCGCCTTGGTGCCGCGTTCCTGGACTATTTCTGCCAGGATGTCGGGGTTGCGCACCAGCTCGATCACCGGGGCTGAATGATCGTCGCGCTTTTTGATTTTCGAGTTTTCGATCGTCGCTGGCCGGAAGTCTGCAACTGCGGCATTCATGATGAGCACGTCCTTGCCCGGGGCGTGTTCGAAGACCGCCTCGCGCAGTTCAAGCGCGCTCGATGCGTGTATGAGGTTCACCCCATGCGGTGGCGGTACTTCCAGGTGCGTGGCGATCAGCGTGACCTCGGCCCCTGCCGCTCGTGCTGCTTCGGCCAGGGCAACACCCTGCCGGCCTGATGAGCGATTGCCCAGGAACCGCACCGGGTCCAGCGGTTCACGTGTGCCGCCAGCTGTAATCAGCACGGAGGTGCCGGCCAGGATCGGCTCGGAGAGCAAGTCCTGGATGGACGCGAAGATCTCTTCGGGCTCCGGCAATCGGCCGGGTCCGGAATCCTTTCCGGTCAGCCGCCCTGATGCCGGCTCAATGACGCGCACTCCACGTTCCCGCAAGGTGGCCACATTGTTGCGCGTTGCCGCGTGTTGCCACATTTCGGTGTGCATGGCCGGAGCCATGACGACCGGTGCGCGGGTTGCCAGCAAGGTGCCGGTCAGCAGATCATCGGCGATCCCCGCCGAGGCCTTGGCCATGATGTCGGCCGTTGCCGGGACAACGAGCACCAAGTCGGCTAATTGGCCCAGGCGCACATGATTCACGTTTTCGACCGCCTCGAAAACACTTGCGGTCACGGGGTTGCCCGATAGCGCCTCCCACGTGGCAATTCCCACAAAGTTTTCTACATTGCTGGTTGGGATCACGTCGACGTGGTGCCCGGCTTCACGCAGCAAGCGCAACAGGAGAACAGACTTGTAGGCGGCAATTCCTGCCGAGACGCCTAGGACGATTCGCTTCACGAAGTACTTCCTCGAAGTTTTCTGTGCGGTGAGAACTCAACAAAAACTATCGGCCCTGCCATAACCGGCAGGCCGGGGTTGAGATCTTGATTAAAGGTGCTTAACGAAAAAGAAGGCGCCCGATCAGGGCGCCGACTTTTCGATTAGTCCTCGATGGCCTCGGCCGGAGTAACCTTCAACAGGCTCTCGTCCAGCTCGCGCAAGGCGATGGTCAGTGGCTTTTCGTTCAGCTTGGTTTCAACCAGTGGGCCTACGTATTCGAAAAGGCCTTCGTTGAGCTGGGCGTAGTACGCGTTGATCTGGCGTGCGCGCTTAGCCGAATTGAGCACGATGGCGTACTTCGAGTCGTTGGTCTCAAGCAACGAGTCGATCGATGGGTTAATGATTCCCTCTGGGTTGGACACAGGACTCCCTATTTGTCGTTCTTTAGCCCCATGAGGGCTACAAGCTCTTCGGCGGCACGTGCAACATCGTCGTTAACGATGGTCACGTCGAATTCTGATTCCGCCGCAAGTTCTAGTTTAGCGGTTTCTAGGCGGCGCTGCTGCTCCTCGGGCGATTCAGTGCCGCGCCCAACAAGCCGGCGCACCAATTCTTCCCACGATGGTGGTGCCAAAAAGACGAATTTTGCTTCCGGCATCGATTCCTTGACCTGGCGGGCACCTTGCAGGTCAATCTCCAGCAGAACTTTTTTGCCTTCTGCTACCGCATCCTCGACCGTCGAGCGGATCGTGCCGTAGCTGTTCTGGCCGTGGACGACAGCCCACTCCAGCATCTGGCCTTCCTCGACTAGCTCATGGAAACGTTCCGGGCCCACAAAGAAGTAGTGGACTCCGTCCTGTTCCCCTGGTCGTGCGTTTCGGGTCGTCGCCGACACCGAGAGCCAGACATCTGGATAATTATCACGGATATAGGTGGAGACGGTGCCCTTACCTACTGCCGTGGGGCCGGCTAGAACAGTTACCGACGCAGCGGTCATTGACTACACTTTCGTTTTTGGCGGGCTTTGCTTGAAGTGCTCGGTGATTGCGGTGCGCTGTTTGCGGCCCAATCCGCGCAGGCGGCGTGATGGTGAAATGCCAAGGCGCTCCAGCAAGTTAGCCGCGCGTACTTCGCCTACGCCCGGCACCGATTCCAGAAGGTCCATGACACGCATGCGTCCCACGGCTTCATCTTCGTATACCAAGTCTAGTACCTCGGTGATGGAAATTTTGCCGGCGCTGAACTCCGCCTTGATTTCCGCACGACGTGTGCGAGCAGCAAGGGCTTTGGCGCGGGCCCGGATACGATCTTCGTCAGAGAGTTCTCGCAGTACCATCGTTCAGCCATCCTTAATGTGTAATTGACTAAGGCTATGTTGAGAAACATAGCTTTCAAACGCTGCTTTTGCAAGACTAAACGCGTTGTGGCTACCAGAAACTCTAGTAGCCACAACGCGTTTCTGTCACTAAGCGGAATTTTCGCTAGCCGGCGGCGATCAATTCATCGCGAACCCTCAGCGCTTTCTCACGAAGCGCCGCTACATTCGGCCCCTCTTTCAAAACATCGCGGCTGCTCGTGCCGAGCACCTGCGAGTAGCTCGAGGCGAATGACCTGGCGATATCAATGGCTGTGGCACCCTGCGCACCCAGTCCAGGTGTCAGCAGCGGCGCCTTGCTCGCCTTCAGGTCGATTCCCAGCTTCTCAGGCGCGTCGCCGATCGTTGCTCCGACGACAAGCCCAACGTGGCCTAAATCTTCTGCAGCAGAATTTTCTGCGGTGACTTGGTCGATAATAGATTTAGCAACCGAGTTTTCACCGCCGACGTGCTGCACGGATGGCCCTTCCGGGTTGGAAGTCAGCCCGAGAACGAACACGCCCCTGCCAGTGGCGGCAGCCAGATCCAGCGCCGGCCGCAAGGACTCGTAGCCCAAATATGGGCTGAGAGTCACAGCGTCCGAAGCCAGCGGAGAGCGGTCATCAAGCCACGCGGTCGCATAGGCGGCCATGGTCGAACCGATATCTCCGCGCTTCGCATCGGCCAAGGTCAGCAGGCCAGCGGACTTGGCAGCAGCCAAGGTCTCTTCCAGCACCGCAAATCCGGCCGAGCCAAAGCGCTCATACAGGGCAACCTGCGGCTTGAGAATTGCCGCGGCGCCAACCATTGCCTCGACGACGGTCAGTGAGAAAGATCGCACGCCTTCGGCCGTGTCGTCCAGTCCCCAGGCTTCCAGCAACGCGGGGTGCGGGTCGATCCCCACACACAGCGGGCCGGAAGCCTGCATGGCCGAACGCAGCCGTTCGCCAAATGGGATCGGGCTAGGCATTGCGAGCTGCTGTCAGGTTGGCTTCGTGCTCCTGCAGGCTGGTGACATCCCATGCGTATTCACGCAGGGCGTCGATCGCCTGGACCGAGGCGCCGAACTCGGCAACCGTGGTGATCACCGGGGTGCCCACCGAGGTGGCGGCCGCGCGGATTTCGTAGCCGTCACCGCGGGCATCGGAACCCGACGGGGTGTTCAGGATCAGGCCGATTTCGCCGGCGTTGATCAGATCGACGATCGAGTCCCCGCCTTCGTGCAGCTTGCCCACAACCTTGGTCGGGATGCCGTTGCGGCGCAGCACCTCTGCGGTGCCGCCGGTGGAGATGATCTCGAAGCCGTTGTCCGACAAGTGCTTGACCGGAAGCACGATCGAGCGCTTGTCGCGGTTGGTGACCGAAACGAAGACCTTGCCGGAGGTTGGCAGCGGGTTGTTCGCCGCGGCCTGCGACTTGGCGAAGGCGGTGTCGAAGTACTTGTCGATACCCATCACTTCGCCGGTGGAGCGCATCTCTGGGCCGAGCAGCGAGTCGACGACCTTGCCTTCGGGAGTGCGGAAGCGGGCGAATGGCATGACCGCTTCCTTGACTGCGATCGGTGCCGAGTCCGGCAGGTGTGCGCCATCGCCGGAGGCCGGCAGGTAGCTGCCGCGCAGTTCGGCCAGGGTCTTGCCCACGCCGATCAGGGCGGCAATCTTGGACAGCTGCACCCCAGTGGCCTTGGAGGTGAACGGCACGGTGCGCGAGGCGCGGGGGTTTGCCTCGATCACGTAGAGGATGTCCGATGCCAGCGCGAACTGGATGTTGATCAGGCCGCGCACTCCCACGCCTTCGGCAATGGCCAAGGTCGCAGCCTTCACGCGGTCGCGCACATCAGGGCCCAGGGTGATCGGAGGCAGGGTGCACGCCGAGTCCCCGGAGTGCACGCCGGCTTCCTCGATGTGCTCCATGATGCCGCCAACGTACAGGTCGGTGCCGTCGTACAGGGCGTCGACGTCGATCTCGATGGCGTCTTCCAGGAAGCGGTCAACGAGGACCGGGTGGTCCACGGTGATCTCGGTGGCGTTGGCGATGTAGCGCTCGAGGTTGGCCTCGTCGTACACGATCTCCATGCCGCGGCCGCCCAGCACGTAGGAAGGGCGGACCAGCACCGGGTAGCCGATGGAGTCGGCGATGGCCTTGGCATCGGCGAAGGAGACGGCGGTGCCGTTCTTCGGGGCGATCAGCCCGGCGTTATCCAGCACGCGCTGGAAGGCGCCACGGTGTTCTGCCAGGTCGATGGCTTCCGGCGAGGTGCCCAGGATCGACACGCCGGCGGCCTTCAATTCGGCGGCAAGCTTCAGCGGGGTCTGGCCGCCGAGCTGCACGAACACGCCGAGCACTCCGCCGGTCTGCTCTTCGGCGTGGATGACCTCGAGGACATCTTCGAGGGTCAGCGGCTCGAAGTAGAGGCGATCGGAGATGTCGTAGTCGGTGGAGACGGTTTCCGGGTTGCAGTTGACCATGACGGTCTCGTAGCCCTCGGCGCGCAGCGCCATCACCGCGTGGACGCAGGAGTAGTCGAACTCGATGCCCTGGCCGATGCGGTTCGGGCCCGAGCCGAGGATGATGACCGACTTCTTCTCGTGGGTGGCCAGCTCGGTCTCTTCGTCGTACGAGGAGTACATGTACGGGGTGAAGGCCTCGAACTCGGCGGCGCAGGTGTCCACGGTCTTGTAGACCGGGCGCACGCCCAGCGCGTGGCGGATGCCGCGTATCACGGCCTCGGACTTGCCGGTGAGCTGGGCGAGCTGCGCATCGGAGAAGCCGTGGTGCTTGGCTTCGCGCAAAACCTCGACCGGCAGGTCCTTGTTCGCCGCCACCAGCTGCGCGGTCTCGTTGATCAGCGCCAGCTGGTCCAGGTACCAGGGGTCGATCGAGGTGGCTTCGTAGAGGCGCTCGATCGAAACACCCGAGTAGAGCAGGCGCTGGACTAGCGACAGGCGCTCGGTGGAGCCCTTGACGATGGAGGCCAGCACTGCTTCGTGCTCGGATTCGTCGATGGTCTCGAAGCTCAGCTCCGAGCCCTTCTGCTCTAGCGAGCGCAGGGCCTTCTGCAGGGCTTCGGTGAAGTTGCGGCCCAGGGCCATGGCCTCGCCGACCGACTTCATGGTGGTGGTCAGGGTCTTGTCCGCTGCCGGGAACTTCTCGAAGGCGAAGCGCGGGACCTTCACGACCACGTAGTCCAGGGCCGGCTCGAAGGAGGCCGGGGTCTTCTGGGTGATGTCGTTCGGGATCTCATCCAGGGTGTAGCCCACGGCCAGCTTGGTGGCGATCTTGGCGATCGCGAAGCCGGTGGCCTTGGAAGCCAGCGCGGAGGAGCGCGAAACGCGCGGGTTCATCTCGATGACCACCACGCGGCCGGTGTCCGGTTCGATGGCGAACTGGATGTTGCAGCCACCGGTGTCCACGCCGACCTCGCGGATCACGGCGATGGAGATGTCGCGCAGCTTCTGGTATTCGCGGTCGGTCAGGGTCATGGCCGGGGCCACGGTGATCGAGTCGCCGGTGTGCACGCCGACCGGATCGAAGTTCTCGATGGAGCAGACGACCACGACGTTGTCGTTCTTGTCGCGCATCATCTCCAGCTCGTACTCCTTCCAGCCCAGGATCGACTCCTCAAGGAGCACCTCGGTGGTGGGCGAGTACTGCAGGCCGGCTCCCGCGATGCGGCGCAGGTCTTCGGCGTTGTAGGCCATGCCCGAGCCCAGGCCGCCCATGGTGAACGAGGGGCGCACCACGACCGGGTACTTCAGCTCCTCGACGGCGGCGAAGGCCTCGTCCAGGGTGTGCACGATCACGGACTTGGCCGATTCGGCGCCGCAGCGCTCGACGACGCCCTTGAACTTCTCGCGGTCCTCGCCCAGCTCGATGGCTTCGATGTTCGCGCCGATCAGCTCGACGTTGTACTTTTCCAGGGCGCCGGACTTGTCCAGCGCGATGGCGGTGTTCAGCGCGGTCTGGCCGCCCAGGGTCGGCAGGATCGCATCCGGGCGCTCCTTGGCGATGATCTTCTCAACGACCTCCGGGGTGATCGGCTCCACGTAGGTGGCGTCGGCGAATTCCGGGTCGGTCATGATCGTCGCCGGGTTGGAGTTCACCAGGACAACGCGCAGGCCCTCTTCCTTGAGCACGCGCAGTGCCTGGGTGCCGGAGTAGTCGAATTCAGCGGCCTGTCCGATGACGATCGGGCCCGAACCGATGACGAGAACTGATTTCAGATCGGTGCGCTTAGGCATTACTTGCTGTCCTTTTCTGCGGCGGAATCCAACGCGGTGATGAAGCGGTCAAAGAGGTAGGCGGCATCGTGGGGGCCAGATGCCGCTTCTGGGTGGTACTGCACGGAGAAGGCCGGGATGTCCAGGCAGTTCAGGCCTTCGACCACGCGGTCGTTGAGCGAGAAGTGCGAAACCTCCACCTTGCCGAAGCGCTCGACCGGTGCGGTCAGTTCGCCCTCGATCGGGGCGTCCACGGCGAAACCGTGGTTCTGGCTGGTGATTTCCACCCGGCCGGTGGCCTTGTCCATCACCGGCTGGTTGATCCCGCGGTGGCCGAAGCGCAGCTTGTAGGTCTCAAAGCCCAGGGCGCGGCCGAGCATCTGGTTGCCGAAGCAGATGCCGAAGTATGGCAGGCCGGCGTCGAGCACCGAGCGGACCAGTTCCACCTGCTTGGTGGCGGTGGCAGGATCGCCCGGGCCGTTGGAGAAGAACACGCCGTTCGCGCCGGTGGCCTTGATATCCTCCAGGGTCGCATCGTGCGGCAGCACGTGCACGCGCAGGCCGCGTTCGGCCAGGCGGTGCGGGGTCATCGACTTCATGCCCAGGTCGATCGCGGCCACGGTGTGCTTGGCAGCGCCCTCGTAGCCGTGGTCGGACGGCTCGACGATGTAGGCCGAATCCACCGAAACTTCGGCGGAGATGTTCCGGCCGGCCATCGATGGCTGGGCCTTGACGATCTCGATCAGCTCGGCATCGGACTTCGCTGCGGCCTCGCCGGAGAACACGCCGGACTTCATGGCGCCGGCTTCGCGCAGGTGGCGGGTCAGGGCGCGGGTGTCCACGCCGCGGATGCCCACGATGCCGTATTCCTTCAGATCCTCATCCAAGGTGCGCTCGCTGCGCCAGTTGCTCGGACGGCGGGCGGCGTCGCGCACCACGTAGCCGGCGGCCCACATCCGGGTGGACTCCGGGTCTTGCGAGTTCACGCCGGTGTTGCCCACGTGCGGGAAGGTCTGCACGATGATCTGGTGCGCGTAGGAAGGGTCAGTCAGGGTTTCCTGGTAGCCGGTCATGCCGGTGGTGAAGACTGCTTCACCCAGGGTAGTGCCCACGGCGCCATAGCTGCGCCCGCGGAAGATGCGGCCATCTTCGAGTACCAACACGGCTGGTAGGTTGCTCAGGGAATTCACTTATTTGTCTCCTGCTCGGCTTACGTCGCCATGCGACGCCAGCAACTGATAAATCTTGGGGGTGTCCTCGGAGAACCGGGGACGGAATCCGGTGTCGAAATTGAAGCCTTCACGATTCCAGCTGATCACGATCAGCCCGTTCTTCTCGACAAATTTGCCGATCATCCCGTTCGATCGCCTGACCGCATCGAAGTGCTCCCATGGAATGTGCACATCGCGGCTGCCCGGCCTGACCAGATGCACACCGCTCGCCCCGAGTTCCAAGGTGGCGTTGGTGCGCACTCCCAGATCGTGCACGGCAATGCGATCGAGCCAGTCGTCGAACTTCGTGGTGGCCACGTACATTCCGCTGAAGCTGTGTTCGATCGAATCCTCGAAGGCCTCAAAGGGCTCGGGGATCTGCGCCTGGCGGGCCTTGAGGTTCCGCCAGCCGATCAGGATCAGCGAGATTCCGGCGATGATAACCAGAATCGTGATGATGACCGGGCCGAGTGCTCCCTCAGGCATGGGCCGCCCTTGGGGTTGCCAGCTGGCCATCGAGCACCGTGGGGTGGCCGTGGAAGAAGGTCGCGCGCACCGCTCCAGGAAGCTGCATGCCGGCGAACGGCGAATTGCGGCCCTTGGTGGCCATGGCCGAGGGATCCACCGTCCAGCGGGCGGCCGGGTCCACGAGGGCCAGGTTGGCTGGCTCCCCCACGGCGATCGGGCGGCCCTGGTCGGAAACGCGGCCGATCTGCGCCGGAACTTCGGAGGTGATGCGGGCGACGTCGGCCCAGTCCAGCAGCCCGGTGTCCACCAGCGTGTGCTGGACGATGGACAGGGCGGTTTCCAGTCCGGTCATGCCCATGGCGGCAGCCCCCCATTCGCAGTCCTTGGACTCGGAAGGGTGCGGTGCGTGGTCGGTGCCGATCACGTCGATGGTGCCATCGGCGACGCCGGCGCGCAGGGCCTGAACATCGGCTTCGCGGCGCAGCGGCGGGTTGACCTTGTAGACCGGGTCGAAGGTGCGCACCAGCTCATCGGTGAGCAGCAGGTGGTGCGGGGTGACCTCGGCGGTGACGTTGATTCCGCGCGCCTTGGCCCAGCGGATGATTTCCACCGAACCGGCGGTGGAGACGTGGCACACGTGCAGGCGGGCGCCGACGTGCTCGGCCAGCAGCACGTCGCGGGCGATGATCGACTCCTCGGCGACCGCTGGCCAGCCCGGCATGCCCAGGATCGAGGAGACTTCGCCCTCGTTCATCTGGGCGCCTTCGGTCAGCCGCGGCTCCTGGGCGTGCTGGGCGATGACCCCGTCGAAGGCCTTCACGTATTCCAGGGCGCGGCGCATCAGCAGCGGGTCCCAGACGCAGATGCCGTCATCGGAGAACATCTTGACCTGGGCGCGCGAGTCGGCCATGGCGCCGATTTCGCTCAGCTGCTTGCCGGCCAGGCCCACGGTGACCGCGCCGACCGGGCGGACATCCACCCATCCGGCCTTGCGGCCCAGCTCGTAGACCTGCTCGACCACGCCGGCGGTATCGGCCACCGGGGTGGAGTTGGCCATGGCGTGCACCGCGGTGTAGCCGCCCTTGGCCGCAGCCTGGGAACCGGTTTCCACGGTTTCGGCATCTTCGCGGCCCGGTTCGCGCAAGTGGGTGTGGGTATCAACGAGCCCTGGCAGCAGCACGAGATTCTTCGCGTCAACCACCTGGACGTCGCCGCTGGCTTCGATGGAGCCGATCTGGGCGATCTTCCCGTCGACGATCAGCACGTCCTGGGCTTCGCCGCCGAGGATGGCGGCCTGTTGGATCAAGTAGTTCATGGGTTCTTCTTTCAGATCAGGTCGCCGGAGAGGAGCATGTAGAGGCTGGCCATGCGCACGGCCACGCCATTGGTGACCTGGTCGAGCACGGTGGAACGCGGTGAATCCGCGGCGGCCGAGGAGATTTCCAGGCCCCGGTTCATCGGGCCCGGGTGCATGATCAGCGTTTCGGCGCCGCTGGAGTCCAGCTGGCCCAGGCGCGCATCATCCAGTCCCCAATAGCGCGAGTACTCGCGGGGGTTCGGGAAGTAGGCGGCGTTCATGCGCTCGCCCTGGACGCGCAGCATCATCAGCGCATCAACGCCCGACGCGATCACTGCGTCCAGGTCGTAGCTGATGGTGCAGGGCCAGGAGTGCGCACCCACCGGCAGCAGGGTTGGCGGGGCCACCATGGTGACCTCGGCGCCCAGGGTGTTCAGCAGCCACAGGTTGGAGCGAGCCACGCGGGAATGCAGAATATCCCCGACGATCGCGACCTTCAGCCCATCCAGGCCCTGCCCTGCTGGGCTGGTGCCATTGCGCAAGGCCACCTGGCGGCGCAGGGTGAATGCGTCCAGCAGCGCCTGGGTGGGGTGTTCGTGGGTGCCATCGCCAGCGTTGACGATCGGCAGGCCGATCCAATCGGTGGCAGCCAGGCGGGCCGGGGCCCCCGAGTCCGGGTGGCGGATGACTACCGCGTCGGCGCCGATGGCCAGCAGGGTCTGCGCGGTGTCCTTCAGCGATTCGCCCTTGGAGACGCTCGATCCCTTCGCGGAGAAGTTGATGACGTCAGCGCTCAGGCGCTTGGCGGCAGCCTCGAAGGAAATGCGGGTTCGGGTGGAGTCCTCGAAGAAGAGGTTCACCACGGTGCGTCCGCGCAGGGCCGGCAGCTTCTTGATGGCCCGGGTTCCGGATTCGCGCATTTCCTCGGCGATATCCAGGATGGAGATGGCTTCTTCGCGGGTCAAATCCGCGGTGGATAGCAGGTGCTTCACGCTACGCCCTCGATCATCACTTCGTTGGTTCCGTCGATTTCGGCCAGGTGCACACGCACCTTTTCGCTCTTGGCGGTGGGCAGGTTCTTGCCCACATGGTCGGCGCGGATGGGCAGTTCGCGGTGGCCGCGGTCCACGAGCACGGCGAGGCGGACGATGCGCGGACGGCCCCAGTCGGCGAGGGCATCCAGTGCGGCGCGAATAGTGCGGCCGGAGTAGAGCACGTCGTCAACCAGCACCACGACTTTTCCGTCGATCCCGCCGGCAGGAAGCCGGGTCGGCGACGGGGTGCGCGTGGTGGAGTGGCGGAGGTCATCGCGGTACATGGTGATGTCGAGCTGGCCGACAAGAGCTGCCGGGTCGAGATCGCCGGGCGCTGAAGCGGCGATGCGCTGCGCCAAGCGCTGGGCCAGCGGGAAACCGCGGCTGGGAATGCCCAGGAGCACAAGGTCGTCTGTGCCCTTATTGGCTTCGATGATCTCGAAAGCCACGCGAGTGAGTACACGATCGATATCGTCGCCGGTAAGCACCGTGCGCGATACATCTGGCACTGAATTTTCATTCATGCTGTGCACCTCTCCCTTCTCCGCCTCACAGGACGGGATTTAAAGGAATATTGCTACCTCAAATTATCACGAGCCCGCAGCGATTCCCTAGCGGAAAGCTATGCATGACACTGGATGGACAGTGAGATGCGCCACCTGATGCCGTGCCTGCCGCTGGCGCACCGGCGATTTAACGCAGATCGGTGCACGGATCGGGCTTCTGGGCCAGCTGCTGTTGGCTTTGGCACATCCCCTGGGCAGGTGTTCGATGGTAGGGCCGGCGCGCTATTGCCCCACGCGCCCGTCAATGCATTCGCGCAGCAAATCCGCGTGGCCGCAATGCCGGGCATATTCTTCGATCCGGTGCACCTGCAGTTCGCGCACGATCACCTCTTCCCGGCCAACACGCTGCCCGAGGTCCGCGAAGTTCGCCAGCGCCCGGTCCGTGGCGTGCTGCTCCTCATGGAGAATCTGCAGGGCCTGGGCAAGGCATTCGGGCTCGGGCCGCACCCCGTCGAAATCCGCACCGTGCCCGCCGTAGATTGGGGCAATCCTCTCGCCGTCGCTGATCCAATTGCGCCAGTCGCGTTCAACTTCGCCCAGATGGCGCAGGAGTCCGAGCAGGGACATGGTCGAAGGAGGCACAGAGCGCCGGGCCAGCTGCTCGGGTGCCAGGCCTTCGCATTTCAGCTCCAGGGTAAGCCGGTAATCCCGAAGGTATCTGGCGTAGGTTTCACACTCCCCTGCCGGATCCGGCTCGGTTGTATCCCTGGGATCCTGATCGGGGTCCAGCCACATGTCGGGGAGCTGGACCGATTCGCTCCATCGTTCAGGTACGTGGTTCATCCCGCCATTCTTGCCGGGCGGATCGAGCATGGCAAGAGGGCGTTCCAGGGCGCAAAAAAGCCTGGGCCGGAAAACCCCGCGAAGGGTGATCCGGCCCAGGCAATTGGACTGGGAAAAGAAACTAGTCGACCAGGGTGTCCTTGACGCTCTGGATCCGGCCCAGTACGCCATTGACGAACTCCGGGGACTCGTCGGTGGAGAGCTCGCGAACATTAACCACGGCTTCCGCCACGGCTACTGCATCGGGCACATCATCGTTGTAGAGCAATTCCCAAACGCCGATGCGCAAGGCAGCGCGGTCAACGGCCGGCATGCGCTCGATGGTCCAGTCCTTGACGTAGCTTTCAAGCACTTCGTCGATGCGGTCCAGATGGGCCATGACGCCTTCGACGATCGTCAACGAGTACTCATTGAGCACGATGTCCGAGTTTTCCCGGCGCGAGATGGCAACACCCATGGGGTCGACATCGCGGGCTTCAGCCTCAAACAGGAATTCGAGGGCTCGGCGACGGGCTTTGGCGCGGGCTCTCACTAGTTGACACGACCCAGGTAGTCGCCGGTGCGGGTGTCAACCTTGACCTTGGTGTTCTGCTCGACGAACAGCGGAACCTGGATTTCCTTGCCGGTTTCCAGGGTTGCTGGCTTGGTGCCGGCCGAGGAGCGGTCGCCCTGCAGGCCAGGCTCGGTGTAGGTGATTTCCAGAACGACCGAAGCTGGCAGTTCCAGGTACAGCGGGCTGCCATCGTGCATGGCGATGGTCAGTTCCTGGTTTTCCAGCATGTAGCCAGCGGTCTCGCCCACGGTTTCGCCCGGGACGGTGATCTGGTCATAGTCTTCCAGGTTCATGAAGACGTAGTCGTCGCCATCCTGGTAGAGGTACTGGTAATCGCGGCGGTCAACAGTTGCGGTTTCGATCTTGGTTCCGGCGTTGTAGGTCTTGTCGACCACCTTGCCGCTCATCACGTTGCGCATCTTGGTGCGGACGAAAGCGCCGCCCTTGCCTGGCTTGACGTGCTGGAAGTCGATGATGGTCCAGAGCTGGCCCTCGATCTTCAGAACCACGCCATTTTTAATGTCAGTTGTATCCGCCACGTTTCCTCAATCCTCTATTGACACCAGCATGCACTGGCATTATCAAAAATCCATATACAAGTTTACCCTACTCGGCCTCGGGCCGTTAGGGTTGCGCGCGGTGGCGCTCGTTACTGCGCGGCCCGCTCTTCGGCGATATTCAGGCAGATGCTCGATGCGTTGACCAGGTAGGCGTCATCGCCCAGCTCGATGCGCAGGTCCATCGCCTTGCGGAAACGCGTCGCCGCCGCCTTGAAATCGCCCTTCGCGAAGAAGGAAAGACCCAGGTGGTGGTGCATCAGCGGTTCGTAATCGGTGCCGGCGAACTCTTCGGAGAGCTTGCGCAGCCGATTGATCGCGCGATCAAAATCGCCCTGCATGCGGGTCAGCTCGGTATCCAGCACGCGCAGGTGCGCGTTGGTTGGATCGATCAGCCGGGATTCGGCGATCAGTTCGCCGGCGTCGGCAAGATCGCCGCGAGCCAACAGGATCATGACCTGGTCGGTAGGGGAACCAACCTGCATCTGGTGCTGCGCGGCCTGTTCGTCGGCGACGTAGGGCTTGAGGGTTACCGGGTCGATCAGGACGCCGTTGACCGAAGTCCCGACACCTTCCCGGTTTACCGATGCGACATCAATGGCGTATGCGGTGTGGTCGCCCATTTTCACTCCCCGATTTCCTGGTAGGCCGCGAACAGCAGCGAGTTATCCGGCACTTCGTAGATGCGCGGCTTGCCGATCTCTTCGAGCACGACGAAGCGCAGCTGGTTGCCACGCGCCTTCTTGTCCCGCTTCATGCCATCGAGCAAAGCGGCCCAGCGGTCGTTGCGGTAGCTGGTTGGCAGTCCCAGCGATGTCAAGATGCTCACATGGCGATCGGCGATCGCATCGGAGGTGTAGCCAACGGAGCGGCCCAGCTCGGCAGCGAAGCACAGGCCGATGGACACCGCGGCGCCGTGGCGCATCTGGTAGCGCTCGGCCAGCTCGATGGCATGGGCCAGGGTGTGGCCGTAGTTCAAGAATTCGCGATCGCCCGATTCCTTCAGGTCGCGTGAGACCACGTCGACCTTCACGGCGATGGTGCGTTCGATCAGCTCTCGCAGGCGTGCGCTGGCCGGGTTGATGGCGTCTTGCGGATCTTCTTCGATCAGTTCCAGAATGCGCTCATCGGCGATGAATCCGGTCTTGACAATTTCAGCCATGCCGGTGACCAGTTCGTTCTTCGGCAACGTGGCCAGGGCGTCGAGGTCCGCGAGCACGGCGGCAGGAGGGTGGAATGCGCCCACCAGGTTCTTGCCTTCGGCGGTATTGATGCCGGTCTTGCCGCCTACCGCGGCGTCGACCATGGCCAGCAGGGAGGTCGGAATGTGAATGACCTTGACCCCGCGCAGCCAGGTGGCTGCCACAAAACCGGCCAGGTCGGTGACGGCGCCGCCGCCAACGGAGATGACCGCGTCGCTGCGGGTGAAATCATTCTTGCCCAGAACTTCCCAGCAGAAGGAAGCCACCTGGATGTGCTTGCCTTCTTCGGCATCCGGGATCTCTGCGGTCAGTGCTTCCAGGCCGGCATTGGCCAGTTCATCACGAACCACGTCGCCGGTGGTGCGCAGCGCGCGAGGGTGGATCACCAAAACCTTCTTGACCGAAGGTCCGAGCAGTTCGGGCAGGTGCCCCAACAATCCGTTGCCAACCAGTACTGGGTACGATTCGGCGGCCGTGTTTCCCGAGACCTTTAAAGTGGTCGGTGCTAATGGCATCAGTCTTGTTCCTCCTGATGGTGCTGATTTGTCTAGCGTACGCGTGGGATTGTCGAGAACTGGCATCTCGTGGCGCTAATCACAGCTGGTCGAGTTGCGGCAAAATCTCTTCGACAATTTGTAGAACAGACTTTCCGTCAACCACAACGTGCACGTCAGCCAGCATTTCGTAAATTGGACGGCGCTTTTCGTAGACCGAAGCCCAGACGGTGAGTGCTTCGTCACCTGCCAGCAATGGCCGATTGGAGTCCGCCTTGATCCGCTCGGCCGCTGCCTGCATGCCCAGCTCCAGGTAGATGACGGTGCCGCGGGAAAGCAGCTGCTGGTTCTCCTCGCGGAGCACCGCTCCGCCACCGGTGGCGACAACCCCGGTGAGCAGGCGCGCCAAGGCCTGGACTTCCAGGTCGCGGAAATGCGCTTCGCCATGCTCGGCAAAAATTTGCGGAATCGTGCCGTGATGGGCCACGACCGTCGCGTCGGAATCGGCAAAACTGGTTGATAAGGCCGTGGCCAGTGACCTGCCCACGGTGGACTTGCCACTGGCCATCGGACCAATGAGGTAAATCATTAACGAATGCTTCCTAGACGCCGGTCGATCCCAGGTTATCCGGGATGCTGGCCAGGTAGGAGTCGATATTGCGCTTGGTTTCCGCAACCGAGTCGCCGCCGAACTTCTCGAGCAGAGACTGGGCGAGCACCAGGGCAACCATGGCTTCGGCAACCACGCCAGCCGCCGGGACGGCACAGACGTCTGAACGCTGGTGGTGCGCGGTGGTGTCTTCGCCGGTTGCGGTGTCGACGGTGCGCAGGGCACGGGGAACGGTCGCGATCGGCTTCATGCCAGCGCGCACGCGCAGCACCTCGCCAATGCTCATGCCCCCCTCAATGCCGCCGGCGCGATTGGAATTGCGCTTGATGCTGCCATCTTCGGCGTGCACGATCTCATCGTGGGCGGCCGAACCGCGGCGCGCCGCGGTTTCAAAACCGTCGCCCACTTCCACGCCCTTGATGGCCTGGATGCCCATCAACGCGGCGGCCAGGCGTGCGTCCAGGCGGCGGTCCCAGTGCACGTAGGATCCAATGCCCGGAGGCAGGTTGTAGGCCAGGACCTCAACCACGCCACCGAGGGTCTCCCCCGCCTTGTGCGCGTCGTCGACCTCGGCCACCATGGCCTGGCTGGTTGCCTGGTCGAAGCAGCGCAGCGGATCGGCATCGAGCGCTTCAATATCCGCAGCGGTCGGCAGCGGGGCATCAGCCGGAGCCGAAACAGCGCCAACGGCGGTGGTGTGCGACACCAATTCGATGCCGAGGTCGTTCAGGAAGCGGGAGGCTACTGCGCCCAGGGCCACGCGGGCCGCGGTTTCGCGGGCACTGGCTCGTTCCAGGATCGGGCGGGCGTCGTCGAAACCGTATTTCTGCATGCCGGTGAAGTCGGCGTGGCCCGGGCGCGGACGGGTCAATGGCGCATTGCGCGCCAGCGAAGCCAGCTCGTCGAGGTCCACTGGGTCCGCGCTCATGACGCGTTCCCACTTGGGCCATTCGGTGTTCCCGATTTCGATGGCCACCGGACCGCCCTGGGTCTTGCCGTGGCGCACACCGCCAAGGAAAGTGACCTGGTCCTTTTCAAACTTCATCCGCGCACCGCGGCCGTAGCCGAGACGGCGACGCGCTAATGCTTCGCGTACAACTTCGCTATCCACCGATACTCCGGCAGGTAGCCCTTCAAGAATTCCAACAAGTGCCGGGCCATGCGATTCGCCCGCGGTCAACCAACGCAACATGTCCTCTATTTTGCCATGACCTGAAGCAATTACTGGTGTCGGGCCAGTCCCAGGGAGTCATACATCGCATTTGTGACGTCAACACGCCGCTCTTCATCCCAGGCTGCACCGGCAAACAGGCGCACCTGTTCCACTGCCTGGTGCACCAGCATGTGAAGCCCGGAAATGACCTGGCCTTGCCATGAGGCAGCCAGCTTGGAGGGCCATGGATCGTAGGCCACATCGAGCAGGATCCCGTTGCCGGAACCGATCGCAGGCACCCATTCATCGCCCGCGTGCGGCGGCAGCGTGCTGAAAACCAGGGGCATCAGGCGCAGCTGATCGGACAGCTCGCGGGTGATGCCGGAAATTTCGTGGACGACCGGGTGCAGGCCCAGTTCCTTGGCCAGGTCCACAGCGCGCCGGGAGCGCTGAACGGAGCGAACCACGAGGGTGACGTGCTCGACGCCGAGCTCGGCACAGGCCTGAAGGGCCGCTAGCGAGGTATTGCCCGACCCCAGGATCAGGGCCTGATCGGCGGCGGTCATCGAGAAATCGGCCAGGGCCTGGACCAGGCCGTCGATGTCGGTGTTCTCCCCGAACAGCGTTCCGTCTTCGCGCACCACAATGGTGTTCAGGGCGCCAAGTTGCCGCACGCGGGCAGAAACCTCGTCCATGAGCGGCACAAAGGCATCCTTCAGCGGCATGGTCACCGACGATCCGGCCCAATCCCCCGAGCGCAGGCGTGCAACGTGTTCGGCGCACTGTTCGGGCACGAGGTCGATGGCCTCATAATTCAGCGGCGCGCCCAGCAGCTGGTAGGCGGTGCGGTGCAGCACCGGTGACTTGGAGTGGCCGACCGGGTGCCCCAGTACGGCAGCCTGCTTTATCAATTCACATACTTTCTGCGTTGCTGCTGCGCTTAGCAGACATCCGAATTCTGTTGGCACCATGCCCGGAATTCAGCCTGGTTGCGCTGATGTTCGGCGTAGCTGGAAGCGAACTTGGTTTCGCCCGTTTCAATGTTCACGGTCACCCAGTAGTAGTAGCCGTTGGACTGCGGGTTGGCCGCAGCCTTGATCGCCGAGGTGGCTGGTGAGCCGATCGGCGTCGGGGTCAAGCCCTTATGCACATAGGTGTTGTATTTGTTGCCGGCGTCCTTGCGCTCGGCCTGGCTGAACTGCAGGCTGTAGCGGTCCAAGCCGTAGATCACCGTGGAATCCACCTGGAGCAAGCCATGGGTTTCCTTGTTGGCAGGATTCAGCCGGTTCTCGATGGCTCCGGCCACGGTGGCATAGTCCTTCTCGCGGGCCTCTGCCTGCAGGATGGAGGCTACCTTCAGGGTGCGGTAGCCCTTCTCGAGGTCGGTGATGCCGGCGTCTTTGAGGGTGTTCTTGGTGGACCTGACCATCTTGGCCAGCACGTCCTTGGGGGTGCTGTCCAGGGCGAAACGGTATTCGCCCGGGTGCAGCCAGCCCTCGAGGTTCGGCACAGAGGAAGGAAGCCCGAACTTTTCCGGCTGGCCGGCCAGTTTTTCCAGGTCGGCAAGCTTGAGCCCGGAGCCCTTGGCGATCTCCTCCAGCGCCGCGTTCAGGCGCAAGTTCGCCTTGAGCCCGATGTAGAACACCTTGCCAGGGCGATTATCGACCAGGATTTCAGCAGCATCGGCTGCCGGCATCTGGGATTTGAGCTGGTAGGTTCCCGGGTGGACGACCTTATTGGCGCGTTCGGAGTTCTCCACGGCCTTGATCAGCAGCTTGTCGTTGGAAATGACGTCCAGGTCCTCGAGCTTGCGCGAGATTGCGCCCAGGCCCCAGCCGTCTTCCACGGTGAATTCGACCGTGGCGCCGCCCGGGCCGGGATAGTCATCCGGGTTGAACTGCTTGACTAAGGACTTGACGAAATAGAAGGAGCCGGCGACAACCAGGGCAAAAATCACCACGGTGGCTAGCATCACCAGGTTGCGCTTCCGGCGGGTTTTCTTGCGCCGCAGCTTCTTGGAGGCTTCGTCATCCTGGTCGAGCAGCCCATCGCGGTGGAGCGCGTCTTGCTGTTCGATGACCGGAGTCTGCGCGGTATGCGCCGCGGCCAGGGTGGGCAGGAACCGGGTATGGGTTTGCTGCCCATCCTGGTCATCGGCGGTTGCCAAGGCGGCATCCGGTGCCGCCTCGCCATCAGAGGAAGCTCCGAGATAGTGGTCCAGCCCGGTCAGCTCAGGAGTGGAAGGTTCAGCGATGGGAAGCCCTTGGCCTGCCGCGAAGCTCTCGTACAGGGCACGAAGAGTTTCGCGTTGCCGTTCTTGACGGGCTTCTTCTCGCATCAACTCTCATTTCTCGGTATGGCTTCGAACTGGGCCGCGACGTGCGGGATCTATTTCATGACGATCCGGCTGGCCTGGACACGGACGTTGTTCCGGCGCATTTCCAGCACTTGCTGCAGGATCTCGGTGGCAGCGACCTGGTCGACAACCTTTCGATGATCCTCCATCTTACGGCCTGAGGCGTGCAACGCGCGATGGGCGTTGACGGTGCTCAACCGCTCGTCGACCAGGAAAACCGCAAGCTCGATATTGGAGCTATCGGCTAATTCGGCCAAGGCAATAGCATAGTCACGGGCCATTTTGGTGGACTCGGTATCATTGCCGGCCAAGGATTTCGGCTCGCCGATGAATACTTCGCCCACATTCCGGTCCGTGATGATGCGCAGCAGCATCCGGCGGTCAGAATTCTTCTTCGCATCCCGGCGCAGGGTCATGACCGGCGTGGCCAGGATCCCCGAGGGATCTGAGATGGCGACGCCGACGCGGGCCAGGCCCACGTCGACGCCGAGTGCCACTTTAGCCATTGGCCAAAGCCGCCCGAATGGCATCCAGCGCTTCGTCGATCTTTGAAGCGTCCTGGCCGCCGCCCTGGGCCATATCGTCCTTGCCTCCGCCGCCGCCGCCGAGCACGCCGGTGGCGGTGCGCACCAGCGCTCCGGCCTTGAAGCCGTTGGCACGGGCGTCATCGTTGGTGACGGCCAGGACCAGCGGTCGGCCGTTGGCCACGCCGATCAGCACAATGACCGCTGCTTCGGTGCCAAGCTTGCCTCGCAGATCCAGCGCCATGGTGCGCAGGGCATCCGCGGAGTCGATGGTACCTGCGTTATGGGCCAGCAGGCGGGTCGAGCCGATGGTCACCACCTTTTCCAGTAGGGCTGCGGACTGGGCGAGCATGGCCTGGCTCTTGAGCTCGGCGATCTGCTTCTCGGCGGCCTTGAGCTTGGCAACGGTGTCGTTGACGCGCTCGGACACCTGGCTGGAAGGCACGCGGAACAGGCCCGAGAGCTCGGAAACCAGGGCACGCTCGGCAGCGCCGTGGCGGAAGGCCTCCATGCCGACCAGGGCTTCGACGCGGCGGTTTCCCGAACCGACCGAGGCCTCGGAGAGCAGGGTCAGCTGGCCGATGCGGGCGGTGGTGTCCACGTGGGTGCCACCGCACAGCTCGCGCGACCAGGCGCCGTTCATTTCCACCACGCGCACGTCGTTGGAGTACTTTTCGCCGAACAGGCTCATCGCGCCGAGCTTCTTGGCCTCGGACAGGGCCATTTCGTTGGTGACGACCTGGTAGTTCGAGGCGATGGCCAGGTTGACTGCTTCTTCGACTTCGCTGCGAGCCGCAGCGGAGAGGGCTTCGGCCCAGGAGAAGTCGAAGCGCAGGTAGCCGGCCTTGTTGAAGGACCCTGCCTGGGTGGCCGTTGGGCCAAGCAGCTCGCGCAGCGCGGCGTGCACCAGGTGGGTGGCCGAGTGGGCCTGCTCCCCCGAACGGCGGCGCACGGCGTCGACCTGGGTGCGCACCAATGCCTCGGCAGGAAGCTCGCCCTCGCGCACGATCACCTTGTGCACGTTCAGGCCCTTGACCGGGGCCTGCACGTCGGTGACCTCAAGCACGAAGCCGTCGCCGGTGATCAGGCCGCTGTCGCCAGCCTGGCCGCCGGATTCGGCATAGAAGGGGGTCTCATTGAGCACCAGGTCGATTTCCTGGCCCTGCTCCGCGTATGGAACCACTTGGCCGTCGCGGATGATGCCGCGAATGGTCGACTCGCCTTCCAGCGTGTCGTAGCCGGTGAAGTGCACGCTGCCGGCGTCGGCCAGCTTGTTGTACACCGACAGGTCGGCGTGGCCGGCCTTCTTGGCCTTGGCGTCCTTCTGCGCACGGGTGCGCTGCTCGTTCATCAGCTCGCGGAAGCGCGGCTCGTCCACGGACAGGCCAGCCTCGGCTGCGATTTCCAAGGTGAGGTCGATCGGGAAGCCATAGGTGTCGTGCAGGGTGAAGGCGTCGTCTCCGGAGAGGTTGGCTCCTTCTTCCTTGGCGTGGTTCAGCGCCTCGTCAAGGCGGGTGGTGCCCGAAGCGATGGTGCGGCGGAAGGCGCGCTCCTCGGCGTAGGCGATGCGGGCGATGCGCTCGAAGTCGGCCTCGACCTCTGGGTAGACGCCCTTCATGGCGTCGCGGGAGACGGGAAGCAGCTGCGGGAGCACTTCGCTGTCCACGCCCATCAGGCGCATGGCGCGCACGGCGCGGCGGATCAGCCGGCGCAGCACGTAGCCGCGGCCCTCGTTGCCCGGGGTGACCTGGTCGGAGATCAGCATCAGCGAGGAGCGGATGTGGTCGGCGATCATGCGCAGGCGCACGTCATTGGCGTGGTTGGGGTCCGCTGGATCCTCGGTGGAGGTGTAGGCGACGCCGGCAAGCTCGGCGGCCTTGTCGAGCACCGGACGGACCTGGTCGGTCTCGTACATGTTCTCGACGCCCTGCAGGATCATGGCCAGGCGCTCAAGGCCCAGGCCGGTGTCGATATTGCGCTTGGGCAGTTCGCCGGCGACGTCGAAGTCGGTCTTGGAGCGCACCGCTGAGAGGCGGTACTGCATGAACACGAGGTTCCAGATTTCGATGTAGCGGGTCTCGTCGACCGCCGGGCCGCCTTCTTGGCCGTACTGGGCACCGCGGTCGTAGTAGATCTCCGAGCAAGGACCGCCGGGGCCGGGCTGGCCGGTGTTCCAGTAGTTGTCTTCCTTGCCGGTGCCGACCACGCGCTCGGTCGGGATGCCGATCTCTTCTTCCCAGATGCGGCGGGCTTCAAGGTCCTTCTCGTCGCCGTCTTCGTAGACGGTGACCCAGAGGCGTTCCTTGTCCAGGCCGTAGCCTCCGGCTTCCACCGGGCTGGTCAGCAGCTCCCAGGCGAAGTGGATGGCATCCTTCTTGAAGTAATCGCCGAAGGAGAAGTTGCCGCACATCTGGAAGAAGGTGCCGTGGCGCACGGTCTTGCCGACTTCTTCGATGTCGCCGGTGCGGATGCATTTCTGCACCGAGGTCGCACGAGTGTAGGGGGCTTCTTCGCGGGCGGTCAGGTACGGGATGAAGGGAACCATGCCGGCCACAGTGAACAACAGCGATGGGTCCGATGAGACCAGCGAGGCGCTGGGCACCGCCGTGTGGCCCTTAGAGACGAAAAAGTCGACCCACCGACGGGCAATTTCCTGCGTTTTCATCGTGTTACGGATGATCCCTTCACTTAGCGGCGTCCACGCCCAAGGCGGAACGTAATTCTTCTTCTCTGGCGGTCATTCCCTGATGGAAGGCTTCCAGATATTCGGCAACACGGTCGGCGTACTTGCCGACCTGGCGATTGAGCGCTGCACCGGATTTAACGTCAGCGTATTTCCTGGTTGCGAGCACTCCAACGCCCACTCCAATAGAAACCCACAAGAACTTTTTCATTCTAGTCTCCTTGGCGGCCTTCGATGGGCCGTCCGTCGTTCAGCGCGCCGATACGTGTTCGATCGAACAGCTCTGGCTTAGCGGCTGCGGCGTGCTTTGCCGCTTGGCTTGGTGTTCATCGCGGCTTTCACGCCTTCGGTGAACGCGGCCGCCTTGATCAGCGGCTTGCCGACAGTAGCTGCGATCAGCGAGGACAGCGCGGAAACATTGGCGGTGGCATCAGAAACGTTATTGGTGATCGTATCGACCTTCTTGAGCTGGTCGTTGGTGGTCGCCACGGTGTTGGCGACTTCGCCGATCAACGGGGTGGTGCCATCGGCAACGTCCCTGATCGATTTGCGCAGCTCGTCGAACACCTTGCCCAACTTGATGATCGGCACAGCCAGCAGCACTACTAGTACAACAAATGCGCCGGCGGCGATGAGCCCTGCAATATCCGAACCCGACATGTGCTTCCTCTTCTGCTTGGGTTTTTGGTGCCAGTCCACCTTATCGAAGTCAGAGCCAAGATAGGTAGTTAAGCGACAAGCCCGCAACCGTTGGACGGTTGCGGGCTTGGAACTAGCGCACGGTTTAGCGTGCGTAGTACTCGACCACGAGGTTCTCTTCGCAGGTCACTGGGATCTCTGCACGCTCAGGAGCGCGCAGGTAGGTAGCCTGAAGGGCTTCCAGCTTTACGTCCAGGTAAGCAGGAACAGCTGGCAGCACCTTAGCGTGCTCACCTGCTGCAGCCATCTGGAATGGAACCATCTTCTCGCTCTTCTCGTGTACGTGGATCAGCTGACCCGGCTGTACCTTGAAGGATGGGCGGTCTACACGCTGGCCGTTGACCAGGATGTGGCGGTGCACGACCAGCTGGCGAGCCTGCTGGATGGTGCGGGCGAAGCCTGCACGCAGAACCAGGGCGTCCAAGCGGGACTCGAGCAGTGCCAGCAGGTTGTCACCGGTCTGGCCGCCGAGGCGCTTTGCTTCCTTGAAAGCGTTCAGCATCTGAACTTCGCGGATGCCGTACTGGGCACGCAAACGCTGCTTTTCGCGCAGACGCACTGCGTAGTCGCTGTCCTGCTTCTTACGGGCGCGGCCGTGCTGGCCTGGACCGTATGGACGGCGCTCCATGTACTTTTCAGCTTTAGGGGTCAATGCAAGGCCGAGCGCACGCGAAAGGCGTACGGTGCGGCGGGCACGGGCGTTAGCCATTGATGTGTCCTTTTCGTTCAGCGACGGTATCTACTGGCCTCCAGGATGGAGAGTGTGTGGGCGTCGCGTCCCTGCTACACTGCAACCTTGCTCCGCAGGCCGATCACTCGGACTCCGGGCAGGGCTTGCCAGCCAAAGATCAAGTCTACACGAAAGGGATTAGCCTCGGGCTGAGGCATAGCGCACAATCAGCGCTTGCGCTTGTCGCGTACCGGGTCCTTGCCGCGGATGATCTCGCGAAGCCGGGCCAGGCGCGTTCCGATGGTCTTCTCGGCGCCGTTGATGGTCGGCGTGTAGTAATTGGTGCCGACCAGATCGTCGGGCAGGTATTGCTGGGTGGCGATCGAATGCGGCGCGTCGTGGGCGTAGATGTAGCCCACCCCGTGGCCCAATTGCTTGGCTCCTGGATAGTGCGCGTCGCGCAGGTGGTCCGGAACCAGCGAGCCCTTGCCTTCGGAGACGTCGGCCAAGGCAGCGTTGATCGCGTTGTACGACGCATTGGATTTTGGCGCGGTCGCCAGATGCACGGTGGCTTGGCCCAGCATGATCCGCGCTTCGGGCATGCCGGTGAGCTGCACCGATTGGGCTGCGGCCACGGCCAGGGGCAGGGCGGTGGGATCGGCCATGCCAATATCTTCGCTGGCCGAGATCATCAGGCGGCGGGCGATGAAACGCGGGTCCTCCCCCGCGGAGAGCATGCGCGCGAGGTAGTGCAGGGCGGCATCCACGTCGGAGCCCCGGATGGATTTGATGAAGGCCGAGATGATGTCGTAGTGCTGATCGCCGTCTTTGTCATAGCGCTGCACGGCCTGGTCCATGGCCAGCTGGACATGGTCGGCGGTGATTTGCACCGGCGGATCCACTTCGGCGCCAGCGGCATTCCATGCGACGGCCCCGGCCGCCTCGAGCACGGTCAGCGAGCGGCGGGCATCGCCTTGGGCCAGGCGGACGATGGCGTCGCGCTGCTCGCCATCCAGCTGGACCTGCCCGTTGAATCCGCGCTCGTCTTCGATGGCGCGTTCCAGCAGGGCCGCGAGGTCACCATCGGTCAGCGGGCGCAGGGTCAGCAGCAGGGAGCGCGAGAGCAGCGGGGAAATCACCGAGAAGGACGGATTTTCGGTAGTGGCGGCGACCAGCACAACCACCCGGTTTTCGACTCCGGGAAGCAGTGCATCCTGTTGGGCCTTGTTGAAGCGGTGGATCTCGTCGAGGAACAATACCGTGGTCATCCCGCGCAGGTCGCGGTCGTCCTTGGCCTGCTCGATAACCCGGCGCACATCCTTGACGCCTGCGGTGATGGCGGAGAGCTCGACAAATTTCCGGTTGGTGGCCCGCGCAATGACGTGGGCGATGGTGGTCTTGCCGATGCCCGGCGGGCCGTAGAGGATCACGCTGGCAGGCCCGGCCAGGCCTGTTTCAGGATTCTCGGCCAGTTGCCGCAGCGGCGAGCCCGGACCGAGCAGGTGCTGCTGCCCGACCAGTTCCTCGAGCGAGCGCGGGCGCATCCGTACCGCCAGTGGCGGGCGGGGCCGGTTGACTTGGGCCTCGCGCGCGTCCTGCGGATCATCGGTCAGGGAATCGAACAAATCGCTCACCGTCCAAGCCTACCGATATTCTGGTGTCAATGCGGTACCGGCCTTTCGCCCGCCGCTTATTGCCTATTGAGAGGATTTTCTGCATGCGCGCCGTCGTCCAGGTCGCCAGCACCGCCCGCGTTGAAGTTGAAGGGGAAATTGTCGGGCAGCTCGACTCCCCCGGCTTGGTGATCCTGCTGGGCGTGACCCACGACGACGACCAGGCCATAGCGCGCAAGGTCGCCGAGAAGATCTGGCAACTGCGCATCATGGAGGATGAAACCTCGGCGGCCGGCAACCAGGCCCCGTTGCTGGTGATCAGCCAGTTCACCCTCTATGGCTCGGTGCGCAAGGGCCGGCGCCCTTCTTGGTCCAATGCCGCGCCCGGCCCGGTCAGCGAGCCGCTCTACGAATACTTCGTGCAGTACCTGCGTGAACTCGGATCGCACGTTGAGACCGGGCGGTTCGGGGCAATGATGGATGTGTCGCTGACCAACACCGGCCCGTTCACAATGATCGTCGATTCGGCGGACCTGGCCTAGCTGCCGGCGGACTTCACCAGCTGCACGAGCATCTCGAAGCTTGCGCGCTGCGCATTCAGCTCGGTTTGGCCGGTGGCGGAGAGCTCGTAGACTTTCCGCCCAGGCCCGCCCTGGCCTTCTTCCCATCGGGTTTCCACGAAGCCCGAGGCTTCCAGCTTTGCCAGCGCGGGATAGAGCGTTGCGCCCTTGATCGGTCCGAAACCTCGTTCTTGCAGGGTTTTGGACAGGGCGTAGCCGTGGGCTTGCCCGGACGACAATTCAGCCAGCAGCAGCATCGGGAGCATGGCGCGCTGCCAGCTGCCGGGAAACGGCGAGTCCTTACTCATCGCGCCCTTCTTCCAGGCCGCGGGCATGGGCACGCCTTTGGGCTAGCTTGGATTCCACGTATTCTGCGCGGTTCGCGGGGCGCAATTCGTAAAGGGAAACCGCCGCAAAAACCGCAACGCATACGGCGAAGAAGATGTCCCATCCGCTGCGGTCCGGGGCAAGCGCCTCCGGCAGCAGGCTTGTGCCGTACAAGAATACGAGTGCCAATGGCAGCAACCGGAGCATGAGCCATCGTCGCCGCAACGCCGTGGCGGTGTTGACTCCCAGTCCGATGGCGAATTCGTTTGGGGTGCCGAATTCCTCAACTATCGATGCTTCGCCTTCTGCCCTGCACATGTTCGACCAGTGCTCGCGGGCTGGCGCCAGGACGGATGCCGCCTCTCTAGCTCGCATTCCATAGCGTCCGCGCAGCAGGCGCGTGGATTCGGCAAACCATGCTTCGGGATCAGTAAAAGCTGTGGCGTCGTTGCGCGTTGCTCCAGGCTCATCCTTGAATGGCAGCCAAAACGCGCCGATGGCCAGGGCTATCCCGAGGATCGGTGCTAGCCAGTTGGGCATTGGCAGGGCTTGTTCATCGCCTAGTGTGGCGATGAGTGCGGCGCCTGCGATGGATACCGCTATTCCGGCCACCCCTAGCGCCCAAGATCGCGCGAATTTGCCTTTCACGCGGTAGAACCACCATAGGTGCCCGGATAAGGCGATTCCCGTGCCTGCGCACAAGGCCGCTAGCTGCCAATAGTGCCACGAGTTCGCAGTCCATCCGTCACGGAATCCGACCCAAGTGCCAAAACCGGTGCATAGCAGGCCAACACCAATTCCGAGACCAACGAGCAGCAGCACGCTGCTGTTGACCGGCATCTCCGAGTCCGCCAGCTGTTGCGGCGTCAACCGCGAGTACGCCCGGGCTTCGCCGTATTCGAGGGGGGCGCCAAAAAGATCCTCTGCAGCTTCGCCGCTATCCCGGATGGTGGCCAAAGCATTTTCCAGTTCCTGGACGCTCTGCGAATCATCCAAGTCATGGAGCATCATGGCAAGCCTGAAGTCCTGCGCCCAACTGCGGTCGCGCGCCGGGTATTGCTGGACGATGTGCTGGGGTTCTGCCGAGGCCAAGAAGTCTCCTTGGAGAGAAATAACTAGTGTGAAAACTAACCTAGTATTAAAATCAGCATTAATCCACGCTGTGGCCTATTTTGGGGCAAAAAGAAGCCGGATGGAACGCACTTGCGCGTTCCATCCGGCTTCTTATAGCTGCGTAAGCCTACTTGGCTTCAGCCTTGGCTTCGGTCTCTTCGGCCTTCTTCTTCTCAGGCTTGAAGTCGATGCCGGCTTCCTTGCGCTGCTGCGGGGTGATCGGTGCAGGAGCAGCGGTCAGCGGGTCGAAACCGCCACCGGTCTTCGGGAAGGCGATGACGTCGCGGATGGACTCCGAGTTGGTCAGCAGCTGCAGCACGCGGTCCCAGCCCAGGGCGATGCCGCCATGCGGCGGGGCGCCGTACTTGAAGCCCTCGAGCAGGAAGCCGAACTGGGTGTCGGCCTGCTCCTGGGTCACGCCCATGAGCTTGAAGACGCGCTCTTGCACATCGCGCTGGTGGATACGGATCGAACCGCCGCCGATTTCGTTGCCGTTGCATACGATGTCGTAGGCGTAGGACAGTGCCGAGCCGGGGTCGGTGTCGAAGGTGTCCATGAACTCCGGCTTGGGGCTGGTGAACGCGTGGTGCACGGCGGTCCAGGCGCCGGCGCCCACGGCCACGTCGCCCGAGGCCACGGCATCCGAAGCGGCTTCGAACATCGGTGCGTCGACGATCCAGACGAAGGCCCAGTCGCCTTCCTTGATCAGGCCGGTGCGGTGGCCAATTTCGACACGAACCGCGCCGAGCAGGGCACGGGATTCGTTCTTCTTGCCAGCCGAGAAGAAGATGCAGTCGCCAGCGCTTGCGCCGGTAGCTGCGGCCAGGCCGGCCTTCTCTTCATCCGAGAGGTTCTTGGCCACTGGGCCGGCCAGCTCGCCATCTTCCTTGATCAATACGTAGGCCAGGCCCTTGGCACCGCGCTGCTTGGCGAATTCCTGCCAGGCATCCAGGGTGCGGCGCGGCTGCGAGGCGCCGCCGGGCATAACCACGGCACCGACATACTCGGACTGGAAGACCTTGAAGGAGGTGTTCGCGAAGTACTCGGTCATTTCGGTCAGTTCCAGGCCAAAGCGCAGGTCCGGCTTGTCCGAACCATACTTGGCCATGGCCTCCGAGTACGCCATGCGGCGGATCGGGGTCGGGACCTGCACGTCGATCAGGTTCCACAGCTCGGTAACCAGCTTTTCGCCGAGCTCGATGATGTCATCTTCCTCGACGAACGAGGCTTCGATGTCCAGCTGGGTGAACTCCGGCTGCCGGTCCGCGCGGAAGTCCTCATCGCGGTAGCAGCGGGCGATCTGGTAGTACTTCTCGAAACCGCCGACCTGCAGCAGCTGCTTGAACAGCTGCGGGGACTGCGGCAGCGCGTACCAGCTGCCCGGGGTCAGGCGGGCCGGCACGACGAAGTCGCGGGCGCCTTCCGGGGTGGAACGGGTCAGCGTCGGGGTCTCGATCTCGATGTAACCCTGGTCGTGCAGCAGGTTGCGTGCTACGCGGTTGGCCTCGGAGCGCAGGCGGATGTTGCGGGCCGGGGTCGGGCGGCGCAGGTCCAGGTAGCGGTGGCGCAGGCGCGCCTCCTCGCCGACCTCGACATGCTCGTCAACCTGGAAAGGCAGCGGGGCGGCGGTGTTCAGCACGGTCACGGTGTCCGCGATGACCTCGATCTGCCCGGTAGGCAGGTTCGGGTTCTCGTTGCCTTCCGGGCGGCGCTCCACGGTGCCGGCGATCTGCAGCACGAACTCATTGCGCAGCGGGTGGAAGTCCTCTTCATCGCGCACGACAACCTGGGCTACGCCCGAGGCATCGCGCAAATCCAGGAAGGCGACACCGCCGTGGTCACGGCGACGCGCGACCCAGCCGGTGAGGGTGACCTGCTGTCCAATGTGCTCGGCGTTCAATTCGCCCAGCTGATGAGTGCGTAGCACTACGATCCTTTCGGTCGGTTGGGAAAGTTTCTCCCCATGAAGTTTAGTGCACCGCAAGACGGTGCAGGTGCGGGCGGCCAAGCCCAAAGCATTAGCTGATGGCGATCTTCAGGTCTTCGGCGTTGGGCATCCAGGTGGCCGGCTCGGCTGCGACCTGCTCGCCGGAGCGGATGTCCTTGACCTCGTGGGTGCCATCGGCCTGGGTGAACCAGACGAAGGGAATCCCCCGGCGATCGGCGAATTTGATCTGCTTGCCGAACTTCTCAGCGCTGGCTGCGACTTCGCAAGCGATCCCGCGCCCGCGCAGCTGCGAGGCGACGTCCTGGGCTTCGTGCCAGGAGTCGTCATTGGCCAGCGTGACATATACCACTGATGGCACGCTGCGGCTGGCGGTGACTACTTCTTCAGTCAGGATGCGCGAGATCAGGCGGGTAACGCCGATGGACAAGCCAACACCCGGGTAGTTCTTCTTGCCCTTGGATGCCAGCGATTCGTAGCGCCCGCCCGAGCAGATCGACCCCAGGGATTCGTGGCCGACCAGCACGGTTTCGTAGACGGTGCCGGTGTAGTAGTCCAGGCCGCGGGCGATGGACAGGTCTGCCATAACCTTGCCCGGGGCGCGCTTCGAGGCCGCGTCGATCACCTGGGAGAGCTCATCCAGGCCGGTGTCCAGCAGCTCGTGCCCAACGCCCAGGGCGCGGACCTGGTCAACAAAGGAGGTGTCCATGGTGCGGATCTTGGCCAGCGCCAAGGCCGCATCGGCCTGTTCGCGCGTCGCGCCAACTTCCTCCACGAGGATCTTTGCGACCGCTTCATCGCCGATCTTTTCCAGCTTGTCAATGGCGCGCAGCACGGCATCCGGATCATCCAGGCCCAAGCCGCGGTAGAAGCCCTCGGCCAGCTTGCGGTTGTTCACGCGCAAGCGGAAGTCCCCGATCGGCAGCGCGGAGAGCGCATCGGCAATGGTCAACGCGAGCTCTACGTCGTAGCTGAAGGGCAAGGTGCCATCGCCGACCACGTCGATGTCGGCCTGGGTGAATTCGCGGAAGCGGCCATCCTGCGGGCGTTCGCCGCGCCACACCTTCTGCATCTGGTAGCGGCGGAAGGGGAAGGCCAGGTGGCCGGCGTTCTCCACCACATAGCGGGCGAAGGGCACGGTGAGGTCGAAGTGCAGGGCCAGGGCGTTGGGATCGTTCTTGTCGTCCTCGGCGGCCAGGCGCGAAAGTCCATAAACTTCCTTGTCGATTTCGCCCTTGCGCAACAATTGGGCGCGGGTTTCAACTGCACGGGTCTCGATGTTGGCGAAACCATGTAGTTCAAAAACATGACGCAAGGTGTCCAGCACGTGCTGTTCAACAGCCCGTTCAGCTGGAAGCCATTCTGGGAAACCTGAAAGTGAGGCCTTGCGTGCCATGAAACTCCTTAGTGCAAATTGGGCTACCAAACCATCTTAAGCCTGTTTTGCAAGAAACCTGTGCACGTCGGCTTACTAAGAAACGGAGGTCACAGGTAGAGTTGGCTACAGCAAGTGCTCGTAAAGTGAAAGAGTTTCAGCGGTGACCACCAGTCAGCAATCCGACGACAGCCACAAGACCCCTTTGCCGCAGGCGCAGAAGCCTGCTGCAAAACCGGTTGTAGCGCCCAGCGTCGCACACACCACTCCCCTCGACGAAGCGGCTAAATTTGCCCGCATCACCGAGGACGGCCACGTCTTCGTGATTATCGATGGCGCCGAGTTCCCCGTGGGCCAGTACCCAGATGCCACGCAGGAAGAAGCCTTGGGCTACTTTGTGCGCAAATATGACGATGCGCTCTCGCAGCTGATGCTCCTCGAGCAGCGTGTTGTCGCCAAGGCTCCGGCCGGCGAATTGGGCAAGGCAGTTCAAGCCCTGTCGGCAACTGTCGCAGAGCGCCACATGGTTGGCGACATCCCGGCCCTTGAATCGCGCCTGGAAAATGCCCGTGTTGCTGTGGAGAACCTTTCCGCAGAACAGCGCAAGGCCCACGATGCCGCCCGTGCCGAGCAGCTGGCCACGCGCGAATCCATCGTTGCCCAGGCCGAAGCCATGGCCGAGAAGCGACCAGAGCAGATTCAGTGGAAGACCGCTTCGGCGTCCATGAATGAGCTGTTCGAGCAGTGGAAGGCCTCCCAGCGTTCCTCGGTTCGCTTGCCACGAGCCACCGAAGACGCCTTGTGGAAGCGGTTCCGTGCTGCACGCACCACTTTTGATCGCCATCGCCGCGCCTACTTCTCGCAGCTTGATTCAACCAACGCCTCGGCCAAGGCCGTGAAGGAAGAATTGATCGCACGGGCAGAAGCCTTGCAGGGCTCCACGGACTGGGCTGCCACCGCCGCCGAGTACCGCAAGCTCATGGACGAGTGGAAGAAGTCGCGCCGTGCCTCGCGCAAGGATGACGACCAGCTCTGGGGCCGTTTCCGCGCTGCCCAGGATGTCTTCTTCCAGGCTCGTGCCGCCGAGAACGCCAAGATCGATGAAGAGTACGCTCATAATCTTGTGGCGAAGGAAGCTCTGCTCGAGGAAGCTCGTGCGCTGTTGCCAATCAAGGATCTGGCCACCGCCAAAGCCAAGCTGGATTCCATCCGCGAACGCTGGGAAGCTGCTGGCAAGGTGCCGCGCAACGACCTGCAGCGCGTCGAATCAGCACTTCGCCAGGTTGAAGATGCTGTCAAGGGCGCTGAAGATGAGCAGTGGCGCCGGTCCAACCCGGAGACCAAGGCGCGTTCCAATTCGATGCTCAGCCAGCTGCAGGACACGATTTCTGCACTGGAAGAGGATCTGGCCAAGGCCCAGGCCAAGGGCAACGCAAAGCAGATCGCTGCGGCCCAGGAAGCACTGGATGCACGCCGCATGTGGCTGAACACCCTGGAAAAGTCGGCAGCCGACTTCCAGTAAGTAATCCACAGATCGTCAGCACACGCTCAACGCGGCGGCGCTTGCTGGTTCAGTAGCCACATGGAATCTAGAAATTGCCAGGCTACCGGGCCACGCGCCGCCGCGTTGCGCATTCCAGAAGACCTCTGGATCGCCGGCCAAATGTTCAGCCGAAATGAGTTGCAGGCGATGGCCTCGAACGGTTTGCTCCGCGAGGTGCTTGGTGACTGTTTTCTTCCCAGCCAGATTCAAATCACTGCCTCGCTGCGGGCACAGGTTGCTGCTTTTGCCTGCGGGCGGGAGCTGAATTCCAATGCCGTGCTGGCGCGTCAAACGGCCGCCTGGATTCATGGGCTGCTGCCCGAAGTCTTTACGCTGTGCATCTATACGCGCAATTACCATCGGCCTTTTGCACCCGGCTTCGGGTTGAATGCCCAATTCATGCAGGCCATAGTTCCCGATACGCAAATGGTCTTCCGCAGCCGGATCAAGGTAACCTCCGCCTTGCGCAGCGTATGCGACTGCGCGCAGTTCGACCCATTGCCAATAGCCAGTCGAGTTCTGGGCAACGCGATTTCCCTGGACGATCCCTATTTGAATCTGGAGTCGATCCGGGAAAGCCTCAATAACTTCGAGAAGTCCCCAGAAAGATCACGCGCCCTGCGCTTAGTCGATTCCTTTGACGACTTCGCGCAGGCCGCGTGATTTATTGGAGGCAGTTGCGTTTCTAGCGGCGTGAGCCAGCAGTGGTGCGGTACACGTCGTATACGCCATCGATCCGGCGCACTTGGTTCAGTACGTGGCTCAAGAACTTCGGATCGCCCATTTCGAAGGAGAAACGGGACAAAGCCACGCGGTCCCTGCTGGTTTGAACCGTGGCCGAGAGGATATTCAAGTGGCTCTCGGACAAAATTCGGGTCACATCGGAGAGCAGCGATTTGCGGTCGAGCGCTTCCACCTGGATCTCCACGAGGAACACGCCGTGGTGCTTAGCTGCCCAAGTGACGTTGACCAGCCGATCTGGCTGGTTTGACAGCTGCGTCAGGTTCAAGCAATCCGAGCGGTGCACGGAGACGCCCGCGCCACGAGTCACAAAGCCCTGGATCTCATCTGGTGGCACTGGGGTACAGCAACGGGCCAGTTTCACCAGGACGTCGCCGACGCCCTCAACAATCACGCCGGCGTCGTTGCCCGTTGTGGGGCTCGGAGCGTTCGGGCGGACTACCGCTTCCTCATCGACTTGTTCGGCCTCAGGAGGGCCAATGAGGGCCGTCAGGTGCTCAATGACGTTCTGCGCACTGGTATGCCCGTCGCCAACAGACTGATACAGCGCCGAGATGTCCGTGTGGTGCAGCTCGTTGGCAACCGCGGTCAGCAGGTCGTGAGTCATCAATTTCTGCAGGGGCAGGTGGTTGCGCCGCAGCTCCTTGGTCAGAAGCTCCTTGCCCTTTTCGATGGCTTCTTCACGGCGTTCCTTGGAGAAGTATCCACGGATCTTCGCTTTGGCACGTGGTGATTTGACGAAGTTCTGCCAGTCCTGGGATGGTCCGGCGCCTTCTGCCTTCGAAGTGAAAACCTCTACTACGTCGCCCTGTTTGAGTTCGGTATGCAGCGGCACGAGCTTGCCGTTGACCCGGCTGCCGATCGTCCGATGGCCAACGTCGGTGTGGATCGAGTAGGCGAAGTCCACCGGAGTTGCACCCACTGGCAGCGACATGATGTCGCCCTTGGGCGTGAAGACATACACCTCGGCGGAGCTGATCGTATAGCGCAGCCCGTCGAGGAATTCCTCGGAGTCGGTGGTATCTGCCTGCCATTCCATCAAGGACCGCAGCCAGTCCATATTCTGTTCCGGTGACAGCATGGAGTTCGCGTTTTGGCCATGCTTGTATTGGAAGTGCGCAGCCACGCCGTACTCGGCACGCACGTGCATGTCGTGGGTGCGGATCTGTATTTCTACCGGCTTGCCTTCCGGCCCCATTACCGTGGTGTGCAGCGACTGGTAGAGGTTCAGCTTCGGGATGGCAATGTAATCCTTGAAGCGGTTGGGCAGTGGATTCCACTCTGCGTGGACGACGCCCAGTGCCCCATAGCAATCCTTGACGGTATCGACCAGGATGCGAACACCCATCAAGTCATGGATGTCGTCAAAGTCCTTTCCTCGGACAATCATCTTCTGGTAGATCGAGTAATAGTGCTTTGGACGCCCGGATACGGTGGCATGGATATCGACATTGCCCAGGTCGCCCGAGAGCGTCTGGCGAATTGAGGAGAGGTACTTTTCTCGCTCGGGGGTGCGATCCCCCACCATGCGGACGATTTCTTGGTAGACCTTGGGGTGAAGGGCCGCGAAGGAAAGATCTTCAAGTTCCCATTTCACGGTGTTCATGCCGAGGCGATGTGCCAAGGGCGCGAAAATTTCCAGCGTCTCCTTGGCTTTGCGCGAAGAAGACTCGGGCGAAACGTAGCGCCAGGTACGGGCATTGTGCAGGCGGTCGGCAAGCTTGATCAACAGGACGCGGATGTCGCGAGACATGGCGACAACCATTTTGCGCACGGTTTCAGCCGGTGCCGCTTCACCGTAGGTGACCTTGTCGAGCTTCGTCACGCCATCAACGAGCATGGCAATTTCTTCCGAAAATTCCTTCTTGACCGATTCAAGGGAGTATTCGGTGTCTTCAACCGTGTCGTGCAGGAGCGCGGCAGCGAGAATTGCGCCGGTCATTCCCATCTCGGCCAAAATTGTAGCAACGGCTACGGGGTGGGTGATGTACGGGTCACCGCTTTTGCGTTTCTGGCCATCATGATATTTTTCGGCTACCTCGTAGGCGTGCACGAGCAGGTCCAGATCCGCACGCGGATGCTTCGACTTTACTGTGCGAAGCAGCGGCTCAAGTGTCGGCGACGTGCTAGGGGTACTGCCGCGTCCGGCAAACCGCACTAAACGGGAAATTGAGCGCCGTTTCGAATTGTTCAGGTTTGACGTATTCGCCATGCCCCGCTCCTTCCCCATTGCCACCTGACGCCGCTGGCCTGTGCGAGCTAGCGTGGCGACATCCGGTGGTAGTTTCCGGCCGCGGTTACGTCCACGACCTTGCACCAAAAAAACACGTTGTTTAGTTCATTTGTTATAGCACGTTCGGCCGGTGACAACTAATTACACCGCTTCACGCCATTGTGAAAAAGCGCCTCCAGCGAATGCTGGAGGCGCTTCTTCAGACCGGGTGCGATTAAGCGACGGCCATTTTCTTCGAGTGCTCAACGACATCCGAATCGTTGCGGCGCAGCCATTGGTACAGCGGCGCTTGAACGAACAGGGTGGACAACGCCGAGATGATAATGCCGACGAACAAGGCCAATGAAAGATCCTTGAGCGTACCTGCACCGAGCATGTAGGAACCGATGAAGAGAATCGACGCCACAGGCAGTACGGCCACCACAGAGGTATTGATTGAACGGACCAAGGTCTGGTTCACCGCGAGGTTCACCAACTGCTCAAAGGTGCGCTTGGACTGCTTGGTGAAGTCCTTCGTATTTTCACGAACCTTGTCGAAAACCACGACGGTGTCATAGAGCGAATAACTCAGAATCGTCAGGAAGCCGATAATGGCACTGGGGGTAATCTCGAATCCGGTGACCGAATAGATGCCGGCGGTCACGAAGATCACGACCAGCAGGCCTACGATGGCGGCCAGCGACATCTTCCAGGTGCGGAAGTATGCGGCCATCAAGAGTCCAACGAGGACCACGAAAGCGAACAGGCCAAGCAGCGCCTGACGAGAAACGTCCTGCCCCCAGGTTGGGCCGATGAAGTTGCTGGTCACTTCGTCACTGGATACCCCGTAGTCCTCAGCCAAAGATGCTGCGATTGCCAGAGTTTCGTCATCGCTCAGGCGCTCGGTCTGAACACGCATGGTGTTCGGTGCAATATTCGTGACCGTGGCCTCGGCGCCCGAAGCAACCGAGGTAACTGCGTGTTCACCGATTTTGATATCGGTGTTCTGGACATCCGAGACGGTGAACTCCGAGCCACCACGGAAGTCGATGCCGAGATTGAATCCGCCCTTGACTACAGGGACAAGGATCGACAAGATCACCATTGCGCCTGCGATGGCGAACCAAAGCCGGTGCTTGGAGGTGAACGGGTAGGAACGCTTGCCGGTGTAGAGCTCGTTGCCCCAAGTCACTAGCTTATTCATTGTTCTCCTCCTGAGCCTTCGACGATGCATTCCCGGGCCGGATCGCTTGGGCTGCCTCTTCGCGGCGGCGCTCAGCAATAGTCATGCGCTTGGCAGCTTCGTCTGAAGCCTTGGCATTCTTCTTGCCGCGGTTCGCCTCCGCATTCTCGCCGAATCGGCGAACCTGGCCGGCGCCCTTGTACAGCGGCTCAACGCCCAAAAGCGACGGATCAAGGCCGGACAGGCGGTGGCCATCGGCGAAGAACTTGGTCCGGGCCAGCAGCACCAGTGTTGGGTGCGTCAGGCCATAGACCACGACAAGGTCGATGATTGCAGTCAGGCCCAGGGTGAAGGCGAAGCCTCGCACGTTGCCGACGGCGACGATGTAGAGCACCACTGCGGCCAGGACGTTCACGGCTTTGGAAGCCAGGATAGTGCGCTTGGCTCGGCCCCAGCCAATGTCGACGGCACTGGCCAACGGACGGCCTTCGCGCAATTCGTCGCGTACGCGTTCGAAGTACACGATGAAAGAGTCGGCGATCAAGCCGATCGCTACAATCAGGCCCGCAACACCGGCCAGCGAGAGCCGGTAGTTCATTCCCCATCCAAGCAGGACCAGGGACAGGTAGGTGAGTACACCGGAGACCAACAGGGAAGCGATGGTCACCAGGCCCAGTGCGCGGTACTGGAACAGCGAGTAGATGAATACGAGCACCAGGCCGATGATGCCTGCGATCAAACCGGCAGTCAGCTGGTCGGCGCCAAGAGTCGCAGAAACCTGGCGCTCCGACTGAATGTCGAAGCTGATCGGCAAGGCGCCGTATTTCAGCTGCTCGGCCAACGCTTGCGAAGTTTCCTGCGTGAAGCCACCGGAGATCTGCGGGCGTCCGTCGGAAATCACGGCATTGGTCGTAGGGGCCGAGATGATCTGTCCGTCTAGGACGATCGCGAACTGGTTCTGTGCACCCTGGAGCGCAATCAGGCGCTGGGTGGTGTCAGCAAAGGTCTTGGTGCCCTGCTGGTTGAATTCAATGACAACAACCCACTCGCCAGTGACGGAACCATTTACTCCGCGGGCCAGCTGTGCGTAAGCGTCGGAGATCTGGTCGCCAGGGATTTCCTGGGGGCCAAGAATGTACTTGACTCCCACGCTCTCATCGCAAGAGATCATGGGCTTTGCGGGATCAGCGTCTTCACTGCTCTTCTTGTCTTCTTCATTGGTGCAGTCGAAGGCTTCGAATTTCTGGTAAAGATCTGCGGTCACCCAATTGGTGTCCGAAGCGTTTTTAGGTTCACCGTTTGGCTTGGGAAGATCAGCCTTGGCGGTGCGCTGGTCCTTGGGCGTCGCTTGGTAGCTGCCAGAGACGAGTACTGGACGGAATTCCATGGCCGCTGAAGCCTGGATCAGTTCGCGGGTTGCCTGGTCAGGAGTGCCCGGCATGGATACAACGACGTTGCGACCGGACTGGGTGGTGATTTCCGCTTCCGAAACACCGGAGCCGTCCACGCGCTGGCGGATAATTTCCACTGCCTGGTCCAGCTGCTCCTGGTTGATTTCCTGATCGCCCTGAACCCGTGGGGCCAGGATCATCTCGGTGCCGCCTTCAAGGTCGAGGGCCAGCTTGGGTCCCCACCCGGTTTTACCGTTCGCTGCACCAGCCACCAGCACGCCGGTTGCGATGATGAAGACGATCAGCAACCACAGCAACGCCTTGCGCGCCTGCTTAACAGGTCTGATTGATGACATCTAATGTGCTTTCTCGTGTTGGTGGCTGTAGCTTCGGGCCACCGCTTGCTACCCGGAAATTAGGAGTTGCGCTCGTCCTTGCCCTCGTCGTTCAAGCGACGCAGGGACTCTTCTGGGGTTTCAGCAACATCGCTGGTTTCTGCTGGCTGCTGCGTTGCGGCGGCAGCTGGCTCGTTATCCAGGAAGGTGGAAATGGCCTGGCGGTGCAGGGTCAGCACAACGCCGTTGGCGACCTCGACCTGTACGCGATCCTCTGCGTCAATGCCCACGACAGTGCCGAAGATGCCCGAGTTGGTCATCACCTTCGCGCCTGGCACGGTGTTGTTCTTCAGCTTCTCCTGCTGAGCGGACTGCTTCTTGCGGCCACGGAACATCATGAAGATCAACACTGCAAACAGCGCCACCATCAAGATGAGCGAAGGGTTGAAGCCGCCGCTGGCGGCCTGGGCGATTACGAGGGAATTCACGTATTTACCTGCTAACGAATTGTTGCGATTTGATCAAAAGTTCTAGGTTGCCGGGTCGCCCAGGGTCGGGCATTAACGGCAAAGACGCCCTACCGGACCCGTAAACGGGCAGAGGTCGGGCGTCTTTAGTCTAATGGCATACGGTCAACCGGCAGACCATTTACGCGGGCAGTGAAGTATTGCTTGCCTAATCCTCATCGGATTCATAGCTTTGGGCGCTGGCAAAGATGGCGTCCTTGGGCATGGCCAGTCCCAAATGCTCCCAAGCGCCTGGCATCGCGATGCGGCCGCGTGGGGTGCGCCCCATCAAGCCTTCGCGAACCAAGTAGGGTTCAGCTACGGTCTCCACGGTTTCCGTTTCTTCACCGACCGCAATGGCCAGGGTGGATAGGCCTACTGGTCCCCCGCCAAACTTGGTGCACAATGCTTCCAATACGCCGCGGTCCAATCGGTCCAGCCCACGCGCATCGACTTCATACATGTCCAGTGCTGCCGAGGCCGCCTTATGGTCGATCTCTTCGAGCTTGTGCACTAGCGCCCAGTCGCGCACACGGCGCAGCAGCCGGTTGGCAATTCGAGGTGTTCCGCGCGAGCGGCCGGCGATCTCGGTGAAGGCCGCCGAAGTCACGCTCAAATCCAGCATCATCGCTGAGCGGCGCAGTACAAGTTCAAGTTCTTGGACTGCATAGAATTCCAGGTGCCCGGTAAAGCCGAAGCGGTCGCGCAGCGGACCAGGCAACAGGCCAGCACGGGTAGTGGCACCGACCAGTGTGAATGGCGGCAACTCCAATGGGATGGCGGTAGCTCCCGCGCCCTTGCCGACAACAATATCTACACGGAAGTCTTCCATCGCCATGTAGAGCATTTCTTCTGCCGGGCGGGACATTCTGTGGATTTCATCCAGGAAAAGAACTTCGCCCTCGGTCAGCGAGGAGAGAATGGCTGCGAGGTCTCCCGCATGCTGGATTGCCGGGCCAGAAGAAATGCGCAGTGGCGCGTTCATCTCCGCGGCAATGATCATGGAAAGCGTTGTTTTACCGAGGCCCGGAGGCCCGGATAGCAGCACGTGGTCTGCAGTGCGTTCGCGGATCTTGGCAGCCTCGAGGACCAGCGATAGCTGCTGCCTGACGCGTGACTGGCCGACAAAGTCGTCAAGGTTGCGTGGTCGCAAGGCTGCTTCAAGGACCCGTTCCTCGGGCTCGCTCCCGGCGTTGGTCAGCCCTGTGGAATCGTTCATCGTCATGATCCTCTCGAAGCCGGCCTAGACTCGGGTTCCACTGGACATGCTGCGCAGCGCAGCACGCAAAATTTCGGCGACGTTGCCGCCGGAAACAATTTCCGGTTCGGCCTTGGAGAGCGACTTGAGCGTGCTGGTGGCGTCCTTCTCGCTCCAGCCCAGTCCGGTGAGCGCTTCGATGACCTGGGGCTCCCAGACGCTGAGCGAGCCGGCACCCGCCACCGGTGAGACCGGCGCGCCGGTTGGCACGAGCTTGCCATTGAGTTCCAGCACAATTCGGCTGGCTCCCTTGGGGCCAATGCCGGAAACCTTGGTGAAAGCGGCGGTGTCCTTGGTATTAGCCGCAATGCGCACTTCTTCGGGGCTGTGGACTGCGAGAATCGCCAGGCCGGTACGCGGGCCAATACCCGAGACCGAGATCAAGACTTCAAATACGTCGCGCTCTTCAGCGCTGGCGAATCCGAAAAGGGTCATGGAATCTTCACGGACCACCATGGAAGTGAATACGGTGGCTTCGCGTCCAACATGCAAGGTTGCCAGGGTTCCTGGGGTGGCATTGATCAACATGCCGAAGCCGTTGACGTCAATTACCGCAGTATTCAGGGTCACCGCTTGCACGGCGCCGGTCAATGAGCTGATCATGCCACTCCTTGGGATATATGTTCGATCGAACCCAGTTTATCGAAGATACCTACGAATCGCGACGTGGGCGGCGCAACGGTGGGTCGTGTTGCCTACCGGCGAATAGCTCGGCGCTTGGCCGAGGCTTCGGCGGCGATCCACGCTTGTTGCGCACCAGTGAGCTGGGAGGACCCGGTAGCGCTGGCTGCCGAGGCCGAAGCGTTCGACCCTGCAGCTGCTCCGCGCCAGCCGTGGGCGATCGCCAAAGCCACAGCATCTGCTGCGTCGGCTGGCTTGGGAGGCTCGTCGAGACGGCAGATCTTGGCAACCATTTTTCCGATCGCCACCTTGGTTGCCTGTCCTGAACCGGTCACCGCGGCCTTCACTTCGGTGGGCGTATGCAGCGCTACGGGGATGCCTCGCCGGGCTGCGGCCGTGATGACGACACCGGTGACCTGAGCCGTGCCAATAACGGTAGATACGTTGGCCGAAGCAAAGACCCGTTCGAGGGCCAGAACATCCGGCTTGTGCTCATCAAGCCACGCGTCGATGGCGTTGGCGATCGTCAAGAGCCGGGCGTCCAAGGGGGTGCCCGGCGGGGTGCCGGCAACGGTGACATCAACCAGCGAAACTTGCCTGTTTGCAGCGACGTCGACCACGGCCAGGCCACAGCGGGTCAGTCCGGGGTCGACGCCGACAACGCGAAGGGACAAGCCTTTACTGCTCTTCGTCCAGCGCGGCGCGAACCTCGTCGGACAGATCGGCGTTGGTGTAGACGTTCTGCACGTCGTCAAGCTCTTCCAATGCGTCGAAGAGCTTGAGGAACTTGCGGGCGCCGTCAACGTCCAGCTCTACCTTCATCGAAGGCAGGAATTCCATTTCATCGGATTCGTAGGCGATGTCAGCCTCATCCAATGCGGCGGCAACAGCACGCAGATCCGAGGGATCCGAAACGATGGCGAAATTCTCGTCCTCGTCCAGGATCTCGTCAGCACCGGCATCCAGCACGGTCATCAGCAGATCGTCCTCGGTCAGCTCGCCCTTTGGCAAGCGGACAACGCCCTGGCGGTTGAACAGGTACGCGACCGACCCCGGGTCGGCAACGGTGCCGCCGTTGCGGGTGATGCCAACTCGAACCTCGGACGCTGCGCGGTTCTTGTTGTCCGTAAGGCACTCGATCAGCAGAGCCGAGCCTTGCGGGCCACGTGCCTCGTAAATGATTTCGGTGTAGTCAACGACCTCGCCGGTCAGGCCGGCACCGCGCTTGATTGCGCGATCGATGTTGTTGACTGGCACAGAGTTCTTCTTGGCCTTGCTGACGGCAAGTTCCAGTGCCGGGTTGCCCGACATGTCTGCGCCGCCGGCGCGGGCTGCAACTTCGATGCCCTTGATGAATTTTGCGAAGGCTTTGGCGCGCTTGGCGTCAATCGCGGCCTTCTTGTGCTTGGTGGTTGCCCATTTGGAGTGGCCTGACATGCTTTAAGCGTCTCCTCGCGTGAGTTGGATGAAAAATTCGTGGATCGCCGTGCTGCCGGTGACTTCCGGGTGAAAGCTGGTTGCCAACAAATTTCCCTGGCGTACTGCAACAATTCTACCCTGTTCGCCATCGCCTTCGGCTGGAACCGTGCTGATCACTTGCACATCGGCGCCTACTTGCACCGCTTCAGGAGCCCGAATGAATACAGCTTCGAGGTTCTGCCCCAAGAAGCCCAACTGGTATTCGAATGAGTCCACTTGGCGGCCGAAGGCATTGCGCCGAACTGTCATGTCGATGCCGCCGAAGCTCTGCTGGATGGCACCAGTGCTGGAGACCGCAGGGTTCTCAATTCGGTCCGCCAGCATGATCATTCCCGCGCAAGAGCCGTAGGCCGGCATGCCCTGTGCGATGCGCTGCTTGATTGGCTCTGCCAGTGAATAGTTGCGGGAGAGCCGGTCGATGACCGAGGATTCTCCGCCGGGGATAACCAAAGCGTCGACCTTCGAAAGGTCGTCCGGGGTGCGCACAGCGAGCGTTTCTTGTCCCAGGCGCTGCAGGGATGCAAGATGTTCGCGGAAATCTCCCTGGAGGGCGAGGACGCCAATTTTCGGCATGGATGTGACCTTCATAGTTTGCGGGGTTCGAGGCGCACTAGGCGCCGAATCAACGTTAGTACCGGCTGAAGCAGCAGTTGATTTTGTTGCTCGGTGTGTCGTGTTTTCCCCGGTTGCGATTTTCAAGTCACACCTCAGCATCAAGCGGCATGAGGACTTTTCCCGGCTGGCTATCGCCACATGGAGCTGAAGAAGAGAGCCCCAGGCGCAATCAAGCAGGGAAAAGCGCCGGATCGATTCAATCCGCGGAAGTGACTAAACAGGTACTCTGAAAATACGGAAATTCCGATGAGAAGGTTGAGCATGCTTCAGGGGTACCAGCGTCCAAAGATAACCCACAGTGCCTACACAGATGACAGTGGCGCACCTATTGGCTATGGGCAGCGATGGGACGACCAGCCACCAGCGGAAACCTACTCGGTAACAGCGCATCCGCAGCGCTTCTCCCCTGTGCAAGTTGTGGCTGAGGCGCTCGTGGAATGGATCTGCGAATTCTACAAGGTGCGGTGTTTCGAAGACCCCGGCCTAGCGGCCCAATTGCGGGTACCTAGTGACGAGTTGGTGCGCTCAGTGAGATTGTTTCCGGAAGATTCGCGTTGTGCACCCATGGGCCTGGTTTTCACCAGGTTTTCCGGGGTGCAGCTTCGATTCGGCGCATTATTCCAGGCAGCCATGCCCCACTGCGGTTGCGATGCCTGCGATGAATCTGTCCCGGATCTGCTCGACGAGCTTGAGGCACAAGTGGGAGCGGTCCTCTCCGGCTCTTTTGTTGAAGTCCTGGATCTGGGGAACGGCCGGATGACCCATCAATTCAACGTGGAGGAGCTAGGTTCCTGTCAACAAGCGACAGGACTCGACGAAATTTCTCCCGCGCAGCTTGCATGGGCCCGTGCGGTCATTCCCGTGGATGGCGCGTGGGCGCCCTGGCCGGCACGCTAGCTTATTCGATTTTCCAGTCCTCCAGCCCATCATCGAATGCGCCGTAGGCATTTACGGTGGCCGTCGTCCGGGCTAGTGATGACTTGGCATCGGCTTCGGGCAAGCAAGCCGATGCTTCGAAGACCTGGCACCATGCCACCGGTGATTGCGAGAGCATATGCGGCACCCATTGAAGTTGTGAAACTTTCCAGTCGCCCGACTTCTCATCGTGGCTGAACGTTGCCTTGACGCTGATTCCTTCTCGGTTCAAGATGGTTTTTGTCGCATGCTTGGCCACCGAATTTCCCAGCCCGTAGACGATCCAGGTGCCATCGTGTTTTTCGATTGGCAGCGCCGAATGCGTGTGGTGCATGTAGATGAAGTCGAAGACTCCAGATTCGGCCAGCTCCCGGCCCAGTTTGCGCTGTTGGGCAGTTGGCCTGTTCGAATATTCAGTGCCATCGTGAATTGCGGCCACCACAACGTCAGCACCATCCTGGCGGGCCGATTTTCCGCGCTGTATCAGCTTTTGCGCGTCGACTCCGGTATCAACCTGCCAGTCGGCGGCCTCCGGCAGGCCATTGAGCGAGAACGTACTGGCAATCACGCCGAGCTTGATGCCGTCGATCTGTATGATCGGCGGTTCCTGCGCTTCTTTCTTGCTGCGGTACGACCCGGTGGCAAACAGCTCCTGCTCCTCCAGCGCGTCAAGGGTCCTGTTCACCCCGCTGGTTCCGGCGTCGACCGTGTGGTTGGTGGCAGTGGTGCAGCCGTCATAGCCGATGGATTTGAGATCGGAGAGAATCTGCGCAGGGACGGTGAACCGGGGATAGCCGGAGTACGGTGGCGTGCCGATGGGGGTTTCGAGATTGCATAGGGCGGCATCTGCGTCGTTCGCATAGGGTTTCAGGCCCGCAAGCAAAGCAGAAAAATCGTAGTCCTTCCCGTTGCCGGACTTGGCAGCGCTGCGAGCCTGCTCGAGCAGCGGAGGATGCAACAAGACATCCCCAGTCACCATGAGCGAAAACTCCTTCGGCTCGCTGGTTGCACTGGACTCGGGAGCAGGGGTGCTTGCTAGCGCGGGCTTGGAAGGGCGGGGTGCTTCGTCTGGCTCAACGCTTGCCGAGCACCCTGCCAGCAGTGCCGAAAGCAGTACGCCGACGGTCAAGGAACGGCAGGCCAGAGGCAAACGTGAGTGCATGCCTAGACCCTATCCCAGCAAGCTCTCAGGGGTGTAAATGCAAGCTAAATCACGTTGCCTGTGAAAACCTATGCTTATGCAAAATCCGCTCCTGGCGCCCAGCGCCAACCCCTATCAATGGCCGGCATTCGACGAACTCACTGCCGAACACTATTTGGAAGCGGCCAAACTCGGCGCCGCAGAACAGCGCACCGAATTGCAGCGCATCATCGAAGAGCAAAGTGCACCCGACTTTGCCAACACCTTCCTGGCGCTGGAAGCCAGCGGGCAGGTGCTGCGCCGTTCGATGATGACCTATTTCAGCGTCCTATCGGCCCACGGAACCGAACCGATCAGAGCCATCCAGACAGAGATGTCATCGATCTTCAGCGCCCAAGAAGACGAGATCTACCTAAACCAGGCCTTGTATTCGCGTTTACAAGCCGCAGATTGTTCGGGATTAGCTGGTGAAGACGCGCGCCTGGCCGAGCAAACGCTCAAAGCATTCAGGCTGGCCGGCGCTGATCTGGATGAAGCCCAGAAGCAGCAGCTGAAGCAGCTCAACGCACAGCTTTCCGAGCTCTCCAGCCAGTTCTCCAATCGCGTACTGGAAAACCAAAACGCCCATGCAGTCCACTTCGACTCGGCTGACGAGCTGGACGGCCTGTCACCACAGGCCCTCGAATCCGCAGCACAGTCGGCCAAGCAGGCCGGCCATTCGGCAGGATATCTTCTGCCATTGGTCTCCCCGACGCAGCAACCGGTTCTGGAGTCATTGACCAGCGGCGAAGCGCGGCGCAAGGTATTTGCCGCATCCATCTCACGCGGGGTCACCGAAAACCCCACGCTCCAGCTGGCCGCAGATATGGCAAAGCTACGTGCCGAACGTGCAGCCCTGCTGGGTTTTGCAAACCACGCTGAAACGGTGCTGGCCCAAGCGACAGCACCATCAACCGCGGCAGTTGAACAACGCCTCGCGGAATTGACCAAGGCGGCCACTGCCAACGCGCGCAAAGAAGCTGCGGTGCTGGGCAGCGTTGCCGACCACGAAGTGCAGGCGTGGGATTGGAAGTTCTACTCCAACCAGGTTTTGCGTGAACAGTATGCCGTGGACTCCGAGTCGCTGCGCAACTACTTCGAACTTGATCGCGTGCTGGTCGATGGCGTATTTGCCACCGCTACCAAGCTCTACGGGATCACCTTCGTTGAGCGTTTTGACCTGCCTGCCTATCACGAGCACGTTCGAGTCTTCGAAGTTTTTGATGCCGACGGAAGCCCGCTGGCGCTCTACACCGGTGACTATCTGGCCCGCGAGACGAAGAAGGGCGGCGCCTGGATGACCAGCCTTCGTGATGCCGCCTCCTATTTCAATGAACGTCCGATTGTCACCAACACCTTGAACATTTCGGCTCCTGCCCCTGGAGATCCGGTATTGCTCACCCTGGATGAAGCCAATACGCTCTTCCACGAGTTCGGCCACGCCCTGCACGGCATGTTCTCCAACGGGAAGTACGCTTCGCTCTCGGGCACCTCGGTCCCCCGGGATTTTGTTGAATTCCCCTCGCAGGTCAATGAGATGTGGGTACTGGATCAGCAGGTGCTGCCCGGTTACGCCGTGCACCATCAGTCCGGAGAGCAACTGGATGATGAAACCATTGCCAGAATCCGCGCAGCAGGACTGTGGGGCCAGGGGTTTGCCACGACCGAGTATCTGGCCGCGAGCGTTCTGGACTGGGCTTGGCACACCATTAACGCCGATACGGTCATTGATGATCCTGTGGCGTTCGAGCAACAGGTCCTTGCTGACGCCGGTTTTGATGCCGAGATGATTCCGCCACGCTATCGGACCGGTTATTTCCAGCACATTTTCGCCAATGGCTACTCCGCTGGCTACTACTCCTACATCTGGAGCGAGGTGCTTGATGCCGACACTGTGCAGTGGTTCGAGGAAAATGGCGGCCTGATGCGCGAAAATGGTAATCGGTTCCGCGAGGAACTGCTCTCGCGCGGAAACACGCGCGACCCCCTAGAGTCCTACGAATTATTCCGCGGCCGCACCGCACGGGTAGAACCGCTGCTGCGCCGTCGAGGATTGGTGAACGCAGAATAATGACGACGATTGCCTCCGCACAGGAAGCACTGAGCCACTGGCATCAGGCACTAGCAGTTGCCACCGGCGGCAAGATCTTTACCACCCACGGGTGCTCGTGGGCCTGGCAGCCGGTGCGCAAGCGCCTGATCCTGCTGTTCCCCGAGCATCCCGAACAAGCCGGGTTGCGCCCGGCGCTTGCCGAAGGCCACCGCCTGGGTGCCCGGCGGGTGGAAGCCTGGGTGAATTCCGGCGCCGACGCCGCCGAGCTGAAAGCCACCGGCTTTTCCGACAATGCCCAGGTCTCCTGGCATGCCGGCCCGCTGGCGATCCCGATGGATCGCTGGGCCGGCAAGATCCGCCTGGGCAACAACGTGCCCGAGGCCGCCGGGGCGGATGCCGCCGAACTGAACGTGACCAACCTGTGGCGCGAAACCAGTTCGCAGCTTTCCAGCGGCCACCCGGCCCTGCGCCGCGTCGAGCACGCCCTGGCGCGCACCGATGAGGGCGAGATTGTCGGGCGCGGTTTTGCCCAGCAGGGTTTGGGCGGGCAGCTGATGGTGCACTCGCTGGCCGTGGGCAAGGAGCACCGCCGCCACGGAGTGGGCACCGCGCTGCTCCATGGGCTCTCGCGCTCGATGATCAACCCGCTCTCACCGCCCGATGAGGAGGTCCCGCAGGAGCTGCTGGCCGCGGCCACGCCGTCCAGCGCCGATTTCTTCAGCGCCAACGGGCTGAAGCTGCTGGGCCGCGGGCGCCATATGGTGCTTCGCTCCTGGAACCAGTAGCGGGCTGTCCAACCTGCAAAAGCAGCGAGCCGGCCACGGGAAATCTCCCGTGGCCGGCTCGCTGCTTTAATCACGCCGCGCTCAACACCGGGTCACGAGGCCCGGCGCACCCGATAGACCAAACGCGCAAAAGGACCCGCTGGCCTCGCCTCGGCCAGTTCCAGCCGGTCGCTGCCAATGTTCCTCGGCAGCAATGGTGCCCCGCCGGCCAAGGCCGCGGGCGCGATGGTCAGGGCCAGGGTATCGATCGCATCGATATCGAGGAATTGGCCGAGCAGTTCTCCCCCGCCGAGCACCCAGATGTTCTTCTCTCCTGCCGCGCCGCGGATCTGGGGCAGCACCCCGGCAACCGGGCCATTGACCAGGCGCACGTCGGCCCCTTCCGGGATGGGCAGCTCGCGCGAGGTGAACACATAGGTGGTGATCCCCGGGTAGTAATCCTGCCACTTGTGCGGGTTCTCGATGAACCGTTCATGCTCGAGCAGCCACAAGTAGGTGGAGGCGCCTTCCACGTGGACGCCGACGTTGCGGGGCAGCAGTTCCGGGTCGGGCTCGTGCGCTCCGGGAACTTCGAAAAGCCACTGCAGGCTGTGGTTTTCATCGGCCAGATAGCCGTTCAGCGTGACGGCCGCGTCGAAAATGATCTCGCTCATGGGCTTCAGTCTGCCACAGCTGCGTGCTCGGCGCCGGCGTTCCTGCTGCGGAGCAATTCCAGGGCATCGGCACTAGAACTGCCCGGCTCTGGCAGATAGCTGGTGATAGTCAGCCCAGAGGAGGACTGCACCGCGAGAACCTCGTAGCAGATCGCCATCTTCCCCGCCACAGGGTGGACGATGCGCCAGATGCCACTAATTTGCAGGAATTGAAGTCCGCGGCAGTTGCATCAAGACTGAAAAAGCACGGGCCCGCCCACCGGAATTCGGTGGCACGGACCCGTGCTTTTCGCTGTGCAGGGTTTACCAGCCGCGCTCCGAAAGGCGGTGAGGCACTGGCACGTCGGCGACGTTGATGCCGTGGTCCAAGATGAGCGATCCTCAAAATATGGCGAGAAACGGCCGGAGATCCGAATGCACCCGGACACCACGTACGCTCACGCAATGCCTTCGTGTGGTAACCAGTGCTGACCACGGTAGAGTAGACAGATGGAGTCCAAAAGCTTCAATCGCGTGAATAAACTCTACTTCAGCAGTCACCCTGCAACCGTCAATCAGAGACACCTCCACCTACGACTTCCCGATTCGTGACAGCATGATGCAACAAAAGCCTTACCAAAGTCGCGTAGCGTCTGGTTAGACCCCCTGTCAGCAGTCCAGCGTCTATGCGATAAGCAATCGGTATTCGAGCGTCCAGTTATCCCAATAACGATTCGGCGTCATATCGTTCGGTGATAGGTTTGCTCGTTCCTGTTTGTAAACAGCCTTCGACTCCTCTGACGCTGTATATCAGAATTCAATTGCCATCCACCGCTGCAGACTTCCCGCCAGTGTTATCGGAGACGCTTCGAACCTGTTCGCATCTGTAGAAATGCCGCTAGAATGACAGGAACTCTGCGGCCTGAAAGAGGAGCCTAATGAAACCAGGAACCTGTGATGAACCGCTATGCGACGCCGAAGCCGCATGGGGAGCCAGCAAACGCTCAGCTTGGTGTCAGAATCACGCAGTCCAGCGATTTCGCCAGAAGGGTGTCGAGCCGTTGGAGCCGGTCCAAAAGCTCACCACCTTCACGCTTACCCGTTGCCTGACATGTGGGTGCGAGGCCCACTACAAGTTGGACTACGCGCTCACTCGCCATGACCCTGAGGAGGGTGTCTGCCGTGCTTGCTACTGGAAAAAGTGGGCGGAGAGCAGTGAGCAGTGGGGTTCACGTGTCCCCGCAGACCTATCCCAGGTGCGGGAGCTGGCTGACGAGAATGGCTACGAATATCTTGGTCCTCTGACCAGTCCCGCTCTCGGTGAAGACCCACATCATGTACGCTGCCGGTTCTGTCAGCGGCTATCTGCCGAGCGCCCCGGCGACATCGCCTGGGGCTGTGGTTGCCAGCGGAGAACACGAAGGAAGAGCGCATCGGCACCATCAGCCAACATAGCCAAGAAGCCGAACCTCTTCAAGGAATCAAACAGCGCGGCTCTTGCCTGGTGGGACTACGAACTCAACGACCCTCATTCACTGGCAACAGCGACAATTCGGGCGACGAGGCAGGCTCATTGGGTATGCCCGAAATGTGACCATCACTTCACAGAGTCAGTTCGGAGAATGGCTGAGTTATATCCATCTTGTCCTGTATGTCTTGAACGGGAGCGGGCGGAGCGTAAGAAGGAACATGACTACTACTCCAACCTCCATGTCTTCGACGTGCCCGAACTTCTTGTTGCTTGGGCCGATGAGCAAGACCCCAGACAGGTGTCAGTGACTCAAAACTTCCCACTGAGGCGGTTCGTCTGCGCGAAAGGTCACCACCCACGGATATCGCCCTACACCTTCCTTAAATCCGGCTGCCCTCACTGCCGTAGTGATGACACTCGAGCCGCAACGGACATGGCGATTGAGCAAGAGCCTGAGTTGATGCGGTTGGACCCAGAAACCGCCTCTCAGTGGCACCCCACCGCAAATGATCGTTTGGACATCCGCAAGATATCGCCGACGTCGAATCGCGAAGTCACCTGGTTGTGTCACGAGTGCGATCACACTTGGGTGGAAACACCTAAGTCGAGATCCTACGCATCCGCACTCAGATGCCCCGTGTGCCGCTCCATCTTCGACAGCCTCGCCTTTCACCATCCAGATCTGGCAGCAGAGTGGAGTCCCAACAATCCGATGACCGCTTGGCAAGTCCGTCCTAGCTCGAACGTCATCACGCCGGCATGGGTCTGCTCCACAGATCCGGCTCATATCTTCACGATGGCACTGGCCTCAAGGACAAAAGGCGGCACTTGTCCTGAATGCAGCGAGCACGGCAAGTCGAAGACAGAGCTCGACTACCACGCGGCAGCAAAGAAGGCATTTGGTAATGCGACATCAGGAAAGCGGATCGCAACAGGAAAGGGCAGCACCGCCCGCATCTGGCGACCCGATATTACGGTAAAGCTTGCAGATGGATCGGCACTCGTTATTGAATACGACGGCAGTTACTGGCATAGGAACAAGCAGGAGGTGGACGTGAGGAAAAGTGAAGCGGTCCTGAATGCTGGGCACCGCGTTGTCCGCCTTCGGGAACACCCCCTTGGACCACTGCCGATCGATCACGAGCGCTACTTGGAACTACAGGTCTACCCCACGGCTCCAGACCCTGAGGGGGTCATGAAAAGCATAATGATTTGGACAGAGACTTAATTCCGGAACGCAACCTCGAAGGAGTTTGCAACGACGGAGCCACCTTTCGCCCGCTGTACTTGACCGGCGACGAGTGGGCGCGGGAGCTGCCAGATGGCTCGTGCACGCTGTCGTGCACATCGGCTGGTTTCGCGAGGAAACTGGCGGGAGCCGGGGCCAACTAGCCGTCCTGTTAAAACCACGTGGCCTCGCAAGTGGCCTACATGGACGCGAATAGGCCACTGCGTCGCCGCATCGTGTTCCCTGCAAGTTGCGCAAATGCGCGAGAAACTCATCTTCATCGCCCAGGATCAACCGCAGATACTTGCTACGTCGCACAATGCCCGTGATCGTCGCACCGGCCATCCGCGCTGTGAGAGCTGCAGAACCAGCCACATGACCACGAGTTGCCCAGACATTCCAACCGACCGCCGGGGCGGTCGCCGGACCGCAGGCACGGCCATCTGGATGAACTTTGCAGGAACCGTCAGCACCTGCGCAGCCGCGGTTGGTTCACCGGGCAGGTGTAGGACGATCTTCTCATGAACGCGTCACGGCGGATCAACGCGAGACCACCCCGTTGTCGGTGCAGTGTTGGCCCTCGTGTTCATAGGCATTCAGCGGCCGGGCGAAATATCCTGACTTCACACGCTAGGTACGTTCAATGACAGGATGAGCGATGAAGAGCGTTTGCCCTGGTCGGAATCATTTTCGCGCCGGGAGTTAGCCATCGCGATCACGGAGCTTGCCTGTGAGAACCTCGCCGATGTGCGTAGGTTCACAGTGGAACGGCCTCGCGGACCTCACGGACGTACTCGTCGTGCGCGACAGAAGGCTTCCCTGGCAGACGCGTCGCCAGATGGTCCTGGTACGGCAGCGGCGGCGACGCCGAGGAGTCCATCTTTGGACATCGGACATCGGGAGTCTGGTGCGTAATTGCTGATGATGGTTTGGTTGGCTTACGCCCTCATCGCGACACCTTGCTCATAGCTGCCGAAGAATGCTCGTGCGTCTCCCGCCCAAAGATTCAGACGCTGACGAGGTCATGTTCCCGTGGCTTCACGGTCTGGCAACGCGCGGCATAGACGATTTGTCCGATTAAGATCGCTCCGAACGAGCTGAAAATTCCGGCCGCAAGGGTGATCGAACGGACGCCCAGTGCGAAGGCGATGACCTGGCCGCCCGCCCACGAACCAAGCGCTGCGCCTAGGGCAAAGGCGGCCATGTTGACGGTCAGCGACAGGGTCGGCGCGTCCGCAGCTGTGGAGAGGATCCTGACTTGGAGTCCGGGGATTAGCGCGAACGTCGCGATGGAGAACAGAACGAGGAATACGGCGCTTCCCACCGCGGACAGGGCGACGATCCAGTACAAGATGCAGACCGCCACGAGCACCCATGAAAGACCGACGACGGTGGCTTCGACGGAGCGATTGGCGCACCGGCCACCGATGAAGTTCCCGATGATCGAGCCGATGCCGTAGGCAAGTAGCACCAAGGGCACCCATTCGGCGGGAAAGCCGCCGACGTCAGTGAGCAGGGGCACCATGTAGGTGATCAGGGTGAACATGCCAGCCGCGCACAGCACTGTCCCCAGTACTGTCCCGATGACCTGCCACTTCAGGAAGGCTCGCACCTCATGCTTTACCGAGGTCGGTTCCACTGCCTTGCCATCGTCGGGGATCGCGATGAGGATCAGCATGGATGAGATTAGGGCAAGCACGGCGACGCTTCCAAAAGTGGCTCGCCAGTCGATCTGCTGCGCGACGAACGTGCCAAAGGGAACCCCAAGCACTGTTGCCAGGTTCACTCCGAGTTGGGTGCCTGCGACAGCGGACCCCTTCTTCTGCTCGGTGGCCATATTGCCTGCGGTCACAACGCATACGGCCATGAAGGTGCCCTGGATGACTGCGGTGATCATGCGACCGACCAGCAACAGTTCGAAGGTTGGCGCGAAAACGCACACGATGTTGCCGAAGACCGACACGAGTAGGAGCAGAACGAGCAGGTACTTGCGCCGGAAGCGCGTCGTAACTGCGGTGACGATGGGGCCTCCGACGACGACCGTAAGCGCGTACACGGTGACCAGTAGTCCTGCCGTGGGTATCGTCACCGACAAGTCTCGTGAGAGTTCACCGAGCATGCCGCTCGGTGAGAGTTCCGCGGTACCGACGCAGAATATGCCCAGGACGAGCACGGCCATCCGAAAATGTATGGAGGTTTTCCCAGAAGCTGATGAAGAAGAATACAAGGACCGTCACTTCCTCAACGACAGGATCGTGTCGCGGACGTGGGGCAGCTCGATGATACCCTCGTCGGCGAGGAAGTGCCCTGCACCAATAACAACCTGTGCTGAGACTCCGAGCCGGCCTGCCAGGTCGTCGGTATACGTGGGCGGGACGATTGAGTCGTTGTCGGAGCGGATGACCACGATCCGATCGATGTGCTCGCTGAAGCCAGTCAGGTCGCAGCCGTCACCTATGAAGTCGTTTAGCTCGGGCAGAATGGGAAGCCGGTCGATGAAACCCGACACGAGGACCAACGTGCCCAGCCTCCAACTGCCAGGCAGAGAACGCAGATAGCGCAGCACTGACAGGCAGCCAAGGCTGTGGGCGATCGCGATCGTGTGCTCGTTCGGCTGTTTCAGGGCGGATCGGACGTTGTTCTCCCACTGAACGGCGCAAGGGTCGAGAGGGCTCTGCAGTGCTGGGATCGCGGTGCTGATGTTCTCTGCTTCGAGTTGCTCGGCGAGCCAGCCAAACCAGTGGTCCTCGGGGGTCGCGCCGTAGCCGTGGAAGATTACGGCGCGCTGCTGCGTTGTGCTTGGAGTCTGAAGAGTTGCAGTCGTCATAACTCAGGACTGTAGAGGTTCACGTTAATGTGAAGGTCAAATCGAGCAGGAGGAGCGAATCGTGCAGATCGGCGAACTAGCGAGAAAGACGGGCGTGAGCGCGAGGGCGCTCCGACACTACGAAGACAGAGGACTCCTAATCCCCGAACGCACCAGCGGCGGCTACCGCGACTACTCCGAAGAGGACGTGACCCGGGTCGCGCAGATCAAAGCGATGATCGCCGCCGGCCTTAGCACCGCCACTATCCGGCGCTACCTCGACTGCGCCCGATCCGGAGATCACGGCACTACTTTAGAGATGTGCCCAGACCTGCGTACCGAGCTCGACTTGATCGCCGAAAGCCTCACCGCGAAGCAGGCCCACCTCCGTGACACCCAGCAACGGCTTGAGGCGATCACGTTATTCCCTTAGGCCCGAAAACAACGTGATCAAGCATCATCGTGCCTGACTGACGGTGCTCGCTTCACGCAGACCGGCCGTCGAAGCTTCTTCGTGCAATGCTTGCGACATCATGATCAGCTCGATGCCGCAAGGCACGGGCTGATTTTCCGTTCCGTGCGTTTCATGGCGGACCAGCGCGAAGCCTTGGCTGCCCATCGACGAACAGATCCACCGGCTGGCGTGGCACGGTGTCGAAATCGAAAACCGGTGTCGGGCCGCCTCGGTCGTGCGGGCGGGCGGATGCTGTCGACTCATTGATTGTGCATGCCCCTCAAAATGTGGGCAGGCTCGGAGTCACGGCCTTCGAACCTCGCAAGTCCTGGATCTCGTAGAATCAGGCTCATGACCCCCGAGGAACTTCAGCAGCTGCCCACCGGCCAACTCCTGCGGTTGGAAACAATGGTTCGGGCGGAATTTGCCCGACGCGGAATCTCCCGCACAGCAACCAGCCTGGCCGGCGAACTGGGCGAACACCTCACGAAGCTGGTCTATGGCGGCACTCTGGCAGTCCAGGGCACCGCATCGCACGATCTCATCGATCGGCAGGGCCGGACAATTCAGGTGAAGACCCGCATGCTTCCTACCGGTGCCCAGCGTCATTTTCAGTTCAATGAAGACCAGCTCGAATTCAAGCTCGCGGTCTGCCTGTGCTTCAACCGTGAGACCTTCGAACTTGAGTGGGCTCGCGAGTTCAATCGTGCAGAGATAGAAGATCTGAGCACCGATCACGAAACGGGTCCTCGCTTGCGGACCGGCAAAGCGTTCAAGAACGGCAAGGACAAGACCGAGCTGTTCCGTTCTGCGCTCGCCAGCCTCGACATCTGACGGCGTCCATGCGGTGAAGTACACGTCGCTTGCCGATCGGTGGAATCGCCATGGACGCGCACTATTGCAATCATTGCGCACACCGTGCACCATACTTCCGAACACGTTCCGAATATCATGGAATCATGACGATCGCAGCTGATTCTTCCACGACCACCCGACGCTCATCGGATTTAAGCAAGCACTCGGCCGAGGTCTTCGCCGAGGCCGAGGAGCACCCCGTCACAGTGACCCGCCGCGACGGCGAGTCCCTCGTGCTCATGTCTCAACGCGAGGCCGACGCCCGCGCCGAGCTCCTGAACATCGCCGGCACGCTCATCACGGTGACGCTCGAGGAGGGCCTCCTGAGCGAGCGCATGGCCAACCAGTACCCGTGGATGTACGCACTGAGCGCCCAGGATCGCGAGCAGTGCGCCCGGGACCTCATCGACGCCGCTCGGGCGTCCTTCTCGACGCAGCAGCCTCACCTGGCGATCACGAAACTCACCAGCTGGCGCGAGACCGCCACGGCAATCGCCGCGGGCCTGGGCTCTGAACCGGTCGAATGGCTTGACGAAGACGACGACACTGTAGTCGAGCGCCCCTGACCATGGCTAAGCAGCCCCTTGTCCCACGTCCTGCGAAGAAGTCGGAATACGTATTGAAGTTCGCCACGAATCAGTCGGAAAAGGGCTGGCGAGACCTCGTAGCTACGATCAGGAACCCCATGAGCGAGACCTGGGATTTCCTGACTCGCGCCCCCCCTTGATGAGAACCCTAAGCAACTACCCGCTCGAAGGATCGCTGGGCGTGATCACTCGGGGCGACCGAACATGCGAGCGCTGGCAGCATAAACCCACACTCAAGGGCACAGCTCGGGTATGGTTCTACGTTGACGCTGGCACTGTCTTCCTGGAACAGGTCCATACTGCTCATCCCCACGAGGCAAAGTAGCCCGGCATCGGATAGTTCACCCCGCGGGTGATGCGACTGCTCTCAGAAGACGTGACAGGCAGGCCCCAGCGCGAAATCGACGCGTTCTTCGGCGATCGGGGAATCCGCCTCGGGCCGCCGCAGTCCACGCCGCCACCGACATAAAATGCTCGCGGTGCCAACCCTGCTTCTCATCACGGATGGCACCGCTCTGATGTTCTCAAGCATGCGATACGAGTTATCGATATCGGCGCGACGAGAGATCTCGAAAAGGAGGTCTCAGTCCTCCGCATACTCGTACGCGTCCCATTGCCGCCGCGGCTGCCACTCTGCACACGCCGCCACATCTAATTCGGAGCCAGATTAACGCCGCGGGCGCGGCTGGCACACCGGGCAGGTGTACGAGGAGGCCCCATGAACTCGTCCCGGCGAATCAGCGAGGCCACCCCGTTGTCGGCGCAGCACAGACAGGACTGGCCCTCGCGACCGTAGGCGTTCAGCGACCGAGCAAAGTAGCACGATCTTACGCTCACATTGACGTACAGGGCATCGATGCTCGCCCCACCGCTCTGCACAAGCCGCCTCATGGTGAAGAAAATGAGATGAGAAGTATGCCTCGACCGAAAATTGTATCTCGCGGTTACCGGCCTCCCCTGGCGCAATCGGACGATATAACAGCTATCGTCTAACTGGCAACTGTCGAGCACCAAGGCTACTGGTCAGTCCAATGTAATGTGCCTGATCAACATCGCTGAGATTGAAGTTGAGCAGACACTTGTCGCAGCAGTGGAACTGCCAAAAGGGCAATTTACATCAACGTGGCGCGGAAGGCTGTGGTTTGCCTTCGCCTGCAAGCCGCGCTTGAGTACCACCCGCCCGACCATATATTCCATCGCCAACGTGATAGCAAAACCACATCACCTACGGATACCCATCTTGGACCACGGCGTCAGACTTGAATCGGCGACTAAGACAGAAGCCCACGCCACCGAAATGTCAGTGGCGTGGGCCCGAATTGCTTGGTATTTCAGTGTTTACCAGCCGCGCTCGGCCAGACGGTGAGGGACAGGCACGTCGGCGACGTTGATGCCGACCATGGCTTCGCCCAGGCCGCGGGAGATCTTGGCCAGTTCGTCCGGGTTGTCGAAGAAGGTGGTGGCCTTCACGATGGCTTCGGCGCGCTGCACCGGGTTGCCGGACTTGAAGATGCCCGAGCCGACGAACACGCCGTCTGCTCCCAGCTGCATCATCATCGCAGCGTCGGCCGGGGTGGCAATGCCGCCCGCGGTGAACAGCACTACTGGCAGCTTGCCGGTGTGCGCGATTTCCTTGACCAGCTCGTATGGTGCCTGCAATTCCTTGGCGGCAACGTACAGCTCGTCTTCTGGAAGGGCAGCGAGCTTGGCGATCTCGGCGCGGATCTTGCGCATGTGCCCGGTGGCGTTCGAGACATCGCCGGTGCCTGCTTCGCCCTTGGAACGGATCATCGCAGCACCTTCATTGATGCGGCGCAGGGCTTCGCCCAGGTTGGTGGCACCGCAGACGAATGGCACGGTGAATGGCCACTTGTCGATGTGGTTCTCGTAGTCAGCTGGGGAGAGCACCTCGGACTCGTCGATGTAGTCCACACCCAGGGACTGCAGGATCTGCGCCTCGACGAAGTGGCCGATGCGGGCCTTGGCCATGACCGGGATGGAGACCTCGTTAATGATGCCATCGATCATGTCCGGGTCGCTCATGCGCGATACGCCGCCCTGGGCACGAATATCTGCAGGAACACGCTCCAGAGCCATGACTGCAACGGCACCGGCATCTTCAGCGATGCGGGCCTGCTCGGGAGTGACCACATCCATGATGACGCCGCCCTTGAGCATTTCGGCCATTCCGCGCTTGACGCGATCCGAACCGACGACGGAGTTCTGAGTGTTAGACATGGGAGAGCTGATTCCTTTCGGCAAAGCAAAACTGCCACCAGAATTCCCGGCCTGTGTTGCTACAGAGCCGATCGGCGGCGGAAAGTACTCAATAATCGTAGGATCTGCCCACTTTATTACCGCGGGTGTGTCGTAACATTGTTACGATAGTAGACTTCTCCACCTGTTACCGATCGCGGCGTAACATTCGGAGCGTTGCATTTCCCCTTATCAGCTGGCATTTTGGCGAAACACGGGTGCGCCGGCTCAATCCCCCGCCAAGGGACACAAAGCCGGTTCATGGAGCCCGATGCGCGCGCGAAGCACAGCACTGTTGCGGCTTCAGTGCGATGCCCGTCCTCAGTACCTAGGCGCCCAGGATATCCCGGCGGTTGAACCGGGCCATGCCGGCCGCCGCGAGCACCAGCGATATCAGCACGAGCACCACCAGCGGGGTCCAGCTCAATTCCTCGGCCGGGACGCGCGCGATGGCGCCGAAGGGGGTCAAGCGAATGGCATCTTGCGACAGCGAGAACAGCCCGCCGAACATGGCCGCCATCGCCGACAGCCCGTAGACGGACCAGGTGATCGCTGTGGTGAGGCGCGGAAGGAAACCGAAGGCCAGCAGTTGCAGGCCCAGCATCGACAGCACTGCCGGCCAGAATGCGAGGCAGGCACCGGCCAGCTGCCCCGGATCCCCTGCTCCTTGGGAGGATGCCCCGGTCAGGGCCCCGGCAAGCAGCAGCATCAGCCCCGAGCCAAGCACCGCTATCAGCAGGTGGGCGCCGACCCACCAGCCGCGGGACAAGGCCCCGGCAAGTTGCTGCTCGAGCCGGCCGCTCTCCTCCTCGCTGCGCGCTGCACCCAGGCACTGGATGGCAAAGGCTGCGGCCAGCAAAGCATTGAACGCCACGAAGATGCCAAGCACCCCGTCGAGCATGCTGTGCCCGGTGCCGACAAAATTGCGGGCGAAGGGGTTCTCGGGATCCAGCAGCGTGCCCATGGAGCGTGCGACAGAGCCGAAGAACAGTCCGGACACCGCGGCGCCGATGAACCAGCCGATCAGCGAAGATCGCTGCAGGCGCAGCGCCAGTCCCAGCGCCGTCGTGGTGAAGGGGCCGGCAGAGGCTGCTGACCGGCGTTCGGGCAAAATGCCCGAGCCCAAATCCCGCGAGCTGTCGATGCGCAGCGCCACGAGGCAACCGGCAGCGCCCAGGAAGGCCAAGGCCATCAGCGGCCACCAGTTGTCCTCGCCGTAGGCGCGCATGTTCTGCGCCCAGCCAATGGGCGAGAACCAGCTCAGCGCGCTGGGGGCCATGCCCTCGGCCTGCAGATCGGCTCCCGCGCGGATGAAGTAGAACAGGCCGATCAGTGCCACTGCCAGCGAGTTCGCTCCGCGGCTGGTCGAGGCGAGCTGGCCGCAGATGGCCGCCAATCCGATGAAGGCCAGGCCGGTGCCGGCGATCGAGGCACCCATGATCCAGCTGCCGGCCGCCGGCAGCGCAACCGACAGGCACAGCAGGCTGATGAGCAACCCGGTCAGCAGGCACAGGCCTGCGGAGACCAGATAGTTCGCTGTCGGGTAGGCGTGGCGTCCCAGTGCCGTGGCGCGCAGCAATTCGGTGCGCCCTGCCTCCTCATCGGCGCGGCCATTGCGGGTGACCAGGAAGACCACGGCGAAGGCCAAAGCCACAGCAAGCGTCATCCAGATCTTGATGACCAGGATGCCTCCCAGTGATCCTGCCGCATAGGGCAAGCCGGTCATGGCAGCCACGGCCGGGGTGTTGGCCACCTGGGCATAGGCATCGCGCGCTTGCTGCGTAGGGAAAGCCTGCTGCTGGGAGTCGTAGACAATCGGAATCATCGATGCCAGCACCAGCGCCCAGAGGCCCAGGCGCAGCCAATTGCGGCGAAGGATGAACCACGCGGCTATCCCGACGCCGGCCAGCGTGCTGGTGCCGCGGGCCGAGCTGGCCGGTTGCCCCAGGTCTTCTGCCGCTGCATGGCGCCCATGGGCGGTGCCCGTAGTCATCGCAGCCCACCGCCCCGGGCAGCCACCGGTGTTGGCGCCTGGTCCGAGTAGTGGCGCAGGAACAGGTCTTCCAGAGATGGCGGGGTGCTGACCAGGTTGCGCGGCGAATACTGCGCCAAGGCCGCAAGAACACCGGGCAGCTGCTCCGGGTCGACGCTGAAGCTCGCGGTGGTGCCCGAGAGCTTGAAATCCTCGATGCCCTCGACCGCCGCAAGGCTGGCCGCGGCGCCGGAGACCTCAACGGCGACTTCGGTGCGCTGCAGGTGGCGCAGGTCCGAGAGGCGGCCGGCCTCAACGGTCTGCCCGTCGCGGATGATGGTCACGGTATCGCAGAGCTTTTCCACTTCGGCGAAGATATGGCTGGAGAGCAGCACGCTGCGCCCCTCTGCGGCGGCTTCGCGGATGCAGGAGGTGAAGACCTGCTCCATCAGCGGGTCCAGGCCCGAAGTCGGCTCATCGAGCAGCAGCAGTTCTGCCCGCGAGGACAGCGCGGCGATCAGGGCGACCTTCTGGCGGTTGCCCATGGAATAGCTGCGGGCCTTCTTGGAGGGATCAAGGGCGAAGCGCTCAAGCAGCTGGCTGCGGCGTTGTTCATCGACCTGCCCGTGCAGCTTTGACAGGATGCTGATCGCCTGTCCCCCGGTGAGGTTGGGCCAGAGGTTCACCTCGCCCGGGACATAGGCCACGCGGCGGTGCAGGGCGACCGCATCGGCCCAGGGGTCGGCGCCGAGCATCCGGGCTGTTCCCCCGTCGGCCTTCAGCAATCCCAGCAGGATGCGGATGGTCGTGGATTTTCCCGCGCCGTTGGGCCCCAGGAACCCGGCAACCTGGCCGGTGTCCACTCGCAGGTCCAATCCTGACAGGGCGGCGGTGCGCCCGAAATTCTTGTGCAGTCCGCTCACTTCAATGGCCTGCTTGGTGGTGGCCATGGCGTGCTCCTTACCGGGGTTCGGCAGTTCCCGCGGATCCCGCGGGCGGGACGTCGGCTGCGCCGGAGGCCAGGTACTCGTTGAGGTAGGCCGGGTCGGTGAACAGCCCTTCGGAATAGAGTTCCAGTGTTGGCAGGGCAACTTGCGCATAGTATTCCTGCATCACGGTGGCGAAGTCTTCTGGATCCCGCGGCGGGTTCAGCGCGAAGTGCAATACCAGCGCACCCAGGGATTGCAGGACCAGAAAGCGTGCCCGCGCCGGCTCATTGCGGCTGGGGACGATCAGCCCGCGCGAAACGGCCCGATCCAATAAGACGAGCGCCTCTTCGACCAGCTGGCCGGTGAACTGCGTCCCCGCCTGCGCGCCCTCGCGCACCGAGCGCAGAATGTACAGAATCAGCACCCCGCCCTCTCTGGAGCTGGGCAGGTTGCTGAACACCTGCTGGGGACTGGCCGCCAGGGAATCCTCCTTCATGCGGCGGTAGCGCTCGAGCACCGTGGCGTCGCATTCTGCCCGCAGCGCCTGCTTGGACCCGAAGTGGTGTCGCACCAGTCCCGCGGTGACGTTGGCACGCGTGGCGATCGCCCGCAGGGATACATCAAATCCCTGCGCGGCGAAGGCCTCGATGGCCGCATCGCGCAACCTGGCGCGGCCTGTCAGATCCTGCTCAGCTGTACTCACGTATAGGAGGCTACGCCTGTGTATAGCGGTTGGCAATGGGTATTTTTGGGCCAGTTCCACCGTCCCGGTTCCGCGTTCGCCGACCCGTTCAGCTTCCCGCCCCAGCTGTCAGGATCGACAGCGACAATCCGGCGCTGAGCAGCTGTTCCTTGATATCTCCCTTCATCCTGAGCTCTGGAATCGCGCCGGCAAAGTGCCACCGGTGATGCTCTGCTTGCGCCCGGAGGTTCTGCAGATTCCTGCAATGCAGGGCCGTGGGATGATCGGGGAAGCTGCCCAGCAGCAGGGTTCCGCGGCTGAAGCCCCGATTAACCGCCGCTTCAAGGGTCAGGGCCGTATGGTTCAAGGTTCCCAAATCCGGGCGGGTGACCACCACGAGGCGGGCATCCACCGCACTGGCAAGATCCGCGATATTCGCGCCTTCCGGGCCCAGGGTGACCAGCAGTCCCCCGGCGCCCTCGACCAGGACCGTGTCATATTCTGCGGCGAGCCTGCGAATCCGTTCGCAATGCTCATCGAGCCCGGGGAGCGCCTGGACCGCGCCCTGGCCCCCGGCCACCAGCGCAGCATCCACCGGGGCCATGGGCTCGCGCAGCCGCACCCCTTCTGCTGTGCTCAACCGCCCTGGGTCATCCAGCCATGCTGCAATGTTCCGCACATCGCCGGGTTCGCTGCCCTCCACTCCGGTTTGCGTTGGCTTGTAGATGGCCACGGCGCGTCCTTGGGCCAGCTCCCGGGCTGCCAGGGCCGCCGTTGCGACGGTTTTTCCCACATCGGTGCCGGTCCCTGAAATGACATGGATCATGCGCTGGCGCTCCCGGTTTTCCTGCTCCGGGTAATGACCGCTTCCGGTGCCTGGAATGAAATGAGGTAGCGCCATCGGGGGCTCGGATCGCTGAGCTCGATGCCAGGCAGCGCCGCTGCGGCCTGGTGAACCACCACCCCGGTTTCCATCCGGGCAAGGCCCGCGCCGAGGCAGCGATGCAGCCCCTGCCCGAAGACCAGGGAATCGTCGCCCGAGGCGGCCGCGTCCCCGCCGGAGAGGCGAAGCAGCAGCTCGTCCCCGGCAGCGAAGCTGTGGCCGGAAAGGGAAATATCGCGCAGCGCGATCCGGCGCCAGGTGGGCACGGAGGATGCCCGCAGCAGCACCTCGTGCACCACGCGTTCGCTGGCTGGAACTCCGCCGTCCGCCGCGGCGCAGCTGGACCAATGCCCGTCGCGCAAGGCGGTGAACAGGGCGCTTTGGATGAGCATGGCGGTGGTCTCCTGGCCGGCGATCCCCAGGAAATAGGCCAGCGAGACGATGCGGGCGCGATCCACCCCGGCGTGGTGCAGGGCGGAATAGAGGTTGCCGTCGTCGCGGGCTGTGGCCTCATCGACGGAACTGCGAAGCCACGCATGGTACGCAACCGCGCTGTGCGCCAGCTCCTGCTGCCGCTGGGCTCCGGGCCAGCCCCAGAACAATTCCAGCGAATCCTTGCTCCAGGCCTTGAGCTGGTCGAGGGGCGGCAGCGGTGTTCCGGTCATCCGCGCCATCACTTCTGGCGGGATGACGGCGGCGAGTTCGCTGGCGAGGTCCAGTTCCTCACCCAGCTGATAGCGGCCGCGCAGGTTCAGGCACAGTTCGCGGGTGCGCTGGGCGATGAACTCGCGCTGCGCAGCAACCTTTGCGGGGCTGAAGAACCCGGCAACCACCTTCCTGACGGCACGGTGCCCGGCCCCGGAGGCGCTGGCCAGCACCGGCGGCAGGGCAAAGCGCCCGCGGGCAAGGATGCGCAGCGTGGCAGGTTCCAGGTCCACCGCCGCCTGCAGGGCGTTGGCAGGAGTGAATTCCTCGGCATGGCGCAGGATCCCGCGCACCAGTTGGGGATCTTCGATGCTGCGATAGCGTTCGCTGATCCGCGCCGGGAGCACCTTCTCCAGCGGCTGGGCCAGCGGGGCCGTACTGGTGGCCGAAGGCTCGGGAGCCAGAGGCGTTCGGGCGAAAGGGCAGTTCATGATTCCACGTCGCTAATGGTTCGGGCCACAACCTTCAGGGCTGCGGCAAGCTCGGCAGGGTCTTGCTGTGCATGGGCGGCCAGGCGCAGGCGCGAGATTCCATCGGGAACGCTCGGCGGCCTGAAACAGGAAACTGCGATGCCGTGTTCGCGCAGCAGCGCTGCGGCCAAGAGGGCCTGCTGCGGGGATTTCATGCGCACCGATTGCACCGCGCCGGGGGCCTGCTCAACCCGGCCAGCCAGGTTCTCTTCGGCGTTCAGCACGCGCCGGATCATCAGGGCGTTGGCTGCGAGGCCTGCGATTCTTTCCCCGGTGGCCAGCTCCAGCGCCGCATGGGCGGCCGCCGCGGCGGCCGGGGCCAGGGCCGTGTCGAAGATGAAGGTGCGGGCGGTATTGAGCAGGTGCTCGCGCCACAATTCGGCCCGGCTGCCGCCGAAGAGCACCGCTCCGCCCTGGGCCCCGAGCGCCTTGGACAGGGTAGCGGTGACCAGGACGTTCTCCGCCTGGGCCAGCCCGGCAGCGTTCACGGCCGAACCGGCCGGCACGGTGGCCAGCGAGTGCGCCTCGTCAATGAGCAGCAGGGCGTTGTACTGCGCGCACAATTCGGCCAGCTGTTGCAGCGGGGCGGCATCGCCGAGCACCGAGTACACCGACTCCACCACCACAACCACCCGCGGCTTCGGGGCGGGCGATTGGGCATTGGCGTGCAATTTGGCGCGCGCGTCATCGAGGTTGTTGTGTTCGAAGCGTGCCGTGCCCGCCCCGGAAAGCCTGGCCCCGTCGATCAGGCTCGCATGGGCGTGGGCATCGAGCAGCATCAGGCTGCCGGGGCCGCCCAAGGCGCCCAGCAGGCCCAGGTTCGCGCAGTATCCGCTGGAAAATACCAGTGCCTGGCTCCGGCCGGTGTACCGGCTGAGCTCCGCCTCCAGCTCCCGGTGGATCTGCCAGGTTCCGCTGGCAACGCGGCTGGCCGTGGCGCCGGTTCCGAGACAGTTGAGCGCGCTGATCGCCGCCTGGCGCACCCGCGGATGAGAACTGAGCCCCAGGTAGTCGTTGGATGCCAGGTCGAACAGTGCGTGGCGCGAGTTGTCGCTGCGCTGCATGTCCCTGGCGGTGCGCACTGCGGACCGGGTGCGCAGCCAGGCATCCCAGCTCGCGGTGGTGGCAAGGGTTGTCATCTCAGCCTCCGTGGACCTGTTCGATGGCTCCGCACAGCGCGTCGCCCAGTTGCTGCAGCTGGCCGTCGGTGCACATGTAGGGAGGCATGACGTACACCAGGTCCCTGAAGGGCCGGACCCAGGCGCCGCGGTCGACCGCGGCGGCAGTCAGCGCTGCGACCTGGACGGGCTGGTGCAGCTGGATCACCCCGACCCCGCCCAGCACGCGCACCGCTTTGACCGGCGGCAGGGTGCGTGCCGGCGCCAGCGAGCCGCGCAGCCCGCGTTCCAGCCGCGCCACCTGCGATTGCCAGGGTGCTGGCCGCGCCGGCGCGCCGGAGCCGAAATCCGCGGCCGGGCCGGCTCCGGTGAGCAGGTCCAGCGAGGCGATGGCGATCGCGCAGGCCAGCGGATTGCCCATGAACGTCGGGCCGTGCAGCAACGCCGACGCATCGCGCGCGGCGGCCAGCGCCTGGGCCACGCGCGCCGAGCAAAGCATGGCGGCCAGCGACAGGTAGCCGCCGGTCAGCGCCTTGCCCACGCACATGATGTCCGGCTCCACCTGGGCATGCTGCACCGCAAACAGCCTTCCGGTGCGCCCGAACCCCGTGGCGATCTCGTCGGCGATCAGCAACAGGCCGTGTTCATCGGCAATCTCGCGCAACACCGCAATGGCCTGCGGCGGGTAGATGAACATGCCGCCGGCGCCCTGCAGGACCGGTTCGACAATGATGCCCGCCAGTTCATGCGCATGGGCCGCCGCGATGCCCCGTGCCCCGCAGGCCCACGCGTCGAATTCCCCTTGGTCATAGATCCAGTTGCCGTCCGCCGCGTGCTCTGCGGCAGGCGGGCGCGGCAGGAATAGCTGCTCGCTGCACAGCGGCGCGAAGGCCGAGTGCATGCCGTCGACCGGGTCGCAGACGCTCATCGCGGCAAAGGTGTCCCCGTGGTAGCCTCCGCGCAGCGCCAGGAAGCGCTGGCGTCCAGGGGCTCCGCAGGCCTCCTGGTACTGCAAAGCGAGCTTCAATGCCACCTCGACGCTGATGGATCCGGAGTCGGCCAGGAACACATGGCGCAAATTCTGCGGGGCAATGGCCACGAGCCGTTCGGCCAGCTCGATCGCCGGTTCATGGGTCAGGCCCCCGAACATGACGTGGCTGAATTTCTCGATCTGCGCGTGCGCCGCGGCGTCCAGGGCCGGATTGCGGTAGCCGTGCACCATCGACCACCAGGAAGCCATGCCGTCCACAACCCGGTGCTCGGTGCCGGAGCGATCGTGCAGCAGGAGTTCTGCACCCTGCGCGCCCTTTACCGCGTAGAGCGCCCCCGCGTCCACGGGCGCATAGGGATGCCAGAGCAGCCCCGCATCCCTGTCCAGCAGATTTTCGGCCAAGATTTTCACGCGTTGGGCCCTTCCATGGTGCCAGCTCCGCGGCGGCGCAGCACTGGTTCGCGCCCGGCGGCGGCCCCGCAGCCTGCCGCCCCTGATTGAGCCGGTGCGCATCCGGTTCCGCAGCCGGAGCCGCAGCCGCCGGCGCGTTCTTCTTCGGCGGGGGCCGGAGGCGCAGCGTGAGCGGCGTCCTGCAAGCGGCGGGCCACCTCGGATGGGCTGGAGGACTCTTGCCCCAGGACGACAAAGCCCGCGTCGGCAATCATCTGCAGGTCCTTGGCCGCGCCCTGGCCTTCGCTGGTGAGATAGTCGCCTAGGAAAATCGAGTTGGCGGCTTCCAGTGCGGTGGACTGCAATGAGCGCAGGTGCATCTCGCGGCCGCCGGCAATGCGCAGCTCCTTGTCCGGGCAGGCCATGCGCACCAGTGCGAGGATGCGCAGGCAGGCCATTGGGGTCAGCAGCCAGGTGCCCTGCATCGGGGTGCCGTCGAAGGGCATGAGGAAGTTGACCGGGATGGATTCGGAGCCCAGATCGCGCAGCGCGAAGATCGCTTCTACCAGCTGCTCGGGTGTTTCCCCCAGGCCCACGATGAGCCCGGAACAGGAGGAGAGTCCCGCGGACTGGGCCTGTTCCACCGTCTTGACCCGATCCTGGTAGCTGTGCGAGGTGCAGATCTCGGGGTAGAGGGATTCTGAGGTGTTCAGGTTGTGGTTGTAGGCGTCGGCCCCGGCGTCCTTGAGCCTGGCGGCCTGGCCGTCCTTGAGGATGCCCAGGCAGGCGCAGACCTCGACCTGCGGGTGTTCGTCCTTGAGCTGTTCGACCATCGTGGCCACCCGGTCCACATCGCGGTCGGTCGGCCCCTTGCCGGAAGCGACCATGCAGACCCGCGAGGCGCCGCCGGCAATGCCGAAGCCGGCTTGGGCCACCGCTTCATCGGGTTTGAGCCAGGTGTATTTGAGGATCTCGGCGGTGGATCCAAGGCGCTGCGAGCAGTAGGTGCAGTCTTCGGGGCAGAGGCCGGACTTGAGGTTGACCAGGTAGTTGACCTTGACGGTGTTCCCGAAGTGCTGGCGGCGCAGGATTCCGGCAGCGCAGATCAATGGCATCGTGGCGGAATCCGGTGTTGCGAGAATGCCCAGGGCCTCGGATTCGGTGATGCGGTGTCCGGCGAGGATCTTTTCTGCGAGCTGTCCGGGGTCCAGTCGGCTCTCCCCCGGCGCTGGGGCAGTATTTGCGATGTTCAAGTTCATGGGGTGCCTTTCTAGCCGGTACACCGTGAGCCAGTCCGGGCTTGCGGATTTTCCCCGGACCCGAACGACTCTTGAACGGTGTTCAAGTTCTATTGAATACACACCTTACACCCTGATCAGCATGTTCTTGAACACTGTTCAGCGATGTGTCATGGAGCTCGTGCATCAACCGGCGTTCCCAGCGCCACGGCACCACTTGCCTTCCTCCTGGTTCCGGGCAGCAAAAAGCGCGTTGCCGGCCAGAATGATTCTGGCCAGCAACGCGCTCATTGATCTTTGGGTCCGCCAGATCAGGCGGTGCGATTAAGGCAGGTTCGCCTCACTGGTTCCAGGCTGCGGCAATTGCGTCGCGCACCTCGGACAGCGTCTGGGGAATAGCCTTGGTTTGCGCGATGATCGGGAAGAAATTCCCGTCCCCGCTCCAGCGTGGCACCACATGCTGATGCAGGTGGGCAGCGATGCCAGCTCCCCCGGCTTCGCCCTGGTTCATGCCCAGATTGAAGCCCGAGGGATTGGACACCTTGCGCAGCACCCGCATGGAATGCTGGGCCAGGGCCGCCATTTCCGCCGTTTCCTCCACCGTGATGTCGGTGTAGTTCGGCACATGGCGGTACGGGCAGATCAGCAGGTGGCCCGGGTTGTACGGGAAGAGGTTCAGGATCACGAAGCAGGTTTCCCCGCGATGCACGATCAGCGCCTCTTCATCCGTGCGCTGCGGACCGGCGCAGAACGGGCAGCTGGCCTCGTCCTTGACCTGGTCCTGCCCGCCCTTGATGTAGGCCATGCGATAGGGAGTCCACAGCCGCTGGAACGAATCCGGCACTCCGGCGAGTTCAAAGTCGTCGGTGACGGACTGGTCTGCTTGCTCCTGCATGCTCAATGGACTCCCTATCCCCTGCTAGTTGCTGTTATCGCGGCTCTTGATGGCTTCAACGATGCGGGCTACCGCCTCGTCGACAGGAACCTGGTTTTCCTGGCTGCCATCGCGGAAGCGGAAGGACACGGCATTCGCATCGGCATCCTCGCCACCGGCGATGAGCACAAACGGAATCTTGTCCTTGGACGCGTTGCGGATCTTCTTCGGGAAGCGATCCGAGGAGTCATCCAGTTCCACACGGACACCCTGCGCCTTGAGCGTCGCGACAACCTCGGAGAGGTAGTCGTTGAAGGCCTCAGCCACCGGAATGGCGCGAACCTGCACCGGCGAGAGCCACGCCGGGAAAGCGCCTGCGTAGTGCTCGGTGAGCACGCCCAGGAAGCGTTCGATCGAGCCGAACTTGGCGGCGTGGATCATCACCGGTTCCTGACGGGAGCCGTCGGCTGCCTGGTACTCCAGACCGAAGCGAGCAGGCTGGTTGAAGTCATACTGCACGGTGCCCATCTGCCAGGTGCGGCCGATGGCATCCTTGGCCTGAACCGAGATCTTCGGACCGTAGAAGGCCGCGCCGCCCGGATCGGCCACCAGCTCGACGCCGGATTCGGTGGCAACGCGCTCGAGGACCTCGGTGGCTTCTTCCCACTGCTCGTCCGAGCCGATGAACTTATCCGACTCTGGATCGCGGGTGGACAGCTCCAGGTAGAAGTCGTCCATGCCGAAGTCCTTGAGCAGGGAGAGCATGAAGTTCAGCAGGTGCTCGACTTCGGCCGGTGCCTGCTCCTTGGTGACGTAGGAGTGCGAGTCGTCCTGGGCGAAACCGCGCACGCGGGTCAGGCCGTGGACCACGCCGGACTTCTCGTAGCGGTAGACGTGGCCGAACTCGAACAAGCGCAGCGGCAGTTCGCGGTAGCTGCGTCCGCGGCCGCGGAAGATCAGGTTGTGCATCGGGCAGTTCATGGCCTTCAGCCGGTATTCCTGGCCCTGCTTGGTGATGTTGCCATCTTCATCGCGCTCTTCATCGATGTGCAGCGCCGGGAACATGGTGTCCGCGTAGTACGGCAGGTGGCCCGAGGTGTGGAACAGCCCGTCCTTGGAGATGTGCGGGGTACCCACGTACTGGAAGCCTTCTTCCACGTGGCGGTCGCGCACGTAGTCTTCCATCTCGCGCTTGATGATGCCGCCCTTGGGGTGGAACACCGGCAGGCCCGAGCCCAGCTCATCCGGGAAGGAGAAGAGATCCAGCTCGGCGCCGAGCTTGCGGTGGTCGCGGCGCTCGGCCTCGGCCAGGCGCTCCTGGTAGGCCTTGAGGTCTTCCTTGGTCGGCCAGGCGGTGCCGTAGATGCGCTGCAGCTGCTTGTTCTTCTCGCTGCCCAGCCAGTAGGCGGCGGCTGAACGGGTCAGCGCGAACGCGTTCTTGATCAGCTTGGTGTTCGGCAGGTGCGGGCCGCGGCACAAATCCTTCCACACGATGTCCCCGGACTTGCGGTCGACATTGTCGTAGATGGTGGTTTCGCCGGCGGCCACCTCAACGGTGACGCCCTCGCCCGAGGTGTCCGCGGAGTCGGCCTTGGCCAGCAGCTCGCACTTGTAGGGCTCGTTGGCCATTTCGGCCTTGGCTTCTTCCGGCGATACCTCGCGGCGCGCAAAGAGCTGGTTCTGGTTGACGATCTTGAGCATCATCTTTTCCAGCTGCTTCAGATCTTCGGGGGTGAACGGCTCGGCGACGTCGAAGTCGAAGTAGAAACCGTCGGTGATGTACGGGCCAATGCCCAGCTTGGCATCGGGGCGCAGCTGCTGCACAGCTTGGGCCATCACGTGGGCAGTCGAGTGACGCAGCACCTCCAACCCTTCTGGGTCGGTGATGGTGACACGGGTGACGGTGCTACCGGCTTCCAGTTCGCGGGCCAGGTCGCGCAATACGCCGTCGACGTGCATAACAACCACGTCTTTCTGCTCGGCGTAGTGCTGCAGACCGGTTGTTCCCGCGTCCACCTGTACCTGCTCGCCATCGATGGTGAGAGTCAGCTGCTCGCTCATGAGATCGGGTTCTACCTTTCAATCTGGGATGGCTTCATAGCTTGTGGCATACCTTGGCCACAGCCAGCCAGAATCCAGTTTAGTTCAGCACCCCGCCCGAGCGCGCGTTCACTTCGGGTTTTGCGATGATTGCTGGCCCGCATGTGACTCGTTCAACAGCGATTCGGCATTGAGCAAGGTCATCACGTGCCAGATTTCGCGGTCCCCGGCCGGCTGGGAGCTGTGGACCTTGCCTTCCTCCAGGTCCTTCCGGAACGCCGGGATGACCTTTTCCAAGCGGCGGATCAGCTCGCGCATTTCATCCATGGTGAGCATCAGGTCGCTGGTCATCATACGTGCCTTGGCCTCGCCGGCCTCTTCGCCGGAGTAGTGGCGTCCACCGTGGACCATGGCGGCATGCAGGCGCCGCTGCTCGTCATTGATGACCTGCCCGAGATAGGCGCCCATGGCCATGCCGGATGGATCGTCTTCCCGCTCCCCCACCTCGCCGGTGGTGTACGCAACGGCAGCCGACTTCCAAACCCGGTCGCGCTTGTCCCGTGCGAGCTCCGGGACCTCGACGATCATCTCGGCCTTGGCTAATTCGCGCAGGTGGAAGCTGATCTTGTTCGCCGGCATGTCCAGCACCTGTGCCATGTCCGCCGCGCGGGCCGATCCCATGGCCGATAGCGTATTGAGAATCTGCCGGCGCAGCGGGTTGGCAATCGCCTTAAGCATCGGCGTAGTGAACGTGACTAGCGACTCGTTATTGCTCATGTGCACAGCTTAGCAATCCCCCAAATAAAGTTGCGCAAATTCTATTGCGCAACTTTATTTGCGGACTTACAGTGGATTCCATGACCACGACCCAGCCCAGCGGCCGCCCAGAGACCGCGGCGATTGACGCAAGCCCATTGCCCCCGTTGCGTGCGCAGAAAAATTACCGCAGGTGGTTGATGGCGGACTCCTCGGCGCTGCTTTCGGGCGGCATCTATGGGTTCATCTTCCCCTTGATGCTGCTGGCAGCCACCGGCTCGCCGGTGCTGGCCGGATCCTTGGCTGCGCTGGGGATGGCAGCCAGGGCCAGCGTCATATTGGCCGGCGGCGCCATGGCGGACCGCACCGACAAGGCCCGGATGATCGTGATCGGGAGCTTGTGCGGCGCAGCGGTGACCGCGGTCTTGGCCCTGGGCATCGGCTCTGGTTCGCTGCCGGTTCCCCTGTTATGCCTCGCCCATGTCCTGATGGAATTGCGCGGCGGATACTTTGGCTCAACAACCAATGCCGCCCTCAAGGATCTGGTGCACCCGAAACAGCTCGGCCGCGCGATGGCTGCCAACCAGGGCCGCGACTCCGTGCTGATGCTCGGCTCCGCTCCCCTTGGCGGTGTATTGCTCGGATTCGGCGGCGGCATTGCCCTGCTTGCCGTCGCTGTCCTGAAGCTGTTCGCTGCGGCCAGCGGGTTTGCCCTGCGCCGGCCTCTGCGGGCCGCACAGCAATCCTTCCGGGATCGAGGCGAGGCCGGCACTGGCGGCGAAGAGAAAGTTGCCCACGGAATTCTGGCCGGCATGCACTGGTGTTTTTCCCGCCCGCAACTACGAGCGCTGCTGATTTTGATTACGGTCGTCAACATCGGCGTCAACGGGCTGATGACCGCTCTGATCTATGGGCTGGAGCAGCGTTCGGAAGCTCCGTGGATCATTGGGCTGGCATCGACGTGCATGGGCGCTGGAATGCTGATCGGCTCGCTGGCGGCGACCTCGCTCATTGAAAAATTCCGCAGCGGGCTTCTGGCTTGCAATTGCCTCACTCTTCTTGGCGCCGCCATGCTCCTCATCGGGTTTAACACGAACCTGTTGTGGATGGGCTCCATGCTGTTGCTCAGTTTCCTGAGCGTCCCCGCGCTCAACGCCGCAGTCGGCGGATACTTCATGGCATGCGTCCCCCAGGACATGTCCGGGCGAGCGAATTCCTTGATTACCTTCATGGCCCTGGCCGCCTTGCCTTTGGCACCGCTGGCCACCGGGCTCGGCCTGGAGTGGGTTGGCATGGGCCCGACACTCATCTTTTTCGGAGCATTGGTTTCCTTGGCTGCCATCTTGGCCTGGCTTTCGCCACAGGTCCGAGGGATCCCTCGCCCCGGGCATTGGGTTGCTGCCGCATCTCCAGCACCGCTTGAACGCGCCAGTTCCGATGGCTCCCAGAAGTCCCCCGCCCCAACGTCACCCACCGAATAGGAGTACCCGAAGTGATTTCCGATCCCACTGCACCCGGTGAATCCCGGCTCAAGCGATCAGCCCTCAAACGCATGTTCAGCAGCGAAAAGCGGTACCGCCATGCTTCTGCGTTGGAGCGCCAGAACAACGATGAGGTTGCCCGAATGAGGCATCAAGTGCTGCGCAACGAGCAATGGATCTATTTATAGGGACGCAGGAAAAGTCTTGAAAGTTCCTCTAATCCATGGCTTTCATTTTCAACCGCTCCTACCCTAGGAATATGAACAAGCCGGCCCCACCCGTCATCAGCGCCATTACCCTCGGCGTGCGCGATGTCGGCGCTTCCACCAAGTTCTACACCGAGGGCCTGGGGTTTGAGCTGGTGCAGCCAGCCCACCCGGAAATCGCCTTTGTCCGCGCCGGATATGGCTTGATGCTCGCCCTCTGGGACGTGAAACAGATGCCCAGCGAGTACGGCGATGTCGGGCACGGCCCATTGGCTCCGCCGATCTCGCTTGGGCATAACGTGCACTCGGATGCGGAAGTGGATCACCACTACCGGCGAGCGCTTGATGCGGGAGCAACGTCGATCACCGAGCCCACCGTGCAGCCTTGGGGCGGCAAGAGTGCCTGCGTGGCCGATCCGGATGGCTTCCGCTGGGATTTTGTGCATAATCCGTCGTTTGTCATTGATGCCGACGGGCATGTTTCCTCGGTTTGAGAATTGTCAGTCTTCAGCGATGTCCGTTGATGGTTTTCGTTCAGGCCAAGGTTCAGCGGTAAGCGACGGCCACTGGGATAGCCACCGTTTGGTCTTGGCTTCATACACGTTCCGGGGCGCGAGCACTGGGTTCGGAATGATCCTCCGGGCGAATAGATCTGCAAATCCATACGGCGCATAGGTGCTGATCTGCCCATTCGCATCGCTAGTGACTGCGAAGCAGCAGGTTTTCGCTGCGAAATGATCGATAGCGTCCGTGACGCTGGCGAATGGAATAGCTGGAACCCCGAAGTGTTCTTCGTACCAAATGTGGACGCGTGCTTCATTGCGGACTTCGATTTCTGCGTCGATGTCTTTGAAGAGTTCTTTTGCACGGCGAATGACTGCATCTTCCGCCTCATAGGACGTATCTTCGTCGAAGTAGAAGAAGTCGTAGTCGCGAATCCCGTTTTGCGGGTCCTTGCCTTCCAGTACGTTCCATACCGTTTGGAATAGCGCACCTGCGGTCAGCCACCAGTCGGAAAGGCCGAGCTGCGGGGCGAGCTGGAGTATTTGCCGATTGATCGGGTTGGCTTGAACGCAGGTTAGGAAAAGTTTTTCATCGGATGTATCCACGGTCATGCCTTGCGTCGTTGGATTATGAATTTCGCTTTCCCGTCGAGGTAGCCGCGGCGATCTTGGAGCTGGCGAGCCGCTAGTCGCTCTTTGAGCTGTTGGTAGGCTGCCCTGTCTTCGGGGTTAGCTCGCAAGTGGTTTCTGAAGTTGAGGTAATAGGACCATTCGGTCTGCCCATAGGCGATGAGATGGACATTGATGAGCCTGATGTTTGTTTGGATCTCGAATCCGTACATCGTATCTGGGCGTAGGTTGCCCGCCTCTCCCCTGTAGATGAATCCGTGCTCAAGCAGCCAGCAATGCAGTTCTTCGCTATTTGCCTCGGGGACGGTTCCGATGATGATGTCCAAGATGGGTTTTGCCTTTAATCCTGGTACGGCGGTGGAACCGATGTGCTCGATTGCCTTGACACCTGCTGGCATGTCGCCGTGCAGTATCTGTTGCAGTTGCGTGAAGGCTTGTTCCCATTGGGGCGAATGGTTTGCTAGGCGTACTTCGCCCCTGTGCAGTCCGAGTTCTTTGCCGGTCAGCGCATCGACGAGCTTCGGGTTGAGTTGCAGAGGTTTGCCGGCGCGTATTCTGCTGGCTGTTTCTCTGCGCTCGGTATTCATGGCTTCATCCTACGTCAGGCTCCGCGCTGGTCCAGCCCTTCGGCTTCCATGCGCTTGGCGAGTTCTCCAAGGCTTTCGCTCTTGCGTGCCCCCTCGGCGAGTTTTGGCCGATAGCTGGGTTGCGGCCGGGTGAGCTCGTCGAGATATCCGGCCGCAGGCAGCGTTTCTGGCTGATGCAGGTCCCAGGCGTTGAGCGCTTGCAGGGAGATGCCGCGTGGCCCGGTGCGCCGGGTGACCCCGTGGATGAGCAGCATGCGGGTGGAGAAGAGCAGCGGCCCGGTGCGTTGCTGCGTGTCATCGAAGAAGGTGGCGTCGATGCAGCCGGTGCCGTCATCCACGGAAATGAAGACCACGCGCTTGCCTCCGCGCATGGGAGGGGTCTGTGTGGCCACGCGTACCCCGGCGACCAGCACTTCGGTTCCGTTGCGCAAATGCAGCAGCTCGGCGGCTTGTGTCACGGGCAAGTGCGCCAGGCGTTGCCGGTAGGAGGAGATCAGGTGCTCGCTGGCGTCCAAGTGCATCAGGTCCAGTTCGGTGCGCACTACTTCGGCTGGATCCAGCTGTACTCCGTTGGCTTTGATGTGTTCGATTTTCCCGAGGTCCAGTGCCAGCTGTCCGGGTCCCGGACGGTATTTGGCCGGAAGGGAGCTATGCGCCATGGATTGGGTATGGGCGATGGTGTCGGCACGGGAGGTTCCTGCAAGCAGGGAATCGAAGACTCCGAGGGCTGCAAGATTCTGGTAGGTGCGGCGCGAGAGTCCTGCGCGGGCTCGGACATCGGCCAGGTGCTCATAAGGTTGGCCGGCAACCAGGCGTTCGACTTCGCGTTCGCTCATCTGGTGGATATCGCGGAAGGCCAGGCGGATTCCATAGCGTCCTGGGCGCAGCGAGCTGGGTGCGCGGGGCACCACTGGGAGCTTCGAAGGAGCAGATTCGAAAACTCGTTCGACTCGATAGTGCCCCGTGGAGCGGTTGATATCCAGCGGGAGGATGGGAACGCCCATTCTGCGCGCCTCGGAGACCAGCAGCCGCTTGGGATACATGCCCGGGTCGTGTTCCCAGATCCCGGCGAGGAAGGCCTCGGGGTGATGGGCTTTGAGCCAGGCCGAGTGGTAGGTGGGTACGGCAAAGGCGGCCCCGTGGGCCTTGCAGAATCCGAAGGATCCAAAGCCGGATAATACTTCCCAGACATTATCGATCACTTCGGGGGTGAAGCCGTTCTTCACCGCCTCGGTGCGCACATAGCGTTCCACTGCTGGTTCCTTCTCCGGGTTGCCCAGCAGCCGACGGTAGACATCGGCCATCCCCAGCCCGCAACCGGTGAGCACATCGAGCATGCGCAGCACCTGTTCGTGGAAGACGGTGACCCCGTGGGTTTCGGCGAGCGCGGGAATCAGCTTCGGGTGCAGGTATTGGGCCGGGGCGAATCCGTGGCGGTGTTCCAGGTAGGGCTTGACCATATTCGATTGCATGGGACCCGGGCGGAACAGGGAGATGTCAATGATCAGGTCGTTGAATTCGCGGGGCGCGAGCTTGCCGACCAGTTCGCGCTGCCCCGGGGATTCGATCTGGAAGCAGCCCAGCGTATGGGTGGAGCGGATCAATTCGAAGGTGGGTTCGTCATCCAGCGGCACCCTGGCCAGGTCGATCACTCCGGTGGCGTCGATGTAGCTGTCGTCGGCATGCCCGCCGGCGCGAGCTGCCTGCTCTTTGCTCGGGTGCAGGCGGGCGATCTCCTCGAGCGTGTAGGCGATGGCTGATTGCATGCGCACCCCGAGCACGTCGAGCTTGATCAAGCCCATCAGGTCCATGTCGTGCTTGTCGAATTGGCTCATCTGCAGCCCGATGCCCGAGGGCTGGACCGGGGTGCGGTCCAGCAGGCTCGCGTCGGAGAGGATCACCCCGCAGGGATGCATGGAGATATGCCGGGGCAGCCGGTCCAGGCGCTCGGTGGCGTCGATGAGGATATCGAGCTGGGTGTCATCGGTGATGCGCTCGGCCAAGGCGGCCAGTTCGGGCTTCTCGGTGAGCGCTTCGCGGAAAGAGGATGCGGAGAAGCGCCAGAGCTGCTTGGCGATTTCGTCAATCTGCTCTTGTTCGATGCCCAGTGCGGATCCGGCATCGCGCACTGCGCCGCGAGCCCGGTAGGCGTTCTGCATGCTCATCAGGCTCACGCGCTCCTCTCCGTAGGTGGAGAAGATCTTGCGGTAGATCTCGTGGCGGCGCGCGGATTCCACGTCGATGTCGATATCGGGCAGGGTGGTTCGGGTATCCGAAAGGAAGCGCTCGAACACCAGGTCATGGGCTAGCGGGTTCACCTGGCTGATGCCCAGCAGGTAGTTCACCAGCGAGGAGGCGCCCGAACCGCGGGCCGCAACACGCACCCCCATGTCAGTGATCAACTTGACGGTTTCGGCAACGGTCAGGAAGTATCCGGCGAAGTCCAGCCGGTCGATCACCCCCAGCTCGAGGTCCAGCTGCTTCTCGATCAGGTTCCGGTCGGTGTCAGGCAGCAGGCGCGGGACCGCTGCGAAGACGCGTTCGGTTAGTTCCTGCTGGGCTGGGCGATAGAGTCCGATGATTTTTGCCTCGGGGATCACCGGCTTCTTCCACCCGAGGTCTGCGACGGGATCCAGTGCCGCCCACGCGGCAAGCTGTTCGGTATCGCGCAGCATCTGATGGGCCCAGATCCGCTCGGTGGCGTTGCCGATTTCGGTGGCAAGCTGCTGCATCTGCTGCGGGGTTTTCAGCCAGCCCTGCCCATTGGGCTGGCAGGAATCCAGGTTTTTCAAGCTGTGCAGGGTGCGTGCGGAGTCAATGATATCTGCGGTGACCGCCCCGTCGGGGTCCACATAGCGCACGGCATTGGTGAGCACGGACTTAATCCCCCGCTCTTGGGCGTAGCGCAGCAAGCGGGCGGCTTCGCCGAGGCTGTAGCGTGAACCATGCGCAGAGAGGTAGGTGGTGATTTCCACTCGCAGCATCTTCCCCACCCGCTTTTTCCAGTCGGCCATGAGGGTGCGCGCCTGGGCGTATTTTCCCTTGAGGATTGCCCTGGCTACATCGGACTCGCCACCGATCAGGATCATCAGGTTGCCTTCGCGGCCCAGTTCCCCAACCTGACTGGTGCTCAGTCCCGGAACGCCGTGCGCGGTGCTGTGCGCGAGGGTAATCGTTCGGCATAACGCTGCGTAGCCAGCTCCTGCGCAACCGCCGCGAGCTAGCACGGTGATTCTTGCGAGGGTTTCGCCGGCAGAGTCGAGCACCGCGAGGTTGGCACCGAGGATGGGCGCCAGACCTTCTGCTATGCAGGCGGCGACGTGCTTGACTGCTCCATATAGCCCGTCCCGGTCAGTGAGTGCCAGCATCTGCGCACCGTGGGCTTTGGCCGCTTGGGCCAAGGCGCGCGGGTGCGACACCCCGTAGTGGGCGCTATAGGAAGAACTGACGTTCAAATGGGTGAAGCTCATTGCGGTCCTTCGAATATATGTTCCCCTGGCTGCGGACTAGGCGCTGCGGGCCAGGGACTCATGCACACGCACCAGTCGCCAGCGTTCGGTTTGCGCGTCAAAACTGACGTCAACGCTGTGCACCTGCTGGGGTCCGCGCACCGCAACCAGTTGCAGTCGCCACATCTCATAGTCGGCGATTCCTGCGCCGATTCCGCGAGGAATCCGCAGGTTTTCGTCCCACCATTTGCGGCGCTCGAACCAGCGTTGAGGCTCGGCAGCCAGGCGGTAGTCCTGCCCCTGCCAGCTCACGCGCAACGGCATTCCATTCGCTGCGCGGGCAACCTCGATTGACTCGGTGAACATCCCCACGTGTGCACTCCTTACTTGGTAGAACCATCCTATTCGAACACGTGTTCGAATGACAGTTACACTAGTCAGGCGCACCGACAGTTTGGGTTAGCCGGGCACCGCTTCGCGAAAAGCTGTACTGAGCGCAAAGGGAGTTCCGTTGACCTCGAAGCTGGTCGCAATTCCCATCGCCAGGCCAATGGGCCTAAGGCACTGGCAACCATAAAAGACCACCATTGCCTCTAGTACCTTCCGGCCCTGGGACCGCCGCGAGGCATTCCGCATCAAGCAAAATAGCCAATCCAGTTCCTCGAATCACCAAATGGAAGTGGTTCTGGGAGCAAGCCGGAGCTAGCGAGGTGGCACTCGAACTCGCCTGGGTGATTGCAGGCAAGAATGCTTCAAAACCCGTCGGTTGCGAGCAGCCGAAAGAGACAAACCATGGAGAAAAGATACCTGCGGGCGGGAAAGCCAGATGAGTCCAATGGCTTAGGTGCTACCGGATCGAGCAAACGAAGGCCTGATACTCATCGCCGCGAGCTTGATAGTATGCGGTAAGCTAACCCAGCCGCAGAAGATCCAGCAACCATAAAACGGTTATTTTGTGTGTACCCATAAAAATGTTTACGTGTTGTCGTTAGGATTGAACTATGGAGACTTTCAAACGCCAAAATTATGTAGATTACTTGGTGAATGAATATGGTTACGAAGCTCGCATAACACCTTGGGGGATCTACATTGAATACCCAAATTTTGACGACAACGGGCTCGCGATCATCAAATGGAGGGTCACAGAAAAAGATCTTGCCAGCTTGAACGGGATTAAAATGCCGCGAGGTTTTACTGGTGGCGAGCAATACGCATTCTCACAATTGATAACAGCACTTCATACTTTCACTGGTTCACGAGGAACCATGTACGGAGCAAGCATGAGAATAGAGACAGAAGACTAAGAATGGCTATGGCGCAAATACGCCATAGCCATTCTTGTAGTCAGTGATCCATTGAAATCTTATTATTTACCGCAGGCTCGGCTCACGCTATCTGGATGAGATGTGATGATACGAGAATTTGTGGTCGAGACTGCCGTTGTGACACCGACTCTTTTGAAGATGCGGTCACGGGAATCTCGCAGTTCATAAACTCCACCGTAGCGGACGGTTTTATTGCTGCTCTGATATTTCTTCAGGCATGGCCAGTTTAATGCTTCATTGGTTGCCCAATCGGCAAATTCCCTCCAGTTTACCCCCAAATACACGGCCTGGTTGTTCCAATCATTCATGTGGCCAGCTTTAATATGCCGATAGCCCCAACCTACATTGTCGCCATTGATGACTTTGTTTGTACCGCAACGCAGATAGGCTGTACGCCCTGAGACTCCTTTGACCGCTTGCCGGTTGAAAGTCCTGACGAGTTTTTCGTTCTTATCGAAAACGCCACATGGTGACCAATACGCTGCGGGTTGCCCAACCCCTAGCTTTTGTGCAACGTTTTCAAAATAGAATCGTTCTCCACTTTTTCCTACTGCGTAGGCTGGAGTGGTCTGTGTTTCTACAAAATTTTCTGTCTCCGTCTGCGCCGCATTAGCAGGCGCGCTCACCAGTGAGCTGCCTAGTAGTAATACACCGAGAATAAGCGAAGTAGACTTTTTCAAAGAATTCCTCAATCTGTCTACTGATCGTCTTGATGAGTAGTATCTCTAAATATATCTTGAGTGAAAATAATTGAACTACCTGTGTCGGGATGTTAAATACATTTTTTAAACCCTTGGATTGGTGGAGTTGTTGATCGCACGAGTGTGTTGTGCGATCAACTGTAGAAGATGAAAGTAATAGAAGACTTTCGAGAATGCCAGTGGGCTGCTAGAGAACTGAGATTCCTGGTTAGAGGCCTTTTCAATATCGGTCGTTTTCGGTTCTAGAATTCAGTTTCGTTTAGCCATTGCACGAACAGCATCATTCGTTCTGATTCTGGAGGCCTGGCAGTCGATGCAATTAGTACTCGCGCCAGGTCAGCAGAACAATCACAACATCAAAGACTGTGAGAGCCAGTAACACCCAGCTAAAGTTAACGATCAGTTCATAGGTCTGATAGAGGATGAACGCTATTAGGAAGCCGATAAGCCAGGGGTAGGCCCATAACCGGTTTTTGAGCACGGCCCACACAAGCACCACTTTTACCAGCCCATGAATCAGCAAATAAAAGGCGGCAAATAGTGTCGCTGAAACATCCAGTCGTTCAGACAAGTTGACCAATGATCGAGCGATGAAGTCCTGGGGATCTTCGCTGAGCTCGTGTTGGGTTAGGACGCTAATCCATGATGCAATCTTGGCGGGTCCAGTGAATAAAAGCGCCGTTCCGCTGATCAGCTCTGCCAAGCCATTGAGTCCTTTAAGGATTAGGCCCACATAAAAGGTGCGATCAAGCAAGCGTCGGTGACGAATCTGAACCGAACGCCCGGAAGTATCCATAGACCGTCGCCCACTTTCATTCTCATCCCTTGCGAGTTTCCTCCGCCGATGAGCTAACCCTACTTTCAAAGGAGAGAAGAAGCCGCTGTTGCGTCCTGATTTGAACGTACACTACGAAACTCTTCGGGGGCTCAGGTGGAGGAAGGCGGAAGGGCAAAATTCATGTAGCGCGTTCCGCTGCTCAACGCCCTGCCGAAGGTATACGGCACCTCTTCATGATCGGCCAATATCGATCGTTTTCGATACACATATAGGGGAATTTCACCTACGCATAGACAAAGTGGCCATGGCTTTATTGCCATGGCCACCTCTCGATTCGCCGGGTGTTCCATCTGTGCCGCAACCTGATCGCCCACAGAGCGAAACAGATGGTTTAACAAGCACGCGTTTAGCGACATGAGATCAAACTAGTAAAAATCGGCTCTACGCTTCACTATCATGACGCGTCAAAATTCGAGCGAAATCTCGTACGGTCGGTTTTCTCCTGGCTCTTCATTGCCTCCCCGTAAGCCTGCACTACTTTGGATTTACCCAGTTCCATCTCGGTTCCTGCCTCGATCTCAAGGGATGAATTCGGGCCAGATACCAGCAATGACCCATCTTCCTGCGCATACGCGAGGAACACGTAGGTCGAACCGACTTCGGGGAGAACATCGTCCTCGTAAAGAACCACGTACTTCTGTTCCTTATCGACACCACCGGACTTCTGGACGGGGATTGCTCTATCGGAAACAAGTTCGCCCTTGATATTGCGCAGCACTTTAATCTTGTAATCGGTATACGGATCTGCAATTTCTTTGGTGCCATTTTCAGTCTCAATGGCCACCGGGTCTTTGTACGTAGTACCAACCTTGGATTCAACCTTGCCGACAAAGACATAGTCCGCGTCGCCAACAGTTGCTGCCGGTTTTTCGACATCCACCGCAAAAGAGCCATGCTTCTCTGCAACAGGCAGCGATCCAGGATCTGCCGCAGTCACTCCGCCAGAGCTGCACGCTGCCACAGACGGCGCAGCAGCTAGAAAGAAGCACTCGACAGCCAGCCGATAATTGATTCGCTTCATTGCGCTCGCCAGCCTTTCTATACTCGAGATCCTAGTAGCAAGGTCGTAGGAAGCTTTGTCATTGCTACTCAAGCTCTACTTCGTCGCCACGTACCTGCACATGACAACGTAGGACTGGTTGTGGTTTAGGTGCCGGGCATATAGTCATCACCCAGTGTATAGTCATTACATGCTGACCATTCCAAATCGCGTGGACGTGATGAACCGCCTAGGGCGGGCACTGGCTGATTCCACGCGTTCCCGCATCCTCCTGTCCTTACTGGAGAAACCGGGCTATCCTGCCCAGCTAGCCCGCGATCTTGGACTGACACGCACGAATGTTTCGAATCATCTGGCGTGCCTACGCGGGTGCGGAATTGTCGCCTCTGAAGTCGAGGGACGGCAAACACGTTATGAAATTGCTGATCCTCATTTGGCTGCCGCGTTGGTTGCCTTGGTTGACGTGACGCTCGCGGTTGACAACAGCGTGCCGTGCATTGATGTTTCTTGCACTGTTCCAGGTTGCTGCACCCCAAAGGAAAATCCATGAACCTGGCACTTCTAACTCCAGCGCGCCGAAATGTTCTGCAACGGCGCATTCGCGTGATCGTTGCAATCACTATCACCTGGAACGTTATCGAAGCGGTGATTGCCCTCATCGCTGGCGGCGTGGCATCATCAGCCGCGCTAGTCGGCTTTGGACTTGACTCGATTGTTGAAGTGCTCTCAGCTGCCGCCATCGCTTGGCAGTTCGCCGCACCCGATCCCGAGAGGCGAGAAAAAACAGCCCTGCGAGTTATCGCTATCTCGTTCTTCGCATTAGCTGCCTATGTTTCTGTTGACGCGGCGCTTTCCCTGACTGGCATCAGGGAACCAGAGCACTCCATTGCGGGGATCATCCTGGCCGCAGTGAGTTTAGCGGTCATGCCTTTTCTGAGCTTGCTTGAACGTCGAACAGGCCGTGAGCTGGGGTCGGCCTCGGCAATCGCCGATTCGAAACAAACTCTCATTTGCTCTTACCTGTCGGCGGCTCTGCTGGCCGGTTTGCTGCTCAACAGCCTGTTGGGTTGGGCGTGGGCCGATTCGGTGGCCGCGCTAGCAATTGCATTTGTAGCAGTGCGCGAAGGCATCCAAGCTTGGCGCGGGGATACGTGCTGCACTACCCCCGTCGCGGTATTGACGGGGGAAACTAGCCCTGACAGTTGCAAGGATCCATGTTGCGATTCCAAATAAGGCAAGAGGGTTTGCGTTCATGAAGAAACTGCTGACCCTCGGTTAACCAGGCGTTGAATCGGCAATGCCGCCACGATCAAATGACCTGCTGCATTAAAACCCCATGCAAGTGCAGTCACTGCTCTTCTTGGCCCTCGCCGGCCAACGGCATCTTGCTGCATGGAGTACAGAAACCGAGGGCACGACTAGGCAGTTCCGTCATGTTGCGAGGGATGACAAGACTGCATGGGGGCAAGGCCCGCCTCGAAACATCCCTGCATTATTCGCCTCCCGGTCGCCTTGAGGCAGGACCTTTCCAGCTGCTGCTGCTTGGCAACTTGAAGGACTGCCAGCCAACTGGTTTATGGCGCCTTATGGGGCACGCTTGCTGTGCTCCTCACCCGCCTCCAGGAACGCGCCACCCCGACATAAGTTCTGGCGGATATCGCTTTCGCTCCCCTATGGCGCTGCATCAATGCGGCGCGTGCACCCTGGCTCCCAATCCAAGCGCCGCTTTCCGTACAAACTCGTGCACAGGATGCAGGAATCTTGCGCACCACGGCAAAAGAACCGGATGAGGGCTGAGCAATTGCCCGTTCGCATAGGCTCTGCGCGAAACTTCCGGGTCATGATCGGCCCAATGCTCGATTCGCATCCAACGCACCGATAGCATCGAGACAGCAACAGTCCATCGTTCCAGGAGTTAAATCCCATGCCTCATAAGGTCAAAGCCGTTATTTCCCGCGTCAAGGACGCGCCGGTGGAGGTCGTCGACATCGTCGTTCCGGACCCAGGTCCCGGAGAAGTAGTCGTTGACGTGCTCACCACCGGTGTCTGCCACACCGACCTGCACTACAAGCTCGGTGGAATCGGCGACGAGTACCCCTACCTGCTGGGCCACGAGTCCACCGCAGTGGTCAGCCAGATCGGCGAGAACGTCACCAACGTCAACGTCGGCGACCGCGTCATCCTGAACTGGCGCGCAGTCTGCGGCCAGTGCCGCGCTTGCGCCAAGGGCCAGCCGAAGTACTGCTTCAACACCTTCAATGCCACCCAGAAGATGACCCTCGAAGATGGCACCGAGCTTTCCCCTGCTTTGGGCATTGGCTCCTTTGCCGAAAAGACCCTGGTCCACTCCGGCCAGTGCACCATCGTGGATGAGGACGCCGATCCAGCTGCCGTAGGCCTGCTCGGCTGTGGTGTCATGGCTGGCATCGGAGCTGCCATCAACACCGGCGAGGTCAAGCGCGGAGAATCCGTGGCCGTCATCGGCTGCGGCGGCGTGGGCGCGGCAGCGATTGCCGGCGCGCAGCTGGCCGGCGCGACCACCATCATCGCGGTGGACGTCAACGCAGACAAGCTGGAAGGCGCCAAGAAGTTCGGCGCCACCCACACCGTGGATTCCTCCAAGGTCGATGCCGTCGAAGCAATCCAGGAACTAACCGGCGGCTTCGGCGCCGACGTGGTCATCGACGCAGTGGGCCGCCCGGAAACCTACAAGCAGGCGTTCTACGCCCGTGACCTTGCCGGCCGCGTCGTACTGGTGGGCGTGCCCACCCCGCAGATGAAGCTGGAGCTGCCGTTGCTCGATGTATTCGGCCGCGGCGGATCGCTGAAGAGCTCCTGGTACGGCGATTGCCTGCCAAGCCACGACTTCCCAATGCTTGTCGAGCAGTACAAGCTGGGCCGCCTGGACCTGGACTCCTTCGTGACCGAGCGCATCACCATTGACCAGATCGAAGAAGCCTTCGCCAAGATGCATGAAGGAACCGTACTGCGCTCGGTGGTGGAACTCTGATGTCCGCACGTATCGAGAACGTCGTCACTTCCGGCACCTTTTCCCTGGATGGCGGCACCTGGGACGTGGACAACAACGTCTGGATCATCGGCGACGATTCGGAAGTGATGGTCATCGACCCGGCCCACGATATCGAGAAGATCCAGGAAGCCGTCGGCGAACGCGAGGTGATGGCAGTTCTGCTCACTCACGGACATGATGACCACATCCGCGCAGCCGGCGAATTCTCGGACATTGTCGATGCACCGCTGTTCCTCAACCCGGAGGATCGCATGCTCTGGGAAGCTGTTTATCCCGAGCGCGACGTGGACGCGGAAATCAGCGATGGGGACACCTTCACCATCGCTGGCACGACGCTCACCGCGATGCACACCCCCGGGCATTCGCCTGGCTCCACCTGCTTCTACGCAGAAGACCTGGGTGTGCTGTTCAGTGGCGACACGCTGTTTAACGGCGGCCCTGGGGCTACCGGCCGCAGCTATTCGAGCTTCGAGACGATCATCGAGTCGATCCGCGGCAAGCTGCTGGTCCTGCCCGAGCAGACCGTAGTCAACACCGGCCACGGCGATGCCACCACCATCGGCGCCGAGGCGCCGAACCTGGAGGAATGGATCAAGCGCGGGCACTAGCAGCGTGCTGCAGGGCAGGGGCAGTCGGCCATGGCGGTCGACTGCCCCTGCGCTTTAATTTCTTCTGACAGAGAATCAGTGTTTCAGCAGTGCTGGCGTGGCAAGATTAATCCCATGCCTGCACTTAAACGCCGCAAACCCGTGTTTCCATTGCTCATTGCCGCCGCAATGCTCTTAATTGCCGGCATCGCCGTGCTCTGGTGGGATAGCCAGCAAGAAGTCATTCTCTACATCGGATCCTATGAACCGCTGGAAGCTGGCTCTGGGTTCTACATTGGCCCGGGTCCCGCCGAAATCATCGGCTGGGTTCTGGCATTGCTCGGCGTTGGCGCGCTAGGCGTTGCCGCCGGATCGCTGCTTCGCCAGCTCGCTCCCTTCAAAGCCTGGTTCCTGGTTGCAGGACTGCTGCTGGCGGCAGCAGGCGTGGCAGCGATGATATGGGACTACAACCAGGTCCGGACCTTTGGCTGGTTTGCCTATGCGCCGTTGAGCAAATCAGAATTCCATCCGGCCAGCGCAACCCTGGTCCTGGGCAAACTGGGGATAGCCGCCGGAACTTTCCTGGCCGCCAGCTACCTGGGATTGCGGCACAGTTCCGCGCTCACCGGATCAGCTGCCAGCGACTAGAACAGCGAGTTGCTGTGCTCTTCGATCAGCTGCGGCGAATTATTGCGCACGTTGCCCACCGCGGTATCAACCTCGTGCATGGTCCATGCGGAGGCGACATCAAAAGCCTGGGCACGGATCTGCTCGATCAGCCCTTCGCCATCTTCCTCGGCCGGGTTCATCCAGCGGCCCATCATCTGATGGTCCAGCGGAATCGGCAGGCGATCGTGCAGGCCGGCCAATTCCCCCAGCACCCCGGGTTCCTCCGCCGACGGGGAATCCATGGTCATGATCGAGGTTGAAAGGATCCAGCTGCCATCCTCGTCCTTCCACCACTCATAGAGCCCGGCAAAGAAGATCAGCTTCCCGTCCTCCCGGTGCACGAAGAAGGGGCGCTTCTTGCTGCCTTCCTTCTTCCACTCGTAGTAGCCTTCCACCGGCACCACCGCGCGGCGCTTCTTCACCGCGGCGCGGAAGGTCGGCTTGCTGCTGGCGGTTTCGCTGCGCGCGTTGAAGGCGCGCACGCCCACCGAGAGTTCCTTCGCCCACCCGGGCACCAGGCCCCAGCGGGCCACGTGGATCTGGCGGTGCAGCTGATCGTCAATCAGCCGCTCGAGCACAATGGGCACATCGGTGGTCGGGGCGACGTTCCAAGACTGGCGCAGCTCCAGATTGGCATCCGCTTCGGCTTCGGCTTCTGCCACCAAATCGCCGATCGCCTTGGCCATCACATACCGTCCGCACATCATCCGCTCCTTTGCACCGGCACAGGGAAATCTGTTCACCAGTCTAGCTACCGGAATGGAAGAAATCAGCGAAGTTTTCTGCCCCAGCCGGGAACAAAGCGGACAGCGGTGCCGTTACATCTAGCATGAGCAACGAATTGAACCTTGACCAGTACGTTCCTGCCACTGGCGGGGTCACCATGTTTACCACCAGCTGGTGCGGTTACTGCCGCAACCTCAAGCGCCTCATGGATCAGAAGGGCGTGGCCTACACCGAAGTCAACATTGAGGAAGTCGAGGGCACCGCAGAGATCGTCGAGTCGTTCAACAACGGCAACCAGACCGTCCCGACCTTGATCTTCCCGGACGGCACCGCGGCCACTAATCCCCGGATTGAAGAAGTCGTCGAGCGCGTCGGCGCCTAGGAATTAAAACCAGAAATCGGTGCCTGAAAAAATCAGGCACCGATTTTTTGCTGCTCCGAACACTAGACCAGGCTGATGTGTTCGCGGTATTCCGCAAGCAGGGCTGCGATGAAGAGTTCGGTGGTCACCGTGCCCACCAGATCATTGGCAGCGCCAACCGTCGAGGGATCCATCGGCACATCCATCGCCTGGTACACCGCGTCAAGCACCTCGCGCAGGGGCTCGGAATCCTCGACGACAAAAACGGATGAGAACAACCACGCACCAGCCACTACTCGCTGAGCCGTGCCGACAAGTTTCACCGGGTAGCTGCGAGGAGAATCTGCCGTCGGCAGGCCATGGACCGAGTGCTCCCCAGGGCAGTACTCCCCCGGGATGGGGCCAACCTGGGCATCAACACCCAGGCGCGTCAACGCCCTGGCATAAATATCGGCAAAAACCTCAAAACGGCGCCGCTGCCCCATCACCGCTTCATGCTCCGGCTCAAGATGGTCAACGATCAGCGTTCCTTGGTGATATGCCGCGGCGCGCCCGCCAGCCTTGCGCACCAACGGGGCAAATCCCCGTTGCGCAGCTTCTTCCCGGGCAGCTTCATAGCCCGCCAGGCGAACATCGCGTTGCCCAAAAGCCAGGGTGGGGTCGGGACGGTACAGGCGCAAACTCGGTCCGCGGTCTGCCGACTGGACTTCGCGCAGCAGCTGGACACCACGTTCCAAATCTGCTGCAGGATCACCGCTAGGCTCTTCGAATTCCAGTGTCAACGGCGCATCCGACTGAGGATTGAACAAACTCATACTCCTGAGTCTAATTCAGCAGTTATCCGCCGGTGGAGTTGATGTCACAGTGCTCGCGTGCTGCCCAGCGGCAAATTTGGGCCATAATAAAAGGCGTGCCAAATTCTTCCACCCCTGTCATCCTGATCGGCGGACCTTCCGGATCGGGCAAGTCCTATCTCGCCTCCAAATACGGTAATCCGCATCTGCCGCTGGATGAGTACTACCGGCAGATCAGCGAAGACGGCAACCCCGTTGCATTCCCCCGTACGGCCTACGGAGAAATCGACTGGGACCATTCGGGCACATGGAACAAGGAAGCTGCCCTGAAGGCCATCGATGAGTTGCTGGAAAACGGAAGCACCATGGTTCCCAACTATTCGATCGCCACCTCCAGCTACAGCGGGCACAGGGAAATCCGCTCCAGCAACGGACCCATCGTCGCCGAAGGAATTTTCCTCTACGAGCTGCTTGAACCGCTACGCGAAAAGGGGATCAACGTACAGGCTTACTACGTTGACGAACCGGCATTGGTGACCGGAATTCGACGCTTCGTTCGCGACGTGGCGCAACGACGCAAACCGATCCTTTTCCTGCTCAAGCGAGGCTACGCGCTATTTCGAGTACATGGAGCGGATCGCGAAAAATACCGCGAACGCCAGTTCGTCTTGAAGTCCAAGCCTGAGCTCAAAAAGCTGCTCGCCCGGCTTTCCGCGTCATAGCCTGTCCCTAGCGCGAACGTACGGTCAAGATCTGTTCGGCCCGGCCAAATGGTCCGCTTTCATCGTGCAGCACCGTCGAGGTTAGGCCGATTCCGTCAGCACCGTAACTTTGCTGGACGTCGAGCCCCAGCCAAGATCCGGCAGGCTGCCGATACATATGGATCTGCAAATCGAGATTTGGATAAATCCAGGTTCCCTCATTCGGCTCGACACGAGGCGCCACACCGTTAGCGGTGTCGATCATTCCCACGAGCCTGGCCATATCCGAAGCATCCAAGGCATCAACCAGCGCGTAGTCGGTGCGCAGCCAAGCGATTCCCCTGCCTGGACGCCAGTCGTCATTCGAACGCAGTTCAATAGAACGGATATACCCGCCCGGCCAGCGTTCGCTAATCTTTTGGACCTCGCATTCTTCCGGGCCAGGAATTTTAGCGTCCTCGATCCCGGCAACGGCGCTTGAGTCGCCAGTAATCACGCGCCAGGCACGAGCGACAATACTGGTCCGCCCCTTGGCGGTCATTTCAGCTTCGACCAACTCGATGGTGCGGCCGGGGCGAATCATTCGTGTCGTGATTTCGAATTCTCCGGCATGTATTAAACCGTGGATCTCAAAGCTCAGCCGGGCGATACGCATGTCGTCACGTGGCTCAAAGTTTTCCAGCGCATAGGCCAGGATTCCAGAAGCTGGCCCCATATGCTGTTCATGCTCATTCCATGCGCCTTGGGCATGCCATGACGAGCGGTACCGGCCTTCTCCCAGAGATTCAAAATAAAAGTCGCCCTTGGCGAGAATCCTGTCGAGTTCCTCAGCGAGCTGGTGCGTCATTGCTGCCCTCCTGGCCTTATGAAAATCATTTGCGATGCACTCAGGTTATCCAAGAGCAACTGAAATCAATAGATTACCGATCTTTATCGTGTTCGTGCGCCCGCTGACCGGCACTGTCCATAATGCCCAGAATTTCGGCAACGCCATTCTTTGCCCACATCGCATGCGGCGTCATCGTGTCGAACTGGGCTGATTGACCGGCTTTCACGTGATAGGTGCGTTCCCCGAGCTGCAGCTGGATCTCTCCGAGCAGCACTGTGAACCATTCTTTCCCAGGGTGGATGCGCAATTCGCTTGGCGCCGGAGCTTTGGACGGGTCGATGCGCATTTTCGAGACGTTCACGCCGTTGACAGCGTCATCGGTGGACAGCTTCCACAGGGTGATCCCAGGCATGGTGATGGGCTCCGGGCGAATAATGATCTCGGCTTCGGAGGTGGCAACGAGCTCGTCCAGGCTTGTCTCTAGCGCCTTGGCCAGCGGTACCAGCTGGTCCAAGGCGATGCGCCGGCTGCCGGTTTCAATTCTGCTCAAGGTCGAAACGCTGAGTTGCGCCTTGCTAGCCAGGGCTTCCAGGGACCAGCCGCGATTCTGGCGCAGCGTGCGAATGCGATGGCGAATAATCTGGTCCACATCTAATTCTTGCGTCATGCGCAAAAGACTACACCTCCACGCGCAAAATATCGATAGCCTGTGAACCTGATCAATCAAGATACCCGGGAGGAATATCATGGAACATTTCGAAGCAATCATCATTGGCGGCGGCAGCGCAGGACTTGCAGCTTCGGTTGCCCTAGCGCGATCGCGACGAAGCGTGCTTGTGATCGATGAAGGGCACCCGCGTAATGAGCCCGCAGAACACGCGCACAACGTACTTGGGCAGGAAGGCACCAGCCCATTGAAGTTATTGGAACGAGGTCGCGTGGAAGCCCAAAACTACGGTGCCCGCATCACGGCCGGTACGGTGGATTCACTCTCAGGATCGCTTGACGAAGGATTCATGGTTCACGCCGGGAATCAGGTGTTTAGCGCCGAACGCATCGTTTTAGCCACCGGGCTCAAGGATGAACTTCCAAGGATTCCTGGCCTTCAGCAAGCATGGGGAACCTCCGCAATCCACTGCGCTTATTGCCATGGGTGGGAAGTTCGAGATCAGGAAATCCTTGTCATCGGCTGCGGGCCCATGAGCGCGCACCAAGCCATGATGTTCCAGCAATTGAGCTCCAAGATCACCTTCATTAATCATGCCCCTTCTGAGCTGAGCGAGGAAGGAGCGGCCCTCTTGGCCGACCTTGGCATTCCAGTGGTCAACCACGCAATCCAGGACCTGGAATTCGGCCAGTCGGGACAGCTGAAGGCCGCCAAGCTGGATAATGGCGAACGACTTCAGGCCCAATCGCTCATCGTAGCCAGCCGAATGGACGCCAATGCCGACCTCTACCTGTCACTGGGTGGCGAACTAAGCGAACATCCGCTTGGCACATTCATCAAAGCCAACGAGACCTGTGCCACCGAGGTTCCTGGGGTCTACGCCGTCGGCAACGCAAGCAACCTAGGGGCAATGGTCATGGCGGCCGCGGCCTCTGGCACTCTGGCTGGCGCTGCTATCAACGCCGACCTACTCAACTCAAAACTAGTAAAACCGTAGGAAGCGCACTCTTCGACATGCAGCAGCTATCCCGCCATGCTGGACAACCGCCAGGCGTGGCGGGATAGTTCATTTGGCGCCCCATCCCGCCGCACAGCGTACGCAGACTCGCCAACGTTGTACTCATCACTTCACACATCGAGCAGATCAATGGTAGGGTTGAATTGTTACCTCGACGCTTGCAGGTGTGATTCACCCGCCAGCAAGTGTTAGCAGTAGGATTTGTAGCACAGCCAACAAATCGTCTGTGCAATACAAATCGGTTCACCGATCTTCGGATTGATTGAACTCCTATCGAAACGAATTCTTCATCTTCTCTTCTTCACTGCAGATAAAACATCTCGACGCTTCTCAACGTCGTGCCTCTGTGGATTCCTTGTTCTACTCCGCTAGCGTGGGGTCATTACCCGTTAGCAGCCTGGATTCCGATGATGTTTAAGCTAGTGCAGCGACACCCGTTTTGGCCGGTACCGGCAAAATCAGTATTCGATTCTCCGTATCGACGGCAGGCGAATAGTTCTCGACAGCTCTGCTCGAGGTAACCCCCAAATTTTCCGATTCGGAACTTCGAATCGGCAACCGGGCCACAACGTGGCCAATCAATAAATAAGGAAATAACACTATGGCCACTGGCACCGTGAAATGGTTCAACGCTGAAAAGGGCTTCGGCTTCATCGCTCCTTCGGATGGATCTGCTGACGTTTTCGCACACTACAGCGCTATCCAGAGCTTCGGTTTCCGTAGCCTCGAAGAGGGCCAGACCGTTGAGTACACCCTGGAAGCTGGTCCAAAGGGCCCACAGGCTACCAACATTCAGGCTCGCTAAGAGACTTTCTTCAAAGGTGTAGTTCCCCCGCAAGGGCTGGAACTGCACCTTTGTTGCATTTAACCCCGGCCATTCATTCAGTTTCGGCGTGCCCTGGCCGGCGGTCGTTCCCTCAGAACGCCTACGCCAAGCAAACGGGCTGGTATCGCCGACAGCCGAGGAAAACGCCGAAAAATCATAGTTGCCGGAGCTGGCAAGATTATCTCGGCTGTTCCCCGCAGTACTTGCTTCAGCCCTCTATGCATTACTCGTTGCATGCCCTGCACAACAAAGGTGGGCACAGTTCGCCGACGCTGCACTCTGGCCAGATGCCGATCATCCAGCGTTGACGTGCGTAGTGGCTCTGCCAGAAGACGTGCTGCTGCTACTGCATCTTGAACAGCCAAATTCACGCCTACTCCCCCGACAGGACTCATCGCATGCGCCGCATCCCCAATGCATAACAGCCCTGGCTGCCACCACTTTCGCGCTCGATTCAGTTTAACGTCCAATAATTTCGCATCTTCGAGGCTCAAGCCAGCGACTCCCTCTACCAGCTCTGGGGCAGCCTTCGTGATCGATTGGCGCCAAGGATCAACACCCAGGCTTCGCAATTCAGCATCCTTGCCCTTAGGCAAGATCATTGCAGTCTGCACATAACCGGTTCGCGGGATCAAAACGAACATTCGGCCCTTCACGAATGCTGGCGACAACGTATATTGGCGTTTCAACTTGCCAGGGACTTTGAACCACCAAACATCAATCGGGACCGAAAATTCTTTCATCGCAATAGCAGCAGAATCACGAACACGCGACCACCTGCCGTCTGCTGCAATAGTCAGCCCGGCCCTCAACTCGTGATCGCCATCTGGCCCAGAATATCGAACCCCAACGATTTTTCCCGATTCGCTCAGCACATCGGTGACCTCGCAATTCAAGCGAAGTTCAAAAAGCTCTTCTGCCTCACCAGCGCGCGCTAAAAGATCCAGAAAATCCCATTGGGGAGCCATGGCGATATATGGATACGGGTGTTGCAGCTTCGACAAGTCCACCACTGTGACAGGTGAACCGTCCTGAGCGGGAAATTGCGCCTGCGTAACCTTATTGAACTTGATCTGCTCGAACTGATTCATCAATCCAAGTTCATCGAGCAACAGCAATGTAGATGGGTGGATAGTATCTCCACGAAAGTCCCTGAGGAAATCAGCATGTTTTTCAAATACCGTCACGGGAACTCCGGATCGTGCCAGCAGGAGGCCTGCCACCATCCCGGCAGGCCCTCCCCCAACGATGATGCAACTGGTGGCGGACTTCATCGGTATTCCTTTCGGAAGCTGTCTACTGGCTTCCACCTTGTCACCAATTCCCTCGCCTGAATAGTGCACACAGCGCTTTCAGGATGAGTTGGCCTGGGACTTGCAGAGGAATTGCCGTGCCCTACCCGTGAGCGTGGCACAGCGGGTGGCTCAAACAGCATTATTCGACGGCGGGCGCATTAATACGACGGGACTCGACTGCTCCCGCAACAGCATATCGCTCGTCTCTGGCAGCGATCCGTTGCCCTCTTTTAATATGGAGAAATGGTTCAAGCTTCCACCAGGCCGGAATAGACGGCATTGAAGCCGCAACATCTTTGCGTCTTAGCCAGCAGGCGAAAGCCTAGGTGCCGGGCCCAACCGCTGATTGACTAGCCGCAAATCGTGCATCGCCGGGTGTTTTCCCCGTTTCTTCCTCCGCACAAAGGTGCCAAGGATACCCGCGCAGATCTTCCTGAATTTTCACAAAATACTATTGGTTCACCGCTGCCAATAAATGGGCATAAAAACGGCCAGGACTTGCAGAATGCTGCAAGTCCTGGCCGCTGGTTGGCCGATTCAGGCCATTCTAGGATTCTGAACTAGAAATCCCAGTCTTCGTCCTCGGTGTTCACTGCCTTGCCGATAACGTAGGAAGAACCGGATCCCGAGAAGAAATCGTGGTTCTCGTCGGCGTTCGGGCTCAACGCAGCCAAGATGGCTGGCGAGACGTCGGTGACGGTTGCAGGGAACATTGCCTCGTAGCCCAGGTTCATCAGGGCCTTGTTGGCGTTGTAGTGCAGGAACTTCTTGACGTCCTCGGACAGGCCTACTGGATCATAAAGATCATGGGTGTACTGGACTTCGTTTTCGTACAGCTCGAACATCAGCTCGAAGGTGTAGTCCTTCAGTTCCTGCTTGCGCTCTTCGCTGGCGCCTTCCAAGCCCTTCTGGAACTTGTAGCCGATGTAGTATCCGTGAACAGCCTCGTCACGGATGATCAGGCGGATCAAGTCTGCGGTGTTGGTCAGCTTCGCGTGCGAGGACCAGTGCATTGGCAGGTAGAAGCCCGAGTAGAACAGGAACGATTCGAGCAGGGTCGAGGCGATCTTGCGCTTGAGCGGATCTTCACCGTGGTAGTAGCTCTCAATGATCTGCGCCTTCTTCTGCAGGTTCACGTTCTCCGTGGACCAGCGGAAAGCCTCATCGATTTCCTTGGTCGAGGCCAAGGTCGAGAAGATCGAGGAGTAGCTCTTGGCGTGCACCGATTCCATGAAGGCGATGTTGGTGTACACGGCTTCTTCATGCGGGGTGATCGCATCCGGGATCAGCGAGACCGCGCCAACGGTTCCCTGCAGGGTGTCCAGCAAGGTCAAGCCGGTGAACACGCGCATGGTCAGCAGCTTTTCATCTTCGGTCAAGGTCGCCCACGACTGGATGTCGTTGGACAGCGGCACCTTCTCGGGAAGCCAGAAGTTATTAACGAGGCGGTTCCATACCTCCACGTCCTTCTCGTCCTGGATACGGTTCCAGTTGATAGCTTCAACCTTGTGGGTGAGCTGAATCTTCTCGGTCATTGCCCCTCATCGATCAGCAGAAAATATGCAAAAAATATACAGTCAGACTGGCTTAAATCCTACCGCTTCTGCGCCTTAAAACATAACCTTTGACTCTGTGATTCTTGCCGTCTTATCGCCTTTGACTAGGCATTTAAATACAACCAGCTGCCAATTCTCTTGGAGAATTGGCAGCTGGTTGCTCAATTGGCTAAGGCCTTGGCCGCAGCCTGAAGTTCCGGGTTACAGTGCGCAGGAAACGCAACCCTCAACTTCGGTGCCTTCCAGAGCCATCTGGCGCAGGCGAATGTAGTACAGGCTCTTAATGCCCTTGCGCCATGCGTAGATCTGGGCCTTGTTGATGTCACGAGTGGTGACGGTGTCCTTGAAGAACAAGGTCAGCGACAAGCCCTGGTCTACGTGCTGGGTTGCAGCGGCGTAGGTGTCAATGATCTTCTCGTAGCCGATTTCGTAGGCATCCTCGTAGAAATCGATGTTCTCGTTGTTCATGTAAGGAGCCGGGTAGTAAACGCGGCCGATCTTACCTTCCTTGCGGATCTCGATCTTCGCTGCGACCGGGTGGATCGAGGAAGTCGAGTTGTTGATGTACGAGATCGAACCGGTGGGAGGCACAGCCTGCAGGTTCTGGTTGTAGATGCCGTGCTCCATAATCGAAGCCTTCAGAGCGTTCCAGTCTTCCTGGGTAGGAATGTGGATGTCTGCGAAGAGTTCGCGCACGCGCTCGGTGGCCGGCGCCCACTGCTGATCGGTGTACTTGTCGAAGAATTCTCCCGACGCGTACTTCGAGTTCTCGAAATTATCGAAGGTCTCGCCACGTTCCATGGCGATCTTGTTCGATGCGCTCAAGGCGTGGAACAGGACCGTGTAGAAGTAGATGTTGGTGAAATCGATGCCTTCTTCGGAACCGTAGTAGATGTGCTCGCGGGCAAGGAAGCCATGCAGGTTCATCTGGCCCAGGCCGATAGCGTGCGACTTCTTGTTGCCGTCGGCAATCGAAGGTACCGAAGCGATGTAGGACATGTCCGACACTGCGCTCAATGCCCGAATGGCAATTTCCACCGAACCGGCAAGGTTCTTGCCGTCCATGGCCTTGGCAATGTTCATCGAGCCCAAGTTGCAAGAAATGTCCTTGCCAATCTTGGAGTAGCTCAAGTCGTCGCCAAATTCGGAAGCCGAGGAAACCTGCAAGATCTCCGAGCAGAGGTTCGACATCGTGATGCGGCCAGCAATCGGGTTGGCCTTGTTCACCGTGTCCTCGAACATGATGTACGGGTAGCCGGACTCGAACTGGATCTCTGCCAGGGTCTGGAAGAATTCACGCGCGCTGATCTTGGTCTTCTTGATCCGCGAGTCATCGACCATCTCGTAGTACTTCTCAGTTACCGAGATTTCGCTGAATGGCACGCCGTAAACGCGTTCCACGTCGTACGGGCTGAAGAGGTACATGTCTTCGTTCTTGCGAGCCAGCTCGAAGGTGACATCCGGGATGACAACACCCAGCGACAGGGTCTTAATGCGGATCTTCTCATCCGCGTTCTCGCGCTTGGTGTCCAAGAAGCGGTAGATATCAGGGTGGTGTGCGTTCAGGTACACGGCACCGGCACCCTGGCGTGCGCCAAGCTGGTTAGCGTAGGAGAAGGAATCTTCCAGAAGCTTCATTACAGGGATGACGCCGGAGGATTGGTTCTCGATCTGCTTGATCGGTGCACCGTGCTCACGCAGGTTGGTCAGCGACAGGGCCACGCCGCCGCCGCGCTTGGACAGCTGCAGCGAGGAGTTCACTGCACGGGCGATCGATTCCATGTTGTCTTCAATGCGAAGCAGGAAGCAGGAAACCAGTTCGCCACGCTGCGCCTTGCCGGCGTTGAGGAAGGTAGGGGTTGCAGGCTGGAAGCGGCCGTCGATGATTTCATCAACCAGCTGGGTAGCCAGCTTCTCGTCGCCACGAGCCAGGTGCAGGGCAACCATGCATACGCGGTCTTCGTAGCGTTCCAGGTAGCGCTTGCCATCAAAAGTCTTCAGGGTGTACGAGGTGTAGAACTTGAACGCGCCCAAGAAGGTTTCGAATCGGAACTTCTTGTTGAAGGCGTGTTTGAACAAGTCGCGGATGAAGTTCATCGAGTACTGGTCAAGCGTTTCGCGCTCGTAGTATTCGTGCTTCACGAGGTATTCGAGCTTCTCGTCAAGATCGTGGAAGAACACGGTGTTGTTGTTCACGTGATCCAGGAAGTACTGGCGGGCTGCATAGCGGTCCACCTCGAACTGGATCTTTCCATCTGGACCGTAAAGGTTCAGCATGGCGTTCAGATCGTTGTAGCTCAAGCCCTGGAACTGGGCTGGGAGCTCCTTTGAGCTCGTCATCGTTCCTGCCAATTCTGCGACGCTGGTGTCCAAAAGGTTTCAAGCCCTTCTTTGACGTTGAGAACGTCTTCCGAGGTTCCCATAAGTTCGAATGTATAAAGTACGGGTACGCTGCATTTCTGGGCAATACGCTTAGCCGCGATGCAGTAGTACTCGCCGAAGTTTGTGTTTCCCGCGCCGATTACACCGCGAAGGTTTGCCCGATTTTCGTCATGCCGCAGGAACTTCATAATTTGCGGGACAATTGAATGCTTGCCTCGTTCTCCACCATAGGTGGGGATGAGCAATACATACGGAGCAGTGGAGATGAGCTGCGGTTCGGTCGCAAAAACCGGAATCCGAGCCGCATCCATCTCAAGTTTTTCCACGAATCTCTTGGTGTTCTCCGAAACCGATGAAAAGTAGATCAGATTCGATTTCGTGAACTCGACTGGTTCGCGGGCCTCAGCGTTCTGCTTGTCAGCAAGAGCTGTGGGTGACATCCTCTTTCGCCTCCACTGCAAAGTGAGCGGAATGGGCTCGTGCTCTAGTTGGCTGGAGCCAGCAATTCGATCTTGTCTGGGCGGAAGCCCGACCAGTGATCATCGTCGGTAACGACGACAGGTGCCTGCATGTACCCCAAGCCACGTACGTGCTCCAAGGCAGTGGCATCCTGTGAGATGTCAACCTTGTTGTACTCGACACCCTTCTTATCCAACGCGCGGTAAGTAGCGTTGCACTGAACGCAGGAAGGCTTCGTGTAAACCGTGATGGCCATGTCCCTGATCCCCTTTAGAAATTCTTGATGTTGGCCGGATTCCCTCTTGTTGAGGGAAAGTCCCAGCTGTCCTTTCGGATGCCTCAAAAACACGGTTTCCGAGGTGCTACTGGTGCGAGCCGCACCAACGGGTTCAATACTACATGTTGTGTTTTGCCGGTCAAGCGGCCACAACATGATGTATTACAAGTATGTCATTCTTCCCCCACAACGTCCACAGGAACTGTGGATATTCGACCCCGTTTAAACCGCGATTTCTCGCGGTCTGCCGAACTTTGTCCACAGCCCTGCCGCTGGCGCATGTGGTTTAAAAATTCTTGTTGTGAGATGTTCCTCGGCGTGTTCCACTCCCATATCTAGTTGCGCCCTCCCATGGGCTGCCACTACATATAGTTTCGCTCGCACGACCGACAGTTTGAGCGCCCTGCGCTCGCACTGTGCACAACGCAGCGCAAAGGGCGGCCAGCTGTTTCCAGCTGTCCGCCCTTTGCGCTGCACCTAGGTGGACGCCAGGCCACCCGTTATTCAGGCGTAGTTGCGTGCTCCGAAGATCCCTTGGCCCACACGCACCACGGTGGCGCCTTCGGCGATAGCGAGCTCATAGTCGCCGCTCATGCCCATCGACAGGTGCTTGAAGCCCTCAGGGGCTTCTGGCTGCAGCTGCTGCAAGGTGTGGCGCAAGGAGGCGAAGCTGCTGCGAACCTGCTGCTCGTTGGTGGTGTTGGCCGCCATGGTCATCAGCCCCACGGGCGTGAGCCGATCCAGCGGCGCCAAGGAGGCCAGCAGCCCGGCGGCCTCGGAAGCCAGAACCCCCGATTTGCTTTCCTCGCCGGATGTATTGACCTGGATGAAGACTTCCAGCGTGCGATCCTCCAGCTCCAGGCGGCGTTGCAGCGTCTGGGCAAGCTTCAAGGAGTCCAGGGCATGGAATTCGTCGGCGAACTGCGCCACGAACTTCGCCTTGTTCGTCTGGAGGGGGCCGATGACGGCATAGCGCAGGTGCGGGAAACGCTCATGGAAGCTCTCGTACTTGCCTTGCGCCTCTTGCACCTTGTTCTCCCCCAAGGTATCCACCCCGGCGGCAATAGCCAGTTCCAGGCGTTCGACGCCGATGGTCTTGGTCACCGGCAGCAAGCGCACGGAGCCGGCCTCGCGGCCCGCAACAGTGCACGCGGCGGCGATGCGCTGGTTGACCGCTGCCAGGTTGCGAATGAAATCCTCGGTAGTAGCCGCATGGGCGGCAGCTGGTTGCGAAGTCAAAACGCCAACTTTCTCGATCTGCAAAAGTGTTGCTGGCGCCAAAAAGGCGCCAGCAACAAGCATAGGCATAAACGCCTAGAACATTTGCCGCCAATTGGTCTTCGCCAGATCCAGCAATTCGTCTCCGCGTCCCGAAAGCACCGTGCGGATGGCGTAGAGCGCAAAGCCCTTGGCCTGTTCCAGCTTGATGTTCGGCGGCATCGACATCTCCTGGCGGTCGGTGACAACGTCGAGCACCGCGGGCCCATCGTGCGCCAAGAACTCCCTGATGGTGGATTCCAGCTGGGCGGAGTCATCCACCCGATACCCCTTCAACCCCGCGGCGGTGGCAACGGCGCCAAAATCCGGGTTGTGCAGGTCGGTGGCATAGGTGACGAATCCGGCCGCCTTCATTTCCAGCTCGACGAAGTTCAACGAGGAATTATTAAAGACCACGATCTTCACCGGCAGCTTGTTCTGGGTCGCGGTCAGCAGCTCGCCGAGCATCATCGACAACCCGCCATCGCCGGCAAAGGCGATCACTTGCCGTTTGCGGTCGATCGCCTGGGCGCCGAGCGCGTGGCACAGCGCGTTGGCCATGGAGCCATGGTTGAAGGAGCCCAGGACCCGCCGCTTGCCGGTCATCGTCAGGTAACGGGCCGCCCAGATCACCGGCGAGCCGACATCCGCGGTGAAGATCGTGTCCTCATCAGCGGCCTGGTCGATCAGCCTGGCCAGGTATTGCGGATGAATGGCCGCGCCCGGCTTGGATCCGGTGGCCAATTCATCGAGCTTGGCCCTGGTCTTGCGGTAATGCTCCAAGGCATTATCCAAGTGCTTGCGATGCGTTTGCACCGGCAGCAGCGCATTCAGCGCGGCGGCAGTGTCCTTCACCGTGCCCACCAGCGGAACATCCACCCGGGTGCGGCGGCCAATCTGCTCGCCGCGGATATCCACCTGGATGATCGTGGCATCCTGCGGATAGAACTGCTGGTACGGGAAGTCGGTGCCCAGCATGAGCAGCACATCGCACTCCGCGATGGCCTTGGCCCCTGAGGCAAAGCCCAGCAGGCCGGTCATCCCCACATCAAAGGGGTTCTCGTACTCGATATGATCCTTGCCGCGCATGGCGTGCACGATCGGGGCCGCCAGCTTGTCCGCCAGCGCGATCACCTCGTCATGGGCACCGGCCACCCCGGCGCCGGCCAGGATGGTGACCTTCCGCGACTCCTCAAGGATCTCCGCGGCCTGCTCCAGCTCCTGCTCATTGGGCAGGACCCGGGGGCTGGTCTTGGCGATGCGCTGGGTGGCGGTGCGCTCCATTTCCGACAGGGCGACATCTCCGGAAATCACCAGCACGGCGACCCCGCGCTTTTCGATGGCCTCGCGCATGGCGATGCGCAAGATCCTCGGCATCTGCTTGACGTCGGAAACCTGCTCTGCGTAGACCGAGCAGCCGCGGAAAACTTCCACCGGATTGGTTTCCTGGAAATAGTTGGAGCCGATCTCCTCGGTGGGGATCTGCGCCGCAATGGCCAGCACCGGAACCCGGGAGCGATTCGCGTCGTAGAGCCCGTTGATCAGGTGCAGATTGCCCGGTCCGCATGAGCCCACGCAGACTGCCAGCTCCCCGGTGATTTCGGCTTCAGCCGCGGCGGCGAAGGCGGCAGCTTCCTCATGGCGGTGGTGCACCCATTCCATGTGCCCGTTCTCCCGCAAGGCATCGGTCAGGCCATTGAGCGAGTCGCCCGGGATGCCGTAGATTCGGCGCACCCCCTGGGTGTCGAGCTGTTCAATCAGGTGGTCGGCTACGTTAGGCAAAACATTCCTCCTGCACACAATTTTCCAGTGGGTCTATTGCCCACCCTACTGCGCGGTTCTGCCTTGTGCCATGGATTTGCGGCGCCAAGCCGGGTTCCGCCAGACACACTCCCAGGTGTCGCGCCACACATCACCGGTGCGGCCCACGATCCAGCTGGCCCATGGCGCAAAAGAGCGCCGCCGCATGGCTAGGCTGGTGCCATGAGCAACGAACCGCGCCGCATGGCCAACACCGCTGAACTTCCCATCGGAAAGCACAATGGGGCGCTGTGGAAATTGGAGCCGGCAGAACGGGGCCTGGATGCCAACGTCATCTCGCTGGCTCCCGGCGAGCAGATCGGGCAGCATCAAGGGCCAGCGCTGGATGTGCTGCTGCATGTCCTCGCCGGCTCGGGGGTGCTGCGCACCGACAGCGGGCAGATCGACCTGGCGGTCGGAGACATCATCTACCTGCCCGCGCACAGCCAGCGCCAGTTCATCGCCGGCGACGGCGGCCTGGGCTATTTCTCGGTGCACCAGCGCAAGAACACCACCGGCCTGATGCCCGCATCCCGCACCAGCTAGCTAGCGTTCTGGGCTGTTCCACACGCCTTTCTCGATGAACCGCTCCAGCTGGCCGGTATACGGCGCCAGGTCCAAGCCCTGCTCCTCGAGCCATTGCTGGTTGTAATAGGTGTTCGCGTAGCGCTCGCCGGAGTCGCAGATCAGCGTGACCACGCTGCCCTGTTCCCCGCGCTGGAGCATTTGGGCGATGATCCCGAAGGCGGCATACAGATTGGTGCCGGTGGAACCGCCAGCGAAGTAGCGCGTGGTGGCCCGCAGGAAATGCATGGCCGCCAACGAGGCAGCGTCGGGAACCTGCACCATGTGATCGATCACCCCGGGCATGAAGGAGGCTTCAACCTTGGGCCGGCCAATGCCTTCGATCCGCGACCCGGTGCCGGTGGCGTACGCCAGGTTGCCGGTCCGCCACCCTTCATAGAAGGAGGAGCCTTCGGGATCGGCGACGCAGATGCGTGTTTCATGCTGCTTGTAGCGGGCGTACCGGCCGAAGGTCGCGCTGGTGCCGCCGGTGCCAGCTCCCACGACAATCCAGCTGGGGATCGGATGCGGCTCGGCGGACATCTGCGCGTACACCGATTCGGCGATATTGTTGTTGCCGCGCCAGTCGGTGGCCCGTTCGGCATAGGTGAACTGGTCCAGATAGTACCCCTGGGATTCTGCGGCCAATTCGCGAGCCGCGGCATCAACCTGCCCGGCCCCGTCGACCAAATGGCAGCGTCCGCCATAGAACTCGATGAGATTAATTTTCTCGGTGCTCGTCGAGGCCGGAACCACGGCGATGAAATCCAGTCCCAGCATCCGGGCGAAGTAGGCCTCGGAGACCGCTGTTGAGCCGCTGGAGGCTTCCACCAAGGTGGTTCCCTCGGTGATCCGCCCGTTCACCAGGCCATAGAGAATCAGCGAGCGGGCCAGCCGGTGCTTGAGCGAACCGGTGGGGTGCACCGATTCATCCTTCAAATACAGTTCGATCCCCCACGAGGCGGGCAGTTCGAAGCGGAGCAGGTGAGTGTCGGCGCTGCGATTCGCGTCGGCGTTGAGCTGGGAAATTGCATGTCGCACCCAAAGATCAGTCATTCTTCCACTGTAGCGGTGGCATCGTGCCAGAACACAGCCGGCGTGATAAATTCAAAATTGTGGAATTAAAGCTGGTTTCTGGTGGTTATGCCGCGCTCATGCTCCTTGGACTAGGCTGGGCCGTTTGGGCGGTGCTCACCGCTCCCGCCCTTGAGGATATTGCCGGCGGCTGGCTAGGCCAGGACGCAACTGCCAGTTCGGTGCCGCTCATCGGGCAGATCCCCTGGCTTGGGTTGATGGCGGCGCTGGGCGCGTATGCAATCTGGCAGGGACTATCGCGCTGGCACATCGAAATACACCGGAAGATCCGCCCCTGGGTCCTGGGCATGGTGCTGCTCAACGCGATGTGGGTCTTGTGCCTGCAACGCGGATTGATCGGCGTGAGCCTGATTGCCGGCCTGGCGCTGCTGGCGGTATTGGCCCGCATTGTGCTGGCCATTGACCGCAGCGTTCTGGTGCAGCACATTGACCGCTGGGTCACCAGGGCGTGCTTCGGGCTCTTCGCCGGCTGGTTGTCGGTCATTATCGTTGCCGAGGCACTGGCCTTCGCCGCAATGCACCATGGCAACCCGGATGCGTTGATGTTCAAGGGGGCCAGCGCGCTGGCGTTGATCCTGCTCGCCCTGTTTTTGTGCGCGGTCACCTTCAAGAACCCGATGGGCATTTATCTGAATGCCGGAGCGCTGTGGGTTCTGGCCTGGATCATTCTTGATCGATACTCGGGACACGACACTTCTCCGGTGTTTGCCACCGTTTGCCTCGTCGCCGCAGCCCTGATGCTGATATGCCTGCTCAGCGCACTGCGCACCCGCATCCGGCGAATCCTGAGTTCTCACTGAGCGCAACGCCGTACGCTTGAGAGCCATCCCCTGTCTGGATAGTGTGGAAGGCGAGGCCCAAAGGTCCATCAGAGAGGAAAACATGTCGAAGACTGCTAAGAGCTTTAAAGAAGTTGAAAAGTCGTTGGCGAAACTCGCCAAGGCTGCCAAGGAAGAGCTGCCCAAGGAAATCCGTGGCGGCTGGACGGAGGCTGTTTCCAGTGTCAATGCTGATGCCATCAGCAAGGCAGGTTCCCACCTGATCGAAAACGTCACCGGAAATTCCAAGGCTGCCCAGCGTGCACGCACCTCTGTGCAGAATGCCGTCCAGACCGCGCAGAAGAATCTGGCGCCGAAGGAGAAGTCCTGCAAGGGAGGCAAGTTCCTGATTGTCTCGCTGATTGTCGCGGCAGTAGCGGCCGTGGTTCTCTCCCAGGCGCAGAAGAAGAACTAGGTTTTCCAGCCCCAGGGCTATGGCCTCAAGGCGTGGCATCCATGGATGCCACGCCTTGAGGCGTTTTTGCGCTATTTTCCCTCCGAGCTATTTGGCTCTGCGTTCACGCGCTGATTTGAATGCCGCGGCCGCACCGAGCAATGCGACCACCAGTCCGACTGGGATCAGCCACAAGCTATCGGCACCGGTATCTGCCAGATTCCCCTCTGGTTCGGCTTGCACAACTTTTTCCGGATCAACGCTGCTTGATTCTCCCGAGGTCGAATCCTGGTCTTCCGTCTCGGGTTCTTGCGCAGGCTGCGACGGCCCAGGCTCTGCTTCATCCTCCGAAGGCGACGGCACTGGCGATGATTCGCTTGGTTCCGGCGTTGGGGCTGGACTATCGGATTCAAGGTCGAAGACGCTTGATGCTTTGCCCAGAGAGGCGAAGACAGTTTCGCCGGTGGCGTCATCTACCGCATCGTTGTCAGTGGCAACATAGACTTCTTCCCCTGCCACGGCCAGGCCTTCAAGCTTCTCCTGGGTCCATCCGCGGGTTGCTTCAAGCACCGGCAAGACATCGAAAGCAAGCTTCTTGTCCACCATGGCTACGCCTGCACCGGCACCCTTGGCTTCACTCCCGGGCAGTTCCACTTGGTATACCGCCTTGTGCTGAGCTGCTGGACCTACCTGGTTGTCACGTTCGATGACAGCATAGGAGCCGTCCGGCAGCGCTGTGATCTCCGAGAGCCCATTCCAGGAATCCTCGGCTGGCTGATCCAACTGGTACCCATACCAGCTAAACGAGCCGGTGGCAGGAAGATATTTGCCAAGGCGGACAAATGACTCGCCCGGGACTTCGCGTTGCAATGCGAAGATCACCTGCTCATCATCACCGCTTCCCCGCACCGCCACGCCCTCCAGGCCTTGCTTCTGAAGCGGCCCGACAACATCTTCCGGCAATGCGACTTCTTCAACCACCGCACCAGAATCATCGATTTTCACCAGCAGGTTCCCAGTTCCCTCGGCTCCTTCATGAGCTGCCCAGAAACCGCCGTCTTCACGTGCAGCCAGACCTTCAAGGTCCAGTTCCACGCTTGCACCGGTGACGGAAATCGAGAGGTCGACGGTTGCCGGCTTGCCAAGGCTGATGCCATAAATCTGTGCCGCATAGGCGTTATCGCTGACCGCATAGAGCTTGCCTGGATCTTTCGGGTCAGGACTCAGCCCGCTGAGCGCCCCAAAGGGGACTAGCGAATTCCGGTTTGATACAAGTTGCGGGAATTGCGCCTCGTCGGCTCCGAAGGAGTAGAGGCTGAGCGCGGAACGCACATCGTCCTCATCGGTTTCAGAAGCAACCGCAAGCAGTCCGCGTTCTGGAATGGGCAGGATCCCTTCTGGCCCGTTGGTACTGGGCAAAATCTGTACATAACGCGGAGACTTTGGATTGGACAGGTCATAGACGGCGACAAAGTTCGCCCGTTCTGCGGCAACAAATCCGTAGTCGACGCCGTTGAACTGTGCAATAGCAAGGCCTTCAGGCTCGACGCCCTTTTTGTCCGCACGGCTTTCGGGGAAGAGGCCCTGGGCTAGCGCGAGTTGCTCAAGGGCATTTCCGGAGTCCCAAACAACCTTTCCCGTGCGTGAATCAAAGATCGAAAAGCCGCGGCTCCCGCCCTTCCAATCGCCTTCATTGGCGGTGGCCAAATAGCGGTCCCGGAGCCAGGCAACAGCATCCGGTTCTCGCGGAACATCGTGCAGAGAACCCTTGGCATCGAGTTGGCCATCGTCGGTCGAGTCGATCCCTTGAAGGTCGACAGTGCCGGTGCTGAAAGCCCGCGTGAGCTTGCCGCTTGGCATGTCGATAAGCACCATGCCGTTGTTTTCTTGGAGGGTTACCGCCAGCTGGTTTTCAGAATTGATGCTCACATACTCTGGCTCCGGGTCCTGTGGGGTGTCCAGGCCGGCTTTTGCCAAGAGCGGCAAGGCTTGGGGATCGCTTGGTGTTCCAGAAGTCAATGGGACTTCGCGCAGATTCCACTCTTCTGGGCTGCCTGACTTGAGATCCAGGATGGCCACGGAACCGGCAGGCGCTTGGGGAAGCCCTCCGTCGCCGGCATCCTCATCGCGTTCGTTCTCAATGGCGATGCCCGCATACGCGCCGCCTTTGGAGATTGCGATGGAATCCGGCTGTCCGGGCAACTCGAAGCTATGCACGAGCGAGCGGTCTGCGATGCGCACAACGTCCACCCGTCCGGAGGGTTCGCTGTAGCTTGCGGAGGTATTGACGACAACAAACACGTACGGCCCGTAGGCTGCAACGCTCGTTGGCTCGTCTTCGGCACTGCCAAGTTGGTGCAATCCCAGAAGTCCCAGGCCTTGAGGTTTCGACGGATCAGAAATGTCGACAAAACCGACACTTCTCGAGAGTGCGTCCGAATAGATCAGGGTATTGCCATCTTCGGAAACGGTGGAAATTTCTGCCGCCGTGGTTCCTTCGGCGCCATCCGGATGGTTTTCGTACACCGGATATGTGGCGACCCGCTCAAAATATTCACTGCTGTCAGCGCTGGCGGGGGTGCTAATGCTGGCGGCTAGGATCGCAGCCGCGACTAATCCAATACTTTTACCTGCAGCGCGATGCACCGGCTTCTCCCTTATGAAGTTCTAGCTGTTTCCTCCCAAGATTCTCAGTAGCGGGCTAATTGCTGATGAACGAAAAGCGGACACCGGCAGGACGGTACATGTCGAATGGTTCCGCTCCTCACATTTAGTTGCATCGCTTCAACTAAAAGCGCAGACTCACAATGAAACTTCAATTTTCAAGGAGATTAACATGCAACTGACAAATACAACCGTGCTGGGCACTGGGGTTCTCGGTTCACAGATCCTCTTCCAAACCGCCTACCACGGGCTGCCAGCCATTGGCTTCGACATCAGCGATGAAGCCCTTCACGCAGCCTCCGGACGCCTCGATGCACTGGTAGCCGAATATGCCTCGTTTTTTGGCGACCCTGCCAAGGCCCAAGCGGCTCGGGAATCAATCCAGCTGACCACAGACCTGGCCCAAGCCGTCAAAGGCGCAGACCTGGTCATCGAAGCTGTTCCGGAAAACTTGGAAATCAAGGAACAGACTTACCAAAAGCTGGCCGCGCTCGCTCCTCAGCACACGATCTTTGCGACCAATTCCTCAACATTGCTGCCCTCGGACATCGCGCCGTTCACCGGCCGGCCTGAAAAATTCTTGGCATTGCACTACGCCAACAACATCTGGAAGAACAACACCGGCGAAGTCATGGGCACAGCCAGCACCAGCGCTGAAGCCTACGAGGCTGTGGTCGATTTTGCAGAACGCACCGGGCTGGTCCCCATCCGTGTGCTCAAGGAACAACCAGGCTATGTGCTCAATTCGCTGCTCGTTCCATTCCTGGAGTCCGCCAGCCACCTATTGGTCAACGAAGTTGCCGACGCCGCCACCATCGACACGACCTGGAAACTGGGTACTGGCGCCCCTTACGGACCCTTTGAAATCTACGACATCGTTGGATTGAATACCGCCTATCACATCTCCAGCCATGGAGATGAAACCAGCAAGAAGTTCGCCGAGCTGTTGAAAAACGAATACATCGATCACGGCAAACTTGGCGTAGCCACGGGCGAAGGATTCTACAAGTACAACTGACCTGCACGCACCGCCCGGCAGAACACGACCCTGCCCCTCGGATAGGATGGTTCGGTGGCTCATATTGACGTGACTGACATCCAGTATTTCCTCTCCGACGGCACCCAGCTGCTGGGCGGTGTCACCTTTAAGGTTTCCGCAGGAACCAAGACAGCCTTGATAGGGCCCAACGGCACGGGTAAAACCACGCTGTTCAAAATCATCGCGGGTGACCTCAAGGCCGACGAAGGCTCGATCAACCGCACCGGCTCGCTGGGGATCATGCGCCAGTTTGTCGGCCAGGTGCGCGACGAGACAACGGTCAAGGAACTCCTGCTTTCCACCGCAGCTCCCGCGCTGGCCAAAGCAGCGGAAAAGGTGGCCAAGTACGAGGAGCTGATGCTCACCAGCGAGGACGAAAAAGTCCACATGCGCTACGCCGAAGCCATTATCGAATGGGGCGACGCCGGCGGATACGAGCTGGAAACCACCTGGGACAAGGTCTGCATGGCAGCTCTCGGCGTGGAATTCGACGCCGCTTCGCATCGCCTGGCCCGAACCTTATCCGGCGGCGAGCAAAAGCGCCTCGTTCTCGAGGCGCTCTTCGAAGGCAACGATGACCTGCTGCTGCTCGATGAACCGGACAACTATCTTGATGTCCCCGGAAAGCGCTGGCTCGAAGAGAAGATGCGCAACTCCCCCAAAACGGTGCTGTTCATCAGCCACGACCGTGAACTTCTGAATAATGCCGCGACCCGCATCGTCACCCTGGAACCAGGGCATGGCGGAGCTACGGCTTGGATCCATGGCGGCTCATTTGGCAGCTATGTTGAAGCCCGGCAAGAACGCAACGAACGCTTCGAGGAACTGCGCAAGCGCTGGGACGAAGAGCATGCCAAGCTCAAGGAACTGGTCAACATGTACAAGACCAAGGCCGCCTTCCGCTCAGACATGGCCAATCGATACCATGCGGCCACCACCCGCTTGGAAAAGTTCTTGGAGGCTGGTCCTCCACAGGCAATTCCGCTGGAACAGAATGTGAATATGCGGCTCAAGGGAGGACGCACAGCCAAACGCGCCGTGGTGGCGGAAAAGCTTGAACTCACCGACCTGATGAAGCCCTTCTCCGCCGAGATTTGGTTTGGCGACCGGGTGGGGGTTCTGGGCTCCAACGGTTCTGGCAAGTCCCACTTCCTGCGCTTGCTTGCCAGCGGCGGCAGCGACCCGGAGCGCGAGCACTTGCCAGTTTCGGACATCGTGATCGACAAGGTTGAACACGAGGGCACAGTTAAACTCGGCGCAAGGATCAGACCAGGCTATTTCGCTCAAACCCACACGCGCCCGGACCTTTTTGGCCGGACGCTGCTTGAGATTTTGCATCGCGGCGATGAGCATCGCTCCGGTTTGCCTCGTGAGGCCGCGGCCGGCGCTTTGGACGGCTACGGGCTGGCGGGACAGTCCGAGCAGAAGTTCGAGTCGCTCTCCGGTGGACAACAGGCCCGCTTCCAAATTCTCCTGCTGCAGCTCTCCGGGGCGACCTTGCTGCTCCTGGACGAGCCGACCGACAACTTGGACTTGCACTCCGGCGAAGCCCTTGAACGAGCCATCAATGCATTTGAAGGAACGGTTCTAGCGGTCACCCACGACCGCTGGTTTGCCAAGAGCTTCGACCGGTTCCTGGTCTTCGGTTCGGACGGCAAGGTCTACGAATCAGCAGAACCGGTATGGGACGAGACCCGCGTAGTGCGCAAGCGCTAGGCTACAAGGTCGAGTCAAAGGCGGCCCTGGCCGCCGATCAAGAGCACCAAGGTGTCGTTGATCGGCGGCCAGGGCTTTTTGCGCCTCGCTGCAACGCCGGGTGAGTGCACCGCCGGCTAGTGCACCCACGGCTAGTGCTCGGGGTGCAGCACCGAGTGCGGCGCCTGCAGCTGATGCAGCAATTGATGAATTCCCGGGTGCACTAGCCGCCAGCGCCGGTACTTCCCATCCCGCTCCACTTGAATGACGCCAGCGCGATGAAGCGTCGAAAGGGCCTGGGTGACCGTATTCGGCGACAGGCCGGCCGCTTCAGCCAGCTGGGTGACAGACGAGCCGGGCGCGGCATGCATCGCTATGAGAAGCCTGATGCGCGTTTCATCAGCGCACAGGGAAAATACCTCAATCCACTCGGGAATCGTTGCCTGAACCTTTGAGAGCGCCTCGGAACCTATTTTTTCCAGTTCTATCTCAGCCACTGTTCTCCGCTCCTGTTCTGATGGGAAAACATCGGGTCACACAGACATCTGTCTGAACGAACACATGTATTCTGAGAACATCAAGCACCCCACCTTTTCCGAAAGGACCCATGCACCGTGCGCCAGCCGATTTCCCGGGCCACAGCGATTCTCCTACCCATCGTAATTGTCTGCAGCGGGTGCCAGGTAGCCAGCACGGACGCATCGGTCCATTCCAGCGTAAATTTGCTCACCCCGGCGCTGCCGTCCACGCTCAATCCGCTGGCGGGTTTTGATAACAACGGCATCGGGAAAATCAATGAATCCCTCTTCACCCTCCAAGGCGAGCCGGATGCCTTGCCTGGGATCGTGCCGCTGCTCGCACAAGACGAGCCCTCGATTTCCGCAGACGGGCTCATCTGGGACATCACCTTGCGAGAAGGGATCGAATTCAGCGATGGAACGCCATTTGACCCGGCTGATGTCGTTGCGAGCTACCGGGCCATCAAGGAGCCGCGCACCGCTTCTCCCCTAGCCGGAACCCTGGAAAACCTCGCGACCGTGGAGGCTCATGGACCAGATGGCGTCCGCTTCATTCTGCACGAGCCACAGGTGTCCTTCAAGACTTCTCTGCTCATCGGCATCGCCCCGTCCGAAAAAATCCAGGAGCGGACACCTGTCAGCGAGTCATCGCTGAACCGCGAGCCCATAGGCACCGGCCCCTACGTGCTTGAAAGCTTCGACAGCTCGTCCCTGGTGCTAAGCGCTAATGAAAACTACCGGGATGGAGCCCCTGCGGTCCGGAAAGTCTCCTACACCGAATCCGCCGACGACAATACACGCACACAAGTGATGGCGGGATCTGACTACACCGGCACCGTCTTGCCTGCTCGCCTCGCAGCCGGATTTGCGCAGCGCGAGGGCCTTGAGGTGGTGACCGCTACCAGTGCTGACTGGCGTGGCATTTCACTGCCTTCCGATCACCCGCTAACCAAGGACCCCAAGGTCCGGCTGGCACTGAACCTTGCGATAGACCGCGACGAGATCGTTGCTGGCGTATTGGCCGGTGCCGGGCGCCCTGCGTACACGTTCATTCCCCCAGAATACGGAAAGTACTACAATTCGCAGGCCGTTTTCGAGCATGATCCGATGCGCGCCCAGCAACTGCTTGATGAAGCCGGGTGGACCGTAGCGGCCGATGGAGTGCGCAGCAAAAACGGAGAACGCGCGGAATTCACCCTGCTCTACAACCCCGGCGATACGCTCCGCCGGGACTTGTCGCTGGCCCTCGCTGCGCAATTAGAAGCATATGGAATCAAAGTTATTGTTAATCCTGCAACCTTTGATCAGGCGGAACCCCGAGTGGGCAAGGATGCGATCATGCTTGGCGGTGGCGATACGCCATACGACGTGGATACCCAGCTGTATAAAATGCTGCACTCGAGCTACCCCGATGCCGGCGCTTACTACGACAATCCAAGCCACTACTCCAACAAGCTGATGGATCAGGCGCTGCATACCGGACGCATCAGCACGGACCCGAAAACCAGAGCCAGCGCCTACCAAAAAGTGCAGGAACTCTACATCGAAGATCCCTCCATGCTGCTCATAGCCTTTGTGGATCACAGCTATGTCCAGCGCAGCAACGTCCACCAGCGGTGGAACACGACCGGAACACTGCTCGAGCCCCACGAACACGGAACTGCCTGGGGCCCATGGGCGCAAATTGGACAGTGGACCAACAAGTGAAAGCGCGCTTCGCAGCACACCGCTGGAATCTGGTTGGCACGCTGCTGATCCGCCGCATGCTCGTCGCGCTACCGGCAACTGCCGCCCTCACAGCGGTGGTCTTTGCACTGGCCGGCATTGCGCCATTCAACCCCTTGGCCAGCTACCTCGGTTCAAGCTACGCCCACACCAGCCTGGACCTGCGCGACCAATTGCGCGCGGAACTTGGCTTTGACCAATCCTGGCTCCAGGTTTGGACCCATTGGATCTCCCATGCCCTGCAAGGGGATTTTGGAGTCTCCGTAATAGCTGCGCGACCGGTCACGCAGGTGCTGGCCGAGCGTATTCCCCTGACAGCGCTGCTCACCGCAACAGGACTGCTTACGGCGATCCTGGCTGCCTTGCTCTTGTCCCTCGGCGCCGCCAAATACCGTCATGGGATCCTTGACCGTCTCGCCCAAGCTGTCGCCCAGCTCGCTCAGTCTGTACCGGTATTTGTGGTGGCCTTGCTGGCAATCGCAATGATTGCCCTCCCCCTGGGCTGGCCCACGGGAGGCATCGCAGCAGCTGGCACGAGGCCAACTCCCGGTTCAGTCATGGTCCATCTCATTCTGCCCGCCAGCGTCCTGGCCTTCAGCTTGCTGCCGTGGCTGCTGCTGAATCTTCGGGCATCGCTAATTGAAGCGCTGGATTCCGATGCGGTTCTCGCAGCCCGCGGCAGAGGAGCATCGCAAATACTGCTGAAGGAAGCGCTGCCGCAAGCTTTGCTGCCCTTCATCACCGTCATCGGATCCCGATTAGGAGAGCTCATAACCGGCGCTCTCATCATTGAGACGATTTTCGCCTGGCCTGGAATTGCTTCGGCTGTCATCGATTCGGCCATCGCGGGCGACTTTGCCCTGCTAGCGGCCGTGACGGCTTGCTCAGCCCTTGCCGTATTCGCTGGCAATGCCCTGGCCGACGCAGCATATCTGATCGCTGATGCCCGGGTGGCCCATGCGTAATTTCCGTGTCTCGATGCCGGCCGCTCTGTTGTGCGCAGGACTGCTCGCCTATGCCTTTCTTGTTCCCGCCCTAAACCCAAACGCGGTTGGCGCTGTGGACCTTTCCGCCGTCTACCAGCGTCCTGGTCCAACGCGCATATTCGGCACGGATCAGCTGGGACGCGACTTGTGGGTACGCACTGCTGCCGCGCTGCGGGTTTCCTTGCTAATGGCCCTGGGCTCGGCCACCTTCGCAACGCTCATGGGAATCATTGCCGCAACGATTGCGGCCACCTCCGGAAAATTCGTGGATGGTGTCATCAGCCGTGCAATTGACGGCCTCAACGCGATTCCGCACCTGCTTCTATCTGTGGTGATCCTGGCGCTTTGGCCCGGACAGATTTGGGCGATAATCATCTCCATCGGGCTGACCCACTGGACACAGGTGGCCCGAGTACTGCGCGCCAAGCTGCTCTCAGAACGAGAAAACGGCTATGTCAGGCTCAGCGCAGCGTCCGGGGCCAGTTCGCTGGCCATATGGAGAACCCACCTTATTCCTGCCATTTTGCCGCAAGCTGGAATCGCCTTCGCACTGCAGGTGCCACACGCGATGTGGCATGAATCAGCCCTGTCTTTCCTTGGCGTGGGGCTTCCCGCTCAGGCCGCCTCGCTCGGATTGCTTCTAGAGGATGCGCGCAGCGGAATCCTCGCCGGTGCCTGGTGGTTGCTGATTTTCCCGTCCACCGTGCTGATCACTGCCTGTTGGGCGGTTGCCCAATTGGCCCAACAAGATCATGGCCGCCGTTCTCCTTCTCGCAGGCGGCCTGGGAAAGCGCTCAAAGCGCACAGCTCCAGCCCTGAATTTGGGCCAACGCCTACTCAAGGATTCAGCGCTCGCTCAACGGTGCGGGCCGGTGAACAACTACTGGTCAGGCAGGTAGAAATCAGCGCAGAGCCTGGAACCATCACTGTTCTGATGGGAACTTCCGGAGCAGGCAAAACCCTGTTCCTGCGCTCGATTGCCGGGCTGTTGCCAGATTTGTTGGAGGCATCATCGACGGTGGCGCTCAATGGGCGATCAGGCTCCAACGCCAGGACTGGAAAATTCCTGGGCAGCGATCTGGTCTTCATTCCCGGTTCGGCAGCCACGGCGCTTAATCCGGTGCATACGATTCGCAAGGCTCTCACGCGGGCTTTTCGAGAACATTCGCGACAGGCCTCCGACGGGAACCTTGAGGCCTACTGGCGGCAATTTGGATTGGACGCCCACCTCCTGGATCGCTACCCGCATCAGTTGTCGGGCGGACAAGCTCAGCGTGCATTGCTGGCGCTCGGGCTAGCCGGTGATCCAGCATGCGTTGTGCTCGACGAGCCAACAAGCGCCCTGGATGAGGATACCCGGCTGATCGTTGCGCAGATCCTGCGGAAAACAGCCGATGCGGGCGCCATCGTTCTAATGGTTACCCACGACTTTGACTTGGCAGAGCAATTGGCCGGAGTCATCCACACCATGGAGGATGGCCAATTGATTTCCACAAAGGTGCCTATCAACCACCGGGAGGTCATCACATGACCTTGAGAATGGAATCGATAGAGCTGAGTCTGGCAGGGCGCCAGATTCTTCCGCCAACAAGCCTCATAGTTCCTGCGGGCCACATAATGGGCCTGACTGCTCCTTCGGGGGCGGGCAAGACCAGCTTGCTCTCAATTGCATCACTGTTACAGCGCCCAGATGCGGGCTGCATCATCATCGACGGGATTCCCATCGCCGCAGAGCTTGCCACGTCGAAAATCCCTGTGGCAGTCCGCAGAAACATCGGCATGCTGCCCCAGAATCCTAGAAATTTTTCGGATCCACGACTGACGCTGGCAGAAACAATCACCGCGCCCTTGGCTTTCCGAGATGGCAAATCCCGGCCTGTTCCGCAACGCTATCAAGACCAATTGCTTCGCTTGACCGATCAGGTGCAACTGTCCAAAACCCTGTTGGGCCGATTTCCGTCCCAAGTTTCTGATGGACAGCTGCAGCGCGCCTTGATGGCCCGGGCCTTGAGCCTGGATCCAAAGCTTATTCTCTGCGACGAGCCAACTTCTGCCCTGGATCCAACTACTACCAACGCCATATTGAGCGTATTGCGCACCAAGGCGGCCGAAGGGGCTGCGGTGCTGATCGCTTCCCACGATCGGAATTCGTTGACTCGATACTGCGATGTGGTGCTCCCCCTAGCCGACCTGCATCAAGCTTCTATTTGCTAGTACTTGCGCAATTCAACGGGCGCCTGGGCGCGCAACCGGCCGCGCAATTCATTAACGATGCACGTCAATACGGCGGCAGCCGACTCCGTCGACGTGCCCAAGGTACGCACCGAAAGACCGGCTGCAGCGGTCATGGAAACCCCCACATGGACCGGTTCGCCTTGTTGCGCCGCTACGGCATAGGCCTGAACGCGCAAGTCATCAACCAAGGCGGCATCGATGCGGGAATCTACGGCCAAGAGCATCCCGACGTGGCTGAATCCCTGCAAATAGAGCAAGGATTCCACTTCTTGGTCATCCGGCTGAACCAGGAGATTATCAAGCACCGCCAAGCAACCGCCGATATGCACTTCGGTCCGCAAGCGGATCCGCTGATATTTGAAGGGCTGGCCATCAGGGCTCCAGCCCGGAGTGATGATTTCGCATATCACCAAAGAACTGGACTCGTGCATGTGCACGATCGTTTCCTGGCGATAGCTGGCGTCGCGATAGGCAATTAATTGATCCGGCAGATACTCCAGCACAGCGTCTTCAGCCAACTCGATGTTCAGCTGTGACTTCGCTTCACCCTGCGGCGTTCGATAGATCTTTGTCGCAGATTGAGTCGTTAGCAGCAGGCTCGCTGAGGAGCCAACGCCAATGCCTATGCGATACCTGTCCGCGCCGAGGTAGCCGCCACCTGGATTGACTACCGAGTAGCAAACCTGCGCAGTGCTATCGAGGTAATGCGGGCGAAGCACCCGCAACGCCCCCTGATGATACTGGCGAGTGGCTATATCCTTGCCTGCCCTGCGTTCAATGTGCAGATCAAGTTCGCCAGTTAGCCGTTGCCCAACCACTATGCAAGATCCGTCATCAGCACATCGTGCTTGAGCCATGCAATCACTTTCTGCAGGCCGTCATCGGTCTTCAGGTTCGTGAAGCAAAACGGCTTATCTCCACGGAACTGCTTGGAGTCTGACTCCATAATCGACAAATCTGCGCCAACATAGGGTGCCAAATCAGTCTTGTTGATAATGAACAGATCAGACTTGATCATTCCTTGCCCGGCCTTGCGCGGGATCTTCTCCCCCTGCGCCACATCGATGATGTAGATGGAAAAATCCACCAGCTCGGGCGAGAACGTGGCCGAGAGGTTATCACCACCCGACTCGACAAAAATAACCTGCAAGTCTTCGTGCTTGGCGATGAGGTCTTCGATTGCCGCTTCGTTCATCGAGGTGTCTTCGCGGATGGCGGTATGGGGGCATCCGCCAGTTTCAATGCCGACAATTCTGTCCAATGGCAGGACCCCATTGGCAGCCAAGATCTTGGCATCTTCAATCGTGTAGATGTCATTTGTAATTGCTGCCATGGAAATCTCGCCATCCAAGGCGCGTGTGATCCGCTCAATGAGCTGGGTCTTGCCGGCTCCTACTGGGCCGCCGATGCCAATGCGAATTGGTTCCATTTTAATATTCCTCGAATCAGTTGGGACCGCAGAAACGGCCGGGGTGAATAATCAGGACATGAACATGCGGGCCCGCTGGTGCTCATGGCGCATCTGCGCTATTTCCAAGCCGGGCGTGGCCACGCCCAGGTCCTGATCATCCAGCGTGAAAATTTTGGCAACCGCAGCGTTGACAGTCTCGTGCATCTGCCGGATGACACGCTGGCCCGCATCCTGTCCAAGCGGAATGGCGCGGATGGCGTTTTGAGTCAAGCTTGTCGCGGTGGAAAACAAATAGCTGCTCAGCGCGTCGGCAAGCGGCGCACCGGCGCCGCGTGCAGCCAGGGCATAGGCAATGGCCGGATGCCCGGTGCCGGTTCCTGCCTGGACGGCTTGCTGATAGCTGCGCAGTGGTGGCACGGGAAAACCGGCCAATGCCACGGCTAGCATTCGGGCACCCATCTTCTGTGCCGCAATTCGCAGTTGGCGGGGCAAAGCCGACGCATGAATCAGCCGGTCCAGTTCGATAATGCGCTGGTCGTTGTCAGCTTCGAATGCAAGGCGCAGCAGCAGCCCATCGGTGTAGGTCAACGATTGCTCCAAAAACAGGCGCAGCCAGTGGGCAAAACTCGCTTCGTCATGCACTTGCCCAGTTTCCAAATAGGATTCCATCCCGAAAGAATGGCTGAAGGCTCCCGTAGGCAGTGCCGAGTCAGAGAGTTGCAGCAGGGTGAGCAGGTGACCGGAGCTAGTGGGTGTGTTCTGCATGTCGGAATGGAACGGGCATGATGCGTTCCTGCCGCTCGTAGCGTGCATGATGATGCTTGAGGAAGTCCTCTACGGTGTGGTCGTACTGCACCACCATCACTTCAGCACCATATTCGGATTCGCGGTCAAAAAATTGCGCTTGCAGATGCCGGTTGCCCAACGAGTGGGCAATGAAACCCATATCAAAGATCGACTCCGGTGCTATGACCAGCACATCCGTGGGCAATACCGACACCGTAATGAGTTCCGAATCGGTAATGAGCAGAATATCGCCGTCGCGCAGGTCCGGTCCCGGCGCTAAGCGCAGGCCCAATTCCCGTCCATGATCAGTGCTCACCCGTTGGATTCGCTTGACCAGGTCTGCGCTGGGCAGGATCACTTTTTCGTGATGCCGGCCGTCGAGCAGTCCGCTGCCATCCTCGTGGATATTTCCCACGAGTTTTTCAATAATCATTGTTCTCCTTCACAAAAACTTTTCCCTCAGCGGCTAGAACAAGAAGTAGCGCTGCGTCATGGGCAATTGCGTCGATGGCTCGCATGTTGCCAATTCTCCGTCGACAAAAACTTCGTAGGTCTGCGCGTCAACCTTGATCTCTGGGGTGTTCCCGTTGAGTTTCAAATCCGCCTTAGTTAGACCGCGAATGCCGTGGCAGGGTCGGATGACTTTGCGCAGGCCAAGGCGTTGCGGGACTCCATCTTCAATGGCTGCTTGGGACATGAAGGTGATCGAGCTTTCATAGACGGCACTGCCCATCGAGCCGAAGCTAGGTCGCAACGTGCGTGGCTGCGGTGTTGGGATGGACCCATTGGAGTCCCCCATAATCGACTGGACAATCAGCCCGCCCTTGATAATCAAATCTGGCTTGACGCCAAAGAAGGCCGGATCCCACAGCACGAGGTCGGCAAACTTGCCTTCCTCGATGCTTCCAATCGAGTCAGCGATGCCGTGGGCAATGGCCGGATTGATGGTGTATTTCGCAACATAGCGCTTCAGGCGCTCGTTATCGCCCACTTCTGGGTCGCCGGGCAGCTTTCCGCGTTGGCGTTTCATCGCATCGGCTACTTGCCAGGTTCGCAGCACCACTTCCCCGACCCGGCCCATGGCCTGGGAATCGGAAGAAGTAATGGAAAAGACGCCCATGTCGTGCAAGACGTCTTCGGCGGCAATCGTCTCAGGACGAATGCGCGAGTCGGCAAAAGCGACATCTTCTGGAATATCGGGGTTCAGGTGGTGGCAGACCATCAGCATGTCCAGATGCTCGTCCACCGTATTGCTCGTGTAGGGCAATGTCGGGTTGGTCGAGGCGGGGATAACGTTGGGCAAGCCGGCCATGCGAATGATGTCCGGGGCATGCCCTCCGCCAGCACCCTCAGTGTGGAAGGTGTGAATGACTCGTCCAGCGATGGCTTCGATGGTGTCTTCCACGAAACCGCATTCGTTCAGGGTATCGGTGTGGATTGCCACTTGCACGTCGTATTTGTCGGCCACCTTCAATGAGGTGTCGATGGATGACGTGGTCGCGCCCCAGTCTTCATGAATTTTCAGGCCGATAGCACCAGCGCGGATTTGCTCGACTAGCGGCGCTTCGTCGCTGGCGTGGCCCTTGCCCAGGAACCCGATATTCATTGGCAGGTTCTCGACTGCTTGCAGCATTCGCGAGATGTTCCATGGCCCCGGGGTCAGGCTGGTTGCCTTGGTTCCCTCGGCTGGTCCGGTTCCACCGCCAATCATGGTGGTGGTGCCGTTGGCAAGCGCGGTCTCGACCTGGCCTGGCGAGACGAAGTGGATGTGGGTATCGATGGCACCCGCAGTCAGGATCTTGTGCTCGCCGGCGATAATCTCGGTTGCGGCCCCGATAGTGATGTCAATACCGTCGGATATGTCCGGGTTGCCGGCCTTGCCAATCTTGAAGATATGGCCATCTCGCAGTGCGACGTCTGCTTTGTAGATGCCGGAATAGTCCAGCACGACGACGTTCGTGATGACGGTGTCCGGGATCTGCTGGTCCCTGGTCAACCGGCCGTTTTGCCCCATGCCGTCGCGAATGACTTTTCCACCGCCGAAGACTACTTCTTCTCCATAAGTGGTGTAATCGTGTTCAATTTCCAACAGCAGTTCGGTGTCGGCCAACCGGATGGCATCGCCAATTGTCGGACCATACATTTCCGAGTACTGCTTGCGGGACATTTCGAAGCTCATGCTTAGCGCTCCTGATCGTTCATGGATGTGCTGTCCAGTGGACCGGCAACGTGATTGCGAAAACCGTGAACCTGGCGGGCGCCTGAAAATTCCACGAGATTTACGGTGCGCGCATCTCCCGGTTCAAATCGGACAGCGGTTCCTGCTGGAATGTCCAGGCGGAATCCCCTGGCGGAGTCGCGATCAAATACGAGCTGCGCGTTGACCTCGGCAAAATGAAAGTGAGATCCGACCTGCACTGGCCGGTCGCCGCGATTTACGAGTTTGAGCTCAAGCGTTTTCTGCGTCTGGTTGCAAGCAATGGGCTCGCCTCGAAGAATGTACTCTCCCGGAATCATTGTCCGTGCCTTTCGTTTCCGCCTGGTCTAGCGAATGGGATTGTGGACCGTGACAAGTTTGGTCCCGTCCGGAAAAGTCGCTTCAACCTGGACGTCATGGATCATTTCCGCAATACCGTCCATTACGTCTTCGCGGCGCAGAATAGTGGTGCCATAACTCATCAGTTCTGCCACGGAACGACCATCGCGTGCGCCTTCGATCAGTTCATAGGTAATGACGGCAATGGACTCCGGGTAGTTCAGCTTCAGTCCCCGTGATTGGCGGCGGCGTGCTAGATCCGCAGCCACGACGATCATGAGCTTTTCTTGCTCCCTCGGCGTTAAATGCATTGACATATTCCCCATTCAAGAGTTGCTTAGAGGTTCCACATTTGTACTCAGAAACGGCCAGAATACGCCGGGAGGTGTGTGGATATGGCAAGAATAGCAGACCTCCTCAACGTGCGCGGAAGGGAAAAAATCGGGCCATGAAACACTCATCGACTTAAATTATTTCCCCAAGACAGAGCCGATTTTATCGGCCCAAAATTGCGAGTCATCGGCATGTCCGTTTCCACCGAATTAAGAATGCATTACATCTGCTTCCAATTTTTGCCTGCGCCTGAAAACTCTTTGCACCTGATGCACCTAGGACATGACAAAACTGCTCCCCGAATACCAAGGGGCGCTCGATGGCGACGCTTCAGATTCGAAGAGCAGTAATGAAGAGTTTCCCTGCAGGAAAACCGGCCTTTATTCGACGAGTTTTCCCACCTGGGATACTTCGGCGATCAGCGATGAAATTTCGGCCGGTATCTCCGGGAGGGATTCACGCACGATGCCCTGTGGGGACCACACCAGATTCACCTGCAGTTCGGGGTCGGTCATGGGATAGTCGCTGCGATTGTGGCAGCCGCGCGTTTCCTTGCGTTCCAGCGCCGATTCCAAGGTGGCTCGTGCGGCAAGGACTGATGACTTCAAATCGAAGGCGTGGCAGAGATCCTGGAAACCGGCGATGTCTGGATGGATACCGATATTTTGCATTCGTTGTTCAATTTCGCCCAGCTTTTCCAAGCCAAGCTGGAGCCCGGCTTCATTTCGCACCACTCCAGCATGCGCAGTCATCACGTCGCGAATGGCTCGCTGCAAGCTGCGCACATTCTCTTCACCGTCGGCTGACACCAGTGACTGCACGGAATGCCGTGCCTGGTCAATGGCTTGCTGTGAGCGCTGGTGGGACATCAGTGCACGAGAATAGCCAGCGGCTTCCTGCCCTACGATGCGCCCGAAGACCAATAGTTCAATTAGCGAATTGCCACCCAGCCGATTGGCCCCATGCAATCCTGAGGATGCCTCTCCAATGGCATAAAGCCCCGGAACTTCCGTTGCATGCGTGAGAGGGTCCACCCAGACACCGCCCATGGAGTAATGCGCTGTTGGCGCAATCTCGATCTTCTCCTGGGTGATATCGAGCATCTGCTCTTCAAGCATGCTCTGGTACACCCGCGGCAGCCTGGACATGATGGTCTCTCGCGGCAGGTGGGAAACATCCAGCCACACCCCGCCTTTGTCTGTGCCCCTGCCTTCACTGATTTCGGTATAGGCCGCGAGGGCTACCCGATCTCGCGTGGATAGTTCCATGCGCTCAGGATCGTAGCGTTCCATGAAGCGCTCGCCTAGCGCGTTGGTCAATATTCCGCCTTCACCGCGAGCTGCCTCTGAGATCAGGGTGCCCGCGACCGATTCAGGCTCGATAATGCCTGAAGGGTGGAACTGGACAAGCTCAGCGTCACGCAACCGTGCGCCAGCTTCGACTGCCAGGCGGAAGGAATCGCCAGTGTTTTCGTCGCGCCGGGAGCTGCTGCGTCGCCAGATGCGGTTATGCCCACCCGCAGCCAGGATGACGGCATCGGCGTATATCAGGTATCCGGTGCCGTCGTTGACATCAAAGCCATAGGCTCCGAAAATCTTGCCTTCGGCTACGAGCAGTTCAGTGATGTAGACGGAATCCAGAACCGGAATCTGCAGTTGTTCTGCGCGGCGGATCAGGGTTCGCTGAATTTCCAGTCCCGTGTAGTCGCCGGCGAAAGCTGTCCGGCGGAATTTGTGCGCCCCGAAAAAGCGCTGCGAAATGCGTCCGTCTTGTTCGCGGGCAAAGTTCATGCCATAGCGTTCAAGGTCTTCGATCCCTCGCTGTGCTCCTTGGGCAACTACCTGTACGGTTCGCGGGTCCGCCAAGTAGTAGCTTTCCTTGATGGTGTCCGCCGCGTGTTGCTGCCAGCTGTCTTCCTCGTCCATGGTTCCGAGAGCCGCGTTGATCCCGCCAGCGGCCAAGGAGGTGTGTGCATCGTGCTTTGGACGCTTGCCTACGGCTAAAACATCGGTGCCCGCTTCTGCCAGTTCGATTGCTGCTCTCAAGCCAGAACCACCGGTTCCGATGACGAGTACTGACGTGGTTACCTGCTGTTCTTTTCTCATGTTTCCCAGCATCTGCCGGCATTGGGAATACGTCCAATGAATTATCGGCATGATTACGATAGCGATATGCTATGCACATGAATCTAGAGCAATTGCGCGGCTTCATTACGATTGCCGAAGTGGGGCACTTCACTCACGCAGCCGAACTTTTGCACCTCACGCAGCCTTCCTTGAGCCGCCAAATCTCCACTCTCGAACAAGAGCTGGGATCCGAACTTTTTCATCGCGCCCGAGGGAATATCTCGCTTACCGCGGCCGGCCAGGCGCTGCTCCCCCGAGCACGGCGAATGCTGGCCGATGAAGAAACCATTCGCAGCGAAATGGCGGATTTGGCCGGATTAAGGCGCGGACGTGTACGGCTCGGCGCACCTCCCACGCTGTGTGTTTCGCTAGTTTCGGAAGTATTGGAGATTTACCGCGAGAATTACCCTGGCGTGCAGCTGCAAATTTTCGAAGCAGGGTCGCACCGCCTCTTGGAGCAATTAGCCGGCGGAGAACTGGATCTTGCACTTATTGTCACGTCAGAGCACGCTGTGAACGAAAAGAACCTGCAGAATCTGCCACTTCTGGAAGAGCAGTTGGTAGTGATCGACTCGCTAGAGCGCCCGCATTTGGCAGAAGCAACTTGCCTGGCTCTCAAGGATCTGGCACCGATCGCGCAATTGGCGTTCTCCCACAGCTATGACCTTCGCGCAAGCACCGCCCAGGCTTATAAGGCCTCTGGACTGGTTCCGAATATCGTAGTGGAGGGCGGCGAAATGGATGCTGTATTGCGCTTTGTCCATCGGGGTTTGGGTGTTGCTGTGGTGCCGGCGACCGTAGCCTTGGAAACTCCGGGAATTCGCGCCATAGCCTTGCGCGACCCGCAGCTGGTCCGCACCATCGGACTCGCCCACCGACGCGATGTATCGCTAACCCGAGCTGCGTCCGCCATGCACGGATTGATTGAGAATACCGCGAAACTCCTGTCTGCTCGACATGAGCAAATTACGTCGCTATTTTGATCCCCAAATGGCCGGCCATCTCCTCGGCCAGCAGGCTTAGCTGCAGGGTGCTGATTTGGGTCCCTCGCATCGCCTCAAGCCCCTCGATTTGAGCGAAGTCCAGGCCTTGAAGGTCAACATCGCGAAGTTGTGCGCCAACGCAGTTGAGTACCGAGGTTCGCGAGTCGGTGAAACTCACTCTCTGGATCTGGCCGCCAAAATCGATCTCTTCAAATTGGCAGTTGCGGAAGACGACGTCGCGAACCTTGGCTCGGCGCAGGTTCAACCAGCCGAATTTGCAGTTTTCAAACACGACGCCATCCAACTCGGCCCCGGCAAAGTCGCCCGAACCTATTCTGCTGTGGGTCACCCGCACATCGTTGAGGAACGCTCCGGCGGCGTTGAGCGACGGGGCGCCAATCTGTTTTAGTTCACACTGCAAAAGCCGGGCGTTGCGCAACGTTTCCAGCGCTACCCCGGTGAACCGGCATTCCTCAAGCCTGGCATCATCCGCGTGCACCGGAGTATCAATACCCTCAAAGTGCAGCAGTTCCACATACTCGCCGCCACCAAGATCCCCGGCAAATCCGGCTGTCAATGCAGGCAAGGTGAACGGACGAATTTTGGGGTTCAAGTGGTACATCCTTAATGCGATGCGGATTTTTTTCCAAGGCTTCCGACAATATCAGCTAAGGCAGCTTCGAGCTGCGGCCACTTAAATTGGTAATCAGTAGCCTGCAAAACTTCCGGCAGTGCCCATCGGGACTTAAGCAGCATTTCAGGTTCCACCCGGAGCAGGAACATCGCTGGTTCCAGCATCCATCGATATACGGGCAGCCCGATCTTCCGTCCGACAGCTTGACGCAGGCTCGCCATGAGTTCGTGGTTCACTACAGGGTTCGGAGCTGCCAGATTTACTGCCCCTGAAATCTCCTGATGTTCAATCACGTGCCAGATGGCTCCGAGCACGTCATCGACATGTATCCAGCTGAAACGCTGTTGTCCAGCGGTGCGATACCAGACGCTACACACTGGGCCGCTTGGATGCGGTCCGATGCCGCGGTACCTGCGGTGTGAAGGCCACCACCCATCATGTTGCGTCCCGCCCAGGCCGAGGCGGGCAATAGCCAGCAATTTGCGCGTGGCTGGGCCATCCCCAAGCACGATCGCCATGCGCAGGGCCACTCGTCGAGTGCTGGGCAGTTTTCCCGTGAAGAATTCGTCTTCCCAATTGCGAGCAACGTCCACCGAGAACCCCTCGCCGAGGATCCCGGTGGACTCCGTATTGGGCTTGTGAATGCTGTGCTCATAAATAGTGGCCGTTGATGCATTGAGCCACAACTGCGGCGGAAGTGCTGCCTGGGCCACGGCGGAATGCAAGGCTCGCGTGGTATCGACACGTGAAGCCAAGATCTGCTCGCGCGCCGCCTCGGTGTAACGGCAACCGACGTTTTTCCCAGACAAATTAATGAGCAACTGCGCGCCATCAATAAGACGGGAAATTCCCTGGGCATCACCCCACGGCACCGACGAATGGGGACCACGCCCAATGGTGGAAACGTCATAGCCAGCTGATCGCAGCTCGGCCACTAGCCTTTGGCCGATGAACCCGCTGGCTCCAGCAACAACTGCCCGCCGCGCATTCCCGTCCATCGCGCCTCCACCTTCTAGAAGTCGTTGATCACCAGTTTCTTCATGTTCAGCATATGCTCAAATGCTCCAGGGCGCTCCATGAGCTCGCCCATATTGGACGGTACGATTTGCCAGCTGACTCCGAATTTGTCAGTCAGCCAGCCGCAGGCTTCAGCTTCCGGCACGGCCGACAGCGCCTCCCAAACGCGGTCAATTTCTTCCTGGCCATCACACGGCCACTCCAGCGAGACACCGGGCGTGAATGAGAAGTCTTGGCGCACGCCCGAATCCATTGCCGCAACGGCATCCGCAGCCAAGGAGAACTGGGCGAACATCAGCGATTCTGCCGTGGCGACTTCGGTAGCTTGCCCATAAGGGAAGGCACTTTCCAGCTTGGCGCCAAGCACTTGACCGTAGAACTCGATGGCTTCGGCTGCCCGGTTCTGGGCCTGTCCGCCAAACATGAGGCATGGCATGACCCTTGCATTTTCAGACACTGGCTCTGCGGATTCCATCAGCTGCCAGGAGGCACCATATTTATCGCTCACCCAGCCATAGCGTGAACTGAAATCGTAGGTGTCCAGCGGCATGAGCACGCTACCCCCTTCGGCTAAGGCCGCCCAGGTTGCATCCAGGACATCGCGTTCATCGGTGTTGAAACTTAGGATCATCGAAATCGAAGCATTGGGTGCGAACTCTTCGCCGGCATTGATCAGTGTTATTTTTGTGCCGCGGACCCACACCGAGACGGTGAGTGGCTTGCCGGCAAGCGGTTGCTGGAAATCCAACAGGCCTTCTGTTGGGTAGCGCGATTCAATCTCTGTCTTGGCCTCTGGCAATGCTGCCGCGTAGAACTCCCCGGCTTCTCCGGCCGTTCCCTGCATCCATAGGTTGACGGTGAGCTTTTGCATGACGAAACCTCTCGGGTAACTGAATGACGCTTTCACGGTACCGCGAAGAATGCAACAAAAACAGATGCATCAGAGAACTTTTAGCCCGGATTCACCGCCGAGTTTTTCCGTGTTTGTCCTGCAGGAAAATTCGTCCATCGTTCGACTTGTTGCGTGGGCCTTACCTACGACAATTGCCCAGGCAGGTCGAGGGAAAACTTCGCGTCCCGATGCTCTGGGGACGCAAGGTCGACCGGGACTCGGCAAACTTACCGATAGAAGTGCACAAGGCACATATGGAGCCGGGCCTAATCGAGTCGTCGTAGCCAGCTTCCACGCGTTGCCAGCGCCATCCAATCGTGGCAAAGGTGCACCGTGAAGTGGGGGCCATTCGCGGGATGCACCGGTAATTGCCCGTGCGCCTAGGCCGGAGATCGGGGCCACTGGTGTTCACGACAAATTGCTCAACTCGTTAATTCTGCTCGTGGCCTGCACTTCACGAGAGCCGGCTGGTGCAGGACGGCTGCTGATTCCAGCCAACCCCTGTCCCCAGAAGACCCGCGGCTCGGATTTTGTCCAGGGTTCCGGCTGGCGAGAAGCACCGTGGGAAGCTGCTGCTCCATGCGCCCAGCTTGGAGAGTTAGCCTTGGATGACTGACTGAATTCTCTGAAAGGACCACAGTGCGCATTGATCGCCTGGATGCAGACCTTATCGAGCTGCTCACCGACTCCCCTATGCTGCCGGTGATGGAATGCGCACGCCGCCTAGGCGTTGCCCGCGGTACCGTCAGCAGCCGGTTGACCCGTCTGCATGAGGCAGGGGTGATCCGCGGAATAATTCCGCGGATTGAACCGGCAGGTTTCGGCTACTCGCTTGTCGCCTTTTGCCAGGTTGAAATCATCCAGCGCTACGGACACGGGCCAGTGGCTTCAGCCCTAGAAGAAACGATCCCCGAAATCATCGATATGTATACCGTGACTGGAAATTCTGATTTGCAGCTGCGCGTGGTTGCGCAAACGGCGGAGGACCTTCAAGACATTTTTGATCGGATCAACCGCGTGTCCGGGGTTGCCAGGACTTCATCTTCCTTTGCCTTGCATGAACACTTCCAAGGGCGAACACTGCCGCTGGTGGCCGCATGCGCTAAGACTGAACCGGAGCAGGAAAAGACTATGCAGATTGACCAGTAAAATAGAGGGATGGGCAATTACTGCTATGCAACCTGCATAGGCCAGCGGATGTCGATTGCACCGCTGATTCGATCAATCTACAGTCATTGCTTGTGAATCGCGACACGCGAGAATATGAGCAAGGCCACGGCTGAAGACATCAGTGCACGTCCTTGCTGTTTGAACGATTGCCAGCATCATGCAGTGGTGGCAGTCAGAGAGGAAACTCATGACCCTTCACCAGCGCCCTTCCTTGCAGGACGTCCCCGCTTACAAGCAGGGCAAGCCCGCACCCGCTGGAGCTTCAAAACTCTCATCGAATGAATCGCCACACACCCCTTTGCCTTCAGTGATCTCCAGCATCCAGGAGGGCCTGGCGAACATCCACCGCTATCCAAGCATTGCCGCGCCCCAGCTGACCGCAGCACTGAGCAAGCAGTTCAGCATTGACGCTGAGCATGTCACGCTGGGTGCTGGTTCAGTTGAAGTCGCCGCACAGATCATCCATGCGGTCGCCGCCGAAGGCGATGAAGTGATGTATGCGTGGCGCTCCTTCGAGGCATATCCATCATTGGTTCGCATTGCGGGAGCTACACCTGTAGAGGTTCCGCTGGACGCCGAGTCCCGCCACGACCTGCCAGCCATGCTGGAGGCCATCACCGACAAGACCCGTCTCATCTTCATCTGCAACCCGAACAACCCCACAGGGACGGTCGTTGAGGCGCACGCGCTGGACCAGTTCATCAACGCGGTGCCACGGAACATACTCGTCGTTGTTGACGAAGCCTACGTGCACTTCGACCGGTCCGAAGTACGTGCTGACGGCATCGAGCTATTCCGAAAATACCCGCACGTTGCGGTCCTCCATACCTTCTCCAAGGCCTACGGTCTTGCTGGACTGCGGATCGGCTACGCAATCAGCCCCCTTGAAGTCGCCAATAACCTGCGCAAGGTCGCTGTGCCATTCGGAGTTTCCGATTTGGCCCAGCGTGCTGCTGTCGCGTCGCTGGCTGCGATCGACGAGCTGGCTGTGCGCATCGAGGAAGTGGTAGCTCAGCGTGAACGAATGTATGAGGGGCTGGCCCAGGCAGGCTATCCGGTAGTCAAATCCCAAGCCAACTTCGTATGGGTCGGCGCAGGGGCTGACACCGTTGACTTGGAAGCACAGCTTGCCGCCGGCGGCGTTGTAGTACGCGCCTTCCCCGGTGATGGCTTGCGCATCTCCTCCGGTACAGAAGAAGACGTCAATCGCGTGCTGGCGGCTTTGCCTGCATTTGCATCTGCAGAGGCGGCCACCGCATGACGGCAGTGAAAAACACCGAAGCCCAGCTGCACACCGGCCTGACGCAACGCCAGATTTCCATGATGGGGCTTGGCGGTGCGATAGGCGCCGGCCTGTTCGTTGGTTCGGGTCAAGCGATTTCGATTGCCGGCCCGGCAGTGCTTATTTCCTATCTGCTCGCCGGCACGGTCATCATCGTGATCATGGCGATGCTGGCAGAGATGGTTGCGGCGCATCCGTCCTCGGGGGCCTTCAGCACCTTTGCGCACAAGGCCATGGGACGCAGCGCGGGCAGCACCTTGGGCTGGCTTTACTGGGTGCAACTAGTAGTGGTCATTGCCGCTGAGGCCACTGGCGCCGCTGCGATCACTGCTGCATGGTTCCCGGCCTTGCCGCAATGGGCCTGGGTTCTGGGCTTCGTCGTGGTGCTCACCGGGGCCAACCTCTTAGGCGTTCGAAACTATGGCCGCTTCGAGTACTGGTTTGCGGTCATCAAGGTCGCAGCAATCATTGCTTTCCTGGTCTTTGGCGCGCTCGTGCTGGCCCACGTGATTCCTACCGATGAACCGGTTGGATTCGCGAACCTGGCAGCCCACGGCGGCTTCGCGCCAGGAGGCATGGCTGGCATCGCCGCCGCCGTGCTGATCGTGATCTTCTCCTTCGGCGGAACCGAAGTCGTTTCGATCGCTGCGGCCGAATCCAAGGACCCCGCCGGTAACATCAAGCGAGTAGTGAAGTCAGTGATGCTGCGCATCCTCTTCTTCTACCTCGGCTCAATCTTGATCATCATCGCCCTGGTGCCCTGGAATGATCCTTCGGTGGTTGAAGGCCCATTCGCCGCGGCCCTGGCCGTCATGCATATTCCAGGCGTGAGCCTGCTGATGAATGCTGTCGTCGTCGTTGCACTGCTTTCAGCAATGAATGCAAACATCTACGGTTCATCACGCATGCTGTATTCACTCGGGCAGCGAAAACTTGCACCGAGCAGCGTCACCCACGTAACTGGGAAGGGCGTTCCAGCCAAGGCAGTGATCAGCTCCGTGGCGTTCTCATTCCTGGCGGTCGGGTTGAATTGGATTTGGCCAGATGCGGTCATGCCGATCCTGCTCAACGTAGTTGGCTCCACCATCATCTTCATCTGGTCATTCATCGCTGTGACCCAGCTGATCTTGCGCCGGCGGGCAGATCGCGAGGGCGAGAAACTCCCCTTGCGGCTGTGGGGCTTCCCTGGCTTGTCCATCGCCACGATCGTGGTCTTGGCGGCAATTGTTGTCGTAGCGATGACCGATCCTGCGGCTCGTACCCAGCTGCTGTTGACCGGTGGCCTGACTGCCGCAATTTGGGTTATATCCAAATTGCTCCTGCGCCAAGAGGCAGATGCTGAACAGGACAGCGGCCTGTAGCCAGCGAACGTGGTTTGACCGAGCCTGGGCCTGATTCACTTCTGTGAATCAGGCCTGGGCTTTTCTCTTCACCATTTCGTTGATCCAGATGGGCGCAAATGGCGAGGTGCATCCGGGCGAAGTTGGATAATCGGCAAGCACCTGGAGCTTTTCGCCAATTGCCAGTGCGCGTTCGCGCAAGGCTGCATGCTCGATACCGATCTGGGCCAGGGTTGTGTTCATTGCCCATTGCAGGCGATCCGGTGCATCGAGCATCTGGTCTTCGATGATATCCAGCAGCCCTGGCAGGTCGAGTCTTCCCGGGTCCTTGGCGACTTGGTGTGCGGTGAGTTCCCACCCTGCCGCCAACTGAACCGGGTCGTTTTCCCGCATCAGCTCTTCGCGCAGCTCTTCAAGCAGCTTGGTTTTCTTTACTATGTAGCTGAGGAACCAGGCTTGCACTTTTGGCGTGCTGGCTTCCTTGCTCCAGGCCTGCAATTGTTCCAATGTGAAGCTGCGGGGTTTAGCAATCAGGAGGGCTACCAGGCGGCTGGGGGTTTCCTTCGTATCCCACAGCTTCTGGGCCAGGTCCTGGTTGGTCTTCAGGGCCTTGGCTATCGCCCTGAGCTTGCCAAGGTTGACCCCGAAATCATCACCGTGGCGTTCATTGACTGCTCGCGCCTTGGGATCTTCCAGCTCCGCCAGTGCATGCTGGATTTCTGCCACTGTACTTTCAGGTCCGAGCTGACTGCTCAACGTCTCCTCCATCATTGGTTCAATTACAGCGATTCCACAGGCTGCCGCAGAATAGTGCGCAGCTTATCTGGCGCTACTTTCCGCGGATCTCCAAGATATATCTCATGATGTTTGCCGGTAAGCCGCAAGCCATGCCCGACAATAAAATTCTCATGCATCTTTCGAAGCACGGGCCCTTCTTCATCATATGATCCGAGATGCAGCGTCTGTACGCACTGGCCTTCATCCAACAACTCGAACCGCATCCTTTCGATGCTTGGCAGGTCTCGCCCCGACTTAGCTGCTTCAACAGCGGCTTGAATATCATCGGCGTTGAGCCATTCGGGAACCATCAGCATGAGAGTCCAGGACCATTTCGATTTATCGCGTTCAGTCGTGAACGAGTTCATGTCATCGGCCCACCACAATCCTTCCAAGGGTGGGACCACGTAGTCTTGCCCGTTTTGCTTGCTGGCGAATTTGAGCTTGTAGGCTACGGGATAGATCGTTTCCAACGCCTCGGTATATGTTCGCTCGAGGTTGGGATCGCCCTGTCCATCAATCATGAGATAGTGCATCGCTGGAACCTGCAAAATACGGAATTCCCCATGTTTGGCACGGTAGCTGCCGGTCGCCTTTTTGAAATCAATTTTTTCTGCCATGGCTTCTTCTCCCCCCGCGTTGCCCGCCGGCTAGAACCACTTGCGCCATTTGAAAACACCATAAAGCACGGCGGCGAAACCAACCATGAGCAATATTGCAGCTGGATAGCCAAAGGCCCAGTGCAACTCCGGCATATTGTCGAAATTCATGCCGTAGACCGCGGCTATCAAGGTGGGTGCAAACAAAATTGCGGCCCAACCTGAAATTTTCTTCATATCCTCATTCTGGCGTTGAGCCACCAGCGTGGCGTTCACATTCAGGATTTGAGACAACGCGTCACGATACTCGAGTGCTTGGGCATTAGCCCTGGTGAGATGGTCCGTGACATCTTGCAAATAAGTTTCCAGTTCCTCGGGAACCGGGTACTTCTTAAATCCGTCATCGAGGGACCTTACGACTTCCAGGAGCGAGGCAGTGGAGTGGAGCACGTCGATCACTTCTTGGCTCAATCGATAAATGCGTTCGGTCACTGCCGCGTCTCCACTGAATACCTGGCGCTCGATCTGTTCCTTGTCTATTCCCAGGCCATGCAGTACTGGAGCGTAGCCATCAACAATCTCGTCAAGGATCCGGTAGAGGACCGCCTCGGAGCCCAGCCGAAGCAGTTGTGGATCTTTGAGCAGCATTTGATGTTGTTGAAGGCTGCCGTTGCTTATCGACTCGGCAAATTCATGCCCATCGGTTCCGTCAATCCAGCGATGGTCCTGGCAAAGGACGGCTATCGAACCTTGCCGAACAAGGATGTGGAATTCGGAGAGTTCGACCTCCTCGGCCGAGTCGAGATACAAGGCTGACCGAACAACTAGCAATAGGACATCACCATAGCGTTCAAGCTTTGGACGCTGTCGCGCGTGCAGGAGATCCTCCACGAGTACCGGATGCAGGTCCCAGGCTTCTGCAAGTTCCTGGATGTCTGCTTCATCCGGGGTGGGATACAGCGACAAGGCAATGCGGTTCTCACCGCTATGGCAGAAATCCAGCGCTTCTGCGGCGGTAACGCCTAAAGGCGCCAGTTCGACCGATCCGTCATCGATATAGCGCACGCGCTTGGAACTATGCGCAGGGCCCTGGCCATTACCGGCCTGCCGCGCTCGGATTGCCCGTCGCTGTATACGTGCCATGTTGCTCCCGGTCGAACGATTTTGTTCAAGTATCGCAAGTGAGTAGCAAATTGTGGCGCACATACTGAGTCAAAGCGCCGTGAGATTTGGCTTAATTACCACTCCCATCAGGGGAACCGATCGAGGCATGGAACCACGACGTTGGGTGCGACCGCGGTCCCCCTCATTCAGGTGGCATAAGTTGCACGTTGCTCTAAATCTGCAAAGCGGCGCCGAGGCAAAACCGGGAATACAAAGAACCCAAAAAATAAGCCCTGAATATAAAAAATCCTGGAATTCTTTCTCAAGAATTCCAGGATTTAATTTGTGGAGGTAAGGGGATTCGAACCCCTGACCTTCTGCATGCCATGCAGACGCGCTACCAACTGCGCCATACCCCCAAAAGGATTGCTACCCTGATCAGGCAACTCCATAATCATAGATGACTACCTGATCAGGATGCAAATTCACGATTACTGGTTCTGCTGTTTCGGGTCCTCAGGCAGCTCGATCACCGGGCAATCAGCCCAGAGACGTTCCAGCGCGTAGAAAACGCGGTCTTCCTGGTGCTGTACGTGGACTACAACATCTCCGTAGTCCAAAAGGACCCAACGGCCCAAGCCAAAACCTTCACGGCGGACCGGGCGCATGCTGTATTCTTCCAGGACCTTGGCCTGAATTTCATCAACGATTGCGTTCACCTGCGGTTCTGATCCACCAGAGACAATCAAGAAGGCGTCGGTGACGCCCAGGCGGTCCGCTACATCTAGCGCGACCATGTTTTCTGCCAACTTTTCAGATGCAGCCTGTGCTGCAATCTTCACGAGGGCAATTGAATCTGCGTGTGCTCCCATTGAGTGGGGTGTCTCCTTGTTAGAGGTGTAGATCGAGAACTTAATTTTGCAACGAAACTAGTTGCCGAGCAACATGATCAGCCCGGCGATCAGCGCTGCACCGCCGACGCTCAGTGCCACGATCATGGCGATAAGCATATTGTTGGCGCGACGAACGCCATGTGTTTGAACATCCAACGGCTCAAGCCCCTGGGCATTCACAGCATCAATTCGCGGCATCTGAACTTCTGGGGAGGCTTCAGGAGCCGCGGCTGGCTTTTTTGCCTCCGCAACTGGCTTAGCTGGCGCTTTGGCTGCCGGCTTGGCGGCCACTTTGGGAGCTGCCTTCGGTGCAGGTTTAGGTGCAGTCTTGGCAGAGGGCTTGGGCGCCGGCTTCGCCGCAGCTGGCTTTGGCGCTGGCTTGGCAGGGTCAGCCGTTTTAGCCGAAGGCTTTTTTGCAGCCGGTGCAGCTTCATCCTTCTTGGAACTGATTTTGCCGTCAGAATCAAGATTGAGAGACACGCTTTGCGTCTTGGGGCCCTGGACGCCAGTCTTGGCAATGCGGTCTTCTACCTCGCGAATATTCCCCATTGCGCCGGTGAAAGGATCAGATGACTTGTCATCCTTGCCCTGCTTGGCGTTTTCTACACGCAAGCGCTCGCGTTCTGCGGCACGGCGGGAAATAATGGCGGCACGAGCTGCCATTTCACGCTGATGGGCAAGTACTTCGAGATCAATCTCGGAGTCATCTTCGCCCAAGAGGTTCGGGTCGATTGGCGCTTTCGGAGCATGCGCGCGTCGCGCTGCAAGTGCTTGCTCAACGCTCATCACCGTAGTTTCGGGTGAATCTTCGTCAGCAGCTGGTTTATTGACTGGCTTCGCTGCCGGTTTTGGCGCGACTGCCGGATCGGCTTTGCCTTGTTCGGCCAATGCCTGCAACCGAAGCTGGCGACGAGTCAGGGGCTTGGGGTCGTCCGCAGGTTCAACCGTTGGAATGTGGCTAGTCAACGCATCTACTTCGCCTTCAAGACGACGGCGCTCACGCAAAGCTTCACGATTCCGGGCACGACGAAGCGATGCGCGCTCCCCCACCGGTTCCTCATTAGCCGGCTCAGTGGCCGGCGAATCATTCTTCGCAGCAGCCTTGGCCTGCGGCGCTGGCTTAGGCTTGGCCGCCTGCTCGTCATTGTCCTTCGACGGAGCTGGCTTTTGAACGCCAGGCGCTGCTGCAGGCTTGCCTGGGCTTTGCGGCGCTTCATCGGCTTGCTTTGAAGTGGGCTGCTGAGCAGGCTTCTGGGCTGCTGCGCTGGTCTTAGCTGCCGGTGCGGGTTTCGGGGTCGGTTTTGCGGCCTGTGGCTTGGCCGCTTCCGGTTTCGGAGTTGGCTTTGCTGCGGGAGCGGCATCAGCTTTCGCTGGCGTTGCCGATTGCTCGGGTTCTCCCGCCTTTTTCTCACTTGCGAGTTCTTTTGCTTCTTGTTCTGCCTTGCTGCTTGCCAGCAATGCTTCCATTTCGGCACGTCGCTTTTCGCGCAGAGCTCGCCTGCTAGAAACCGGCTGCGAGTTATCGCTCATCCTGTACTTCTCCCCGACCGCATAGACAAATACCGTCACCCTTACCTAGAGATTATGCCGTGTTACGTCACCTAATGTGAGGTTACGACTCGGTATACAGCCCATATTTTGCAATGTACTGCACCACACCATCGGGCACAAGGTACCAAACTGGCTTATCCTGAGCGACTCGTACTCGGCAATCCGTCGACGAAATCGCCAGCGCCGGGATCTCCAACTGGGAAACATTGTCCCTGCCAAGATCGCTCATTACGTACCCAGGACGGCTCACGCCAACAAAATGAGCGAGGTCCCAGACCTGGTCGATGTCGCGCCAGCTCATGATCTGGCTCATCGCATCGGCACCGGTGATGAAGAACAATTCCGCATCAGGCCGTTGTGCCCGCAGATCAAGCAAGGTGTCCCGAGTGAAGGTGGCACCTTCACGGTCAATATCGACCCGGCTTACCGTAAACCGGGGATTGGAAGCCGTGGCAATGACGGTCATCAGGTAGCGGTGTTCCGCGCTGGTAACCTGTTTGTCGGCCTTCTGCCAAGGATGCCCGGTGGGTACAAAAACTACCTCATCCAAGTCGTACTCGGCCGCAACTTCGCTCGCGGCGACCAAGTGGCCATTATGGATGGGGTCAAAAGTACCGCCCATCACGCCGAGGCGTAATGGGCGGTCACTGTGCTGCCGCTCGCTCAAGACTAGTGGCTATGTGGTTGGTGCGTCTTGAACTGGCGGTGAATATCTTGTTCTTCGTCCTTGACCGAGTGGCGGTTGCCAACATTGGTGTAGGAAACGGTGATCAATAGCAAGATCATCAATGCAACAAAAATGCCGCCACCGATCAGCAGGGACCAAGTGTGTGCACTCAAGCCAGGGGCAGCGGCTTCGGAGGCCATAATCAGCGCGTTCAAGTAAATCTCCAGTCGTATCCACGGAAGACACCGGATCTTCAATTTCTATCGAAGATCCAGCGGTCCGAAAAGTAACGGTACGTTTCTTCTACATCCTACCGAAAACGGCGGTCAGAAACTATTTGCGAACGTGCCCGTCGCCCTGAACAATCCACTTGGTGGTCGTAAGTTCGGTCAAACCCATAGGACCTCGCGCATGCATCTTCTGTGTGGAGATGCCTACTTCGGCGCCAAGGCCCAGCTGTCCGCCATCGGTGAAGCGGGTCGACGCATTCACAATGACAGCAGCCGACTCGATCTCGGCAATGAAGAGCTCAGCAGCAGCCAAGGACGACGTAACGATCGCCTCGGTGTGCCCGGTTGAGTATTGGCGGATATGATCCAAGGCCTCGTCAATGTCGTCGACGACCTTGACTGCGAGATCCATATCCATGTATTCAACGCGCCAGTCTTCGTCCTGAGCTGGAACGGTCTTGAGATCAGGTACCAGGGCTGCAGCGCGTGCATCCACATGCAAAGTGACACCTGCATCGGAAAGCGCCTTGAGAACTGGCGAGGCAACCTTCGAGTCCTTATGAATCAGCAGGGTTTCCACGGTATTGCACACGCTTGGGCGCTGGGTCTTGGCGTTCATCAAGATATCGATAGCCATTTGCTCTTCAGCCGAGGAATCCAAGAAAATGTGGACATTTCCCTCACCGGTCTCAATCACCGGCACCTTGGCGGTGGTGACAACACGCTGAATCAAGTCGCGGCCGCCGCGAGGGATCAGCACGTCGATCTTGCCGCGAGCACCCATCATGGCGTCGGCGCCCTCGCGACCGAACTGATCGATTGAGGTCACCAGATCTCGCGGAAGCGAAACGGATTCCAAGGCGTCTCGAATGATCGAAACGAGGACTTGGTTCGAGTGCAATGCAGCAGTTCCGCCACGTAGCAAGACTGCGTTGCCGCTCTTCAGCGACAAGCCGGCGATATCAACCGTGACGTTGGGACGGGCTTCATAAATGGTTCCGATGACGCCCATCGGGACATTGATCTGCCGCATCCGCAAACCATTAGGCAAGGTCTCGCCGCGAACCACGCGACCGACAGGATCCGGTAGGCCTGCGAGTTCATGCAATGCGGAAACCAAGCCGTCAACGCGCTTGTCATCAAGCTTCAGGCGATCCAGCATGGCCACGGATGTACCATTAGCCTGCCCCGCCTCCAAGTCCTTTTTATTTTCCAGGAAGATCTTGGAGCGGTTCTCATGGATTCCTGCTGCGATCGCAAGCAGTGCACGGTCTTTCCAGTCGCGATTGGCGCGCTTGAGCACTCGCGAGGCACGGCGTGCTCGATCAGCGAGCTGATAAACCGAACCAGTGACGTCGGAGAGGTGTTCTTCTGTTCGTACTGCGTCGATACTCATAGTTTCCATCCTAGAAAATAGGTTCGATCAAAGCTAGGTCATCGACATGCACGACCGACTTATCGTAACCTTCGCCAAGTTGCTCAACCAGGTCGCCGGTGTTCTGCCCAAGCATCTCCGGCAGCTCTTCAGAGCTGTAATTCACCAGGCCGCGGGCGAAAGGCACGCGGTCTGAACCGCAGATTTCCACGGCATCTCCGGGCTCGAAGGCCCCCTCTACATCGATGATGCCGGCGGCAAGCAGCGAGTTGGTGCCTCGGGAAATTGCTTGGACCGCGCCTTCGTCAAGGATCAGGCGGCCTTCAATGCTTGCCAAGTAGGCAAGCCATACATCGCGTGCAGAGCGGCGGGAGTTTCTAGCGGCAAACCAGGTACCCACGTCTTCGCCCCGCAGCGCCTTGGCGGCGTTGTCGGTGCTGGTCACCAGGGTAGGGATGCCGGCCGAAGAACTCATGGTTGCGGCGTCAACCTTGGTGATCATGCCGCCGGTGCCCACGCCAGCAGCACCAGGCGTCCCCAGGTCTACCGCTTCAAGCTCATCGGGGTGCTCGATGGTGGTAATGCGGCTTCCGCCCTCTTCAGGATGCGCGTCATAAACGGAATCGACGTCTGAGAAAAGCAGCAGCGCATCAGCTTTAACAAGGTGCGCTACCAAAGATGCAAGGCGGTCGTTATCGCCGAAGCGGATTTCACGGGTTGCGACCGCATCGTTTTCGTTGACGATGGGCAGCACGCCAAGGTTCAAGAGCCTGACCAGGGAACGCAATGCGTTGGTATAGGAGGAACGGCGCATCAAGTCATCTGCCGTGAGCAATACCTGGCCAACACGCAGGTCATGTTCTTCAAAGAGCTGCGTGTATTGGGCCAGCAACAGCCCCTGGCCGACGGCCGCGGCGGCCTGCTGGGTTGCCAAGTCCTTGGGACGCTTGGGCAAACCCAGCGGGGCCAGGCCGGCGGCAATTGCGCCGGAGGAAACGAGGATGACCTCGGTGCCGTTGTTCACGGTTTCGGCGAGAGTGTCCACCAAAAACTTCAGTCTCTCATGGGATATCCCCCCGCTGACCGTGGTCAGCGAGCTGGATCCAACCTTTACAACGAGCCGCCGTGCATCCGGCAATTCGTGAGGAGAGGCAATGGCTGAAATAGTCTTGGTGGCACTTTCACTCATACTTTATTCTTCCTCCTGTGCTGCCTTCTTCCCAGCAGCTTTTTTTGCGTTCTTGGCGTTGACCGATTCAGTCCAGATGCCAGCCTTGCGTTCGGCTTCCAGCTCTGCTCGAGCGGCAGCCTTGGCGGACTTCCGGTCTTCGTGTTCGGCACGCTTTTCTTCGCGGGTCTTTCGATTGCCGCGGTCTTCGAGTCGCACGTCTTCGCCACGGCGGCTGCCGCCGAGCAATTCAGCGCCGGCAGCCATGGTTGGCTCCCAGTCAAAGACCACCGAATCTTCTTCGGAACCAATGACGACAGCGTCGCCCGGCTTGGCCCCGGCCTTGAATAGCTTGTTTTCTACCCCCAGTTTGGCCAGTCGGTCAGCGAGGTAGCCGACGGCCTCATCATTACGGAAGTCGGTCTGCATGATCCAGCGTTCTGGCTTTTCGCCAATAACGCGCCACAGAGGCTCAAGGTTTTGTTCCTCGCGGCGAATGTAGAACTCTTCCTTGTTGCTATAGCGCGGACGGATCACAGGCACCTCGACTACCGGTGCTTCAACGACCTGTTCGGCTCGCGCTTGTTCTACCAATTCAGCCATAGCGAAGGACAGTTCACGCAATCCGTTACGTGACAGGGCTGAGATCTCGAAGACGCGATATCCGCGCTGTTCGAGTTCAGGACGCACGAATTCGGCCATTTCCGCACCGTCTGGCATGTCGACCTTGTTCAGGGCGATCAGCTTGGGGCGTTCGATCAGCGGGACGATCGTCCCGTCGGTGCCCGCGAAGGTCGAGTCGGCTTCGTAGTTCGCCAGCTCGGCTTCGATGGTGTCCAGGTCGCTGATCGGATCGCGGTCGGACTCCAGCGATGCGCAGTCCAGCACGTGCACAATCGCGGCACAGCGCTCAACGTGGCGCAGGAACTCGTGGCCCAGGCCCTTGCCCTCGGAAGCGCCAGGAATCAGCCCTGGGACGTCGGCTACGGTGAAGCGGGTCTCGCCAGCCTGTACCACGCCGAGGTTCGGCACCAGGGTGGTGAACGGGTAGTCCGCGATCTTCGGACGCGCTGCGGAGACCGCGGCAATCAGGGAGGACTTGCCAGCCGAAGGGTAGCCCACCAGCGCGATATCGGCCATGGACTTCAGCTCCAGGACGATGTCCTGGCTGGTTCCGGGAATACCGAGCAGCGCGAAGCCCGGGGCCTTGCGCTTGTCCGAGGAGATCGCCGCGTTGCCCAGGCCGCCCATGCCGCCGATGGCGGCAATGTATTCGTCGCCGGTGTTGACCAGGTCCCCCAGGATGTCCCCGTCCTTGGTCTTCACCACGGTGCCTGCGGGCACGCCGAGGATCAGGTCTTCGCCGTGCTTGCCTGGGTGCAGTCCGCCCTTTCCGGGTTCGCCGTTGCCGGCCTTGCGGTGCGGCAGGTGGTGGAAGTCCAGCAGCGTGGTGACCTGCGGGTCAACGCGCAAGATAATGTCGCCGCCCTTGCCACCGTTGCCGCCATCGGGTCCGCCAAGCGGCTTGAATTTCTCGCGCTTGATGGACACACAACCGTGGCCACCATTACCTGCGGTGACATGAAGGGTTACGCGATCAACGAATGCAGCCACGGGGCCATCTTCTCCTAGAACGGGGTTGCGAGAAGCTCTCGCAGAAAAAGTCTATCTACGCACACAAGGGGCGGACCGAATAACGGCCCACCCCTTCTGTACTAAAAAATTTGCCTGATGCCTGAATTAGGCAGCAGCAACAATGTTCACCACGCGGCGACCACGACGGGTGCCGAACTCGACTGCACCAGCAGCCAGGGCGAACAGGGTGTCATCCTTGCCACGGCCTACGCCGGCGCCTGGGTGGAAGTGGGTGCCACGCTGGCGAACGATGATTTCGCCTGCCTTGACTTCCTGACCACCAAAGCGCTTTACGCCTAGGTACTGTGCGTTGGAATCGCGACCGTTGCGAGTGGAACTCGCACCTTTCTTATGTGCCATGCCTTTTAGCCTCTTTCGCTACAAAAATGGATATTACGATCAGCCTGAATTAGGCGATCGAGGTGACCTTGACCTTGGTCAGAGCGGCACGGAAGCCCTGGCGCTTCTTGTAACCGGTCTTGTTCTTGTACTTCTGGATAACGATCTTCTCGCCGCGAAGGTTTTCTACAACCTCAGCGGTAACCGTGACCTTAGCCAGATCGGCAGCTGCGGAAGTTACCTTCTCGCCATCTACCAACAGCAAAGCAGGAAGCTCGATGGAGCTACCTGGGGCAGCCTGAAGACGGTCAACGGTGATGAGGTCTCCAACGGAAACCTTCTCCTGGTGGCCGCCTGCGCGGACAATTGCGTACACCACGTGGGTACTCACTTCTACTCGACGTTTATTGTCTTACCGGCGCAGATATCGACCCGAACACCCATAAATGAGTGCAATGAACGGGGATCTCATGCGCTTGTGCCTTGACGCCGAGCGGACGGAAAGTCCGTGATCTTGGCGTTTAGCACCGATCAACTAGATTACGCTAGTCCACACCACTGGGGCAAATACAAACTGCCCCAGCGGGTGAAGCGTGATCAAGTTCATCTATTTCAGTTCGCGCACCGGAACGCCGACACCGAACATTACCGGTTGCCCGGCAGGCTCAGCTGGCTTTTCGTTGTGCGAACTGGAGGCATCCATTTGAACTACCGAACCGGTAGCAGCGGATACCTCTGCCACGAGAACCTCTGCGGTTGCGTCGCCCTGAGCCGAGGTGGCTCGACGACTGCGCCGCTTTGGCTTCGTGGAACTCTGTGGGGCCACCGCGCTAGCGGCAGCCGATGCTGCTGCAGGGGCCGTGGCCTCTGCAGCTGCTGGAGCGCTCGATGCAGGCATGGCCAGGCCGGTGAGTACCGGCTGGTCCTGCGCTGAGGCAGCTCCCGAGCCCTGTGGACGTGATGCCCGGCGGGAACGCTTGCGCGGCTGCTCAACCTGCTTCGGCTCATCCTCCACGGCAACAGCCGCTGGCTGCTCCGCTTCGATGTCCTGGCCAGCTTCCTCAGCCTTGGCGCCCTGCTGCTCGGCGTCTGCCTGTGAACGGTTGCGTCCACGGGAGCGCGAACGGCGGCGCGGCTTGCGGTTGCCCTCGCCACCCTCATCCTCGGTCTCGTCCTTGCCCGGCAGGGCAGCTTCGAGCGCTTCGAGGGTGACGGAGACGTCGGCGGCCACTGGCGTGCCGGTCTTCAGCACTGGAATCTGCTCGCCTTCGATGCTCACAGCGTTCTCAGCGTGTGGCTCCAAATGCGATGCGGCAGCAATACTTGCCAGCGCATTGCGGGTGGCTTCATCCTTCTCGCCCGTGGCGGCAGCCTCCTGCTTGGCAACCGGCTTGGCCTCGTCCTTCTCGCCACCGCGGCGGCGGCGGGAATTGCGAGATGGCTTCTCGTTGAACTTCTTGGCGTGCGGTTCACCGGCCGAATTGAAGGTGCGGCGGGATTCCACCGGCTCTTCGTGGGTGATCACACCGGCTCCAGCACAGTGCTCGCACTCTTCGCCGAAGACTTCCAGCAAACCGGTGCCCATGCGCTTGCGCGTCATCTGGACCAGGCCCAGCGACGTGACCTCGGCCACCTGGTGCTTGGTCCGGTCGCGGCCCAGGCACTCAACCAGTCGGCGCAGCACCAGATCGCGGTTGGACTCCAGGACCATGTCGATGAAGTCGATGACGATGATGCCGCCGATATCGCGCAGGCGCAGCTGGCGCACGACTTCCTCGGCCGCTTCCAAGTTGTTCTTGGTCACGGTCTCTTCGAGGTTGCCGCCCGAGCCGGTGAACTTGCCGGTGTTCACGTCGATGACCGTCATCGCTTCGGTGCGGTCGATCACCAGCGAACCACCCGATGGCAGGAAGACCTTGCGGTCCAGCGCCTTGGCGATCTGCTCGTCGACGCGGAAGTCGGCGAAGATGTCCTCGTCGGATTCCCACTTCTCCAGGCGCCCCATCAAGTCCGGCGCCACATACATGACATAGGCCTCAATGGTGTCCCAGGCATGCTCGCCGGAGACAATCAGCTTGGTGAAGTCTTCGTTGAAGACGTCGCGGACCACCTTGATGGTCAGGTCCGGCTCGGAGTACAGCAGTTCCGGAGCCAGGGTCTTGGTGGAGTTGGCCTGTTCTTCGATGCCTTCCCACTGCGCGCGCAGCCGGTTGATATCGTTGGTCAGCTCTTCCTCGGAGGCGCCTTCGGCGGCGGTGCGCACGATCACGCCTGCGTTTTCCGGAAGGTGGTCCTTCAGGATCTTCTTCAGGCGCTGGCGCTCAACGTCGGGCAGCTTGCGGGAGATGCCGGTCATCGAGCCGCCCGGCACGTAGACCAGGTAGCGGCCCGGCAGGGAGATCTGGCTGGTCAGGCGGGCACCCTTGTGTCCTACGGGGTCCTTGGTGACCTGCACGAGCACCGAGTCGCCAGCCTTCAGCGCGTTCTCGATGCGGCGCGGCTGGCCTTCGAGGGCAGCAACATCCCAGTTGACTTCGCCTGCGTACAACACGGCGTTGCGGCCGCGTCCGATATCCACGAAAGCAGCTTCCATGGAAGGCAGCACGTTCTGCACCTTGCCGACGTACACGTTGCCGATCAGCGAATCCTGCTGGGTCTTGGACACGAAGTGCTCGGCGAGCACCCCATCTTCCAGGACGCCAATCTGGATGCGGTCTTCGCGCTGGCGCACGATCATCTTGCGCTCCACGGATTCGCGGCGGGCCAAGAACTCTGCCTCGGTGATCACCTGGCGGCGGCGGCCGGTCTCGCGTGATTCGCGGCGGCGCTGGCGCTTGGCTTCCAGGCGGGTCGAACCGCGCACGGAGGCCACCTTGTCGCTGACCGAGCCATGGCTTTCGACGCTGCCGCGCGGTGCGCGAACGCGGGTCACGGTGTTGGGTGGATCGTCCTGCGAGCCGCCCTCAAGTTCCAGATCAACATCGCCGCGGCGGCGGCGACGGCGACGGCGCGAGGTCACGTCATCGCTCTCGGCTTCAGGAGTTTCCTTGCGCGCTGGTTCGTGCTTCTTGGCAACGACCTGCGCCAGAACCGCCTGAGCGGTTTCTGGAATGGCAAAAGGGTTCAAGATCATCGAGCTGCCGTGCTCGGCCAGCAGCTGGCCGGTGTGGTCTTCTACAACCTCTGGGGCGTCCTGCGGCTCAGTGTTCTCTTCTGCCACCGGGTTGGCGATTTCTTCGCTGGCCTGTTCGGTGGTCTCCTGCTTGGCAGCTGCCTGCTCGACTGCTTCGTCGCTGGCAGCATGGCGTGCCACCTGCGCACGGCGCTCTGCCTGGCGGCTGGCGCGCTGGGCTGAATCAGGGGTGGAAACCTGGGTGCGGCGTGTAGCTCGCCAACGGTATGGGCTTTCTTCAATGCCGGCTGCGGCATTGAGTTCAGCCAGGGTCATGGCGCGGCGCAATGGCCGCGCAGGGGTGGTTGAAACGCTGGTACGACGGGCTCGCGTTGAACGATTGCCTCGCTTGCTACCTTGCGCCCCACCCTTTCGTTGATTTGCTGCGCTCATTTAAATTCGCGTACTCCTACTTTGTCCCGCTTTGGCATCCTCCACAGACGGCGCCTCAGCTGAAACTACAATCATCACGTGTCCCTTGGCCGATTGCTTTAAATCGGCCAGACACAAAAGCTCGCTATTTTCCGCAAGATTGCCACTGGCTCATATGACTGAGCCGGACGCAATTCCTGCGGATCAACGTGGCCTAAGAAAACCGGCTGCTTTCCTTTGCAGCCCTACGATCCGCGGTATTCCCTCGGGAGGCGCACATATTGGGCACTCAACCGAAGCGATGCATCGCCTGGCGATCTGTTGTTTCAAAAGTCTGTCGTCGGGTTGAAAGCAGACTGTGGATCCGCGAACAACCATTTCCATTCTCTCATATTTAGTTCATGCCTTGTTCATTGCTTCTCATCCGTTGCACAGAATTGCTTCCTAAGATGAAAACGCTCGAAGCGGAATCTCCCGCTTTCCTACAAATTTATGGAATAGTCGAAACATGGTTTCATCACTAGAAAAGAGCCCCAACCCGGGCGTGTTGCCATGGTGGGCAAAGGATCGCGGTTTCGGGCTGGTTCTCATCGCCACAGGTTTCATTTCGTGGCTCGCAGCCGGAACTCTCGTTTTGGAACGCATCGAGCTCTACAAGAACCCCGACTACGTCACCAGCTGCGATATCAATCCATGGATCTCTTGCGGCACCGTGATGAGGTCGGAGCAGGCTGGAATCTTCGGATTCCCCAACCCGTTCTTCGGCATCGTCTGCTTCGCGATCGTCATCACCATCGGCGTGGTGCTGCTTGCCGGCGCGAACAAGCTGCAGCGCTGGTTCTGGATCTGCTTCCAGATTGGTGTTACCGCCGCCATGGGCCTGGTCATCTGGTTCTGGTCGCAAGCCCTCTACGAGATCAACGCGCTGTGCCCCTACTGCATGGTCGTGTGGGCCATGACCATACCGCTCTTTGTCTTCACTACGGCTCGCAATGTGGTCACGGGCGTGATCCCCGCTGGCGCAGCGGTGAAAAAGTTCTTCACCGAGTGGAGCTGGATTGTCACTGCCATCCTGTGGCTCTTGGTTGCAGCTACAGTGGTGCTTCGCTTCCCGAACGCATTTTTCGGCTAAGCCCCGCTATCGATTGCCGGTTCGTTGCCTTGGGAACGAACCGGCTTTTCTTTTGCCTGCAGCCATCGGATAGCTGTGCCAGCGCGTTTGATTTCCAGTGATTTGGCTGCGCGCGTCGCGATTTTGCCGTCCTTGCCCAGCTAAGACCGCTAGATTGGGAACATGGCAAGTGACAAATGGAACACAGAAAATGCCCAAAACTACGGGATCGATCTTCTGATCTCGGAACAACTGCGCCTGCGCGAACTCCAGGAAGATGATCTGCCTTTCCTCACGCAATGGTGGAACAGCCCGGAATTCATGGCACTGCAGGGAAGCCTGGTGCTCCCCCATCCGGTCAACGAAGCGGCCGCCCTCTTCAAGTCCCGAAGCCTGAATCGTGGCACCACCGACGGTGTTGGCCTATCGATCACCCTGCCCGACGACACGTTGATCGGGCACACCGCGCTATATGACTACAACGCGCCTGCCCGGTCCGCAGAACTCATGATCATGATTGGCGGATCAAATGTCGGACAGGGCTATGGAACCCTGGCCGCCAAGATGATCATTGACTACGGCTTCCGTGAAATGGGATTGAACCGCATTGGATTGACCGTCTGGGCCTACAACGAAAGGGCGCTGCGCACGTTCATCCGTTCCGGTTTCCGGGAAGAAGGGCGCATTCGGCAAGCCGGCTTCCATGACGGATCGTTCCACGACAAGATCATCATGGGGCTGCTCGCCGAGGAATATTTCAGAAAGTAGCGCCTAGCTCACGCCGTTCGGGCGTGCTGGCCGTCCGCGATCGCGGGCGGCCACTTCTTTTTGGCACGGCTGGGGAACCTCGGCACTGGAAGCCGATATTCAGCCTTGAGCTGGATTAAATCATCCTTTCGGTGTTGCCTGCGCAGCAGCCGAACTAGCTAGCCTAGTCTTAGAACTAATTATTACTAGCGACAAGGAGTAACCATGGCCCTTTTCCGCAAGGGTAAATCCCAAGCGCCGAAGAAACAGCACGCACCGGAAGCCATTCCAGCTTCGGCAACGGGCTCCACGCTGGCCGGCACGGAGGCAAAACCTGACTTCACGGTCAGCGGGCTGTGGACTGATCTTCTCGGCCGGCTGGGGATCCGCAGCGCCCAGCTGCTCGTTGTCGGCGCATTGGGCGCCTTCCTCGTCATCGGAATGCTGCGCTTGACGATGATCGTCATCCCCACCCTGCTCGCCGTGATCATCTCCTGCGCCCTGTGGCCGCTGGTAGTGAAACTGCGCAAGGTTTTCTCGCCGATGCTCTCGGCCTGGATCGTGTTCCTCGGTTCATTGCTGATTCTCGGTGGAATCGGCACCGGATTGGTCTTCTCCGTTATTAACGAGTGGCCAAAACTCGTTGACAAAGCCGTCCAGGGTTTCAATCAGCTCAACGACATGGTCCAGGACCTGATGGGCAATTTGCCGATCGCGATTGACCAAGCGCAGATCGATAGCGTTGTTGACACGGTCACCGGCTTCTTGACCAGCTCGCAGTTCGGAACTGGTGCGCTGAACACCCTTAGCGCAGCCGGAAGCTTCCTCACAGGCCTGGTACTGCTGCTGGTCATCCTGTTCTTCTTCTTGAAGGACGGCGACAAGATTTGGGCCTTTGCTGTTTCATGGACTCCTGAGCATTACCGCCACAAGTGGATCCTCTCAGGAGACCGGGCCCTGCGCACCTTTGGCGGGTACATTCGCGGCACCGCTACCGTTGCTGCCGTAGACGCCATTGGCATCACGGCGACCCTGCTGATCGTCCGCGTGCCGCTGGCGATTCCGTTGGGCATTATCGTGTTCCTCGGTTCGTTCGTGCCCATGGTTGGAGCCACGGTCGCCGGTGTTCTTGCGACCTTGATTGCCCTGGTAACCAACGGGCCCATCGTTGCCTTGATTGTCCTGGCGTCCGTGATTCTGGTGAACCAGCTTGAAGGAAACTTCCTGCAGCCGGTCGTCATGGCCAGCGCCCTGAACCTGCACGCATTGGTGGTCTTGATGGCCTTGACCGCAGGCACTGTCCTGGCCGGCATCGTTGGCGCCGTGCTTTCGGTTCCGCTGGTTGCCGCATCGTGGGCAGTGATCAAGGTCTGGACGGGTCGGGAAAGAAATGATCCGGTCCCTGATGCCAGTGCCGAGATCAAGTCGGAAGTTGAATCCGACCAAGACGAGAAGGCCCTCGAAAAGCTCGAGGCTGGCCAGGACAGCACTTCTGGGGAAGGCAAAGGCTAGCCGCGGCCCTCGATAGCTTGAAGAATATGGTGCTCCACAGATTCACAGCAGACACCCGGCTTGTTTCTGTGGAGCAAATTCTTTAAAACGCCAGATGCGATTGCTAGCATGATTTCGAAACGGGCTGATCCAGCGTAATTTGCGGCTGATCGGCTTTCGATTCATTCGCTGTCACAGCTCGAAATCAGCTGGATGGCGTTGTCACGGAAGTGCCCAGTGTGTTTAATGTGACTGAAGTGAAAACGGTTGACCGGCAGCACCCGGTCTTCTGCCGGGACGAGCTCTCACCCCGGACCCATAGCCCCGCAAAATAGCGGCCGATACGCAACAAGCCTGGAAGGACTGAGAATGTTGAGTTTCAGCAACGAGAACATGGACGATGATTTGTCGCACCTGGTCGACGCAACGGCAGGGCATCATCAGGTCGTCAGGATCGGCTCGGTCGAAGACCTCGGACGAAATTCGGTTCATGATCCTCAAACTTCCTACCCGCTTGTGGACCGCGCGGCCCAGGCTCCTGGGCCAGATGCCGAAAGCCTGGATGACTGGTACTGAAACCGGCATTAACGCGCGAAGAACCCCGACAGTTTTAAACTGTCGGGGTTCTTCGGCTTTTGGCTTACTTGCCGAACCAGATCGCAATCTCGCGCTCTGCGGACTCAGCCGAGTCTGAACCATGCACCAGGTTCTGCTGCACCTTCAGGCCCCAGTCGCGGCCGAAGTCGCCACGGATGGTGCCTGGAGCTGCGGTGGTTGGATCGGTCGTGCCAGCCAGCGAGCGGAAGCCCGGGATAACGCCCTGGCCCTCTGCGACGATGGCGACAACCGGGCCGGAGAGCATGAACTCGACCAGCGGCTCGTAGAATGGCTTGCCCTCGTGCTCGGCGTAGTGCTCGGCCAGGAGCTCACGAGTTGCTTCCAGCTGCTGCAGCTTGGCAATGGTGTAGCCCTTGGCTTCAATGCGGGCGAGAATCTGGCCGGTCAGGGCGCGCTTGACGCCATCTGGCTTGACCAGGATCAGGGTACGTTCAGTCATTTGACTACCTCTTCGTATCGTTGATGTATTTCTAGGTTTTCAGGCTTGTTCGGGATGGGCTTGTTCCCAGGCTTCCTGGGCTGCGGCACGGCGCTTATTTTCCACGTCGATTTCTTCGCCCTTGTACAAGGCGTACCACCAGCACAGCGCAAAGGCGGCGGCCAGGTAGAACATGTCCACGAGAATGAATCCCGTGAGGAAGAAGACCGCCTGCAGAATCCAGCCGATGATGTAGCCGATTTTCTTGCCGAGCAAGGCACAGTTCAGGATGCACAACAGTGCAACCACAGCGCCGAGGGCGAGGACGACCACCGGCTCTCCCCCGCGCTTCAGCCCAAAGGCAGCAAGCGTGACGAATACTGCCAGGAGCGCCTCGCAGACCAGGACGGTTGACGCGAACATCATCTTGGTCGAGCGCAGCTTCTTTTTCATGCCCGGACGCCACTCGCGCTGGGCACGGGTGAGTTTGGCCATTAGGAGTCGCCTTTCTTGAGCAGCAGGGAAATCTCGCCCACCAGTGTAATCGAACCGGTGACCAGCACGCCCCCACCGAGGTCCTCGCCAGCTTCGGCTCGGCCCACCGACCACTCCACCGCGTCTTCCAGATCCTCGGTCACGTGGATATCTTCTTCAGGCCATCCGGCATTCATGGCCAGATTGGCCAATTCGCCGGCAGGGATAGCTCGCGGCGACGAGGACTGGGTGATGCACAGATCTTCGACCATATCGCCGTACTCCTCGCGCATGGTGTAGAGCATTGCTTCTGCGTCCTTCTCCGCCAGGATGCCAACCATCAGAACCAGCCGGGTAAAGCCGAAGGATTCCTTGATGGCTTCCGCGGAGACGCGAATGCCTTCCGGGTTGTGGCCGGCATCAACCAGAATGCTCGGCGCGCTGCGCACCAGTTCCAGCCGGCCCGGGCTGGAAGCCGCTGCGAAGCCCTGGCGCACCAATTCAATGTTCAGCTCGCGCTGCCCGCCGCCCAGGAAGGCCTCCACCGCAGCCAGGGCGACGGTGGCGTTCTGCGCCTGGTGGGCACCGAAGAGCGGCAGGAAAATCTCTTCATAGCGTGCGGCCTGGCCCTGAATCGAAAGCAGCTGTCCGCCAACTCCGGACTTCCGCTCCAAGAGCTTGAAGTCCAAGGTGTCGAACGCGGCCGGCACTTCCAGTTCTCGGGCGCGGGCCAGCAAGACATCGGCTGCATCCGTGGGCTGCACCGAGGAAACCAGGTATCCGCCGGGCTTGAGAATGCCCACCTTTTCCTCGGCAATCAGCTCAGTGGTATCGCCCAGCAGGTCCGTGTGGTCCAGGGAGATCGGAGTGAACACCGAGACATCCGCATCGGCCACGTTGGTGGCGTCGGTGATGCCGCCCAGGCCGACTTCGAGCACCACAACATCGACCGGGACTTCGGCGAAAATCGCGAAGGCCAAAATGGTGACTGCTTCGAAGTATGTCAGCTTGTTTTCGCCGCGCTCCACGAGCTCGGCGTCAACAATCTCCAAGAACGGGCTGATCTCGTCCCAAACGCGCACGAACGTTTCATCGTCCACAGGCTCGCCATCGATGGCGATGCGCTCGGTGACCGAGACCAGGTGCGGCGAGGAGTAGCGGCCGGTGCGCAGGTCATGGGCGATGAGCAGCGACTCGATCATCCGGGCGGTCGAGGTCTTGCCGTTGGTGCCGGTGATGTGGATGACAGGGCAGGCCTTGTTCGGCTCGCCAAGGATCTCCATCGCGCGGAACATCGGATCCATGCGCGGTTCCATCTTGTTTTCCGGCGCGCGGGCCAGCAGCTGCCCGTAGACGCGGTCCAGTTCGCTCACTAGTTGACCTCAACTTTGTCGGAATCCAGCTTGGATACGGTGATCTGCTCGTCGGCGGCGGCATCATCGGCCACCAGTTCCAGCTGCGCGGTCAGCGTTTCGCCGGCCACCAGCTCGCGGTTGGCTTCCAGAGCCGCGATGGTCGCGGCGTTGGCGGTGATCACGGTGCGGATGCGATCGGAAACCTGCAGGTCGGCGTCCTTGCGGGCCGACTGGATGGCGCGGATCATGTCGCGCGCAGTGCCTTCGGCGGCCAGTGCCCCGGTCACCTCGGTGTCCAGCACCAGGAATCCGCCGTCGATGACCGCCGCGGCGATCTCGCCGGCCGCGTCCACCACGGTATCCAGGGTGTATTCGCCCTCTGCCAATTCCAGGCCGCCGGCGGTGACCACGCCATTGGCTACCGACCAGTCCCCGGACTTGGCGCCCTTGATGGCCTGCTGCACGTTCTTGCCCAATCGGGGGCCTGCAGCGCGGGCGTTGACTACCAGCTGCTGGCTGATGCCGTAGCTGGCGGCGTCCACGCCTTCGGCGTCGATCAGGGTCACGGCCTTCAGGTTCAGCTCGTCCTTGATGATCGAGGCGTAGGTGCCTTCCAGCCGGGCCGCATCGTTCAGGACGATCTTCAGTTCTGCCAGTGGCAGGCGCACGCGCAGGTTCTTGGCCTTGCGCAGCGAGGAGCCGACCGAGCAGATCTTGCGGGTGGTTTCCATGGTTTCCAGCAAGGAAGCATCGGCCGGGAACTCGTTGGCATCTGGCCAGTCGGTCAGGTGCACCGAGCGCTGGCCGGTGAGCCCGCGGAAAATCTCTTCGCTGGCCAGCGGCAGCAGCGAAGCGGTGACCTTCACCAGGGTTTCCAGCGCGGTGTACAGGGTGTCGAAGGCCTGGGTGTCTTCGTCGAAGAAGCGCTGGCGGGAACGGCGCACGTACCAGTTGGTCAGCGTGTCCATGTACTGGCGCACTGCTTCGGTCGCGTCGGAAACCTCGTAGGAATCCAGGGCAACGGTGACTTCGCGCACCAGCTGGCCGGTGGCTGCCAGCATGTACTTATCCAGCGGATCGGTGGAGCTGGTGGAGCGCTTGGCCTCGTAGCCGGCCCCATTGTTCGCGGAGTTGGTGTAGAGGTTGAAGAAGTGCCAGACGTTCCACAGCGGCAGCAGCACCTGGCGCACGCCGTCGCGGATGCCCTGCTCGGTGACCACCAGGTTGCCGCCGCGCAGGATCGGGCTGGCCATCAGGAACCAGCGCATGGCGTCGGAGCCGTCGCGGTCCAGGACCTCGGTGACGTCCGGGTAGTTGCGCAGCGACTTGGACATCTTCTGGCCATCCGAGCCGAGCACGATGCCGTGGGAGATCACGTTGGTGTAGGCCGGGCGGTCGAAGAGCGCGGTGGAGAGCACGTGCATGGTGTAGAACCAGCCACGGGTCTGGCCGATGTACTCCACGATGAAGTCAGCCGGGTGGTGTCCCCCATCGAACCAGTCCTGGTTGTCGAATGGGTAGTGCACCTGGGCGTAGGGCATCGAGCCGGAGTCGAACCAGACATCGAGCACGTCTTCCACGCGCACCAGGGTGCCGCCTTCGGCGCAGCCCTCATGGGCGAGTGTCAGCTCGTCGATGAACGGGCGGTGCAGATCCGGTTGCCCCTCATGGTTGACCGGCAGGCGTCCGAAGAAGTTCTTGATCTCTTCAAGCGAGCCGAAGACTTCGCGGTGGGTGCACTCGTCGCCGGTGCATTCCCAGACCGGGATCGGCGAGCCCCAGTAGCGGTTGCGCGAGATGGACCAGTCGCGGGCGTTTTCCAGCCACTTGCCGAACTGGCCGTGCTTCACGTTGCCCGGGATCCAGTTGATCTGCTCGTTCAGCTCGACCATGCGGTCCTTGAACTTGGAGACCTCGACATACCACGAGGAGATCGCGCGGTAGATCAACGGGGTGCGGCAGCGCCAGCAGTGCGGGTAGGAGTGCTCGTAGGAGGCCTGCTTGATGAGCTTGGCCTCGTCCTTGAGCACATTGGTGATGGTCTTGTTGGCGTCGAAGACCTGCACGCCGACGATCTCGGCCAGCGGGCCGGAGGCAAAGACCGGAAGGAACTTGGCGCCCTCATCCACCGAGAGGATCACCGGGATGCCGTGCTCTTCGCAGACCTTCTGGTCGTCCTCGCCGTAGGCCGGAGCCTGGTGGACGATGCCGGTGCCGTCGGCCACGGTGACGTAGTCGGCGGTGAGGATCTGCCAGGCGTTCTGCGTGCCGTACTTCTCGGTGTCGGTGTAGGTATCCCACAACGGCTGGTAGCGCACGCCAGCCAGCTGGGCACCGGTGTAGCTGGCGGTGATCGCCGCGGCAGCTTCCTTGGCATCCTTGTAGCCCAGGTCCTTGGCGTAGGAGCCGAGCAGGTCCTTGGCCAGCAGGAATGGGCCGGCGGCGGCCGAAGCCTTCACGCCAGCTTCCCCGGCAGGAACCACCACGTACTCGATGGATGGGTGCACGGCCAGCGCGGCGTTGGTCGGCAGGGTCCATGGGGTGGTGGTCCAGGCCAGGGCCTGCACGCCGGCCAGGGCCTGGGAGGCCTCGGTTTCGCCGGCAAGGATGGTGAAGCCCACGGTGACGGTCTGGTCCTGGCGGTTCTTGTAGACGTCGTCGTCCATGCGCAGCTCATGGTTGGACAGCGGGGTTTCGTCCTTCCAGCAGTATGGGAGCACGCGGAAGCCCTGGTAGGTCAGGCCCTTGTCCGAGAGCTGCTTGAAGGCCCAGATGACCGATTCCATGAACTCGACGTTCAGCGTCTTGTAGTCGTTTTCGAAGTCGACCCAGCGAGCCTGGCGGTTCACGTACTGCTTCCACTCGTCGGCGTATTTCATTACCGAGGTGCGGCAGGCATCGTTGAACTTGTCGATGCCCATGGCTTCGATCTGCTTCTTGTCGGTCATGCCCAGCTGCTTCATGGCTTCCAGCTCGGCGGGCAGGCCGTGGGTGTCCCAGCCGAAGCGGCGCTCGACGCGTTTGCCGCGCTGGGTCTGGTAGCGGGCGACCAGGTCTTTGACGTAGCCGGTGAGCAGGTGGCCGTAGTGCGGCAGCCCGTTGGCAAAGGGAGGGCCATCGTAGAAGACGAATTCTTCGCCCTCGCGCTGGTCGATGGAGGCCTGGAAAGTGTCGTCGTTCTTCCAGTATTCGAGGACGCGCTTCTCAAGTTCAGGGAAGCGCGGTGAAGCCGGGGTCGAACCGGTTGGGTCAGTAGTGACCTTCGGGTAGAAGCTCATCGAATGGGCCGTCCTTCAAGCGTAGGGTCGATAATTCCTTGCCTACGAGGACGGCAGTTAAGCCGCGGTACCACCCCGCTTATCCCCCACCAGATGGTGGAGAACCACTTATCATCAGCTGTGACGGGCTGGTCCCGTTCGGTTCTACTAGGTGGTTCCCGTCAATGCGGAACACTGTTCTTCCGAAGACTCGCCGGTGATAGCCGGGTCAAAGTCGCAGTCCTTATATCGTACCGCGTGATGCCCGTGGTGGACATTCACCAGAATCCCAGGGATCGCAAGTGAGTTCAGGCTCACAGCAACCTGACTGGAAAACCCAAAACAACAATCCCTGCATTTTCAGAATAGCGCGTTGAGGGGGCCTTGCCGCAAGGCCCCGCATATGGTCCATAATCGATATCTTCGCCACGAAAGCCAGCCACTTCAGGGAGCCCGCGTGCCTGCCAAAACCTCAAATACCAGCTACTTCGATGCCGTCCAGCCAAGTCCATCATCAGAGAGCCCTGCTAATACCGAACAAGACCAGCAACGGCTCTGCGAAATCGCAGCGCGGATTGAGCAGCTCCGTGCCGAATTGATCGAGCGCATCGCCGCACGAGGAAAAGACCAGGCCGGCATTCTGCAGCAATCCCTTGAACGCGATGTCGAACTCGGTGAATTGGCTCGGCGGTTGCGCCAGCTAGATCGCATGGGCCCATACGCCTGCTTGGGATTCATGGAACTGGCTGAGACCGGCGAGCGCCTCTACGTGGGCCGCCTGGGCTTGAGCGATGAACACGGCAAGCAGCTGATGATTGATTGGCGCGCCCCGGCAGCAGAACCGTTTTTCGCTGCGACGCACGAAAAGAATTACGGCCTGGCGATACGCCGTCGCTATCGTTGGCGCCGGCAACGCATTTCCGACTATTGGGACGAAGTGTTCGATTCTTCCCAGCTGGCTTCCCATGCCCGCTTGGATGACCACTCATCATTTCTTGCGTCCCTTGGCAGCAAGCGTTCACCAAAAATGCAGGACGTGCTTTCCACCATCCAGTCGGATCAAGATGCAATCATCCGAAGCGGCTCGCAAGGCGCCTTGGTCGTGGATGGAGGACCTGGTACCGGCAAGACGGTGGTTGCCCTGCATCGCGCAGCTTATTTGCTGTACGCGGATCCGCGGCTTCGCAGCCAAGGTGGCAGAATTTTGGTGGTCAGCCCGCATGAAGCCTATTCCGCCTATGTCTCTGACATTCTTCCGAATCTCGGTGAGGACGAAGTGCTCATTTCAACGCTTTCGAATATAGTTTCGAATGGCGATGGCGTGCTTGTGGAACCGGACCAAGAAGTCCACCGCATAAAATCCAGCTTGTCAATGCTGGACACAATCAAGCGGGCAGTGCTGGTCTTTGAAGAACCGCCTTCCGCCGACGTGCTCATCGACCTTGCAGAAGCTCAAGCCACCGTGACATCGCAGCTGTGGCGCGATGCCGCTGCCATGATTGATCACGATACCCCGCACAATGAAGCACGCATCCAATTGCGCGAAGCCCTCATAGACCAGCTGCTTCCCCAAGTTGCCAGTGCCGATGACGATGAGCCGCTGCTGCGCGCAGAGTTGGCGCGAAGTACAGCGCTGAACGGGTTGCTAGATGAGCACTGGCCCGTGTTGGATCCGCTCAATCTGCTCAAGGCCCTGTATTCGACGCCAGCGCTGCTCCGCTATAGCGGCCGAGAACTCGGCAGTGAAGAAATTGAAAAGCTGCTGGCAAATCCGGCAGCCGGGGCATGGACCGCATCAGATATCCCCCTGATTGACCTTGCCCGCTTCCTCATTGGCGACCCGCACAGCGAATCGAAACATCTCGATGAGCAATCGCGCATAGCTGCCGAGCGCAAGCGGTGGAAAAACGTGATTGATGACCTGATGGCTTCGGCTGACGACAAGGAAGACCTGTCGTCCCAGCTCATGCACCAAGACCTTCAGGAGCGACTGCTTGCCCAGGGCCTGGAGAGCCATGTGGCCTCAGGCGGCTACAGTGGACCTTTTTCACATGTCATCATCGATGAAGCGCAAGATTTGACCGATGCCCAGTGGGCGATGATCCAAAGGCGCTGCCCCTCAGGAAGCCTGACCATTGTGGGCGACAGGGCCCAGGCCGTCGACGGCTTCAGGATGACATGGGAACAGCGGCTGGCCCAGGTTGGCATTCGCGACATCACCGTATCCCCGCTACACGTCAACTACCGAGGTACCGCGCAGATCATGGAAGCTGCCGCAGAGCAGATCCTGGCCCACATGCCAGAAGCGAACGTGCCGCGATCATTGCGCCTAGACGGTGCGCCAGTAAAGTACGCCCGGCCCACAGAACTCGGAACAATTCTGGATCATTGGCTGGCCGAGAATGCCCAGGGCACGGCAGCCGTCATCGGTGCCCCTGACTTCCGTGCGCCCAGCAGGGTCAGCGTGCTATCGCCGGAGAACGCCAAGGGGCTGGAATTCGACCTGGTACTCGTCTGCCAGCCACAGTCCTTCGGAACAGGCTTGGGCGGCGCTGTCCGCAGGTACGTGGCCATGACCCGGGCAACAGCTCAACTGGTGGTGCTTACCGAGCAATAGGCAACGTACCCTTTAGGTAGGCTGGCATCCATGAGTACTACGGAGCCACGATCGGTTCAGACCCAGAATCAGCAGCACTCCTTGGCCTCGCCAAGGGTGCTGCGCTGGGGACAGCATCTGGTGACGGCCATCCTGCTTGTCATCGCGCTGCTGCGACAAGTTTCGGCGCAAGACAATGCGCTGCCGGCAATTCTCATCTCGCTGCTCTTCGCCGCCTGGTACAGCGCAGGATTCATCCCGCATGCCAAGAACAGGATCTTCCCCAAACCCACGTGGTGGTTGGCGCTCCTGCTGGGAATCTGGATAGCAAGCCTCTTGATTTCGGCTGAATTCATGTGGCTAGCCTTCAGCCTTTGGCTGCTCATAGGACACCAGCTGCCATTCCTGTCTTCAGTGCTGTGGTCCGTCGTGGTTTATGCCTTTACCTTGCTCGCACCCTACCTGCACCACGCACAGCTCAGCCTTGCGTCCGCAGCCGGTCCATTGGTCGGAGGCCTTTTTGCCTGGGGCATTTCGCGAGGCTACCTGCAGATGGAGCGGGACGCCCAAGAACGCACGTCCTTGGTCAATTCATTGATGAGAGCCCAACAGGAAATGGCCGCGCTCCAAGAGGATTTGGCCCGGTCCCAGCATGAAGCAGGAATCGCGGCCGAGCGCACACGCCTAGCCCGGGAAATCCACGACACTATCGCCCAGCAGCTATCGTCCATCGGCTTGCATGCCAAGGCCGCCACGGGCGCCAGCAACGCCGGTGCGGCGCAAGAGGCGCTGCAACGAATCGACCAGCTCTCCGCGCAGGCACTCAACGACCTGCGCAGAATCATTGCCGCCCTGGCACCTGCTGAACTTGATTCGCAGGCGCTCGCCGGAGCCCTTTCTCGCGTCCTTGAGAACTTCAGCAGCGACTCCGGTGTTGAATCCGCTTTGGATATTGAGCCTGGATTGCCGCTGTTGGACCCCAGTGTTCAAATTGCCCTGTTGAGGACCGCCCAGTCGGCGCTGTCCAATGTTCGCCGGCATGCGCAAGCCACAAAGGTCGTCGTGAGCTTGAGTTTCAGCGATGACGAGGTACGCCTGGATATCGTGGATGACGGTATTGGCTTCACTCCCCCGGCCGGCCGGCTATTGCCAAATACGCAGGTGGGAGGCTTTGGCCTCACGGCGATGAACCGACGCCTCATTGAACTTGGCGGCGGACTGGAAGTGGAAAGCGCTGCTGGAGACGGCACCGCCTTGTGCGCCCATCTGCCTCTTCGGGTACTAAAGGACAAACCATGATCCGCATCCTGTTGGTGGACGATCACCCGATTGTTCGCACCGGGTTGAGAGCGCTTTTCGAAAATTACGGCGATATCCAGGTCGTGGGCGAAGTTTCCACCGGAGAAGAAGCCGTTGAATTCGCCAAAGATCAGCAAATTGACGTTGTGCTCTGTGACCTGAGACTGGGTTCAGGGATGAATGGCGCCCAGACAACGGCAAGCATCAGACGGCTGCCCCGCGCGCCACAGGTGCTGATCTTGACTACTTTTGACAAGGATGCGGAGATTCTGGCGTGCATTGAGGCCGGCGCCTGCGGTTACCTGCTCAAGGACGTCAGCGCCCAAACCATCGTCGAGTCCTTGCGCCAAGCTGCCGCGGGTCTCATGGTTCTGGCCCCGGAAATGACCCGCCGTGTGGTTGAAGGCATGCGCCGGCCCAAAGCGGAGCTGACCGCACGAGAGCGCGATGTTCTCGTGCAGCTGGCAACCGGGGCCGGCAACAAGCAAATCGCCAAGTCCTTGTTTGTCTCTGAAGCGACGGTCAAAACGCACTTGGTGCACATTTTCGACAAGCTTCAGGCGAGGACACGGACCGACGCAATTAATAAAGCCCGCGAGGCCGGTTTGCTGTAGCGTCGATTATCGTGTGGCCGACACGCCAGAGGTGCTCTCAACCTTTCGGTTGATCTTTTATTCACCTCATTCCACGATGGCTGAACCCGTAAATTCTCGTTGACTGGAACTATGAAAGTTCCAGTTATCTCCCGGGTCGGCGATTCGCTGACCAGCCGCCGCGGTGCCCGCATGTGGGCCGCCGCAGTTTTTGCAGTGATCCTGGTGCTCTTCGGAGCCCTGAGCAGCATCCAGGCTCCCGCCCGTTCGGCCAGTTCCCTGGTCGACGGCTCGGATTCGGCGCAGGTCGCCGAACTGCTGGAGGCCAACACCACCGATTCTCAGAGCTCGGCCCTGCTGGTGGCCAACCGCCCCGATGGCCAGGTCTTGGGCAACGCCGACATGGCGTCCCTGGACCAGCGCAGCACGGCACTGAGCCACGACGTCGGGGTCACCGCAGGACGCACCTTGGCCAGCGAGGACCAGCAGGCAGCGATGGTTCCGCTGACCTGGGGCACGGTCTCAGATCAGGCCGATCGTGAGAAGCTCAGCGAGATCCGCGACTGGGTCCAGGACCATCGCGCCGATGGGATGGCGCTGCAGGTCACAGGTTCCACCGCATTCGCGGTGGACATCACCAATGCCTTCGCGGGGGCTGATTTCACCCTGCTGGCCGTGACCGTCGGCATCGTGGCAGTCCTGCTGATCCTCACCTACCGTTCGCCGGTGCTCTGGCTGATCCCGCTGGTCGTGATTGCCATCGCCGATCGCAGCGCCTCGCTGGTAGCCAATTTGCTGGGCAACGCCTTCGATCTGCACTTCGACTCCGGGGTGCTCAGCGTTTTGGTCTTCGGCGCGGGCACCAATTACGCCTTGCTCCTGATCTCCCGCTATCGCGATGAGCTGCACAAAAGCGCCGATCATCGCCAGGCGCTATCCAGGGCGTGGGCATCCAGCTTTGAAGCCATCCTGACTTCCAACCTGACCGTGGTTTTGGCGCTGCTCACTCTGGGGCTGGCTGCCATGGAAGATACCCGCGGTTTGGGTATCGTTTGCGCCGCTGGCTTGCTGATCGCTGCGGTCTTCGCGCTATTCCTCCTGCCTCCGGTCTTGGCCATGTGCGGCCGCAATGCCTTCTGGCCTTTGATTCCTCGTCCAGATCAGGAAGCCAAGAAGGAAAACTTCTTCGGTCGTGCCGCTCGTTCTGTGATGAACCGCCCGGGACTGAACCTCGCGGCGCTGGCGGTTTTGCTCCTGGTTCTTGCCGGTGCGCTGACCGGGACGCGCATTGGCTTGGACCAGGCCCAGCAGTTCCGCACGGCCACCGAATCAACCAACGCCATGCAGACTCTCGCTGAGCACTTCCCCGCCGGTGAAACACAGCCGATCACGGTATTGGCGCAAGACATCGATACCGAGGTACTGCGCCATGATCTCTCAAGCGTCGCGAACGTCAAGCGTGTGGGCGAGGTCCATCAGCTCGGGAAGACCGCGTGGCAGCAGTTCACCGTCATTCCGGCTGTAGATCCCAGCTCCGCCCACGCCCAGGATCTGGTGGAAGATCTGCGAGATACCGCGGCAGCAATCGGCAGAGGACAGGTGCTGGTGGGCGGGCAGAGCGCCGAACAGCTGGATTCCCACCAGATGCACTTGCGCGACTTGTACCTCGTTGCCCCGCTAATCATGGCCATCTGCTTCGTGATGCTCGGCTGGCTCACCCGCTCGTGGCGCACCGCCTTGGCCTTGGGGTTGGCAAATCTGCTCAGCGCTGCCGCTGCTGTTGGCCTCGGCTCCCTGGTTTCCTCGATAGTCTTCGAGGCTGACGCACTGGATGTCCAAGTGCCGCTCTTGGCCTTCGTCTTCCTGGTAGCCCTTGGCGTGGACTACACGATATTCCTGACGCAGCGTGTGCGCCAAGACGCACAGGCACTGGATCTGCGTGAGGCGGTCGTCATGGCTGCTAGCCGCACGGGATCAGTCATTACCAGTGCCGGACTCGTGTTGGCTGGCGTGTTCGCGGCCCTGGCAACCTTGCCGCTGACGGTTCTGGGCCAGCTGGGCTTGATAGTCGGGCTCGGCGTCCTGCTCGATACTTTCGTGGTTCGAACACTGATGCTGCCCGCGCTCTTCGCTGTCCTGGGCTCAGGAAAGCATCCAATCTTTGGCAAAGCTTCCCCGCTCGCCAAGTCTTTTGCACAACCAGCCATTCAGAAAGAAAGCAAAATCGATGCGTAATCTCGTTAATTTCTCCTTCGCCTACATGCTCCTCGGCGTTGCTTCAGGTCTTTTCTACCGCGAATTCACCAAGATCAATGGCTTCCCCGAGGGACAGTGGACCCAGCTTTCGGTGGTGCACACTCACCTGCTGGTTCTGGGCTTCATCATGCTGCTGCTGGTATTGCTGCTGGAGAAGTCCTTCGGGCTAAGCAAGCACCGCAAGCTCTTTGCCTGGTTCATGGGCACCTACAACGCAGGAGTAATCCTGACCGCGGGAATGCAGCTCACCCACGGCTCTATGACCGTACTAGGCATGGAGTCTTCCAAGATGATTTCGGGCGTCGCCGGTCTTGGCCACATGTCGATCACTGCAGGCATGATCTTGCTGTTCATCATGCTTCGCCGCAGCGTTAGAACACAAAGCCACGACGACAAGGTGCCATTCGCAGGCCGATAGCCCTTGCTGCTCTGCGCCCGGCATCCGTGCTGCCCAGGCCGACAGGGTCTGGGCAGCACGGATGCCGAATGCGCACGTTGAAGAAAAGTAGTGCATCTTCACGATCAGGCTGTTATAGATTGACGCAACAACTTTTTCGTCAGGAGCAGGTAAATGAGCCGCGAGCTATTCTCCATCGTCGATACCGAAACCACTGGGTTGTTTCCCGGCGGCAATGACCGGATCGCAGAAATCGCTATTGTGACGATGAACCGCGCAGGAGAAGTCGTAGGCTCCTGGGAAACCGTGGTCAATCCACAGCGAGATCTTGGGAAGCAGGCGATTCATGGAATCCAGAGCCGTGATCTTCTCGACGCGCCGACCTTTGGCCAACTGGCCGAAGAACTTCATTGGCGCTTGTCCGGCACTGTACTCGTAGGACACAACCTATCCTTTGACGCGCGTTTCTTGGATGCCGAGTTCCGCAAGGCAGGCGCTCCTGTTCCCGGGGACTTCTTATCCCAGGGCTTATGCACCATGCGCTTGTCCCATCGATATCTGCAAGGAGCCGGGCGTTCGCTCCAGGATTGCTGCGATTCATTTGGTATTGATTTGCAGCAAGCGCACAGTGCGTTCGGCGATGCATCGGCAACCGCAGTTTTGCTTTCCCGATACATGGAATTGGATCCAGACGAACCAGATTGGGACCACCGGCTGCATGCTGCCGCGGACAACCGCTGGTTTGATAATGTGCCGGCGCTTCGTGTTCCGGCGGTTGTTCGTTCACGGTCAACGGACAAGCCTGCGGGCCATTTCCTGGACAAGCTTGCGGCAACGCTTCCTGAATTCTCCGGCACCGAGACAGAAGAGAATTATCTAGCCATATTGGATCTGGCGCTCATGGATCGCTATCTCTCTGCGCACGAGGAAGCCCAGCTGCTGCAGACAGCTTCGGATATCGGCCTGGACAAGAAGGCCGCTTTGGCCCTTCACGAGCACTACTTCCAGCAGCTGGTTGCTGCTGCTTGGGCAGACGGTGTTCTGGCAGACGACGAAATTGCTGATCTTTCCAAGGTCCTCGCCCTGTTGGGATTGCCTGCACAAAAAATCAACGAAGCGAAAATTGCCCCAGCAGTTGCACAGTATCTGCCGAAAGGCGCTGCTCCTGCAAACAGCCACGAGGTTCCGCCCGGCTCCCTGGTCGTGCTCACGGGCGACATGTCACGCGCTCGGAGCGATATCGAGGAGCAGCTCGCCCGGGCGGGGTTCACTCCGCATCGCGCTGTCACCAAGAAGGTGGCGCTGCTGGTGGCAGCCGATCCCGATTCTCTGTCTGGAAAAGCCAAGAAGGCACGAGACTACGGCATACCGATCGTAGGCGAAGACTACCTGTGGAACGTGCTGCTCTGAGCACAGCCGAATACACCAATGGCGGTGGCTGCCAGCAAATTATTGCCAGCAGCCACCGCCATTGAGGTTCAGAGCCTGGGGTGAGACTTACAGGCTCTCAGCTAATTTTTTTGCGCGAGAGAATTCCATCATGGCCTCGCGCTCGACAACCTTGATTCGGTCACGGGTGATGTCACCGAAGCGAGTGGAGACGGTGCCTTCGGCTGCGCCGAGTTCCTTCTCGCGTTCATCCAGTGTCTTCCAGCCATCCCAATCCGAGAAGTCCACACCGCGGCTTTCAAGCAGCTCTGCGATCTGCTGCGAGGATTCAGGCTCAGCCAGCTGGGTCAGGTCCTCAAGCAGGTGGGTGATGGTCTCCAAGGCGTCGCCCTTGGTGTGGCCGATCAGGCCGATTGGGCCACGCTTGATCCAGCCAGTCGCGTAGAGGCCCGGAACGTGGGTTCCGGCAGCGTCAAGAACACGGCCTTCGATGTTTGGCAGTACACCCTTGGCGCCGTCGTACTCAATGTCGTCAACGGCCGAGCCGAAGTAGCCTACGGCGCGGTAGATGGCCTGCAGCGGGTATTCGACGAACTCGCCGGTGCCGCGGGCACCGCCGTTGCCGTCCAATTCGTTGCGTTCCACCTTCAGGCCGGTGACCTTGCCGTCTTCACCGAGAACCTCGACGGGCGACTGCAGGAAGTGCAGGTGCAGGCGGCGTGAAGCACTTGGTGCCTCTTCGCGTTCTTCCTGCTCAATGAGCCAGTTGGTCAAGGTCGAGACCATGGTCTTGGTCTGGTTATTGGTCTTCATGGCTTCGTCCGAAGCCTTGTCGAATTCGAAGTCCTCCGGGTACAGCACGATGTCTACATCCTTGGAGTGCGACAGTTCGCGCAGTTCCAGAGGGGTGAACTTCACCTGGGCTGGTCCGCGGCGGCCGAAGACGTGGACGTCGGTGACGGCCGAGTCGTTCAGCTGCTGGTAGATGTGCTCTGGGATTTCGGTCTCCAGCAGCTGGTCAGCGTGCTTGGAGAGAATGCGAGCGACGTCGAGGGCCACGTTGCCGTTGCCGATAACAGCAACTTCCTTGGCCGACAGGTCCCAGTTCTTGTCTGCATCCGGGTGCGCGTCATACCAGGAAACGAAGTCAGCGCCGCCGAAGGAGCCTTCGTAGTCGATGCCCGGGATGTTCAGGTCGGCGTCTTTCTGGGCGCCGGTGGAGATGATCACTGCATCGTAGCGTGCGTGCAGGTCGTCGAGGCTGATGTCTCGGCCCAGGCCGACATTGCCGTAGAAATTGATCCAGTCATTGTCGAGCACCTTGTGCAGCGCGTTGATAATGCCCTTGATGCGCGGGTGATCCGGGGATACGCCGTAGCGGATCAGGCCGAAAGGGGTGGGCAGCTCATCGAAGAGGTCGACGTGCAGTTTCAGTTGACCGCTGGAAACTGGCTGGCTCTTGTTCAGCAGGTCTGCTGCGTAGATGCCTGCAGGACCGGCGCCAACGATGGCCACGCGCAGTGCCCGGGAGGCCAGGTGATCAGGGACGATAATTTCACTCATCAAACAACTTCTCTTTCTTAGTCAACGAATGAGGCCGGCTCGGTGGCATCGGCGTTCTCTAGCGGCAGGAGGTCTACCAGTTGGTCGGAGGCTTCCGGGGCTAGCCGAACGACATCACCGATGACGATGACGGCCGGATTCGCCACTGCGGCCTTGCGGGCGCGCACTACAATCTCTTCTAGCGTACCGATAGTTGTGCGCTGCGTCTGTGAGTAACCTCGCTCAACTATCGCAATTGGCGTACTTGACGGCAAACCTCGGGTAAGCAATGTCTCAACAATTAGTGCCAAATTTGATACTCCCATCAGCACCGCAAGGGTGTGATCGGAGCGAATCGGCACATCGGCCAGTTCGGCATGGCCGCTCACCACGGTGAATCCTGCAGCGATTCCACGGTGCGTCACCGGGATGCCGGCAGCGCCGGGAACCGAAATGGCGCTGGTGATTCCGGGAATCACGCGCGTGGAAATCCCGTATTCGGCGGCGTAGAGCATCTCTTCCCCGCCACGGCCCAAGACAAAGGGGTCTCCGCCTTTAAGCCGGACCACGTGCTTTCCTTCAAGCGCGTGCTTGACCAAAAGCTCGTTGGTCTCATCCTGGGTCTTCACGTGGCAGCCAGGCGACTTGCCCACGTTGATCACCAGGACGTCATCGGACAAGTCGGCAAGCAATGCGGTGGGGCCAAGCCGGTCAGCCAAAACCACATCGGCGGACAAAAGCGCTTTGTAGCCGGCGACGGTAATCAATTCTGGATCACCGGGGCCACCGCCAATGAGGGTGATATGTCCTTTAGCCATTGTTGTCTCCAGTTCGGCTCATGCCGCGATCACGCAAAAGCTTGCGTTCAATCGGAGCAAAGAATACTAATTCGATCAGCACGCCAACCAGCAGGATGGTCAGGATCACCAGCATGACCAATGGCAGATCTGCCAGGTCGCGTCCACGCTGCAACAGCGAGCCTACGCCGAGGGCCAGCGAGCCGCCCACCGCGATCAATTCGGCCGCCATCAGCGAGCGCCAGGCGAAGGCCCACCCTTGGCGCAATCCTGCAACATAGCCTGGCATGGCAGCTGGCAGCTCAATGTGCATGACATGTTCCCATTTGGAGGCGCCAAGCACCTTGGACAACGCCTTGTACTGTGCCGGGATCATGTCGATTCCGGCGAGCAGCCCGTTGATGATGGACGGGATCGCGCCGAGCAGCAAAACCGTGTAAATGGTTGCGTCGCTCAATCCGAAGAGGATGATTGCCGCTGGAACCCACGCGATGGATGGCAATACCTGCATCGCCGATACCAGCGGGCCGACACCTTTGCGCAGCAAAGGCTGATGGGCCAGGAGCAACGCCACAGGGGTCGCAACGACCACCGCGATAGCGAATCCGCTAATGGCACGGAATAGCGATGTGCCCACCGCTGAAAGCAGCGATCCGTCGGAGAGCAGCTGTGGAAGCTTCTGGGCGACAGCCAGCGGGCCCGGGAAGAGATCCTCGCGCAGCGGGCTGGCCCAGGAAATGATCTGCCACAAGCTAATCAGTACCACCACGGTGAGCAACGGTGCGACCACTGCGTCCAGGCGGCTGCGCTGGCGCAGCTTTGAATGCTGCAATGGCTTCAACTCAGTTGGAGACTCGGTCAGTGAGCTCATGCTTCCGCTGCTCCTTTCTCAAAATCGTGGTTAGTTCATCTGCCAGTGCGGCCGCTTGGGCCGGGTCCTGGCGTAATTCGTCGGTGATCCGGCGGGTTTCCAGAATTCGTCCCGGATGCGAAGAGAGCACCAGGATCCGTCCGGACAGCCGAATTGCCTCGCGCACATTGTGCGTAACGAAGATGATCGTCTTTCCCGTTTGCTCCCACAAGGCGCGCAGCTGTTCATGGAGCATGTCGCGGGTAATGGCATCCAGCGCCGCGAAAGGCTCATCCATCAGCAAGACCTGCCGGTCCTGTGCCAGAGCCCTGGCCAGGGCTACCCGCTGGCGCATGCCGCCGGATAGCTCGTGGGGCTTTTTGCTGCTGGCGTGCCCCAGCTGAACAAGATCCAGCAATTCTTCAACTCGTGCTGGCCGCTTCTCTACCGGGTAACCGGCAAGCTTCAAGGCCAAGTCGACGTTTTGGCTGGCAGTGAGCCAAGGCAACAAGTTTGCGTCCTGGAACATGAAGGCGGCCCCGTCTTCAGGTACTTCCAGCCATCCAGAACTCGGCGCCAGCAAGCCGGCGATCATATTCAGCAAGGAGGATTTCCCGCATCCGGAGGCGCCGAGAACTGCAATGAATTCGCCATCTTCAATTTCAGCGCTGAGCCGGTCAATGACCAGCCCCGTGCCAGGATAGCTCAGCGATACTTCATTGAGTAGAACTCCCATTACCGCTCCTGTTGGTTGAGAAAGCGAGTGTCGACAAGCCCTTGTGCATCACCCGTGGAGCCAACTCCAACAGCGGCGGCATGGTCCACCAGCGTTTGGTAGGTTTCAGGCAATGGATCTTCGCTGAATGAAATCTGTTTCAGCGCAGAAGCGATCACTGACTCATCAAACGAACTTCCATTGGCCTTCACCAAAGCGGATTGCACGGCCTCGAGCTTTTGCTTTTCATCCGCGTGGTTCAACCAGCTGATTGCCTCTGTATTGGCATCCACCAATTTCTGGACTGTTTCCGGATGGCTTGCCAGGAAGTCCTGGGAAACAGCCAAAACTGTCGTCGGGAATTTTCCGTCAGGCCACAGCTGCGACTCATTGACCAGGCGATGGCCGTCGTACTTTTCCACCAGCAGCGACGCATAAGGCTCAGGAAGCCAAGCGCCATCGATTTCTCCGCGGCCAAATAGCTGGGCCACCGTGCCATTGGAACTCGGTGTGACGGTTGCGTCCTGGTTCAGCTCTAGCCCGTTGAGGTAATTTCGCAACGCCACGTCCTGGGTGCCGCCAAACTGCGGGCTAGCCAGGTTGCTGCCAGCCAGTTGCCCTGGGCTGTTGATCTGGTCGTTCACCACGAGGCTGGCACCGCCGTAGGCTACGCCAGATACCACCCGCAATGATTCGCCGTGGCTGGAGAGGTAGCTGTTCAACGCCGGGTTTGGCCCCAGGTATGCCGCGTCAATGGCACCGGAGTTCAGGGCTTCCACTGCTGCGGGTCCTGCATTAAAAACCTGGCTCTGCACCTTGGTTCCGTCTTCTTGCACCGCGTCCTGAAGAATTCCTTCGGATTGGGCAATCAGGGCTGGAGCATGCGTCAGGTTCGCGAAGTAGCCGACCTTCAGTTCGGCTGCGGGTCCAAGATCCGCAGCTTGCGCCTGCTCGTCGCTGGGCCCGGGTAACAAGGCCGTGACCACTGCCAGGGCAGCGAGCACCCCTACGCCTGCAAGCCCAAGAAACCTGCCGCCGTAGCCCGCCTCGGGACCATGGGCCGTCAAGCGCACACGATTGCCATGCCTTGCCGGTTCAGCAGTTTCAGGCCGCTTCATGTTTTTCCTCGATGATCCCCGCGGCCAGCGTTCGACCCGTGGTTGGATCGATCAGCAAGAAGCTGCCGCCGGTACGCGAGGAGGCGTACTGTTCAATTGCCAAGGCGGCTTGGCTGCGCAGGGTGATCCGGCCCAGGTCGTTGAGTTCCAGGGATTCGGCTGGCTGCTGCGAATAGTCGGCCACGTTGATCACGTAATCAATGGTCGACAGCTTGGCTGCGGCTACCTTGGTTCCATGCTTGATCAGCAGTCGCTGGCCGCTGGTGAGCTTTACCGGATCCAAGACGCAGATGTTCGCCTGGAATTCGCGCTGTGCCGCAGGCAGTTCACCGGCCACGATGGTGTCGCCGCGGGCAATGTCCACGTCCGATTCCAGCTCGACAACAACCGCCTCGCCGCCTTGAGCGCTCTGGGCTGGACCGGCAGGGGTGCTGATGGCCTTGACCCGGCTGGCTGCTGGCTGGCCGTTGGAGAGCACCTGCACGGCATCCCCCACGTTCAAGGTGCCGTCGACCAGGGTTCCGGCATATCCGCGGTAATCGCGGTAGGCTTCCGGATCCAGGCCTGGAGCGAGGGCGCCCTGCGGGCGAATGACGTACTGGACATCCAGGCGTGCGGTGCCGCTGCCGAGTTTCGGTTCCAGTTCTTCGAGCAGGCCCAGCAGGGTGGGTCCGGCATACCACGGAGCCGCCTGGGATGGTTCAACCACATTATCGCCCTGCAGCGCAGAGACCGGGATAACAGTGGTTGACTGGAGGCCCAGCTCCGCAGCCAGCGACAGGACTTCGGCTTCAATGGCGCCAAAGGCCTGCTCATCCCACCCAATCAGATCCATCTTGTTCACTGCCACAACCAGGTTGGGAACGCGCAGCAAGGCGAGCACGCCAAGGTGGCGGCGGGTCTGCTCAAGGACGCCATTGCGGGCGTCCACCAGCACGATGGCAACATCCGCAGTGGAGGCGCCGGTGACAGTATTGCGGGTGTACTGAACGTGCCCAGGGCAGTCCGCGAGGATGAAGGAACGCTTGTCGGTGGAGAAGTAGCGGTAGGCCACGTCGATGGTGATGCCCTGCTCGCGTTCGGCGCGCAGGCCATCGGTCACCAGGGCCAGGTCCAAGGTGCCATCGGACCCGCCGAAGCCCCGCTCGGCGCTGGTGCGGGCAATGTCATCCAGGGAATCGGCAAGGATCGCCTTGGCATCGTGCAAGAGCCGGCCAACCAAAGTGGACTTGCCGTCGTCTACCGACCCTGCAGTAGCGATACGCAATAGTGTGGTGGTCATTTTAGAAGTACCCTTCGGTCTTGCGGTCTTCCATTCCCGCGGCGGAAATGCGGTCATCGGCGCGGGTAGCCCCGCGTTCGGTGACGGTGGCGATGGCCAGTTCGTCGAGCACCTTGCCTACGGTGTCGGCGGCCGAGAGCACAGCTCCGGTGCAGCTGGCGTCGCCCACGGTGCGGTAGCGCACCTGCTTGATGATCACCGGCTCGTCATCATTGGGCTGGCTCACCGGGGTCAGCGCCCGCCACATGCCGTCCCGTTCAAAGACCTGGCGGCAATGCGCAAAGTAGATCGATGGCAGCTCGATGTTTTCGCGCTGGATGTAGGCCCAGATATCGCGTTCGGTCCAGTTGGAAATCGGGAAGGCGCGCACATGCCAGTCCGGCTCGTGGCGGCCGTTGTACAGGCTCCAGATTTCCGGGCGCTGGTTGCGCGGATCCCAGACGCCGAATTCGTCGCGCAGCGACAGGATGCGCTCCTTGGCGCGGGCCTTGTCCTCGTCGCGGCGGGCGCCGCCGAAGACGACATCGAAACCGTTGTTTTCGATGGTGTCCAGCAGGACACGGGTCTGCAGGCGGTTGCGGGTGCCATCTGGCAGCTCGGTCAGCTCGCCGCGGTCGATGTACTCCTGCACGGAGCCGACCACAAGGTTCAGCCCGTACTTTTCAACTACCGAATCGCGGAAGTTCAGGACTTCGGCAAAGTTGTGGCCGGTGTCGATATGCACCACCGGGATCGGCACGCGCAGTGGAGCGACGGCCTTTGCCAGCAGGTGCAGGACCACCACGGAGTCCTTGCCGCCGGAGAAGAGCAGACCTGGCTTCTCGAATTCGGCGAGGACTTCACGGATGATGTGGATGGATTCAGCTTCCAGGGCGTCCAGTACGCTGCGCTGGGTGCCGGTGGGGGCGTTAGCGGTAATGGTCATGGCTTGCTCCTTAGATGTGGATGCCGCATTCGGTCTTGTTCAGCCCGGCCCATCGGCCAGCACGAGGATCTTCGCCCTCGGTAACGGGCCGGGTGCACGGTTCGCAACCGATGGATGGGTAGCCGTTGGACAGCAACAGGTTCACGGGGACCTGCTTGTCGGTGGCGTAGTCGATCAGCTCGTCAAAGCTCCACGGTGCCAAGGGGTTGAACTTGACCAGCCCGTTCTTTTCGTCAAAAGCCACCAGCGGAGTATTGGTTCGCGTGGGAGCCTCGTCGCGGCGGACCCCGGTGAACCAGGCACTGTATCCGCCCAGGGACTTGGCCAGCGGGTCCACCTTGCGCATCTGGCAGCACTGCGCCGGATTGCTGGCAAAAAGATCCTTGCCATATTTTGCATCCTGTTCGGCCACGGTGAGCTCGGGAAGGACATCGACAATGTTCACGTCCAGGACGCGGGCCACCTCATCGCGGGTGCTGCGGGTTTCGACAAAGTGGTAGCCGGTGTCGAGGAAGAGAACATCGACCTTCGGAAGCTGCTCGGCAACGACTTGCGGAAGCACCGCATCAGCCATGGAGCAGGCCACGGCTACTTCGCTGGCGTCAAAGTGCTTGGCGGCAAAGGCGACAACCTCCGCGGCGCTGGCATCCCACGCCAGCTCTTCAGCTCCGAGCCGTGCGATTTCGCGCAGTTCTGCTTCGCTGCGGGTGCGGTTAGGGGTCTGCTGGCTCATTTCAGTTCATCCTCTTCGGCTCGGTGGGCCCAGGCGGCGAAAGACTCGCCTTCTGTGGCGGAAGCCGAGTAGTTCTTGACAACGCGTTCTACATATTCGGGGAGTTCATCGGCAGCGACTTTCAGGCCGCGGACCGTGCGGCCCAGGGCCGCTTCGCCATTTTCGAAACCGGCCAGGGTCCCGCCCAGGTGCACCTGGAAGCCGGAAACCTGTTCACCTTGCTCATTGGTGATCAGCTGGCCCTTGAAGCCCAAGTCGGCGGTCTGGATGCGGGCACACGAGTTCGGGCAGCCATTCACGTGCAGCGACAGCTGGCGCGGCAGCTTGCCCTCATGGTCGGCCAGGCGATCTTCGATTTTTGCCACGGCGTCGATCATGGTGTCCTTGGTATCCACGATCGCCAGCTTGCAGAATTCGATACCGGTGCAGGCGATCGCCGAACGCTTGAAGAGGCTCGGGTACGCTTCCAGCCCCAGGCTGCGGGCCGCACCGACAAAGCCCTTGACCTGGTCTTCGGCGATGTCCAGCGCAATGATCTTCTGGTGCGGGGTGGTGCGCAGCCGGGTGGATCCGTGTGCCTCAGCCAGATCAGCCAGAGCGGTCAGCGAGGTGCCCGAGACTCGCCCTGCTGGAGCAGTCAGCCCGATGTAGAACTTGCCGTCCTTCTGCTCGTTCACTCCGCTGTGGTCCCCGGCCTCGGTCGGCTGGACAGGCAACGGGCCGTCGGGCAGCTCATAGCCCAGGTATTCGTCCTGCAGCACCTGGCGCATTTTCTCGGTGCCCCATTCGGCCAGCAGGAACTTCAGGCGCGCACGGTTGCGCAGGCGTCGGAAGCCGTAATCGCGGAAAATCGAGACAATGCCTTCCCAGACATCTGGCGCTTGCTCTTCGGTGACGAAGGCGCCGAGACGCTCGCCCAGCCGCGGGCTGGCGGACAAGCCGCCACCCACCCAGAGGTCGTATCCGGGGCCAAGTTCCGGGTGGACGGTGCCGATCAGGGCGATGTCATTGATTTCGTGCACGACATCCTGGCTGGGGTGGCCGGTGATCGCGGTCTTGAACTTGCGTGGCAGGTTCGCGAATTCCGGCTTGCCGATGTAGCGGCGGGAAATTTCGGCGATCACCGGGGTCGGATCGATGATCTCGTCCTTGCTGATGCCAGCTACCGGCGAACCGAGGATCACGCGGGGAACGTCGCCGCAGGCCTCGGTGGTGTGCAGGCCCACGGCTTCCAGCCGCTGCCAGATCTCAGGCACGTCGACAACGTCGATCCAGTGGAGCTGGACGTTCTGGCGGTCCGTCAAATCCGCGGTGTCGCGGGCAAACTCGGTGGAGATCTGGCCGATGACGCGCAGCTGCTCAGTGGTCAGCGCACCACCGTCGATGCGCACGCGCAGCATGAAGTAGCGGTCTTCAAGTTCTTCGGGGGTCAGCGTCGCAGTCTTGCCGCCCGGGATCCCCTGGGCACGCTGGGTGTAGAGGCCCCACCAGCGGAAGCGCCCGTGCAGGTCCTCTGGGTCAATGGAATCGAAGCCCTGCTTCGAGTAGATTTCCTCGATGCGCTGGCGCACGTTCAGGCCGTTATCCGCGGCCTTCATTTCTTCGTTGGCGTTCAACGGCGCAGGGCCGTCGATTTTCCATTGGCCATTGGGCTTTGCCGCCCTCTTAGGACGAGCGGGTGTGGTTGTCTGCGTCATGTAATCCAGCGTAGAAACCCACCCCAGGGGGACGGCAAACGCAAGTAGTCACATGACCGCTGGTTGCCTACTGAGTTAGAACTTCGTCATTTGGCGACACATAACCGGCCTGTTTTAGCGTCTCTTGGAGACGCACGAGGAAACATTGCGCAATCGTTACGTCAGGTAAAAGAGGCCTTGTCACCACATCTGCTCCCGTGCTAGCGAGCTTGTACTGGAAGTATCCGTCGGCCAGCAAGGAACTCAGAACAATTACCGGACGCTTTAACGCGCCTTCAACAACTTCTGAGATCTGTGGTTTTGCTCCGGCGCAATAGCCAAAAGGCACGTCACGGTCTAGGATGCGCGAAATTTGCCCGGCGAGGTCGCGGACTTGGCGTTGGCCGATTTCAAGCCGGGTGCCCGCAGCGGCCAGGACGACCATTGGGTCACCGTCGAGATGCTCTTCAGCCCGGTCCGCGAGGACCTGGGCAAGCTCGGGCATCGGTCCCAGCGGGCCAGCCGACACAGTATTTTCTCGGGAATCCACGGCCTTGGCGATGTCGAGGGTGGTGTGCACGCCATCTGAAACCAGCAGCGGCAGAACCACTGCTGGTTCCGTATCCGGCAGTCCCGCCACCACGTCATCCAACGACGGCTGCTGCACATCCACGTAGGCCTCGTGCCAAACCAGCGAGGCTGGAATCTGGTCCTTGCCCAGCTCTTCGAGCTGGGCTCGCAAATCGTGGATCAGCTGTTGGCCGTTGGCATTGTCCGTTCCGTGCGATGTTGCAATTACGTGAATCGTGCGCTGGGTTTTTTGGCTCATTGAATAAATCCTCAACGGTGGGTTGCGCAACGATTATTTGGCGTTGCGGATTAGCTTGTGGTTGGCGGCTTGCGCCTGGGGCCGGATGACGATCTCGTCGAGATTAACGTGGGCTGGAGCGCTGACGGCGTAGCGAATCACTTCGGCGACATCTTCGGCCGTCAACGGATTGTCAACCCCGGCATAGACACTGTCTGCCGCGCTTTGGCTGCCAAGGCGCCGCAGCGCGAATTCCTCGGTTTGCACCAGGCCAGGGAGGATCTCGATGACTCGCAAGCCGTTTTCCACTTCTTCCAAACGCAAAGCCTGGGTCATGGCACGCTCGGCCGCCTTGGCGGCGTTGTATCCACTGCCGCCTTCGTAGCTTGCTAGCGCTGCTGTCGAGGTCACGTTCAGGACCGTGCCCCGGGCCTGGCGCAACTGTGGCAGCAGGGCGCGCGTGAGCCGCATCGTTCCCATGACATTGGCCTGCCACATGAATTCCCAGTCCTCGTCAATGGCATCGGCCCAGTATTCGGTGCCTCGTGCGCCACCGGCGCAATTGATCAGTGTATCGATGCCTCCTGCGGCTTCAACGGTCTTGGCCAATACCTCTACATCGGTCTGGACGCTGACATCCGCAGGGACGGAAATCGCACCCGTCTGCTGGGCAAGAGCTTCCAGTCGATCCGCACGGCGCGCGACAGCGAAAACGGTCCATCCTTGATTGCGCAGGGCTCGAACGGTGGCTTGGCCAATACCGCTAGAAGCGCCGGTGACAACGGCGGAACGAGGCGCTTGAAATTCTGTGTTAGTCATACCTACAACTCTATGGCTACTTCATTGCCAGCTGGTAAGGCGTGAATTTCTCTTACGTTTCAGGACCTCGAGATCCCAGCTGCTGTATGAGCAAATAGCAGGCGGCCAGGTGCTGTGGCCGTTGACCTCTGCTTTCTGCCCGGGATGCGGCCAAAATGCGTTTTCATCCGCCTTTGGCGGCATCGTGGCGCAGGCCATGGGAAACAATGCATTGTCGCTGTGCAAAACATGAAAGAATAAGGCTATGGCAGAAGAAAACTTGGGCACAGACACGCCCGCAACGGTTTCCGTTCCTGACAAGCCCGCTTTGGAAGGCTTGGAAGAACGTCTTTCGTCCCGGTGGCGCACCGAGGGCACCTATCACTTCAACGAGGACACGACTCGCGAGTCCGTGTACTCCATCGACACTCCCCCGCCAACGGCGTCCGGGTCCCTGCACGTAGGACACATGTTCTCCTACACGCAGACCGACGTGTTGGCCCGCTACCAGCGCATGAGCGGCAAGAACGTTTTCTATCCACTGGGCTGGGATGACAACGGCTTGCCGACCGAACGCCGCGTGCAGAACTACTTCGGGGTGCGCTGCGACCCGGCCAAGCCGTACATTGAAGGCTACCGTCCACCGGAAAAGCCGGCCAAGAACCAGCGCGACTGGGACGTTATCAGCCGCAAGAACTTCATCGAGGTGTGCGAGGAGCTGGCCGTCGAGGACGAAAAGGTCTTCGAGCAGCTGTTCACCACCCTGGGCCTGTCCGTTGACTGGCGGATGACCTACCGCACCATTGACGACAACTCCCGCGCTGCGTCCCAGCGTGCCTTCCTGGAGAATCTGGCCAAGGGCGATGCCTACATGTCCGAGGCTCCGACCTTGTGGGATGTCACCTTCCGCACCGCCGTGGCCCAGGCCGAGCTCGAAGACCGCGAAATGCCCGGCGCGTACTACCGCTATGGCTTCAACGCCGAGAACGGCGAGCAGGTCTTCATCGAGACCACCCGTCCGGAGCTGCTGGCGGCCTGCGCCGCACTGGTGGCCCACCCGGATGACGAACGCTACCAGCACCTGTTCGGCAAGACCGTCACCTCCCCGCTCTTCGGCGTCCCGGTCACCGTGCACCCGCACCCGCTGGCCCAGGCCGACAAGGGTTCGGGCATCGCCATGGTGTGCACTTTCGGCGACTTGACCGACGTGACCTGGTGGCGCGAACTGCAGCTGCCAACCCGTCCCATCATCGGGCGCGACGGCCGCATCCTGGCCGAGACCCCGGAGTGGATCACCACCGAGGCCGGCAAGGAATCCTACGCCCAGATCGCCGGCAAGATGGTGTTCTCCGCCAAGGAAACCATGGTCGAGCTGCTGACCGACGCGGGCCTGCTTGACGGAGAACCGAAGAAGATCTCGCGTCCGGTGAACTTCTTCGAAAAGGGCGACAAGCCCCTGGAAATCGTGACTTCCCGCCAGTGGTACATCCGCAATGGTGGCCGCGATGAAGAGCGCCGCGACCAGATGATTGCCCGCGGCAAGGAAATCGACTTCCATCCTTCGTTCATGCGCTCGCGCTACGAGAACTGGGTATCGGGCTTGAACGGCGACTGGTTGGTCTCCCGCCAGCGCTTCTTCGGCGTCCCGGTACCCGTGTGGTACCAGGTCGACGAGCACGGCGAGCCGAACTACGACGCGCCGATCCTGCCGGCCATCGAGCAGCTTCCGGTTGATCCGGCCGCGGATGCGCCAACCGGCTACACCGAGAATCAGCGTGGCACCGCTAATGGCTTCATCGGCGACGCCGACGTCTTGGACACCTGGGCCACCAGTTCGCTGACTCCGCAGATCGCGGGCCGCTGGGGCCGCGATGACGAGTTCTTCTCGAAGGTCTACCCGTTCGACCTGCGCCCGCAGGGCCACGACATCATCCGCACCTGGCTGTTCTCCACCGCCGTCCGCGCAGATTCCCTGCACGCCAGCGCCCCGTGGAAGCACGCAGCGATTTCGGGCTGGATCCTGGATCCGGACCGCAAGAAGATGTCGAAGTCCAAGGGCAACGTCGTGGTTCCCAACGAGGTGCTGGAGAAGTTCGGCGCCGACGCCGTACGCTATTGGGCAGCCAGCGCCAAGCTGGGTGCCGATACCGCGTACGAAATCAACCAGATGAAGATTGGCCGCCGCCTGGCCATCAAGATTCTGAATGCTTCGAAGTTCGTGCTGAATTTGGGCGCCACCGAGGCCAACGTCTTGACTGACGATGCTTCGGTTGTCACCAACGGTCTGGATCGTTCACTGCTGGCACGCCTGTTCACCGTGATCGAGGACGCCAAGCGCGCCTTCGACAACTACGATTACGCGCGCGCTTTGGATATCACCGAGTCGTTCTTCTGGTCGTTCACCGATGATTACGTGGAACTGGTCAAGGACCGTGCGTACGGCGGCCATGGCGAGGCCGAGCAGGCCAGCGTCCTGGCTGCGTTGGCTACGACGCTGGATTCGGTCCTCCGCCTGTTCGCGCCGTTCCTGCCCTTCGCCACCGAAGAGGTCTGGGGCTGGTGGCGCACCGGCTCGGTGCACCTGACCCAGTGGCCGGGCACCGATCACTTGGCCAGCGCCGTCGAGGGCGCCGATCCTGCGGTTCTCCCGCTGGTTGGCGAAGCCCTTTCGGGCATCCGCAAGGCCAAGTCCGATGCGAAGGTCAAGCAGCGCACCGAGGTGCTGTCGGGCGAAATCCACGCATCCCCGGCGCAGGTAGCTCAGTTGCGCGCTGGTTTCGAGGACCTGAAGTCCGCAGCCAACGCACGCGAATTGACACTGGTTGAAGCAGAAGGCGAGCTCACGGTAACCAACGTTGAGTTGGCACCTGCTGAAGAAGCCTAGTTTCAAGTAAACGCATTGGGCGGCCATTCCTCTTGGAATGGCCGCCCAATGCGTTTCAGCTCTTCTCCTCCCCCGCTTTTTGCTTTGGCGGTGAAGGGCGGATGAGTTTTCTTGGTTTTGCCTGGCGCCGGCGTTCTTCGTTGAAGTGCTCCAGTTGCTCCTCAGCGCCTTGCTCTAAATCATGCCGTTGCGGTGGGCGGCTGGGCCCGTCTTTTGAAGAATGCTCTTGTGGCATCGTCTCTTCTTTCTCCTTGAAATGCCTCGAAAAGCCTCATTGCTTTTCCTCCGCCCACCTTCAGCGATCTAGCTTTGCGCGTTCTGATACGCTTGCTGGATTACCGAGCCCCAGTATGGGCCGAACATCGTGTTGCGAACGGTGTTGTAGCCGAAGCTGTTTACCGAGTTCTGGTACGACGATGAGCCCGAGCCCAAGAACCATGGTCCGCCCGAGGAACCGCCAGTCATGTTGCAAGGAATACCTTGCGACTGAGTCTGGCCAAATGGATCGTCGGTTGCCGAACCGGCACAGGATTGCAGAGTCTCACCATTGAATGGTGAAGCAGCTGGGTAACCATAGGCTGTATAGTACTCACCGCGCGGCTGGTTGAAGGCAACACCCGAAGCGCCAACGGTGTCGGTTAGTGTCGTGCCATTGCTGTTCGAAACCACAGCGAAGCCCGTGTCGTAGGTGATGTCGCCATCATCTGACCACTGGGCGGTAGTGACCAGTTCGGTGGCGGCGAAGGAACCGTAGGGCGCATTTCCATTTTCATAGGCAGGTACGAAAACCCAGCGAGTTGCAAATGCGCCAGGGCCCTCGTTCAAGCAGTGGCCCGCGGTGGACACCGTGGATTCGTTCGTTGACACGACTGAATTGCCGGAGCAAACATAGTCCTGCCCGCCGAGGGTGAAGAACACCTTGCCGATATGCGATACAGGCGCCACTTGTCCGCGGGTTTTCCCGCCAGCTTTTGTACTGATTTTTCCTGCTTTAGCGTTGGCTGACTGGCCAGGAACTTTGGAAGCTTTGCTGGTATCCACCTTGGCTGCGGATCCCGACTTGCCAGCGACCAGTGCGTCAGCGCTCTTGGCAGCCTTCATTCGGTCGGCAGTCCAATACTCAAGTGCCGAATCAGACTTCTGCGACGATATCTTAATCGATTTGATGTCATCGTTTGTTGAGGTGGGTGCCGCGCTGGCCATTGGTGCAACGCTGAGCATCATAGCGCCTGCCAAAAGTGCGGCTCCGGCCAGCCTTCGCCTGCCTTTGACCTTCGAGGAATCCGACTTTACTGAACGAACTTGCACGATATAACTCCTTGTCCAGTGGCAGATGGCCACTATCGATGGGTGTGCCGCAGCACTCGTGCAAATTAGTCAAACACACACTTCACACAATTTCTATAGGAATTTTTTCCTCCGCTAACGTCGACGAACGCGGCGGTTTAGCCTGCGAACATGAAGCAACTCAGGTTCTTCACAGGTAAATCCGGGCCGTGCGATTCAGGAGACGAGACGACTCGTTACGTAGCGATCAGTTCCCGGCGACCAGGACAGTCCCAGAAAATTCGGTTTAGCCAGCTCTCAACCGAGGAACCCCCAGACATTCGAAACACCTGGGTTGCACTCAATAAAATTATGAAAGAAAAACTTCGGTATCAGGTACTTTATGCACCCGGGCCGGTCTTGAAGAGTGCAAAAATTAGTTACCGTTGTCGTTCAAAAAAGGACTTATTGAACCGTTGGCCTCCTTGAACCAGGACGGTGCCGGCTCCTTCTCGAACCAAGATGTTGCGCAGTACTCCAATAGCGGACGTAAGCCGAATTCACTCAAGCAAAGCCGGTGGGTCAGTGGTTCGTGAGTTCACGCATGCGCGTGCGCAAAAGAGGCACTGACGCCATTCCAAGAATTCCCGCGGCAACAGCGGTGATGATGAAACTTGTGGCCAAGCCACCGGTAATCTGGTCAAAAATGGCGCGTGCCAGTTCCCTATCCATGTTGGCCAGTAAGCGCTCTTGGATAAAGTCGGGAATCACGGTTTTAATTGCGATGAAGCCCAGCGCGGTGACAACAGCGAGCCACAACAACGATTTTGAGAGGTACCGCGGAGCGAGCAGGATTCCGGCAACAAGCAAAGCGGCGTTCAGGTAGATTGCCCACGGTCCAATATTGCCAACCACCAGGTAAGCCTGTTTCACCATGGGCAGCGCATCGTTCTGGATCAATTTCAATTGCCAGTCGAAATGGCCCGATACGGGTAGATCCGGAATACCCAATCCAGTCAATGTCTTTGAAATCCCGGCGAATACTGCGTCCAGCTCGAAAGTTAGATTTCCTGCCTGGTCAAGAGAAGCTGAACTCTGACCAGTGAAGATTTGATCTGTTCGTTGATGACTCGCACGTAGCGCCGATTGCCAGTTCGTAGCGAAATTCTCAGATTGAACGACTCGCAATGCAGCATTCTCAATTGTCTCGTTTGCCTTTGATGCCAGCTCTTCAGCGGGGATGAGACGCGACAACCATCCTGAGCCAGCGACGGCGTCAAGGCGTTCCTCAATCCGAAGCTGCCCGGAAATTGACTGCGCGACTTGGCCAGAAACCAGTTCTTGGAGTTTTTGATTCTGCGCCAGAGGGCCCAACGTCTTTACAAAGCCGTCGGTATTGGTCAGATGCCCTGAGGCCCATAGAGCTCCGACCGAAAACGGGGCCACGATCACGCCCACAACTATGCAGGCAATGGACACTATTTTTCGCCAGAGAGGCATATGCACACGACTTTCCACAACGTACTCCCTAGATAAGGTGGCCACCTATCCCCCGGTGGGAATAATTCTGATGATGACCACTGAAAGTGCCAGCTTTACCCAACGCGATGTCCAAGACTTAACGCAACGAAGGACGCCCCTGAATTGTGAGCGTCCTTCTATCGGTGCATCCGGAATACTTACTTGAAGGTTGGGCTCTCGGTACGAGTGCGCTTCATTTCGAAGAAGTATGGGAACGATGCCAGCTGTGCTGCTGCATCAAACATCTTTCCTGCGTCTTCACCAGTCGGAACTCGGGTGATAACCGGCCCGAAGAAGGCCACACCGTCCACAGCTACGATGGGAGTGCCCACGTCTTGGCCGACCTTGCTAATGCCGGTTTCGTGGCTGGCTCGCAATGCTTCGTCGTTGGCATCGGTATCGGCTGCCTCGGCCAGTTCTGCAGGCAGACCGGTCCTCTCAAGCGCCTTCTTGATCACTTCGCCCCGGTCGGAGATTTTCTCGTAATGGAACAGCTCGCCCATGGCAGTGTAGAGGCTGTCCTTGACTTCTTCGCCATGCACTTCTGCAGCTTTCAGAACTACGCGCACCGGACCCCACGACGAATCCATCACTGCACGATAGTCTTCAGGCAAATCCCGGCCCTCGTTGAGCACCGATAGGCTCATGACGTGCCAAGAAACGTCAATGTCACGCACCTTTTCAACTTCCTTGATCCACCGGCTCGTTGCCCAGGCAAATGGGCAAATTGGATCAAACCAGAAATCAACGTGCTGACGCTCAGCCATGCGTTACCAACTTTCCTACGAAAATCAAACTATTGATCAATGAACGGGTTAGGCGGACTTCTTGTCGCGCTTGGCGACCATTGCGTGTGACAGCATTGCCGGTTCCTCACCGTCAATGACCGTGGCACGTGTCACGACAACTTCAGCAACATCTTCACGACTTGGCAGGTCAAACATGACCCCACCAAGAGTTTCTTCCAGGATCGACCGCAGCCCGCGGGCACCAGTCTCGCGTTCGATGGCCAGTTCCGCAACGGCATCAAGCGCCGACTGATCGAAGCTCAGTGCAACCCCATCCATCTGGAACATCTTCTGGTACTGCTTGAGCAAAGCGTTCTTGGGCTCAGTCAAGACACGAACAAGTGCTTCCTTGTCGAGATGTTCAACAGTGGTGATCACTGGAAGGCGGCCGATAAATTCCGGAATCAATCCGAACTTTAGGAGGTCTTCGGGGCGAACGTCCGAGTACGATGCTGTCTCGTTCTTGAGCGCCGTCAAAGGAGCGCCAAAACCGATACCCTTTTGTCCTGCGCGGGAGGAAATGATCTCTTCTAGACCCGCGAAAGCGCCGGCAACAATGAAGAGAATATTGGTGGTATCCAATTGAATGAAATCCTGGTGCGGGTGCTTTCGACCGCCCTGCGGTGGAACAGCAGCAACAGTTCCCTCAAGAATCTTCAACAACGCCTGCTGGACACCTTCACCGGAAACGTCGCGCGTAATCGACGGGTTCTCGCTCTTGCGGGAGATCTTGTCGATTTCGTCAATGTAGATGATGCCGGTTTCGGCTTTCTTAACGTCGTAGTCTGCTGCTTGCAACAACTTCAACAGGATATTCTCGACGTCTTCACCGACATAGCCCGCTTCAGTCAAGCTCGTCGCATCAGCTACAGCAAAAGGAACGTTTAGTTTCTTGGCCAGGGATTGTGCGAGATAGGTCTTGCCACAACCGGTCGGACCAATCAACATGATGTTCGACTTTGAGACCTCGACTTCCCCCAATGGGTCATCATTAGTCAATGCCGCCACGGGTCCATGATCCTGGTTTCCATGGATGCGCTTGTAGTGGTTGTAGACAGCGACCGAAAGCGCGCGCTTGGCGTTCTCCTGGCCGATGACGTACTCCTGCAGCGAGTCAAAGATCTCTCGTGGCTTAGCCAAGGAGAACTCCTCATGCACCTGTTCTTCTGCAAACTCTTCAGCAATGATTTCGTTGCAAAGTTCAATGCACTCAGTACAAATGTAGACACCATGGCCTGCAATTAGCTTCTTAACCTGCTTTTGGCTCTTCCCGCAGAAAGAGCATTTCAGCAGATCCGAGCCTTCACCCATGCGTCCCATCGCACCATTCTCCTGTTTACTTGAGTAGCTGTGGACTTACTCAATTCTAGGCTAGTTGTCCCCCAAATTAGATGAATATGGCGGTTTACCTGTGTTGCGCCACTTCAGTTGTCATGAAGTGGCCTCACTTGGTAAACCGCCATTCATCGGGGATTATTCCGAGTTAGTGCTAGCTGCCCAGCTGAGCGCGGTTCAGCTTGCGTGGCGTCAGGACCTCATCAACAATGCCGTAGGCCTTGGCTTCCGCTGCAGTCATGAACAGGTCGCGTTCTACGTCATCGCGAACCTTTTCAACTGGCTGTCCCGAATGCGAAGCCAGGGTGTCTTCCAGCCAGCTGCGCATACGCATAACTTCTTCGGCCTGGATCTGCAGGTCCGTAGCGGTGCCCCGCTCACCGCCACCCATCGCTGGCTGGTGGATCAGCACGCGCGCGTTTGGCAGTGCAAGTCGCTTGCCTGGCGTACCGGCAGCCAGCAGGACTGCCGCAGCCGATGCGGCCTGGCCCAAGCAAACGGTCTGCACCTCTGGGCGGATGAACTGGATCGTATCGTAGATTGCAGTCATCGCGGTGAACGATCCACCTGGCGAGTTGATGTACAGGGTGACATCACGCTCTGGATCCATAGATTCCAGGACCAGCAACTGCGCCATGACGTCATCAGCCGATGCGTCGTCGACCTGAGCGCCGAGGAAGATGATGCGGTCCTCGAACAGCTTTGCGTATGGATCCTGGCGCTTGAACCCGTAAGGGGTCCGCTCTTCGAACTGCGGCAGAATGTAGCGAGCCGATGGCATCTGGCCACTGACAGCTTCAGTATTGAAGTTCATGGTTATCTCCTAGGACAAATCTTTGGGTATCAAGTGGTGGGTTCGGCTACTGACGTTCTACTCCGCCACCACCGGTGACAGACCCGGCGTGCTTTGCAATCTGGTCGAAGAAGCCGTAGGCAAGACCTTCTTCAGCGGTGAACCACTTGTCTCGCTGGTTATCAATCAGGATCTGCTCAACACTCTGACCGGTCTGCTCAGCGGTCAAGTCACTCATGACCTTCTTCATATGCATGATCAGCTCAGCCTGGATCTTGATATCCGAAGCAGTGCCGCCGATACCGCCAGATGGCTGGTGCATCAGGATGCGAGCGTTCGGAGTTGCGAAGCGCTTGCCCGGGGTACCCGAGGAGAGCAGGAACTGGCCCATCGAAGCGGCAAGGCCGGTAGCCACGGTGACAACATCGTTCGGGATGAAGTTCATCGTGTCGTAGATGGCCATGCCCGCGGTGATCGAACCGCCAGGCGAGTTGATGTACAGGTAGATGTCCTTCTCCGGATCCTCGGCCGAGAGCAGGAGCAACTGCGAGCAGATGGCATTCGCATTGTCGTCGCGGACTTCGGAGCCCAGCCAGATGATGCGCTCCTTGAGCAAGCGGTTGTAGATGTAGTCGTCTCGGCTGGCCGGATCGACGGCTGCCATAGTAGGAGTGCGCGAATCATTTGACATGTTCTCTACCTCTTCCAAACGTGTAGATCAGATTCTGGGATTTCTATTTCCAACCCCAAAGCTGCAACTGGTTACTTTGAGATTACTTACTTCAAGGCTTTGATGGGGCGATTCATGCCCCTGTTTCGCTCACGGCGCATGATGCACGCCTGCAGCGAACAAAAATGGCCATTGGCCGCCTTTTTCAAGGCGGCCAATGGCCATAGGAGTCTAGAAAAGACTACTTTGCTTCTTCGACTTCAGCCTCGGCAGCTTCTTCTTCGCCTGCTGGCTTCACGAAGGAAGTCAGGTCAACAGCCGCACCGTTGGAATCGGTGACGGTAGCGAATTCAAGAACCTTGGCCAATGCCTTGCGACGACGAACCTCGCCCATCAGCATTGGGACCTGGCCGGCGCCGTCCAGCATCTGAGCGAACTGGTTTGGCTCCATGCCGTACTGGCCAGCGGTCTGAACGATGTAGTCGATCAGCTCGGACTGCTCTACGCCAACTTCCTCGGCGTCTGCGACAGCGTCCAGGATGATCTCGTTCTTGAAGGCGCGCTCGGTGTTCTCGCGAACCTCTGAACGGTGCTCTTCGGTGTCGTGATCGGCTTCGGCGTCTGGAGCGTTGAAGTGCTGCTCGATCTGCTCGTCGATAACCGAAGCAGGAACTGGAACCTCTACCAGTTCAACCAGCTTGTCCAGAACCAGCTCGCGAGCCTCTACGCCCTGCTCAACGATCTTGCCCTCTGCTGCATCCTTTGCGAGGTTTTCGCGCAGTTCGGCAATGGTGTCGAATTCCGAAGCAAGCTGAGCGAAGTCATCGTTTGCTTCTGGCAGTTCGCGCTGCTTGACGGCGTTGATAACAACCTTGACGGTTGCTGCCTTGCCAGCGTGCTCGCCACCAGCCAGGGTGGTTTCAAAGGTTGCGTCTTCGCCAGCGGACAGGCCGGTAACAGCCTCGTCCATGCCCTCAAGCATGTTGCCGGAACCGATCTGGTAGGACAGGCCCTGAGCCGAGTCAACTTCTTCGCCATCTACCGAAGCGGTGAGGTCGATGGTGACGAAGGAATCTGCAGCTGCTGGAGCTTCAACTTCCTTCAAGGTGCCAAAGCGGCCACGCAGGTCGTCGAGAGCCTTCTCGATGTCCTCGTCAGCAACTTCCTTTGCCTCAACAGAAACTTCGATGCCCTTGTAATCCGGCAGCTCAACCTTCGGGCGGATGTCAACTTCGAGGGTGAAGACCAGCTGGCCTTCGCCTTCCTTCTCGATCGAAGGCAGCTCGGTGATGTCTACCTCTGGGCGGGACAGAGGGGTGAGTTCGTTCTCAACCATGGCCTTCTGGTAGAAGTCGTTCAGACCTTCGTTAACTGCGGTCTCGATGACGTAGCCACGGCCAACGCGCTGATCGATCAGGCGGGAAGGAACTTTGCCCTTACGGAAGCCTGGGATCTGAATCTGCTGAGCGATGGTCTTGTACGCCTCATCGACGCGGGGCTTCAGTTCCTCGTAAGGAACTTCAACGGTCAGCTTAACCCGGGTCGGGTTGACGTTTTCGACGGCGCTCTTCACAGCGTTGTACTCCTGAGTTGTCTAATATTAGGTCTAATCTGCAAAAAACCCCGCAACATGGTGGCGTTGCGGGGTTGTTCGACAGAGTCGGGGTGACAGGATTCGAACCTGCGACCTCACGCTCCCAAAGCGCGCGCTCTAGCCAAGCTGAGCTACACCCCGATTAGCAGTGAACAGTCTAACCCGAGTCATCCTGTATCCACTAATCGTTTGTGATGCTTACTAGTTACCTTTGACAGTTTTTAGTGATCACAAGATCTAAATAATATTTAGCTCTCAATTTTCATGTTCAGAAATCCTAGGATTTCTTCTCATAAAGTCGGGGTGACAGGATTCGAACCTGCGACCTCACGCTCCCAAAGCGCGCGCTCTAGCCAAGCTGAGCTACACCCCGATTGGCCGGCCGCTCCGTGTTTTCACAGCGGATGACGCCTAACCGTTTATTGGCGAATCTGAGAAGTTATTTCTAACAATGAGTTTCATCAAACCCAATTTCTTGGATTCAAATTATGGCTGAAATTTTCTTCATCCATAAAGTCGGGGTGACAGGATTCGAACCTGCGACCTCACGCTCCCAAAGCGCGCGCTCTAGCCAAGCTGAGCTACACCCCGATTCAGTTCAGAAAACCGAACCTCATCTGGACTTTCCGTCCCGTGACCTTATCGGGAATCATTTGTTTCCCGTGCTGATCACAAGAAACTAAGTTACACGGGTTCGAACCAAAAGCAAAATCGAATCTCCGTCATGTCGTCATGCCCAGAGCGCCCAATTCCCTGAAATTCCGGTAATCACACGGTTGATCTGGGACTGCTTGAGGAGATAAGTGAGTTGAATAACAGCAACATTCCAACGTTGGCACCCTCAGGCCACTCGCTCTGGACAAAAGTCCTGCTCCCCGGGGACCAAAGAGATAGCCTCGGCGGAGCGAGATTCGCATGCCAGTTCAGGCGCAACGACGAAAATTTCGAGAAGAATCCGCATCACGGACAAGCAGCCTCATCCCAGGCATTCAGGGCTACGGATACGCGAAAAGGCCCCGCTATGCGGAGCCTTTTCCCTGGAGGGGATGACGGGAATCGAACCCGCGTAATCAGTTTGGAAGACTGAGGCTTTACCATTAAGCTACATCCCCGTTTCGAAGCTCCTGCGCTTCGAACAAGATTGAGTCTAGACCATAAAAGATGCGCTTTGCAAATCGGCCATTCCCCGTCTCACTTGGAACCTCTCGGATAGCATTTAGATTGCGTAACGCAAAGCCCTACACGCCGGAGAATCAGAGGAAAAGTATTCCTCTGGTCTCATTTACGGCCCCAAACACTATTCCGCTCTTTTCGAACGCGGCATCTTTTGGCACCTCGGGCACCAATAGAGCTTTCTTGAGGCGACCTCGGCAAGAGAAATTTTTCCAGTACAACGGCGACAGCCCATACCCTGGCGCTGATATACGTAGTAGGCATTTTCGGGCCAAAGGGGCAATCCGTCTTCGCGATCCTCAGGCAAAGTTGTGATGATCTTTCCATCACGAACACCATCTTCCATGACAGTGACGATATCCTGCCAGAGTTTTTTGGTCTTCTGCGAGGTAAGTTGATTTGCAGGAAGCCCTGGCGCGATTCGATTGCGGAAAAGCACCTCGGCCCGGTAGATGTTTCCAACACCACTGATCAGATTTTGATTCATCAAAGCGATCCCGATAGCAGTTTTTGTGCGAGACAGATTGTCTCGAAACTCCTTGCACCCCTCCTCCAGCACCGCTTGTGCCTGCTTCGGATCAGAACGTGACTTGGCCGCTTGGAAGTCGGCCGCGGCTCCAGCCAACGGGTCAGGCCCGAGTTTACCTAGCTGGACTTGCACCTGCGCGTAATCAAGCACTTCGCAAGCCGTGGGACCGCGTAAATCCGCCCAGCCGTGTTCTGAGACTATGCGTGCGCGAACGACGCCAACAGGAGCGGGTGGACCTGCGTACTCCTCAGGCTGCCCACCAGCTTCAACTTCTCTCTCGCCAATTTTCCGTGGGGCGCCAATTGAAGATGCGCCGGCAAAATGCCCGTCTCCCCCAAAGCTGAACGCGCCGTACAGCCCTAGATGTACGCGCAAGTAGAGGTCGTTAGAAAATCGACAAAAGAGTTGCTTGCCCTTCGCGAAGGCCAATTCAAGTTCCTGCCCGTCAATACGGGCAGCATCCTCGCTGAAACGACCCTGTGGCGATGAAACCTGAACCACTTGCCCGCCAAAGACGTCGTCGAATTGGCGGGCAAGACGGTGAAGGGAATGTCCTTCTGGCACGACTAGTCGATGACCTCGCCAGTGGTTTCGTAAGTAGCGATCTTGCCGATACGGCGCACGTGACGCTCTGCGTCACTGAACGGTTCAGTCAAGAAGGCTTCGATGAGCTCCGCTGCTTCTTCAACGGAATGCTGGCGTCCGCCGACAGCAATAACGTTGGCATTGTTGTGCTCACGGGCGAGCTTTGCCGTGTCCAGGTTCCAGGCAAGTGCAGCGCGAATGCCTTCCACCTTGTTAGCGGCAATCTGTTCGCCGTTACCCGAGCCGCCAAGGACAATTCCCAATGAGTCCAAACCAGCGCGCTGATCTTCCACTACTGCCTTGGCCGCGTTGATGCAGAAGGCTGGGTAGTCATCCTCTGGATCGTAGGCTTTGGGACCATGGTTAATCATTTCGTAGCCCTTGGCAGTCAGGTGTTTCACCAAGTGGTCGCTCAGTTCAAGTCCGGCATGGTCTGTAGCGATATGCACGCGCATAATCTAAAGCCTCGTTTATCTGGGAGGGGTCAAATACTTTCTCATCTAGCTTAGCGATTTCAGGCGGACCCATTGCCATGTTGAAGTGCATGGCCGGCATTTTTACGGGGCCACCCGCGGGTTCATGACCCAAAGCGCCATGTTTTCGGCGCAAATTTGAAAATTGAGTAAATTGATCACCGAGATGGCTTGCTTTATACCCCGTCGCCAATGACACAATATAGAAATATTCAATATCCGTTTCATAACTGCCGCGGATGCACACCTCATGAAGAACTGGAGAACCCATGCCAGGTTTGAACCTCACTCGCGCCGAGGCTTCTACTCGCGCAGAACTGCTCAACGTCGACAGCTATGAGGTGAGCCTGGACCTTACCCGCGGCGACCGCGTCTTCACTTCCAAGACGACCGTGCGCTTCACTGCTGTCGAGGGGGCTTCCACGTTCATTGATGCCGTCACGGATTCAGTACGTTCCATTAATCTCAATGGAATTGATCTGGATCCGGCCGAAGCCTCGGATGGCATCCGCATTCAGCTTTCGAACCTCGCCGCACACAATGTCCTGGTCATTGACGCTGACGCGCTGTACATGAACACTGGCGAAGGGCTTCACCGCTTCGTCGACCCGGTGGATCAAGAGGTTTACCTCTATACCCAATTCGAAGTGGCGGACTGCCGTCGCATGTTCGCCGTATTCGAACAGCCAGATCTCAAGGCCACCTTCCAGTTCACGATCACCGCACCTAAGTACTGGAACGTCATTTCCAATGCGCCGACTCCGCAGCCCGTTGAGCAGGGCGAAGCAGCGACCTGGACCTTTGCACCCACCCAGCGCATCTCTTGCTACATCACCGCGCTGATCGCCGGACCGTATCAGGTTGCCCGTGATTCGCTCGTTTCCTCCAGCGGTCGCACCATCGAGCTGGGCGTCTTCGCTCGCGCCTCCATGATGGAATACCTGGACGTTGAAAATATCGTGACGATCACTCGTCAAGGCTTCGAATTCTACGAAAAGAACTTCGGCGCACCATACCCGTTCGAAAAGTATGACCAGCTGTTCGTTCCGGAATTTAATGCCGGCGCCATGGAAAATGCTGGTGCAGTCACTTTCCTCGAAGAGTATGTGTTCCGTTCCCGCCCTACCGGTGCCATGGTGGAACGCCGCGCCATCACCGTCCTTCACGAGCTTGCACACATGTGGTTCGGCGATCTGGTCACCATGAAGTGGTGGAACGACCTATGGCTCAACGAATCATTCGCTGAATTCATGTCCACTCTTGCTGCTGCCCAGAACACCGAATTCACCAGCGCCTGGACCACCTTCAATACGCTGGAGAAAAACTGGGCCTACCGCCAGGACCAATTGCCTTCAACCCACCCAATCGTGGCCGAGATCAATGACCTCGAAGACGTTGAGGTCAACTTCGATGGCATTACCTACGCCAAGGGGGCCAGCGTTCTTCGCCAGCTCGTAGCCTTTGTCGGCCAGGAAGAGTTCATGGCGGGAGTACGTGAATACTTCGCCAAGCATGCCTGGTCCAATACCGAACTGCCAGACCTGCTCAGCGAATTGGAGGCCTCCAGTGGACGCGATCTGAGCGGTTGGGGTGCGCAGTGGCTTGAAACGGCCGGAGTGAACACCCTCACCGCCGATATTCAAACAGACGCCGCGGGTGTAATCACTTCCTTCACCATTCGCCAGTCGGCCATTGCCGAGCACCCAACGCTGCGACAGCATCGCCTCGCCGTCGGCTTCTACAGCCTCGATGAGGCAGGAACCTTGCAGCGCGTGCACCGCGAGGAACTCGACATCTCCGGCGAGGCCACCGAGGTATCTGCCTTGGCTGGCCTGCAGCGACCAGATCTGGTGCTGCTCAATGATGATGATCTGACCTACGCGAAAATCCGCTTGGATGAAGGATCATTGGCTACTGCCACCGAGCATTTGAAGGATTTCAATGAATCCCTGCCTCGCACCTTGGTCTGGTCGGCCGCTTGGGATTCGGTGCGCGATGCGGAATCGCCAGCAAGCATCTACGTTCAGCTGCTCTTGAACAACATTGGCCATGAAGCCGACTCGACGGTCATCATGGTTCTGCTGCGCCAGTTGAATACTTCGCTGGATAGCTACGTTGCAGCCGAGCACAGCACAGAATTGTCGATTCGCGCCGCAGACCAGTTGTGGCAGCTTGCCTCGGACGCGAAGGCCGGTTCGGACGCGCAGCTGCAGCTGGCCAAAGCCTTCGCGCATCGCTCGCGAACTGCCGAACAGCTGGACCGCGCCCAAGGCCTGTTCGATGGGGCGACCTCCCTTGACGGACTAGTGATCGATACCGATCTTCGCTGGTCCTTGGCGATCGCTTTGAGCGCCGGTGGCCGACTGTCCGATGAACAAATTGATGCCCTTCTGGAAACCGACGACACCGCCAAAGGCAAGGCTTCCTGGTACACCGCCCGCGCTTCGCGTCCTACTGCGCAGGCCAAGGACGAAGCCTTTGAAGCCGCCACGGCAGCGACGCTGTCCAATGACCAGCAGAGCGCCATCATTGCAGGATTCAACAACGTGCACGACAAGTCATTGATCGCCGGCTACACCGAAAAGTACTTCGGCCTGTTGATCAATGCGTGGGAAACCTTCTCCCACGAAATGGCTAAGCAAATCGTGCTTGGCTTCTACCCGAATTCCCAGGTCTCCCAGCAGACTTTGGACCAGACCGAGGCATTCCTCGAATCCCTCGGTGACAAGCACCCGGCACTGCGTCGCTTGTTGACCGAGTCTGCCGCTGATGTTCGACGCGCCCTGGCTGCGCGCCTAGCGGATGCCTAGAACCCAGCGTTAGCAGATACATCTCACCTCAGGGTGCACTCAGAGCTCACCATGCTCCTGAGTGCACCCTCATGGTTTAAAGATGTAAGAATGAACGTATGGATCTGTCGCGGCATGAATATCACATCAGTCTGGAATGGACTGGAAATCGCGGTACCGGCACCGAGAGCTACCGTGGCTACGGTAGAGACCACGTGGTGCGTTCAGTAGGCTTGCCAGATCTTCCAGGAACTGCTGACCCGACTTTTCATGGAGACAAGGACCGGTGGAATCCGGAGCAGCTACTGCTCGCGGCGTTGAGCCAATGCCACATGTTGTCGTATCTGCACGTCGCCGTGGCACACGGTGTCATCGTTACCGGCTACAGCGACTCTGCCCATGGCCTGCTCCAGCTCAACCGTGATAATAGCGGCGAATTCGTCCAAGCTGTCCTGCATCCGGCGGTTGGCCTTGCCGACGAAGCACAACGAGAACTTGCGGACTCGCTGCATGGGCAAGCGAACAAAGTCTGCTTTATCGCCAGATCCGTGAACTTCCCGGTCCTTCATGAACCTGTCCCTCCGAACCTTTCCCGAGGAATCAATAATGAGTGAACACCCCCAGATCCCGCATAGCGTCAAGCAGGATCCGTTCAGCAAACCCCTCGTTCTGGGGCCTTCCAGCCAAGAATTCCTGGACCTGGCGGAAGAATCTGTCGACGCTTCCCAATTCCCCGGGACCTTCTACCACGAGGTAGGCGGCCGCGAAGTCTTTGCTCAGCTGACCAAGAATTTTTACGCTTCGGTGGCCGAAGATCAGGATTTCCGCGCCATGTACCCCGATAAGGATCTGCATCCAGCACAAGTACGGCTGCAGTTGTTCCTTGAACAGTATTGGGGCGGACCGACCACATATTCCGAACACCGCGGTCATCCTAGATTGCGTATGCGCCACGGTAATTTCACCGTGAACTCGCATTACCGCGATGTGTGGCTAGGACATATGAACAAGGCAATTGACCAGCTAGAGTTGCCACCGCTCCAAGCCGAGACGCTCAGGGATTACTTCGAGCGAGCAGCTCACTCGATGCTGAATACTCCCGATTAATCTGGAGAAAAATCAAATGTGCTGGAACCAAATTTGGTTCCAGCACATCGTTTTAATGCTCATCTAACCGAGCAATGAAGATTGTCGAAGGACTGCATGTCCACGACCATTGCTAATTCTGCGCCATGTCCCCTGTCGCAGCACTCTGCTTTCGCCGTTTGGCGATAGGAACCCCAAGGCATGCATCGCAAACGCTGCGCCCATAGGAAGCGGCGGTTCCTGGCCAGCGATTTCGGAGGACCAAACTCGTTGACGGATCTGGGATATGACCGGCTTGCCAGGGTTTTCTGGCAACGCTTGAGCCACGGCGTCAATTCCCGTCTGTGCCGCTGATGACAGTGCGTGGTCGGGAATTGTTCCTGAATCTTCCCAGCCTGAAAGCGGAACAGAAATTCCAGCCCATCGGGCCGTGGCCTCTACGGGAGGCAAGGTGAACTCGACGGAAGAATCCCCCATTCGAGCTAATCGATCCTGAATCGACGACAGCGAATAACTCGCATTGATCTCGGCCGGTTGAGCTAGTCGATGCACTCGCATGCCTAAAATCGTGAACTGGCCTTGGCCCAGCTCGGCCGGGACCAAAACTGGGACGTAAACAGCTAAGGCAGTGCCTCTGGCAACAAATAGTGCAGCATCATCCTCAATAGTTTTTGCCCGACTCACAAAGTTCGCAAGATCGCTTACAGAGTTAACATCGTCAAAAATCAATACATCGCTTGCCATGGATTAATATTCTCACGCTCAATCGCTTCGGAGTCATTGAATTAGCTGATGGCGTGATGCGCACCCTAAAAATCGTATAGATTACCTACGAGCAGGGAAAACCAGATGTCAATATTACTTTAAAGTAATATTGATTTTGGTTCTGCCCCACCGCACTGCAAGGAGTTTAGAACGTGACCGGAGACCTAGGTACCACTCAGATATTGCTAGACCTTCTGGATCTGGACGGCAACCATCAGGCGCGAACTGATGAAGACATATTTGTCGGCCAGACACCAAGGCAAAACCGCAATCGGGTTTTCGGCGGCCAGGTGCTGGCCCAATCGATCATGGCGGCGACCCGCACTGTAGATGCCACTCGTTCAGTGCACTCATTACACGGATATTTCTTGAGGCCCGGCGACCCCAACCAAAACATTACATTCGGCGTGCAGCGGCTTCGAGACGGCCGGTCTTTCTCGGCCCGGCGGGTTCATGCCTACCAGAACGGTGAGCCGATTCTCTCGATGATCGCTTCCTTCCAGGAGCCAGCCGAGGGCTTGGAACATCACGATCCAATGCCGTTCCAAGCGCCTGATCCTGAATCGCTGCCAACAACTGCGGAGCTCGTAGGGCATCTGAACCATCCCGTGGCAAAAGAGTGGGCCTTTGAGCGCCCCTTCGACGTACGCCACGTCACCGAGCCGATTTATTTAGAAGGCGACAAAAACAAGGTTGCCGATAGCGCCGTATGGCTGCGCACGACTTCCGCCATGCCCGATGACTTGGCTCTGCACCGTGCGGCGTTGGCGTATGCCAGCGATTACGTCCTTTTGGAACCGGTGTTGCGCGCTCACGGCTTGGCCTGGGTGCACCAGGGGCTGAGTATTGCCAGTCTCGATCACGCGATGTGGTGGCACCAAGACTTTAGGGTCGATGAGTGGCTTCTATACGTTCTTCATTCGCCTTCCGCCTCATCAGCGCGTGGTCTGGGAACTGGACAATTCTTTAATCGCGACGGGCAACTCGTAGCAACTGTGGCCCAAGAAGGAATGGTCAGATTGCCAGAATTCGGCAAAAAATAAGAACCGCCCTTTTTGATTCCGGCCAATATCCAAATCAGAGATCGAGCTCGACATTTTCCGCTGGGACAGAAACACACGTAAGTATCTGCCCAGCGGGAACTGCGGCGCTCGGTTCCATCGGATACGTCACACTGCCCTTGAGCAGTTTCACCGCGCATTGCCCGCATGACCCTGCCCTGCACAAGCTGGGCGCATCCAAGCCTTCTGCTTCGAGCGAATCCAACAGGACACCGTCTTCGGGTTTCCAAATAAATTCTGTCCCTGAGCTCTGGCAGCGGACACTCGCCGCGGGTAGCCCTTGGAAGAGTTTTGCTAGATCAGTTTGTGGCGAAACGAAGGTCTCCCCATGGATTTTCTCTGGCAGTATCCCCTGTTCCAGACAAAGGTCATGGACCTCTCGAGTAAATCCCTCAGGTCCACAAATCACGATGCTGTCGCAACCGTCGACAATGCCCGCGATCTCATGACGAGTAGGACGCCTCTCTGAACTGTCGAATCGTTGATATTCAGCATTGGCATCCACGACGCTCGAAAGCTCCCGCACTTGCACGGACAATTGGCTCGGCCGACCGCGTTCGACATGCAGCAAGCGAAGCTCCTCAACGAGTGAGGCTGCCTTGGGGTCCCGCAGCAAACCAATAGCCGGGGTGATTCCGATCCCGGCAGTCACGAGGGCAGTTCGGCGGCGCAGCACATTCGGTGCAGTCATTGTGCCATAAGGACCGGAAACCAATAGTTCGTCGCCGGCCTGGAGTTTTGCCAGACGCCGGGAGACATCACCTTGCACCTTTATCGCGATCTTGACAGTACTGTCGTTTACCGAGGTGATTGTGTAGTTGCGCCACAATGGGTCTGGGAGGTGAACCCGAAGATACTTGCCTGCTTCATCATGTTCGCTGAACCAGCCAAACGGGTCGCTCAGGGTGAGTTCGACAATTTCTGGGCTGTGCGCGGTGGTACTCAGCACGGTGGCAAATCTCGGCGAACGTTTAGCGGGCACGAGATGGGATTCTTCCTCGCGCATCTCTTCAACTTCTATCCCCGAGCCAACGTCTAAAGGGCCGGAGGCGAGGACGGTCCCATAGATTCCGCAGTGGAGATGGCCAAAATGAGAGGCAAGTAATCGGGGCCCGTTTGTATCGACTTCCGTTGTCTCTGGATTAACAGAGGTAGCCGAGCACCGTTCGATGGATTTGGTGATCGCAATCCTGGCGTCACCGATTCGCAGCACTTTCCCGATCAGTCCGAATTCAGCAAATGCGGGAAGGCCTTCGACGAGGATATTACCGCGATATCTGCGAGGGTCTAGGTCAATTCCTCCAGCTTTGGACAGCTGTCTCACGGTATTTGGATTAATAATTGAAATCCCCGATAGCTGCGAGTCGAACATCCCATTGGGCGTAGAAATGACATCTCGCCGATAAGGTCCTTGCGTGGGAAGATGCACGGATAAATACTCGCACAGCTCACGACGGCCGTCCACGTGAGATGAATCGAAAGTCAGAGCATCCCCATCGGCTTCCCTAGGCGCCGATACAGTAATGAAAGGCGGTTCCGACTTTACCGACCACTTTTGCAGGCTCTTGTTGTTTTTGAGAATAGTGAAGCTAAGGCAGCTGTTCCATTCGCCGTCCGCGACCTCCACGGTGCCATTTGAGAAGGCCACGCTTCGATCGCCCAGTATTCCTCTGCCAACCTCAACTGGCGCGGAAGTAATCGGTTCTCCCGGCAGGCCCTTGATGGGAAAACGGAACATCTGATCAATTCTCATGGTCCCAGTCTAATTACTAGTCAAGGCAGGAAGCGACAAGATGAATATCTGCGATTCGACTCGCGGCTCACCAGTTCAAGACGCCTATTCTTCTCAGTCTTCGGCATCAAGTCGTCGGGCCCCAGATCCTTGGCGGGAAAGTTGATCTGCCGGGTTCAAGAGGCTGCATGCCTGCATGGATAGGCAGCCGCAACCAATGCAGCCCATGAGGCGATTTTCTAGTTCTTCGATTGCTCGCCTGCGCGCTTCAAGGACAAGCTTCCACTGCGCGGTGGCCCGAATCCAGTCCTCTTCGGAGGGCAATCGATCCATCGGCACGGGAGCTAGTGCTCTCTTAATGTCGCTGAGAGCAATGCCCAATTGCTTGCCAACAGTAATCAGTGAAATTCGGCGAAGCAGGTGCCGCGGATAACGTCGCTGGTTTCCTGCCGTGCGCAATGACGCGATTAGTCCGACCTCTTCATAGTAATGAAGCGCAGAGCGAGCCACACCGGTGCGCTCGCTAACTTGGCCAATGGACAAAAGTTCCTCGGCCGGAACATCTTTTGGGCCTTCGTCTTGACTTGGCGTGGGAATCATCACCCATCCTCTCCTTGACCTCAAGGTTACTTGAGGTCTTAGCCTTGAAGTATTCAGTATCGTTGGCGGGAGATCAAAATCTTCCGTGTCGCCCGCTGAGCAACGCATTTCAACTCAGCTTAAAGGAGCTACTTGATGAGCCAATTGTCAGATGAATTCCGTGCCGCGTTCCGTCATCATCCAGCTGGCGTTGCACTCATTACCGCAACAGTGGACGAAATACCGTACGGATTGACGATTTCATCATTGGCTTCCTTGTCGATAGATCCTGTTGCCGTCTCATTTTCGCTTGCAAAAGAATCGGGAGCCGCGGGCGCCGTACTGGCAGCACCAAGTTTCATCATCCACATGCTCGGTGAAAAACATGAAGCTCTGGCGAATAATTTTGCACGGCCCGGCGCTCCCCGTTTCACACCTGATCAGAACTTCCATTTGCTGCCTACGGGTGAACCGTACTTCGAAGATGCGCCCGTTGCTTTCAGGTCTACAATTCATTCTTCAGTGAGCATCGGTGGCTCGCGATTGATAGCGGCAGAAGTTCACGACATTCTTCGCGGTGAAGAGCAACAGCATCTACTACACCAGAACAGGGAGTATTTAAAGCTCTCCGGGCTGTTCGCTGCCATCCATCATGACTGAATTTTCAGATCAGGATTGACCCCGGATACAGCTATGGCCGCCACAAGTGGCGGCCATAGCTGAATCTTGTCCTAGTCGCGGGTTAGACGGCGGTGGGTTACGCGATGCGGCTTCGCGGCATCAGCGCCCAAGCGCTCAATCTTGTTCGCTTCGTAGGACTCGAAGTTGCCCTCGAACCAGTACCAGTTCGAAGGGTTCTCCTCGGTGCCCTCGTAGGCCAAAATGTGCGTTGCAACTCGGTCCAGGAACCAGCGATCGTGGGAGACCACGACAGCGCAACCCGGGAAATCAAGCAAAGCATTTTCCAGCGATGACAGGGTCTCAACGTCCAAGTCGTTAGTTGGCTCATCGAGAAGCAACAGGTTGCCACCCTGCTTCAGGGTTAATGCCAGGTTCAAGCGGTTACGCTCACCACCGGAAAGCACGCCAGCCTTCTTTTGCTGGTCTGGTCCCTTGAAGCCGAACGCTGAAACATAAGCGCGCGACGGCATTTCAACCTGACCAACATTGATGTAGTCCAGTCCGTCGGAAACTACTTCCCACAACGACTTGTTGGGGTCGATGTTCTCGCGGTTCTGGTCAACGTATGAGATCTTGACGGTTTCGCCAATCTTCAGCGAACCCCCATTCAGATCTTCCATGCCAACAATGGTCTTGAAGAGAGTCGACTTACCGACACCGTTCGGACCAATTACGCCAACGATGCCGTTTCGTGGCAGCGAGAAGGACAGTCCGTCAATCAGAACGCGATCGCCGAAGCCCTTCTTCAGGTTGTCAGCTTCGATAACGACCTGGCCCAGGCGAGGACCTGGCGGAATCTGGATTTCTTCGAAGTCCAACTTGCGGGTGCGCTCTGCTTCCGCTGCCATCTCTTCGTAACGAGCCAGACGAGCCTTCGACTTGGTCTGACGGCCCTTGGCATTCGAACGAACCCATTCGAGTTCTTCAGCCAGTCGCTTGGCAAGCTTCTGGTCCTTCTTGCCTTGAACCTCCATGCGTTCGCGCTTCTTCTCCAGGTAGGTGGAGTAGTTGCCTTCGTATGGGTGGAGGCGACCGCGGTCAACTTCACAGATCCATTCGGCGACGTGGTCCAAGAAGTAGCGGTCGTGGGTAACAGCAAGGACTGCGCCTGGGTAAGCGGCTAGGTGCTGCTCCAACCAGAGCACAGATTCTGCGTCCAAGTGGTTGGTTGGTTCGTCAAGAAGCAGCAAATCTGGCTTCTGCAGCAACAGCTTGCACAAGGCGACGCGTCGACGTTCACCACCGGATAGGTGCGTGACCATCTCGTCGCCTGGTGGACAGCGCAATGCGTCCATCGCCTGTTCAAGCTGATTGTCGATGTCCCAAGCGTCAGCCGCATCAATAGCTTCCTGAAGCTTGCCCATCTCGTCGAGCAAAGCGTCGAAGTCGGCTCCTTCTTGAGCCATCTCTTCTGAAATCTCGTTAAAGCGCGTGATCTTCTCGTAGATCTCGCCAACGCCTTCCTGGACATTGCCCAAGACGGTCTTTTCTTCGTTCAGCGGTGGCTCCTGCATCAGGATGCCCACCGAATATCCTGGCGAGAGTCGTGCCTCGCCGTTGGACGGGGTGTCGAGACCCGCCATGATCTTCAAGATCGTTGACTTACCAGCACCGTTCGGTCCCACAACACCAATTTTGGCGCCTGGGAAGAACGACATACTGACATTGTCAAGGATGACTTTGTCACCAACGGCCTTACGAGCCTTGGTCATCGTATAAATGAATTCCGCCATGCTCTTAAGGCTAGTCGGTGACAGGGGTCAATTCCGAATTCTCAGCTAACTATTTTGGTTGGCGGTGTCCGGTTTCATATGAATGAACCAAACATCGCTAACCATCTCAAAATCAAGCCGCCTGATCGGTGCCTTTTGGCCAACTTGCATCGGCCTCCGTTGAACCCCCTTGGTGAACTTTACGGTCCGCCTCTGCAATGTCAGTGCGAACCCGTGTGAAGGAGCTTGTGCCGAATCGTAAATCATGCCCGATGCTATAGGCCTCGATATCCGCGCTATTGCCCTTCGTTCCATCCGCACGTTCAAATTCACGGATCTGCAGTTTTCCGAAAATCATCACATGGTCACCTTGCACCAGTGACTCCATGGTGTTTTCGGCCAATCCACGAAATGCGCTTATGGAGTACCAGTTCGTGGGCCCATCGACCCATTGGCCCGACTCCTGATCCCTCTTCCGCTCATGTGTTGCAACGCGAAATTTTAAGACGGACACACCTTTTGAAGTCACGCTTAATTGTGGATCCGTGCCGACAATCGCACGGATAGTCACCTGATCACTCACGAGTATCTACTCCTTAGGTTCCCTACGCCGAGGACTCTTCTCGGCGTTGCTTCCCATATTGCTGCAGTGCTCGAAGCTAGTTTTCGAGGTTCTGGCGAACTGTGGAGATTGAACCTGGAACCCCTGATCGAATCGCGCTGACAAGCAGGATCGCTGCAATGACTACCCCGGGGAGAATCCAGCCAGTCCATCCCAGGATTGACGATTCTGTTGAGTCCATCGACGCACCGAGTGTCATAAAAAGTGAGGTCAAACCTACACTGGCGTTAAACACGCCGTGCGCCAATGCGGCTGGCCAAACCGACTCGCTGTACGAACGAATCCAGCCGAGGAATGCGCCGAGCACAATGCAGACTCCGCACATTGCAATGACTCCCCATCCAGGGGCCAGTGGGTAGTTATAGCCAAGAAGGATCAGAGGTGCATGCCAGAATCCCCAAATAACACCCGAAAAGAGAATTGCCACCAATTTTCCCGAGGGCACCAGCCGCGGCCAAAGCCAACCGCGCCAGCCGACTTCTTCGCCTATCGCTAGGAGTGCGTTGGCCAGCCCTGCAAGGACAATGAGTAAGGCTTGATCTGCAAGGTAGAGCACTGGGCCCTTAGTCCCGGAGACGAAATGCAGGAGCGTGAAGTTTTGGAGATCGCCAGGAAAGACCCCAATCCACGTACCGACGATGGGCGCCTGAACAACCAATGCAATGGGTATCAGAAGCGCAAGAAGGACTGACACGAGAAATCGCATCGACCGCTTCAATGGCCAGATGCCTGTGTCACGCAGGAACGTGGACCCGCGTCGTTCGAGGAGAGATACCGCCAAAGCAGCCGCGGCAGGAGTGAACATCATGAGGGATGCAATCGCGGTGAAGCTCGGTTCGTTGAGCCCTTTGCCCAACCACAAGGGAGCCGCCACACACCAGGCGAGTATTAGGCTCAGTCCAACGAAGCACACGACACTCAGGCGACTGCCATATTTCAATCTCAGCAACCTAAGTACCCCTAGCCAGCGTTCTATGTTGAAGGATGCTTCCACCCTACCGACTTCAAGTCGAATTTTCGGCGAGCGATAAGCTAAACTATTTTCGGTTATGCCTCCGTAGCTCAGCTGGATAGAGCAAGAGCCTTCTAATCTCTAGGTCGTGGGTTCGAATCCCGCCGGGGGCACGAACACAAAAACCGCTGTTCACTTGGTAAAACAAGTGAATGGCGGTTCTTTTTTGTGCCGATGCTCGGGACATTTCAATCGTTTGCACCACAACAACACCACGATTTTGGTTTCAGCCTCCCCCGCTCGGGCGCTCCCTCCGCGTTCCTTCCGGCGAGATGATATTGAATTCCGGCTCCGGATCAAGCAACCAATGATCAGTGAGCCTCGTCGCCACATCATCATGCATATCACCCAGCATCTGCTGCCACTTGGCGAACATTGCCACCTGCGACCATTGGAAGATGTCCATGGGCACCCTCGATTCAGGTTCGAGCAAAAGCAGCCTCGCTGCTGCCGCATGCCCACTACCGCGTCCCCGCCCAACCGGAACACCAGACCAGGACGGAAACTCTTCCATGGCTGCCAGCCATCGCGGTAATCAATCAATCGGGCATCTGGGCTACGACAACTGATCTGAATCGACGCACTGCGCATGCCTCCTAGGCTCTTCAAAACAGGCAAGGAATCCACTGACACGCGTTGAATGGCAAGTCGAACCGAACAGGCGCCCGCAGCCGGCGCCCGAAACGCAACCACGCCCGCATGGAAGTGCGCCCTCCCAGTTAGAGGCAGGAATTCTTCCGGGAAGATACTTCAATAACCACTGCTCGCCTGCTCTTGCTCGTAGACGGCGGCCTCCTCCGATTCGCAATTGGCTGAGTCCGACCGCGGGTGCCCTCGATTCAGATTCAGCTCCCTCGACACAGGCACGTCTGGCGAAAAATGCCCTTCGGATCCCATTTCCTATGCGCGAGCTGAGTAAGACCGACACATCACCGCTGAATGTCACCCAAGGTTAACTGGCTAGTAACTTGGTTGGCGAGATTGCGATAAACTCTAGGAAATATAGAAACCAAGGGAAAACAGGGAATACTGTCAGATGACCCAACCGGTCGCCATTAGAGCGCGACACCTGCCCAAAGAACGCACCAGTATCAATTTAATATTCCTGCTTGCGGGATTATCGTTCGCTTCCTGGGCAGGGAGGCTGTCGATCATTGATGACGTCCTCGGATTCTCGGGTCTCGGCCTCGGTTCATTTCTCCTGTGCATGACTTTGGGCACGTTGATCGGCTTGTCGGTGATTCCGCTGATTAGCAAATACATCCCAAGCAAGCGCCTCCTTTGCATTCTGCCGCTCGGGCTTGCACTTTGCCTGCCGGTCCTTGGCGTAGCGATTTCATTTGCGGAGAGCACTTGGCTTGCCTACCTGGCACTTTTCATCAACGGCATCATTTTTGGATGCCTCGACATCATGATGAACGTCAGCGGCGCGCGGATCGAACGCCAGTTCGGGCGTAGCATCATGCCATCCCTGCATGGCTTTTTCAGCTTGGGATCACTGTTGGGCGCAGGATTGGCTACAGCTACGATCGCTATGCAAGTACGCAGCATCTGGCACTTTGCGTTCGTTTCAGTACTGATCATTGCCCTTGCCTTTATCGCCCACCTTGGCCTTTCGGAATGGGAAAACGAAAACTTCGCTGAGAGAGCCAAAGCCGCTGCGGAAGAGCGACCGCAAGGACTGCGCAACTTTGGACTTCTGCTGCTGCTTGGCCTGATGGTGGCCGGCCTCAGCTTCACCGAAGGTGCGGCCAACGATTGGATCGCGGTAGCCTCGGTAAGCGGCCATGGGCTGGAACACGAGACGGGCGCGCTGATGTTCACCCTCTTCGTGGGAGCCATGACCGTCGGACGCTTCCTTGGGGGGCACCTGGTTGACATGATGGGGCACAAGTACACCCTCTTGCTCATGGGCTCGATAGGGTTGCTGGGTGTCACATTGTTCATCATTGGTTCAACCCCGTTTTCCATCGGGCTGGGCTCTGCGATGTGGGGGCTGGGCAGTTCACTTGGGTTCCCTGTGGGAATGAGCATTGCAGCATCCCGTTCGGTGAGGCTGGGACCCAAGGCAGTGAGTATCATCAGTGCTTTCGGCTACGGAGCAATGCTCGGCGGCCCACCGCTGATTGGTTTTATCGTTGATGAAGCCGGACTCCCCCGGGCCTTGTGGATTTGCGCTGCAGTCCTCGTAGTGTCCCTGCTGCTAACACCGCGAGTAAGCCGTCGCCCACGGCCATAAGCACACCCGCTCTAGACCGGTAGTACGGCTCGCTCTTTGATGTTGCGCATGACGATGGTGCTGGTGAGCTTCTCCACGCCCGGCAGTTCGACCAGCACTTCATCATAAACACGCTGGTAGTGGCTCAAATCCTCGGCAAAAACCCGCAACAGGAAGTCGGGTTCGCCGAATAGCCGCTGCGCATCGACAATCAATTCTTCGCGTTCGACTGCCATCTCGAACTCTTTGAGCTGGGCGCGGTCCTTGAGCGTAGCGAAAACCAAGGCTTCAAAGCCGAGCCCGATTCGCTCAGGGGCGATCACAGCTTGATATCCAGCAATCACGCCCGAGCGCTCAAGTTCGCGGATACGCCGATGGCACGGAGCCACGGACAAGCCAATTTTGGCTGCCAGAGCTGTAGCGCTGATGCGTCCGTCAAGTTGCAATTCAGCAAGTATTGCACGGTCCAAGTCATCCATGAACTTAGCGTACAGCACAAATATATTGCGCTGTTTTCGAGAAGTGCATGATTATTTTGCGTCCATCTCCACTTTTGGCCAAAAACAGGCAAACACATTTGGTGTTAGTTTTCCTAGGCTTGAGGCAACGCAACTTGTTCCACAGAAGGTTGGATAATGGATTTCGCCCAGCTCACATCTTTTCTCCTGGTCTCAGTCACCTTGGCGTGCACGCCAGGAGCTGATTGGGCGTACATCATTTCCTCTGCCTTGAGGAAGCAAACCTACCAGCCCGCCGTCTGGGGACTGCTTTCGGGCTATCTCGTCCATACAGCGTTGCTGGTATGCGGGATCGCCGCGCTCGTGGCCAGTTCGCCAACCATGCTGATGTGGCTGACCGCGGCAGGATCCATCTACTTGCTCTGGCTTGGAATTTCCACGCTTCGGTCCTGCAAGAAGGCGACATTCTTCAGCGAACCTGCAGGCCCATCCGCCGATGAGATCTCCCACCGAGAGCTGGACGCGACAACCGAAACACGCAGCGCTGCGAGCGCAGGTGTCGCCCTGCTCCCTATGGCCGAGCAAACGATCCCGGCTCGCACCTCGTTTTTCAAGGGCCTGCTAACCAGCGGAACGAACCCCAAGGCCCTGTTGTTGTACGTCGCGCTCATCCCCCAATATCTGGATGCATCGCTGCCCATGCCGATGCCAGTTCAAACAGGCATCCTCGGATTGACCCACTTTGGCGTATCCATTGCCGTGTACTTCGCGGTTGCCTTGGCCGCTCGCGCCTTGCTCCGATCAAGGCCTCTTGCAGCTCGCATTGTGACGTTGCTTTCCGGGATCATCATGGTGCTGCTGTCTCTCGGTTTGATGTTCGATCAATTTTTCGCCGCATAGCTACTTCATTGAACACCGATCAAGACAATTGAACAGTGATCAAGTATGCTCTTAACCGATGGCGATTCAACCATCGATAGAGTTGGCCTAGGCGAGGCAGTTTTCGTTGCTGAGCAATACTGAGCCCTGAGCATCACGCTGGAGCACTTGTGGATCTACTGTCAATCCGATTGGAGAACGTCTCCGTTCGCTACGACGATCGGGCAGTACTCCGGGACGTCAGCATCAGTCTCGACGAACAACGCATTGGCGTGATTGGCGCCAACGGGGCAGGCAAAAGCACCTTGTCCCGTTTGCTCAATGGGCTCGTGCTGCCAACCGACGGGGCCGTCCATGTCGGAGGGCTGAACACCAGGCAGCATTCCAAGCAGATCAGGCGGGAAGTTGGGTTTGTCTTCCAGAATCCTGCCAATCAGATCATCATGCCCATCGTTTCCGACGATATCGCGTTTGGCCTGAAGAACTTGTCTCTGCCCAAATCCGAGCGGCAACAGCGCGTTGCCGAGACTCTGGACGAATTGAATATTTCGCATCTGGCGGATCGCGAGAGCCATACGCTCTCGGGTGGCGAACAGCAAATGGTGGCACTCGCTTCGGTATTGGCAATGCGGCCGCGCACTATCGTCTTCGACGAACCAACAACGATGCTGGATCTACGCAATCGGCTGGCCCTTCAGCATGAAATCGCCAAGCTATCCCAGCGAGCCATCGTCGTGACACACGACTTGGAAATTCTTGAGGATTTCGAACGCGTCCTCGTGATCACCGATGGAACGATCGCGTTTGATGGGGATCCCGCCGAAGCGATAGCTCATTACCGGCAATGGAGCCACGCATGATCGCCGCCAATAACTCGTCGTACCTTGCGCGAATCAAGCCCGGATGGAAGTTCGGTGCCCTGCTGGTTCTGAGCATAGCGCTGTATCTGATCACTTCGTGGATAGTTCTGTTGGCGCTGTTCATCGCAAGTGCCGGGTTGCTGCTCTCAGCTCGCGTTGACCCAAAACAGCTTCGTTTGCCGCTGATCTCGATCACCGTCATCCTCGGTATTGTTTTTGTTCTGCTCGGGATTCAAACCGACTGGCTTAACGCGTTGCGCTCGGTCCTGCGGCTGCTGACCATGTGCCTTCTTGCGTACTCGGTCAGCCTCACGACAAAATTTGAAGCCATGCTGGAGCTCTTTCAGCAAGTCGCTTCTCCCATTCGTTTCGTAGGCGGGAATCCAGCGCAAATTGCCTTGGCTTTTTCGATGACCATTCGCTTCATTCCAGAACTTAAAAAGGTGTACGTAGAAGTTCGCGAAGCCCAGCACGCTCGCGGATTGGCCAACAATCCACTGGCGGTGACCGTGCCGCTGGTCATCAGGTCATTGAAAATTGCTGAAGAAACAGCCGAGGCATTAGATGCCCGTGGCTATGATTCAGACCCAGCACCCCATCAGCGCTGAACCTCACCAGCATCACACTCGCAACATCAAGGAACCCCAATGTCTCGGAATTCTTCTTCGCAAACCAAAAACACGGTTTACGTTGCCCTCTTCGCCGCAATGATCGCAGCAATGGGCCTGCTTCCCCCTATCACCGTGGGCATCATTCCTGTGCCAATTACCCTGCAAACACTGGGCGTCATGCTGGCCGGAGCGCTTCTGGGCCCGTGGCGCGGAGCCATGTCCTCGCTGGTCGTCGTGGTCCTTGCCATCGCAGGCCTGCCGTTGCTTTCAGGTGGACGCGGGGGGCTGGGAGTGCTGCTCGGCCCCACCGGTGGCTATCTCGTCGGCTGGGTATTCGGTTCACTGGTTATTGGCCTGCTCTTCAAGTACTGGGTTCTTCGCAGGACTGGAAATGCAACGCGATTGCTTGCAGGACTTGCTTCCGTCATCATCGGCGGAATCGGTGTTATCTACTTGTGTGGCGTCCCTTGGACCGCGGCGATTACGGGTCTTGATTTTGGCACCTCGCTCATTGGATCAGCCGCTTTCCTCCCCGGAGACTTGTTCAAGGCTGTTGTTACGACGCTTGTCGCTCTCACCGTTCACCGCAGTTACCGCGGGCTGATGAGCTAGCAGCATGGACTTTTGGCATGCCCTTGCGGGCTGGGCAGATCGCTGGCCCGACAAGCCTGCGGTGATCTCTCCCCGTGGCGAGTTGACCTACGCCCAGCTTGCAGGGCGCGCCCAGCATCTTGCTGGTACTTTGCACCAACTAGCGCAGCAGCGCGTTGGCATTCTGACCAGCAACCCGACCACGATGGCTGTTGCCTTTCACGGCGCAGCCCTGGCGGGAAAGACCCTGATTGTCCTGGATCCGGCATGGCCTGCAGCCTTGCTTCATTCGATGATCAGAACCCTCAATTGCAGCCACGTGATGGCAAATGATGTCCTCGAACTCGCCCCGCGAATCCCGGCGACTACCCTAAGGATCCCGGATACATCCGATGCAGGGCCGTGGGTTGCGCACCAGCATCCCGATGACCGGGAACTTCTCATCATCTGCACTTCGGGAACCACCTCCCGGCCCAAAGCCATCATCAGGAGCGCGGCGTCATGGCAGGACTCCGTGGCAGGCGGCGCCTGCGTCTTGGAAGCCACGGAAGAAGCCATTACATTGTCCCCCGGGCCAATTTCGCACGGTCTTGGCCTTTACTCGCTGGTCGAGTCGATTCATACCGGTGGAACATTTGCGGGCACCGGACGATGGAGCGTTCAAGACACCAGATCCCTGCTGGGACGCGTTAGGTGCAACCGAATAGTCAGCGTGCCGACAATACTTGACCGGCTCCTTGCCCATGTGGAAGCAGAACTGCTATCGACGATCCGCTGGGTCGTCAGTGGCGGTGAATCACTATCTGCGCCGCTCGTTGCACGCCTTTATGGCCTGCCCGCGCTTGATTCCTGCGTCGAGTACTTCGGAAGCAGTGAACATAGCCTCATCGCCTACTCTTATCGAGAACCCGATGAAAAAAACGGGGGCAGTTTTTCAGGCCGGCTTTTCCCAGGCGTTTCAATTCACCTGCATGACCTCGATCCGGATACGGGAATTGGCACTGTCTACGTAGACAGCCCTTTTAACGCGGCCGGCTATGACCCGCAAACGGCACCACCCATTGCCCGGTGCAACAATTCGACCAGCATTCTGGACATGGCCATCCAATCCACCGATCAACGCATTACCTTCATCCGCCGCGACGATGGCATGCTGAATCTGCACGGCAACAACATTCACCCATCGGAACTGCTCGATGTACTCTCGAAGTTGAATGTTCATCAAGCCAAAATTCGCCTCGAAAGCATAGAGGGTGAACTGCGCCTGGTCGCGTACGTCCGCTCCCCCGTTCTCGAGCGTGAAATTATCCAAAATGCCTTTGCTAAGCAACTGCCGATTTTCAAGATGCCACACGAGGTCATCTTCTTGGAAGACTGGCCCCAGGCCTTTAGCGGCAAAACGTCTGTCGCGCACTTGGCGGATGATGCCCCAGAAATAGTCAAGAGAATACGATTACGATGAATAACGCCTATGTGATTGGCGCGCTTCGCACGCCAATTGTGCGAGCCGGCAAGGAATACGCACGGATCAGCGCCGACAAGCTTCTCGCCCCCTTGCTCACAGCCCTATTGGAAAGGGCAGGGCTAAGCCCGGACAAAGTCGATCATGTGTATCTGGGCAATGCTGCCGGGCCTGGAGGAAACATTGCCCGCGTTGCGGCACTTGCATCAGCATTGCCTCAAACGGTGAGCGCTACCAGCATGGATGCCCAATGCGCCAGTGGGCTGGAGGCCATCGCTGCTGGTGCCCGAATGATTCGCTGTGGTGAGGCCGACATCGTTCTAGCTGGCGGAGTCGAGTCGGTCAGCACCGCTCCCTGGAGGGTTGAGAAGCAAGAATCGGTCACAAGTCCGCCCAGGCTGTATTCGCGTGCAAGGTTCACTCCAGCTCCCGACGCCGATCCCGATATGGGTGTCGCGGCAGAAAACATCGCTGCCCGACTCGGAATCAGCCGGGAACGCCAAGATGCCTTCGCTTTGCAAAGCCACACACGAGCCATAGGGGCCCAGGCAGAAGGACTGTTCCACGATGAGTTGCTGCCGGTAAACACGTCAACGGGACTCATTGCCCAGGACACCTGCCCTCGACCTTCGCTCACCCCGAGGAAGCTTGCGGCCCTTAAGCCAGCTTTTGTGGAGGGCGGGAGCGTCACAGCGGGAAATTCATGCCCTGTCAACGATGGTGCTGCCGCTGTGCTGATTGTGAGCGAAAAGGTGCTGCAGGGCTTGAACCCGGCATTCGCGTTGAGGTACCTGTCTTCGGCATCTGGCGCGTGCGATCCCGAGATTCTTGGCATGGCCGCCGTACCGGCCTATCAGAAGCTGACAAGGATGCTGGGCAGCGACCAGCCAGTTCATGAGCCCTTGATTGAATTCAATGAAGCTTTCGCCGTGCAGGCGTTGGCTTGCCTCGAAGAGCTGGGCATCGATTCAACCACAGTGAATCGTCAAGGTGGTGCACTGGCGCTGGGTCATCCCTATGGGGCAAGTGGCGCCATATTGACCACAAGGCTGTTTTGGCAGGCAAGCAAACTTCGCCTTCCTGGCCAGCGGGCCCTGGCGCTGATGGCAGCTGCTGGCGGAACCGGAAGCGCCATCGCCTTCGAGTCCGTTGTTTCTTGACGTCGAACGGTTTCGACCCTAGATATTAAAACCTAGTGCCCGCATCTGCTCTCGCCCTTCGCCGGTGATGCGTTCTGGGCCCCATGGCGGGCTCCACACCCAATTTATGTGGTGTACGGTGACAAGATTTTTCAAGGCTTGGCTGATTTGCTCTTCAAGGATGTCCGTGAGCGGACACGCTGGCGTTGTCAGAGTCATATCGATTTCAAGCACGGCACCCTCAACGAAACGCAAGGCATAAACGAGTCCCAGGTCAACGATATTGACACCAAGTTCTGGGTCGATAACGTCCTTGAGGGCCTCCGCTATCTCGCCTATGGGGCGTGCGATCTTACTATTTGCAGTTGGTGCTGTTTCGCTCATCAACGACTCCACCTATCATTCTAAGGTTCCCCTAATTCTATTAAACGAAACTATAGTCACGTTTTTGCTTCTAACGCCAATCGGAGTCTCGTTGCGTTGGGAAACCGGCCAGGTGCGATCGTTCATGTTGGCTCAGCCTTGGCGGGCCAAGACCGGATAATTTAAAACACGAAAGGCCACCTCCATCCATATCGGATGAAAGCAGCCATTCGTGTTGATTTGTCGAGCTTAGATGTTGAAGCCGAGGGCTCGCATCTGATCGCGGCCATCGTCGGTAATGCGTTCTGGACCCCATGGCGGCATCCAGACCCAATTCAGGCGGTGGTCATCCACGACGCTCTCCAACGCCTTGGCTACCTGCTCCTCGATAATATCGGTGAGTGGGCAAGCCGCGGTGGTCAGGGTGAGGTCCAGCAGCAGTACGCCGTCTTCTGCGTACTTCAAGCCGTAGAGCAGCCCCAAGTCGACGATGTTGACGCCGAGCTCCGGGTCGATAACGTCCTTTAGCGCTTCCTCAACATCTTCCAGCGGAGTCGAGACGGCTCCCTGGCTTTGTTCGGTTGATTCACTCATGAAATTACCTTTAGGCCTTGACGTTCAGGTAGCGGTCGTAGCCTTCTTCTTCCAGGCGGTCAGCCAGTTCCGGGCCGCCCTGTTCAGCGACACGGCCGTCAACGAACACGTGCACGAACTCTGGCTTGATGTAGCGCAGGATGCGGGTGTAGTGGGTGATCAGCAAGGTGCCCATGTCGTTCTCGGCCTGGGCGCGGTTAACGCCCTCGGAGACGACCTTCAGCGCGTCAACGTCCAGGCCAGAGTCGGTCTCGTCGAGAACCGCGAACTTTGGCTTGAACAATTCGAGCTGAAGGATCTCAACACGCTTCTTCTCGCCGCCCGAGAAACCTTCGTTGACGTTACGGCCAGCGAAGTCGGCATCGATCTTCAGCTTGCCCATGGCTTCCTTGACGTCCTTGGTCCAGGTGCGCAGCTTCGGAGCTTCTCCGTCGATTGCGGTCTTGGCGGTGCGCAGGAAGTTGGTCATGGTTACGCCTGGCACCTCGACTGGGTACTGCATAGCCAGGAACAGGCCAGCCTTGGCACGCTCGTCAACGCTCATCTCCAGAACATCTTCACCATCGAGGGTGATGCTGCCGGAGGTGACGGTGTAGCGCGGGTGGCCAGCGATGGTCGAAGCCAAGGTCGACTTGCCCGAACCGTTGGGGCCCATGATTGCGTGGGTCTCGCCGGTGTTGATGGTGAGGGTTACACCCTTGAGAATTTCCTTCTCGCCCTGCTCGGTTTCAATCGAGACGTGCAGGTCCTTGATTTCCAGAGTAGACATACGTCGATCCGTTTCTTTCTAAAAAGCTCTGAGGCTAAAAAGCTGGTGAAGCGAGCGCTACCTAGTTCTCGGTAGCAGCCAATTCTTCTTCGATGGTGTCGGTCAGTCGCTCCTGCAGAGCTTCGTCGCCGATTTGCTGAACGATCTCGTTCAGGAAGCCGCGGACTACCAAGCGGCGGGCGGTCTTTTCATCGATACCGCGAGCCATCAGGTAGAACAGGTGCTCATCGTCGAAACGACCGGTGGTCGATGCGTGTCCGGCACCATCAATCAGGCCGGTTTCGATTTCCAGGTTTGGAACCGAATCGGCGCGTGCGCCGTCAGTCAGCACCAGGTTGCGGTTAGCTTCGTAGGAATCGGTGCCAACAGCGTCCTTCTGGATAAGCACATCGCCAACCCAGACGGTGTGCGCGTCCTTGCCCTGCAGCGCGCCCTTGTAGAGAACATTCGACTTGCAGTTGGCCACGGCGTGGTCAACGAACAAGCGGTGCTCCAGGTGCTGCCCAGCGTCGGCGAAGTACAGGCCGTACAGCTCGATTTCCGCGCGTTCGCCGGTGAAGCGAGCCGAGGGGTTCACGCGAACCAGGTCGCCACCGAAGGAAACTGCGATGTGCTTGAACGATGCGCCCTGGGCGACAAGAGCCTGCTGCGAGGACGCATGCACTGCGTCATCTTCCCAAGCCTGCAGGGACACGACGGTCAAGCGAGCGTTGGCACGAACGTCGAATTCAACGTTCTGGGCCAGAACTGCCGAACCAACGTGGTCCAGGATCACGGTGGCTTCCGAGTTTTCCTCAGCCACAACGATCAGGTGCTGAGCTGCTGGAGCCAGCGAATCACCGGTGATGCGAACGCTGGCGTTGGCACCCTCGGCGTTCTTGGGAATGGTCAGCACCTGGGTCTCGGAAGCGAACTTCCAAGCGTTGGCCGAAACACGGTCGTCCGGGGTGTGCGCCACGCCGTTCAGCGCGTCATCTGCCGACACGGCTGACAAAGTTGCGATTCCGTTGCCGGTCAGCTCGACCTTGGGAGCCGCGCCAGTGAGCTCGTCACTGTGCAGGCCCTTCAGCCGCTTGAGCGGGGTGAAGCGCCAATCTTCTTCGCGACCGGTCAGCTTGGCGAAATCCTCAACGTTGGTGCTGGTCAAGCGACCGGCACGCGAGGAATCCGGCACGCCAACGCCGCCGCCATGGCTGTGCGCCTTGGCCGACGCTCCGCCCAGGGGCGAATTGTCGTTGTCGTTGATCGGCGAAAGGTCTTCGCCCTCTTCGGTGAAACCAGGGATGGACGGAGCGCCGATGCGCACCTTCTCATCTGGGATATGGGTGGTGGTCTCCGACATTCTTAGCCGACCGATCCTTCCATCTGAAGTTCAATAAGGCGGTTCAGTTCGAGCGCGTATTCCATGGGGAGCTCACGGGCGATTGGCTCGACAAAGCCACGCACGATCATTGCCATTGCCTCGTCCTCGGCCATGCCGCGGGACATCAGGTAGAACAGCTGCTCTTCGGAAACGCGCGAGACGGTCGCCTCGTGGCCCATGGTCACGTCGTCCTCGCGAACGTCGATGTATGGGTAGGTGTCCGAACGCGAGATCTGGTCAACCAGCAACGCGTCGCAAACCACCGAGTTCTTGGTGCCCTTGGCGCCTTCCTGGACCTGGACCAGGCCGCGGTAGGCCGAGCGGCCACCGTTGCGAGCCACCGACTTGGCCACAATTGCCGAGGAGGTGTTCGGAGCGATGTGAACCATCTTGGAACCGGTGTCCTGGTGCTGGCCTTCGCCGGCGAAGGCGATGGACAGGGTCTCGCCCTTGGCGCGTTCGCCAACGAGGTAGACCGCAGGGTACTTCATGGTGACCTTGGAACCGATGTTGCCATCGACCCATTCCATGGTTGCGCCCTCTTCACAAACGGCACGCTTGGTCACCAGATTGTATACGTTGTTCGACCAGTTCTGGATGGTCGTGTAGCGAACGCGCGCGTCCTTCTTCACGATGATTTCCACAACCGCGGAGTGCAGCGAGTCCGACTGGTAGATCGGGGCGGTGCAACCTTCGATGTAGTGAACGTACGAGCCCTCATCGGCGATGATCAGGGTGCGCTCGAACTGGCCCATGTTTTCCGTGTTGATTCGGAAGTAGGCCTGCAGCGGGATCTCAACGTGTACGCCCTTGGGAACGTAGACGAAGGAACCTCCGGACCACACAGCGGTGTTCAGCGAAGCGAACTTGTTGTCGCCTGCTGGAATGACCGAGCCGAAGTACTCTTCGAAGATCTCAGGGTGTTCCTTCAAACCGGTGTCGGTGTCGAGGAAGATGACGCCCTGGGCTTCGAGGTCTTCGCGCAGCTGGTGGTAGACAACCTCGGACTCGTACTGGGCAGCCACGCCGGAAACCAGGCGCTGCTTTTCAGCCTCGGGAATACCCAGCTTGTCGTAGGTGTTCTTGATGTCTTCAGGAAGTTCGTCCCACGTCGCAGCCTGCTTTTCAGTGGAGCGAACGAAGTACTTGATGTTGTCGAAATCAATGCCCGAGAGGTCTGGACCCCAGGTTGGCATTGGCTTGCGATCGAAGTACTTCAGCGCCTTCTGGCGGCGCTCCAGCATCCATTCTGGCTCGGACTTGAGGGCGGAAATATTCGCCACAACGTCCTTGTCGACGCCGCGGCGAGCGTTTGCACCCGCGTCGTTCTTATCTGACCAGCCATATTCGTAATTGCCGATTCCGTGGAGTTCGGGGTTCTTCTCCAGAATTTCGGAAATTACACCTGGGTCGGCAGACTCCTGTGCAATCTGATCCGTCATCGCGGCCTCTCCTGCTTCGTGAACTGAATTCGAGTTCTCTTCTCGGCGCGCATTGGCGCCTTTCCACGTCCCACAGGGATGTGGGTCGTGCACACGTGTCCGCCGCCGGCCAAGGTCGACAATCGTCGAACATCGACACCCAGCAACCGGGCGAACATTTCAGTTTCGGTGTCGCAAAACACCGGAAACTCTCGTGCCAAGTCTTGTATCGGGCAGTGTCCCTGGCACAGCTGAACGCTGTGCATCAAGGCCGTTGCCACTTTCGTATCAACTTTTCGGGTGTACCCCACGAACCCATCGGAACTAAGCAAGTTGCTTAGCACTTCGGCTCGTGCTTCCAGCCCTTCAACCCCGGCCAACGCCTTGGCGTACCGGGTTTCCATTTCGGCGAATCGATTACGCGCGAACTTTCGGATCGCATCGTCACCGGCAGCATCGCCAAGCATCTTCAATGCATCGGTAGCAATTTCCAAATAGTCGTTGCCAAGCTTCGTCTGGCCGCGGTGCGAGAGCACGTAGCGACGAGACGGGCGCCCGGCGCCCGACTTCTGGTTTGCTACCAGTTTCACCTCAACGAGCCCTGATTTTGACAGCGCATCAAGGTGACGGCGAACCGCAGCTGGCGTGAAACCCAGCTTGTTGCCAAGCTCGGCGGCACTGACCGGCCCGTCCTCTAGTACTGCGTAAAGGACGCGATCGCGCGTGCGTTCCTCGGTATCCCCAACTGCACCAACCGTGTCGGCAGTGGAGCCACTAGGTGAGTCTAAATTTGATGAATACACAACACAATCATGCGTAAATTTTTGCGCCAGGTCTAGTAAGGAAGGACTTACTAAGGGAGAGCTTGCCCACTTATCGATCTACTCCTTATTAACTATTGGCACCTTTTTATTCTCTCGCTCACGCGCAACGGTGGCGAGTGTTGGTGACACAGTCCTAAAAAACAGGAGTTCGACATGTCGTAGAATGTTTTGGTGTCTTCCGTAACCCCCAGTCTCATCATCAATGAACTGGCCAAAGATTTAGGGCCAGTTCCCGCCTTGGACAACCGCATGCTGCGCGTCCTGGAGTCGGTGTCCCTGAAGGCTTATCCAGGCCAAGTCACCACTCTTCTCGGGGCCAATGGCGCCGGCAAGTCGACTACGTTGGCCTGTGCCCAGGGCCTTCTGCAGCCAGAAGGCGGCACCATTGAGCTGCTGGGTCAAAACCCCTACGGCGACAACCCTGAACTTCGCTCGCGAGTCGGCGTCATGCTCCAAGACGGCGGATTGCCGCCATCGATGCGACCGGTCCCGCTCTTGCGGCACGTCGCATCCCTGTACCGAAACCCCATTGACATCGATGCGCTGATCACCCGACTGGACCTCGAATCCTTTGGGACGCGCACCATCCGCCGGCTCTCCGGCGGCCAAAAGCAGCGGGTCGCACTGGCCCTGGCCCTCGCCGGGGACCCCGAAGTTGTCTTCCTCGATGAACCAAGCGCAGGCCTCGACCCGCAATCGCGCCAAGTCGTCTTCGACTTGATCGCCGAATTGCGCGACGCCGGCAAGGCCATCATCCTCACCACGCACCTTATGGATGACGCGCAGCGCCTCAGCGACTACGTGTACATCATCGACAAGGGCTGCACGGTAGCGCAGGGAACGGTGGCTGAACTGACCGCTCGTGCCGCCGAAGACCAGGACGCCCGCCCGATATCCTTCGCAGCTCCGGTCAACCTGGTTCTGCCCGAACCGCCAGCCGGGCTATATCTCTCAGAGACCTCAGCCGGTGAATATCGATTGGACGGTGTCAGCTCCCCCGATCACCTGCATTGGCTTACGAGCTGGTGGCTCCGAGAAGGCATCCTGCCATCACAACTGAACCTGCAGTCACGAAGCCTCGAAGACGTATTCCTCGAATTCGCACAGAAGGAGGAACGCGCATGAGCGAACAAATAACAGCAAGCAACGCCGTGTCGCCATTTAAGCGCATTCTCATCCAAGGCAAGTATGAGTCTTTGCAAATGCTGAGCAACGGGGAACAGCTGATCCTCGCGGTGGTCATGCCGATGATCGCGCTAGTGGTACTCACGCTCACCGATCTTCTTGACGGAGTTGCCGAGCGAAGCATTGATGCTGCAGTTCCAGGTGTACTGGCATTGTGCGTGATCTCGACGGCGTTTACCGGCCAAGGAATTGGCACCGGATTTGATCGGCGCTACGGCGTACTGAAAATGTTCTCCACGACGCCGTTGGGCAAGACTGGCCTGATTTTCGGCAAAGTCATTGCAGTGCTCACGGTCTTGCTGATTCAAGTAGTGCTCATTACGGTGGTCGCGCTCTTCATGGGCTGGGAACCGAATGCTTGGGGCATTGCTCCCGCAATCCTCTTCCTGCTGCTCGGCGCGGCAGCATTTACCTCGCTCGGCCTGCTCATCGCGGGCACAGTCCGCCCAGAAGCGACGCTGGCCATTACCAATCTGGCCTGGATCCTCCTGGCCGGTGCAGGCGGCGTGCTGTATCCACTAAGCATGGCACCAGCATGGATTCAGCCAACGCTCAACGCTTTGCCATCTGCAGCGCTTGGAGATGCCATGCGCGAGGCACTAATCTCGGGCCACTTCAGCATCGCTGGACTTATTTTCCTAGTTCTCTGGTCGGCTGCTGGCTCATTTGCCGCCATCAAGCTCTTCAAATGGAACTAACCACCAAACACATCCTCAAGGGAGATTTCCATGTCTTCAGACCTGGCCACTAGAAGCTGGGCCGACAAGCTGCCAACGAAGGTCACCCGCCTTGTGCACGGCCTCGCGATTGCTTCGCTGATCTCTCAGGTGGGCATCATCGTGACCGGTGGCGCAGTTCGCCTCACCGAGTCCGGCCTCGGTTGCTCGCATTGGCCTAATTGTGTTCCCGGTTCCATGACGCCGGTTCCTGCGATGGGAATCCACGGCATCATCGAGTTCGGCAACCGCACTTTGACGTTTGTTCTCTTGGCGATCGCCATCGGGTTCCTGCTCTCGGTTTGGTCCATGCGGCGCACGCACTCGACCGTTTTCAAGCTGGGACTGGCTCTTCTGCTGGGCATTCCAGCACAGGGTGTCATCGGTGGCATCACGGTATGGACCGGGCTGAACCCTTGGGTCGTGTCCTTGCACTTCCTGCTTTCTGGAACCCTGGTGATCCTGGCTACCCTGCTGGTCAACCGCACACGCGCAGAAATCAAGGCCCAGGAGAATCCGCCAACAACCAAGACCATTCGCCAGACTGCGACGGCTGCGTGGATCTTCGGCATTCTGGCAGTCATCATGGGCACGATCGTCACCGGAACAGGACCGCATGCAGGTGACGCGACGACTCCGCGGCACATGTTTGATCCACTGCTGGTCACCCGCATGCACACTGCTCCGGTTTACTTGCTGATCATCGCTACCGCCGCCTTGCTGGTCTTGGCCTACAAGACCGGTGGCAATGACCGTTTGCGCGCATCCGCATGGTGGCTCGTGGCCGTCATTCTTCTCCAAGCAGCTATCGGATATACCCAGCACTTCACCGGACTGCCAATCGGTTTGGTACTACTGCACATGCTTGGGGCCAGCCTGCTGCTGGTATCCAGCACTGATGCCTGGGATCGAGCAACGCTTCTTCCCAAGTACCAGCGGGTCGATAACTAGTCACAAAGTAGAGCACGCGCAGCCAGGCATTTTCGTTGCCTGGCCACGCGTGCTTTTTAGCGCCCGAACGCAACTGATATCAGCTGAGATCCAGCTCAGTATTTTCCGTCGGCAGTACTTGCAAGGACGCCGAACAGCAGTGCCTAAAGGCTCTGTTGCTTTGACGCCCTATGTTGAAAGCGAAACCTGGCAGCAAGAATTCTGAGCGGACCTCCATCATGAGCACTTGACGCAGCTTGGGCACCAAAAGGTCGTCAGGTTCACGCGTCCTGCACGGGAATTTCCATTTGCCTCCCGCCGTCCCCTGCCTTGCTAGCTCAAGAGGATGCAACGTCCACGAGCAATAATGGACTTCGCAGATTCCCTATAGCCGACCTGCGGTCCTCCGTTTAGTTGCCACTGGCACCAAAAACCCGGCCACCCGATCCAAGTGATCGGGTGGCCGGGCAAGTTAAGAATTCTGTGAATTATTCGGTGGCTAGCCGAAGAGCGGGCTTCCCACAAAAGGATCAATGGCGAGAGCCAAGAAGACAATCGACAAGTACGTGATGGAGATATGGAAGACCTTCATCGCCTTGCGGTTGACTACCGCAGGCTTGTGGTCGCCCTGTGCTTCGCGGTAAAGGACATGCGATTCGTAGATGAACCAGATGCCAGCACCGCCGGCAATGGCCGTGTAGACGATGCCTGCGTGGCCCAGTGGCACCAGCAGAAGCGAGCAGACTACGGTGGCCCAGGCATAGAGAACAACCTGAACAGATACGCGGCGGGCGTTGGCAATTGCCCCGAGCATCGGCACCGATGCGGCGTTGTAGTCGTCTGCATATTTCATGGACAGCGGCCAGTAGTGCGGCGGCGTCCACAGGAAGATGACCAGGAACAGGATGATTGCCGGCCATTCAATGGTCTCTTTGACAGCAGCCCAGGCGATTAGCACCGGCATGCAGCCTGCGATACCGCCCCAGACAATATTCTGAGCCGTGCGTCGCTTCAGGATGATCGTATAGAAGACCACGTACAGAAGGATTGCTGCCAGACCGAGGGCGGTGGTCAGTGGGTTTGTTCCGACCCACAGCACCACCAGCGAAGCAATCGCCAGTGCCCAGGAGAAGATCAGCGCTTCCTTGGGAGTCAAGTCGCCGGTGACCAGAGGACGCCCCTTGGTGCGCTTCATCAACTTGTCCATATCGCGATCGATATAGCAGTTGAAAGCGCCTGACGCCCCAGCAGCCATTGCACCACCCACAAGGGTGGAAATCATCAGCCACAACGAAGGGAATCCGCGCTGGGCAAAAATCATGGTCGGGAAGGTGCTCACCAGCAGCAACTCGATGACACGAGGCTTGGTCAACGCCACGTAGGCGCTGGCCTTGCGCTTCACATAGTCTCCGGTGCTTTCACCAGGCTGACGCGAGGCGCGTGGCACTGATGCTCCGGCGACACTTTGAGTCTTCAATTAAACGCACTCAGTTCTTCACGGGTACAAGACAGACACAATCATTCTACGCCTGATAGAAATTCTTTGAAACTCCCCCGCGTATAGTTCATCGGCAAAAGTTCGTGACCTTGGTCAACCCCTCAATTCCCATTCCGCAATAGCGAAAATTCCCCAGCTAGTCGAAAATGACCTGTGCACCATCCGCCTCCGAGGCCACGACCAACCGCTCACCTAACAGCGAACACCGTCATCTGATATCAACATTCGGACACCTGAGCCATTCCGTTTTCGGTAATGAATAATTGAAGGCTGAACAATTTTTTCACCGCTGATTTCGAGTCGTAGCGAGATTTCCACCGCAACGCTCACAACCGAATCAACAGCACCTGAATTTGATTTAACGCATCGTTACAAATTTTCAATTTTGTTCAAACCCACAGTGGAGCTCATGTGCCGCAGGTCTCAAGAGGCTTCTGGGCTATGGATGCTGGTTCCCAGCCGAGCACCGAACGATGCCCGGCACTGAAGGCGGCAGCCACCGGCTTTCTCTCCGGAACGAATCAACCGTTACACGGCGGAAATAAACTTGCGCGTCATCTTGCTATAACCATCACCTCACACATCGTTTTCGCGATAGAGTTGGACGAGATTGCGCCGTCGCAACCTACATATTTCTGGTCTTCAACGAGCTCAGGAACATATAGGAGGCGACGGCGTATTGCGTGTCAGCGGGAGATATCTCCCGTCCGAGCCTGAATGGAAGGAACGCCGCTGTGGCGACTGAATCCTTAGTAGAAGAGTTTTCACTGACCGAGTTGGATCGTAAGGCCATCGACACCACCCGTGTCCTGGCAGCCGACGCTGTTGAAAAAGTTGGCAATGGCCACCCCGGTACCGCAATGAGCTTGGCCCCGGCTGCCTACCTGATTTTCCAGAAGCACCTGCGCCACGATCCGAAGGATCCGAACTGGATCGGTCGCGACCGTTTCGTTCTCTCCCCTGGTCACACGTCATTGACCTTGTACCTGCAGCTGTTCCTCTCCGGCTACGGCTTGGAATTGGAAGACATCGAAGCACTGCGCACCTGGGGCGCCAAGACTCCGGGCCACCCGGAGTACGGCCACACCGCCGGCGTCGAGATCACCACCGGCCCGCTGGGCCAGGGCCTGGCCTCCGCCGTGGGCTTCGCCTACTCGCAGCGCCGCATGCGCGGCCTGCTGGATCCAGCTGCTGAAGCCGGGACGAGCCCATTCGACCACACCGTCTACGTCATCGCTTCCGATGGCGACCTGCAGGAAGGCGTCACCTCCGAGGCCTCCTCGCTCGCCGGCCACCAGGAACTTGGCAACCTCGTAGTGATCTACGATGACAACAAGATCTCCATCGAGAACGACACCGACATCGCCTTCACTGAAGATGTGCTGGGCCGCTACGACTCCTACGGCTGGCACACCCAGCGCGTTGACTGGACCGTCACCGGCGAATACGTCGAGGACATGGCAGCACTGGATGCGGCCATCCGAGCCGCCAAGGCCGAGACCTCCCGCCCGTCGATCATCGCCCTGCGCACCGTCATCGGCTGGCCAGCGCCAACCAAGCAGAACACCGGCGGCATCCACGGCTCGAAGCTGGGCACCGAAGAAGTTGCAGGCCTCAAGGAGGTCCTGGGCTTCGATCCAGCAAAGAACTTCCACATCGACCAGGAAGTTCTGGATCACGCTCGCGAAGTCGTCACCCGCGGTGCAGACCTGCACGCCTCATGGAACAAGGACTTCGACGCGTGGAAGGCGGCCAACCCTGAACAGGCCGCCCTGCTGGAGCGCCTTGAGTCGGGCAAGCTGCCTGAGGGCTGGACCGAAAAGCTTCCAGTCTTCGAGCCAGGCTCCACTATGGCCACCCGCTCGGCTTCGGGCAAGGTCATCAACGCCATTGCCGATGAGCTGCCAGAACTCTGGGGCGGCTCGGCCGACCTGGCCGGTTCGAACAACACCACCATCGACACCGCCAAGTCCTTCGCGCCGGAGCGCCGCTCCACCGCTTCATGGGATGCCAGCCCCTACGGCCGCGTCCTGCACTTCGGCATCCGCGAGCACGCCGCCGCGTCGATCGTCAACGGCATCGTGCTCTCCAGCCCGACCCGCGCCTTCTCCGGCACCTTCCTGATCTTCTCGGACTACCAGCGCCCTGCCATCCGCTTGGCTGCGCTGATGGGCGTTCCATCGATCTTCGTATGGACCCACGACTCGATCGGCCTGGGCGAAGACGGCCCGACCCACCAGCCGGTAGAGCAGCTCGCCAGCTTGCGCATCATCCCGAACTTCGACGTGGTCCGCCCGGCGGACGCCAACGAAGTTGCCTACGCATGGCGCGGCATGCTGGAACTGACCGATACCCCATCGGGCATCGTGCTCTCCCGCCAGAACCTGCCAATCTACGACCGCGCAGCCACCGGCTTCCGCGGCGCCGAAGGCACCCTGAAGGGCGGCTACATCCTGGCCGAAGCCGTGCGCGACGGCGCAGAGGTCACCCCAGACGTGATCCTGCTGGCTACCGGTTCCGAGGTGGAGCTGGCAGTTGAGGCTCGCGAGGAACTGGCCGCCAAGAACATCGCCGCCCGCGTGGTCTCGCTGCCATCGCTGGAATGGTTCGCCAAGCAGGATGCCGCCTACCGTGAAGAGGTGCTCCCGGCAGCCATCACCGCCCGCGTGTCCGTAGAGGCAGGCGTAGCCCAGGGCTGGCGCGAGCTGGTCGGCGCCAACGGCGAGATCATCTCGCTGGACCACTTCGGCGCTTCCGCCGATTACAAGAAGCTGTACTCGGAATTCGGCATCACCACCGCGGCCGTAGTCGCCGCCGCCGAAACCTCCGTGCAGAACGCCGCAAAGTAAGGAACCGAAGCAAATATCATGAGCAACCCAAATACCCAGGCCCTCTCCGATGCCGGCGTTTCAATCTGGCTCGATGACCTCTCCCGCGAACGGCTGACCAGCGGCTCGCTGGCCAAGCTGATCGAAGAGAAGAACGTTGTTGGCGTGACCACCAACCCTGCCATTTTCGCCGCATCGCTCTCCAAGGCCGAGGTGTACGGCGAAGCGATCGCCGAACAGCGCGACAAGTCCGTTGAAGATGCGATCACCGAAATCACCAGCGACGACGTGGCCGCAGCCTGCGACCTGTTCAAGGGCATCTACGAGTCCTCCAAGGGCTTCGACGGCCGCGTGTCCATCGAGGTTGATCCCCGCCTGGCCCACGAAACCGCGCCAACCATCGCCCAGGCCAAGGCCCTGTACGAGCGCGTGAACCGCGAAAACGTGCTGATCAAGATCCCAGCCACCCTTGAGGGCCTGGAAGCGATCACCGAGACCATTGCCGAAGGCATTTCCGTCAACGTGACCCTGATCTTCTCGCTGGAACGCTACCGCGAAGTGATCAACGCCTACCTGATCGGCTTGGAGAAGGCCCACGCCAAGGGGCTGGACCTGTCCAAGATCCACTCGGTCGCCTCCTTCTTCGTCTCCCGCGTGGACACCGAGATCGACAAGCGACTGGCTGCCATCGGCACCGGGGAAGCCGCCGCATTGCGTGGCCAGGCCGGCGTGGCCAACGCCCGCCTCGCCTACCAGGTCTTCGAGGAGTCCTTCGCCTCGGCGCGCTTCGAGGTATTGGCAGCCGCCGGCGCCAACGTGCAGCGTCCGCTGTGGGCTTCGACCGGCGTCAAGGATCCTGCCTACCCATCCACCCTGTACGTCACCGAGCTGGTGGCACCGCAGACCGTGAACACCATGCCGGAAAAGACCCTGGATGCCACCGCAGCCGAGGCGGAAATCCGCGGCAATGCAATCGCTGGCAGCTACGATGCCGCCAACCGCGTGCTGGACAAGCTCGCAGCCCAGGGCATCGACTACAACGAGATCGTCAACCTGCTTGAGGTCGAGGGCGTTGACAAGTTCGAGGTCGCTTGGAACGAGCTGCTCGAAGACATGTCGGTCGCACTGAAGGGAGCCAAGTAAATGGAACTAGGTTTGGTGACCTCAGGCGAGGCACTGGCCTCGGTGGATGCGCTGCTTCCAAAGCTCATTGAAGCAAAAGTTGGCAGCCGCATCGCAGCCCAGGACCCCACCGTCTGGGGACCTGCGGCCGAGGCAGAATCCGCTATCCGCCTGGGCTGGGTCAACCCCTTCGAGGCTGCTGGCAAGCTGATTCCAGCCATTCTGGAACTGCGCGAAGAACTGCAGCAGGAGAACCTGACCCGCATTGTCTTGTGCGGCATGGGCGGATCCTCCCTGGCCCCCGAGGTCATTGCCGCGCACGACGAAGTGGATCTGGTCATCTGCGACACCACCGATCCATCGATGGTCAAGCAGATCGTCGAGACCGACTTGGAGCGCACCGTAGTGGTCGTTTCCTCCAAGTCCGGTTCCACCGTGGAAACCGACTCGCAGCGCCGCGCCTTCACCGCCGCCTTCCAGGCTGCCGGGATCGACCCGGCCACCCGCCTGGTGCTGGTGACCGATCCGGGATCGCCAATGGACAACCCCGAGGGTGTTCGCGCGGTCTTCAACGCCGACCCGCATGTCGGCGGGCGCTACTCGGCGCTGACCGCCTTCGGCCTGGTGCCTTCGGGCCTGGCCGGCGCGGACATCGAAGCCCTGGTGGAAGAATCCGGGCTGATCAATGACGTGTTGGCCTCGGACGACGAGGACAACCTGGCATTGCACCTGGGTGCCGCCATGGCGACCGCAGGCCGCGACAAGCTGCTGATCGCCTGTGTTGGCGACGCGCTGCCAGGCTTTGGCGACTGGGCCGAGCAGCTCATCGCCGAGTCCACCGGCAAGGACGGCAAGGGCGTTCTGCCCGTAGCCGCCCATGTTGATGCACCGGAGCTGAAGAACCTGCCGGCCGACGTGGTGCCGCTGTTCGTCTACGACGAACTTCCCGAAGAGATCGACGAGGAAGCAACCGCGGTGCATTTCAGCGCGCCGCTGGGCACCGCGTTCATGATCTTCGAGTACGCCACCGCCGTAGCCGGCTACCTGCTGGGCATCAGCCCCTTCGACCAGCCCGATGTCGAGGCCGCAAAGGTGGCAGCCCGCTCGATGCTGGAGGCCCCGGCGGCCGCCGAACCAGACGCAGTTGACGGATCGGTGCAGTTGTTCGGCACCACCGCCAGCACGCTGGATGCAGCCCTGGATGAGCTGACCGCGCAGCTGCCGGAAGATGGCTACCTGGCCATCCAGGCGTACCTGAACCGCACCTCCGACAGCCAGCTGCAGGCCCTGCGCGACCTCTTCGCCGAAAAGACCGGACGCCCGGTCACCTTCGGCTGGGGCCCGCGCTTCCTGCACTCCACCGGCCAGTACCACAAGGGCGGCCCGGCCCAGGGCGTGTTCCTGCAGATTACCGCCGATCACCAGGACGACCTGGACATCCCGGATCGTCCGTACTCCTTCGGCTCCCTGATCACTGCCCAGGCCATCGGCGATGGTGCAGTGCTTTCGGATGCCGAGCACAACCGCCCAGTGCTGCGCGTGAACCTCACGGACCGCGCAGCCGGAATCGCTGCCCTGCTTGAGGCAGCGAAGTAAGGCACCAATGAGTAATCCACTACGCGATGCCCGCGACCGGCGGCTTAACCGCATTGCCGGTCCGGGCGCGCTGGTGTTCTTCGGAATCACCGGCGACCTTGCCCGCAAGAAATTGATGCCAGCGGTCTATGACCTGGCCAACCGCGGGCTGCTCCCCCCAAACTTTGCCATCGTCGGCTTCGGCCGCCGCGACTGGAGCGCCGAGGACTTCGCGAACCAGGCCCGTGAATGGATCCTGGCCAGTTCCCGAACCCCGTTCAATGAAACGGTGTTCGCCCAGCTGGCTTCCGGCATGCGCTTCATTTCGGGCGCATTCGACGATGACGACGCCTACCAGAAGCTCGCCGAAACCCTCGACGAGCTGGCGGAGTCCCGTTCCACCGGTCGCAACCACGCCTTCTACCTCTCGATCCCGCCCAGCTGGTTCGAAATCGTCTGCCAGAAGCTCTCCGAGCACCACCTGGCCAACGATTCAAACCCGGGCTGGGAACGCGTGGTCATCGAAAAGCCCTTCGGCCACAACCTGCAAAGCGCCCGCGAGCTGAACCAGATCGTGGAATCCGTCTTCCCTGCAGACCAGGTGTTCCGCATCGACCACTATCTGGGCAAGGAAACCGTGCAGAACCTGCTGGCCCTGCGCTTCGGCAACCAGATGTTCGAGCCGCTGTGGAACAACAAGTACGTGGACCACGTGCAGATCACCATGGCCGAGGACATCGGCATCGGCGGACGCGCCAGCTACTACGACGGGGTGGGCGCGGCCCGCGACGTCATCCAGAACCACCTGCTCCAGCTGCTGGCGCTGACCGCCATGGAGGAGCCCATCTCCTTCAATGCCGATCACCTGCGCAGCGAAAAGGAGAAGGTGCTCACCGCCGTCCAGCTGCCAGAGGATCTGGGTGCCGCCAGCGCGCGCGGCCAGTACACCTCCGGCTGGCAGGGCGCCGAGGAAGTCGTCGGCTTCCTCGACGAGGAAGGCTTCAACCCGAAGTCCAAGACCGAAACCTACGCTGCGGTGCGCTTGAACATCAACACCCGCCGCTGGGACGGCGTGCCGTTCTACCTGCGCGCCGGAAAGCGCCTGGGACGACGTGTCACCGAGATCGCGGTGGTCTTCAAGAAGGCTCCGAACCTGCTGTTCACCGATCACGAGGATGACGAGTTCGGCCAGAACGCGTTTGTGATCCGGGTGCAGCCCGATGAGGGCGCGACCATCCGCTTCTCCTCCAAGGTGCCCGGCACCCAGATGGAGATCCGCGATGTCACCATGGACTTCGGCTACGGCAACGCCTTCACCGAATCCTCCCCGGAAGCCTACGAGCGCTTGATCCTCGACGTGCTGCTCGGCGAGCCGCCGCTGTTCCCGCGCCATGAAGAGGTGGAGCAGTCCTGGCGCATCCTGGATCCGTTCGAGGAATACTGGGCAGCGCAGCCAACCCAGCCTGATCCCTATGCTCCGGGATCCTGGGGCCCAGCCAGCAGCGATGAGCTGATGGCCAAAGATGGAAGGACGTGGCGACGCCCATGATGATCGATCTTCCCAACACCACCACCTCCAAGGTGGCCAAGAAGCTGATCTCCTCGCGCCGCACCCACGGCGTGGTAGCCCTCTCCCGGGTATTGACCCTGGTGGTCATCACCCGCGAGGGATTTGCGGAGAACGCCATCGAGGCCGCCAACCTGGCCAGCCGCGAGCACCCCTGCCGCATCATCGTGGTAGTGCGCGGCAATGCCAGCGAGAAGAACCGCCTGGATGTGCAGATCCGCGTGGGCGGCGACGCCGGCGCTTCCGAGGTCATCGTCATGCGCACCTACGGCCCGGATGTGGTGGCCGACGAGGCGCTGATCTCGGCCCTGCTGCTGCCTGATGCCCCGATTGTGGCCTGGTGGCCGCATGGCGTGCCGAAAGATCCCTACGGCACGGCCCTGGGCAAGCTCGCCCACCGGCGGATCACCGACTCCGCCGAGATGGAGGACCCTACCGCCTCGCTCTTTGGCCGCATCGAGACCTACCAGGCCGGCGATACCGACCTGGCATGGACCCGCCTGACCTTCTGGCGTGCCCAGCTGGCCAGCATCATCGACCTGGTGGGCACCGAGGGCCTGACCGGCATCACCGTGAAGGGCTCGGAGAATTCCCCGTCCACCACGCTGCTGGCCGCCTGGCTGACCATGTGCCTGGATGTTCCGGTGACCATTGCCGCGGACAAGACCACCGGCGGCCTGTCCAGCGTGCGGCTGACCCGCGAAGACGGGGACGTGGAGCTCTCGCGCCCTTCCGGCGCGGTGGCCCACCTGTACCTGCCTGGTTCTGCCCCGCAGCGGATCTCGCTGCCGCGGCGTTCGGTGGCCGAATGCCTCGCCGAGGAAATGCGCCGGCTGGATGCCGACGACGTCTTCGGCGAAGTCATCACCAAGGGCCTGAACCTCACCAACCTCAGGAGCGTTGTCCCCAGTGATCGCTAGGCAAATCACCATCCATGAAGATGTCGCCTCCACGGCGCACGCCATCGCCGCCCGGCTGATCACCTCGATCACCGACGCGATCGCCGCCCGTGGAGTCGCGCATGTTGTGGTCACCGGCGGCACCCTGGGCATCGCTTCGCTCGTGGCTCTCGCGCAGAACCCGGCCAGGACTTCGGTGAACTGGTCCCAGGTGCACTTCTGGTGGGGTGACGAGCGCTTTGTCGACAGCGGCAGCGCCGATCGCAACGTGCTGCAGGCCGAGCCGCTCTTTGCTGCACTGGATGAGCTGGGCCTGGACCGCGGCACCGTGCACGCCATGGGCTCCAGCGACCAGTACGACAGCGCCGAGCAGGCCGCCGCCGCCTACACGCAGCTGCTGGCGCAAGAAGCGCCGGAAGGATCGGCCTCGCCCGTCTTCGACGTGCTGATGCTGGGCATGGGGCCGGATTCGCATGTGGCGTCGCTGTTCCCCAACCACACGCGCTCGGATGAGCTCGGGGCCATCGCGGTCCATGACTCCCCCAAGCCGCCACCGCATCGGGTGACCCTGACCATGGGGACCATCAACACCGCTCGCGAGGTGTGGCTGGTGGTTGCCGGCGCCGACAAGGCTCCGGCCTTGGCCGCGGCCTCCCATGAAATCAACGAGGCGGCCGTCCCGGCCAGCGCCGTGCACGGCACGGAAGCAACCCGCTGGATCGTGGATCGCGCCGCATCAACACTGCTCTAGCGAGCACCGCAAGGCCGGCTCCCGGAACCCCTGGTTCCCGGGGCCGGCCTTTGCGCTAAACACCGTCATCAAGGATCTTCATGCCAGAATTGCCCTCCCCGCTCAACGTCACCGTCATCGGCTCCGGAGTCATCGGCCTGTCCACCGCACACGAGCTGGCCTCGCACGGCCACAAGGTGCGCGTGATCAGCGACCAGGAACCGCTGCAAACCGTCTCGGCCATCGCAGCTGCCATTTGGTTCCCTTATCATTCGGAGAACTCCCCCGCCGCCGACGTGCTGCTGGCGCGAACCCTGGCCCGCTTCAAGGCCCTGTCCCTGATTCCGGAGACCGGCGTCGACCTGCGCTTCGGCATGGATATCGAACGCCGCGCGGACGCCGATCGCTCCTGGGCCAAGCATGTGGCCGACTCCGAGGTGGTCGACGCCGCCTTGCTGCCCGAAGGCGCGCTCAGCGCCACCAGCGGCACGGTCCCGGTCATCACGATGCCCACCTACCTTTCCTGGCTGCAGGACCAGTGCCAGCGCCACGGCGTGGAATTCGAGCAGCGTACCGTGAATGCCATTGGCGATCTGCGGGCCGGCGCCGATGCGGTGGTGCTTGCCGGCGGGATGCGCTCAGCCGAACTGCTGGGCGATGACCACAGCGTGTATCCGATTCGCGGCCAGGTGATCCGGCTGGCCAATTCCGCGGGACTGCGCAACTGGCTCAGCGATGACGACCACCCCGGGGGCGTCTGCTACATCATTCCGCGCCGCGATGACATCATCGTGGGCGGCACCGATGCCGCTCACGACACCAACCTCGAAGTTGATGCGCAAACAGCTTCCGAGATGCTCGCCCGAGCCATCAGCCTGGTTCCGCAACTGGCCGGCTGCGAGGTTCTGGAGCACAAGGTCGGACTGCGCCCTGCGCGGGAAACGATCCGCCTGGAACGGGTTTCCGGCCAGGACATGACGGTGATCGCGGCCTATGGCCACGGTGGCGGCGGGGTCACCCTCTCCTGGGGCACAGCGCAACGCGTGGTGGAATTGCTCGATGCCCCGGCGCAAGCCACGCACCAGTAAACCCGGACTTCACGCCCTGTCAACACCCCGTTTTCCATCGCAGGATATGTTCGGCTCAGCGCACCGGCTTCCCCGGTGCATCCAGGAGGCAAAACACCAGCACCAGCCGTGCATGGGATCCTCGATGACGCTTCAACGTCATGGGCGAGGACAGATAGCCTGCCTTAGAGTAATGTCACCTTTCACGCACCACCAGTGGAAATCCATATCCGTCCGAAGACCAGGAGAGCAGCACATGTCGCAACCCATCGACGCCTTCGAACTCCGCGATGCTGCAGCCGCGCAGCCTGCGCCAACGCCTGCACAGTTTCGCCAAGCCCTGCTGCGCCATCTGCAGTACACGGTCGGCAAGAGCCCGCAGAAAGCTTCGCTCTTCGACTGGCGGATCGCCTTGTCCCACGCGGTGCGCGACCACGCGGTCGACCCGTGGTTCAACGCCACCCGGCGCACCTGGGACGAAGAACGCAAGCGGGTCTACTACCTGTCGATGGAATTCCTGATCGGCCGGCTGCTGGAGGACCAAGCCATCAATCTGGGACTGCGCGAAGTCGTGGTGCAAGTGCTGGGCGAATTCGGCTTGAGCTTTGCCGAAGTGGCCGAGGGCGAGCCTGACGCGGCCTTGGGCAATGGCGGATTGGGCCGCTTGGCCGCCTGCTATCTGGAATCCATGGCCACCATGGGATGCCCGGCCTACGGGTACGGCCTGCGCTACGAGCATGGGCTGTTCCGCCAGCACTTCGAAAATGGGCGGCAGATCGAAACCCCGGAAAACTGGCTGGCCACAGACAACCCCTGGGACTTCACCCGCCCCGAGGTCGCCTACCCGGTGGGCTTCGGCGGCGCGCTGGCCGAGCACAACGGCGCCTGGATCTGGTCGCCGGGCTCCCAGGTGCTCGCTTCTGCCCATGACACTCCAGTTGTCGGCTACGGCGGGAAATGGGCCAACACCTTGCGGCTTTGGGCGGCCATGCCCAGCGCCGACCTGTTCGATCTGAACCGCTTCAATGCCGGGGACTTCGCCGCGGCCTCCGAGCCGGAGGCGCTGGCGCGCAGCCTGAGCCGGGTGCTCTACCCGAATGACACCACCGACGGCGGCAAGGAGCTGCGGCTCTCCCAGGAATACTTCCTGACCTCTGCTTCCGTGCAGGACATCCTGCGCCGCTACCTCGCGGCCCATCAGGATCTGCTCAAGCTGCCCGAGTTTGTTGCCATCCAGATGAACGACACCCACCCGGCCATCGCCGGCCCCGAACTGATCCGCCTGCTGGTGGACGAGCACGGCGTCAATTTCGACACGGCAGTGCAGACCGTGACCGGGGTGCTGGGCTACACCAACCACACCTTGCTGCCCGAGGCACTGGAACGCTGGAGCGTGGGCTTGATGCGCAAGGTCCTCCCGCGCCACTTGCAGATCATCGAAACCCTGGACACCCAGTTCATCCAGTTGCAGGGCTCTGCCCCCGATCCGGTGCGCCTGGTCAGCAACGACCAGGTCAGCATGGGCGATCTGGCCTTCGCCACCAGCCACAAGGTCAACGGGGTCTCGGCCCTGCATACCGAGCTGGTCAGCAAGGACTTGTTCCCGGTGCACAACGAGCTCCATCCGGGGCGCATCGTGAACATCACCAACGGCATCACCCCGCGCCGCTGGCTCAAGCTGGCCAACCCGTCGCTGGCATCGCTGATCACCGACACCATCGGCGCAGGCTGGGAAACCGACCTGGAGCGGCTTCGCGAATTGGAGCCTTTTGCCGATGATCCGGCCTTCCGCGATGCCTTCGGACGCAGCAAGCGCCAGGCCAAGGAGCATTTCACCGGCTGGCTTGCCCAGGAGCATGGAATCGAGCTGCCTGCCGACGCGCTATTCGACGCCCAGGTGAAGCGGCTGCACGAATACAAGCGCCAGCTGCTCAATATCCTGTGGACCATTGCGCACTGGCAGCGGATCAAGCGCGATCCGCAGGCCGGCTGGGCTCCGCGGGTCAAGATCTTCGGCGGCAAAGCCGCACCGAGCTACCATATGGCCAAGCTGATCATCCAGCTGATCAACGACGTCGCCGAGCTGGTCAACAACGACCCGGAGACCAGTCATTTGCTGCGTGTGGCCTACCCGCCGAACTACGGCGTGTCCATGGCAGAGAAGCTGATCCCCGCGGCGGATCTCTCCGAGCAGATTTCCACGGCCGGAATGGAGGCTTCGGGCACCGGCAACATGAAGTTCGCGCTCAACGGCGCGCTGACCATCGGCACCCTGGACGGGGCCAATGTCGAAATCCGCGAGCACGTCGGGGCGGAGAACTTCTTCCTCTTCGGGCTCACGACCGAACAGGTCGCCGAACGCCGGGCCCAGCCCGGCCACGCACGCACCGCGCTGGAAGCCAGCCAAACCCTGCGCGATGTGCTCCAAGCCATTGCGGAGGGCGTATTCAGCCCCGATGACCGCCATCGCTACGATGGATTGCTTGATGCGATGTGGAACAGCGACTGGTTCCTGGTGGCCTCGGACTTCGAGGACTACGACCGTGCGCAAAGCGAAGTGGCCGACTGCTATCGCGACCCTGCACGCTGGCAGCGGATGGCCATCCTCAACGTCGCCCGCATGGGCTATTTCAGCTCCGATCGCTCAATTCGCGAGTATATGTCGCAAATTTGGAACGTGGAATCCGCTCTTTAGCCCGGCACATTCGGTCACGGCAAGTCATACAGCTTTGACCTGCGTCATCTTAAGGTCAGGGTGCCCCGATTGTGCTTGGATGAGAGCATTCGAAACAGCAAGGAGTCCCAATGAAAGACGAGGACAAGACGCTTTCGGTGCTCAACGCCCAGCAGGCACGCCTGTTGGCCCAGGGGCGGCACCCGGATCCCTTCGCTGCGCTCGGCCCCACCGACGACGGCAAAAATGTGGTCGTGCGCCTTCCGGGAGCCGAGCAGCTATGGCTGTTCAACGCCACCGATGAGGTACAGCTTCTTGCGGATTCAACCGACCCGGCGCTGTTCACCGGTCCGGCCTTGCCGTACTACCGGTTGCGCATCCGCTGGGCTTCGGGGCAGCTGGAAGAACGCGACGATCCCTACCGCTTTGGCCCAGTCATGGGCCAGCTCGATGAGCATCTCATCAGCGAGGGCGAGCACCAGAGCCTGTGGAACGCACTCGGCGCCCACCTGCTCACCCATGAAAAGGTGGCCGGCGTGCACTTTGCGCTCTGGGCACCCAACGCCCAAAGGGTCTCGGTAGTCGGAGAATTCAACGCCTGGAACGGCACCGCGCACCCGATGCGCTCGCGCGGCGCCACCGGCGTCTGGGAGCTCTTCCTGCCCGGGCTGGATGAAGGCGTGGTCTACAAGTACGAGATCCTCGGCCCGGACGGCACGCTGATGCCGTTGAAGGCCGACCCCGTCGGCTTCGGCTCCGAGCACCCGCCAGCCACCGGTTCGGTGGTGCGGCAGCTGGGCGCCCACCAGTGGCAGGACCAGCAGTGGGTGGCCCGGCGCGAGGAAATCAACTCCGTCGACGCCCCGATCAGCATCTATGAGGTGCATCTGGGCTCCTGGCGCCGCAGCGGCAACGAATCGCTGAACTACCTGCAGCTGGCTTCGCAGCTCGTGGACTATGCCGCGGATCTGGGTTTCACCCATATCGAGGTCATGCCGGTCAGCGAGCACCCCTTTGACGGGTCCTGGGGCTACCAGCCCATTGGGCTCTTCGCCCCGACCATCCGCTACGGTACCCCGCAGGACTTCGCCGCCTTTGTCGACGCCGCGCACGCCCGCGGGCTCGGGGTGATCGCCGACTGGGTGCCCGGGCACTTCCCCACCGACCAGCACGGCCTGGGCCGTTTTGACGGCACCGCCCTGTACGAGCACCTCGATCCGCGCGAGGGGTTCCATCCGGACTGGAACACGCTGATCTACAACTACGGCCGGCCCGAGGTGCGCAACTTCCTGGTGGCCAACGCGCTGTACTGGCTCGGGGAATACCACCTCGACGGGTTGCGCGTGGACGCGGTCGCCTCGATGATCAACCGCGACTACTCGCGTGCCGAGGGCCAGTGGATCGCCAACAAGGACGGCGGCAACGAGAACTACGAGGCGCTCGACTTCCTCAAGCAGACCAATGTGGCCAGCTACGGGCAGCATCCGGGCATCGCGATGATTGCCGAAGACTCCACCGCCTATCCCGGGGTCACCCGCCCGGTGGATGCCGGGGGCCTGGGCTTTGGCTACAAGTGGAACCTGGGCTGGATGAATGATTCGCTGGAGTACTTCGGCAAGGATCCGGTCTACCGCAAGCAACACCATAACCAGCTGACCTTCGGCATCACCTACGCCTTCAGCGAGAACTTCCTGCTGCCGATCAGCCATGACGAGGTAGTGCATGGCAAGGGGTCGATGTACTCGCGGATGCCCGGCAGCCATGCCGACAAGCTCGGCAACCTCAAGGCCTTCTACGGCTACATGTGGGGCTACCCCGGCAAGAAGCTGCTGTTCATGGGCCAAGAATTCGGGCAGCGCAGCGAATGGAACTACAAGGGCGAACTCGACTGGGGCGTGCTCGATGATCCGGGCCATGCAGGGGTGCTCGCACTGGTGCGCGATCTGAACCGGCTCTACCGCGAACAGCCCGCCCTGCACCGGCGCGACACCCAATCCGATGGATTCCAGTGGCTGCTCGTCGACGACGTGGAGCACCAGGTCTTCGCCTGGCTGCGCCGCGGCGAGCCTGGCGACCCCCATGTGGTTGTCGTCGTGAACCTGACCCCGGTTGAACGCACCGGATTCCGCATCGGGTTCCCGGTGGCTGGACGCTGGATCGAGGCATTGAACACCGATTCCGAGTGCTACCACGGGGCCAATCGCGGCCACGGCGGTGCCATCGAAACCGAAGCTGTCCCCGCTGGCGGCGAGGCACAGTCAGCACTACTTACGCTCCCACCTTTATCGGCAATCTATTTTGTGGAGGAACGCTCATGAATACTGCTCCCGATACCCGCCACCTGATCGGGGCGCCGCCGCGCCTCTCCAGCCAGGCGATGGCCTTTGTTCTGGCCGGTGGCCGAGGCAGCCGGCTTGAAGAGCTCACCGACCGCCGCGCAAAACCGGCGGTCCACTTCGGCGGCAAGTCGCGCATTATCGATTTCCCGCTCTCCAACGCCCTGAATTCCGGGGTTCGCAAGATGGCCGTCGCCACCCAATACAAGGCGCACTCGCTGATCCGCCATATGCAGCGCGGCTGGGGCTTCTTCCGGGCCGAGCGCAACGAGTATCTCGACATTCTTCCTGCCAGCCAGCGCGTCCAGGAAAACAAGTGGTACCTGGGCACCGCGGATGCTGTCACGCAGAATATCGATATCGTCGACGACTACGACATCGAGTACGTGATCATCCTGGCCGGGGACCACGTCTACAAGATGGACTACGAGATCATGCTGCGCCAGCATGTGAACACGCAGGCTGATGTGACCATCGGCTGCCTGACCGTTCCGCGCGCCGAAGCCACCGGCTTTGGCGTCATGCACGTGAACGGGAACGGCCGCATCGTTGACTTCCTGGAAAAGCCGGCGGATCCTCCCGGGATGCCTGACGATCCGGAGATGGCACTGGCTTCCATGGGCATCTACGTATTCAACTGGAAGTTCCTGCGCGAGTTGCTGCTGGACGATGCCGAAGACGCGAGCTCAAGCCACGACTTCGGCCACGATCTCATCCCCGCCATCGTGAAGAACGGCCGCGCCTTCGCCCACAAGTTCACCGACTCCTGCGTGATGAGCGGGCTGGAAACCGAGCCGTACTGGCGCGATGTGGGCACCATCGATTCCTTCTGGCGGGCGAATCTTGACCTCACCGAGGTCGTCCCCTCGCTGGACCTGTACGACAACAGCTGGCCCATCTGGACCTACGCGGAATTGACGCCTCCGGCAAAATTCATCCACGATGACGAGGCCCGGCGCGGGCATGCGATCGAATCGCTGATCTCGGGCAACTGCATCCTTTCCGGTGCCGAAGTCCACAAGTCGCTGTTGTTCACCGGCAACCGGGCCCACTCCTTCTCGAAGCTGGACCAGGTCGTGTCGCTGCCGAACGTCGATGTGGGGCGCAATGCCGAGCTGGCCAAGTGCGTGATCGACAGCCGGGTGCGCATTCCCGAGGGCCTGATCGTCGGCCAGGACCCGGTCGAGGATTCGAAATGGTTCCGCCGCACGGATTCCGGCGTGGTGCTCATTACGCAGCCCATGCTCGACCGCCGGGCCGCAGTGCTCGATGGCCGCCTGGACTTGGGCGCCGATGCGCTGGAGGGGAAGTAGGAACCCGATGGCTAAAAGACAACTGCGCGTGCTGTCTGTCGCCTCGGAATGCGCTCCGCTGGTGAAAACCGGCGGCCTGGCCGATGTGGTTGGCGCCCTGCCGGCGGCACTGGAGCCGCTGGGATGGCGCAGCCGCATCCTGATGCCTGCCTATCCGGGCCTGCTCGAGCGGGTGGGCCGCACCCGGCGGATTTGGCGCGAGGAGAACCTCTTCGGCGGCCCGGCCTCGGTCCGTTCCTGCCGCTACGAGGGGCTGGACCTCCTGCTGCTGGATGCCCCGCATCTCTACGACCGGCCCGGCGGACCATATATGGTCGATGGGCACGACCACCACGACAACCACGTGCGTTTTGCGGCGCTGTCCTGGGTGGGTGCCCGCCTGGCCATCGAAGGGACCTCCGACCGCTGGCGGCCGGACGTGGTGCATGCCCACGATTGGCAGGCCGGGCTGGTGCCCTCGTACCTGAAGTACGCCGGCGCCCAGACGCCCAGTCTGCTGACCATCCACAATATCGCCTTCCAGGGAATCTTCGGACCTGACCAGCTGGATGCTTTGCACCTTCCGACATGGGATTTCCATCCGGACGCCTTGGAGTACCACGGGCTGGTCAGCACCCTGAAGGCGGGCCTCGTCCATGCCTCGAAGGTGAGTACCGTGAGCCCGAGCTATGCCCAGGAGCTGACCCGCGAGGAGTTCGGCTTCGGGCTCCAGGGGGTCGTGTCCATGCGTGGCGAACGCGGGGAACTGAGCGGGATCCTCAACGGCATCGACACCGAGGTCTGGAACCCTGCCACGGATCCGGCGATAGCCAATTATTCCGCGGCAGATCCTGGCGCCAAGGCCGCAAACCGGCAAGCGCTCATCGAGGAATTCGGCCTTGAGGAACCTGCCGGCCCGCTGGCGGTAGTGGTCACCCGGCTCACCCATCAAAAGGGCGTGGACCTGCTCCTGGAGAAGCTGCCGACGTTCATCGAATCCGGTGGCGCCGTGGTGGTGCTCGGTTCCGGGGACCCCGGCTACGAGTACGCGCTGGGCGAGCTGGCGGCGCGCTATCCGCAATCGGTGGGCTTGCACATCGGCTACGACGAGCCAATGAGCCACCGGTTATATGCCGGCGCGGATTTGGTGCTGGTGCCCTCGCGGTTCGAGCCCTGCGGGCTGACCCAGCTCATCGGGCTGCGCTACGGCGCCATCCCACTGGTGGCCGCCACCGGCGGGCTGCGCGACACCGTGGTGGACGCTACGCCGGAGCATCTGGCCGACGGATCTGCCACGGGCTTCACCTTCAGCGACATTGACGCGGGCGGCTTGGGATTTGCCCTCGGCCGTTCGGTGGACCTGTATGCGGATCGCGAAGCGTGGGAGCGGTTGCGCGCCCAGGCCCTGAATACCCCGGTGGACTGGGGCACGTCGGCGGCCATCTATGCCCAGCTGTTCACGGAGCTCATCTGATGGCCGGAGCCCCGGCGGGGGTGACTTCCGCCGGCCGTCCCTGGCCGCTGGGTGTCACCGTGGATTCTGCCGGGGTGAACGTTGCCGTCTATGCTCCCGCGGCCAGCGCCCTGTACTTTTGCCTGTTCCCGGAAGGGGACCAGCAAACCGAACAGCGCCTAGCCATCCCCTATCGCCAGGACGGCATTTGGCACGCCCATTTTGCCGGCCTGGGCGCTGGGGCCCGCTACGGGCTGCGCGCCGACGGCGAGTTCCGCCCGGCCGATGGCCTGTGCTTCAACGTCAACAAGCTGCTTATCGACCCCTACGCCCGGTCCCTGGGCCGCCCGGTGCGCTATCACGAGCTGATGAACGGCACCCAGCGCGCAGACAACGATGACCCCGGCTCCCAGTTGGATCCGCGCGACAGTGCCGCGGTGGTGCCCAAGTGCATCGTTGCCGGACCGCCGGCAGGGCCAGACCCAGCCAGCAACCGCCCCGGCCACGACCTGCCCGATCTGGTGATCTACGAAACCCATCTGAAAGGGATCTCGGCGGCGCATCCCGAGGTCCCGGCCCAGCTGCGCGGAACCTATGCCGGCATGGGCCATCCGGCGGTCATCGAGCACCTTCGCGGCCTCGGGGTCACCGCGGTAGAGCTTCTGCCGGTACAGGCCTTCTTCGACGACGAGCATATTGCGAAGAAGGATCTGCACAACTACTGGGGCTATCAGCCGGTGGCCTGGTTCGCCCCGGAGCCCCGCTACGCCCAGCACGATGCCGTGGCCGAGCTTCGCCAACTGGTTCATGTCCTCCATGAAGCCGGCATCGAGGTCATCCTCGACGTGGTCTACAACCATAGCGGCGAAGGCGGGGCCGACGGGCCGACCCTGAACCTGCGCGGCCTGGACAACACCGGGTATTACCGCCTGCTCGAGGACAAAGGCCACTATGCCAACGACAGCGGTACGGGCAATACCCTTGCGGTCCATTCCCCCATGGTGCTGCGCATGGTGCTGGACAGCCTTCGCTATTGGGCACAGACTTTCGGCGTGGATGGCTTCCGCTTTGATTTGGCGACAGCGGTCGCACGCGGCCCGCAGGGCTTCGACACGCAAGGCGCCTTCCTGCAGGCCATCGCCCAGGATCCGGTGCTCGCCACGCTCAAGCTGATCGCCGAACCCTGGGATCTGGGCCCGGGCGGCTACCAGCTGGGGAACTTTCCTGCCCCCTTTGCCCAGTGGAACGACCAGTTCCGCGACGGGGTGCGCCGGGCCTGGCGCGGCGACGTGCTGGGTCAAGCCAATTTCGGCGCGTTGCTGCTCGGATCCGCGAATCTCTTCGACCACTCCGGGCGCAGCACCGCGGCAGGGATCAACTTCATCAGCGCCCATGACGGGTTCACCCTGCACGACATGGTCTCCTACTCGCACAAGCACAACGAGGCCAATGGCGAGGACAACCGGGACGGCCACGACGAGAACTACTCGGATAATTTCGGGGTGGAAGGCCCCGCCAACGACCCAGCCATCACTGAGGCCCGCGGCCTGCGTGTCCGCGGCATGCTCGCCACCCTGCTCCTTGCCCAGGGCGTGCCCATGCTTTTGGCCGGCGATGAACTGGGCAACAGCCAGCGCGGCAACAACAACGCCTACGCCCAGGACAATGAATTGGGCTGGCTCGATTGGTCGGCCCCGGACCGCGAGCTGATGGACTATGTGCGGCGGCTCATTGATGTGCGCCGCCGCCTCCCGCTGCTGCGCCAGCGCGGCTTCCTGCATGGACAAGTGCGTGCCAACGGACTGCCCGATGTGCGTTGGCTGTGCCCGGATGGGTCCACCCCCACTGCCGAGCATTGGCAAGACCCGGACTCCCGAGCCCTGGCGCTCCAGCTGCGCGGCGGCGCCCACGACCCGCGCGGTGAAGCCCTCGACGGTAGCGTGATGATCATTTTCAACCTCGGCGGGGACTGCGAATTCCAATTGCCCGGCACTGGCGGTACAGCCCCATGGCTGCTCGAATTGGATAGCGCCCTGCCTGGGCATCCAGCAGGCACCGTATCAGAACGATATGCCGCCAAGGCCCAATCTGTTGTGGTGCTCAGCTGCGGCGGGTAGCGCACAGGATTTGAATTGGATCCGAGCGGGATATCCCCCTGGCGCAACGCCACCGGTCATTCCCGCCTGGTCCGGATACGCGTCGTTCAAGACGTGCCCAGATCCATGAAGCTGCACGCCATGCCACCCCGGCCCAGCTTGCGGGCTCTAGCCAGTTGCGCAGGCTGCGTCCGCAAAAGAGCGGGTTCGAAGACAAAATGTGCGGGACATCACCATTGACAGGCCCTTGCGTGGGCGTAGTATTTCAATTCGTACTACGCATCCCGCGGTTTCGCGAGACGCTGCTTCTACCATTGCGACGTAAATGCCCTTCACCAAACTTCGGCTCCTGGCTCCGCTGGGCCACAACGCCTCGGCCAAGCCTGCGCGCATGGTCGCACTCATGTTTGCTGCCGCAATTCTCGTCGGCGGCCTGCTGCTTTCCTCGCCGCTGTCCAGCACCAACGGCGAATTCACTCCGCTGATCGATGGCGTCTTCACCGCCACCTCGGCAGTCTGCGTCACCGGCCTGACCGTGCTTGACACCGCTACCGACTTCACTCCCTTCGGCCAGAGCGTCATTCTGCTGCTGATTCAGGTCGGCGGGCTCGGCTTGATGCTGGTTGCCTCCTTGCTCAGCATGCTGGTCATGGGGCGCATCGGGTACCTGACCAGGCTCTCAACCCAGCGTGAAAGCAACGCGGTCAGCGGCTCAGATGTCCGTTCCGCCGCCATGGTCATCATCAAGGTATCCCTGATCATCGAGTCGATCGTGGCGGTGCTCCTCGGGGTGAGGTTCTGGGCCGGATACGGCTATGACCCGCTCAAGGCCTTGTGGCACGGCGCCTTCCATGCGGTCTCCTCGTTCAACAACGCCGGTTTCGCGCTGTATTCGAATAACCTGATGGATTTTGTTGCGGACCCCTGGCTGTGCCTGCCGATCAGCTTGGCCATCATCCTCGGCGGGCTGGGATTCCCGGTGCTCGTCCAGCTCAGGCGCCATTGGAACAACTCCTTGAAGTGGAGCATGAACACCAGGCTGGTGCTGCTGATGACCGTCTTGTTGCTGGTCCTGGGCACCGTGTTCATCACGGCCATGGAATGGAACAACCAGGAGACCCTCGGCCGGCTCGACCCCCAGGAGCGGATCCTGGCTGGCTTCTTCCAATCCGTGCAGACCCGTACGGCCGGGTTCAACTCCATCGACATCGGCGCCATGCACCCTGCCTCGTGGCTGGGAATGGATGTCCTGATGTTCATCGGAGGCGGTCCGGCCGGCACCGCCGGCGGCATCAAGATCACCACCGCGGCCGTTCTGCTGTTCATCATCATCACCGAGCTGCGCGGCGAGACGGCCGTGAATGTGCTGGGCAAGAGGCTGTCTCGTTCGGTGCACCGCCAGGCGATCACCGTGGCCCTGATGGGCGTTGCAGCCGTCTTCGCCGGAACCATGGGGTTGATGCTGCTCACCGGGTACACACTGGATCGCTGCCTCTTCGAGGCCACCTCCGCTTTCGCCACGGTGGGGCTGTCCACCGGCATCACCCCAGACCTGCCCGATGGCGCCAAGGGGATTCTTATCGCCCTGATGTACCTGGGCCGCGTCGGCGTCCTATCGCTCGGATCCGCTCTGGCCCTGCGCGACCGCAAGGCCCTATTCGAACTACCCAAGGAAAGGCCAGCCATTGGCTAAGCTACTGAATTTTCGCAATGACACCCGAGGACTGGCCAACGCCGATTCCGTGGCGGTGATCGGCTTGGGCCGCTTCGGCGAGTCCCTGGCCTTGGAACTGATGAAATCCGGCACGAACGTGCTGGGCATCGATACGCTGGAACAGAATGTCCAGGCCTTGAACGGGGAGCTGACCCAGGTGGTGCGTGCCGACGCATCCAATCGCGAGACACTGGAACAGCTGTCCATCCAGGAATTCGACCGCGTAGTGGTAGCCGTGGGCAGCCACCTGCAATCATCCATCCTGTGCTGCTCGCTATTGGTGAGCATGGGCATTCCGCAGATCTGGGCGAAGGCGCAGGATGACCGGCACGGGTTGATCCTGGAGCAGCTGGGCATCCACCACATCGTGTATCCGGAAAAGGACATGGGCAAGCGGGTGGCCCACCTGGTTCGCGGCTCGCTGATGGATTATCTGGAGGTTGATCCGGGGTACGCCATGGTGAAGATGACCACGCCTGCGCAGCTGCACGGCGTCAAGCTCAGCGATGCCGGGGTGCGCAACAAGTTCCGGGTGACCATCGCGGCCACCACCAACGCCGCGGGTGAATGGATCAATACCGATGGCAACACTGTGCTGCATACCGGAGACCGGATCCTGGTGCTCGGTTCCGTTGCCGATACCGAGAACTTCGGCCGCCTGCCCTGAGCCGGGATATGGCAATGGGCGCCTTCCACATCAAGTGGAAGGCGCCCATTGGCTGTTGCTGCTGAAGACCGCGAATCAGCCTTCGGCGCTGAATCTCAGGACCAGGGCCAGGCCGATAATCACGGCGCCCCAGATAAGACCGAGAATAATGGTGATGCGATTCAGGTTGCGCTCGGCAACACCTGAAGAGCCCATTGAGCTGGTCATACCGCCGCCGAACATGTCCGACATACCGCCACCACGACCCTTATGAAGCAGGATCAGGAGGGTGAGCAAGACACTGGTAATGCCCAGCAGTACCTGCAAAATGATCTTGATGATATCCAAGTCGACGGTTCCTTAGCTAGATTCAGTCGGTCACGAGGTGATGCTCGAACCTGACAATATTAGCAAACTCCTCGGCGTCGAGGCTGGCTCCGCCAACCAACACGCCGTCAACGTCACGCTCGCGCATGATCGCTGCCGCGTTTGCTGCCTTAACACTACCGCCATAAAGCACCTGGGTCTTCTCGGCAATTGCTTCGCTGAAGCGTTCAGCCAATGCACCGCGAATCGCCGAGCACATTTCCTGCGCGTCGGCCGGACCAGCAACTTCACCGGTACCGATAGCCCACACTGGTTCGTAGGCGATGACCAGGTTTTCTGCCTGCTCAGCGCTCACGCCTTCCAGCGATTCAGCCAACTGGTTCAAGGTGAAAGCAACATGCTCGCCAGCCTTGCGAACCTCCAGGCCTTCGCCAACGCAAAGCATTGGAGTCAGCTCGTGTCGGTATGCGGCTGCCAGCTTGGCTGCAATCACATCGTTGGTTTCGTTGTGGTACTCGCGGCGTTCCGAGTGGCCGACCAGCACGTAGGAGCAACCCAGCTTGTTCAGGAACTGGCCGGAGATTTCTCCGGTGTAGGCACCCGAATCCTGTGCCGACAAATCCTGGGCGCCGTAAACAACCTCCAGCTTGTCGCCCAGGACCAGGGTCTGAACGCCACGAATGTCCGTGAATGGCGGGAATACTGCCACTTCAGCACGATCGTAGTTGTGCTCGTGGTCCTTGAGGGTCCACGCCAGCTTCTGGACGAGGGTGATGCCCTGGACATGGTCCATGTTCATCTTCCAGTTGCCAGCGATCAGCGGCTGGCGCACGTAGGCGCCGTTCTGCGAAATGGTCATTTTCTAGCCTTCCAATGCGGCAACGCCCGGCAGGGTCTTGCCTTCGAGGTACTCCAATGAAGCGCCGCCACCGGTGGAGATGTGACCGAAGTCCTCCTCCGAGAAGCCCAATGCGCGGACGGCCGCGGCGGAATCGCCACCGCCGACAACGCTGAATGCTTCAGAGTTTGCCAGTCCCTGTGCAACGGTGCGGGTACCTTCGGCGAACGCCGGGATCTCGAAGACGCCCATGGGGCCATTCCAGAACACGGTGTTGGCGCTGGTGATGTAGCTTGCGAACTGCTCGGCCGACTTTGGCCCGATGTCCAGACCCAATCCGGTGGAGCCGAAGCTTGCCTCTTCGATCTTGTCAGCAGGCAGGATCTCGTGTGCCGCGTCGGCGCCGAACTTCTCGGCGACAACAACGTCAACAGGAACGATGATCTCGCAGCCCAGCTGCTCGGCGCGCTTGAGGTATTCCTGGCACACAGCAATCTGGTCTTCTTCGAGCAGCGAGCCGCCAATGGCGTAGCCCTGTGCCTTCAGGAAGGTGAATGCCATGCCGCCGCCGATCAGCAGCTGATCGGCCTTGCCCAGCAGGTTGTCGATCACTGCAAGCTTGTCCGATACCTTCGAACCGCCAAGCACCACCACGTAGGGGCGCTTTGGAGCTTCGGTCAGGGTCTTGAGGACCTTGACCTCGGTAGCCACCAGGTCGCCCTGGTAGCTGGGAAGCAGGCTGGCAATGTCGTAAACGGATGCATGCTTGCGGTGCACAGCGCCAAAGGCGTCGTTCACGTAAGCGCCGTTCTCGCCGGTCAGAGCTGCAAGCTCCTTGGCGAACTCTTCACGCTCTGCATCGACCTTGGAGGTCTCGCGAGCGTCAAAGCGGACGTTTTCAAGGACAAGAACGGAGCCTTCTGCAAGTTCTGCCGCGGCCTTGCGAGCGGATTCGCCCACAACATCCTCGGCGACCGTTACGTCGAAGTCAGCCAGTTCGTTCAGGCGCTGTGCTGCAGGTGCGATCGAGTACTTCGCATCAACCTGCCCCTTGGGGCGGCCCAGGTGCGCCATCACGATGACCTTGGCACCTGCTTCAACCAGCTTGGTGATGACCGGCAAAGATGCGCGTACGCGGCCGTCATCGGTCACAGTTGCACCGTCGAGCGGCACGTTCAGGTCGCTTCGGACCAGAACGTGCCGTCCGCGGACACCGTTGTCAGCGATCAATTCGTCAATAGTGTGAGAAGACATATCTCTAGGTTATCGACTAGAGGCTTGATCCCACGAATCCAACGAGGTCAACAAGTCGCGAGGAGTAGCCCCACTCGTTGTCGTACCACGAAACAACCTTCACGCTGTTGCCCATGACGGTGGTCAGGCCGGAGTCGAAGATCGACGAGTTCGGGTTGGTGACGATGTCCGAGGAAACCAGTGGATCGGTCGAGTACTCCAGAACGTCCTTCAATGGACCTTCGGAAGCGGCCTTCTCGAATGCAGCGTTGATTTCCTCAGCGGTTGCGGTGCGAGCCAGGTTGACGGTCAGGTCGGTTGCCGAACCGGTTGGAACTGGAACGCGCATAGCGTAGCCGTGCAGCTTGCCCTTGAGCTCTGGCAGTACAACGCCGATTGCCTTGGCGGCACCGGTCGAGGTAGGGATCAGGTTCAGTGCGGCGGCACGAGCACGACGTGGGTCGCTGTGCGGTGCATCCTGCAGGCGCTGGTCAGCGGTGTATGCGTGGATGGTGGTCATCAGGCCGTCAACAATGCCGAATTCGTCGTTCAGCACCTTGGCCAGTGGGGCCAAGCAGTTGGTGGTGCACGAAGCGTTCGAGATGATGTTGTGGTTTGCAGGATCGTACTTGTCCTGGTTCACGCCCATCACGATGGTGATGTCCTCATCGGTGGCCGGAGCCGAGATGATGACCTTCTTTGCACCGGCGGCGATGTGCTTCTTGGCATCTGCTGCCTTGGTGAAGAAGCCGGTCGACTCGATGACGACGTCGACGTTCAATTCTCCCCATGGGAGGTTTGCTGGATCGCGCTCGGAAAGGACCTTGATGCGGCGCTCTCCGACGACGATGGTGTCGCCTTCTACGGAAACTGCCTCGCCGACTGGGCCGAGTACAGAGTCAAACTTCACAAGGTGAGCAAGCGAATCGATTGAACCAAGGTCGTTGACGGCGACAATTTCGATGTCTGCCTTATGGGCCAATACTGCACGCAGGAAGTTGCGTCCGATACGACCGAAACCATTGATTCCAACACGGGTTGTCACGTGACTATCTCCTCTAAACGGGATGATTGCGCCACGTCCGCACGTAGACGGAAGTGGCCTTCTTTGTGAGGACACTCCGTTGTGCCGTGCTTTGCGGATCCCAGTGGATCACTGGGACCCGCAACACACTTGAAACATTCTACGCTATTTTTGCGCTGAATGTGAGCTAACTTACCAGATTAATTATTTGCCTGGAACGATCAGCGATGCTGCGCCATTGCGGGCAGCTTCAAAACGAGCCTGGACGTCTGCCCAGTTCACGATATTCCAGAAGGCCTTGACGTAGTCGGCCTTCACATTGACGTAATCCAGGTAGAAAGCGTGCTCCCACATGTCCAGCATCAGCAGCGGGGTGGTTGCCACTGGAATGTTGCCCTGCTGATCGTAGAGCTGCTCGATAACCAGCTGGCCACCGAGTGCGTCGTATGCCAGGACAGCCCAGCCCGAGCCCTGCAGGCTCATGGCTGCTGCGGTGAAGTGGCCGCGGAAAGCATCGAAGGAACCGAAGAAATCGTCGATGGCTGCAGCCAGCTCGCCCTCTGGCTTGTCGCCGCCCTCTGGGGACAGGTTATTCCAGAAGATCGAGTGGTTGGTGTGGCCACCGAGGTGGAATGCCAGGTCCTTGGACAGCTTTGGAATGTTGCCGAACTCGCCCTTTTCGCGAGCGTCAGCCAACTGCTCCAGTGCCGAGTTTGCGCCTGCAACGTAGGCTGCGTGGTGCTTGGAGTGGTGCAATTCCATGATGCGAGCCGAGATGCTTGGCTCAAGTGCGGCGTAGTCGTACTGCAGTTCTGGCAGTGAATAAACAGCCATGATTCTCCTCAATCTTCTCAATTGGTTGAATCTCCGCGGGAGGTCTCCCACGGGGACATTTTTAGTGTTCCAGTTCGTCTAATGGAACGCTGGACTCCGTACCTGGTATTCCCAGATCACTGGCTTTTTTGTCCGCCATGGCCAAGAGGCGGCGGATTCGGCCAGCGATGGCGTCCTTGGTCATCGGAGGTTCGGCCATGCGGCCAAGCTCATCCAACGAGGCCTGCTTGTGCTCCAGGCGCAGCAGCCCGGCATAACGCAAATGCTCGGGAACTTCATCACCCAGAATGGAAAGCGCACGCTCAACGCGAGCGCCGGCAGCCACCGCTGCCTGCGCGCTGCGGCGCAAGTTGGCATCATCAAAGTTCGCCAACCGGTTGGCCGTAGCGCGTACCTCTTTTCGCATGCGGCGTTCTTCCCAGACCATCAAAGCGTCGTGGGCACCCATGCGGGTCAATAGTTGCGCGATTGCGTCGCCGTCGCGAATGACTACGCGGTCAACACCGCGCACCTCGCGAGCCTTGACAGTCAGGCCCAATCGACGCGCTGCGCCCACCAGAGCCAATGCTGCTTCTGGACCGGGGCAGGTAATTTCAAGCGCTGAGCTGCGGCCAGGCTCGGTCAATGAACCGTGAGACAAGAATGCGCCACGCCAGACGGCTTCGGCATCAGCTGTTGAGCCATTGACAATGACCGAGGGCAGTCCGCGCACCGGCCGCCCGCGCTGGTCGAGAAGTCCCGTCTGCCGGGCTAGAACTTCACCGTCTTTGGCCACGCGGACAATGTATCGGCTGCCCTTGCGGATGCCAGAGCCGGAGACCATGACGATCTCTGCTTCGTGGCCATACAACTCGCCAACGGCAAGCTTCAGGCGGCGGGCCGTCGCAGCCAGATCCACCTCAGCTTCAATGACAATTCGCCCGGAGACAATATGCAGTCCCCCGCTGAAGCGGAGCATCGTCGAAACCTCGGCCTTGCGGACCGATGGCTTGCGAATCTCAACCCGCGACAGCTCGTCTTTGACGGAAGCCGTCAATGCCATGAATCAAACTCCCTTACTTGGATCTTCTTAAGATCCGATCGCGGTAAACACCTCATGATAGGCCGCCGCTAGTCGCAACGGGTCGTGCACTGCACGACCGTCAGATACTCCTACTGTACTAAAAAAGACCCGTGCGCCGAGTTTTTGCGCTGCCAGCTCAAATCTCTGGCGATTGTGAATCTTGGACTCATCGGCAATGATCGCGTCAAAAGTCACATCCGGTGCGTACCGGCCGAGCACCTCCAAGTGAGCGGCCGCATCCATGCCGGTGGTTTCTTCCGTTTCCATCGACAGGTTCATGGTCAGCAGTTTCTTCGCTGTTGTCGATGCAATGGCCTGCCGCATGTCGGGCAAGAGCAAATGGGGCAGTACCGAGGTGTACCAAGAGCCCGGGCCAAGGATGACCCAATCGGCAAGCTCGATGGACTCCAAGGCTTCAGAACAGGCAGGGGCATCCGACGGCTCCAGATGAACATTCGTGACCAGTCCCCCGGAGCCAGCGCGCGCCAATTTTGCCTGGCCGTCGATCCGCCGGCGTACCAGCGAATCGCTTTCGTCGGACTCGAGCACTTCACCATGAATGGACAGCGGGACAGTGCTCATCGGCAGGACCTGGCCGCGAGCGCCGAGCAGCGCGCCAGCCCACCGCAGTCCTGCCACCGGGTTGTCCAGCAACTCCCATAAGGCCAGGATCAGCAGATTGCCCACGGCGTGCCCGTTCAGCGGCTCGTCCTGGTTCGCGTCGGATTCGAAACGATGCTGCATGACGTCGCGCCATGTACGGCCCCAATCGTTGTCGTCGCACAACGCGGCTAATGCCATGCGCAAATCCCCTGGGGGCAAGACGTCGAAGGACCCTCGCAAGCGGCCCGAGCTGCCGCCATCATCAGCGACCGTGACAACAGCGGTCAGATCGGTGGTCAACCTTCGCAGCGCGGACAACGAGGCATAGAGGCCATGTCCTCCACCGAGCGCCACCACCGAGGGGTTGCGCTGGTCATTGCCCCGGGATAGTCCCTGTATTGAAATTGGACCTGTCGCAAAGGCCATGGCAGCTACTCGCGTCCCAGGTCGCGATGGCTGATGCTCACGCGAACATTCGGGAACTGCGCAAGGCGCCGTCCCAGTTCGATGGTTGTTGCCACTGAACGGTGCTTGCCACCGGTGCAGCCCACCGCGATGGTGGCGTAGTGCTTGTTTTCCCGGCGGTAGCCTTCGAAGACAGGCTCCAAGGCCTTGAGATAGTTCTCAATGAAATCCCGGGTGCCTTCCTGGCTGAGCACATACTCCGAAACTTCTTTGTCCTTGCCGGTTTGAGGACGCAGCTCGGGAACCCAGTGCGGGTTGGGGATGAACCGGACGTCAGCCACGTAATTGGCATCGGTCGGCAGGCCGTATTTGAAGCCGAAGCTCATGACGTTGATGCGAAGAATGATTGGGCCGGATTCGCTGAACAATTCGTTGATCGAGCGCGCCAGGTCGTGAACCGACATCGAGGAGGTGTCCAAGATGATCTCGGCGGCTTCGCGAAGTTGTTCGGTGATGCCGCGTTCGCGGGTAATCCCGTCAACGATGCGCCCGTCACCCTGCAGCGGATGCGGGCGGCGCCCCTGCTCGAAGCGGCGGATCAATACGTCGTCGCTGGCATTGAGGTAGACCAGCCTGAATTTCACGCCGCTGGAGGTCAGGTGCGCCAGGGCATCTCGGATCTCCGGGAACATTTCCTTCGAGCGAACGTCCATGACAACGGCCATCTTGGGAATGGAGCCCTGGGAACGGCTCATCATTTCGGTTAATGGTCCCAGCATGGCCGGTGGCAGGTTCTCCACCACATACCAGCCCTGGTCTTCCAGAGCATGGGCGACCGTGGTACGACCGGCACCTGACATGCCAGTTACGATCACTAGTTCAGACTCAGGCGGTTTTACAGCTTCATACTCAGCGCTCATGTTCCAAGGCTAGTCGACAATTTCGCCTGTCGTCATATTCACGCTTGGACGTGAAGCATCCTCAAGGCTTTCTTTGATGACGGTGGCAAGCTTCTCACCGATGCCAGGAACTTGAGTCAGCTCGTCGACGTTCGCAGCACGAATCTTTTTCATTGATCCGAAGTGCTTGCGCAATGCCGCCTGCTTGGCTTTCCCGAGTCCAGGCACCGCGTCCAGCTCGGAGGAAATCATTGACTTCGCCCGCTTCTCGCGATGGAACGTGATGGCAAACCGGTGCGCCTCATCGCGAAGCCGCTGCACAAGGTACAGGGATGCCGAAGCACGTGGAAGGATGACCGGGAAGGGATCATCGGGAAGCCAGAGCTCTTCCAAGCGCTTGGCGAGTCCGACCACTGGAATGTCGTCAATTCCGAGATCGTCCATGGCTTTTTGGGCCGCGGCGACCTGTGGCGGCCCGCCGTCCACGATGACCAATGAGGGCGGATATGAGAACTTCTTCTTTTCGACCTCGCCGATCGACCCATCCTCGACTGCACCGGTTACGAAGGCCGTTGGATCGACTTTTTCTTTCAAGTACCGACTGAAGCGTCGATATATTACGTCGTACATGCTCGCGGTATCATCGCGTGCCGCATCGCCGGTGATGGAAAACTTCCGATACTCGCTCTTTTTAGGGAGCCCGTCTTCGAATACCACCATGGACGCCACAACGTTCGTGCCTTGCGTATGCGACGCGTCGTAGCATTCAATGCGCAGCAAGGCCTGTTCGGCGCCTAGTGCTTCTTGCAGTTCCTGCATGGCCAATGAACGGGTAGTGATGTCCCCAGCCCGCTTGGACTTGTGCAATCGCAATGCCTGTTCGGCGTTTTCCTTCACGGTTCCGGCCAGCGCCGCCTTGTCGCCGCGTTGCGCTACGCGCAGCGAGACCTTGGAGCCGCGCAGGTCCGAAAGCCAGGTGGCCACTTCGTTGATGTCCTCGGGCAGTGTCGGAACCAGGATCTCGCGAGGGATCCGATCGGCGTGATCCGCGTAAATCTGGGTCAGCAGCTGCTCGACGAATTCAGCATCGGAAGCGTCGGATACCTTTTCAACTACCCAGCCTCGTTGCGAGCGAATTCGGCCGTCCCGCACATGGAAAACCTGCACCGCAGCTTCCAATTCGTCCCCATGGACCCCGAAGATATCGGCTTCAGTGCGATCGTCCAAGACAACGGCATTACGTTCGAAAACGCGGTTCAGCGCAGAAATGTCGTCGCGATAGCGAGCGGCTTGTTCGTATTCGAGTTCGGCGACGGCTTCCTGCATTTTTACCGTGAGCGCCTTGGTGAACTTGGTTGCCTCACCACTCATGAAGGTGCACAGGTCGTCAGCCAGTTGACGGTGGTCTTCTTCGCTTATGCGCCCGACGCAGGGTGCCGAGCACTTGTCGATGTAGCCGAGCAAGCATGGGCGCCCGGACGCTTCGGCACGCTTGAAAACGCCGGGGGCGCAGCTGCGGACCGGGAATACGCGTAAAAGGGTGTCCAGGGTTTCTCGAATGGCTTTGGCCGGATAGAAAGGGCCAAAGTACTTGACGCCCTTGCGCTTGTCGCCTCGCATGACAAGAGCACGGGGGTACTTTTCATTCAAGGTCACCGCAAGATACGGATACGTTTTGTCATCGCGGAAAACGATGTTGAATCTGGGGTTGTATTCCTTGATCCATACGAATTCCAGCTGCAGGGCTTCCAGCTCGGATCCAACAACGGTCCACTCGACACTGCCCGCGGTGAAGACCATGGCTCGCGTTTTGGGCGTCAGGCGGTCGGGGTTGGCGAAGTACGACGTGAGTCGATTGCGCAAAACCTTGGCTTTGCCAACATAGATCACACGGCCATGCTCGTCGCGGAACCGGTACACGCCGGGCTTTGTTGGAATATCCGAGGTCTTCGGACGGTAACTTGCTGGATCAGCCATAGGTTATTTCGCGTCTGGAGGTAACTGATTATATGAGTCCACGCGCTGCTGGCCAGAAAGCTCAGCAATTGCATCAACGATGCGGTCGGTCGCTTGGCGACGTTGCGGCAGCGGATGCTTTCGGCCCAGCTGGTCAAAGTGCAGTGGTTCACCATAGTGGATATGGAATTTTGCCGGCCTGAAGCCCTTGGAGCCTGCTGGCTGCAGCTTTTCAGTCCCGATGAGGCCAACAGGGACTACAGGTACGCCAGTGGTCAGTGCCAGCCAGCCTACGCCAGTGCGTCCCCGGTAGAGCTTTCCGTCGCGGGAACGGGTTCCTTCGGGATAGATTCCGATTCCGCCGCCCTCCTCAATGATGCCGACCAAGGAATCCAGGGCAGCCACAGAAGCAGCCTGCTCGCCGCGCTGCACGGGAATTGATCCAACGGACTCGAAGAAGGTTTTCATGAGCTTGCCCTTGACACCTGGTGTGGTGAAGTACTCTGCCTTTGCGAAGAAGGCAACGTCACGAGGGGTCAGGGCCTGGATAATCAAGGAGTCGAAGAAGGATAGGTGATTGGAAGCGACAATGAATCCGCCCTCTTTGGGCACATTTTCAAGGCCGGTAACTTCGGCGCGGCATATTCCATTAATTACGCCGCGAATCGAGGCTCGCGTCATGGTGTAGATGCTCATCTATTTCGCACCTTCCTGCATGACGCTTGCTTCAATTTCGAAGGAACGGGCTATATGCTCCCCCAGGATCGCCTTTGCTAATTCACTGACGTTTTCGACTTGGAGGTCGGCGCTGGCCAGTTCGTCGCCTTGCGCGAATCCCCAAGCCACACCGATAGATGCAACAGAATTTTCACGCGCCGCATCCAGATCGTAGTACCGATCCCCCACGACAACGCTCGAACTCGCCTCAAGATCCCCGTGGGACAAGGCTTCAGCAACGATATGCGTCTTGCTCGAACCGGTACTGCCGTGCTCGTCAGCGTTTCCATGGATCGCGTCGAGGTGCTCAGTCAGGCCTTTGCGTTCCAGAAGCAGGCGTGCGATGTTCACCGGTTTTGCGGTGGTCACAGCGACGTAGATGTTCTCGTGGCGCAGCGCCTCAAGAAGCGAGACGATCCCCGGATAAACCAGCGAATCGTCCATGCCCACCTCTTCGTACCGGGCACGGTACGTCGCGATGATGGAGTCGATATTTTCGTCGGTCACCCCGTCAAGGGTGCGCAGCCCAACTTGCAGTGGCGGACCCACCAGCGCTTCAACACGTGCCTCTCCTGGATCCGGGAGACCGTGGGCCACGAGGGCATGACGAATACCCGAGGTAATAGCACCTGCGGGGTCAACGAGGGTCCCGTCAAGATCAAAGAGCACACTTGTTACCGACATATTCACTTAGCTATCTTCCCATGAAGCGGGCGTGGGTCAGGAATCCATGACCGAAATGGCATATTTCCCCGATCCGCTCCACCACTTCTACAGGATTTCGGCCAAGAACCTCCCGGTGTGCGATTCGCCGACCTTGGCGACCTTTTCAGGCGTTCCAGTCGCCAGAATGGTGCCACCGCCGGAACCGCCTTCAGGACCAAGATCAATGACCCAGTCGGCCGACTTAATCACGTCGAGGTTGTGCTCAATGGTCAAGACGGTGTTGCCCTTGTCCACCAGGCCTTGCAAGACCTTCAGAAGCTTGCGGATGTCCTCAAAATGAAGACCTGTCGTTGGCTCATCCAGGACGTAGATGGAACGGCCGTTCGAGCGCTTCTGCAATTCAGCGGCAAGTTTAACGCGCTGGGCTTCGCCACCGGATAGCGTCGTCGCCGGCTGGCCCAAGCGGACATAGCCCAATCCGACATCGACCAAGGTCCGCAGGTGGCGTGCGATCGGCGTGAAGGCGCTGAAGAATTCAGCTCCCTCGGCAATTGGCATGTTCAAGACATCTGCGATGTTCTTGCCCTTGTAAAGCACCTGCAATGTTTCGCGGTTGTAGCGTGCACCATGGCAAACCTCGCACGGCACGTAGACATCAGGCAGGAAGTTCATCTCGATCTTGAGCGTTCCATCGCCAGAGCACGCCTCGCAACGTCCGCCCTTGACATTGAACGAGAATCGACCCGGCTGGTAGCCGCGCAGCTTGGCTTCGTTGGTCTCGGCAAAGAGCTTGCGAATGTGGTCGAAAACTCCCGTGTACGTAGCAGGATTGGACCGCGGAGTGCGGCCAATCGGCGACTGGTCCACGTGTACGACTTTGTCCAGGTGCTCAAGGCCGAGCACCCGGGTATGCCGTCCCGGTACTTGCTTGGCGCCATTGAGCTTATTGGCCAGCACCTTGTACAGGATGTCGTTGACCAAAGTGGATTTGCCCGAACCCGACACGCCAGTCACTGCGGTAAGCAAGCCCAGCGGGAATTCCACGGAAACATCCTGCAGGTTGTTTTCGCTGGCGCCGACTACCTTGAGCTTGCGGTCCTTATCAACCTTGCGGCGCTTCGCTGGGACATCAATCTTCTTGCGCCCCGAGAGGTAGTCTCCGGTCAGCGACTTGGTGTTGGCCTTCAATCCTTCGACCGAGCCCGAGTGCACTACTTCGCCACCGTGCTCACCGGCACCTGGCCCAATATCCACGATCCAGTCGGCTTCGGCGATGGTGTCTTCGTCGTGTTCAACAACGATGAGCGTATTGCCCAAGGAGCGCAGATGCAGCAAGGTGTCGATCAAGCGGCGGTTGTCGCGCTGATGCAACCCGATAGATGGTTCGTCAAGGACATACAGGACACCGACCAGACCGGAACCGATCTGAGTTGCCAAGCGAATGCGCTGAGCCTCGCCACCGGACAGGGTGCCGGCAGCGCGCTCCAGGGTGAGGTATTCCAGGCCCACATCCAAGAGGAACTTCATGCGGGCGTCAATTTCCTTCAGCACCTGGGCTGCGATCTTCGCCTCGCGGGACGATAGCTCAATGGTCGACAGGAAGTTGGCGGCACTGCGCAAATCCATAGCCGACACTTCAGCGATGGAACGCCCGCCGATCAGGACCGACAGCGACGCAGGATTCAGGCGCGCTCCGCCACACGTCGGGCAAGGAATCTGTCGCATGTACTGTTCGTAGCGATCACGGGCATGATCGGACTCTGTTTCTTCATGCTTGCGGTGAACGTAGGAGATGACCCCTTCGAAACCGGTGGAGTACTTGCGCTCACGGCCAAAGCGGTTCTTGTACTGGACCACAACCTTGTGGTCTTTGCCGTTAAGGATCGCTTCGCGGGCCTTGGCAGACAGGTCCTTCCACTGGGTCTCCATGGTGAAGCCGAGCTCGTGGCCCAGGCCTTCGATCAGGCGATTCCAGTATTCAGTGGTTGCCTTGCCCAACGACCATGGGGCGATTGCGCCGTCTGCTAGGGCCACTTCTGGATCGGGCACGATCAGGTGCTCGTCAACTTCCAGCTTGGTGCCGATGCCCGAGCATGCCGAGCACGCGCCGAAAGGATTGTTGAAGGAGAATGTGCGTGGCTCGATTTCATCGATGGCCAGTGGATGCTCATTAGGGCAAGCCAGGTTTTCCGAGAATGCCCGAACTCGTTTCGGGTCATCTTCGGCAAGGTCGACAAAGTCGGCCAGCACGCGGCCGTCGGCGATCCCCAGCGCGGTTTCAATCGAATCGGTCAGGCGTTGGCGTGCATCTTCCTTGATGGCCAAGCGGTCAACGACGACCTCAATGGTGTGCTTCACCTGCTTGGCCAATTTCGGCGGATCATTCAACTGAATGGTGGTGCCATCAACGCGGGCGCGCGAGAATCCCTTCGAGGACAGCTCGGCGAAGAGGTCGACGAACTCGCCCTTTCGTGCGCGAACCACGGGGGCAAGAATCTGGAAGCGAGTCTTTTCGGGCAGCTCCATGAGCTGGTCCACGATTTGCTGTGGAGTCTGCTTGGAGATCGGCTCATGGCAAATGGGGCAATGCGGGCGTCCGACACGAGCCCACAACAGACGCATGTAGTCGTAGACCTCGGTGATCGTGCCTACTGTTGACCGGGGATTCCGGCTGGTGGACTTTTGGTCAATCGACACCGCCGGAGACAAACCCTCAATGAAGTCAACATCTGGCTTGTCTACCTGCCCGAGGAACATGCGGGCGTACGCAGAAAGCGACTCAACGTAACGCCGCTGGCCTTCAGCGAAGATCGTGTCGAATGCCAGGGAGGACTTGCCGGATCCGGAAAGTCCGGTGAAGACGATCATCGCGTCGCGGGGCAGATCGATGTCCACATTTTTCAGGTTGTGCTCACGCGCTCCCTTAACGACCAGGCGAGTGAGATCTGTTTTCTTGCTCTCTGCAGTAATAGCCACGAAGCCATACTAATCGAAAACTGCTTCGAATAAGTGTACGAATGGACCTATCTCACAGAAATTTTTCTCGAGGTGTATTCGCAGTCCCGGCGAGCGCCAATCCGGGGCTAGTTTCCACTGGCATCAATCAAGCGATAGGCCACCATGCCTTGAAGCGTGCTAAGTACAACCAACTCTTTTTCGTCATAGCCGACACGTCCAAATTCCTGAACGGCAGGAATTGAATTAGTAGGTTTCCACGAACCACGCTTGCAGACTCCCTGGGCCTCTTGGAACAAAGTATCGCCTGATGCCTTATGGTCCCACGGTGCTGTTGTGCCCAATGTCGCGGAATAGATGTAATACGGATCTCGGTCAAACCTGCAAATCGTCGTTTCCCCCAGCACCTGTTGCAGCGCGATAGTTCTTCCTTCTTCTTTAGTGACCGCCTGGTCGCCACCAGCAACTGGAAGTAGCGTCATCGCTTTTCTATTTAGAGGAATACCGGCATCCTCAAGTCGTTCATCGTAAGCGTATGGGTCTGACAGTTTGAGCCGCCACTTTCTGGCGCCTGTTTTTATATCGATCCCACTCGCGGTCCATGTGACGTTGGTTGTCTTGGCGTAGATTCGACCGCGTTTTCTCGTCAGCACCTGCGTTCCTGCATCGTAGTGGCACACGACTGCAGTTTTTTCGTCGGCCATGAAACCTTGCCCAGTTAGGTCTCCACACCCATAAGCGATTCCTTGTAGTTGCCAAAGGGTACGTCCGGTTTTTGCGTCCAACGCGACAAGTTTGTTCAGGTCGACCATCCGATATTTGGCCTTTTTCTTTTCAGAATCGATGAAATCATCCTGCGTGAGAGACCCAAAGCCGATCAGGATCTCTTTGTTCTTCCCCACTGAATCCCAATGCCATCCGCCGGTGGAACCATACCCTTTGGCGAAAACTTTTTCGTAGGGTCGTTCCCACAAGAGTTTTTTGCCATGCGAATAGCTCAGGATTTCCTGATCATTCTCGTTCCAATAGGACGTGATGCCTTCGCCGAGGCTCCTGCCACCTTCCCGGATTCCTTTTTCAAGTTCGCGTTCGGGAACGACTTGCCATTGCCTCGAAGCCCAATCGAACTTGAGGTTCACACGTTCGAGCAAGTTCTCGCCACGAGATTTTCGTCCTTCAGTACAGAAGGTGTCGCCACAGACCGACGGTCGATCGCCCCAAAACTCGAAGTTGTTTTTGATCCTGTAAGGCTTGCCCGTGGCGACATTGGTGATTTTCAGCTGGCCATAAGCCCCGGTTTTAGTCCCGAGGTATGCGACATACGTCTTTCCGTTGTACTCGGCGGTAATTATTTCCGGAACGATGCCCTGAGCATCGGCCGCCCCAAGCGCTTCATCTTTCCAAAGCTGCTTGCCGTTGTTCAGGTTTCTGGCAATGACTGCCATCTGCGGTCCCTGGCGCCGATAGGCAATGGCTACCTCGCCGAGAACTTTTACGTCAGATACGAGAACTTCATCGCTTTCCCAGGCAACAGTCGCGGACACGGGCACCTGCTATTGTGGCGTCTCTGGGCTTGATTCCGCCTTGTTCGCAGTACAGCTTGGCAGCCCAAGACCGAGAATTAGCGCCCCTGCAGCGATGACCGCGAAACTCGCGTAGTGCGTGCGACCATTCCTATCCGAGTTCATGGTGGATTCCTGCCTCCGGGAACGTTAATTAGTTCCAGAGTCTAAACCGGGATCTCGAGCTTCCAGGAGAGCTATCCACAAATCTTTCAATCACTGATTCGTGGACTCAAATGCCTAGTCGCTTAGCGAGGCAAGGAGCTGAAGGCGGCACGCAGGTACTTTACGGCAGTGGCCTCATCGACTGACCACAGCTGCGCAATCCGGGCCAAATCCGCTGCCGCATCGCTAACTTCTTGTTCGGCTCGGTTCTCTGCAGCCTGTACTACTGTTCCGTGGCGCCCTCGCGTTACAACTGCGCCCTGCAGCTCAAGTTCTTTGTAAACCTTGGCGACAGTATTTACTGCCAGGTTCAGTGTGCCCGACAGCGCCCGCACCGAGGGAAGCTTGCTTCCTGGCGCTAATTTGCCTTTGGCGATCGCGGAGAGAATTTGTTCACGGACCTGCTGGTACGGCGCCACGGCGGACTTGGGGTCGATCTTGATGAAACCTAGTTCACTCATGCTTTGTTCCATTCTCCAGGACTATGACTTCTGCTGTCCCGAGCCTATCGCGTTGAGCATATATTCCAACGTAGTGTGATGGTATGAACGAACTATTGCTAGATGATGTGACCATCCGCTGGATTTCGGTTTCCGACATGTCGAACAATGTCTATCTCATTACCAACCGCCGGTCGGGCGAACAGCTGCTCGTTGATGCCGCGGATGATGCAACGGCTATCGCGAGGCTGATCGATGAGGCAAGGAACGACGCGGACCATCCGCGGATTGCAGGAATCGCGACAACGCACCAGCACTGGGACCACGTTCGCGCCTTGGCAGAGCTTGTCGAGCAAAACCCGGTGACGACCTACGCAGGCGCCGACGATATGGAAGGCATCAAGAAAGAATCAGGCGTCCAGGTCACGAAGGGTTTGAATCATGGCGACCAGCTCAAGCTGGGCGATGTCATCATCGAAGCCATCCACCTGCGCGGGCATACTCCCGGTTCCATCGGCTATGCGCTGGTGGACTCCTCCGGTCAGCCAGTGGTCCTCAGCGGCGACAGCTTGTTCCCCGGTGGCGTGGGAAACACCTGGAAAGATCCGCAGCGCTTCCTTTCATTGATCACTGACGTATCGGAACGAATCTTCGACCGCTTCCCGGATGAAACCAAAGTGCTGCCGGGACATGGCGACTCGACCACTCTGGGAGCCGAGCGCCCGCATCTGGACGAGTGGCGTGAACGCGGCTGGTAGCCCTCGGCTAAGGGCATGCGGCCACACCGCATCCCGGCCCGTATAATCACCACTAGTGAATTCTAGTTCTCCTCGACGCTATGCCATCCGGCCTTCTCGGCCAGCCATCTTCATTGCGGCCCTGGCACTGATTGCGGTCGTGTCCTACCCGTTGCGCGATGTCCTGTATCTGGGCCTTTCAGGATCCGTGAGGGACTCCGCGGTGTTGTCCGCAGCGGCTGTCTTCTGCTCGGAAACCCTGCTCAAGTTCTTGATGCTCGGAGCCATCCTGCTCACGGTGGCTATCTGGTTCCGGGACCGCAACACCTTCTGGCGTCTGATCTGCGGTGCCCTCGGGGCGGTGCTGGCCTACGCACTGAGCGAACTGCTCAAGGCGCTGGTCACCGAAGAACGCCCCTGTCGAACCCTTGAAGCGGTCACGGCAATGGCATGCCCGCAGCCCGGGGATTGGTCCTGGCCCTCGAACCATTCGGTGGTGGCAGCGGCCATCGCCACAACCTGCTTGCTGGTTCGACCCGCGTTGGCCGCCGTGGCCATTCCTGCTGCCCTGCTGGTTGCCCTGGCCCGCGTGGGCGTGGGAGCGCACTATGTCCACGATGTATTCTCCGGCCTGGCGCTCGGCGCGCTGATCGTGCTGGCCTGCATCCATTTGCTGCCCGGGCTGCCGCGCAGAGTCCGTCCTTCGGCTGTTCGCTGACCTCAGCCGAGCTTATGGCCGATCATGAAAATGCGGCGGAAGGGGAAATTCGTCAGTCTGGTGCCATCGCGGGTTTCAAAAAACGGGTAGTGCTTGGAGACCTGGGCCCGGTAATCGTCTTCAAAACGGAGGTAGTCCTGCTCGTCCAGTGCGTGGCGCACCGGGAGCAGGGCCGTGCCGCGGACCCAATCCAGAATCGGGTCGTCGCCCAGCAGCAACTGCTGGAAAGTCGTCTCCCACACATTTGCCTGGAACCCTGCGTCGAGCAAGAGGCGCTGATAGTCTTCCGGCTCCCCCACAACATGGCCGTCGCGCAGAACGCCGCCGAGCTTGCCAGCCCACTTCGCGCTTTCAGCGACCTGCCGCATGAGCGCATGTGAAGGCGAACCGAAGTTGCCCGGCACCTGGATCGCTACATACGAGCCGGTTTTCATCTTCCCAAGCCAGGCAGCCAGCAAGTCACGATGATCCGGCAACCACTGCAGCATTGCGTTGGAGAACAGCAGATCCAGATCCTCCTCTGGTTGCCATTGTCTCGCATCTGCCAACGCAAAATCCAGATTCGCTTCATGCTCGGACGATTCGGCCTTGGCGATCATATCCTGCGAGGAATCCAGCCCCGTCACCTGCGCTTGCGGCCATCTTTGGGCGATGAGCCGAGTCATATTGCCCGGACCGCAGCCCAGATCCACAACCTTCTTCGGCTCCACGTCGACTAGCTGGCCGAGCAAATCCTTGTAAGGGCGCCCACGGTAATCAGAGAATTCTGTGTACTTTGCTGGATCCCATTTCATGCCCTAAGCCTAAACCTTTGAACCGCACCCCGATCAGGCGCTCAGTCACACTTCTCAACCGATAGGCTAGTAGCATCATGTTGCTCACCGAATATTTGCCAGCAGACAGCAAAAACGTATCCGACGACGAAATCTACAAGTCGTTCGGCCAATGGGTCGCAACCCGCGGCATCACCCTCTACCCCGCACAGGATGAAGCGTCGATGGCGCTGGCTGGCGGCAACAACGTCATCTTGGCCACCCCCACAGGCTCAGGCAAGTCCATGGTGGCCATTGCCGCGCATTTCTACGCCATGGCCCGCGACCAGATCAGTTTCTACACCGCGCCGATCAAGGCGCTGGTATCGGAGAAGTTCTTCGACCTGTGCAAGATCTTCGGTGCCGAGAATGTCGGCATGGTCACCGGCGACTCCTCGGTCAATGCGGACGCGCCGATCATCTGCTGCACCGCGGAGATCCTGGCGAATATCGCGCTGCGCGAAGGCTCAAAGGCCGATGTCGGCTGCGTCATCATGGATGAATTCCACTTCTACGCCGACCCGCAGCGCGGCTGGGCCTGGCAGGTGCCACTCATTGAGCTTCCCCAGGCGCAGTTCCTGCTGATGAGCGCCACCCTCGGCGATGTCACCCGCTTCGAGAAGGAACTCGAAGAGCGCACCGGCACCCCGACGGTCACCGTGGCTCATGCCGAGCGCCCGATCCCGCTGCACTTCTACTACTCCATGGAGCCGGTGCAGGAAGCGGTGGAGGAGTTGATCAAGACCAAGCAGGTCCCGATCTACATCGTCCACTTCTCCCAGCTCGACGCGATCGACCGCGCTACCGGGCTGATGAGCGTGAATGTGGCCACCCGCGAGGAGAAGGAAAAGATCTCGGAGATGATCGGCGGCTTCCGTTTTGCCGCTGGCTTCGGCAAGACCTTGAACCGCCTGGTGCGCCACGGCATCGGCATCCACCACGCGGGCATGCTGCCCAAGTACCGCCGCCTGGTCGAGCAACTGGCCCAGGCCGGCCTGCTCAAGGTCATCTGCGGCACCGACACGCTGGGCGTGGGCATCAACGTGCCGATCCGCACCGTGGTCATCACCGCGCTGTCCAAGTTCGATGGCACTCGTACCCGTATCGTGAACGCCCGCGAGTTCCACCAGATCGCCGGCCGTGCCGGTCGTGCGGGCTTCGATACCGCAGGCACCGTGCTGGTCCAGGCCCCCGAGCATGCGATCGAGAACCACAAGGCCATGGAAAAGGCGCTGAAGAAGCATGGCGAGGGTTCGTCGAAGCTCAAGCAGATCCCGAAGAAGAAGCCGCCGCAGAACTTCGTGACCTGGGGCGAAAAGACCTTCGAGAAGATCGTCGAGGCCTCCCCCGAGACGCTGAAGTCCTCCTTCCAGGTCTCGCACTCGATGCTGCTGAACCTGCTGGAGCGCGAAGACAATGCCTTCGAAGCCGCCCGGCGCCTGCTCTCCGAGAACCATGAGACCCCGGCCTCGCAGCGCAAGCTGAAGCTGCGCGCCCTGGGCATCCTGCGAGAGCTGATCGCCACAGAAGTTGTGGTGCGCCGCGAAGAGCCCGACGAGTACGGCAACTACTACGAGCTGACCGTGCACCTGCAGCAGAACTTCGCGCTGAACCAGCCGCTCTCCCCCTTCGCCCTGGCCGCCTTGGACCTGCTGGATCCGGATTCCGCCAGCTACGCCCTGGATGTGGTCTCGGTGATCGAAGCGACCCTGGAAAAGCCGCGCCAGGTGCTCTCGGGCCAGGAGAAGAAGGCCCGCGGCGAAGCCATTGCCGCGATGAAGGCCGAAGGCATGGACTACAACGACCGGATGAACGCGCTGGACGAAATCACCTATGCGATGCCGCTGGCCGAGAAGCTGGAATCCGCGTTCGAGCAGTACCGCTCCGGCGCCCCCTGGCTTTCGGACTTCGAGCTGGCGCCGAAGTCCATCGTGCGCGACATGTACGAACGCGCCATGGGCTTCTCCGATTTTGTCCAGTACTACCAGCTGGCACGCTCCGAGGGCGTCCTGCTGCGCTATCTGACCGATGCCTACAAGGCGCTGCGCCAGACCGTCCCGCAGGACGCCCTGCGCGAGGACCTTGAAGACCTGATCGAATGGCTCGGCGAGATGATCCGCCAGATCGACTCGTCGCTGCTGGACGAGTGGGAGGAGCTCTCCCGCGGCGAGCTGAGCGAAGAAACCGAAACGGCCCCGCCTCCGGCACCGGAAAAGCTGACCAGCAACAAGCGCGCATTCCGCGTGATGGTGCGCAATGAGATGTTCCGCCGCGTCAAGCTATTTGCCGACGAACAGGATCAGGCTCTGGCCGAGCTCGATGGACATAACGGCTTTGACGCCGATACGTGGGCCGATGCGATGGATGGCTACTTCGACGAGCATGAGGACATCGACGATGGCCCGACCGGGCGCAGCTCGAAGCTGTTCATTGTCAATGAGCTGCCCAGCCGCGTATGGGAAGTCCGCCAGATCTTCGCCGACCCTTCCGAGCACCACGACTGGGGTATCAGCGCAACGATCTCCCTGGACGACTCAGATGAAGTAGGCGCACCAGTGGTGACCGTGACTTCCGTGGGGCGCATGGACTAGCCCGATGACCGCCATCAGCTACGTGGTGCTCCGCCGGGGCAACGAGGTGTTGTTGCAGCTTCGGACGGGCACGGGCTTCATGGACGGCTGCTGGGGTATTTCTGCTGCTGGACACGTCGAGCCTGGCGAATCAAGCGAGGCCGCGGCGATCCGGGAAGCTCGGGAAGAATTGGGCGTGAGCATTGCTCTGGCCGATCTTCGGGCGCTGGCCACTGTGCCGCGGCAGCAACCGGTGGCAGGCGCCGATGGCATGACAGATCATTTTTATCTGGCCACCGCTTGGGCTGGAACGCCTCGGATCATGGAACCGGATAAGGCCGCGGATTTACGCTGGTTTAGGGATGATCTGCTTCCCGAAAATCTGGCACCCCATGAGAAAGCAGCGCTCTCAGGGATTCTTCGACGATAGGGGCCAAAGCGCCCGGCTGCCCGATCAAGGCAGCTTCGCCTCAATATCCGGTTTGATCTCTCAAGGATACTGCCCGTTGCAGGGTTATCGATAAATCGATAGCCAGGCAGCGGGCAGTGTCGTAGGGTATGGCCATGAACGGATTACAGCTGCGCCTGGCAGGTGCTTGCGTCATACTGTTTGTCCTGATCGTCCTGCTCAGCGGCTGGTCGGCACTTTTTGCCGCCGAAGCGCTGCTCTCCACCTTGCTCCAGGCTGGGCTTTTGGTGCTCGGGCTGGCATTGGTCTATCAAGGCGAAAACCTTCGTGCGGCTCAAGCCAAATACTGAAGTTATCAACCCGCGAGCTCCTTGAGCCAACTGGAGCAGGCGACGGCCTGCTGTGCGTGATAATCGCGCAAAGTAGGCATCGAAGGTATCGGCGGTCTGCGGGCAGCGTCCCAGTAAAATCCAGTTAACCCAGCCAGTACAGCAACCAGTGCCTCAGGAGCTATTGACTCGAAAACAGGGTGTGAGTCGACGATAGCCTGAACGTCGAGTTCAGGAACGTGTAATCTGGCCTCGATCAACACTGTCAAAGCGTCGTACCACGAGGCACCGCGGGATGCCCACGGCCAATCCACGAATGAAATATCTCCACTGTCACTAATCAGGATATTGTCGGCACGCAAGTCGGAATGAACCAAATCGTCCCCCGAGAGTGAATCAGCTCCGAGCTCCGACAACTTATCAAGATACTCAAGATTCTGCGCAATCCAACGATCGTCAGGTTCAAATCCGTCTTTGATCATCCGGCCGAAACCTGCAAAGTCCTCTCGGAGCTCCTCTTCAAGGATTGGAAGACTCTCGACCGCTTGCACTTCAACGGTTGAACTAATGCTCACCAACGTGTCCAGAACCCTATGAAGTTCCTCGGTTTTCCACGGGACACTGGGGCAGGTGCCCTCAGCTGCGGCAAAGATCAGCGCTTGCCACCCGTGCCATCGAACATCTGACAAGAATTTCGGGGCCGGAATAGTTGCTGGCAAGCTAGCGGCAATCTTTGCCTCTCTCGCGTGTAATGAGGCCGCATGCTGATTAACGCCAGCATCCACTGCTTTAACAAACACCGTACGTCCATCTCGTAGCTTCAGCAGGTCGGCGCTTCCAGGCGAGAATCCACCTGTTCGGCTCACAGAGCCAACCACATGGGTGCATAATTGGCATTCAATGATTGAACGTAGTTCCTGCGGAAGTTCAGGCCACGAGACCCGCCTCGTGAATTCAATTCGCATGAAATGCGATACTGCCAGATCACTGCCTAGTTAACAAGCGCTACTGCAATGACACGCTTCCAGAGGAAGGCGGATCAGGCAACAATGAGCGCAATGCCGACGTAGGTCGTCAACAAGGTCGCGAAAAGCCACTCCGCCGTGGATCCCGTCTCTGCAAGGACAGGAACAGCCACGCGGCCGTTGGCTTTCCAGCAACCGCCAACCAGCGGCAGCTTGCGGAACCAGCGTGGCGAACCAATCTTGATCGGCCAAATGAGATTGCAGCCGCCGACGGTCAGCATGTCCCCGAGCACATGCACGATGACTCCCAAGGCCACTGCCAGCAGGAACCAGGTGTTTTCTTCGGGAGCATTCACCCCGACAAAGGCTCCGGTGGCCAAGGCAATGACCCAGCACAGCACCGGCGGCATGAATTTCACGGACTTCACGGCAAAGGAGATCAGCAGCACCGCGAAGAGGGCCGCTCCTGGATAAACCGTGCCCAGCGCCGCGGTATGAACGTCCCATCCATTTGCAAGCCACGCGATAAAGATAAAAAAGGCCATGCCCAAAATGGAATGCGTGCCGTTGCGGTGTCCCCCGGAAACTTCACCGATGACTCGGGCAAAAATACTGGAAAAGGGCGGCAGGGCGCGGGCGATGGTTGCACCGTGATGATCTGCATCGGGAAGCAATGCTGCACCAGCGCAAACGATCGCCCCAGCGAGCGTCTCCCAGCGGTCCATCTGGAAGGTACCCAGCCCCAGGTCAACCGAGCCCACGGTGACCGGAGTAGTAATTGCCAACCATGCGGCTGCGCCGCTCACCGCGTGGTGTCCACCCATCATGCATTCAACCTTAGGACTGGTCACCGACGTTTTAGCGATATGACAGCGGTAAGCTAGGACACATGAGTATTGTGCGTGAAGCTGTCATCGATGATTGCCCTCAAATTCTGGAATTGATCCAGGAACTCGCGGACTATGAGAAGGAGCCAGACGCGGTGCGCAACACCGTTGAGGACCTTGAGCAGCATCTGTTTGGCAACAGCCCCCAGGCGTTCGCTCATGTGGCTGAGGACGAATCCGGAGTCGTCGGCATAGCCATTTGGTATCTGACCTATTCCACGTGGAAAGGCCGCCACGGAATTCATCTGGAGGACTTGTACGTTCGAGCAAACCAGCGCGGATTGGGCACCGGAAGTGCCTTGTTGCGCACGCTGGCGAATATCTGCGTTGAACGAGGATACAAGCGCCTGGAGTGGCAAGTTCTCGACTGGAACGAACCGGCCATCAAATTTTATGACGCAATCGGCGCCGGCGCGTTGGACGGATGGACCACCCGGCGCCTGGACGGCGACGCGCTGCAGGCCCTCGGAACACAAGGAGCAAAGTAATGGCGCATTACCGCGGCATGGACGTCACCGATCACCGGATCGAGGTCCCGCTGGATCACTCGCATCCAGAAGGCGAAAAAATCTCGGTGTTCGCCCGAGAAGTCAGCACCGATTCAACGAAGCCCTGGCTGTTGTTCCTGCAGGGCGGTCCGGGAGGAAAATCGCCAAGGCCCGGTTCGTTGTCGGGCTGGCTGGCAGAAGCGGTAAAGCACTTCCGTGTTCTCTTGCTTGATCAGCGTGGCACCGGCCTGTCAACACCGGCGAACCGAAAAACCTTGCCGCTGCGCGGAGACTCAGCGGCCCAGGCACGCTATCTGGAGCACTTCCGTGCTGACTCGATCGTGCGTGATGCAGAGGCCTTCCGTGAATATCTGGGCATCGATCAGTGGAGCACACTGGGACAAAGCTACGGCGGGTTCTGCACCCTGACCTATCTCTCGCTCTTCCCGCAGTCCCTCGCCCGCTGCCTGGTCACCGGAGGCCTGGCATCGCTGGATCAAGATGCGAAGACCGTATACCGGGCCACCTATCAGCGCATGGCCGAACGCAACCGCGAATACTTTTCCTGGTATCCGCAGGACTTCGAAACCCTGCACCGGATCTACGAGCATGTGCGCGAGAACCGCGACGAGCGATTGCCCAACGGCCAGCAGGTCACCGTCCCGCTGGTGCAGATGCTCGGCATGTACTTGGGCGGCAATACCCGGGTGCACCTGTTGCACCACATTTTCGAGGAAGCCTTCAATCAAACGCCAGGCGGGCCGCGGCTTTCCGATGCCTTCCTCGATGCGTTGCAGGCTCAATCATCATTCGCTTCAAACCCGCTCTACGCGCTGATGCATGAAACGATCTATGCCCAGGGCGAGGCAACAAACTTCGCCGCCGAACAGGTACTGCCGGAATTCCCCGATTTCACCGTGCATGCGGCCACGCCGCTGTTGACCGGTGAAATGATCTTCCGCTGGCATTTTGCCGAGGATCCGGCCTTGCGCCCGCTGGAAGATGTGGCCCGGATTCTGGCCGAGCACGAGCATTTTGCTCCGCTCTATGATCTGGACGTGCTCGCAAGGAACACCGTGCCGGTGGCCGCAGCTGTGTACCACGATGATGTCTATGTCGACCGCGAGCTGTCATTGCGCACCGCATCCCAGGTCGCCGGGCTACAGGCCTGGGTTACGAACGAATACCATCACGATGGCATCGGTGACGAAGGACCGGCGATCTTCCGCCGGCTTTTGGCCATGGCCAACGGCGCGGATCCCGAGGCCGCTGCCAAGGACCAGTAGGGTTCAACAGCAAAGTCGCGCTGCTCCCCTCATGGAGCGGCGCGACTTTATAAAATCCAGAACCTAGCCGTCCAAGTCGGCGGCGATCCGATCGTTGATTCGCAGCATCAGTGGAACCACGCGGGCCAGGGCCTGCTGCTCTGCATCGCTGAACTCGTCCATGCCGCCGAGCAGCACGTTGATGGCCCGCTGGCGGTAGCCGTGGATTTCTTCACGGCCAGTCCCGGTCAAGCTGACCAGGCTTGCCCGCCCGTCCTTTGGATCAGGTTCGCGCTGCACCATGTGGTCGTTTTCGAGACGGATAATCAGTCCGGTCATCGTCGGCTGGGCGACACGCTGTTCAATTGCCAGGTCTCCAACGCGCTGGGCTCCCAGCCGGTCCAGCGACGAAAGCACCCGCCAAGCGGTGACAGAGCGCCCCTGCCCGGCGGCCTGCCCCAACAGGCGGGACATGGTTCCTGAAGCCAGGGCCAGATCGGTGGCTACGGCTCCTGCATCAAGCGGTGCATCACTCATTTGCTATCCCCCACGAGAAGTTCCATGAAATAGAAGCTGGCCAGAGAAAACCCGCCGTCCGGCCCAAAGGGGCCAGCCGGCGGGCTGACGTCTGCTAGCTACTTTTCGTTTGAGTTTGCGGCCTTTTCAGACGCCTTGGTGACTTCTTCAGCCTCGGCGTTGGCTGCCGCGCGCTTGCCCCATGGGGTCCACAGCGACAAGACGGTGGCAACAACAATGGCGCCCAGGATCACCAGCAGGGACAGTCCCACGGAGATGTCCAGCCATGCGTAGTGCAGTGGCTCGCCGCCGTTGATGAATGGCAGGTTGTTTTCATGCAGCGCGTGGAAGACCAGCTTGACGCCGATGAAGGCCAGGATGAAGCTCAGTGCGTGCTTCAGGAAGACCAGTCGGTTCATCAGGCCGCCGAGCAAGAAGTACAGCTGGCGCAGGCCCATCAGGGCGAAGATGTTCGCGGTGAAGACGATGAAGGCCGACTTGGTCAGGCCAAAGATTGCAGGAATCGAGTCGAAGGCGAACAGCAGGTCGGTCATGCCGATGGTCACGAAGACCAGAACCATCGGGGTGAACAGCTTCTTGCCGTCGATCACGGTGCGCAGCTTGGCGCCATCGAAGTCCTTGGAGATCGGCAGCTTGCTGGTCAGCTTCTTGACGAGGCCGCTCTCTTCGTCCTCGTCTTCGTCCTTGAGCTGGTTCCAAGCCGTCCACAGCAGGAAGGCACCGAAGATGTAGAAGACCCACGACCACTGCTCGATGATGGCGGCGCCGAGCACAATGAAGATCGCGCGCAGGATCAGCGCGATGATAATGCCGAACATCAGCACTTCCTGCTGGTACTTCCGTGGTACCGAGAAGCGCGCCATGATGATGATGAAGACGAACAGGTTGTCAACTGACAACGCGTATTCGGTGATCCAGCCGGCATAGAACTCCTGGCCGAGCTGCGGGCCGGACTGGGTCCAGATGACCGCGCCGAAAATCAGTGCCAGTGCGATATAAATGCCGACAAAGATGCCAGCTTCCTTCATGGAAGGGATGTGCGGACGCTTGGTGACGTACAACAAGTCTGCAATGAGAACCGCGCACAGAACGATCAGCGCGATGATCTCGAATTGAATGGTTAACCCATGAGTGCCCACGGACGAGCGACCTTTCGTTGGAGGGTATGGAAAATCGCCGCAAGTCTCTCCGCCGTCGCCGCGGCCTTCGAATCACTTCAAAAGCCTGCTTGGCGATCGGCTGCTGCGCCCGGCGAATCGCCATTGATTCGCGTGTTGACGTTCACAGCATTGGGATACTCCCCTACGTCCAAGCATTAAGTGTAGCGCACAGCATCTGCACAGGCTTCCCCCCGAAGCAGGCCTCCGGCCCTCCGCCCCGCCGCTAAGCGTGCCCGGCGGCCTTCATCTGGCGTAACTCCTTCTTCAATTCGGACACCTCGTCGCGGATGCGGGCGGCCAATTCAAACTGCAATTCGGCGGCCGCAGCGTGCATCTGCCCGGTCATCTCCTCGATCTGCGAGAGCAGGTCCTCGGCGGGAGCAGCAGCCAAGCCGTCCTTGCGCACGCTCGACGAGGCCTTGGTCCGCTTCGCGTCCTTGGCCAGCCGGTTGTTGTTCAGCAATTCCTGCGTGTCGGCATCCTCGCGCGCCAGCTGGTCGGTGATATCGGCGATCTTCTTGCGCAACGGCATCGGGTCGATCCCGTGCTCCTTGTTGTGCGCCTCCTGGATCGCCCGTCGGCGATTGGTCTCCTCGATGGCCTGGTCCATGGCATCGGTGATCTTGTCCGCGTACATGATCACCTGGCCGGACACGTTGCGGGCGGCACGGCCGATGGTCTGGATCAGCGAGGTCGCCGAACGCAGGAAGCCCTGCTTGTCGGCGTCGAGGATCGCCACCAGCGACACCTCCGGCAGGTCCAGCCCCTCGCGCAGCAGGTTGATGCCCACCAGCACATCGAAGGAGCCCATGCGCAGTTCGCGCAGCAGCTCCACGCGCCGGATGGTGTCCACATCCGAGTGCAGGTATTGCACCCGCACCTGGTGCTCGGTCAGGTAGTCGGTCAGGTCCTCGGCCATGCGCTTGGTCAGCGTGGTGACCAGCACGCGCTCATCGCGGTCCACGCGGGTGCGGATCTCATCGAGCAGGTCGTCGATCTGCCCCTTGGTGGGCTTGACGATGATCTCCGGGTCGATCAGGCCGGTCGGGCGGATGATCTGCTCGACGAACCCGTCGGACTTGCCCAGCTCGTACTTGCCCGGGGTGGCCGAAAGGTAGACGGTCTGCCCGATGCGCTCCAGGAACTCGTCCCACTTCAGCGGGCGGTTGTCCATCGCGGAGGGCAGGCGGAAACCGTGCTCCACCAGGGTGCGCTTGCGCGACATGTCGCCCTCGTACATGGCGCCGATCTGCGGCACGGTCACGTGCGACTCGTCGATGACCAGCAGGAAGTCATCGGGGAAGTAGTCGATCAGGCAGTGCGGGGCGCTGCCTGCCTCGCGGCCGTCGATATGCCGCGAGTAGTTCTCGATGCCGTTGCAGAAGCCCATCTGCTCCATCATTTCCAGGTCATAGGTGGTGCGCATGCGCAACCGCTGGGCCTCGACCAGCTTATTCTGCGACTCGAGCTCCTTCAGCCGCACCGCCAGCTCGTCCTCGATCCGCTTGATCGCCTTGCCCATGCGCTCGGCGCCGGCGACGTAGTGGCTGGCCGGGAAGATGTACATCTCGGTTTCCTCGCGGATCACCTCTCCGGTGACCGGGTGCAGGGTGTAGATCGCTTCGACTTCGTCGCCGAAGAACTCGATGCGCACCGCCTGCTCTTCGTACATCGGGATGATTTCCACGGTATCCCCGCGAACCCGAAAGGTGCCGCGGTGGAAGTCCATGTCATTGCGGGTGTACTGCATGGCGACGAACTGGCGCAGCATGGCGTCGCGATTCAGCTCCTCGCCGGTTCGCACGGTGACCATGCCGGCCACGTACTCCTCCGGGGTGCCCAAGCCGTAGATGCAGGACACCGTGGCGACCACGATGGTATCGCGCCGGGTCAGCAGCGAGTTGGTCGCAGAGTGGCGCAGCCGCTCGACCTCCTCGTTGATCGAGGAGTCCTTCTCGATGAAGGTATCGGTCTGCGGGACGTAGGCCTCGGGCTGGTAGTAGTCGTAGTAGGAGACGAAGTACTCCACCGCGTTATTGGGCAACAGCTCGCGGAATTCATTGGCCAGCTGGGCGGCCAGGGTCTTGTTCTGCACCAGCACCAAGGTCGGGCGCTGCACCTGCTCCACCAGCCAGGCGGTGGTCGCGGACTTGCCGGTACCGGTGGCACCGAGCAGCACGATGTCCTTTTCGCCGTTGTTGATGCGCTCGGTCAGCTCCTTGATGGCCTGCGGCTGGTCGCCGGCGGGCTCATATTCGCTGATGACTTCGAAGGGGGCAACAACACGCTTAATCGGCTGGGCAAGACTCATGCATCCAGCATATCCACTTGGCCCGACCGTTTGGGCCTTGCCGTGGCCAGCTTTCAGCTTAAAGCGGCGCGCTGCTACTTGCGCATGCCATAGCGGATCGCATTGCGCTTGACCGTGCGCCCGATGGCGTTGCCGAAAAAGGCCACGGTCATGATGGTCGCGGCGATCAGCCCGAGCAGGGCCAGCCACCCGGAAATGTAGACCACCGGCGAATACGGCCCGGATTCCCGGGCAACAAATTCAGCGCGCCCGCCAAATCCCAGCCACAGCACCAGCGCGAGGGCGAAAGCAATCAGGGTGGTCCACTTGCAGATCCGGTACATTCCTACTCCTGTGCTGGCGCCAGTTGGCGGTAAAGGGCAGCAACCTGCGCCTCGAGTTCTTCCAGGGTCCCCGAATTCTCCAGCAGGTAATCGGCCACGGCCGCCCGCTGCTCATCGCTGGACTGCGCGGCCATCCGGGATTCGGCGTCCTGCCTGGACCACCCGCGATCCTGGACCATGCGGCGGATGCGTTCTGCCGGCGGGGACTGCACGACGATCACCGCATCGAATTTTCCTGCCTGCCCGGATTCGACTAGCAGCGGGATGTCCTCCACCACCAGGGCTCCGTGCGGGGCTTGCTCGCGCGCCACGGCGGCCGCCTGGCGCACCAAGGGGTGGACGATCGCGTTCAGCTTCTGGCGGGCCTGCTCATCGGCGAAGACGATCGCGCCCAAGGCCTTGCGATCCAGGGAGCCGTCGGGCTGCAAAATTTCCGGCCCGAAACAGTCCTTGATCGCAGCCAGTCCGTCGGTGCCGGGGGCAACCACCTCGCGCGCCAGTGCGTCGGCGTCGATCACCACCGCGCCGAGCTCAGCCAATTTAGCCGCAACCGCAGATTTTCCGGAGGCTACTCCCCCGGTCAGTCCCACATGCTTCATGCTTCCACCCTATAAACTATTAGCGATGAACACCAACGAATCCGCCGCGACCAGCTACACCACGCTGCGCGGCGACAGCGTGCACGAGCTGGAAATCAAGCGCTCGCGCTTCATCACCTATCTCTACCGGGTAGAAACCGAAGCCGAGGCCCGCAACCGCATCGCCGGCCTGCGCAAAACCCACTTTGATGCGCGGCACCATTGCACCGCCTTCATCCTCGGCCCCGATCGGATGACCCAGCGCTCCAACGACGACGGGGAACCCTCGGGCACCGCCGGCATCCCGATGCTTGATGCCCTGGCCAAGCGCGACCTGCCCGATCAGAGCCATCTCTCGGACACGCTGGCGGTCGTCGTCCGCTACTTCGGGGGAATCAAGCTGGGGGCCGGCGGGCTGGTGCGCGCCTATTCGGAAGCGGTCTCCTCGGGCCTTGACCACGCGAGCCTGCTGCGCCGCCAGCGCCTGCGGATTTTCACCCTGCCGGCATCCCACGCCTTGGCAGCACGCTATGAGAACGAGCTGCGCGCCGCCGGCTACCAGATCGAGCCCACGCACTGGGAGGCAGACGCCGCACTGGTGCACATCGGCATTCCCGACACCCCCGAAGCCGCCGAAGAATTGCGTGTCCACGTCGCCGCACTGACCGCCGGGGCCGGAGAACTGGCCACCGCAACTACCCGATGGGTTGATCTGATTTGACTACCTCTCCCGGCCCTGCCGCCGATATTGAAGCCCTGCTCAGCCAGCTGGGCCGCTGGCCAGATGTCCAGGCGCCGAACCTTTTCGCCGCCGACGCCGCCGACCGGCTCATCTTGGACACGGCGGCCCGCGAATTGGCGAACACCGGCTGGCCCTCCACCATGGCCATCGTCGGCGACCACTACGGCGCGCTTGCTGCCGGGGCGCTGGCCCTGGGCAGCACATCGGTGCGCGTGCACACCGACTCGCTGACCGCCCGCCGCGCCATCGAGGCCAATGTCCGCCAGCTGCTCCCGGACGCCGCCGATCTGCTCCGCTTTTACCCGCTGGCCCAGGTCGCCGAACAGGCCAGCACCATTCTCCTCGCCCTGCCCCGCGGCCTGGATGTCCTGGACGAACAGGCCGCTGCCCTCGCCGCCGTCGCCGCGCCCGAGGCCCGGTTATTTGCCGGTGGCCGCATCAAGCACATGAGCCGGTCAATGAACCAGGTGCTCGCCGCCCGATTCGCCCGGGTCGATGTCTCCCTGGCACGGCAAAAGTCCCGTGTCCTGATCGCCAGCGATCCCCTGCCCAAGCAACCAGCCAGCAGTTTCCCCGCCACCGCCACCCACCATGTGAACGGAACCGATTTCACCTTGCATGCCGGGGCGGGCACCTTCGGCGCGGCCCGCTTGGATCCAGGCACCCGGCTGCTTTTGGAGCACCTGCCCGATCTTTCCGCGCATGCCGCCCTCGTGGATCTCGCCTGCGGAAATGGCTCCATCGGCGTCTATGCGGCGCTCACCCACCCTCGCTTGCAGGTTATCGCTTCCGACCATTCGGCCTCCGCGGTTGCCTCAACCTTGGCCGCCGCTGCCCGCAACGGGCTATCAGACCGCATGACCGCGACCCAGGATGACGCGCTCAGCCGCCTGCCGGCGAACTCGGCCACGCTCATCACGCTCAATCCGCCCTTCCATATCGGCAACACGGTGACCGCCGACATCGCCTTCAAGCTCATCGACGATGCGGCCCGCGTCCTGGCACCCGGCGGCGTCCTGCTTTGCGTATTCAATTCGCATTTGCGCTACCGCAGCGAATTAGCCCGCCGCATCGGTCCCACGGCGCAATTGGCACGCGACAAGACCTTCACGGTTACCTCCTCCATCAAGGAGTCCTGAAGCTTTTCCACAGCTCGCCCTTTTTGCGTTGCGCCGCGGCACCTGCAGCGCATTCTTGGCCTATGAGCGAAACCGTTGGCCAGGCAATTGCCAGCCTCACCCAAGCGATCAAGGACGCCTCGTGCCTCACCGCCGAAGATGCCCTGGGCCTCGCCACGCTCATCCCGGCCCTGCACCAGCGCCTCGCCCCGGATTCTGAGGCAGGGCCGGAACCACAATCCGCCTACCAGCAGGATCCGCGCTTTGCGCTGGCGCTGGCCGCCTCGGCCGAATTTGCTGCCCACCAGGCGCTGCGCACCCAGATTTACGCGGCTCATCTCATCGAATCCACGGCGGCCAACACCCTCGCCGAAGGCGAACTGGACGCCGTGCGGGCAGGAACTGTCGATTTCACCCGCCCCGCGCAGCGTACCGGCCAGCGCCCGCCCTTCCCCAACTGCACCGACTTGCTCGCCTCGTGGGTGGGCCTGGGGCATTTCGAGGCCAGGCGGCGCATGGACAGCGCGCATCATGTTCTTGCCCAGTTCGATTACCAGCATCAGCGCTATCCTGCACAGTTCCCCCTGCTGGCCCAGCGTTTTCGCGATAGCTCCCGTCCTCCAGCGGAGGCACTATCTGTGGCCCGGCGGCTGGGCGCCCTGGAACCGGAACGAGACGAGTTCGCCCCTCCGACAACCTCCACCGTGCGCGATGACCATGGCCGGCTGCTGGAATCCGTGCTGGATGCGGAAATGGATGAACCGGATGCTGGAACCCGCCGCAAGGCGATCAACCTGGTCCTCAAAACGGCACGCGATCAACAGTCGGAAGAACAACCCGAAGCCCAGGAAGGAATCTTCCGCAAGGGCTTGCGCCGTGGCTTGATCTGGTATGAGCTGGGGCTGCGCCCAATCCGGGCCGACCTCTTCGAATCCGGGCTCGCCCAAGCCGATAACCCGCGCTCCGGTGCTGGCCAGGCCGCCCGTGAAGCGTTCACCGACGAGCAGTGCGATGCCGAAAAGGCCTCGGGCGATCATCCGGATTTTGTCACCGACGAGGAAGCCGCAACCGCCGAAGCACCACAAGCACCGCCGATCGCTCCGGCCGCTCGCCGGCTCAATGCCATGATGCTGTTGCTCGAACTCAACGCCAAGCGCCTAAAGCGCCTGCTCGATGCAACCCTGAACCGGGCCGCGGATCCGGGCTCTTCCCCACCGGATGCCGCGGATCTGGATTTGCCCGTAATCAACCCCCGGGTGGTGGTCATGCTGACGCTGGCAGAGCTGGAAGGCCGAGCAGAAACCCATGGAATGACGGCCCATGGCTTTAAGCTCAGCGCCACGGACCTGCGGCAAACTCTGGCCAAAGCAAGAATCATTCCCATGGTTTTGGGCGGCAAGGGCGAAATATTGGATATCGGCCGCAGCCAGCGCAAGCATCCAGGCTATATGCGGCTTGGCGTAGCGGTGCGCGATCGCGGCTGTATCGTCCCGGGATGCACCATGGATCCTGAGCGGTGCAATATCCACCACATCTGGTTCTGGTCCGAGGGCGGTGTCACCTCAGTCTACTGGAGTGCCATGCTCTGCGATGGGCACCACCACGACGTGCATGCCGGATTGATCAAAGTCATCCCCGATGGTGGAGTCCCCAAGGTCATTCTCCCAAGTTTTATCGATCCGACGCAGGCTCCTGTGCGCAATCGCTACCACTTGATACAGGCTGCCTAGCCGGGCCGGGGCTGCCTTGAACCCGCAATGCGGTCAAGGTACCACGATGGCTTTTTCGCTCAGGCAAGGAAGGGGCGCGCCCCCTGGACGCGCACTGCTTCCGCGTCAATCCCCACGGATCGCAGACTTATCCGGTCGATTTCTTCTCGGGTATTCTCCTGGAGGGACTCTGCGGCAAGCGTGTTGTCGGCCGGATCGATGACTTTCAGAACGCGCTTGGAGCGATTCAGCGGTTCACGCGCAGCAAGAGGCGCATAGTAGTCGCTGGCCTGTTCTCCACCGCCGTATAGCCATGGCGATCGCACCGCCACCGGGCGCGAACCCCAACCGGTGAGTCCCACAATGTTCATGCGTTGCCGGGTCCCGTAGAGAATCTTGCCGGTGAGGTTCCTGCCATAGACCCACGGCTGCTGGGCTATTTGCAAGAATTCGGAATGGCTGAGCTTGTTGACAGCCTCAATGCCGTGCACCTGGCAGAAGTCGGAGGCAAAAATGAACCGGGGGTCCACAAATGGTTTTTTGCTCTCGTTTTTCTCGGAGTCGCGGCAGCCGCATTTCCACGTTTCTTGTTCGATCAGGATCGCCTGACCCAACACGCGCAACGGGGTGGGACCGATTTGCGCATCGACAGGTATTTCCAGCGCGAAGATCCCAACGGATCGGCTGCCAATCCAGCGCAGAATGCTGAGCAGGAAGCAAACGGCTAGCAGAGCCATGGCGGCCAGCAGGTCAAAACGGAACCCGGCGTCGAGATCGGATAGCGAGCTGGTCTCGGTGCTGAAGTATTCCCATGCTAGTCGCACCGCCGGATACGCTAGTGCCCCCAAGGCCAGATTCCAGGCAACAGGCGACATGTATTTGGTGACGCCAAAGCAGCGGCGCTCGGCCGAAGCCAAGGTGAGGCTGCCGGTCGCCTCTCTTCGCCAGCTTCTCAACAGGCTCTTGAATCGCGCGTCGCTGGCAGCCACAAGGATCGACAGCAACCCGTAGTATCCCAGCGCAACCATCATGAAGGTTTGAATTGTGCTGTGGTGCGGCTGGAAGCAATAGATGATGCCCGTGATCCCGAGCCCCAACCATGGTGCCTGCCTGCCGCTGCCGAAAATCAGCGCAATTGCAAAGGCGATCGTGGACAGGGACACCAGGCCCCACAGCCCGTCGGCCACCAGGGCGAGCGCAATGAGCTGATCGTGGATGAGAAACAAGTTAATCCCCATGGGAATCCATGTGCCGGCGGCAACCCAGAAATTGGGAATGGTCCGGGGCACGGCCGCCCACTCTTCGCGCGTTACCTGCTTCAGGACAATCTGCTTGCCTGCTTTCGGACTCAGCGCAGTACTGCCTGGCCCGCTCTTTTCGGTCTCCATGTGTACCTCACCACCGCCTGCTAATGGACCTCATTGGTGCCGTTTTAGTCTATCGTTGGCAGGTTTTAGCCCGAGTCCTCCTTGTGGGCTATTCCGGAACCGGCGGCATCAGCAGAATTGGTGACAACCCAATCGCGGCAAAACCCAAGGCCTCGGGGTTAAAGCACGAAGGCCCAACCCTTTCGGGTTGGACCTTCGCGCATCAGCTCAAGCTAATGACGTTTCCTGCACAAGGCAGAAGCCGAAATTAGTTGCCGGTCAGCTTCTCGCGCAGTGCAGCAAGAGCTTCGTCGGAAGCCAGGGTACCTGCATCGGTGGCTGGAGCCTCCGAGGAGTACGAAGCTGGAGCTGGCTCGGAGCTGCCTGCAGCAGCAGGTTCTGCTTCTGCGTCAGCTACGATTGCGGCTGCAACCTGCTTCTTGTGTGCTTCCCAACGCTCCTGGGCAGCAGCGTACTGTGCTTCCCATGCAGCGCGCTGGGTGTCGAAGCCCTCGAGCCATTCGTTCGACTCTGGGTCGAAGCCCTCTGGGTACTTGTAGTTGCCGGCCTCGTCGTACTCTGCAGCCATGCCGTAGAGTGCTGGGTCGAACTCGGTACCCTCTGGGTCAACACCTTCGTTAGCCTGCTTGAGCGACAGCGAGATGCGGCGGCGCTCGAGGTCGATGTCGATGACCTTGACGAACAGCTCGTCGCCAACGGAGACAACCTGCTCGGCCAGCTCAACGTGGCGCACTGCCAGCTCGGAGATGTGAACCAGGCCTTCGATGCCGTCTTCGACGCGTACGAACGCACCGAATGGAACCAGCTTGGTAACCTTGCCCGGTACAACCTGACCCAGTGCGTGGGTGCGGGCGAAGGTCTGCCAAGGATCTTCCTGGGTAGCCTTCAGCGACAGGGAAACGCGCTCGCGGTCCAGATCGACTTCGAGTACCTCGACGGTGACTTCCTGGCCAACTTCGACAACCTCGGATGGGTGGTCGATGTGCTTCCAGGACAGCTCGGAAACGTGTACCAGGCCGTCTACGCCGCCCAGGTCCACGAATGCACCGAAGTTGACGATGGAGGAAACAACGCCCGGACGAACCTGGCCCTTTTCCAGCTTGTTGAGGAAGGTCGAGCGAACCTCGGACTGGGTCTGCTCGAGCCATGCACGGCGGGAAAGCACAACGTTGTTGCGGTTCTTGTCCAGCTCGATGATCTTGGCTTCGATTTCCTGGCCGATGTATGGAGCCAGATCGCGCACACGGCGCATCTCGACCAGCGATGCTGGCAGGAAGCCACGCAGGCCGATGTCCAGGATGAGGCCACCCTTGACAACCTCGATGACGGTACCGGTAACGACGCCGTCCTCTTCCTTGATCTTTTCGATGTCGCCCCAAGCACGCTCGTACTGAGCACGCTTCTTGGACAGGATCAGGCGGCCTTCCTTGTCTTCCTTGGTCAGAACCAAGGCTTCAACGCTGTCGCCAACGGTGACAACTTCACCTGGGTCAACGTCGTGCTTGATGGAAAGCTCGCGGGAAGGGATGACACCTTCGGTCTTGTAACCGATGTCGAGCAGAACTTCGTCGTGGTCAACCTTGACGACGGTGCCTTCGACGAGGTCACCATCGTTGAAGTACTTGATGGTGGCGTCGACTGCGGCCAAGAAGTCCTCAGCAGATCCAATGTCGTTGATTGCGACGACTGGTGCGCTGTTGTTCTCGTTCGAGGTGATGGTCATGTAGTAGGGACTCCGATGTGGATAGATTTGATCAGTCGAAACCCCGGAAGTCCCGGAATTTCGAGCGGGTAAAACTTGCTTGCGGCCACAACTAGCGCCATGGCACGCTGTACAAGTCTACGCGTATACCAGAGTGCGGGTCAAAGCGTAACCCACTAACATCCACGTCAGCATTTTGTGAACTTCGTCATAACAGGCGGTTGATGCGGCCCCTGCCGCTAGAAGCCGTGCGGCGTGAATCCCTCGCGGGGCGCGTTGAACAAGTCCATCCAGTTTCCCGGCTGTCCCCCGCTTTCCAGAACGGCGCGGCCCGAATCCAGCAATTGCCCCAATTGCACGGACCCCAGGTACAGCCCCGCAAGTTCGCGCTCCGACAGGGACACCCGGGGCAGGCCGGCTGGAGCATGCCCTTCTTCGATTCGGCTGACCGCGGCATGGGAATCGGACACGTCGAAGAGGTAGCTTCCGGAAATCATCTCCAGCCGATCGCTCACGCTCAACACCAGTTGCGCCTCTTGCTGGTAGCCGCGCGCTTCGAAGGCGGCAACAACGTCGAGAACGCGCAGCCACAGGACATCGTCTATGGAACGCACGTGGTAGTCGCGAACGTTTTCCAGCACATGGCGCAGCGGGTCCCCCACCGGGCCTTGGCCGTGCACTTCCTCCACCAGGTCATGGTTGCCCAGGTACTCGAAGAGCTTGATGCGGGCGGCCTCGCTGGTAGCCACCAGCTTTTGCACGACCAGTTTTGCCTTGGGCTCATCCCATCCGCCGAACTTGTACGTGGCGAAGCCGCCGAGCTGGCCGTCGCCGTCGTAGTAGGCGGCAAAGCGCAGGTTCTTCGGCTTGCCCAGGCTCTCCCAGGTATCCCAGCGTCCCAAGGCGAAGCCGTCATCGTACTCGGTGCTGTCCACGGAGCCGAAGGTCTGCTGCAGCGCATTCACTGACAGGGCCGCGTACTGGGCCGCGAACTGCTTCGGATCGATATCGATCACCTGGCCGGGCACCTGCACGCGCAGCTTGACCCCCTGGGCGCACTTGAGCGTGAACCGGGTTTGGTAGGTGGCCGGCTCGAAGCCGAACCGCCCGTAAATGGTCGCCTCCGACGCGGTCAACGCCGCCATCGGGAATCCTGCCTGCTGGGCGTAGGCGAGGTCGGCGGTAATCTGCTTGGACAGGATGCCGCGCCGCCGATAGCTCGGAGCGACCGTGACGGCAGAAATCTTGTGCGTTGGAACGGGCGCCTTGCCCCCGGCGTTGATCAGCCCCGGGAACGCCCCATAGGTGTGCACCGGGTCGGCGCCATGGCGCGAGTGCGGTTCCGCGGCGGTGTCGAACACCAGTGAAAAGCGCATCTTTTGGGCATAGGTCAAGTCCAAGTAGTTCGACCACTGTTTCTCTTCCGGCAGCGGCTCATAGAAGCCGATCCCGGTGGCCTGGTGGAAGATCTTGATCGCTTCGTCGATTTCGGGGCTGCGTTCGGTGGCCTGGTACGTCCGGGTTTCCAGTTTCGGCTCGCGCTCTGGTCTCATCATGCTCCTTGGCAGGGGAATCGGCTGCTCACAGTCTATGTGCAGCTTCGCGCTGCGCAAGGGGCGCAGTCACCAGGCTTCGGAGAGGGTGATGAACCGGAGCCCGGACTCCAGGGCCGGCCCCAGCCCGAGCGCCATGCCTTTGGCCGTGCCGGAAGCCGGCTGGTTGAAGTGCCCGATGCCTACGTCCCCGGCACCCAGCTGGCGGACCTGGGCGGCCACGGTCTGCGCGCCGAAGGTCGCTCCGGCATCCAGATTGACGGTGAAATTCATCGGAACCACGCCCAGCTCCCGGCACATCGCCGCACCGGCTTCGTCCATGTGCGCGGTACCGGAACGGAAGAATTTCGCGACGATGCCGAACTTGTCGGCCAGGTACCGCTGGTTTCCCATCACCTCGTCGTAGGCCTGGCCAATCGAACCCGTACCGCCGATGCCGTAGGCTGACTGCCCCAAGGTGGCCAGCGGGGCATGGCTGGTTCCGTGGTTGGCGATCTCGAACAGCTTCTCGTCGACCAGCTCAGCCAGCAGACGCGCATTGGCGCGAGCCCAGCGTTGGTTGACGAACAATGTCGCGGGCACTTTCCTGGCACGCAATGCGTCCAGCAGCGCTTCATCCACCCCGGAGCCCTTCGGTCCCCCACAGGCATCGAAGGTCAACGCCGCGGCGCCATCGGCCCGAGGCAATCGAAGCTCGATGCCTGGGATGTCCAGCCCGAACTGGCCCGCCGGAACGCCTTCGAACTTCGCCACGGCCTGGCTCCGGCTCAGGTACACCGCTTGGGGGCTGGCCGAAGCCAGAGGCGGTGCAGCCGTGGCGGGCACGGGGCTGGCCGGTGCCGGCCCTGCCGCTGAGCCGGCTCCGCCCGCCGGGTCGCCCGCGCTGCAACCGGCGATCAGCCCGGCCGCCAGCGCCCCCAGGCCCAGGCTGCCGGCTTTCAGCACCCGACGGCGCGTGTAGTGCTCCATGTTCTTTTCTTTCATCCAACCCGCGTGATCATGCGGCAAGGGCAGGATCGCCTCTCGATGTTCCTGCCCTTGCCGATTGCTGTGCCTAGTGCGCGGCGTCGTGCCAGGTCCGGCCGATGCCCGGCTGGACATCCAGTGGAACCAGCAGGTCCGCGGCCTGGCCCATTTCGCGGGTCACCAATTCCTGCACCTGCTCCAGTTCACCGGCGGCAACTTCCAGAATCAATTCGTCATGGACCTGCAACAGCATCCGCGACTTGAACTGTCCCGCAGCCAGCCCCTCGGCAATCTTGAGCATGGCCACCTTGACCAGATCCGCCGCAGAGCCCTGGATCGGGGCGTTCAATGCGGCACGCTCGGCAATATCGCGAAGCCGGCGATCCGAGCTGTTCAGCTCCGGCAGGTAGCGGCGGCGTCCGAAGATCGTCTCGGTGTAGCCGTCCTTGCGCGCCTGGTCCACCACCGAGCGCAGGTAGGTGCGCACGGCGCCGAAGCGGTCGAAGTAGTCCTTCATCAGCTTGCGGGCTTCGTCAACACCGATCTTCAGCTGCTTCGACAGGCCAAAGCTGCTCAGGCCATAGGCCAAGCCATAGCTCATCGCCTTCACCTTGGAACGCATTTCCGAGGTGACTTCTTCCGGCGCCACGTTGAACACGCGCGAGCCGACGTAGCGGTGCAGGTCCTCGCCGTTCTGGTAGGCCTCGATCAGGCCCTCGTCTTCGGACAGGTGCGCCATGATGCGCATTTCGATCTGCGAGTAGTCAACGGTCAGCAGGCTCTCGTAGCCCTCGCCCACCATGAACACGTCGCGGATCCGCCGGCCTTCTTCCGAACGCACCGGGATGTTCTGCAGGTTCGGGTTCAGGCTCGAAAGCCGGCCGGTGGCCGCCACGGTCTGCGCATAGGTCGTGTGGATGCGGCCGTCGCCGTGGGTTGCCTTGAGCAAGCCGTCGACGGTTTGGCGCAGCTTGATCGCATCCCGGTAGGCCATCAGCGCCACCAGGAAGGGGTGCCCGGTTTTGACCAGGAGATCTTGAAGTGATTCGGCATCGGTGGTGAAGCCGGTCTTGATCTTCTTGGTGCGCGGCAGATCCAGTTCCTCGAACAATACGACCTGCAGCTGCTTGGGGCTTGAAAGATTCACCTCGTGGCCGATCGCGGCGAACGCATCGTTGGTCGCCTGATCCACCTGGGTGGTGAAATGCGCGCGCAACTCATTCAGCCGGTCCACGTCCACTGCCACGCCGGCGCGTTCCATCTCGAAGAGCACCGGAATCAGCGGCAGCTCCATTTCCGCCGCCAGCACATCCGCGTGCTTTTCGGCCAGCTTGGTGGCCAGATAGGCGGAGAGGTCATGAATCGCCTGCGCCTGGGCCAAGGCCGGTTCGGCAAGGTCCGAGGTGAGCCCCAGGTCCAGTTCGCCCTTTTTCGCTTCATGCACCGGCACCGCGTACTTCAGGTGGTACTGCACCACATCCACCAGATCGTGGCTTCGGCGATCCGGCTGGATCAGGTAGGCGCTAATCAGCGTGTCGTCCCGGATGCCGGCAACTTCCAGACCGCGTTCGATCAGCAGGTGCATGGCCGCTTTGGCGTCGTGGAAGATCTTCGGAGCGTTCTCATCGGCCAGGAACTGCGCCAGCACGCCTTCTGCGGCTTCATCCAGCTGAGCCAAGTCCAGCCAAGCGGCCTGGTCACCGCGGTAGAGCGCAAGCCCCACTGCTTCCCCATCAACCACCGCCGGCTGCAGGGCGATTGGTGCACCCTTGCCGGCGTCGATGAAGCCACGCAGGCCTTCGGCATTGTCGGTGACCACCCGGGTGAAGGCCGCAACCTCCGGCGCGACCTCTTCTTCCTGGGCAGCGAAGAGGTCAAAAAGCCGCTTGCGCAGGGTATTGAATTCCAGCGCGTCGAACAGGTTCTCGATCTCTTCGCGGTTCGGCGCCGACAGTTCCATCTCTTCCAGGGTCACGGGAAGATCCAGATCGTGCTTGAGCTGGTTCAGGCGGCGGTTGCGCGTCACGTTGTCCACATGCTCGCGCAGCGACTCGCCCACCTTGCCCTTGATCGCATCAATGTTCTCCAGGATGCCGGCCAGATCGCCATACTGGTTGATCCATTTGGCTGCCGTCTTCGGGCCAACCCCCGGCACGCCGGGCAGGTTGTCGGCGGTTTCGCCTACCAGCGCGGCAAGGTCCGAGTAGCGTTCGGGGCGAACGAAATATTTCGCTTCCACGGCGGCGGCGTCCATCGGCGGAATGTCGCTGATGCCCTTCTTCGGGTACAGCACCAGGGTCTTTTCGGTGATCAGCTGGAAGGCGTCTCGGTCTCCTGACACCACCAGCACATCGAATCCGGCGTCTTCGCCCTTGGTAGCCAGCGTGGCAAGGATGTCGTCAGCTTCGAAGCTTTCCAGGGTGATCGACGGAATATTCATCGCCTTCATCACTTCCTGGATGAGGTCGATCTGCCCGTAGAACTCTTCGGGGGTCTTATTCCGGCCACCCTTGTATTCGGTGTACTCCAACGAGCGGAAGGTCGGGGTATCCAAGTCGAAGGCCACGGCAACGTGCGTAGGCTTCTGCTGCCGGATCATCGTCAGCAGCATCGACACGAATCCGTGCACCGCGTTGGTGTGCTGTCCGGTGCTTGTTGCGAAGTTCTCCGCGGGCAGCGCGTAGAACGCGCGGAACGCCATGGAATGTCCGTCAATAATCAGCAGTCTTTTGTCCGACGAGGGTGTCAGTTTGGTAGTTTCGCTCACACCTGAAAGCCTAGTGGCCATGAACGAGAATTTCACTCCGCAACCCACGCAATCTTCGGCACATCCCTTCGCCGACCAGCTGGCCCGGCACGGAGTTCCGGAATCCATCTGGCCCTATCTCACCCACAATGGCGTCGGCGAACTCGTTGAGAAATTGCAGATCGTCTTCACCGAGTTCAGCCCTCAAAGGCTGAGCGCCACCATGCCGGTGGCCGGAAACACGCAGGTCTACGGGATCCTGCACGGCGGGGCCTCGGCAGCACTGGCGGAAACGCTCGGCTCGATGGCCGCGGCGCTGCATGGGGCCGGAACCTCCCAGCCGGTGGGCGTTGATCTGAACATCACTCATCACAAGGCGGGGCGCTCCGGGGTGGTCACGGCCCAGTGCACGCCGGTGCATTTAGGCGCGCGCAGCACATGCCATGAGATCATCATCAGCAACGATGCGGGCCAGCGGATCGCCACGGCGCGCATCACCAACATGCTCTTGCCGCTCGACCGCTAATTGCCGAGCCAGCCGGGCCGCTAGTCGACCGAGTAGCGGGACAGGAAGATGTCGCCACCCAGATCGGTGACGCTCAGCGACGAGAGCTGGGTGCTGATGCCGCGCCCGAAAATGCTGGTCCCTTCCCCGAGCACCACCGGCACGGTCACCACGATCAGTTCATCGAGAATTTTCGCTTCGACGAAACCGCCGGCCACATCCGCCCCGCCGACGATCCACACGTCACCGGCGCCAGCGCTGCGCGCAATATCCCGGCTCCAGAAGCCGAATTCGCCACGAATGAAGGTCAGATCGGTATCGGGAAGGGTCGGCAGTTCGTGGTGGGTGAAGACCCAAACAGGCTTATCCCCGAACTTCCACTCCATCCGGCCCTCGGCGACTTCGCGGGCGATATCGGCGTAGGTTTTCCCGCCGATCACGACCGCGCCGACGCTTTCGAAGAACTGGTCAAAATGCTTTTTCACACCCGGTTGCTGGGCGAACGTGGTGAACCAGTGCGCATCTTTGCTGCCATCTGCGATAAAACCATCAACGGAGGCACCCACGTAGTACTTGAAGCTTGTCATGGCTCCAGTCTAGGGGTGCCTCCGTTGAAGGCAATATCAAGTTGTTCTTACCAGCCGAACGCCCGAAAGCGGGCGACCGGTTTTTGCGCTAGTGGCTTGAGGAGAAACCCAGAATGGCTTCGCTCAGCTGCGGCACGATCAGCACGACGCCGAAGGCGACGATCAGGCCGGCAACAACGAAGCAGGCGTACGCTGCGCTCTTGCTCAGGCTCGTGCTCCGACCTTCGTCCTTGGCCACGGCCAAAAGGCGCACCCCGAACGAATATGCGGCGACAATCAGCATTGCCGAAATCCACGTGACAACGGCAACGATCCCAAAGGAGGCCCAGTCGATCATGAGTTATCAGCTTCCTTCTGCACTGCAGCAAGCTTTGCCTGCTGCGCTTCGGCTTTGGCCTTGGCACGACGCTGCTTCTTGGTCAAGATGTTCACCGCTGCGCCGGAGTTGTCAATGTCGGACATGGTCGTCTCGGCACCGTGAGGCTGCTTGCGGGACACGAACCAGATGGTCAGCATTGCCGCCAGGCCCAGGATCGCGACGATCACCACGCCCGGGGTGCCCAGATGGGTGATCCATGCGGCCAGGCCGCCGACGATCGCTGCAGCCGGCAAGGTGAAGAGCCAGCCAAGGGCAATGCGCCCGGCAGTCCCCCAGCGAACCTCGCCGCCCTTGCGGCCCAATCCGGAACCGATGACAGAACCGGAAGCCACCTGGGTGGTCGATAATGCGAAGCCCAGGTGCGAGGAAGCCAAGATGGCTGAAGCGGTGGAAACCTCCGCGGCGAAACCCTGTGCAGGCTTCACATCGGTCAAGCCCGAACCCATGGTCTGGATGATGCGCCAGCCACCGGTGTAAGTACCCAGGGCGATCGCAAAAGCACAAGCGGCCACAACCCACAGGTGCACGCCGGAGTCGGATTCTTGCAGCCCCGAGGCAACCAAGGTCAGGGTGATGATGCCCATGGTCTTCTGCGCATCGTTGGTACCGTGCGAGAGTGCCACCAGCGAGGAGGAGAAAATCTGTCCGTAGCGGAAGCCGCCGCGCTTAGGCGAGGCGCCGCTTTGCCGCTTGGTGATGGCGTAGGCCAGCTTGGTGCATAGGTAGGCGGAGACGCCAGCGATAATCGGCGCGCAAATGGCCGGGAGCAAGACCTTGGAGAGCAGCACGCCGTAGTTCACTGAAGCCAGGCCGGCACCGACAATAGCTGCACCGACCAGGCCTCCGAACAGTGCGTGGGAGGAGCTCGATGGCAGGCCCAGCAGCCAGGTCAGAAGATTCCAGATCACCGCGCCCATCAGGCCCGCGAAGATCATGGCCGGGCCGATGGCCACGCCGGTGGTGGGGTCTTCGTTGATGATGCCGCCAGAGATGGTCTTTGCTACCTCGGTGGAGAGGAAAGCGCCGACCAGATTCAAAATTGCGGCGAGGGCAACTGCCTTCTTGGGGGAAATTGCACCGGTTGCGATCGGGGTGGCCATCGCATTGGCCGTGTCATGAAAACCGTTGGTGAAGTCGAAAAACAACGCCAAGGCGATGACCAGGACGACGATTAGCGTCAAATCCATTTAGTACCAGCCTGAAGGGTCGAACGGCAAGGGAAAGTGTGCGGGCTTCGAATTAAGATCCCCTGCGAAAATCAGTGTGGTGCAGGACTTGGTTCCAAGCGCAGTTTCAATCTTAGGCGTACTGGGCTGTTCGTCAATCCAGGCAGTCAACCAGCATCTGGCAAAATTTGGATTAACTTTGAACATCACAGCAGGGCCTGCAGCCCTGTGACCGCTGCGCCACATTGGGGTGACATGGAAAATGTGCGTCAAAACATAGGGTGTCATAACGCACATCTTCAGCAGCGGCACGAGCCGTTGTTGCCTACTTGACCTGATCGACCACGGTTTCGGCTACCTGTCGCATGCTCAGGCGGCGGTCCATGGAGGTCTTCTGGATCCAGCGGAACGCTTCTGGCTCGGTCAGCCCCATCTTCGTGATCAACAGGCTCTTGGCACGATCAACCAGCTTGCGGGTTTCGAACTGCTCAGCCAGGTTGCTGACTTCTTCTTCCAGGGCACGCAGCTCGTCATTGCGCGAGATGGCGATCTCGATGGCCGGAGTCAGATCGCCCGGGGTGAAAGGCTTCACCACGTAGGCCATGGCGCCGGCTTCGCGGGCACGTTCCACCAGTTCCTTCTGGCTGAACGCGGTCAGCAGCACCACCGGGGCAATGCGCTCCTTGACGATCGCCTCGGCAGCGGTAATGCCATCCATCACCGGCATCTTCACGTCCATGAGCACCAAATCCGGCTTGAGCTCGCGGGCCTTGTCCAAAGCGGCTTGCCCGTTATCGGCCTCGGCGACAACTTCATAGCCTTCGGATCGCAGGATTTCGACAATATCCAGTCGGATCAGGGTTTCATCTTCGGCAACGAGAACACGACGCGGGGTGGACTGCACCTCGGATGGAATTCGGGTGATTTCGGGTAGTTCGCTCATTGGCGTCTTCCTCCATGGTCAAAAATCCTGTCCGTGCGAGGGACAGCAAATAGATGGTTTCCGATAGCGAAGCCACGTTGCCTCGGTTTCACATACAAGCCTACTTGCATGTACTCTGGTTCAGGCGAAGACGCGAGGATCCTGATTAGGAATTCTGGAAAACCTCTAGTAAAGTAGTCAAAGTGCCAGCCCAAGTGGCGGAATCGGTAGACGCGCCGCACTCAAAATGCGGTATCGAAAGATGTGTGGGTTCGAGTCCCACCTTGGGCACAGCGAAGCAGCCGCTGGACCGGAGATTTTCTCCGGTCCAGCGGTTTTTTTGCGCCCAAAATCGATGCGGCTGTGACCGAGTCCACACCAGTGGATTTCAGTCCCAGCCAAGCAAAAAGTTCCGCTGCCCGATGCCATATGGCGTCGGGCAGCGGAACTTTTAAGGTCTCAGCGTAAAAAGCTGCTGCTACAGGGACTCAGGAGTTGAAACATTCTCCGCTGCCCATGGGCCAACCTTCTCGCGGGCTGGCATTGGCTTGCCGTCAACCAGCTGGCCTGCATCGGCCAGATCGCCGATCTTGTGCACGCGAAGCGAGTTGGTGGAGCCTGCCTGCCCTGGAGGGGAACCGGCGGCAATGCAGACCAGGTCGTTGATCTCAGCCAAGCCCTCGGAGAGCAGCGCCTCGTCCACCTGGGCGGTCATCTTGTCGGTATGGTCCGCGTAAGCCACCAGGCGAGCCTGGATGCCCCACATCAGGGTCATGATGTTGTAGGTCTGCTGCAGCGGGGTGAACGCCAGCACAGGCTTCTTCGGGCGCAAGCGCGAGAGGCGGCGTGCCGAGTCGCCGGACTGGGTGAAGGCCACAATGTACTTCGCATCGAGCTGATCCGAGATCTCCACAGCGGCACGGGTGATGGCACCGCCGCGGGTCTTGGGCTTGGAGCCCAGGCGCGGGATGCGATCCAGGCCGTGCTCTTCGGTGGAAGAGATGATGCGGGACATGGTTTCCACGGTTTCCACCGGGTAGGCGCCAACCGAGGTCTCCCCCGACAGCATGACTGCGTCCGCGCCATCGAGAACTGCGTTGGCGCAGTCCGAAGCTTCGGCGCGGGTCGGAGTTGGCGACTCGATCATCGATTCGAGCACCTGGGTGGCAACGATGACCGGCTTGGCCCAGCGGCGTGCGAGCTCAACAGCGCGCTTCTGCACCACGGGAACCTCTTCCAGCGGCAATTCCACGCCGAGGTCGCCACGGGCCACCATGATGGCGTCGAACGCGTTGATGATCTCTTCCAGCGCTGCCACGGCCTGCGGCTTCTCGATCTTGGCGATCACCGGTACGCGGCGGCCTTCTTCGTCCATGATTTCGTGCACGCGCGAAATGTCTTCTGCGTTGCGCACGAAGGACAGAGCGACCATGTCGACGCCGGCACGCAGTGCCCAACGCAGGTCGTCCTCGTCCTTTTCGCTCAATGCGGGTACGTTCACTGCGACGCCCGGCAGGTTGATGCCCTTGTTATTGGACACTTCGCCGCCGACGATGACCTCCGAGCGCACCGAGGTCGCGTCAACCTCAACAGCCTTGAGCTTGACCTTGCCGTCGTTGACCAGCAGGAAATCCCCTGGCTTCACATCTTCTGGGAGGCCCTTGAAAGTGGTCGAGCACAGGTTTCGGGTGCCTTCCACATCATCAATGGTGATGGTGAATTCCTCGCCAGCTTCGAGGATGTACTTCGCGTTGTCCTTGAAGCGGCCCAAACGGATCTTCGGGCCCTGCAGGTCGGCGAAGATGCCGACCGCACGGCCGATCTCCGCTGCCGCGTTGCGCACGTTCGCCAGCGATTGCGCGTGCATGGAGTGGTCTCCATGGCTCATGTTCAAGCGTGCTACATCCACGCCTGCTTTTAGTACCGCTACAGTGTTTTCATAGCTCGCCAGGGCTGGACCCCAGGTTGCCACAATCTTTGCGCGTCTCATTCCGTCAGCCAAATGCCTTTCATGTTCACATAGGCAAAATGCGGCCCACCCGGATATCGGGTGCGCCGCATTCAAGCCTATGACACTCAAATGATGCTGATGGCCCTATCGGTTGGAGCTACCGGTGCAGGAAGGGTGGTCGAGCCCATGAGGAACTGATCGACCGAAGCTGCGCAAGCGCGGCCTTCGGCGATAGCCCACACGATCAGCGACTGTCCCCGACCGGCGTCTCCGGCGACGAAGACCGATTCGGTGTTCGTCTTGTAGTAGCCATCTCGGGCGACGTTGCCCCGGTTGTCGAATTCGATACTGACCTGTTCGTCCAGCCCTGAAACTTCAGGCCCGGTGAACCCGAGGGCAAGCAAAACCAAATCCGCAGTGATGACGCGTTCGGTTCCAGGCTTCGGGAGGCGCTTGCCAGCAACAAATTCTGTCTCTGCAACTGTAACACCGATCACCTTGTTCTGCTCAGTTCCCTCGCCGGCGACGAAGTTCACAGTCGACGCGAGGTAGCTGCGTTCGCCGCCTTCTTCGTGCGAGGACTGCACCTCGAAGAGCACTGGCATCATTGGCCACGGCTGGTTTTCGCTGCGTTCGGTGCCCGGCTGCTTGCCGATGGCCAGCGTCGTAACACTGGCCGCGCCCTGGCGCAAAGCGGTGCCGATGCAGTCCGAGCCGGTGTCGCCGCCGCCGAGGATGATCACGTGCTTGCCCTTGGCATCGATTTTGCGCTCGCTGCTGGTACCGGCAACAACGCGGTTGTTGTCGGTGAGGAACTCCATGGCGTGGTGCACGCCTTCAAGCTTGTTGCCGGGTACCGGAAGCTCGCGTGGCACGGTGGCACCAGTGGCAACAATCACCGCGTCGTAGTCGCGCTGCAGCTGCTTCCAGGTGATGTCCTTGCCGATTTCGATGCCGGTGCGGAAGATCGTGCCTTCCTCGCGCATCTGGTCCAGGCGGCGATCGATGATCTGCTTTTCCAGCTTGAAGTCCGGAATGCCGAAGCGCAGCAGCCCGCCGATGGCCTCATCGCGTTCGTATACGGCCACAGTGTGTCCGGCACGGGTCAGCTGCTGGGCGGCAGCCAGTCCGGCAGGGCCCGAACCCACGATGGCGACACGGTGCTCGGTGTGGCGCGCTGGCGGCTGCGGGACAAAGTCCCCGGCATCCATCAGGTGCTCGGCCAGTTCGGCCTCAACCTGCTTGATGGTCACCGCAGGCTGGTTGATCCCGAGCACGCAGGAGGACTCGCACGGTGCAGGGCAGAGCTTGCCGGTCAGCTCCGGGAAGTTGTTGGTGGACAGCAGCCGGGCTGCCGCATCATCCAAGCGGCCCTTGTAGGTCAGGTCGTTGAACTCCGGTATCAGGTTGCCCAGCGGGCAGCCCTGGTGGCAGAACGGAATGCCGCAGTCCATGCAGCGCGACGCCTGCTGCTGCAGGGTGCCGTCCTTCTGCCGTTCGACAACTTCCTTGTAGTCCATCAGGCGCACCGGTACGGGGCGCTTAGGTTGGGTGACGCGCTCGGTCACCTTCAGGAATCCGCGTGGATCAGCCACGGGTCACCTCCAAAATCTTGTTCCATACCTGTGGCGAATCAGGGTTCTGCCCGTTGGCTTCGGCATCGCTGCGCACCTGCTGCACGGCTGCGAAGTCGCGCGGGGTGATGCTGGTGATGCGGTTGCGGGTTTCTTCCCAATTCAGCACCAGGCGCTGTGCCAATGGCGATGCGGTCTGGGCGATGTGCTCGGTGAGCAGCTCGTGGATGCGCTCGGCTTCCTGGTCGGTGATCGGGGTGATCAGCAGGTCGCCCTGGCTGGCTGCCAGCGGGTTGAGCTTGGCTTCGTCGAAGTCGACGACCCAGGCGACACCGCCGGAGAAGCCCGCGCCGAAGTTGCGGCCGGTCTCCCCCAGGATCAGCACCTCGCCACCGGTCATGTACTCGCAACCGTGTTCGCCGATGCCCTCGGTGATGATGCTCGCCCCGGAGTTTCGGACAGCGAAGCGTTCGCCGACCATGCCGTTGATGAACATCGAGCCGCTGGTGGCGCCGTAGCCCACCACGTTGCCGGCGATCACCTGTTCTTCCGGTGCGGAAGTGGTGCTCGTTGGCGGGTGGATGACGATCTTGCCGCCGGACAGGCCCTTGCCCACGTAGTCATTGGCGTCGCCGTCCAGGGACAGGGTGACACCGGCGGGCAGGAAGGCGCCGAGCGACTGGCCGGCACGCCCGGCAAGGTTCACCGTGATGGTGTCCTCGTCCAGGGTCTCCAGCCCGAAGGTCTTGGTGACGTGGTGGCCCAGCAGCGTGCCCACCGAACGGTCGGTGTTCACGATCGGCGCCTCGATGGTCACCGGAATGCGATCGGACAAGGCCGGGGTCGCGGCAGCCAGCAGGCGCTGGTCCAGGTGGTTGTCCAATCCGTGGTCCTGGCCAATGCGGCGCCGGCGGGCAGCAAGCTCAACAGCGGGCTGGTGGGTGATTGCCTCCAGCGCCAGGCCGGTGACCTTGCGGTGCGCGCCCAGCTGCTCGGCGTCGGTTTCCAGCAATTCCACGCGGCCGATCACTTCGTCCAGGGTGCGCGCACCCAGGGAAGCGAGCAGTTCGCGGACTTCCTGGGCGATGAACTCGAAGAAGTTCACCACGAATTCGGCCTTGCCGCTGAAGCGCTCGCGCAGCACAGGGTTCTGTGTCGCCACGCCCACCGGGCAGGTGTCCAGATGGCAGACGCGCATCATGATGCAGCCCGAAACCACCAGCGGCGCGGTGGCAAAACCGAACTCCTCGGCACCCAGCAGGGCACCGATCAGCACGTCGCGGCCGGTCTTGAGCTGGCCGTCGACCTGCACGGTCACGCGATCGCGCAAGCCGTTGAGGATCAGCGTCTGCTGGGCCTCGGCCAGGCCGAGCTCCCATGGGGTGCCCGCGTGCTTCAGCGAGTTCATCGGCGAAGCGCCGGTGCCGCCGTCATGCCCGGAAATCAGCACCACGTCGGCCTTGGCCTTGGCCACGCCGGCGGCCACGGTGCCGATGCCGGACTCGGAGACCAGCTTCACGTGCACGCGCGCCGAAGGGTTGGAGCACTTGGCATCGTGGATCAGCTGGGCCAGGTCCTCGATCGAGTAGATGTCGTGGTGCGGTGGCGGGGAGATCAGCCCGACACCCGGGGTGGAGTGGCGGGTCTTGGCGATCCAGGGGTAGAGCTTCTGGCTCATCAGCTGGCCGCCCTCGCCCGGCTTGGCGCCCTGGGCCATCTTGATCTGGATGTCATCCGCGTTGGTCAGGTACAAGCTGGTCACGCCGAAACGGCCCGAGGCGATCTGCTTGACCGCGCTGCGCCGCTCGGGGTCGAGCAGGCGCTCCGGATCCTCGCCGCCTTCGCCGGTGTTGGACTTGCCGCCCAAGCGGTTCATGGCGATGGCCAGGGTCTCGTGGGCTTCGGCGGAGATCGAGCCGTAGCTCATCGCACCGGTGGCGAAGCGCTTCACGATTTCGGAGACCGGCTCCACCTCGTCGATGTCGATCGGGGTGATGCCCTCGGTCTTCAGCTTCAGCAGCCCGCGCAGGGTCTTGAGCTGCGCGGCCTGGTCGTCCACTGCCTTGGTGTACTCCTTGAACACGTCATAGCGGCGGGTTCGGGTGGAGTGCTGCAGGCGGAAAACAGTCTGCGGGTCGAACAGGTGCGGCGGGCCCTCGCGGCGCCACTGGTATTCGCCGCCGACCTCAAGCTCGTTGGCCTGGGACGCACCGTCGATTTCCGGGTAGGCGCGGGCATGGCGGGCAGCGGCCTCGGCGGCCACCACATCCAGTTCGATGCCCGAGAGCTTGGTGGTGGTGCCAGTGAAGTACTGGTCGACCACGCGCTGGGACAGGCCCACGGCTTCGAAGGTCTGCGCGCCGCAGTAGCTGGAGACCGTGGAAATGCCCATTTTGGACATGATCTTCAGCACGCCCTTGCCCAGGGCCTTGATCAGGTTCGAGTTGGCGGTTGGGCCGTCAACCCCTGGCAGCTCGCCCTCTTCGGCCATCTGCTCCACCGATTCCAGCGCCAGGTACGGGTTGATCGCGGCAGCGCCGTAGCCGATCAGCACCGCAATGTGGTGCACTTCGCGGGCGTCGCCGGATTCGATGATCAGCGAGGCGCGGGTGCGGTTCGAGCTCTTGAGCAGGTGGTGGTGGACCGCCGAGGTCAGCAGCAAGGAAGGGATCGGAGCCCAGGCCGCGGAAGAATCGCGGTCGGAAAGCACGATGTAGCGCACGCCGCGGTTCACCGCAGCGGAGACCTTCTCGCAGATTTCCTGCAGGCGGGCGCGCAGCTCTGATTCGCCGCCGGCCGGGCGGTAGAGCCCGCGGACCTTCAGCGAGAGCTTGGATCCGGACTCGTCGCGCAGGTTCACGATCTTGGCCAGCTGGTCGTTGGTCAACACCGGGTAGTCCAAGGCGATCTGGGTCTGCGGAACCTTGTCCAGGCTCAGCAGGTTGCCGTCGGGCCCGATGGTGGTGCGCATCGAGGTGACCAGCTCTTCGCGGATGGCATCCAGCGGCGGGTTGGTGACCTGGGCGAAGGACTGGGTGAAGTAGTCGAAGAGCAGGCGCTGGCGGTCTGCCAGGGCCGCGATCGGCGTATCGGTGCCCATGGCGGCCAGCGGCTCGGCGCCGGCGGTGGCCATCGGGGCGAGCAGCACCCGCAGTTCTTCGGTGGTGTAGCCGAAGGTCAGCTGGCGCAGCAGCACGGAAGCCGAGTTGTGGCGCACGTGCTCCAGGTCCGGGAAGTCCGCCAGGGTCTTCATATTGTGCGAGACCCATTCGCGCCATGGCTTGGCCGCGGCGACCTCGGCCTTGATTTCGGAGTCTTCAACGATGCGGCCGGCATTCAGGTCGACGGCGAACATCTTGCCCGGGGCGACACGGCCCTTGGAGACAATGTGCTCCTCTGCCACGTCGATCACGCCGACCTCGCTGGCCAGCACGACCAGGTCGTCATCGGTGACCCACCAGCGGGCCGGGCGCAGGCCATTGCGGTCCAGCACGGCGCCGGCCATCTGGCCGTCGGTGAAGCACACTGCTGCCGGGCCATCCCATGGCTCGATCAGCATCGAGTGGTACTGGTAGAAGGCACGCAGGTCCTCATCCATCTGGGTGTCGTTTTCCCATGGCTGAGGGATCATCATCATGATCGCTTCGGTCACGTTGCGGCCCGAGAGCATGAGCATTTCGGCCACTTCGTCGAAGCTGGCCGAGTCCGAGGCACCCGGGGTGCAGATCGGGAACAGCTCCTCGGGCACTTCGCCCAGCAGCGTGGAGTCCAGGGTGGACTGGCGGGCGCGCATCCAGTTGCGGTTGCCCTTAACCGTGTTGATCTCGCCGTTGTGCGCGATGGTGCGGAACGGCTGGGCCAGCGGCCACGAAGGGAAGGTGTTGGTGGAGAAGCGCGAGTGCACGATCGCGCAGCGGCTGGTGAAGCTCGCCTCGGACAGGTCCGGGTAGAACGGCTCGAGCTGCGCGGTGGAGACCATGCCCTTGTAGACGATGGACTGCGCGGAGAAGGAGGCGAAGTAGACGCCCATCTTGTTGTGCGCGCGGCGGCGGATGCGCCAGGCCGCTGCATCGAGTTCGCGGCTGCTCAAGGCCGGTGCTCCGGCAGGCGAGGCGACAAAGAACTGGGTGATGTAGGGCATGACCTTGCGGGCCGAAGCGCCCAGGACCGAGGCGTCGACTGGCACTTCGCGCCAGCCCAATACCGACAGGTTCTCTTCGGCAGCGAGGCTTTCAAGTTCGGACTGCGCGAATTCGCGCTCCTTGGTTTCCGCTGGCAAAAAGCCCATGCCCACGGCGTACGATCCGGCCTGAGGCAGCGGGAAGCTCGTGGCGCTGCGCAAGAACGCGTCGGGCATGTGCAGCAGGATGCCTGCACCGTCACCAGTGCCTTCGTCAGCGCCGATGGCGCCGCGGTGTTCCAGGCGGCGCAAAGCGGTCAGCGCGTGCACGACGATGTCGTGGCTGGATTCGTTTTTCAGGGACGCAATCATTGCCAGACCGCAGGCGTCCTTTTCAGCTGCTGGGTCATACAGCCCCTGCGCGCCGGGCAGCGCCGCGAAGCGGGTGTATGGCGAGGCAACGTCCTCGCCATAGCCTGGCGAGGCGTTCATTTGGACTCCGGTCATGCTCATGAGCGTGCCTTTCTGTGGTTCATGCAGGATAGGCGCGCCGACCCCTTAGGCAAAGAGTATATTTCTTGCAAGGGCGACCGGCCGCCTGAATGTCTCATCGACTTGAAACGTATCGACAGTGCCAAGCGGGGTATGCCTGCGTATCGAGGTTTCGGGGACGAACATTTCCCACCTCGTTGTGGTACTGCATCGCAGGTCCGCTCCAGGGGTTGAGGGCCCATCGCGATGCCAACATCACACGTTACGCAATTTTTGTTTCTCCAGTGCGACCGTTTGTGTTTCAGAAATGTTAAAAACGGGGCCCGCGCGCTGCCGCTTCAACCTGGCCCCGTGAGGTCGAAACCCTGAAAAACGGTTTTGTCTACCAGTTTCTGAGGCTTTTTCATGTTTCAGGAATGTTGCGGAGACTTATCGTGGGCCGCGAGAAATTATTTCCGATTTTTTCGACAGGTTTCGCCATACTTGGCCGATCGCGCGTCATGAAAGCAGCATCGGGCCGCCGGCGCGGGCGGCAAGACAGCTGCGGCCGACAAGTTGGCATACTTGTCGGCCGATCAGCACTTGCCCGGAGCCAGGGTCGAAAACCTGGCACCTTCGCTATTCGATATTTTTTTCCTGCGGCCCCTCGCCTGCGGCGTCGGCCGATGCCTCGGTGCCGGCCGGGTTTGCGCCCTCGGCCGCCGCTTCAGGCTTGCGCCCTGGCAGGAAGAACGGATCGGCATCCTGGCGGCGGGTTCGCTTCAGGACCAGGAACAAGGCGATGGCTCCGGCGATCACCAGCGCGATGGCCAGCCACTGGTGCACCCTGAGGCCCAGCGGCCCGATGGTGATGATTTCGGCCGGGTCCAGGCGCAGGGACTCGGTGAAGGTGCGGCCGATGCCGTACCAGATCATGTAGCAGCAGAACATCGCTCCGCGGCGCAGCTTGAACTTGCGGTCCAGCCCGATCAGCACCAGCGCGCCGAGCACGTTCCACAGCGACTCGTAGAGGAAGGTCGGGTGGAAGAGCGTGTCGGCGGGCAGGCCAGCTGGGAAATTGTAGCTGTTCGGGTCGATCTCCAGGCCCCAGGGCAGCGTGGTCGGTGCGCCGAAGAGCTCCTGGTTGAACCAGTTGCCCCAGCGTCCGATGGCCTGGGCCAGCAGCAGCCCCGGCACGGCCGCGTCGGCGAAGGCCGAGAGCCGGATGCCCGCCTTGCGGCAGCCGATCCAGGCACCCAGGGCACCGAGGGATACCGCGCCCATGATTCCCAGCCCGCCCAGCCACAGCTGGGGTATCTCGGCCCAGTGCGCCTGTTGCCCGCCCAGCCCGAAGTAGTACATCGGGTCGGTGATCATCACGTGGTATAGCCGGCCGCCGATGATGCCAAAGGGGATCGCCCAGATCGCGATGTCCCAGAGCATGTCGGAATTGCCGCCGCGGGCCTGCATCCGCTTATTGGTCAGCCACAGCGCCAGCAGGATGCCGGCCAGGATGCACAGCGCGTAGGCATGGATGGTCAGCGGCCCGATGCTGAATTTGGACAGCTCCGATGGCGGGGAGGGAATGGAGGCTGGCAGGGCCAGGGCCAGCTGGGTGCTGATGCCCATCAGGCTCGTCCGCTCAGTTCAGCTGCGAGGCGGCCAACCGCTGGCACTCCCCCGTCGCGCAAGGCGGCCACCAGGGCGGTACCGACGATCACGCCGTCAGCGTAGGCACCGATTTCTTCCACGTGCTCGCGGCGCGAGACGCCAAGGCCCACGCAGGCGTTGGCTGCGCCGGCCCGGTGCGCGGCGGCAACTACGGCTTCGGCGGCCGAGGAGACTTCGCTGCGCGCGCCGGTGACGCCCATCAGCGATACGCAGTAGATGAATCCGCTGGAGGCATCCACGGTGCGTTGCACGCGCTCTTCGGTGGAGGATGGGGCAATCAAGAAGACGCGCTCCAGATCGTGCTTGGTGCTCGCCTCGATCCACTCGTCGGCTTCATCCGGGACCAGATCCGGGGTGATCAGGCCGGCGCCGCCAGCTTCGGCGAAGCGGCGGGAGAACTCGTCCACGCCCAGGCGGAGCACCGGGTTCCAGTAGGTCATGACCATCACGGCCACATCGGTGCGTTCGGTGATGCCGCGGACGATATCGAAAATCTGCGGCACCTTGAAGCCGTTGGCCAGCGACTGCACCGTGGCTTCCTGGATGACCTGTCCGTCCATGACCGGGTCGGAATAGGGAATGCCGATTTCGATGATGTCCACGCCGTTTTCGGCCAGCGCCACGGCGGCTTCAATGCTCGTCGGGACATCCGGGAAACCAGCTGGCAGGTAGCCGATCAATGCGGGGCGGCCCTCGGCACGGGCGGCTGCGATCTTTTCAGCACTAGTCACGCGGGTCATCTACTTCTCCTCGGAGTTCTGCGAGTTGGCCGCGTTGATTTCGGCTTCGGCATCTTTTTCGTCGATCATGTTGAACCAGGCGGCGGCGGTGCCCACGTCCTTGTCCCCGCGGCCCGAGAGGTTCGCGATGATGATGGTCTCCTGCGGCACGACGCCCTCGGCGATCTTGCGCTGGGCCAGGCGGATGGTGCCAGCCAGGGCGTGCGCGGACTCGATCGCCGGCAGGATGCCCTCGGTGCGGCACAGCGCCTTGAACGCATCCATGGCCTCGGTGTCGGTGACCGGTTCGTAGCTGACGCGGCCGATGTCGGCCAGGTAGGCGTGCTCCGGGCCGACGCCCGGGTAGTCCAGCCCGGCGGAAATGGAGTGCGACTCGATGGTCTGGCCGTCGTCGTCCTGCATCAGGTAGGACTTCGCGCCGTGCAGCACGCCCGGGCGGCCCAGGGTGATGGTGGCGGCGTGGCGGTCGGTGTCCACGCCGTCGCCGCCGGCTTCGAAGCCGTAGATCTCGACCTCTGGGTCATCGAGGAAACCGTGGAAGATGCCGATCGCGTTCGATCCGCCGCCGATGCAGGCGGTGACCGCGTCGGGCAGGCGCCCGGCCTGGGCCAGGATCTGCTCGCGGGCCTCGTCGCCGATCACCTCGTGGAAGTAGCGCACCATGGCCGGGAAAGGAGCGCCGCCGGCGGCGGTGCCCAGCAGGTAGTGGGTGTTCTCCACATTCGCCACCCAGTCGCGCAGGGCTTCGTTGATGGCGTCCTTCAGCGTCTGGGAGCCGACGGTTACCGGGATGACGGTGGCGCCGAGCAGCCGCATCCGGGCCACGTTCAGCGCCTGCCGGCGGGTATCCTCGGCGCCCATGTAGACCACGCATTCCAGGCCCATCAGGGCCGCGGCGGTCGCCGAAGCCACACCGTGCTGGCCAGCACCGGTTTCAGCGATGATGCGGGTCTTGCCCATGCGCTTGGCCAGCAATGCCTGGCCGAGCACGTTGTTGATCTTGTGGCTGCCGGTGTGGTTCAAGTCTTCGCGCTTGAGGAAGATCCGCACCCCGCCGCAGTACTGCTGCGAGAAGCGCTTGGCCTCGGTGAGCAGCGAAGGGCGTCCCGAATAGTTCTTGTTCAGGTCCTTGATCTGGGCGACGAACTCGGGGTCCTTCTTGGCCGCTTCGAAGGTCTCGTTCAGCTCGTCCATGGCGGCCATGAGGGACTCGGGCATCCATCGTCCGCCGTAGGCGCCAAAATAGGGGCCACTGGCGTGCCTTAGCGACTGTGCATCGATCGACTGGCCGTGCGCGGAATTCTCCGGGGTGCTCATCGATTCCCTCTTTTCTCAAACGAAGCTTGATTCATGGTATGTCTCGTGCCCCGCCGGAAGCTCCTGCGGGGCACGTGAAAGTTAGTTCCTGGTTCCTTGGCTCCGCGGCGGCTAGCGCTGCGGTTTGGCTTCGGTTCCGGCGGTGATGAACTCGGCGACGGTGGATCGCGGATTCGCGTGCTTCACCAGGGCCTCGCCCACCAGGATGGCATCGGCGCCGGCCGCGCCGTACTGGGCGACCTGCTCGGTGGATTCAACACCGGATTCGGCGATGATCACCGCTTCGGCTGGGATCAGCGGGGCAAGCTTGCCGAAGGTCGCAGGATCGACGTCGAGCGTCTTCAAATTGCGCACGTTGACCCCGATGATCTTTGCTCCGGCCTTCAGCGCACGCTGGATTTCTTCCTCGGTGTGCGTCTCGACCAGGGCGTTCATTCCCAGCTGATGCGTTAATTCTAGGAAAGTTTTCAGCAACTGATCATCCAGCGCCGCAACAATGAGCAATACGAGGTCCGCGCCGTGGGCCCGGGCCTCGTAAATCTGGTACTCATCAACCGTGAAGTCCTTGCGGAGCACCGGAATCTGCACCGCCGCGCGCACAGCATCCAGGTCAGCCAGCGAACCGCCAAAGCGGCGGGCTTCGGTGAGCACCGAAATCACCGAGGCGCCTCCGGCCTCGTACTCGGCGGCCAGAACGGCAGGCTCGGCAATCTCCGCCAGCGCGCCCTTGGATGGGGACTTGCGCTTGACCTCGGAAATCACCCGCAGGGCGTGATCCCGTGCGTCCTGCTGGTCGCCGCCGCCCAAGGCCGCGAATGCGTCGCGGGCCGGGGCAGCTTCAGCGGCGGCGGCCTTGATGGCCTCTAGGCTGGTGGTTGCGCGACGGGCGCCCAGGTCTTCCCGGACGCCCGCGATGATGTCATCAAGAACAGTCAATTTAGTGCGATGCTCCACTGCGTGCGCCACCGACGCCAAAGCCGGCGGCTTTCAGGATGGCGCCAACGACCAGGCCAAGAACGACAATGCCGCAGCCGACCCAGACGATGGACCAGGCCAGGTTCGCGAAAGCGATGCCGCCGACGATGAAACCTACGGTCATGATCAGCACGCAGCTCCAGGCTGCGATGGAGTTACCGTGGCCAATCTCTTCGGCGTATACCGGATCGATCTCGGTGTTCTGCGACATTTCTCGCGTTCTCCTTATGTTTGTTGATGCGCCGCGGCCCAGGATGCAGGCCGGCGTCGCTGGTCTTCAGAAACCATTCTGCCATCTGTGCCCGGTCACATCCTATTTGCCCGGGCTTTCGTTTCAAATCGGTGGCGCGAATCACCACCGGTCTTGCTATTTGGCTTCGGAGGTAGGATCCTCGCCGGCCGAAAGCTGCTCCCAGTTCGCGATGCTCCGCGAGGAGGCGTCCTTGGGCACGCTGGCGCTCTTGGCTGCCTGGCGGTCGTACTTGCTGGCTTTGGTTGGCCAGTGGCGCGCGAAGGCAAACGTCAGCACCGCCTGGAGGGCCATCAGGATGCCCGCCGCAATGGCGATCACCGGCCACGCGGTCACCGAGTAGTCGCCCGCATTTTGGGCCAGGCCGGTCGCCTCGGCCACGGCGGTGGCCGCCACGGCCTGCGGATCGCCCAGCGCGCCGGCTCCCGCGGCAATTGCCGACACGCCGGCCAGCAGGCTCAGCGCCGCGATGATATAGCGGGCGATCTTTCCGGCAATCAGCAGGGCCAGCGACGCGGCGAGCACAACCACGCACACGGCGGTGACCGATGCGGCAGCGCTCGCGCCGTCGATCACGATCTGCGGGATCTGCACCGAGCTGGCGGCCACGTCCACGGTGATCCAGGTTCGGGTTGCGGACCAGAATCCCAGCAGGGCGCCGAGCACGCCAACCATGGCCAGGTACCGGGCACTGGTCAATTTCTTCACTTGCGTTCACCTAGTTCGGTGTTGATGGTATGTGCTGCGTGCATGGATTGCGCGGCCCAAACGGCGCGCAATGGCGCGGCCGCCTTGTTCACGGTCTCCAATGCCTCGTCGGCGAACTTGGAATCGTTCACGATGCCGCCGCCGGCCTGCACATAGGCGCGTCCGCCCTTGAGCAGCGCGGAGCGGATCGCGATCGCCATATCCATATCGCCGGCAAAGTCGAGGTAGCCCACGACTCCGCCGTAGATGCCACGGCGGTACGGCTCATATTCGTCGAGCAGCTGCAGGGCGCGCGGCTTCGGCGCACCGGAGAGCGTGCCTGCCGGGAAGGTCGCGGCCAGCACGTCGTAGGCGTCAACATCATCGCGGGTCTTGCCCACGACATTGGACACCAGGTGCATGATGTGGCTGAAGTGCTCGACTTCCATGAACTGGGTGACCTCCACGGTGCCCGCTTGGCAGACCCGGGACAGGTCGTTGCGTGACAAATCGACCAGCATCAGGTGCTCGGCCCGTTCCTTCTCGTCATTCACCAGCGACTTCTCGAAGAGCTGGTCATCCTCGTAGTTCGCGCCACGCGGACGGGAACCGGCGATCGGGTGGGTGACCACATGCGAATCGTTGACCGTCACCAGCGCTTCGGGCGAGGAGCCGACGATCTCAAAGGCCTCGCCAACTTCGTTGACGAAGTTGAACAGGTACATGTACGGGCTCGGGTTGGTGGCACGCAGCACCCGGTAGACATCCAGCGCGTCGGCCTGGGTCTCCAATTCGAAGCGCCGGGAGACCACGATCTGGAACACCTCGCCGTCCACGATCGCGGTCTTGGACTTGGCCAGCGCCTCAAGGTACTCGTTTTCCGCCCACGAATGGGTGACTTCGTCCATGAGCTTTTCGCGCGGAACGTCGGTTCCGGAAAGCACCGAGGCGGTGGCTTCCACGGGCTGGGCCAATTGGTCGAGCATCGCCTGCAAGCGCGCCACCGCGTCGTCGTAGGCTTCATCGACGTTCTCGTCGCTGCCGTTGAAATTAATGGCGTTGGCGATCAGCGTCACCGTGCCCTCGACCGAATCATGGGCCGCCATATCGGCAACCAGATTCATGCTCAGCTCTGGCAAGTTCAGGTCATCCAACGGCGGATTTGGCAGCTTTTCCCAGTGGCGCACGCATTCCCAGCCGACGAACCCGACCATGCCGCCGGTCAGCGGAGGCATGCCCGGCACCGGCTCGGTCTTCAAAGCGCGCACGGTATCGCGCAGCACCTCGACGCCGATGCCGCCATCGGGCAGGCCTTCGGGCGCGTGCCCCTGCCAGTAGGCTTCTCCCCCGCGGGTGCTCAAGGTGGCCGGCGAATTCACGCCGACAAACGAGTAGCGGCTCCACACCCCGCCCGGGGCTGCCGATTCCATCAAGAAGGTGCCGGGGCGCCCTTGGGCCAAAGTCCGGTAGAGCCCGATGGGCGTCAGCGAGTCGGCGAGGACCGTGATCGTTACCGGGATGACGCGGCGATCGGCCGCCAAGGTGGCGAAGTGCTCGCGCGATGGGGAAATCTTGCCGAGAGTTTTCATCAGTGTTCTTCTTCTACGTGTTGATCCCGCGCGGTCAATCCCGTGCAGGAAGCATCAAATTCCGGCCTGCCCATCCAGGCGGCCAGAAATTTGGAAAGTGCTATTCGGGGCGATTGCCGATCGCAGCTGGCAGCTGGCGATCGGTAAAGCAGGTCTCGGTCCCGGTGTGGCATGCTGCCCCCACCTGGTCCACCTGCACCAGCAATGCGTCGCCATCGCAGTCCAAAGCGACTGACTTGACGAACTGGAAGTGGCCAGAGGTATCGCCTTTGCGCCAATATTCCTGCCGGGAGCGCGAGTAGAAGGTCACCCGTCCCGTGGTCAAGGTGCGGTGCAGCGCCTCGTCGTCCATCCAGCCGAGCATCAGCACCTTGCCCGTGTCGTATTGCTGCGCGATCGCGGCGACTAGCCCATTGCCATCACGCTTGAGCCGATCGGCAATGGCTGGATCCAGGCCTGGGGTTTCGGGGCTCAAATTCGAGCCGTCGTTAGAAGTAGACATCCCCTTTAGCATACTGGTTTTAGCCCGGTTTCATTGACCTGTGACGTACTGCTCGCCAAAGCTCCCCAGGACATGGGCGACACTGCCCGCGCATTGCAGTAATCAGTGCGCGTGCCGTGCTACTTTCAGAAGTGATGCACTTAGTTCAGGCTTCCAGACTCGCGTTGGCTGAGACCTTGCTTGCCGCAGGTCCTACCGCTGACACTCTTTGCGACGGGTGGCAAACCCGTCATCTTGCCGCGCACCTTGTTGTGCGCGAGCGATCGATCCTTGCCGCGGGCGTGGTTTTCAAGCCCCTGTCCAAGAAGCTCGAGGCCAAGGTCAATGAGCTCGCCAATGCGGCGCAGTCCCCTGAACGCTATGCCTCGCTCATCCGCACTTTCCGCTCGGGTCCGGCAAAGTACTCGCCGTTTGTCATCGACAAGTTCGATCAGGCAGCAAACCTCTCCGAGTACTTCATCCACACCGAAGATGTCCGGCGTGCCCGTGCACAGTGGGCACCGCGCGTTTTGGACAAGGAATATACGGAGCTTCTCTGGCAGTCCCTGACTCGCATGTCGCGCGTCCTCTTCCGCAAGGCTCCCGTCGGAATCATCTTGACCCGCCCGGACGGCCAGCGGCACGTAGCGAAAAAGGCACCAAACGCCGTGTCGATCACTGGTCCGGTCACTGAATTGATGCTCTACGGTTTCGGGCGCATCGATCAGAGCCTCGTGCTTTTTGAAGGCGGAGAGACCGCCCTGGAAATCGTCAAAGGCTTCAAGCCCGGGTTCTAGCATTCAAGTCTTGCTCCGCTTTGACTGAATTTTTACAAACTTTGCTGTTCAAGCGCATCAGGCAAAATCTGCATGTGCACGCAAAGACACTGCACCGTTTTTTCGAGGCGATAACGCCAAGATATGAAAACGAATTTCCACGGTGGTTGTCCACAAGTTTCCTTAAGACACTACTCAAATCGCAACCGCAAGCATAGGATTGTCAAAATCTTTCCTGATGGCCAGATAGAGGCACTCCTATGAATCACCGGATGTACATAATCGCAGTAATTGCATTCGCTGTCGCTCTAACGGCCTGCGATTCGACGCCCTCAGACATACCGACAACTAGTGTCACCACAACGTCTCGTACGGAGAGCCCTCCCACTAAACCTGAGAGCCCCAGCAAATCCGCGAGTCAGAAGTCACCTTCACCCATTCCAGCTTCCGCTGAAGGACCAGCAAAGTACGTGAAAGTTCCTAAATTGCCTCAGCAAGCGAGAAAAAACTCTCAAGAGGGAGCCGCTTCATTTGCGAATTTTTACTATGAACTAGTCAACTACACTATCGACACTAGTGATGCGAAAGAAATAAAGAAATATACAACACGTGAATGCGAAGTTTGCGGAAATTCAATAATTGACCCTGCCGACAGGGCAAAGAAACAAGGTAAATGGCAAGTTGGAGGTAAGCACCATCCCATAATTCTAGATTCCTACATTTCGGGTAAAAACTTAGCTATCGTAACAGTCGAATACACCGCCGACGCCATCAAATCTTATGTCGAGCCAAACAAGCCGTTGTCTTCAAACCCCGGCCTAGATGCCACCAAGGTCAGTCTCGGATTGGAATTTGACGATGGTTGGAAAGTCTACAGAATCATCGGAGTCGATTAATGTTCCCCGGTGCATTTCGAATTGCCGCGCTATTACAGGTTGTCATGCTCTGCTTCATTCCAGGACAAAGCGTCTTCGGACTTGGTTTTGAAACCCGACGCGCTACAGGTGAAGATGACATCCTCATGCGACCGGAGAGCATCGATCAGCATCATAACGATGACGATGAAACGTGGTTCAAGGGAGAATCCCCGGAAATGATATTGATTAACAATAAAGACGACAAGAAAAAGCAAGATACTCCAAAAGTAATAAAGTATAAAATACGTGACTACAATGTATGCATTCCAGGACGAGAAAAAGTCAATTCCTGCCGCAGCAATCCGGACCAAGCAAGATGCGAGGATGGATCGTATCCAATATCTCGTCAAATCCTTGATTTAGAAGGACGCCTCGTTGACCAGTACAACTACTGTCCTGGGGACCCACCCAAGTTCCAGATTCCCGAAGAAAACCTAATCCGGCAAATCAAGATCGACATCGAAAAATTTCGTTCGTTCCCAATCAAGGGGTCCACAATTCAGAGTGCGCCGAACAAGTTTTCTTTGCGCAACGGGCACACGCACTTCTGGGCCAGCGAGGATACCCAGGAATTCAGATCCAATTTGTCCGGGTCCGACGTGCGCATCAAGGCTATACCGATCCAATGGAATTGGAACTACGGAGACGGGGCCACAAGAAATCTGAGCTTCCCGGGCGAAGCTATGCCTTCGCATACTTTGCACGACGAGACCCCGACCAGTCACTCGTACTCAGAGACAGGAAAATTCGGTGTCAAAGTGACGACCTTGTACCGAGGCGAATTCAGCGTTGATGGAGGACCCTGGCAAGCAATTCCCGGACAAGCAGCAGTTCCGAGCAATACCCTGCCAATCGACGTCTGGCGAACCAAAAAGGAACTCATCGCCAAAGACTGAATTCAACAGAAATGGCCCGACACTTCGGTGTCGGGCCATTTCTGTTGAAGAACTAGCGAACCGGATAACCGGCGTCGCGGATCGCCTGCTTCACCTGGGCGATCATGTCCTTGGGTCCAAAGTGGAAAATGGAAGCCGCTAGAACGGCATCCGCACCAGCTGCAATCGCTGGAGGGAAATCTTCTGGCTTCCCAGCACCACCGGAGGCGATCAAAGGTACCGACACGGCGGCGCGAACCGCACGAATCATTTCCAGATCGAACCCGTCCTTGGTGCCATCGGCGTCAATCGAGTTGAGCAGGATTTCACCTACACCACGCTCGGCAGCTTCCTTGGCCCAGGCAACGGCGCACATGCCGGTTCCGGTCCGGCCACCGTGGGTGGTGACTTCGTAGCCTGATGCGATCGACGGATCAGCCGTGCGACGAGCATCAACCGAGAGCACTAGTACCTGGGAACCGAAGCGCTCGGTGATTTCGTTGATTACCTCTGGCCGGGTGACCGCAGCGGTATTGATCGACGCCTTGTCTGCACCGTTGCGCAGCAAACGATCAACGTCTTCTGCGGCTCGCACTCCCCCGCCGACGGTCAGCGGGATGAAGACTTCTTCTGCGGTTTGCCGAACAACCTCGTAGGTCGTTTCGCGGTCGGCGCTTGATGCGGTGACGTCCAGGAAGGTCAGCTCGTCGGCACCGGCTTCGTTATAGCGCCGAGCCAGTTCCACCGGGTCGCCGGCATCGCGAAGTCCCTCAAAGTTGACGCCCTTGACGACACGGCCAGCATCAACATCGAGACAAGGAATAACACGAATAGCAACGCTCATCGAAGGTAGATTCCTTGTCTACTAGATACGGCAGGCGTGGATTTGGCTGACCAGAATGGCTCGCGCACCCACGTCGTAAAGTTCGTCCATGATGTTGTTGGTTTGCGACTTCTTCACCATCGCGCGGACAGCAACCCAATCCGAGTTGGCAAGATCCGAAACAGTTGGCGACTCGAGGCCTGGAGTCAAGGCGCAAGCCTCTTCGGCTTGTTCGCGACGCACGTCGTAGTCGAGCATGACGTACTGTCGGGCGACCAGTACGCCGTTGAGGCGACGGATCAACACGTCTAGGCCGGCCGGCTTGTGGTCAACACGGCCAATCAATACGGCTTCGGACTGCAACAGCGGATCACCGAAGATCTCCATGCCGGCGGCCTTGATGGTGTTGCCGGTTTCCACGACATCGGCGATGGCATCCGCCACGCCTAGTCGAACAGAGGATTCGATGGCGCCATCAAGACGGACGATCGAAGCTTCGATGCCGGACTTCTGGAGATAGTGGCGCAGCAGGATGTCATAGCTGGTGGCAATGCGCTTGCCGTTGAGCTGCTTGGCGTCGTTGAACGCGCCGATCGGGGCAGCGAAGCGGAAAGCGGATTTGCCGATGCCCAGGGACAGCTGCTCTTCAACGTCATCGTCCACGTCGGCGTCGAGGTAGAGGTCGCGACCGGTGATTCCCACGTCGAGGATGCCTCGGCCTACATAGACGGCGATGTCGCGCGGGCGCAGATAGAAGAATTCAACCTGGTTCTCTTCGTCGACCAGGACCAGTTCGCGCGAATCGCGGCGCTGGAGGTAGCCTGCTTCCTTGAACATGGTGGAAGCGATTTCAGACAGGGCACCCTTGTTGGGTAGGGCTACGCGGAGCATTGTTGACTCATTTCGTCAGTGTGGCGCTGCGGCGTTCAGCCATAAACAAGCGCCAAGGATTATTTTCTTTGGCCGTTGTTACTGCCGTGCGATGCCTGCGCTCGGATCGCGGGTGATCCGAGCGCAGTGTCGCGACGGCTATAGATGCTTGTAAACGTCGGCCAAGGTCATGCCCTTGGCGATCATGAGAACCTGAAGGTGGTAGAGCAGCTGGGAGATTTCCTCTGCTGCGGCCTCGTCGGATTCGTACTCCGCAGCCATCCAAACCTCGGCGGCTTCCTCGACAACTTTTTTACCGATGCCATGGACACCAGAGTCGAGTTCGGTGACGGTACGAGAGCCTTCCGGGCGTTGCTGTGCCTTGAGCGACAATTCGCTGAAGAGCTCGTCAAAAGTTTTCACGGAATCAATCCTAGCGTTTTTCTTGGCAGCACCTGCATTCAGGTGGCTCTTTGTGACGGGTCGCCTGATGGGCTAGGCCAAGGCAGCGACGGTCATGACCGCCGCAGAATAGGCCTCATAGCCCTTGTCTTCGCTGGAGTTTGCCAAGCCAGCGCGGTCAAGGCCCTGCTCCTCGTTATCGCACGTGAGCACGCCGAACCCGATCGGGGTTTTGGTGTCGACACTCACACTGGTTAAGCCGTTGGTCGCCGCCAGGCAGACGTAGTCGAAGTGCGGGGTTCCACCGCGAATGACCACGCCCAAGGCGATGATAGCGTCGTAGTCGCCGGCCAGGCTGGCAGCGGCTACCGGCAGTTCAAAGGTGCCCGGCACCCGGATGAGGGTGGTGTTCGCCTCCAGGCCAGCGTCCTTGGCGGCGCGCTGCGCGCCATCAATCAGGCCGGTCATGATGACCTCATGCCAGCTGGCTGCAACGATCGCAACCTTGAGTCCGTTGAACTTGCCGGTGCCGGCCAGCGATTCCAGCTGATCGGCAACATCCGTTGGCGCTCCGTGCTTGCTCATGCATTTGCTCCCTGTGTAGTGGTGGTTCTATGCGCCGTGGTAGGCGTCGGCTTCGGAATCGGACAGCTGCTCGTCGGGGAGATCGAGGTGGTGGCCGAAGCGTGCCTGCTTGGTGTGCAGGTAGGCGGAGTTTTGCTCGCGCGGTGCAATGCGCAGTCCTACCAGTTCGTCCACCGTGATCCCCGCGTTGGTCAGCTGCTCCTGCTTATCCGGGTTGTTGCTCAGCAGGCGGATGGTGTCCAGCCCCATGGCCTTGAGGATCGCAGCCACCGCGAAATACTCCCGTGCGTCGGCCGGGAAGCCCAGGTGCAAGTTGGCGTCCAGGGTATCCATCCCGGATTCTTGCAGCGCGTAGGCGCGCAGCTTGTTGGCCAGTCCGATGCCGCGGCCTTCATGGCCGCGAATATAGATGACATGCCCGCCTTCGGCCGCAATCTGCTCCATCGACGCGTGCAATTGCTCGCCGCAGTCGCATCGGTAGGAACCGAAGATATCGCCGGTCAGGCACTCCGAGTGGATGCGCACCAGATTGCTTGGAGCGCTTCCGCCGGGGCCTTCGTGGCTGAGCACCATGTGCTCGTTGCCCTCGGCAGTGGCGGCCCGGGCGGTGAAGTCGCCAAAAGCTGTCGGCAATTTGATCGGATCCGTCAGCTCGATCTCGTCGTTGACCCGGCGCCAGCGGGCCAGATCGTCGATGGAGATCAACGGCAGATCATGTTCGGCCGCGAAAACCCGCAAATCATCCAGGCGCATCATCTCGCCGTCATCCTTGGTGATCTCGCCGATCACGCCGGCCGGCTCCAGGCCGGCAGCGCGGCACAGGTCCACCGCGGCCTCGGTGTGCCCCCGTCGCTGCAGCACTCCCCCCGCGGCGGCGCGCAGCGGGAAGATGTGCCCGGGGCGCGAAAGCTGGGCGGGCACTGTGGCAGGGTCGGCCAGCAGGCGGGTTGTCAGCGCGCGGTCAGCGGCGGAAATTCCGGTGGTGATGCCTTCGGCGGCATCGCAGGTGATGGTGAAGGCCGTGCCCTTGGCGTCCTGGTTGATGCCGACCATCGGGCCGAGCCCCAGCGCGTCGGCCCGCTTGGCCTCGAGCGGAACGCAGATAACCCCGGAGGTGTAGCGGATGGTGAAGGCCATCAGCGCACTGGTGGCATGCTGGGCGGCGAAAATGATATCGCCTTCGTTTTCGCGATCCTCGTCATCTACGACAACGACGGCGCGGCCCGCGGCCAGCGCGGCCAGCGCAACCGGGATCGGATCAAGCGTTGAGGAGCCCATTACCGCGCACCACCGAATTCATTCAGGCGGGCGACGTACTTGGCCAGCACGTCCACCTCGATATTGATCTTGTCTCCCACCTGGCGGGTGCCCATGGTGGTTTCGGCCAGGGTGATCGGGATGATGCCCACTTCTACCCAGTGCGAGCCGGTGGCGCTGGCCGGCGAGACACCGGTGATGGTCAGCGAGATGCCGTCCAGCGCAATGGAGCCCTTTTCTGCGGCCAGCGGCGCGTACTGGTCGTCGAGCGAAATGCGGAAGGTGGTCCATTGACCGTGATCGACCCGTTCGAGCACATCGCCCACCGTATCCACGTGGCCCTGCACGACGTGGCCGTCGAGCCGGGCGCCGGCTTGGGTGCAGCGCTCCAGGTTCACGCGATCGCCGGCGGCCAGCGATCCGGTGGTGGTCCGCCGCAGGGTTTCGCCCATGACGTCGACGCTGAGCTTCTCCCCCTGCAGCTCGGTGGCTGTCAGGCAGACGCCGTTCACGGCCAGCGATCCGCCCAGGCCCAGGTTCTCGGTGTGCCCTGGCGCGCTGAGGGTCAATATGGCCAGGTCCTGTTCGGGAACGGTTTCGATCCCCTCGATGATTCCCTGGCCGGTAACGATTCCGGTAAACATGGTTTCTCCTCGATAAATTCTTGGTGGGTTCGCGCTAGGCGCTGGGCAGTGGTTCAAGATGCAGCATGATGTCATCGCCGAGCCGGGCCAGCGATTCGTTGCTGGAGGAATCCAGCCGATAGCGATGGGCCTGGCCCAGGGTCGTGGTGGGCAGATTGACCGAAGAGCTGCCGGCGCCAATCAGCAACGGTGCTTGATAGCAGTACAGCTCGTCAGCCAGGTCGGCTTCGATGAACGCCGAGGCCACCGTGGCGCCGCCTTCGATCAGCAGGTGGCCCAGCCCCAGTTCGTTCGCGCGGCTGATCACCTCGTGCACGTCGTGGGTGTTGATCTGCTCCCAGCCATCGCCTTCTGCCAGCGCCAGGGACTCGGGCAGTTCGCGCTGCCCCATCACCAGCCGGTAGGGCTGTTTGCCGTGCAGCTGGCCATCGCGGGTGCGGGCGCTGAGCCGGGGGTTGTCGATCACCGCGGTGTTGGTGCCGATCAGGATCCCGTCCACGCGGGCCCGCAGCCCATGGGCATGGTTGCGGGATTCCAGGGAAGTGATCCACTGGCTGGTGCCATCCGGGGCGTTGATTCGCGCATCCAAGGACTGCGCCAGCTTCACCGTGATGAAGGGGCGGTCCTGCTCCTTGGACAGGAACCAGCGATGGTTCAGGGCCCGGGCTGCGGCGTCATCGGCAAACTGGGTCGCAGGGATTCCGCGGCTTCGCAGGTACTCCGCGCCCCCGCTGGCGGCGGTCCGGTCGCTCACCGCATAGTGCACCTGCCCGATTCCGGCATCAGCGATCGCCTTGGCGCACGGACCGGTGCGGCCGGTGTGGTTGCACGGTTCCAGGGTGACGACCATGGTCAGCTTGCCGGCGGTGGCCGGATCCAATTTTCCCAGCCGGCGCAAGGCGTCGACCTCGGCATGCGGGTGGCCGGCACCGATGTGGTATCCGGTTGCGATCAAGTTCCCGTCGCCATCCAAAATGCAGGCGCCGACCAGCGGATTTGCACCGCGATGCCCGCGCCCGGCGGTTTCCAGCGCAGTGCCCAGCGCCGCGTCCAGTTGTTGAGTTGTCACCATTGTTCGCTCACCTCCTAGCGCTGCTGCGAGATCGTCGGGTCGGGCAGTTCGATTTCGATCTGGGGTTTCGCGTCGCGTTTGGACTTGGCCCAGACGAAGAATCCGACCAGCGTGAAGGCGCCATAGAACAGGTACATGAACGCGCTGGCGTAGTAGCCGGCGGAGAAGAGCAGCGGGACGCCGACCGCGTCAACGGCCACCCAGATCAGCCAGAACTCCACCCATCCCTTGGCCATGCCATAGGTGGCCAGCAGGGAGCCGACGAAGGTCCAGGCATCGGCCCAGACCGGCTCGTAGGATCCGAGCACGCGGAACAGCGGGGTAAGCGCTACCGTGCCCAGCAGCAGAACAGCGGCCAGCGCCAGGCGGGTTTTGTTCGAGGCCCACTGCGGGGTGACCGCATGGCCGGTCCCGTTTTTCGCCTGCTTCCAGCGGTACCAGCCGAAGACCGATACGGCGATGAACATGATTTGGCGGCCGGCCTGGCCCCAGAGATTCGCGGTGTATCCGGTATCAAAGAGGCTGCCGAGGAATACCGTGAGCAGCAGGAGGTTGCCGATGATGCCCAGCGGCCAGGCCCAGACCTTGCGGCGCATGCCGCCGACGGCACTGGCGAGGCCGAAAATATTGCCAACTACTTCGCGCACCAAAAGTGCCGACGAGCCGATCGCAATTTGCGAGTTGAAAGCTTCAATGAGCCACCGCAGGAAATCCATCATTCCACCCTTCTCGAAGCGGCGGCTCCGGGGGTGTGCATTTGATGGGCCTGTGGCTCCGCTCTAGAAGATAGCCCGGTTAAGGGCCATCGGCGGTGCCAATAGGCAAATCAAATTCGTGCTTCTCCCATCCAGACTTTAACTGTCGGTACCGGAATTTCACCAGTTCAACCGCATCCTCGGCTTGTGGCCTTGGCTGCGGGTCGCGGACTATCACCGCCGGTTCGGACTTTCACCGACCCCGGAGCACGTATTCGTGTTTACTACAAATTATTCTGGCACACTTTGGCCGGGTTTAATGACCGCCAAGTGCAAGATTGCGTAATACATCAACCTCGACCGATGGTTCCGGAGCCGAGTACACCGCCGATCCGGCCACAAACACATCGGCGCCGGCTTCAGCTGCGCGCAGAATGGTGTCGCGCGAGATGCCGCCGTCGACCTGCAGAGCGATCGGCTTGCCGCTGCCTTCGATGGCCGCTCGGGCGCGCTGGATCTTGGGCAGCACCAGGTCCAGGAACTTCTGGCCGCCGAAGCCCGGCTCGACGGTCATCAGCAACACCATGTCCAGTTCGCCGAGCATATCCAGGTAGGGCTCGATCGGGGTCGCTGGGCGCAATGCCATGGCGGCCTTGGCGCCGGCCGAACGCAGTTCGCGGGCCAGGCGGATCGGAGCAGCCGAGGCCTCCACGTGGAAAGTCACCGAGTCCACGCCAAGCTGCGCATACTCAGGAGCCCAGCGATCGGCATTTTCAATCATGAGGTGCACGTCGATGGGGAGCTTGCTGGCTTTCTGCAAGGCCTCCACCACGGGCAGCCCGAGCGTCAGGTTCGGGACAAAGTGGTTGTCCATGACGTCCACGTGCACGCCATCGGCGGTATGGATCCGCTCCAGCTCGCTGGCGAGGTTGGCAAAGTCGGCGGACAGGATCGAAGGATGGATCCGTGCATTGCGCATAGGTGCTCCTTGGAAGATACGTGCTTGGCTAGGCTTTTTTGGTCAGGATCGCCATGAACATGGCATCGGTGCCGTGCACATGCGGCCACAGCTGCGCGGTGCTGCCCTCGCCCAGCCCGTGGCCCGCAGCCGGCGTTTGCGGGTAGACCACATTAGACACGGCGGCACCGGTGTCCAGCAGCGCGGCGTTCTCGTGCCGCTTGAGGAAGTCCTCGACGACCAGGCGGGTTTCGGCCTGGTGCGGTGAACAGGTCACGAAGCCGACCACCCCGCCCACGCGCACCGCGCTGAAGGCCGCGTCCAGCAATTCCCCCTGCAATGCCGTAAGCTCCGGGATGTCACGCGGGGCCTTGCGCCAGCGCGACTCCGGACGGCGGCGCAGCGCGCCCAGGCCCGAGCAGGGAGCATCGACCATGATGCGGTCGTAGTCCCCCGCGTAGTCTTCGCCACCGAATTTGCGGCCGTCTTCCTCGGTGAGCATCCAGTAGTCGTGCGGGACTGCGTCCAGGGAATTGGCAACCAGGCGCGCACGGTGGGCGGTTGGCTCGTTGGCGGTGAGCCGTGCATCGCGCTGTACCGCGATGGCACCGAGCAGCGCCGCTTTGCCGCCGGGACCGGCACAGAGGTCCAACCAGTAGCGGTCCTCGCCAGCGTCGGGCAGCGCGATGCTGGCCAAGGCGCGGGCCATGACCTGGCTGCCGGCGTCCTGGACCCGGACCGTGCCTTCTTTGACACCGGGAACGCGAGCGACATCGCCATGCTTGTAGGTGGCTGAATCGGCCACAAGAGTGCCGGGCTCGGCCCCTGCTTCCAGCGCCCCGGAGAGATCGCCCAGACCGGGGAGGGCGACAAGGTTTACCAGTGGCGCCAAATTGTCGGCTTGAAGCAGCGCTTCAATTTCCGCGCCATCGCGGCCATGGGCGATCAACGCGCCGCGCAAGGCGCGAACAATCCAGTCCGGGTGCGAATGCTCGATCGAGAGCCTCTCGGATTCGGAGCTGGCTGCGTCAGCCAGCTGCGCGATCCACTGTTCGGCTTCTTGCGCGGATACTCGGCGCAGCACCGCATTGATCAGGCCGGAGGGGCCCGCGCCGATTTGGGCACGAGCCAGGGAGACCGTCTCATCCAGGGCCGCATGCTTCGGTACGCGCATGGCCAGCAGCTGGTGGGCGCCCAAGCGCAGGGCATCCAAAATGGCCGGGTCAAGCTCGGCCAGCGGACGATCCACCAAGGTGTTCAAGATCGCGTCGTAAAAACCCTGGCCACGCAGTGCCCCGTAGGCCAGTTCGGTCGCAAATCCGGCGTCGCGCCGATCGAGCTGGAACTCGCGGATCATCTTGGGCAGCACCAGATTCGCGTAGGCATCCGAAGCGGATACTTCGCGCAGAACCTTGAAGGCGACCAGTCGCGCCGGGTCCGCCTGACGCTTGCGCTGCCCGGGAGCCGATTGCGAATATTTGCGCGGACCGGATTGGCCGCGATTGCGGGTTCGTCCCTGCGCATCGCGTCGTGGCTCATTGTCGCGGTATCCACCGCGTGGTTCCTGCCCGCTCATGCGAAGCTCACTTTCGTTCCCTGGGTGAGCACGCCACGTGCCCAGTCGGAGGCCTTCATCATTTTTTTGCCCGGAGGCTGGATTTCTGTGGGTTCAAGCGCCCAGGTTGCGGTGCCGATCAGCACCTTGGGCTGCTTGCCCGGTTCAATGCGCACTTCGCCAGGCTCCAGATCGCCGACCTCGCGGCACTCGCGCAGCGGGCCGAACTTGAAGCGCTGGTCCTCGACCTTCACCCAGGCCCCAGGGAACGGAGTGGTTCCGTGGGCGCGACGCCTGATTTCCGTCGCAGGGCGGGTGAAGTCCAATTCCGCATCGGCATCGGTAATCTTCGGGGCGTAGGTATGCGAACCGGACTGCGGGATGCCAACGGCCTGCCCGGCATCCAGTGCCTGCAGCGTTTGGACTAGCAGCGTTGAACCTGAATGGCTCAGCCGCTCCAGCATGATGCCGGCAGTGTCCAGCTCGCCGATCTTCTCGGTGACCTGCCCGAAAACCGGTCCGGTGTCCAGTCCGGTTTCCAGCTGGAAGGTCACCGCGCCGGTGATGTCGTCCCCGTGGATGATCGACTGCTGGACCGGAGCGGCACCACGCCAGGCCGGCAGCAACGAGAAATGCAGGTTGATCCACCCGTGGGCAGGGACCTGCAATGCAGCTTCTGGAACCAGTCCGCCGTAGGCGACGATCGCCGCGGCTTCGAGGTTCAGCGCCTGGAGTTCCGCTGTGGTTTCAGCGGTGATTTTCGCTGCCTTGATAATGGGCAGGCCCAGGTCTTCTGCCCGGGCAGCGACGGGAGAGGGCGTGAGCACGCGCTTGCGTCCCAGCGGCGCATCGGGGCGTGTGAGCACCGCCGCGATCTCAAAACCTGCTTCGTGCAGATAGTCCAGGGAGGTTACGGCAACTTGGGGCGTGCCGGCAAAGAGGATCCTCATGAGCTACTTCCCCAATCCTGCGCCGAAGCTGGAGCCGAGAGCGCCCGAGCGTTTTTGCACAGTGGCGTTGGCGGTTTGCGAGTAGTTGGCTGAACGCAGTGTGCGCCAGGCGGCTTTCTTCTCTTCAGGCGCGAGGCGATCCAGGAAGAGGATTCCGTCCAGGTGATCGGTCTCGTGCTGGAAGCAGCGGGCCAGCATGCCTGCGCCTTCCAGCGCAACGGGATTGCCGAACTTGTCGAAACCGGTTGCTTTGACATGGCGGCGGCGCGGCACCGGTGCGGCTACCCCGGGAATGGATAGGCAGCCTTCGACCTGGTCCTCTTGGAAATCGTCGCTCAATTCGAGAACCGGGTTGACGATATGGCCGCGTTCATCGCCGATTTGATAGGTGAACACCCGCAGGGAAACGCCCACCTGCGGTGCTGCCAGACCCGCGCCATGGACGTCTTCCATGGTCTGATCCATATCTTCGACGAGCTTCTGGAGCTCCGGGCCAAAGTCGGTCACCTCCTGCGCTGGGGTGCGTAGAACGGGGTCTCCGATGATCCGAATTCCCAAAATCGCCATAATCCGCTGGTACCTTCTTTGCCGTAGACAGTTGGTATTAGGTTTCGCCGTGCTGAAAGCTAACCGTTCCAGTCTACGCGGTCAGCGCTTGGCTTTATCGAGCTGGCGGCGTGATTTCGGCCAGCGTGGCTCGCGCTTGGGAGATCTTATGCGTGGCTTCCCAATTGCGGCGCAAGGCGTAGAACTTTGCCCAATAGTCCGGCAGGGCCGGCGCCGGCGCCATGAACGTCCTTGTTCCGGTGTCGCCCAGGGCCACAGCCAGCAGCATGGTGTCCGTTCCAAATTCCCATGGCTTCCATTCGCCGGACTCGGCGTCGACAACCTGCTCCTCGGCTTTGCACGCCGCGGCCAGCTGCATGATGACCTTGTCATCCGGACGCTTGACGACACCATCGCGGTTTGAGGTTTTTGTCTTGTAATCCACGATGCATGCCCGGCCCCCGATCTTTGCTACTAGGTCGATGGTCCCGGCATATCCCACGCTGTCATTCCAAACCGTGACTTCCGCGGCCAGAGGTTCAACGTTGTAATCGGTCCACCAGGTTTCAAAGTGCTGCGCGTAGGCCAGCTCGTTGTTTGCTTCGAGCGCGGCCCGCGCCCCGGCGAGATCGTGTTCTTGCCCCAGCGCTTGCAATGCCCGAGCCTCGGCATAGTTATGCACGCGATCTCCGCGCGCGGCCGCCTGGTCCCTGTAGGCCTCAGCCGCACTGGCCGAATCCCGCACTAGCGAACGCAGTTGCCGCGCATCTCCCAGGGCCTGAGCCAGCCGGTGGTCTTCCGAGAGCGACTTGGCGGCCATGTATCCGGCCCAGCCTGACAAATCCATATTGTCCATGCCGATAACTGTGGTGATGGATGGGACAAGCGCTTCACCTCCGACCTTTCGGCTGTACATGCGGCCCGAATCGGTCTGTGTCGCTAATTTTGGAGACGTCATGCACACGATCATGGCATGCAGCTACCCCGCTTCGCTCCTAGTGGAGACGGAAATATGAATTTTCCGCGTAGATTCGCGGTTTTTGGCCGTTGTGAACCAGATCTCAGCGTTTCGATTTGTTCGGATGCGAAAACTCGTATAGAGTTTTTACTCGTTGGAAAGAACGGAAACGTTCAAATAACAACACATTTTGCGGACATAGCTCAGCTGGTAGAGCGCAACCTTGCCAAGGTTGAGGTCGCGAGTTCGAACCTCGTTGTCCGCTCGCAAAAAGATTCACCGACTAGGTAAAACTAGTCACTCTGGCTTCGGCCAGTATGGTGGGGTGGCCGAGAGGCGAGGCAGCGGCCTGCAAAGCCGTATACGCGGGTTCGAATCCCGTCCCCACCTCGCAATGAAGATTGCAGATCTTTTTAGCGCGATTGGCGCAGCGGTAGCGCGCTTCCCTGACACGGAAGAGGTCACTGGTTCGATCCCAGTATCGCGCACAGACTCATGGTTCACCAGACCATGAATCTACAATAATTGAATATTATGCGGTCATAGCTCAGCTGGTAGAGCGCAACCTTGCCAAGGTTGAGGTCGCGAGTTCGAACCTCGTTGACCGCTCTGGGAATTCAGATTCTATTTGGATTCTGTCGAGATTCATTCGTGAATCTTCGGCGCGATTGGCGCAGCGGTAGCGCGCTTCCCTGACACGGAAGAGGTCACTGGTTCGATCCCAGTATCGCGCACTGAATATCTTCGTGATATTCATGCGGTCATAGCTCAGCTGGTAGAGCGCAACCTTGCCAAGGTTGAGGTCGCGAGTTCGAACCTCGTTGACCGCTCCATAACTTCATATAATTTTTGCGGTCATAGCTCAGCTGGTAGAGCGCAACCTTGCCAAGGTTGAGGTCGCGAGTTCGAACCTCGTTGACCGCTCCAAATAAAAATGGGAATCACTCCAAGTGGTTCCCATTTTTGCTTTAAGTTTTGCGGCTCGACACGCCCGAGCTTCCTGATCCTCTTCCCTGATCGGGCTTTTCGCCCTAGGGTGGAGAACAGTTGTGGAGCTAAAGGGGTTCCCACAGACGAATGGAGGTGCAGCATGGCAGGATTTGATGATCTGCGTGGCAAGGCAGAGGAATTCGCAAAAGAGAACCCAGAGCAGGTCTCCCAGGGCATCGATCAGGTCGGCGATTTCATCGACGACAAGACCGGTGGCAAGTTCGCTGAGCAGGTCGACGGCATCCAGGGTGGTGCCAACGATTACCTCAATGGACTCGGCGGAGGCGCTGAGGGTGGCGAAGGCGAGAACAACGAAGGCTAATTCCTTCGCTTGACTCCCCTCGGCTTGCCCGAGCATCCAGAAAAGGTACCGACTGCGGTCGGTACCTTTTCCGTTTAACTTCACAAACGGATGTGATTATCCCCTAGCCGGAGCGAGCATGTAGAAATGACTTATGGTTCAACGCTCCTCGATCGAAGATAGTTTAAGCCACGCGGTCATTGCGGGATTGATCACCACATTAGTTGGCTTTGTCGCTTCCTTCGCTGTTGTACTCGCTGGCCTATTTCAGGTCGGGGCTTCACCGGCGCAGGCCGCCTCCGGGCTGTTGGCTCTTTCGGTGTGCGTGGGCATATGCACCATGGCGCTGTCTTGGCGCCATCGGATGCCGATCAGCATCGCGTGGTCCACGCCGGGCGCGGCCATGCTCGCCTCATTGGCGCCGGGTGCGTTCACGTTTGCAGAAGCGATCGGCGCCTTCATGATCAGCGGCGTGATGATCGTGCTCACGGGATTGCTGCCCGGGCTGCACAAGTTGCTGGCCCGGATCCCGGTGCAGATTGCCCAGGGCATGCTGGCCGGGGTGCTGCTCCCGCTCTGCATCAAGCCATTTACCTCGCTGGGGACCATTACTGTCCCAGCGCTCGGGATCCTGCTGGTCTTCTTGATCGGGCTGCGGATACTGCCAAAATTCGCGGTGGCAGTGAGCATGCTGGCCGCCGTGGGCTTCGGGCTCTGGCATATTGGACAGAATCAGGCGTGGGCACAGCTGCAGGTGGTGCCGCAACTCGAATTCGTGGCGCCAGAGTTTTCATGGCAGGCGGTGGCCAGCATCAGCGTGCCGCTTTTTATCGTGACCATGGCCTCGCAAAACATTCCGGGCGTGGCCGTGCTCAATTCATTCGGATATCAGCTGCCGTGGCGCCCTTCAATGATCCTCACCGGCATCGGTTCCGCAGCCGGTGCCCTATTCGGCGGGCATGCGATCAATCTTGCGGCCATTACCGCAGCGCTTGCCGCCGGAGAACAGGCGGGCGAGAATCCGAAACTTCGTTGGCGGGCCGCGGCCAGTTCAGGAATTTTCTACCTGCTGTTCGGAGCGTGCAGCGCCCTGATCGTCTCGGTGGCCAATACCTCGCCCGAGGGGCTCTTTCAGGCGGCAGCGGGCTTGGCCCTGCTGGCCACGCTGGGAAGTTCGCTGGTGGGCGCGATGGGCGATGCCGCGTGGCGCTTGAGCGCGCTGGTCACAGTGCTAGTCGCCGCCGGAAATCTCACGCTCTTCGGCATTGGCGGGGCGTTCTGGGCGCTGGTGGCAGGGCTGTTAACGCACTTCATCGCCGAGCGCAGTGCCCGGCGATGAAGAAATAGCTAGTACGGATCTGCCCTAGATCGCTGGTTCGCCGATCTGGCCTTCACGGGCCAAGGCTGTCAAGCGCGAGACCGCGCGGTAGTACTTCTTCTGGTAGCCGCCGGACATCATCTCCGGGGTGAACAGCTCGCTGAACGGCTTGCCCGAAGCCACGATCGGCACGTCCTTGTCATACAGGCGGTCAGCGAGGACCACGAAGCGCAGGGCGATGGCCTGGTCCGTAATGGTGTCCACATTGTGCAATACCAGGACATCGGTTTCGGACAGCAGCTGGCGGTAGCGCGAGGGGTGGACCTGGGACAGGTGGGCAACGAGCTGATCGAAATTGTCCACGGCAAGGGTCTTGTCCGTGTAGCGCTGCTGCGCGAAACTTTCGATCTGCTGATCGTCCAGGGGCTCAGGAGCATCTGGCAGGCCGCGGTGGCGGAAGTCTTCGCCTTCAACACGGTGCACGTCGAACTGCTCGGACAGGGTTTTGATCTCGCGCTGGAAGTCCACGGCAGCGAAGCGGCCTTCGCCCAAAGCACCCGGCAGGGTGTTGGAGGTGGCGGCAAGCTTGACGCCGGCGTCGGAGAGCTCGCGCATCAGGCGGGACATCAGCACGGTGTCCCCCGGGTCATCCAGCTCGAATTCGTCGATGCAGACCAGCGAGTACTGGCTGAGCACGTCAACGGTCTGGCGGAAGGAGAGGGCACCGACGAGGTTGGTGTATTCGACGAAGGTGCCAAAGGCCTTGCGGCCTGGCGCGGCGTGCCACAGCGAAGCCAGCAGGTGGGTCTTGCCGACACCGAATCCGCCATCAAGGTAGATGCCGTTCTTGGTTTCTTTTTTCTTGCCAAAAAGCTTGGAAAGGAAAGAACCCGAGTCGTTCTTGCCGACGGTTTCAGCAAAGGCCTTGAGCTTGTTGACGGCCTCGGTCTGCGAGGGCTGCGTCGGATCGGGCCGGTAGGTATTGAAGGACACTTCACCAAAGCGGTAGGACGGGTGGAAACCGGCCAACAATTCCTCGATTGAAAGATTCGGCTTGGTCTCGCTCAGGTGGGTGATTGTCGCCATTGGCTGTGGGAGTCCTTCAGTTGATTGCTCAGATGATCCGGGCTGCCATGGCAAGCCCATCGGCCAGTTTACCTTGGATGGCGGCGTTGATTGCCTAAAATGTCGTATCCCACACCGACATCGCTGCGGTTCGGGACTAGGCTAGATGTGAAGCCCGGTGCCAGCTGATTTCAGCGTGGCCCAGTACAAAGAACTGCAAGGATCGTGATCATCAATGCCATTGCCTGTTGACTCCAACGAGAAGTACGCCTCCTATGCCCACCCGGAACGGCTCGTCTCCACCCAATGGGTTGCCGAGCATCTGGGCGAGGAGAATTTGGTCGTGCTGGAATCGGATGAGGACATCTTGCTGTATTCCACCGGCCATGTGCCGGGCGCGCTGAAGATTGATTGGCATACCGAGCTGAACGACGAGGTCACCCGCGACTACGTGGATGGAGCTGGCTTTGCCGCGTTGATGGCGGCCAAGGGCATCACCCGCGAAAGCACCGTAGTGATTTACGGGGACAAGTCCAACTGGTGGGCAGCTTATGCCTTGTGGGTCTTCGCCCTCTTTGGCCACGAGGATGTGCGCCTGATGGACGGCGGCCGCGACAAGTGGATTGCCGAAGGCCGTGAACTGAGCACCGTTAAACCCGAGGTTGCCAGCACCGAGTACCCGGTCATCGAGCGTGCCGATGCTGAAATCCGCGCGTTCCTTCCGCAGGTCCTGGCGCATTTGGGCCACCCGCTGATCGACGTCCGCTCGCCGGAAGAGTACACCGGCGAACGGACGCATATGCCCAATTACCCGGAAGAAGGCGCACTGCGCGGAGGCCACATTCCCAGCGCGGCCTCGGTGCCATGGGCCAAGGCGGCGGCCGAGGATGGCACCTTCCGCTCCCGCCAAGAGCTGGAAGCCATCTATCTGGATGGCGCTGGCCTGAAACCCGGCGATGATGTGGTGGCCTACTGCCGCATCGGCGAACGCTCCAGCCACACCTGGTTTGTGCTCAAGCACCTGCTGGGCTTTGAAAATGTGCGCAACTACGACGGTTCATGGACCGAATGGGGCAACGCCGTGGGCGTGCCGATCGTTCGCGGCGACGCCAAGGGCGAAGTACCAGCACAGCGAGGGGTTCGCGCATGAGCCAGTTGCCTGTTGAGCTCAAGGGGATCGTCGAGGAATTCACCGAAGTTCCTGAAGCGGACCGCCTGGAGCTGCTGCTCGAATATTCGCGAGAGCTTCCAGAACTGCCTGCGCGGCTGGCGGACCACCCCGAGCTTTTTGAGCAAGTGGTGGAGTGCCAGTCCCCGTTGTTCCTGGTTGTGGAAGTGGCCGAGGATGCGGATCGCACGGTCAACCTGTTCTTCTCCGCACCGCCAGAAGCGCCCACCACGCGCGGCTTCGCTTCGGTGCTCGCGGCAGGTCTGGACGGCATCGATGCGCGCTCCGTTTTGGGCGTGCCTGATGACATGCCGCAGCAGCTGGGGCTCACTCGGGCCCTCTCGCCGCTTCGCATGCGCGGCATGACGGCCATGCTCGGGCGGATCAAGCGCCAGGTCTCCGAGCAACTTGCCGCCTAGCTGGCCGGTATCTGCTACCACTCGCATGAGCCAAGGGGATTAAGGGCATTGGGCAAGAAAAAGCAGTCCGCTTCCACGCCGGCCACCGCGGCCCTGGACGCGGCCGGCATCAGCTATGTTGCACATAGCTACGCGCACAGCGATTCGGCTGAAAGCTACGGCGCCGAGGCTGCCGAGCAATTGGGGGTCAGCGGCGATCGGGTGTTCAAGACGCTCATGGTTTCCACGGGGGCCAATGCCGCCGAGGATCTCGCGGTGGCCGTCGTTCCGGTGGCGGCGATGCTCGATCTGAAAGCGGTTGGTGCTGCGCTGGGCAAGAAGCGGGCCCAGATGGCTGACAAGGCTGCTGCGCAACGCCGCAGTGGCTATGTGCTCGGCGGCATCTCGCCCTTCGGGCAGCGCCAGCACGCCACAACCGTGATTGACTGCAGCGCACAGCAATTCCAGACGGTGTTCATTTCCGGCGGCCGACGGGGTTTCAGCCTGGAGATCGCCCCGGAGGATGCCGCCGCGGCGACCAGTGCGCTGTGGGCGCCAATCACCAGCTAGCTTTTGCAGGCCGAACCAGGACCCTGCGCCGCATCGGCGCAGGGTCCTTTCAGCTTTGTGCCGCAGTTGCCCGGGCCGCGATGCGCTTGCTCAAGAAGCCGGTGACCGCTTGGGCGAAGCCCTGGGGATCCACATTGGGTTCGCGGGTGTGCCCGGCCTTGGTGAAGGTTCGCAGGGTCACCAGATCCGGGCGCAAGGCGGCAAGCTTGAGGCTCGGCCCGTTCGGGACAAATTCGTCGTCGCGGCTGTGCATGATCAGCGTTGGATGCTTCAGTTCGCTGGCGCGGTCAACCCAATTCAGCCGCCGGAGGTTCACCGGTGCGGCTTGCCCGGTGACCCATCGGCCGGCCTTGTTGGATAGCAGCCACTGGGCGACTCGGCCGACAGATTGCGGGATCTTATTGGCCCGGGCCTGATGGGAGAGGACATCAACCCAGTTGATCACCGGCCCAACCAGCATCAGCGAATCGATGCGATCGGCCAATTCGCTGCGGTCGGCGGTCTGCAAGCTGATCGCGCCGCCCATCGACCAGCCGAGCAAGATGATTTGCTCGGCACCGTGATCCAGGGCGAACTGTATCCCCGCTTGGACATCGAGCCATTCCGTATCGCCAAGACCGTAGCGGCCATCGGGCGCATTGGGCGCGAGCCCGTCATTGCGGTAGCTCATGAGCAGGGCCGTGACACCCATGGATGCAAGCGCCGGGAGCGCGCGAATGGTTTCGTTGCGGCGGGCTCCGCGCCCATGAACTCCAATCACCCACACGTTGTTGTTGGTGGTGCCTCGAACCAGCCATGCCGGCCCGTCCCCGCCTTCCAAGGGCACGACCACGTCTTCGGCCGTGAATCCGAGATCCTCGGGGTGCTCGTAGACCGCACCGGAGAGGTATCCGCGCCGGACCCCTTCCAGGCTCCCCCGGTAAACGTGTTCGATTTTGCGAGCGACCCGCCGTGGCTTGCCCGGAACGTCGACGGGAGCCGAGAGCCGCAGTGCGCAGGCGTCGAACTCGGTGAGGAAGATGCACGGACCAGGCTGGCTGGTATCTGCGTCCTTGACAAAGTGCAACCACAGCTTGCCTTCGCCATCGGTGACAACTTCACGAATCATGCTGTTGCCGATGCGCCGCTCTTCGGGAGTCACCACGCGTCGGGCGAAGTATCCGGCGAGCGCTGATACGCTGGCCGCCAGCAACGAGCCGGCGCCAACGCCCAATCCCACGCCCAGCAATGTTGCGGGGATGGTTTTTCGCGGTTGCAAGGTATCTACGATATTCCGAGCCATGTTTTCATCTTTCCATGTTGTCGCACGGGAATCATCTGCCGGGTCCGAACGTTTCCATGTGTATGAGCAATGAATCCTTGAACGATAGAACTCCATCCGGCGAGAACACTTCGGCGCGTACCGAGGTGCAGTGGCAGGAAATCCTGACTCCCGAAGAATTCCATGTGCTGCGCCAGGCCGGAACGGAACGCCCGTTTACGGGCGAGTACTGGGATACGACGACCGAGGGCGTTTACTCGTGCCGCGCTTGCGGTGCCGAGTTGTTCGCCAGCACGACAAAATTTGATGCGGGCTGCGGTTGGCCGTCCTTCTATGCGCCGTTGGCCGAAGACCGGGTGCGCTATATCACCGACGAATCGATGGGCATGAAGCGCGTGGAAGTGCGCTGTGCAAACTGCGATTCGCACATGGGGCACGTTTTTGAAGGCGAGGGATTTGGCACGCCTACCGATCTGCGCTTTTGCATGAACTCCTTGAGCTTGTCGCTGCGCAGCGCCTCTGAATAAAGTCTTTGCCTGCGAGGCGGTGGGGATCACACTTAGGGCTAGAGTTGCTTATTCATGAGTGACTTAGCATCAACTTTTCTATTGTTTGGGCGTAGCGTTCATATCAAGCACATGAGCGCTCCCCAAACATGAAAAGAAGGTGTACTGAAATGACCCAGATTTCCGCAAAGCCAATGCCGGCCAGCGATGCTGAAGTACTGCAGATCGCGAACTCCGACGCATGGCTGTCCCTGAAGGCTGCCACTGCAGAATTCCAGGGCCTGCAGGCCAAAGACGGGTCGCTCGCGGATTCGGCCGCCGCGCCACGGGCCACCGAGCTCATTGAAACCGCCATCGCCTCCATCCAGAGCCTCAAAGCCCATTTCGAGCACGACGCTGAATACCTCGAACAGCTCGTTGCCGATTTGCAAAAGTGGTCGGATGCCGGGTTCGGTGTGCCTGATTTCCTGGATTCGCTGGTCCAGTTCCAGCCACAGGCCCAGCGCATCGATGGCTTGATGCACCTGGTGCTCTTCCCGATGTACACGCAGAATGGTTCGACCAGCCGCCATTTGGAAGCCGTTCTGGTCCAGGTCATGTGGCCGGAGTTCATTGCGAACCTGGAGGGCACCGACTACACGAACGCGCTGTTCGTTCCACTGCGCTTTGTCGACTTCACCGAAGGCTACGACACCAATTCAGCGGTGCTGTTCCCGGAATCCGTAGCCATTCGAGAGACCCCCTCATTCACCTGGGGCGCAATCTTCCAGGATCGCGAAGCAGCCCGGTTCCGCAAGGTGCTGCAGGAGGCCGCTTCCATCACCAATTTGCAGTTGCCTGACGACGCGGCCGAGCTACTGGCAGATCAGCACCTGACCGAAGAAACCTTCATCATGTGGGATCTGATCCACGACCGCACCCACATGCGCGGCGATCTTCCCTTCGACCCGTTCATGATCAAGCAGCGCATGCCGTTCTTCCTCTACTCGCTCGAAGAGCTGCGCTGCGATCTGACCGCCTTCCGCGAGTCCATGAAGATTGCGGGCAACCCGAAGACCGATGAGAAAACCGCCAAGATGGCCAAGCTGGTCCAGTACGCGGTGATCTTCGATCGGATCTTCCGTTTTGCCATCACCGGCTCGCGCGTTCGAAACTACGATGGACTCGGTGGCCAGCTGCTCTTCGCGTGGATGCACCAGCACCACGTACTGCACTGGACCGACACCAAGTTGAGCATCGACTGGGACCAGGTTCCCGAGGTGGTTGCCTCCTTGGGAGATGCGATCGACGAACTGTACTGGAAGTCCATCGATCGCCCGAAGCTGGCCCACTGGCTGGCCGCCTACGAGCTGGTTTCGGCAACAGTCACTCCCAACCCTGCTTCGCAGTGGGCCAAGGGCCCGGAAGCACTGCCGCTGACCGCGCCACTGCGGGAAATCACCGACCAGGTGATGGACGATGAATTCCCGCTGTCGATGTTCTACGAAGCACTGAACAAGAAGATGTCCAGCGTTATCGAATCCACCAAGGGCATGACCGGCGCCACCGAAATCTAGCACTTCTGCCTTAGGCTAGGAAGCGTGAGCAAAGAAAGTTTCTTCTTGAACCAAACACCACGATTAGTGCTCATCGCCGGTGCCACCTCGGCCTCCGGCATCGCCTGCGCCCAAGCGCTGAGCGATGCCGGAGTACGGGTGCTTGCCGTCGGCAGCAATCAAGCCCGATTAAATGAACGCCTGCCCTTTGCCGAGGCCCGCTTCGCCTGCGACCTCGCGGATTTCGCGGCAGTGCGCGAACTGGCCGAAAGCATCCACGCGGCTTACGGGCCGATTGATGGGCTGATCCACCTGGTCGGCGGCTGGCGCGGCGGCAAGTCTATTGCCGGCCAAAGCGATGAGGACTGGGATTTCCTGCATCGCAGCATATTGACCACCCTGCGCAACACCACGCGAGTCTTTGTCGACGATCTGCTCGCGTCGCCGTCCGGCCGCTTGGCGATCGTCAGCTCCGAAGCGGTGCAGAACCCGACTCCCTCCAATGCCAACTACGGGGCGGCCAAGGCCGCGGCTGAGCACTGGGTCAACGCGATCGCACGGCTGTTCAGCAAGAACGCCGAAAATGCCTCTGCGATCAGCTGGGTGGTCAAAGCGCTCAGCGACTCGGCGCCTGGAGAAGCTGCTGCGGGGCATACTCCGGTGGCGTGGCTCGCCGACGCGGCACTCGAATTGCTTACAGATCAGGCGGTAGCGCTCAACGGCACCCGGGTTGCCCTGCCCCAAGCCTGAGTCTGCCGCGCCATGGCAGCCCGCAAACGCAGTGACCTAGTTTTTCTCTTTACCCTTTTAAGGACCACATAACGATGACCACACTTCATGACACCGCTGTGCGGGGTTTTGCTTCAGACAACTACTCTGGCGTTCATCCGCGAATCCTCGATGCGATCGCACGGGCTAATGGCGGGCACCAGATTTCCTATGGCGAAGACCAGTACACCGAAGCATTGGGCCAGGTCGCGCACGATGTCTTTGGCGAGGATGCAGCGATCTTCCCGGTCTTCAATGGCACCGGGGCGAACGTCACCGCACTGCAGTCGCTCCTGCCGCGCTGGGGCGCGGTCATCTGCGCCACCACGGCGCATATCAACGTCGATGAAAATGGCGCCCCCGAACGGGTCGGCGGATTCAAGCTGCTCCAGGTGGCAACTCCTGATGGCAAGCTCACCCCGGAACTGATCGACCAGGAAGCCTGGGGCTTCGGCGACGAGCACCGCGCCCAGCCGCTGGCGGTCTCCATCACCCAAGCCACCGAGCTCGGAACCCTGTACTCCCCCGAAGAGATCAAGGCTATCACCGAGCACGCGCACAAGCTGGGCATGAAGGTCCACCTCGATGGTTCGCGCTTGTCCAATGCAGCAGCTTCCCTGGGTGTTCCCTTGCGCGCGCTGACCACCGATGCCGGCGTCGACATCGTCTCGCTGGGCGGGACCAAGAACGGCATCCTGCTGGGCGAGGGAATCTTGACCCTGCGCAAGGAACTTGCGCAGGACATGAAGTACCTGCGCAAGATGAACATGCAGCTGGGCAGCAAAATGCGCTTCATCTCAGCCCAGCTGATCGAGCTTTACGGCACCGGGCTATGGCGCGAACTTGCCAGCCACTCGAACCTGATGGCAGCCAAGCTCTCCGAGGCGGTGGAGCAGATCGACGGCGTTGAGCTGGTCTACCCGACACAGGCCAACGGCGTCTTCGCGCAGCTGCCAACCGAGGTCAGCGATGAACTGCGCAAGCATTTCCGCTTCTACGACTGGGATCGGGCAGCCGGCGAGGTGCGCTGGATGTGCTCCTTCGACACCACCGAACAGGACGTGGCGGCATTCATCGCCAAGCTGCGCGAGCTGATGAACGCGCATCTGGCCGCGTAGCTTGCAGGATGGGTCGGCGTGCCGTACCGCACCTCGGGTACGGCACGTTTAGACTCAAATTGTGACCTACGATCGCCCTGCTTCCGCCATCCCGAGCGCCTTTGCGAAGGCCCTCGATGAGTTGTCGCATGCCGAGGTGCGCAAGGAACTGAAGTTCACCGAAATTCCGGCGCCGGGCCGACTCGCTCCCTTCGCGCTGGCGCTCAGCGGAGATGTGATCGACGTTGTTCCTCCCGACCACGGTCCGCACGGGCAAGAGATTGGCCGCACGCCGTTCCTGCAGCCCCAGGAGCAATTGGCCACCGGGCGATTCATCCTCCTCTACGATCCGGCTGGCCAGGAACTGTGGAATGGGCAGTTCCGCATTGTCACCTATATCCGGGCGCGCTTGGACCACGACATGGGCCAAGATGCCATGCTCGCCTCGGTGGCCTGGTCGTGGCTGGAAGATTCCCTGCGCGAACGCGAGGCGTTCCACCACTCGGCCGGGGGCACCGCCACGCGCGTGATCTCCGAGTCCTTTGGCGATCTTGCCGGGGAACAAGACCATATCGACATCGAGCTGAGGGCATCCTGGTCCCCCGATTCGGAGCACCTCGGCCCCCATTTGAGCGCTTGGGCGGACTTGGTGTGCACCTTCGCAGGGTTGCCACCACTGCCCGAGGGCGTGCAGCAGCTGCCGCATCGCCGGCTGAGTTAACCGCCTGTTCCCCGCGGGAGATGCCGGTTGGACCTAGAATGGAAGCATCATGCCGAATTCTGACTCCACCGCTTCCGCATCATCCGCCGCCGGCCTTGAGCCCAATCAACCGGCGCTGACCCCGCTCACCCATCCACGTGATGGCATTCCCGAGGTCATCAATACCCAAGCGGCCCTGTCCCGCGCGGTGCGCGAACTGAGCGCTGGAACCGGCGATCTTGCTGTTGATACCGAGCGAGCCAGCGGTTTCCGCTACGGGCAGCGCGCTTTCCTGCTGCAGATTCGCCGCGAAGGCGCCGGCACCTGGCTCATCGACCCCGAGGTATTGGATGACCTGGGCGAGTTGCGCAGCTTTGTGAACCAGCAGCCATGGATTCTTCACGCCGCAACCCAGGATCTGCCCTGCCTCCATGAATTGGGCATGTCGCCTACCGCCTTGTTCGACACCGAGTTGGCGGGCCGTCTGGCTGGTTTCCCCCGGGTCTCCCTTGGAACGATGGTCGGCGAATTGCTGGGATTGCAGCTGGCCAAGGAGCATTCGGCGGTAGATTGGTCCACCCGCCCATTGCCCGAGTCCTGGTTGAACTACGCCGCGCTGGACGTCGAGGTCCTCGAAGAGCTGCGCCAGGAAATCACCAAGGTCCTCGAAGAGCAGGGCAAGATGGACTTTGCCCTCCAGGAATTCGAATACGAGCGGAACCTGCCTGATCCGCAGCCGGCCGAGGAACCATGGCGCAAGCTCTCCGGGATCCACAAGCTCAAGGGGCGGCGCAACCTGGCCATCGCCCGCGAGCTGTGGCTCTCGCGCGAAGCCCTGGCTCGCACCCAGGATGTCGCCCCCGGGCGGCTGCTGCCCGATCGCGCCATCATGGCGGCCATTGAACAGCGGGCGGCCAGCGTCCCGGCACTGCTGCAGATCCCCGGGTTCCACACCAGAAATGCCAAGCGCGATGCTCCGCGATGGATGGATGCGATTCAGCGTGGGCGCAATACCCGCGATTTGCCCGAACTGCGCTCGAGCAAAGCCGGCCTGCCCCATCCCCGGTCATGGGCGGAGAAGAACCCGGCGGCAGCGGCCCGGCTCGACGCCGCGAAGGCCGTGCTCGGCGAAGTGGGCGAACACTGGAACATCCCGGCGGAAAATCTGCTGACGCCCAAATACCTGCGGGATCTGTGCTGGAACCCGCCAGCGCTGATCAGCGTCGAAACCGTAGCTGAAAAGCTGGATTCGATGGGCGCCCGGCCATGGCAGCAAGAGCTGCTCTCGGCAGCTTTGGCCCAGTCGTTCGCCAGCAGCTAGGGCCTCCTGGCCGCCTCCAGGCGCCCACGACATGGCGCCTTGTGATGTGCCGCACTTGCACTTCAAGTTACTCCTGAGTAACCTATGGTTTAGGTCACAGTGATGCTGGCCGCTGCCCACGCCTGGGCAGCATGAATCAACCACAAGGAGCCTTACGGTGAGTGCCAACGCTTCGACCGCGCCCCATACCGCGCATCCCTCCCTGGACGACCGCGACGTCGTGTTCATTGATGGAGTGCGCACCCCTTTCGGCAAAGCAGGCGAAAAGGGCATCTACCATGGAACCCGTGCCGATGATCTGGCCGTCAAAGCGGTCCGGGGACTGCTTGAACGCAACCAAAAAGTTCCTGCCGAGAAGATCGACGAAATCTCCATCGCCGCCACCACGCAATCCGGGGACCAGGGACTGACCCTGGGCCGCACCGTGGGGCTGCTGTCCGGCATCCCGAAGTCGGTTCCCGGCTTTGCCATCGACCGCATGTGCGCCGGCGCGATGACCGCTGTCACCGCAACCGCAGGCGGCATTGCCTTTGGCGCCTATGACGTAGTTGTCGCCGGCGGCGTGGAACATATGGGAAACCACCCGATGGGCGCAGGGGCCGACCCCAACCCGCGTTTCCTCTCGGAAAGGATCGTGGACCCGCAGGCCCTGAACATGGGCAATACCGCGGAGAACCTGCACGACCGATTCCCCGCTATCACCAAGGAGCGCGCCGACCGCTACGCAGTGGCTTCGCAGTCCAAGCTTGCCAAGGCCTACGAGAACCAGCAGATCCAGCCGGACCTGATTCCCGTGGCTGCCAAGCGCCCGGGCGAAGGCTGGGCCGTGAATACCCGCGACGAGCCGCCTCGCCCTGGCACCACCATGGAATCGCTGGCCCAGCTGCGCACGCCGTTCCGTGCTCATGGACGAGTCAGCGCCGGCAACGCCGCGGGCCTCAACGACGGTGCCACCGCAGCCCTGCTCGCCAGCGGCCAAGCAGTTCGGGAATTGGGGCTGGAGCCCAAGATGCGCATGGTCTCCTTCGCCTTTGCCGGTGTTGAACCAGATGTCATGGGCTACGGGCCGGTTCCCGCCACCGAAAAGGCGCTGGCCAAGGCCGGATTGGGCATAGCGGACATTGGCCTGTTCGAGATCAACGAGGCGTTCGCCGTCCAGGTGCTCTCCTTCCTGGACTACTACGGCATCGATCAGGATAACGATCGGGTCAACCGATACGGTGGCGCCATTGCGGTCGGCCACCCGCTGGCTTCCTCGGGCGTTCGCCTGATGACCCAGCTGGCTCGCCAGTTTTCCGAAGACCACTCCGTGCGATACGGCATCACCACCATGTGCATTGGCCTGGGAATGGGTGGCACCGTCATTTGGGAAAACCCCAATCATCCAGATTTCGGCAGCAAGGCGTAAGGAAAAGACCATGACTGCAACCACCACTTCCTACTCGGCTGTCGCCGAGCTCATGCAGGACGAGACCGTAACCCACTCCTACGTCAGCGATGTGGCTTTGCCCGGAGGCAAAACCCTGGCCCTGTTGACCCTGGACAACGGCCTGGACCACAAGAAGCCAACCACACTGGGACCTAACGGACTGCTGGAGCTGCGCTCCACCCTTGAAACCCAAGCAGCACGTGCCAAGGCCGGCGAGATCGACGCCCTTGCCATCACCGGCAAGCCATACTTCCTGATTGCCGGCGCAGACCTGTCGGCGGTCACCCGCCTCAGCGCCCCGGACCAGGCCACCGCTATGGCTTCGCTCGGCCATTACACCTATGAGCTGCTTGCCGATCTCGGAGTTCCCACCTTCGCCTTCATCAACGGGCTGGCGCTCGGTGGCGGGCTGGAAATCGCCCTGGCGTGCAACTACCGCACGGTGAGCACCGCGGCCGGGGCCCTCGGACTGCCTGAATCCTTCCTTGGCCTGATCCCCGGATGGGCCGGTGTCTACCGCCTGCCACGGCTGGTGGGCCCGGAGAACGCCTTGAAGGTGATGATCGAAAACCCGCTGAACAACAACCGGACCCTGTCCGGCCCAGCCGCCTTCAAGATGGGTGTTGCCGACGCGCTGTTCGAAGCCGCGGATTTCATCGAGCACTCCACCAAATTTGTTGGCGCCGTCTTGTCCGGCGAAACCGAGGTTCAACGCCCCAACGCTGTTGATCCCAGCGATCCCGAGGTGGCTCGCCGCTGGCTCGACGCAGCTGACCAGGCCGAAAAATTTGTCGATGCCAAGCTCTCTGGTGCAGCGCCCGCGCCGTACAAGGTATTGGAGGTTTTCCGCAAGGGAACGGGCCTGACCCAGCCTGAATCGGCGCAACTTGAAGTTGACGCCCTGACCGGCCTGATGAGCACCAATCAATTCCAGAACACCGTGTACGCCTTCTTGGACTTGGTGCAAAAGCGTGGCAAGCGTCCGGCCGGAGCACCGGATGCAAAACTCGCCCGCCCCGTCTCGAAGGTCGGCGTTGTCGGCGCCGGGCTGATGGCCAGCCAGCTGGCGTTGCTCTTTGTGCGCCGCTTGAGCGTGCCTGTGGTGATCACCGATCTGGATCAGTCACGCGTGGATAAGGGCCTGGCCTACATCAGCGGTGAAATCGACAAGCTGCACAGCAAGGGCCGCATGAGCCAAGACGCGGTGAACCGCGCCAAGGCCCTGGTCACCGGTTCGATCACCAAGGATGCCTTTGCCGATGCCGATTTTGTCATCGAGGCAGTCTTCGAAGAGCTCAACGTCAAGAAGCAGGTCTTCGCCGAAGTCGAAGCCGTCGTCTCCCCCGAGTGCATTCTCGCAACAAATACCTCCTCGCTGTCGGTGACCGAGATGGGACGCGACCTCAAGCACCCGGAACGCCTCGTTGGCTTCCACTTCTTCAACCCGGTAGCCGTGATGCCGCTGCTGGAAATCGCTGCGACGCAATGGACCAATGAATCCTCGCTGTCCACCGCTTTTGTGCTTGGCAAGAAACTGAAGAAGACAACCGTCAAAACCCAGGACGCGGCGGCATTTGTCGTGAACCGCGTCTTGCTGCGCCTGATGAGTGAAGTGCAGGCAGCCTTCGATGAGGGCACTGACGCAGCTACTGCCGATTCTGCCTTGACTCCGATGGGGCTTCCGATGAGCCCATTCACGCTGCTGTCCATGGTCGGGCTGCCGGTGGCACAGCACGTCAACGAGTCCCTGAATGCCGCTTTCGGTGACCGCTTCGTGGTTTCCGAGAACCTTCAAAAGCTGATCGATGCAAAGATCACCGCCCTGTGGGTTAAGGGCGAACAAGGCGCACAAGTGCTCAACCCCTTGGCCGAAGAGCTGCTGGTTCAGGGTTCGAACCCATCTACCAGCGAGGAAATTCTTCTTCGCGTGCAAGATGCGCTTGCGGAAGAAATCGGCTTGCTCCTTGCTGAAGGCGTCGTCGCCGAAGCAGCGGATGTCGACCTGTGCATGATCACTGGTGCCGGCTGGCCCATGCACTTGGGCGGGATCACCCCGTACCTCGACCAGGTCGGCGCTTCCGAGCGCGTAAACGGCAAGAAATTCAACAGCTAGCATCCGGCTGAACCTCTGGGCTCCATTCCTTGCGGGTTGAAGCCCAGAGGTTTCTGTCGCGCACGGCCGCCCACTGCTCAAACGAGACCGGGCCATTAGCGATAGCCGGTTCGCAAGGCTGAACTGCTAATGAAAGTTTGTCTTGGCTCTTAGCGCCGCCACAGGGTGTTCTGTCAGAATAACCCCATGACTGACATCGCTCAACCAGCCCGCCGCACCGTCATGTGCGCCTCCGCCGCCCTCGGTTCCGCAGCTCTTTTGACTGCATGTGGCGACGGACATTCTGAAGCGCAAGTTCCTCAGGCCTCGCCAGTTCCGTCACCTACCGGTGAAGGCCAGGCGGTGATCGACCTGGCCGAATTGGCGGTTGGGGCGAGAGCCACTGTGCAAGCCAAGCATCCAACGGGGGCTGAAATTCCGGTGCTGCTCTTCCGGCCGGACGAGAAATCGGTCCTCGCCTATTCCAGTGTCTGCACGCACCAGGGCTGCGTGGTCACAACAAAATCCACAAAAGACGACTTTTTCTGCGCCTGCCACGGATCACGCTTCCAACCATCGGACGGCACGGTGACCGATGGACCGGCGATCGCTCCCCTGGCGCGCTACGCGACGAAGATCAAGGACGACAAGGTCATCGTCTTCGTCACCGACACCAAATAAGTCGAGAAATCTTGCAGAAAAGCGGAATGCTGCGACCCTTGGCAGGTTGCAGCATTCCGCTTTGTGCTCAACCGGCAATTAGAAAAGTGCCACCTTCTGCGGAGCAGGGAAGATGGAATCAAGTTCGGCACGCTCGGCATCCGATGGAACCCAGCGTACTGCCTTGGCATTCATCTGGATTTGCTCGGGGCGGGTCGCTCCAGCGATGACCGATGACACGGGTAGCTGCGCTGCCAGCCAGGAGAAAGCAAGCTCGATTGGCGCCAGATCGCGATCAGCGGCAAACCGCGCAAAACGATCAAGTTGCTCAAAATCAGAGGTTTCAACCAGCTGCTGACGAGCATGAGTCAGGCGGCTGCCTTCAGGGGCGTATCCCTTGGAATACTTTCCGGTCAGCAATCCGTTGGCTAGCGGGAAGTATGGAAGAACGCCGAGTCCAAACTCGCGCGCAGCAGGCAGCACTTCCAGTTCTGCGCGACGATCGATGAGATTGTAATGGTTCTGTGCCGAGATGAATCGCTCGGTGCCCAGCTCACGGGCCACATACTCTGCCTGGGCGATCTGCCACCCAGCGCGGTTGGAATGGCCGATATAGCGGACCTTTCCGCTGGTGACCAGATCGTCCAAGGCGCGCAGCGTCTCGTCGATCGGGGTGTTAGCATCTGGCGTGTGGAATTGGTACAGATCGATATGATCCGTCCCAAGGCGCTTCAGGGAAGCTTCCACTGCCTTCATGATGTACCGGCGGGAACCGCGGGCATTGAAGTCCGGCCCGTTGGCCCCACTGACATCCATGCCGAATTTGGTGGCCAGGACAATGTTCTCGCGGTTCTTGCCCAGGGCCTTGCCCAGGCGCTGCTCGGATAATCCTGCAGTTTTTCCGTAGTTGTCCGCGACGTCGAAGAACGTGATACCGGCGTCCAACGCGGCGTGAACTACTGCGTCCGAGCCTTCCTGGGACTCGGTAGCGGTACCGGTTCGGCCCAAATTGTTGCAGCCCAAACCCACGACGGAAACGCTCAAGCCACTGTGTCCTAGTTGACGGAATTCCATGCACACCTCGCTGTTTTTCCTTCGCCGCTTTTCTGCGCGACCTTATACCCATAGGCTATCGGGTAGGTGCTGTAACCGAAGAGTTCACGACACAATTCACTGCATTGCATATTTATCCATTAGGATGGAAACATGTCTAAAGTTCTTACCAATCTTCCTGTAGGCGAACGCGTCGGAATCGCGTTCTCCGGTGGCCTCGACACGTCGGTGGCAGTAGCTTGGATGCGCGACAAGGGCGCCATTCCTTACACCTACACTGGCGATCTCGGCCAGTACGACGAACCAGATATCGACGCCGTTCCTGGCCGTGCGCTGGAGTACGGCGCCGAGAACTCCCGTCTGGTCGACTGCAAGCCGGCACTCGTCGAGGAAGGCTTTGCAGCACTTGCCTGCGGCGCCTTCCATATCCGCACCGGTGGCAAAACCTACTTCAACACCACCCCGCTGGGCCGCGCCGTCACCGGCACGCTGCTGGTACGTGCCATGCGCGAAGACGGTGTGGATGTCTGGGGCGATGGTTCGACCTACAAGGGCAACGACATCGAGCGCTTCTACCGCTACGGCCTGATGGCCAACCCGAAGCTGCGCATCTACAAGCCATGGCTTGACCCGAACTTCGTCGCTGAGCTCGGCGGTCGCCAGGAAATGTCGGAGTGGCTGCAGGAGCACGGCTTCCCATACCGTGACTCGGCCGAAAAGGCCTACTCGACCGATGCCAACATCTGGGGCGCAACCCACGAAGCCAAGACCCTGGAACTGCTCAACAGCTCGATTGAGACCGTTGAACCGATCATGGGCGTGAAGTACTGGGACGAGAACGTTGAGATCAAGACCGAAGACGTCTCGGTTTCCTTCGTTGCCGGCCGCCCGGTAGCCATCAACGGCAAGGAATACACCGACGCTGTGGCTCTCGTGAATGAAGCCAACATCATTGGTGGACGCCACGGTCTGGGCATGAGCGACCAGATCGAGAACCGCATCATCGAGGCCAAGTCGCGCGGCATCTACGAAGCGCCTGCCATGGCTCTGCTGTACATCGCGTACGAGCGCCTGGTCAACGCCATCCACAACGAAGACACCGTGGCCAGCTACCACAACGAGGGCCGCCGCCTGGGCCGCCTGATGTACGAAGGCCGCTGGTTGGACCCACAGGCCCTGATGCTGCGCGAATCGCTGCAGCGCTGGGTCGGTTCGGCCATCACCGGTACCGTCACCATCCGCCTGCGCCGCGGCGACGACTACACGATCGTGAACACCGAGGGCGAGAACCTCAGCTACCACCCGGACAAGCTGTCGATGGAACGCGTGGGCGACGCGGCCTTCGGTCCAGTTGACCGCATCGGCCAGCTGACCATGCGCAACCTGGACATCGCCGACTCGCGCGGCCGCCTGGAGCAGTACGCCAACATGGGCCTGGTCGGTGGAACCACCGCAGAACTCGTTGGTTCGCTGGAAGCCGGTGGCGCCAATGATATCGTCAACGCCACCGCTGTGGACAGCGACGATCTGGCTACCGATCGCGCCATCGAATCGGCTGCTTTCGACGCTGGTACCGACTAAAGGCTTGCCGCTAGTCAAAAGCGGATCAGGGCTTCTCTTGAAGAGAAGCCCTGATCCGTTTTTATTTTTACCTTGGTTCCCAGCAGAACAATCCATTGGCAGCTGCGAGGAACTGCAACTCCGTGATGGAATCACCCAGGGCGAATAGCCGCAGAAATCCATGAATAATTGCCCTGGCCTTGGTGCACTACGGCATGATCATGAACGCTTCATAGCCCAAGCGGGCCCCGAGGCTGATTTAGGTACCGAGCAGGGCCGCTTGCTCGTTAGGCATGGCCATCGACTTGCCCGTTTCCAGCCCGATGACAAATCCAGCCGCCGTTTGCACCGATGCTGCGAAGTCCACCCGAACTTAAGCTTCCAGCATTGCCAGCAGCGGGCTGACAGCCAGCGTGAAGCCAATGAGCGAGACCATCCGCAGGATCAAGCGCACGCGGGCACCTTGCTTGGAATTAGGTGCTGGAAGGTTGAACCCGTGCTCGATAATCCAGGCCACGATCGTCACCAAGACACCGGCCAGAGCCAATTGCGCAGGAGCTACCTCGCTGAGAAGCGAAACAATCCCAATTCCAATAATGGCACCGACGAATGCTTGGAATACCAGATGAAGGGGCACGCGGGTAGCGCCCATCTGCGACGACTTACGAGGGGCACCGGGAGTCTCATCCCGATCTTCCTGAGGAATCATATCTCCTAATTTCCTATAACAATCAAGCCCAGAGGATCATGGCGTCTTCGCTGAGTTCTTTGCGAAGCAATAGACCACAGCCTCCGCTGAACGACACCGCCCCGAAGTGGGAAGCTCTCGCTATTTCTTTGAAGCCGAAAGATGCCTGCAAGGCAAGCGAGCCGGTATTCCGTGCATTGACGATGCACCATGCTGTAGTGTCCCGCTCGGCGACCCACTTCAGCCGCGCAGCGGTCAGTATCGAGGCGAATCCACGATGCTGATGCTCTCGCGAAATTTCGACACCAGAGAGGTAGTAGCCAGCCGGAGCTAGCTGATCGCTTGGACCCCACCAGCCAGCTCTCGCCCACCCGACAAGCTGGCCTTGCGGATCTTTCAGCACCAATTGGCATTCATTATCGCCAAAGCGGGAGGGTTCTGAAGAACGCCCCAGGGACCGCGACAGTTTCCGTATGGCTTCGTGGTCAGAAGCCTGCATGGCTTCGGGCTGAAGGGCAGGCATGGTTCTCTAGTCGAGGGTCATTGGCTTCGGCGGCATTGGGTGCACGCTCTTGAGCTTCTCGGGCGTTGCGTATTCCGCGGTGCCAATGCTCATTTTGGTGAAGTCCAGCTTCGCTTCACGGATGCACGTCTTGATCGCTGCGACTGCCTGTTTAGGCGCCGGGGTGAGAATACGGATGTTGATCTTCCGAGGTGCAAAGTCGCTGGACTCCACGGTGCCCAATCCACGCCATGCCAGGTGCCCGGTCAAAGCTTCCTTGGCCTTCTTTTCCAAGTAGTGGTCACGCTCGGTGCCGGTGGCCGACTTCAACGCGTATTGCACGATGACCCAGGACTGATCTTCCTCGCTGATTTCGGCGTAGCCTTCATCGGCGCAAGCCTGCAAGAATCCAGCGAACAGCTCATCGGCACGATCGTTATCCACGTCCTGGACATTGCTGGTGGTGGACATGTGGCCCACGCTGCCATGGTTAATGACGAACTGGCCTACTTCTTCGTCCTCGAATTGCTGGAACCACGCTTCGCGGAAGTGCAGTACGTTTTTCTCGTCCAAACGATAGGTGCGAATAATCGCCATTGGTTTCCCTTTACAAGGTCAGTAGATCAATGAAGTGCATGTGGTTATAAGTTGTGAAGCTGGTCGGCCTTTTCAAGCCAGCCTTGGCGGTGCGAGTGGTTGAAGGGAGCTTCATCCCGTTGAACCGCATCGAGGAGTTTCGTGCTGGCTGCGCGTATCTCGTTCTTGAGTACCTCGGGGTAGTCCATTGACCGCCCATGTTCCTCGAATTCGTCTTCGTCGTCGAGGAAAGTACCGCGGCTTCGCGACCGGATGACGTCGAGGTCAAGGTCCACCGAATTCACTTCCCAGCCGCCATGCTGCAACGGACGCCATCCGATGGCATGGGAGAGATCGATGTAGACATCAAAATCCTCGGCAGAATCCGCATACAGCGTGGCGATCCATGAGCCCGCGTGAGGAATCAGGCACAGAGCATTTGTTTGGGCCAAGTGGGCTGCGCCAGGCCTTGCGACCAGTGAGCCAGCGGGTTGGAACAACCAGTGCCCGTGCGCATCTTTCCCGAGGTAGAACCCCGGAACCACCCAATGCGGCAGGCCGTTGTATTTCCAGGCGCGGGCTACCACCAAGGCCCCGAAATCGATGCTTTCAGGGTTGCGCGGCAAATCAACGGGGAAGCTGTGCAGTGCACTCATAGCTTGGGAATCTGTCCCGTGGGCAGATCCTGGCCTGGCAGTGGACGGGCAAACGGAACCTTGGTGCCAAGCACTTGGGCGAGCGTGTCCCTTGCCACCTGCTGGGCGGTCAAGCCGACGCGATCAAGAACTTCGGCTCGTGAACCGTGGGCAAGGAATTCGGTAGGCAGGCCGACTTCGTTCAGTGCAGTGTCGACACCAGCTGCACGCATTTCGGTACGCAGGCGGGAGCCAACGCCGCCAGCCCGGACTCCATCTTCGATGCACACCACGATGCGGTGGCGCGCAGCCAATGAAATCACCGATTTCGGCATCGGCAAGACCCAACGAGGATCCACCACGGTAACCGAAACACCTTGGCTATTGAGCCGCTGGGCAACGTCAAGTGACAACTCGCTCATGGCGCCGACCGAAACGATCAGGACGTCCGGCGCAGCCCTGTCACCCAGGCGCGCCAATACATCTACGCCATCTGGCAAGCGGTCGATTGCATCAATGGGTTCGCCCACAGAGCCCTTGGAGAAGCGAACAACGCTCGGCGCATCATTGATATCCAATGCTTCACGCAGCTCTTCACGCAGACGTGCTGCGTCGCGTGGTGCCGCCAAATGCAGGTTCGGGACAATTTGGGTCAGCGCCATGTCCCACATGCCATGGTGGCTTGCACCATCCGGGCCTGTAACGCCGGCACGGTCGAGAACGATGGTAACCCCGGCCTTGTGCAAGGCGACGTCCATGAGCAATTGATCGAAGGCACGGTTCAGGAAGGTCGCATAAACGCAGACCACTGGGTGCAGTCCGCCGAAAGCCAATCCGGCTGCGGTGGTCATGGCATGCTGTTCGGCGATGCCGACATCGATCACGCGCTCGGGATGCTCCTGGGCCATTTTCTTGAGGCCCACCGGTTGCAGCATGGCGCCGGTGATCGCGACAATATCGTCGCGTTCCTTGGCCACCTTGGCGATTTCTTCGCCAAAGACGCTGGTCCAGCTTTGCGCGCTGGACTTGGATACGGGCAGGCCGGTCACCGGGTCGATAATGCCCACCGCATGGAACTGGTCAGCTTCATCGGCTCGGGCAGGCGCGTAGCCGTGTCCCTTTTCGGTCAGGGCATGGACAAGCACCGGACCGGAATATTGCTTGGCCTGCTGCAGGGCTTCTTCGACTGCGCGCTGGTTGTGCCCATCAATCGGGCCAATGTATTTCAGCCCGAGATCTTCGAAAAGCCCCTGCGGAGCCCACCAGTCCTTGATTCCCTTTTTGGTTGCATGAAGGGACTTGTAGGTGAAACCACCAATGGGTCCTGAGCCCTTGAGCTTGTCCTTGAGCTTTTCCATCGCGGTTTCGTACGCAGGATGGGTGCGGAACTTATCCAGTTGCTGCCGAAGTCCCGAGAGCTGATTAGCCAAGCCGCCAATAGTCGGGGCGTACGAACGGCCGTTATCGTTGACCACAATCACGGCCTTGCGGTCCTTATCGGCCGCGATGTTGTTTACAGCTTCCCAGGCCATGCCGCCGGTCAAGGCACCGTCGCCGACGAGGGCCACGGCATAGCGCTCATTGTTGCGCATCAGCTTATTGGCACGGGAAATGCCATCAATCCACGAAAGCGAGGAGGAAGCGTGGGAGGACTCGACCACGTCGTGTTCTGATTCGGCACGGTCGGGGTAGCCCGACAAGCCACCCTGCTGGCGCAAGGTCTCAAAGTTCTGGCGCCCGGTCACGAGCTTATGGACATACGACTGGTGTCCGGTGTCAAAGACGATGGAGTCCTGTGGCGAGTCAAAGACTCGGTGGATGCCCAGAGTCAATTCGACGACGCCGAGGTTAGGGCCCAGGTGGCCGCCGGTGCGAGCAACGTTATCAATGAGAAAAGTACGAATTTCATCCGCGAGCTCGTGAAGTTGTTCCAGGGTCAGCGCCCGCAGATCGCTTGGTTTCTTGATGGTCTTCAGCAAAGACACGCTCGTCCCCTTTACAAATTCGCCCGTGGTGGCCGTGAGCCCATGCGAAATACTTAGTCTACCGCGTTGGAAGCTTCTCCTATTATCCGCCACTGCTCCGGATAGCGCGAATTTCCAGGCAATGACGTTCAATACCTCGTCCTGCATTGGCGAACAGCTGACACTTATTCGAACCTCGCCAGCGCGTCCTGAATCATCCGGTGTCCTTGCGCCTCGAATTCGGCATCGCCCACTTGATATGCCCAAATGGCCGTTCCGATGGCTTCTCGCAGGAGCATGAGCCGCCATGACGGCTCGTGGCGAGGATCCTCACCGTAGCCTTCGATGAAGGCGGACTCCAGCTCCGGGTGCCCTTTGAATTGCTGGCTGCCCAATCTGGCCAGGTCGCTGGCAGCTGGTCGAAACTCGAATCTGCCAAAATCTATGGCTCGCAATTGGCCTTGATCCACCAGCCAATTGCGTGGCTGCCAGTCACCATGAGTTGGAACAAGCACCGCATCTTGGGGCTCTTGCGCGGCAAAGATCCGTTCGATCTCCTTGCATTGGCTCACGCTGATTCGATGTTCCGAGGACAATAGCCGACGGAACTTTACGAGCAATCGGGATTCGTAGTCCGGGTCCAGCCGGTAAGCCTGGGAATGGAAGATCTTTAGCGCGGCACCGGCCTGACGGTGGATATCTGGACTCAATTCGTCTCCCGTACCCGCGCAGAGCGTGCCTGGCAAGTAGTCCAAAACCATTAGGCGCAGTTCCTCGCTATAAAACAGCATTTCCGCAGCGAGACCGCGCGTTTTCAGTTCCCTGGTGTAACTTTGATGCGCGATAAGCTCACGAGAAATATGGTGGTTGCCTTCTCCCCCGGTTTTGAGAATGCAATCCTGCTGGCTCGTGCGAAGGTGCAGCACTCTTGTGTCGGTAAGATTCCATGAAAGGTCGCGAACTACCTCAACGTTGCCAAGCCAGGCACGCAGTTGAGCTGCTTGTTCAGCGGCCAGGAACTGCGCAGGATCATTTCCAGTCATCGCAATCCCACGGGCTGCCTTCTGGCCGAAGGGGCCACATAGACCAGGTGTTCAGCACTGGCGTATCCGCGGGTGCGGCCGAAACGCTGCAGCCCCAAACGATCGCAAATTTTCTGCGATGCCTCGTTGCGCGGATCTACAATGGCGAAAACCGGCTGATCCACGTTCGCCTGGTTGGCGTAGCCAAGCACTGCACGAGCAGCTTCCGTGGCGCACCCTTGGCCTTGAGCCGCGGGGTGCAAATGCCACCCTATTTCGCTGGGTTGCTGTTCGAAGCCGATGCCGATGGCGCGCTGCATTTCTTCGCTCATGGGCTTGCACAATAGGTTTCCGATGAGCCTGCCGGTGTCGTGGCGCGCTACTGCCCAAATCCCTTGCCCGGCTCCGCGCACAGCGCGTCGACGGCCAATGGAGGCCAATGCTTCCTCCATCGTCGTCATGAGCGTTGCACCGGGCCCCAAGTACCGCATGGTTTCCGTGCGTGATTCCAAATCCAGCAGGAATGAAGCGTCCGAGGGCTCCCACGCACGCAGGATCAATCGATGGGTGCGAAGCTCTTTCACAGGCCCTCCTTCCACGCCACGTTTGCGCCTCTTGGGCAAGGTTCCACCGGGGTTGGCCGTGCAGCTCGCTAGGCTGTGAGCATGCCACAGATTTACTCCGCAATTCCCACGGCCCAGTGCTACGCTTCCTTGTCCGAAGCCTATATTGAGTTGTTCGGCCGAGTCGAGCAGGCGGAGCCGGAAGACCGGGAACTGATCGCCCGATGGGCCCAGGACTTGGCAGGCCCTGTGCTGGATGCGGGTTGCGGCCCCGGGCAGTGGACGCATGCCGTTGCAAGCGCTGAACGCCCGGCCATCGGTGTGGACATGGTGCCCGAATTCATAGAACATGCCGCAGCAAACTATTCAGAGTGCACTTTTCAGCTAGCTGACATGAGTGCGTTGCCCTTCCCCGATGGCAGTTTTTCAGGGGTTCTCGCATGGTATTCAATCATCCACACGCAGCCGGAGCAGCTGCCTGAAGTTCTGAATTCATTGGCCAGAGTGCTGCAACCGGGCGGGGCATTGCTCCTGGGCTTTTTCGCTGCCCAGAAGGTTCATCCATTCGAGCACAAGGTCGCACCCGCGTGGTACTGGCCGGTTGGGGAGCTATCGAAGCTGGTTGAGGCTGCAGGTTTCGAGATCATGGATCGGGGTACCAGGGACCGAAGCGGGGCCAGGTGCCATGGGCAGATCGTGGCCCAGCGCAAACACGCAGATGGCTCGGGGATTAAATAGATTTGAGGCCCAAGGCAAATGCCTTGGGCCTCAAATCTTTGTGTGTTGCGTAACTACTTGAGAATCACCCCGGCGTGTGCCGGGACGGATCTGCTAGTTAGCAGCAGCGATCTGGCGCAGTACGTACTGCAAGATGCCGCCGTTGCGGTAGTAGTCAGCTTCACCTGGGGTATCGATGCGCAGAACTGCGTCGAACTCGGTCACCTTGCCGTCAACAGCGGTGGCGGTAACCTTCAGGGTCTTCGGGGTGGTGCCGTTGTTCAGCTCGGTCACGCCGGCGACTGCGAAGGTCTCGGTACCGGTCAGGCCCAGCGAATCAGCGGACTCGCCCTCTGGGAACTGCAGTGGCAGAACGCCCATGCCGATCAGGTTCGAGCGGTGGATGCGCTCGAAGGACTCGGTGATGACGGCCTTGACGCCCAGCAATGCGGTGCCCTTGGCAGCCCAGTCACGCGAGGATCCCGAACCGTATTCCTTGCCACCCAGAACGACCAGCGGGGTGCCGGCAGCCTTGTAGTTCTCTGCAGCGTCGTAGACGTAAGCCTGCGGAGCACCTTCCTGGGTGAAGTCGCGGGTGAAGCCACCCTCGACGCCGTCCAGCAGCTGGTTCTTGATGCGGATGTTCGCGAAGGTACCGCGGATCATGACCTCGTGGTTGCCACGGCGCGAGCCGTAGGAGTTGAAGTCCTTGCGATCCACGCCATTCTCGATGAGGTAGCGGCCAGCCGGGGTCTCCGACTTGAACGAACCTGCAGGAGAGATGTGGTCGGTGGTGACCGAGTCGCCCAGCTTCAGCAGCACGCGAGCGCCGGAAATGTCCGACACAGGCTGTGGCTCAGCGGTCATGCCCTCGAAGTATGGTGCCTTGCGCGCATAGGTCGACTTCTCGTCCCAAGCGAAGGTCGAACCCTCTGGGGTGTCCAGTGCCTTCCAGCGGTCATCGCCGTCGAAGACGCCTTCGTAGCCCTTGGCGAACATGTCCTTGTCGATCGAAGAATCGATGATCTCCTGGACCTCGACAGGCGATGGCCAGATGTCCTTCAGGAAGACATCGTTACCCTCGGCGTCCTGGCCCAGTGCGTCGGTTTCGAAGTCGAAGTCCATGGTGCCAGCCAGTGCGTAGGCGATGACCAGTGGCGGGGAAGCCAGGTAGTTCATCTTCACGTCTGGGTTGATGCGGCCTTCGAAGTTGCGGTTACCCGACAGGACTGCGGTGGCTGCGAGGTCGTTGGCCTGGATGGCTTCGGAGATCTCGGCATCCAATGGACCGGAGTTGCCGATGCACGTTGCGCAACCGTAGCCGACAACGAAGAAGCCGAGCTTCTCCAGGTATGGCAGCAGGCCGGACTTCTCGTAGTACTCGGTGACAACCTTCGAGCCTGGTGCGACCGAAGTCTTGACCCAAGGCTTGGAGGTCAGGCCCTTTTCGGCGGCGTTGCGAGCCAGAACGGCTGCGGCCAGCATGACCGAAGGGTTGGAGGTGTTGGTGCACGAGGTGATCGAAGCGATCGAAACCAGGCCGTGGTCCAGGGTGAACTGGGTGCCATCTTCCTTGGTCACGTCCACGGCTACCGATGGGCGGCCAGCGCCCTGGGTGTCCTCGGAGTCCGATACGTAGTTGTGCAGGTCCTTGCGGAACTGCTCCTTCGCAGAGGACAGCTCGATGCGGTCCTGCGGACGCTTCGGGCCGGAGATCGATGGAACAACGGTGGACAGGTCCAGCTCGAGGTATTCCGAGAAACGGATTTCGCGGCTTGCATCGTGCCACATGCCCTGTTCCTTGGCGTAAGCCTCGACCAGTGCCACGTTCTCTTCGCTGCGGCCGGTCAGGCGCAGGTAGTCGAGGGTGACATCGTCGATCGGGAACATTGCGGCGGTCGAGCCGAATTCTGGGGACATGTTGCCGATGGTTGCACGGTTGGCCAGTGGCACAGCTGCCACGCCCTCGCCGTAGAACTCGACGAACTTGCCGACCACACCGTGCTTGCGCAGCATTTCGGTGATGGTCAAAACCACGTCGGTTGCGGTGGCGCCAGCTGGGATCGAGCCAGCGAGCTTGAAGCCGACAACGCGCGGGATCAGCATGGACACTGGCTGGCCGAGCATTGCTGCTTCGGCCTCGATGCCGCCAACGCCCCAGCCCAGCACGCCCAGGCCGTTGACCATGGTGGTGTGCGAGTCGGTGCCGACGCAGGTATCAGGGTAAGCGCGCAGTACGCCGCCCACTTCGCGGGTCATGACGGTGCGAGCCAGGAACTCGATGTTGACCTGGTGCACGATGCCGGTTCCCGGCGGGACGACCTTGAAGTCGTCAAATGCGGTCTGTCCCCAGCGCAGGAACTGGTAACGCTCGCCATTGCGCTGGTATTCAATTTCCATGTTGCGCTCGACAGCGCCTTCGAAACCGAAGGTGTCGATCTGCACGGAGTGGTCGATGACCATTTCGGCAGGTGCCAATGGGTTCACACGGGTTGGATCGCCACCAAGGTCCTTGACGGCTTCGCGCATGGTTGCCAGGTCGACAACACAAGGGACACCGGTGAAGTCCTGCATGATGACACGAGCCGGGGTGAACTGGATTTCGGTGTTCGGCTGAGCCGAAGCATCCCACTGACCCAGTGCATTGATGTGCTCGCTCGTTACGTTCGCGCCGTCTTCGGTACGAAGCAGGTTCTCCAGCAGAACCTTAAGGCTGTAGGGAAGGCTTTCTGAGCCTTCAACCTTGTTCAGTCGGTAAATTTCATATTCGGTTCCATTGACGTCAAGTACGCCTTTGGCACCGAAGCTGTCCACATTGCTCACGTGGGACTCCTCTCGCCAGACACTCATTCTGTTGCACGCGCACACTGTAATTCCAGTTAGGAGTTCCTAACTGAGATAGTCAGGTTCCTAGCGCGGCAGAGCTAAAAACAGTCTATCGCCAACTGTGGGAAAAAGACTCCTCGGAATAAACTTTCATCGAAATTCGTGTCAGAATGTACGATTTCAGCTCGTTACTGGCGGACAAAGAGCCCGATGGACTCCATATGGTGGGTATGCGGGTATAAATCGTGAATCTCGACGTGCTCTAATTCATAGCCGCGTGACGTCAATCTGGCGATATCCCGGGCAAAAGACGCCGGGTCGCAGGAGACGTAACAAATGCGCGATACAGCGCTGGAGCCCAGTTCCGTGGCGACTTGCTTGTCGATTCCTGCACGCGGCGGATCAAGCACCACCGCGTCCAGCTGGGCATCGCGGGACACCTGGCGCAAAACCCGCTCAACGCGGCCGCGAATCACGGTAGCTTGCCCGAACGCCTTCAGATTTTTCTTCGCATCGGCGTGGGTTCCCGGGGCACCCTCGATCGAAAAAATCCGTCCTTGCTGTCCCACCGACTTAGCCAAAGGCAACGAGAACAATCCTGCTCCGGCATAAAGATCGGCGATGTGCTCACCGCGCGACGGCTCGATCAAGTCGAGAACGCGTTCGCTGAGCAAGCTGGCTGCTGAACGGTGCACCTGCCAGAAACCTTCGCCGGTAATGCGATACTTCTCCCCCAGGACTTTTTCGCCCAGCCATGGGTTGCCGGCCAAAACCTGCAACGATCCCTTGCCATCTGCCGCCGACCCGCCATGCTGGCTGAAAGAGGCAACATTCACCCCTTCGGGGAATTGCTTGGCTACCTTGGCGGCTGCACCTTGCTTGGCTTCAGAAAGCAGCACCAGGATCGTTTGATCATCCGCGCTGGACACCGCAACTTCCACGCGGTCAATGCCCGTGTAGTCCACTGCGTAGATCCCGCTGCTCTCGATGGCGGAATGCGCCAAGGGCATCGACTCGATGCTCGTGAGCTTATTGCTGCGAAAAGCGCTCATCGCCAAGTGGCCCGAGCCATCCACCGAGTACGACATGCGGGTACGCCACCCCAGGCCATCGGCTGCTCCAGCGACCGCTTGAACCGGCGGGAAGTTGTAGTCCTCTGCCTTCAGCCCGGCCAGGCGAGTGAACTGTTCGGCGGCCACCCGCGCCTTGAGCTCGCGCTGATGCTCCAGCGAAATATGGCCGAATTCTGCGCCACCCACCGGGTCGCGGTGCTTCAGCGCGTCAGCTGCATCCCAGAAATGCGGTACCCGGTGCTCGCTGGCCTCGTGCACCTCAACGACGTCGGCGCGCCAGAATTTTGCATCGGGCGCCGAATCGGTCAGCCGAACCGATACCAATTCGCCGGGAATGCCGTGGCGCACAAAAATCACGCGACCCTCGTGGCGGGCCACCGTGTGCCCTCCATGGGCGATATTGCCCAAGCGAACCTGCAGCAGTGGTGATTCAGTCATGTTTTCGTCTTTCGTCAGAAGCATTGTTAGCGGTGTGCCGAGTATTCTTCGGTGGCCCCGCCACCGACAGCGCGCGAAGCGCTAAGCAAGCGCCAGGGCACCGAGGCGATGAGCACCCCTGGTTCATAGTGCAGGCGATTTTTCACTCTCAGCGCGGTCTGGTTGTGGACCAGTTGCTCCCACCAATGCCCGACCACGTATTCGGGGATGTACACCACGATCAGTTCGCGTGGCGACTCGCGCTTGATGGAACGAATATGTTCGATCAGCGCACCGGGGATGTCGCGGTAGGGCGAAGCCAAGGCCGTAATCGGCACGGGAATGCCCAAACGCTCCCAGTCCTCAAGGGTCTTTTCAGTTTTCGCGCGCTCGACGTCAACGATGATTGCCTCCAGCTTCGAAGGCCGGGAAGCGCGGGCGAACGCCAGTGCGCGAAGCACGGGCTTGCGCACCGTGGAGACCAGAACCAGGGCATGCACTCGCGAAGGCAAGGCGGTGGCCGCATAATCCTCGTCGACTGCCAATTCCGCATCGACCTTCTGATAGTGACGCTGCAGGGAATCCATGATCAGCATCAGCACCACGATGCCCAGCAGCGCCAGCCACGCGCCGTGCACGAACCTGGTAGCCAGGACGACCACCAGCACCAGGGCCGAGAGGATCAAGCCGACCAGATTCAGCATGCGCTTGCGCTGTTTCGCAGCGCGAATCCTCCGGTCCGCGACAGGAACCAGAACACGCTTCCAGTGCTTGAGCATGCCCAGCTGGCTGAGTGTAAAGGAGACGAAAACGCCGACAACGTAGAGCTGCACCAGCAATGTCACGTCGCCTTGGAAGAGCAGCACCAGGGCAATGGCGGCCACGCCCAAGGACAGGATGCCGTTGGAGAACCCCAGCCGGTCTCCGCGGGTTCGCAATTGGCGCGGCAGGAAACCGTCGGTGGCCAAGTGGCTGGCCAGCGACGGGAATGAATTAAAGGCCTGGTTTCCAGCCAGGAGCAGCACCGCGATAGTCAACACCGACACGAGGATGAGGCCCAGCGTGTAGTCGCCGAAGACCGCCTGGGCCAATTGCCCCAATACCGGCACCTGGACGAAGCCCTCGGGGATCGGTCCGCCGTGGAGCAGGAATGATTCGTGCGGGTCGGCGACCACTTTAATGCCGGTGGCGCGTGCAAGCATCAGGGTGCCAAGGGTGAGTACGCCGGAAAGCAAGCCCAGTACCAGCAGGATCCGGCCCGCGTTTTTGGCCCGGGGCTTGGCCAGTGTCTGGACATTGGAAATCGGCACTTCGATACCGGTCAAGGCGGCCGATCCGGTGCTAAAGGCACGGAGGATCAGAAGTGCGCCCACCATCCCCTGCAAACCGGTAGAAAATTCCGCTTCGGGGACGATCGTGAATTCTGCGCTAGGCGCCAGGCCGAGGTTTCCGGTGAGAGCCATGACGCCGCCAATGGCAATGAGCAACAGCATCCCGGCAACAAAGAGATACACCGGAATGGCCAGGGTCCACCGCCCCTGGCCGGTGCCACGGAGGTTTCCCACCACCAGCAAGGCCACCAGAGCGGCCGCAACCCAGGCCTTGTGCTCGCCCAGGAACGGGAATATTGCGCTGAGATACGCGGCCGCCGAAGAGCTGGAGACCGCAACTGTCAGCACAAAGTCGACGAGCAAGGCGGCAGCTACGGCAGTGCCCGAGCGTGCGCCAAGATTCTTTTTGACGATCTCGTAATCGCCGCCGCCAGAAGGATACTCAACCACCGATTGACGGTAGGAAAGCACCAATACCACCAGTACGGCCAAAACGGCGACGCCCACCGCCGGGGAGAGCATCGTTGCAGCAATGCCGGCCATGGCCAGGGTCAGCAGAATTTCATCTGGCGCATAGGCCAATGACGACAAGGCGCTGGAGGAGAAAATCGGCAACGCAACATTCGGTGGCAACGGCTTCTTTTTCAGCTGTTCGGTGCTGAAGGGCCGTCCCACCAAAATCCTCTTGAGACCATCAAATAATGCAGGCACGTCATAACGTTATCGCAGGTGCGCAAGGCACACGGGCGGTTCGCCGCCAATAATCTTGGACCGAACAGCGCTATTGTTGCATTCGGAGCACCGTTAGGCGGTGCTCCGGACTAATCATCGCAAGCAGCAATCCAAGGAGTTCTCGGTGGCACATTTTGTGATCATGGGGTGCGGCCGCGTCGGCGTTTCGCTAGCCCATACACTGGATTCAGCGGGACATTCGGTGGCAATCATCGATCAAGACCCCCATGCTTTCCGCCGTCTGGGCAAGGACTTCGCCGGTCTTACGGTGACCGGACGAGGATTTGACCGCGACACCTTGGAAGCGGCCAAGATTGATGGCGCCTATGCGTTTGCTGCCGTATCCAGCGGTGATAATTCCAACATTCTCGCTACTCGCGTAGCCCGCGAAACCTATAACGTTCCCCATGTGGTGGCCCGTATTTATGATCCGGGACGCGCCGAAATCTACCAGCGCCTGGGCATACCCACGGTAGCTGCGGTGCGTTGGAGCACCGACCAGGTATTGCGCCGAATTCTGCCCGACTATTCGATGCGCGGGGACTTCCGGGAACCGTCGGGACGTTTGGTTCTCACTGAAGTAGCACTGAACCGGGACTGGTACGGCCGCCTGGTCAAGGATCTGGAAGCCGCCGCTGGCGTGCGCGTTGCCTACCTCACTCGATTTGGCGAAGGCACTATTCCGCAGAACCGCACCCGCCTGCAAGGCGGGGATCTGGTCCATGTCATGATGCGCATAGATCAGCTCAAGGACGTTGAAAAGATCCTTGCCAGCCCTCCCGCTCCCCTGCCCAACGACTGACTGAGAGGACCCCATGAAGGTCATGATTGCCGGAGCCGGTTCGGTCGGTTCCTCCATCGCCCGCGAACTGCTAATCAACGACCACGAGGTCTTGCTCATCGATATCCAACCCGAGATGGCGCAGCGCGAAGATCTCCAAGGAGTGAAATGGCTGATCGGCGACGCCTGCGAGCTTGCGGTTCTGCAGCAAGCGCATCTAGAGGATTACGATGTGGTGGTCTCCGCCAGCGGTGATGACAAGGTCAATCTTGTTGTCTCGCTGTTGGCAAAGAGCGAATTTGGCATCCGTCGCACCGTAGGCCGGGTGAATAATCCAAAAAATGAGTGGATGTTCGACGATGCTTGGGGAGTCGACGTTGCGGTCAGCACCCCGCGCTTGATGACTGCCCTGGTCGAGGAAGCCGTGGAAGTCGGCGACCTGGTGCGCCTGCTGACATTGAAAACCGGCGAGGTCTACATGGTGGAATTTACCGTTCCCCACGACTCCGCGCTCATTGGACGCACCATCGGGCGAATTCCCTGGCCGCAGGACACCACGCTCATGGCAGTGGTCCGCGACAAGACGCCCTTCCCGCCAAGTGCAGATGACGTAGTTGAGGGTGGCGATGAAATCTTCTTCATCACCACCCCCCAAGCAGAACCGCTGTTGCGCCGGACCTTGCGCGAAGCCACCCGCTAGTTCGCCACTGCCCCCGAGGAGTCGCCGGTTGCGGTTTCAGCTGGCTTGGACAAGAGCCAGGCAAACCACAGCCCGGCGGCGTACAGCGGAACGCCCATCAAGGCCCGGGCAACGCCCAACGCCACCACATGATCGGTGTAGTACATCGGCAGTTGCACCGCCAGGCGCAAGGCAAAGACCCCGATGATGATCCACGTCGCGATCTGGTAGCGGCGCAGCCGATCGGCCTTATTGCGCCATTCGACGCCTTCATTGCGGATGAATCCGAACAGCAGGCCAATCAACGGCCAGCGGAGAACTACGGAGACAACCAGTGCGAGCAGGTAGGCGCCGGAAGTATAGAACCCGGGGATGTAGTAGTCTTTCGCGTTGCCCGTATGACGGGCGGCGAAGGCACAAATCAAGATGCCGATCAGGCCAGAAGCGGACTGAATCAATGTAGAGCGCTTGGCCAGTCGGATGACCATGAAAATCACTCCAAGGCCGATCGAGGCAAACAGTGCCCAGGTCAGGTTGCTGCTCAAGGCAAAAACCATGATGAAGATAAAGCCGGGCAGCACCGTTTCAAGGATTCCGCGTACGCCGCCGACGGTCGACAGCAGATCGATCCCGCCATCCGCGTTCTGGGCGATATTGGAATTCGCGCCAATCATCGACGCAAAAGACGGTTTGGCCTCTGGCTCAGGTTGCTGGTCGCCGTCGCGCCCGGATTCCTCGTCGTGCATGATGCCCACTTCCATATTTCCAACAGCACACAGGCTGCCCCGCCACTGCGGAAATTAGTCTCCAGCTACCCGCGGGGTACCGGGACAATTACATAACGCGGATTAAAGATCGTTGGGATCTGTTCCACCGGAGCGACCATCCCAGAATAGGTAACTTTCACCCCGGGCTTGATACCCGGTACCGACTTTTGCCCCATGAAGATCAAACGCACATGGGCCACCGTGCCACGTCGAGCCGCAACGCTGCCAAGCTTGTCGACTACCACAGCTTTGAGCAATGGCGCCTCGTTGGGCGCGGAGTAGCTGACAGATTGGACGTACCCGGTGTGCTTGACCCTGCCTTTGACGGGCAACTGGTCCAGCGAGTCCAGGCACTGATAGTTCAATGTCGGATCCGATGGGCCCAGATGCGCCGCGACCGGCTTATCCTTCAACGACATGATTAGCCGATCTGGGTAATCTCTGGTCCGCGCTCGGGCCGCTTGATCTCAGGCTGAGCGTCTTCCTGAACTGGACGGGTCTGAGCATTTGCCGGCACATTCAAGGGCAGCAATTCTGCGGGAGGCAATGGCTTGTCGCCGCGGTTGACGATGACATCGCGCAAGATCCCATCCACGGTTGCCGCTGCTTCTTCATTGGCAATTGCATTGCCGCCGATGACTGCACGAAGGAACCAGCGAGGTCCGTCGATTCCCACGAAACGCAGTGCGACGTGGCCGGCACGGCCATCTGGCAACTGCTGTGGAACTTTGGCCAGCAGCTCTTCTCCATAGTCGCCATCGCGCTTGAATATCTCGCCGTTTTGCGCGGTGATATCGCTCTTGATCTTGTCCTTGATGCCAGGCCATAGCGACTCGGACTTCGAAGAGGAGAAGGCCATGAGCTGTACTCGCGACTCCGCAATTTCCAGCGAAACCGCGATCACTCGCTTATTGGATTCTTCGACGTCCATTCGAACCTTGAGCCCGCTCACCGGCTTGATCAGGATCGAACCGAAGTCGAGGTACTCATTAGTGTCCGCCACATCGTTGATGTCGTACGGACCAGTTTTTGGTTCTTCAGAACTGGCGGAAACCTCGTTCGATTCAACCGGGGCTTCCTGCTCTTTGGTTTTCTTGCGCTTAAAAATCATGGTTTCCTTAGAAAACTTGGCTGATTGTCAATCAGTGCTTAATTGGCGCTGAATCCACCAGTGGATCCGAAGCCACCGGCGCCACGGGCCGTCTCCTCGAGGGAATCGACTTGGGTGAACACCGCCTGTTCGACCTTCTGGATCACAAGCTGGGCAATGCGGTCGCCGCGGTTGATCGAAAAGGCTTCCTTCTTGTCAGTATTCAACAGCGTGACCATGATCTCACCGCGGTACCCCGCGTCAACAGTGCCCGGGGCATTAACAACCGTTATCCCATGCTTGGTAGCCAGCCCGCTGCGCGGGTGCACCAGCCCGACATACCCGTGGGGAATAGCCAACGCGATGCCTGTACGAACCAGTGCGCGTTCACCTGGCTGAAGCACCAGTCCTTCGCGTGCGTGCAAGTCAGCGCCAGCGTCCGAAGGGTGAGCATAACCAGGCACTGGCAATTCGCTGTCTAGCATCTTGATGGCGATCGAGATTGTTGGCTCACTCATCAGTTTGGTTATCCCCCGGGAGTTTTGTGAAGTGGTCGTTCGACAGTTTTGTTGAGTTAACTCTATCGTGCGCGGCTAGGAATGGGCTGTCACATGCGCCCCGTTCTTGGCTCAAAGAATTATTGCCTAGACTTGGAATCATGAGTAACACCAGCCCTGCGGCATCGAGCGTCCTGTACAGCGAAAAACTTTGGCCTTCGGCCAGCACCTGGATTTGGCCAATCATTATCGCATTGACCGCCGGTATCGCTGTTGCGCCGATCAGCGCCCCGCTCGGCTGGGGCATCGGAGCGGCAATGCTCGTTGCCCTCGTGGTCATTTTCCTCGTGCGCGTGCCGAGCATCGAAGTCACCGATTCGACGGTAACTGTCGGCCGTGCCAGCATCGAACGACAGTTTGTCGGTGAAGTAGTGGGCTACCGCGGCGAAGAAGCCTTCAAGCAGCGTGGGCAGAAATTGCACGGCCTGGCTTACATGTTGTTGCGTGGATGGCTAGATGGCGTGGTCAAAATGGAAGTTACCGATGAGCGGGATACCACTCCGTACTGGCTTACTTCCACCCGCCGCCCCGAAGAATTGGCAGCTTCCCTAGGCGGAGTCATGTATGAGTTCACCGAAGAAGGCAAGGCAGAAGCCGAAGCCGGGGAAGACTCTCCGCTGACTCCTGAAGACTGATTTCGAGGCTGCCAGAGCAGGAATATCCGCATAGAAGATCCCCAATACTGAACGATCAGTGTTGGGGATTTATCCTTCGCACTCGCTGCAGAACTTCTGGCCGTTCTCTTCGCGCACCAGCTGCGTACGGTGCCGGACCATGAAGCAGGACGCGCATGTGAATTCATCAGCTTGTTCGCTAAGAATCTCTACGCTGGCTTCCTCCTGGGCTGCCTCTCCGCCCGGCAACACATATTCTTCGGCCAACGATGCTTCAGACTCATCGATCAGGTTTGCCATTTCAGCGGTCTTGCCCGCTTTAAGCTCAGCGATCTCCTTGGCGCGATCCTCTTCCGAGATAACGGCTGGTGCAGCAGATTCAATTGCCATGATCGTTTTTCGCTCTTTCCTGCAGGTATTCAATCGAGCCGGTAGGTCCACAACGTGAAAAATTCACACCGGCCTAAAAGTATAACGTTCTTCCGGGCAATCCATTCCCATGGGGCAGGACATCAGCCACCGGCTGAAGTTATCGGGAAATAAGGCGTGAAGTTGATGACTATTCTTGCGCCACACCCGGGGCGGTGGTAGGAATTCAGCCTTCGAGGTGGCAGAGTTTTACTCAGGAAATAGAGCGTGTGGAGGGTATTAATGCGTCAGCTGAGACTGGTAGGAATTCATGAAAATGGTTCCAGCCTGCAGGTCAGCAGCGACGACGGGATGAGCTACGAGCTCCCCGTTGACGATGCACTGCGCAGTGCAATGGCAGAAATAGCTCGCTCGCGGGCTCCGAGAAATCGCGAAGAGTCCTCGGTCCACTCGCCACGTGAAATTCAGGCCCGCGTGCGTGCCGGTGCTTCTGCCTACGATCTGTCCCTTGAATGGGATATTCCCGTTGAGGACATCGTGAAGTACGAAGGTCCGGTGCTTGCCGAGCGCGAACACATAGCCGAGCTGGCTCGCCGTGTGGAGGTCTCCGGTCCTCAGACCGATGCTGAATATCGCGAAGTCTTTGGAGAAGAACCTGCCGATCTGGGCTCCATGGTCGTGCACCGCTTCAACCAGTTGCACATCGATAGCGAAACCGCTCGGTGGAACTCGTGGAAGGATCCAGAAGGCCAGTGGATCATTACCGTTGAATTCGATTCGCCGTTGCCAACCGAAAATGTTGAATCCTTGGGAGCTGACTCCTCTGAGGTTTCCGGGAACGTCGCCCGCTGGGCCTTTGCCCCGGCACGCAAAACGTTGAAGAACCTGAATCGCTGGGCCCAGACGCTCAGCGAACAGGTCGCGCCGGAATACTTTCGCCCGATCTCGGCAGTAAGCCAGCCGGAACCAGAGCAGCCTGCGACCAACACCCCTGAAGCTGATGAAACTGAAGAGCTGGTAACACTGCTCAATGCTCGTCGAGGCCAGCGGCCAAAGGATCAGGATCCAGAACGCGAATCCCGTTTCAATGACATCATTGAACGCGGCATGAGCAAGTACGACACTGATGAAGAGGATTCGCTGCCTCACCTTCCGCAGGGAATTTCGCCGCGGACTTCGCAGTTGGTTGTCGTCACCGGTTCCGATCAAGGTGACTCCGACGCCGAGGACAAGCAAGGCGAGCAGAACAACGATGATTCCTCGCCGCGCAAGGCGAAGCGCTCATCGGTACCGAGCTGGGACGACATCATGTTCGGCAAGCGCAAAAAGGATACGGATTCCTAATCCGGAACCAGCCGTGCTTGAATGCGATCGGGCAACACCTGAAGGTGTTGCCCGATCGCATTTTCTATTTGGTTCGATGCACCAGCAGCGGAACGTATCGCTCCCCCGATGTGAGAGAGCCATGCTGCCCAACCATTTCAAAAGCCATGGGAGCGACCCTGCGGCCATCGTAAAAAGCAATGGATTCCGCAGCCAGGATCATCAGATCCCCGAGCCTGGCTTCATGTTCTGGGGTGATCGGCCCAAAATAGCCACGATCTATGGCCTCTTGGCGGGTCAAGATCCACGCTTTGGAACCAAATTCCTTATGCCATGCGTGCTTGACTTTGAGCCTGCTGGTTTCGTCTGTCCCCGGTGCGAAGGTCAGCTGGACTCCACGCGGTTCCCCGCTCGTCAGCTCGACGCCATCAACCAGTTCCGGATACCTGCTGTAGTCGATCCGCTGCGATTCGGGAACATCCACCATCCCGTGGTCGCCCGTAATCAGCACCGTGGTTTCTTCCGGCAACCGTGACACGAGGCTCTTGATGACGTAGTCAAGCTCTTCCAAAGTGTCGCGCCACTGGCTGGAATCGACACCGAATTTGTGGCCAGTCTTGTCCAGCTCATTAAAGTACGTGTACACCAGCGCATTGCGCTGGGATTCAAAGACGGTGTGCGTAGCTCGTGCCCGTGCCAACGGCTGATTCGCCGCCACAAATTTAGGCCCGCGCAGCGATGCCCTGGTTAATGCGGACTTCGCAAACATTGGGATGGACACCGTTGCGACATGTATGCCGTGCTCCGCCACCTTTTCGAAAACCGTAGGACGGGTTTGCCAGGCTTCCGGGTTGAGGTCGCTAGGCCAGCCGCCAAGCTGGTTGACAACGCGACGCCGGGCCGGATCCACCACGTCATAGCCGAGCATTCCGTGTTCGCCCGGGGTAACGCCGGTGGCAAGACTGCTCAGAGAGGTTGCCGTGGTCGAGGGGAATCCTGTTCCAAGCTTGCGGCCTTCGGCAAATAGTGAACGCAAAAACGGTGCATGCCCAACGTGGCTTTTGAGCTGGTTCCAGCCCAGGCCATCAACCATGATCACCACAACGCGCCTAGTCGGTTGGAGCCCCAGGGCGTTGCTGAATCCAGGAACCCCCAAGGCAGTTGCAGCCGAAGGAAGAATTTCAGATAGCGTCGCTTGGCCATACTGCGGCGCATCCGGGATTTTTTGTGCTGGCACCGAAAGTTCAGCTGCGTTCAGCGACTCGTGCATGCTCAAGCGATCGTAGCCAATCGCAGTCGCACCGCAAATTCGCGTGCTTTATTGACAGCACGCTGTCCATCAGCCTCGGCGCTGACACGGATAACCAGGTCTTCGGGCTGGGACGTGCCGTTGAGCCCGTGGTCGGCATCGCATTGGGGATCGCCACAGGCAGCCGGAGCCAGGTCAATGCGCTTGGTGCCGCCCCAGGACATGCCGAAGGTCAATTCCTTCACTGGATCCCCGGATGAATAGTGCTGTGGCTGGTGGTACACATAGCTCGTTGCTACCGACGAGATACGTGATAGTGCAATCATTTCAACGGAAACCTGAGCCATAACGTCCTTGCCATGGTCATCAAGCTGCTGGTCATCGACGTGCAAAATGAAAAGCACCTTTTCGCTCTTCACCATGACCGTAATATGGCGGTGCACTTCGGTGTGGTCGAAATGAGTTTCCAGATGTACATAGTGGTCGAGTACTGGCTGCCCGGTCATTGCTTCGGCAAGGACATCCTGAACCATCTGCGGGTAGAAGCCCGCCCGTACCAGATCGTCGAGAAGCTCAGCGCCCGGAGCAGTCGAATATGTTGGAGAACTCATAAGCCAATTCTACTCAGTAGCTACGCCCAATTCACGTTTTGCCCAACTGCTCAGCTTCGCAATGCTCGGCGCACGCTGTCAGTCCGTTGCTCAGCGTTGCTGATCTGGATATTAACTGACAAGACACTCAGCGAATTGGCCGAGACCGAGATTGGAGCGAACTTTGCGACAGTGACCTCAGGATGATTGTCCTTGAAGAGCGATACGCGGGTAACAAAGTCTTTTAATGCCTCCAGATCCACCGCGGCAAGCCCTTGATATCCCAGTAGCCTGACGCTGCTTCGGGGACGACGAATCAGTTGCTCCAGATCATGTGTTGAGAGGGGTGCCACGCCGTGGGCCCAATCGTCCAAGAGGTTCACGGGATCGCCGCTGAGCCCAAAGGAGATCACGGGGCCAAGCAATGGGTCCTCGACCGCTTTCACTACACAGGCTTGCCCGGCCGGCGCCATGCTTTGAACCTCGAGAGCATCGACGCCGTAGTTGCGCATCAGCAGCTTCATATGGGTGAAGTTTGCCTCCAGGCTCTGCTTATCTGGAATGCTCAAGCGGACCCCTCCGAGGTCCAGTCTTTGGCGCAGGTCTGGATCGTTGGCTTTCAGGGCGACCGGCCAGCCAAGTTCATCCGCCGCATCTATGGCTTCTGAAACCGTGTTGACTACCCGGGAACCGTAGATCTGAATTCCGTAGAACCCCAGCAGCTTTTGCGCTTGGGCTTCGGAAAGTTCAAGCAGGTTGGTGCCTGAAACCGTGGCCACTAGTTCTGCGAGGTATTCGCCTGCCCCTTCGGCGTCTATTCCGTCCGGGTCCTCGATGGGTTCGTAGGGAACATCCACCCATTGCTGATAGCCGTACGCTTTCGCCAAGGCGCCAATGGCCGTAGTGGGCGACGTGTATAGCGGAACTCCTTGCTTCACGCCGCCGGTAATTTCAGAGCTTGACAGGCCTGGCACCAAAGCCACAATCGGCTTCGGCTGGTCAAGGAATTCGCGGGCAACTTCTAAAACCGCTGAGGTTTCAAGTCCGGAATAGGGCAGGTGCGCCAGAAGCACAGTATGCACGTCCGAGTCCTCAACGAGCTCTTTGAGCCGCCGCCGGAGCATGGGAATGGCCCGTGATTGCCCGATGCTGTAATCAAGTTCTTCGCCGTGAATGGCGGCGTTGAGGTTCCGGTCCTCGGCGACATCGCAAATGACTTCGGCGATGGTCAAAGAATTCGAGATGATTGCGACATTTGGCCCCTGGGGTGGCGGGAATACCGACAGCAAGGACGTCACATCCAATAATTCTTCCGATGAGCGAACGCGAATGACACCGGATTGGCGCAAGATGGCGTTCATCGCTCCTGCTGGCGCTTGCCCGACGCGTACCGAGTGGCCTGGCGGGAGCCGGCGGCCCATGACATCAGTTTTCGCCACGACCACTGGCTTGCGACGCGCTAGCCTGCGCGCAATGCGGGCAAATTTTCGTGGGTTGCCGAAGGATTCCAAGTACATGGCAACAACGTCCGTGCGCGGATCATCCTCGAAAAACTGCATGGCGTCATTGCCGGACACGTCGGCGCGCAAGCCAGCAGAAATTGCGCTGCTGACGCCGACGCCTTGTTGAATGCCCACGCCCTGGAGGATCATCCCCATCGCAGCCGATTGGCTGAAAAAACCCACATTGCCCCGGCTCGGAACTCCGGGACTACCCGAAACATGCAGATTGACCGAGGGATCGGTATTGATGAGTCCAAGGGATGCCGGCCCCACCACACGCATGCCGTTGGCCCGGGCCAAAGCGACCAATTCGCGTTGGGCCGAGAGCCCTTGAGCAGATTCATACCCAGCGGACATGATGATCAGTGCCTTCACCCCATGTTTGGCGCAGTCCTGGATGGCTTCCAGGACTCGCTCTCTTGGGATGCATAGGACCGCCACGTCAACGGCGCCGGGAAGTTCGGTGACCCTGCCATAAGCGACCATACCTCCAACTTCAAGGGCAGCATCGTTCACCGCATAGACGGTGCCTGTGTAACCGGACTCGACGATCCTCTCCAAAACGTCATGGCCTAATTTTCCCCAGGTGCGGCTTGCACCGATCACCGCTATCGACTGTGGTGATAATAGGCCTGCAACACTGCTCGCTTCCGCTCGGTGCTCCCGGGACTCGGTGACTTCACGAGACTTCTCGGTGGGGCTGATGGAAAATTCCAGCATCACCACCCCGTCTTCAAAGTGCCTGGCCACCGCGTAACCTGCATCCGAGAAGACCGTCAGCATCTTGCGGTTTTCCGGAAGTACCTCGGCCGAGAATTTCTCGATGCCGTTTTCGCGGGCTGCTGCTGCCAAGTGCTCCAGCAAGATCGAGCCAATGCCAGTCCCCTGATATTCGTCGGAGACGTTGAAGGCAACTTCGGCCTCTTTTGGATCATCGAGCCGGTCATAACGGCCAACACCAATAATCCTTGATCCGCGCACCACTGTGAAGGCGACTCGATTCACATGGTCGACGTTGGTGAACCGTTCGAGCTCTTTAGGGGTCAGGGAGGACTTGTACGTAAAATAGCGTAGGTAGACCGAGGTTTCGGATTGATGCTTGTGCATCTCTTGCAGGGCCTGCGCATCCATTGGGGTGATGGGCCGCAGATGTGCCGTTGTTCCGTCGCGAAGCACAACATCTGCTTCCCAATGCGCTGGATATGCCGCCGAAAGTTTACGATCCACCATAGGCTTAGAATAGTCGCGACCTTGGTGATGTGCCCAGACGCAACACGAAGTATCGACGGCCCCGGCCGCACCACAGCAGATGAAGGACAAATAGAGTAATGGCTCGTAAGAAGTCTGAAGAGATTCCAGAGGATTTCGTTGAAAATATCGTCGATATCGACGTCACCAATGAAATGGAATCCTCCTTCTTGGAGTACGCCTATTCCGTCATCTATTCACGTGCCCTTCCCGACGCCCGTGACGGACTGAAACCAGTACAGCGTCGAATTCTTTTTCAGATGTCCCAAATGGGGCTGCGCCCCGAAAAGGGCCATGTCAAGTCCGCCCGCGTGGTGGGCGAAGTCATGGGAAAGCTGCACCCGCATGGCGACGCCGCCATTTATGATGCGATGGTTCGACTGGCCCAGGACTTCTCGCTGCGCTTGCCGCTCATTGATGGGCACGGCAACTTCGGCTCGCTGGATGATGGACCTGCGGCGCCACGCTATACCGAGGCGCGACTGGCCGCATCCGCTGTGGCGATGACGGCGAACCTGGATGAAGACGTCGTGAACTTCATTCCGAACTACGACAACCAGTTCATGCAGCCCGAGGTGCTCCCGGCGGCTTTCCCCAACCTCTTGGTTAACGGAACCACCGGCATCGCCGTGGGCATGGCAACGAACATGGCACCGCATAACCTGGGCGAAGTGATCGCGGCCGCGCGGCATCTGCTCATTGAGCCCGAAGCCACGGTCGAAGAACTGATGAAGTTCATCCCGGGTCCTGACTTGCCGTCAGGCGGAAGCATCATCGGCCTCGACGGCGTTAAAGATGCGTACCGCACCGGGCGGGGCCTGTTCCGCACCCGAGCTACGGTAGAGCTGGAAAAGGTCTCGGCACGCAAGTCGGCGCTGGTGGTCACCGAGCTGCCGTACGGCGTAGGGCCTGAAAAGGTGATCGAAAAGATCAAGGACGGCGTCAACAACAAGAAGATCGTCGGCATCTCTGATGTTGTTGATCTGACTGATCGCCACCACGGCCTGAAGCTGGTCATTGAGCTGAAGAATGGCTTCAACGCCAATGCGGTGCTGGCTAGCCTGTTCAAGTACACCCCCATGGAGGATTCCTTCGGCATCAATAACGTTGCCCTGGTCAATGGGCAACCGCGGACCATGGGATTGCGTGAACTGCTCACGGTCTATGTCGACCACCGGCTTGATGTCGTGCGCCGACGCACCGTTTACCGTTTGGCCAAGCGTGAAGACCGCCTGCATCTGGTCGAGGGCTTGCTGATCGCCATCGTAGATATTGATGACGTTATCGCCATCATCCGTTCGTCGGAACAGACCAATGAAGCACGCCAGAGGCTGATGACGGTCTTTGACCTCAGCGAGCCACAGGCAAACCATATTCTGGAACTGCGCCTGCGCCAGCTGACCAAATATTCCAAGCTTGAGCTGGAAACCGAAGCAGAGCAGCTGCGCGAGGAAATCGAGAAGCTGCGAGCCATCCTGGAATCCGACCAATTGCTGCGTTCTGTGGTCTCCGAGGAGTTGGAAGCCATGGCGGAGACCTTCGGCACGCCTCGTCGGACAAAACTCCTCAAGTCCGCGCAGCTCGCTCCGCTCAAGGGCACCGCCTTGCCGGAAGCGGTCGGCAGCGGCAAGCAGGTGAAGCTGACTATGGAGATTTCCGATAGCGCGTGCTGGGCGCTGCTCTCAGCCACCGGCCAGATCGCTCGCACCCACGATCGCGCCCAGCTGGACTTCGCCTCAGCCCGGATTAAGCACGATGTGCTGATCTCCCAGGTGGCCTCCAGTGCCCGCGGCGAAATCGGCGCACTAACCAGCACCGGCAGGATCATGCGCATTTCCCTGATTGACGTGCCCGTGCTGCCTGAGTCCCACGGGTTCCCGCAGCTGGCACAGGGTGTTCCGGTGGCCGAGTTCCTGAAACTTCCCAAGAATGAAACGGTCATCGCGCTCGTTCCATTAAATGAGGTCCTGGCCATTGGTACCCGTCAGGGCGTCGTGAAGCGAGTGACCCCGGAGTACCCGTTGAACCGTGACGAGTTCGAGGCCATTACGCTCAAGGACGGCGATGCGGTGGTTGCCGCTGCGGTGGCTGGAGAAGACGACGAATTGGTCTTCCTCACCCGCGGTGCGCAACTGCTGCGATTCCCTGCCTCTGCTGTGCGCCCGCAGGGGCGCACCGGCCGCGGCATGGCCGGAATCAAGCTCAGCGCCGATGACCACGTCATCTTCTTTGGTGTCGTCCCCCCGTCGGCACAGAATGCCGTAGTGGCGACCATTGCTGCGGGTTCGCAAACCTTGCCTGGAACTTCTGGCCAGTCGGTGAAGCTCACCGAGTTTGCCGAGTTCCCCGCCAAGGGGCGTGCCACGGCCGGTGTTCGCGCCCACCGTTTCATCAAGGGTGAAGACCACCTGCAGCTTGCCTTTGCCGGGCAGGGACCAGCGCGAGCTAGTTCAAGTGCCGGTGTGGTTCGGGCCTTGCCGACAGAGTTCGGAAAGCGTGATGGATCCGGGGCACCGCTTGCACAGACCGTCAACATCCTCGGCGGTTCTTTGAGCGCTGCCGAATCATCCGCTGCCCAGGCACCGGACTCACCTGCCGACGCACCAGTGGGCAACGCAGTTCAAGACGAGCATCCGAAGGCAGCCCCGGCGTTCAACCCGGGCGAAGATACCTTGCCCTTTGACGACGGCGGAGTAATTCTCTAGGCAGCTGGGTTCGACACGGAAAAGGTGCTGCAACGGATTCGCGATCTGTTGCAGCACTTTTCTAGTTGGATCAAGCAGCAACCTTGGCTTCCAGCTGGATGCGTTCATGGCACTGTTCGGCCAATCGCTCATCGTGGGTAATGAGCACGACCGTGCGATCTTGCAGAGCACGGCGCAGCGTATCCATCAGTTCAGCGGCCTCGTCTGCTCCCAAGTGCGCTGTGGGCTCATCGAGCAGAACCACTTGATGTCCGCCAAGCAGGGCACGGGCAACGGCCATCTTGCAGCGCTGGCCTCCTGAAAGATGATGTCCGCCAGAACCAATCCTTGTTTCCAGCCCCTCGGCTTGCTGCTGATACCAGGAGTGCAATCCTACGTGCTGTAGCACCTCGACAAGTTGCGCATCCTCGCGTTGCTCCCCTTCGGCTACGCCGAGCATCAGGTTGCGACGTATCGAGGAATCAAACAGGTGGGCTTCCTGCGGGCACCACGCCACGGAGTTCAGCTTGGCCCCGTGAACCGGACTGCGCATGCCGCGTTCGTCAATGAGGCTCAAGGTGCCGGCGCGCACCGGCAAGGCCCCAAGCAATGCGGTCATAAGAGTGGACTTCCCGGAACCGGAAGGACCAACGATTGCGGTCCATCGGCGTTGCGGAATGGTCGCGGTCAGCTTGTCGAGCACATTTGGTCCATGGCCGTACCCCAGGCTGACTTCGTCCAGCTCGAATCCTGCAACCTCCGGGGTGAGACTGGCAGCGTGATCGTTTTCGCGGCTTTGCTGGTCCTGGGTGGATAGCCCGTGTTGCTCCAGAAGCCCGGTCAATTGTTTCAAGGCTTGCCCTTGCTGGACCGCCAGCAGGGCGCTGGTGGCGCTATCACCCAAGGCCAGGCTGAGCAGCACGGCCAACGCAGTCAACGATGCCGAGCTTTGGGAAACCGCGGCCACCACAATCGCCATCAGCACGCTGAGCAATACGGCGAGCGCAGGAGCACTCCCCTGGCCAAGCGCGTGGCGTTGCGCGTCCTTGGTATTTTCCTGTTCAGCGCTATTGACTGAAGCGAGAGCCGCGTTGAGGGAACCGTTAATCCGCAATGCTGATTTATGCCGCAAGATTCCCAGAACGGATTCGTTCATGGCCATTCGATGGGTCATTTGGCGTACCAGATGCTGTCCTTCAATTCTCTGGACCAGCCATCTAACGGGGAAAGCCAGGAGAATGCCAGCGATGACCGCTGTCCATCCGAATTCCGGCTGGATGAGGAACAAGGCTACGGTTGCGACGCCCCAGAGGGATATTGCTGAGATTGGCGGGAAAACCACTCGCGCAAGCTGGTCACGCAGTTCATCCACTTCCGCCAGGAAGAAACGCAATACGACAGACGACCGGCTAAAAAGTCCCCAGCGGGCAGGGTCGGCCACCATGGCGTTCCAAATTTTTTCGCGAAGCTTCCCGGCGTATTCGAGGACTGCATCGTGAATGGCCAGCTGTTCCAAGTAGCGGAAAGCTGCTCTGCCGATTCCCAGGGCGCGGACCATGACAAAAGCGACGCTCAAGTGGAGGATCGGTGGCTGATAGCTGGCTTCAACAATCAGCCATCCGCTCAATGCCGCCAAGGCGACGGCACACAAGACACTGATCGTTCCCCACGCCACGGCTTTGGGCGCGCTCCTGTAGCCTCTGAGCAGTTCTCGACGAGGGTTAAACCGCTGTCGGCTCTGATCCAATGCCGTGGAGGGCACTGCATCTTGAATGCCGCTAGCCCGATGATCGGATTCCTGGCCCGACCATGCTGGTTTCGGCGTGATACTGGCTCCACGTCCCTGCGAGTTGTCGATCAATGGATCATGGCTTGCAATGAGAACTGCGCAGCGTGCAGGGATTTCGCTGAGCAATTGGCGTACCACCGACGCGTTATCGTCATCAAGGTGAGCCGTCGGCTCATCAGCCAGGAGCAAGGTGCATTGGGGGTCGCTGTGCAGGCGTGCCACGGCCCGCAGTACTTCTAATCGGCGTAGTTCGCCGGGCGAGTATTCGGCGATTTTGCGCCCAAGCATGTGATCCATCGACAGGCGTTCTGCCAGCTCACTGACAAGTCCGGGCCTTGGTGTGTGAATGTCTTGAGCTAGTTGCTCTTCCCCGGTCTCCGCATCAAAACGCGGATGCTGATTGATCAAGGCTATGGAACCCGAAGTTCGAATGGTGCCTTGAACCAATTCTGGATCAAAAGCATTGTCGCTGCAGCTTGCTTCCGCGATTAGCGTGATCAGAGTTGTCTTGCCCGTACCGCTAGACGTAGCGATGATCTTCCGCTCCCCCGCACCCAGGCTGAGGTTCAGGTTTTTGCATATTTGTTCATTGCCTTCGTATCGCACACTGAGATTCTCAATTTCCAGAACCTTGGATGCCCGCGCTGGCGAGGCACCGATAGTGGCAGTGCTTGGAGCAGCCGCAGTCATATTCTGGTACCGCTGATAGGCTGCCAGGCCGTCGTCGGCCGCGTGATAGGCAGACCCGACTTCACGAAGGGCCGAAAAGAGCTCCGGCGCCAGAATCAGGATGGTAAATCCTGCGGACAGTTCCATCGAACCGTTGACGAGTCTCACGCCGATGAAAACCGCTAGCACTGCTACAGAGAGCGTTGAAATAAGTTCCAGCCAGAAGCTGGACATAAACACGGTCCTGAGATTGGCCATGGTGGCAATACGGTACTTCTCGCCGACCTGCGCGATGGCGTTGCCTTGTTGACGTGCCCGGCCCAGGCCTAGGAGCGCAGGTAGCCCTTGGGCTAGTTCATAGAGCTGGCTCGCCAACCTGTCGAGGGATGATTGCGATTCTTTGAGCGTGTCTTGCGTATGCATTCCAATGAGCGCCATGAACACCGGAATCAAGGGAACCGTCAGTAGCAGTATCACCGCGCTGATCCAGTCGAGTCGCAGAATGTAGATGCCGAGCAAAAGCGGAACAGCAGCGGCACCAATGAGAGCTGGAATGAACTTTGTGAAGTAATCGTCCAGCTTCTCAATTCCATGGCTGGCCAGTGTGGCTACCACAGGGATTGAGTTTTGCGTTGCCGGAACAATCACAGGGTGCGAGGCCTCGGAGCTTAGCAGCTGCATCCGCATCCGTTCCTTGGCTCCCATCCCCATACGCCTCGCGCCCGCGTTTAATCCCCACGCGGCGAGTGCGCGCAGTATGGCGCCAGCGCCTGCAACGAGCAAAAGTTGGGGATCGCTCTTTGCACCGGAGGCCATGGTCGCAATCCACGTTCCCAACGAGTAGGCGACAAGCACCAGCCCCAAGACCTTGAAGACTGAAAAACACGTCAACACAGCGAATTGGCGTGGTGAAATCAGTTCTTTTGGAAGGAATCTTGGGGCTGGCATAGCTCGACTTTCAGGTCCGGTTCAATTATTTAACGATTGAAGTCACGTGGTGGGTTTCAGGAATATGTTCCTCACGCAGCCGTTTGCGGAATACCCAGTAGCTCCACGCCTGATAGGCCAAAACCAATGGCACGCCAAAAGCAGCCACGATGCTCATCAGCTTGAGCGTGTAGGGAGTGCTGGATGCGTTGTCAACGGTTAGATCAAACGCCGAGTCCAGCGTTGAAGGCAGTACCACTGGATAGGCCGCGACAAATATCGCTGCAACTGCTGCCAGGAGCATGACTCCGAGCGCGATGAAGGATTTTCCTTCTTTTCCAGACCGGCCCATGACACCTGCGGCGATCAGCGCCACAACTGACAGCGCTAGGCATACCCAGGCGATTGTTGAATTGTTGTTGGCGAGCACCCAGACAGCCCAAAGCAGCATTGGAAGTGCAGCTACCGGCAGCCAGCGTCCCACAAGCTTTCCGGCTTCCTCCCGTACTGGTCCATCGGTTTTCAACCGCAGGAAAGCCAGTGCATGAATCCAGCAGAACGCCACCACGGCGACTCCACCGAGCACCGCATGCCACGTGAGCCAAGCGAAAGCGCCACCGATGCGGTCCCCATTTTGGTTCAGCGGCAGGCCCAGCGTGGTGGACGCGAGCAAAGCGCCGACGCCAAATGCTGCAACTAGGGAGCCCAGGCCCAATGCGAGATCCCATGCCCTGCGGGTCAGCGCAGTGATTGCCTTGCCTCGATATTCGATTGCAACCGCACGGAAGATCAAGGCGATCAGCACTATGGTGAGCGGAATGTAGAGCGCAGAGAAGAGCGAAGCGTACCAATGCGGGAAGGCGGCGAAAGTGGCACCACCGGCAGTAAGCAGCCATACTTCGTTGCCGTCCCATACCGGGCCGATGGTATTGAGCAGCAAACGCTTTCGTTTTTCGGTGCTCTTACCGAGGCCGATAAGCATGCCTACGCCGAGGTCGAAGCCCTCAAGAAAGAGGTAGCCACACCAAAGTATCGCAATGACAATGAACCAGAGTGTTGGTAGCCATTCCATGGTTTTCTCCTTCGTCCGTAAGGCTAGTAGGCGAATGCCAAGACGTCATCGTCGTCATTGCCATCGTGTGGTGTTGCGCCGGTATCATCGTGTTTTTCTGCTGATTCGAGTTCCGGCATGGCAGAAGCTACTCCGCCGCGAATATAACGGGTCAAAAGCACCAGTTCCACAACGAGCAGGACGGCGTAGATCGAAGTCAGGGAGATCAGCGAGAACAAAAGTTCTCCAGCGCTTACCGTGGGCGAGACAGAGGCCGCCGTGTACATGAAGACCTGGTCAACCCCTCCCATTTGAGGGTTGGGTGCCACGGTGAATGGCTGACGGCCCATTTCGGTGAAGATCCACCCGGTGGCGTTGGCTCCGAAGGGAGCCGCAATTCCCAATACTGCGAGTCGGGAGATCCATTTATTATCTGGAACGGTTCCCTTGCGCGTGATCCATAACGCGATAGCGGCAGCAACTGCGGAGAGCCCGCCGAAGGTGATCATCAAGCGGAAACCCCAGTAGGTAACTTCCATGACTGGCAGGTAGTCGATTTCTTGCCCTGCATACTGGCCGAAGGATTCATCCTCGGGGTAGTATTTTCCGTATTTTTCCTGGTATTCCGGAATCAGTGAGTTGACGCCTTTAATTTCGGTGGTGAAATCTCCGTTGGCAAGGAAGGAAAGAATTCCAGGGATTTCAAATACTGCCACGACATCGTCGCAGTCGGTTGAGCCATGAGCAGTGATATCGCCCAGTGACAGGACCGAGAAACCCGTCCCGTCGTGGCATGCAGCTTCGGCAGAGGCCATTTTCATCGGTTGCTGCTCGAACATGAGCTTGGCCTGTTCGTGCCCGGTCAACGCGACGCCGAGGAATGCGACCACGGCAACGCTTGCACCGATCCGCAAGGATTTGATCCATACTTGATAGTCGGTCTTGTCGCGGTTCTTCCCCCGGCTCAGATCCTCGCCAATGATCACTCGGCCGTTTGCATCAACTGTGTCGATTCCAGCTTTGCGACGCCGGTAAAGGTGGAACCAGGAGATCCCAAGCAAGAATCCGCCTGCGACGGCGAACGCCCCGAAAAGTGTGTGCGGGAAGGTGACCAGCGCTGTGTTGTTGGTGAATACTGCCCAGGCATCGGTCATTACGGCGCGACCATCGATAATCTGGGTGCCGACCGGATGTTGCATCCACGAATTCGCGACGAGAATGAAATACGCCGAGACCATGGTAGCCAGCGACGCGCACCAGATAGTTGCCAGATGCAGGCGCTTCGGCAATTTTTTCCAGCCAAAAATCCAGAGCCCGAGGAAGGTGGATTCTACGAAGAATGCGAGGAGCGCCTCCATGGCCAGTGGCGCACCGAATACGTCGCCGACATAACGGCTGTATTCGCTCCAAGCCATCCCGAACTGGAATTCCTGCACGATGCCGGTGGCCACGCCCATGATGAAGTTGATCAGAAACAACTTGCCCCAGAATTTTGTCATCCGCAGCCAGTGTTCGTTACCGGTGCGATGCCACATAGTTTGCAAGACGGCGACTGTTAGTCCCAGCCCGATGGTCAGCGGAACCATCAGGAAGTGGTAGACCGTGGTTATGCCAAACTGCCAGCGGGCAATTTCTAGTGCATCCATTGAATCCTCAATTTATTGCGTGTTGGGATCTTCCAAGACTTTTCTACGTTCCGTAGAAATGCCTTCAAGTATCACCATAGACCATTTCGACAGCTTGTAGAAGTCGCGGGAGATTGATCCCAGCCACATCGCGAAGACTCGGTCCCACCAGAAGAAAGCAAGCACCAGCCCGAAGGGCCCTTACGGGTTCGGCATCCGTTCGCACTGCAGGTAGAAGCCGGCCATTGGCCCGGCGACGGCAAGCGGAAAGCCGAATCTGTCACTCTTTTACGTGTCGTAGAAATCTCGAACAAAAATCGCTACAATAGGTGTTTCAAGCAGTGTGCCGAGGGCTAGTCCTGGAGCATGCGGCGAAAGTACTAATGCAAGTGAGGTAAGACCTAGTGGCCAGCCTTGGCGATCTAGAACGTTCCGTCATGGATTTGCTGTGGGATTCCACAGAACCGCTCACCGCGAACGACCTTCGCGATGAGCTCGCGGCACTTGGCGCCGATGCGAAAGAACTCGCAGTTACAACGGTGCTCACTGTGCTTGCGCGCCTTGAAAAGAAGGGCTTGGTTGAGCGCGAGCGCTCTAGCCGCCCACACCGCTACGCTGCTTCATCCTCACGAGAAGACCACACCGTTGGCCTTCTTAACGAAGCACTGGGCACAGCCCAGGATCGCGAAGCAGTTCTTGCTCGATTCATCGGTGGAATCTCCGCAGATGAGGCAGCTTCATTGCGTGCTATCTTGGACTCAGTAAAGTCCGCATAATTTATTCACACTTCGGGGACTGAGTGCTTCTCACCTCATATTTCCTAGCGGCGTTGGCCATCGCATTAGCCTGGCCGACGCCGTTGGCCTTATCAAAGGCTAAATGGACCACTCGTGCGCCTGTCCAGGCTGTACTCCTATGGCAAGCCATCGCTTTGGGCGGTGGCCTGTCCATGATCGGCTCGATGCTGGTCTGGGGACTGACTCCATTGGGCGACGATCTCATCTCGGCCTTGCACGGCAGCTGGCGGCTTCTCACAGGCGATCCGACCGTACGCTACCCCGGTGTCGTCCATCTTTTTGCGCTGAGCACGGCGCTTCTATTCGGGTTGCATTTGGTGTTGACCCTGATTCGCGCCGCCTGGAGAACTTCTAGGCAGCGGGCAAAACACCGGCACCTCCTGCGATTGCTCAGCAACCCGTCGGAAACTCGCCCCAACACCTTGGTCATTGATCACGATATGCCTGTAGCCTACTGTGTTCCGGGCATCTCGCAATCCGTGACTGTTCTCTCCCGTGGACTGATCACGCAACTCACTGCCGAAGAACAACAGGCAGTCATCTCCCACGAGCGCTCGCATCTGGATCAACGGCATGACTTGCTAATTCTGGCTTTCACAGCATGGAACGAAGCCCTGCCTTGGCTGCCAACGTCTAAGCTCTCGCTGGAGGCAGTGCGCCAGCTAATTGAAATGCTGGCCGATGATAAGGCCCTGGAAAAGGTAAACCGCCAAACCCTCCTGAAGGCCATCATTGCGGTAGCCACCGCCGCAGCAGACGCTGATGGAGTATCCGGCCAGCGAAACGCATCGAACGCAGAGATGGTGGGGATGCCCGGCGGTGAAGTTTCGTCACGACGCTTGCAACGCTTGCTGACTCCAGTTGCTCCGCTAGGACGGGCCTCACGCTATCTCGTATTAGCTTGCACGATTCTCTTGCTGGTCTGCCCGACCGTCCTGCTCGTGGCGCCGCGGCTGCTTGCGTAATGAAGCGGTCTTGTCGTTTTCGCGTTAATGCATGAAGCCGCTGGCTTGAGCAGAATTGCCCAAGCCAACGGCTTCGACTTTTAATGCCTAGACATCGATTCGTTCGCGTTCCAGATCGTCCGCACCGTCAATAATGAATTTCTTGCGCGGCGCAACATCAGATCCCATAAGCAAATCAAAAACTTCTTCAGCAGCCTGGGCGTGTTCGATTCCCACTCGGCGCAGCATTCGATGACGCTGGTCCATGGTAGTCTCTGCCAGCTGATCGGCATCCATTTCGCCAAGGCCCTTGTAGCGCTGAATCGGCTCCTTGTATCGCTTGCCGTCCTTTTCCAACTGAGCAAGCAGCTTGTTCATCTCTGCTTCTGAATAGGTGTACACCACTTCATTTTGTTTCGATCCAGGATTGATCACTTCGATGCGATGCAATGGCGGCACAGCAGCATAGACACGACCATGCTCAATCATCGGTCGCATGTAGCGGTAGAAGAGAGTGAGCAACAGCGTGCGGATATGTGCACCGTCCACGTCGGCATCGGTCATGAGAATAATTTTTCCGTACCGGGCTTGCTCGATATCGAAGCTTCGGCCCGAGCCAGCACCAATGACCTGGATCATCGCGGCACATTCCGCATTGGAGAGCATATCCGAGATGGAGGCCTTCTGGACGTTCAGGATCTTACCTCGGATGGGCAACAACGCCTGGTACTCGCTGGAACGAGCTAGGCGTGCCGTGCCCAGGGCGCTGTCACCTTCGACGATGAACAGTTCAGACTTGCCGACTTCCTTGCTCCGGCAGTCCAACAATTTTGTGGGAAGCGTTGAGGATTCCAAAGCGGTTTTCCGCCGCTGAGTTTCCTTGTGCATCCGGGCGGAGACACGAGATTTCATCTCGTTAACCACCTTTTCCAACAAAGTGGAAGCTTCAGCCTTTTCCGCACGCTTGCTGGAGCCCAGCCGGTCGTTAAGCGCCTTCTCGACTACTTTGGAGACGATCTGGCGTACCTGCGGAGTGCCCAGAATTTCTTTCGTCTGCCCCTCGAACTGCGGCTCGGCGAGACGGACCGTAAGAACTGCAGTCAACCCGGCTAGAACATCGTCCTTTTCTAGCTTGTCCTTCTGCCCGAACTTGAGCTTTCGGGCATTTGCCTCGACGTTTTTGCGGAATGACTTGAGCAGCGCCTGCTCAAATCCGGCGCTATGTGTACCGCCCTTGGGCGTGGCGATAATGTTGACGAAACTGCGGATCGAAGTGTCATAGCCGATCCCCCACCGTAGCGCGACGTCGACCTCGCACACGCGCTGGACGTCTTCGATGTGGCTGCGACCCTTGTCGTCAATGACAGGGACCTTCTCATGGAAAGAGCCGCTTCCCTGAAAACGCCAAATATCAGTTACTGGCGAGTCGCTGCTGAGATATTCCGCAAACTCGCTGATGCCACCGTCGTGCTGGAAAATCTCTTCATGCGGTCCATCAGCACCGGGTGTATCCGGCAGGCCCCGTTCGTCACGAAGCGTGATGCGCAGGCCGGGAACCAAGAACGAGGTCTGCCGTGCCCGGTCTTGCAGGTCCTTGTACGAGAACTTCGCATCGGGGGTGAAGATATGATTATCCGCCCAGTACCGAATGCGTGTACCGGTTACTCCACGCTTAGCTTTGCCAATGACTTCTGGGGACGTTGCTGCCTCGTAGGGAGTGAATGCTGCTTCAGCCTTCTTCCGCCCCTTGTCGGCAAAATTTCCTGGCTCGCCACGACGGAACTGCATGCCGTATGTTTTTCCACCGCGGTCCACTTCCACATCTAGACGTGCGGAAAGTGCGTTAACGACCGAAGCACCGACGCCGTGAAGGCCTCCGGAGGCGCTATACGATCCCCCACCAAATTTTCCACCAGCGTGAAGCTTGGTGAATACGACTTCCAGGCCACTCAGTCCAGTTTTAGGTTCGATATCCACGGGAATACCGCGGCCATCATCTCGGACTTCAACGGAGCCATCGGCATGCAGGACTACGCCAATCGCCTGGCCGAAACCGCCCAATGCTTCGTCAACCGAGTTATCGATGATCTCCCAGAGGCAATGCATCAAGCCTCGCGAGTCCGTGGATCCGATGTACATGCCGGGACGTTTGCGGACCGCTTCCAATCCTTCAAGGACTGAAAGGTGTCGAGCGTTGTAATTGTCGGATGAAGCCACTGGGCCTTTGTCTCCTACCTACATAAGAAAGGACGTCGTGAGTCCTATTCTAATCGTTAATGTGTTCGAATATCCGCCATTTTCCGCTGTCTTCGCGTGCTTTCGATAGCTATGACCTTATCCACATCTACTACGCGGTGAGCGAAAGACACCGGTTTTCGGGATAAAGTCAGGGCTCGAACTGGTTCTATTGAGTAACCATCAACTTTAGGAGGCTGGCAATGACTACTACGACCGCTAGTCGTGAATTGAACGCACTCGACCGGTGCGACCGTTGCGGCGCACAGGCCTATGTGCGAGCCGTGCTGGCTTCAACCGGCGGTGAACTGCTGTTTTGCGCTCACCACGCCCGCGATGTGGAACCAAAGCTGCGCCCGCAGTCCTCAGTTTGGCAGGACGAATCTTCGCGACTCTACGAAAAGCCGAAGGTCGAAGCCAACGACTGATTCCGTTCGAGACTAATTGCAAACTGGTGGCCCAACAAGCGTTGAGCCACCAGTTCTTTTTAAACGGCGAACAAAAAATATGGCCAGCGGAACAGTCTGTTCCGCTGGCCATATGATCATGTTGGCTTAGTCGAGGTAGTCGCGCAGCACCTGGGAGCGCGACGGATGGCGAAGCTTGGACATGGTCTTGGATTCGATCTGGCGGATACGCTCACGCGTAACACCATAGACCTTGCCAATTTCGTCTAAAGTCTTAGGCTGGCCATCGGTCAAGCCGAAGCGCATTGCAACAACGCCCGCTTCACGCTCTGAGAGCGTGTCCAGAACGGAGTGAAGCTGCTCCTGCAACAGCGTGAACGAGACTGCGTCAGCGGGAACGACAGCTTCGGAGTCTTCAATGAGGTCACCGAATTCGGAGTCGCCATCTTCACCCAGTGGCGTGTGCAGGGAAATAGGCTCGCGACCGTACTTCTGAACTTCAACAACCTTTTCAGGGGTCATGTCCAGTTCCTTGGCCAGCTCTTCAGGGGTTGGTTCACGACCAAGATCCTGCAACATCTGGCGCTGTACGCGAGCCAGCTTGTTGATGACTTCCACCATGTGAACCGGAATACGGATGGTGCGAGCCTGGTCAGCCATTGCACGGGTAATTGCCTGTCGGATCCACCAAGTTGCGTACGTCGAGAACTTGAAGCCCTTGGTGTAATCGAATTTTTCAACCGCGCGGATCAGGCCCAGGTTGCCTTCCTGGATCAGGTCCAAGAAGAGCATGCCGCGACCGGTGTAGCGCTTTGCCAGCGATACAACCAAGCGGAGGTTGGCTTCGAGCAAGTGGTTCTTGGCGATCTTGCCGTCGTGAATGATCTGCTCGTAGTCCCAGCGCAAACGCTGATCCATTGAGCCGTCGTCTTTTTCCAGCTTGTCTGCTGCAAACAGGCCAGCTTCGATGCGCAGCGCCAAGTCGACTTCCTGCTCTGCGTTCAGCAGGGCGACTTTACCGATCTGCTTCAGGTAGTCCTTGACGGGGTCCGCGGTTGCGCCGGCAACCATGACCTGCTGCTGCGGGGCATCGTCATCTCCGGTGGAAAGCGTGAAGCCCTTGGAATCGTCTTCAGGCTTGGAATCCGCTCCAGCCTCGGCTTCCTCGTCGCCTTCTGCCACCGCTGCGGTTGATTCGTCCTGCGCTGCACTGTCTGCAGCTACCTTTTTGGTCCGAGGCTTGGCCTTGGTAGCACGCTTCTTCGCCGCAGGAGTTTCTGCCGATGCTTCAGCCTCGTTGACCTCGGCTTCAGTTGCTTGACGATTAGCGTTCGTCTCAGAAGATGACACGAATAACCTTTCTAACGATGCGTTCCGGATGCACCTGCCGGTAACACCACTATGACCCTGTCAAGTCCGATGACGTTTAATCACTGACTAAACGCCGCAGGGCTGGCACATTGTTATCAACGCTTCAAGCCCGCCTTATGTTCCCAAAATCCATAGATTTCAGGCGAAGGCAATTCGAACCTAACCGGGTCTGTTATCTCATTATCCATGAATTACCACCCAGACACCACTTGAGACACCCCAAGGACCGAGTTTCAGGAAAAGTTCGCGCGCCACGCCCGCAGTTGATCAGTTGCCCACGAGGGCATCACGCCGTGTTCCATAAGCTTTTGGAGAAGCATGGCTAGTTCATACTTTTCGTTCTCCAGCACTGCCTGTTCCAATAGCACCAGCGCCATCGAACCGCGACCTCGCGCCCATTCAATCCAGGCCAATATGCACAGCAGCGCCTGTCGTGGTTCATCTTGGGCTACACCCAATAGATCACGGGACAGTTCCCACAACCGGTCAACTCTCTCCCAATCCGGCGCGTACCATCCGCGGCCCAATAGGTAGTCTGCCAACGGGGCGACCGCGCCCTCTCGCTCGTCGACCGAAATCCCGAAAATAATGTCCAGCGCGCTTTCCAAACCCTCGCCCGCCAAAAACGGCAACAGGTCCCTGACTAATTTTGTTTGCAGCGATCCCAAGTGGATGGCCGCCCGCTGCGGATCTGAATGAAGCTCGGCTGTTGATACGGTGGCTGGCTGTGACAATGATTCGTGCCACGCATCGAGAGACACCATGATGTTGGCATCTTGGTTACCCACCAATTGGAGCACGTCGTCAGCGTTCGACCATTCCGGTACGCCACTGCCATCCCACGGCTGGTCCAACGGCGCCGAGCCTGCCAGGACCATGGACAGATTAGTTTCATTTGTATCGAGCGCCGGCACATCTTGCACATCTAGCCCGTCCTCGGTGCCGTAGGTCCAGATTCTGGAATCCTGCCGGCACCAAGCATGTCGCAAACGAATCGATTGATGCGTCAGAGCGGTCTCTAGTTTGGCAACTAGACTCGATAGCGGCACAACCTGCGAGCCACCGGCATTGCCTGCAACATAGATGACTACAGCGATATCATCGATGTTCGGAATACGGTGCAGCAAACGGCAGACCTGGTCGATCCAGATTTCAAGATCGGGCGCATGTTCCGTAGGCGGTAGATCGACCCGGAGAGTCGCTTCGAGACGATCGTCGTCGATTAGCAGCAATACCGCTGAATTGCGTGGATGAAATCCCAAAGCATGCGGCACATAGGCCAAGATGTCCTTGTAGCTGGACAGTGAAATTGGCTGGCGTTCTGGAGTAGTTGTCATGCATCCACGGTGCACGAGCATGAATCATCAGGTGCTGCACTCGCCACTACTTGTGGAGAACTTCGAAGCCCTGAAACAGGTTTTACTGCTCCGCCAGGTAGCGCCGTGCCTTCCGGCGTTCGATCAGCATGAAGGTTATGCCCAGCGCTGCCATGACGAACTGGAACGAGAGCGCAATTCTGAACGACCCCAGGTTGTACAGCTCACCTGAAGAACCATTGGCTTTGTTCAGCATGTCGAGGATGAATCCAATGACATAAATAGTGATGAATGCGCCAATGAAACCGCCGGTGTTTACTAGCCCTGTTGCCGTCCCCAATACACGTGGGGGATTAAAAGTTCGGGCGAAATCGAATCCGATGACCGATGCGGGACCGCCTGCTGCCACGCTAATCATCAATACGATGAGCACCCAGAGCGGAGCCTGCCCTGGCCAGCACAGGACTACTGCCCACATGGCGAGCATCAATCCAATGATGCCCAGAGCATAGTTCGAACGGTGGTCGGCACGTCGCGCGGTAAGGGCGCCAAGTACAGGTCCTAGCACAACAGCTACGACGACGAAGATCGACATCATTCCCGACGCTAGCGCGCTATCCAGGCCTTGGCCCTCAACTAGGAAGGGGTATCCCCAAGTCATCATGAACGTGTTAATCATGAACGCGGTGGTGAAGTGCGTCCAGAAACCAAGTCGGGTGCCAGGCTGCTTGAGCGCTTGCGCAATGCGCGACCTGGAAGAGTGTGTTCCGTGTGAAGGACCAGCCCAGCCGTTGCCGTTGCGCACGAAGGCGATCGTGGTAATAAATGTGGCGAAAGCAAAACCCGACATGACCGAGAATGAGGTAGACCATCCGGCGTTCAGCAACATCATGTGGAACGGGAAAATGCTGATCAGCTGGCCGAGCTGGCCAAATGTTCCGGTGAGCTGGGTGAGGACCGGAATTTTCGATCCAGAGAACCATAGCGGCAGGAGCTTGAGGACTGAGACGAAGACCATCGCGTCGCCCATGCCTACCATCACGCGGCCGATCAATCCCATAGGGACGTTCACTGAGATGGCAAGGAAAGCTTGCCCGGCAGCCATCAGCAACGCACCGCAGGTAATCAGGATCCTCGGGCCGAATTTATCCAGAAGCAATCCGACTGGCACTTGCGCGCCCGCATAAACGACTAGCTGGACGACGGAGAAGGTCGCGAGAATTTGAGCACTGGCGTGAAAGCGTTCTGTTGCTTCAATGCCTGCCACGCCGAAACTAGTGCGCTGGGATATTGCAGATATGTAGGCAACGATGGCAAAGCCATAAACCAACCATGCTTTGGTCGAATTCAAATGCGGTTGGCTCACTGGTCTTGATCACCTGACGACGAATCGTCTTGTCCGTTTCTTAACCAGTCATCGGTATTTTCGATGGCCGCCAGGAAGTGCTCAGCGCTGGCTCCCAGTTCTTCTGCGTCCGGCATTTGCTTGTCTTCGTCAAGCAATAGTGAACGGGGCTCATGTTCCTGAACATGCGCATCAAAGCGTTCTTCAAATCCGTCGACCATCTGGCGCACGTCATTATTTGCCTCGAGCTGCTCAGCCAGCTGCTGATCGACCAGGCGGCCAGCTTCACGAAGCTTGTCCGTTGGAAGTGCGAGTTTCAGTGCTGCTCCAACATATTCCAAAGTTGCCACGGCAACTGCCGGATATTCGGATTCAGCAAGGTAGTGAGGCGTATGAAGTGAGTATCCTACGATGTCTCTGCCAATTTCAGCCATCCGGATCTCCAACAGGGATGTGATCCCGGCTGGCGATTCCACCGTGGGGCTCCAAGTGGAAATGTTCTCAATCAAATCCTTGCGGTTTCCGTGAGCGGTCACGCCCACAGGCCGAGTGTGCGGAACCGGCATTGGAAGCGATGCTGATCCAACAACGAGAGAGACATTGAAGGCTTCGATGAAGCCCAGGAGTTCGGCGATAACCCGCTCCCATTTGAGGTCAGGTTCCACTCCGGTTAAGAACCAGAAGTTGCGGTCCATCTCATCGGTCATCAAGTAGATCTCGATGCGAGGTGCCTGGTATCCGGCAAAGTGGTCACCGAGGAAAGTCAGCCGAGGTCGCTGAGAGGTGTAGGCAACCAATTCATCGGCGTCGAACGTGGCAAAGAGCATGGAATCGAGGCGCCCGAAAAGTTCATTTGTCACTTGGGAATGCGTCTGCCCGGCATCGCTCATGCTCTTGAGCAGGACGTACATGCCAAGTCCTTGGAGGCGTGAATCATCCAAGTCGTTTGCGACCATCGTCATCAACGATTCCTTGGACATTTTCTCCTCGATTCGATGTCGAACTCCCTAAAACCCGAGTTCAGCACCACTAGACACTGCTTGGCACCCCATATTCAGAGCGATATTACATACTATCGCTTCTGCGCTTACGCTCGCTGTGAAGTGACGCACGATGAACTGATTCCTCGGATAACATCGGAGATAGCAGATGCGTTGCCCGCGAGCATGCACTACCTTCCGGATTACCATTCCGGAATTCTTGACCTTAGACCCTACAAAGGCACAGAAGGAATGATTTTGTGATCAACTCAAGTGACCTCACTTTGAGCGCCATTGGCACTGACATTAAACGCAAGAGCGCCGACACCTTGGTATTGGGCGTGCTGAAGAACGATGGAAAAGCAACCATCGCAGCTTCACCGTTCACCTCGGAAACCACATCGTCGCTAGAGCAGTCACTGACTGCCTTGGGGATGTCAGGGAAAGCCGATGAAGTTACCCTGCTTCCAGGAGTAGAGGGTTCTAAGGCAAAGGTCCTGTTGTTCATTGGCCTGGGCATCGCGAAATTGTCCGACCTGACCGATGAACAGCTTCGCCGTGCGGCCGGATCAGCTGCCCGTCAGCTCAGCAATGCCAAAACAGCCATCTTCGCGCTGCCTTCCGAAAGCGTCGAGCGCGTGGCGGCTATTGCCGAAGGCATTGCCCTGGGCAGCTACCGCTACGAGAACCAGCGCTCGAAGAAGAGCGACAAGCCGGTGCTGGCCGAGGCGCAGATCGCCACCGCCGTCGCGACTTCCAAGGACGTCCCCGCAGCGCTCAAGCGCGCTGCCATTCTCGGCCGCGCAGTGCGCGGCACGCGGGACTTGATCAATGCCCCGGCAAACTTGCTGTACCCGGAATCCTTCGCAACCGCAGTCAAGGACTACTCAAAGCCACTGCCGTTGAAGGTCACGGTCTTCGATGAGAAGCGCTTGGCCAAGGACGGTTTTGGCGGTTTGCTTGGCGTCGGTGGCGGTTCGGTGCGCCAGCCTCGCATGGTCAAGGTCGAGTACTCCCCCGCCAAGGCCGCTAAGCATATTGCGCTGATCGGCAAGGGCATCACGTTTGATACCGGTGGCACCTCGCTGAAGCCAGCTGCCGGCATGCACGCCATGAAGTCGGACATGTCCGGCGCCGCTGCGGCTTTCCAGGCCGTCGCTGCCATCTCGGAGTTGGGGTTGAACGTCAAGGTCACTGCATGGCTGTGCCTGGCCGAGAATATGCCCGGTGGCGCGTCGACCCGTCCGGGGGACGTGCTGACCATGTTCGGCGGCAAGACTGTTGAGGTATTGAATACGGACGCAGAAGGCCGCCTGGTCATGGCCGATGGGTTGGCTGCCGCCAGCTTGGAAAAGCCGGATGTCATGATCGACATCGCTACCCTGACCGGCGCCCAGATGCTTGCTTTGGGTCTGCGCACCGCGGGAATCATGGGCAATGAGCAGGTGCGGGACGATCTCGTGTCCGTTTCGGACAAGGTTGGCGAATTGGCCTGGGGCATGCCGCTGCCCGAGGAACTGCGTCCAAGCATTGAGTCCCAGGTAGCCGACTTGGCAAATATTGGTGAGCGCATGGGTGGCATGATGACCGCCGCCGTATTCCTGGAAGAATTTGTTGGCGAGGTCGACGGCAAGAAGATTCCGTGGGCTCACATTGACTTCGCTGGTCCAGCATTCAATGAAGGCAGTGCCTGGGGCTACACGCCGAAGAACGGCACCGGCTCGCAGGTGCGCACTCTCGTAGCCTACGCAGAGCAGCTGGCCTCAAATTAATGACCGCCTGACAGCTCACTGATTGGGCTGCGCTGAAACAAAAGTGTTCCCGGCATCAACGCGCACCTGCGATTGCTGCCGGGAACAGATTAAAAATAAGAGACATGCCTGACTTTTACGCCCGCGAAGGTGACTCTTTCCGGTTAGCGGTACTAAGGTAAGTTTTGAAACATCACCGTGGATCAATGGTGCGCGCTAACAGGCGTCATGCTCCCAATGATCTGCGACCGATCCCCTGGTCGGCCAAAGCCGGCCACACTTAGCGAATACGAGGGAGCGTTCACGTGGCCGATTCGGCAGCAACGCAAGAATTTGATGTCCTCATCCTCGGCGGTGGATCCGCTGGATACTCGGCAGCATTGCGTGCCATCCAGCTGGGCTACACCGTTGGATTGATTGAAAAAGAAAAGCTGGGCGGCACCTGCCTGCACACCGGCTGCATCCCAACCAAGGCCTACCTGCACGCTGCAGAGCTGGCCGAAAACGCTCGCGAGGGTGCCAAGTACGGCATCAACACCTCGCTGGAGTCGATCGACTTGGCTGGCGTGCGCAAGTACAAGGAAGGCATTGTTGCTGGAAAGCACAAGGGCCTGCAGGGTTTGCTCAAGATGAAGAAGGTCAACGTTATCACTGGTAACGGCCGTCTTGTCTCCCAGGATTCCATCGACGTTGATGGCACCGTTTACAAGGGCAAGTACATCATCCTGGCTACCGGCTCCACCTCCAAGACCTTCGGTCTGGAAATCGGCGGTCGCGTGCTGACCAGCACCGAAGCGCTGAACATGGAAGACCTGCCAAAGAGCGCCATCGTGCTCGGTGGCGGTGTCATCGGCGTTGAATTCGCATCGGTATGGAACTCCTTCGGTGTCGATGTCACCATCGTTGAAGGCCTGCCTTCGCTCGTGCCGAACGAAGACCCAGCCATCATCAAGACCTTGGAGCGCGCTTTCAAGAAGCGCGGCATCAAGTTCAACACCGGCGTCTTCTTCGAAAAGGTCGAGCAGGATGCCAACGGCGTCAAGGTCTCGCTGGCTGACGGCAACGTACTGGAAGCAGACATCGTTCTGGTTGCAGTCGGCCGTGGCCCAGTCACCGAAGGCTTGGGCTTCGAGGAGCAGGGCGTCACCATCGATCGCGGCTTCGTGATCACCGACGAGCGCCTGCACACCGGCGTCGGCAACATCTACGCAATTGGCGACATCGTCCCAGGCGTACAGCTGGCACACCGCGGCTACCAGCATGGCCGCTTCGTTGCCGAGGAAATCCACGGCATGAAGCCAACCATCATCGAGGACATCAACATCCCGAAGGTGACCTTCTGCGAGCCGGAGATCGCTTCGGTCGGTTACTCCGAGCCAAAGGCCAAGGAGAAGTTCGGCGCCGACCAGATCGAAACCACCGAATACAACCTGGCTGGCAACGGCAAGTCTTCGATCCTGGGCACCAGCGGCCTGATCAAGATGGTTCGCGTCAAGAACGGCCCAATCGTGGGCGTTCACGGCATCGGCGGCCGTATCGGCGAGCAGATCGGCGAAGCCCAGCTGATCGTCAACTGGGAAGCTTACCCAGAGGATGTTTCGCAGCTGATTCACGCACACCCAACTCAGAACGAGTCCCTTGGCGAAGCCGCAATGGCTCTCGCCGGTGCTCCACTGCACGGCTAATAGCTTTTGGCTCACCTAGGCAGCGCGTTTTTGCAACGCGCTGCCTAGTCCGCAAAGCTCGGAGGCTTAGCCTCCACCCACAATTCAAGTTTTAAAAACCAAGGAGATACGGGACGATGTCTGAAACCGTAAACCTACCCGCACTGGGTGAAAGCGTTACCGAAGGTACGGTAACCCGCTGGCTGAAGCAAGTTGGCGACCGTGTAGAGGTAGACGAGCCGTTGGTGGAAGTTTCCACCGACAAGGTAGACACTGAAGTTCCTTCGCCAGTAGCTGGCGTCATCGAGGAAATTTTTGTCGCAGAGGACGAGGACGCTGAAGTTGGCGCGCCTCTGGTCCGCATTGGCGATGGTTCCGGTTCGGGCGAATCAGCTCCAGCTGCACCAGCTGCCGAAGCAGCACCAGCGAAGGAAGAAGCTCCAGCTGCACCCGCTGCACAGGAAGCACCAGCCAAGGAAGAAGCACCTGCTGCACCAGCTGCAGCCGGCTCCGCTTCCGGCACCGAGGTCACTTTGCCTGCACTGGGCGAATCGGTGACCGAAGGTACCGTTACCCGCTGGTTGAAGGAAGTTGGCGAGGAAGTCGCCGTTGACGAGCCGCTGCTCGAAGTTTCCACCGACAAGGTTGACACCGAAGTTCCTTCGCCAGTAGCCGGTACTCTGCTGGAAATTCGCGTTCCAGAAGACGAGACCGCTGAAGTTGGCGCCGTGCTCGCAGTGATCGGTGCCGCTGGCGCTGCACCTGCCGCTGCCCCAGCCAAGGAAGAAGCACCAGCTGCTGCTCCAGCGCCTGCAAAGGAAGAGGCCCCGGCCGCTCCTGCAGCACCGGCACCAGCTGCTCCGGCTCCGGCCGCTCCAGCTGCTCCAGCTGCTCCAGCTGCTCCAGCTGCCGAGTCGAACAACGAGTCGGGTTATGTAACCCCGCTGGTTCGCCGCCTTGCCAACCAGCACGACATCGACATCGCCTCGGTCAAGGGCACCGGCGTTGGCGGTCGCATCCGCAAGCAGGACGTGCTTGACGCAGTTGCTGCCAAGGAAGCAGCTGCACCGGCCGCTCCTGTTGCCGCTGCACCAGCTGCTGCAAAGCCAGCTGCGCCAGCAGTTGAGGTTTCCTCGCTGCGTGGCACCACCGAGAAGGCTCCACGCATCCGTCAGGTCATCGCCCGTCGCATGCGCGAGTCCCTGGACGTATCGACTCAGCTGACCCAGGTCCACGAGATCGATATGACCCGCATCGTCAAGCTGCGCGGTTCGGCCAAGGCCAGCTTCAAGGCCACCAACGGCGTGAACCTGACCTACCTGCCATTCATCGCCAAGGCTGTTGCCGAAGGCCTGAAGGCTCACCCGAAGCTGAACGCTGAGTACAACGAAGAGACCCAGCAAATCACCTACCACAATGCCGAGCACCTGGCATTCGCAGTCGATACCGACAAGGGCCTGTTGGTTCCAGTGGTTTCGAACGCTGGTGACCTGAACCTGGCTGGCCTGGCTTCGCGCATCGCCGACGTTGCTGCACGTACCCGCAGCAACAAGATCGGTCCAGATGAGCTGTCCGGCGGCACCTTCTCGATCACCAACATCGGTTCGGTTGGCGCACTGTTCGACACCCCGATCATCAACCAGCCGCAGGTAGCTATCCTGGGCACCGGTGCGATCGTCAAGCGTCCAATGGTCATCACCGATGCAGATGGCAACGATTCGATTGCCATCCGCCACATGATGTACCTGTGCCTGACCTACGATCACCGCCTGGTTGACGGCGCTGACGCAGGCCGCTTCCTGCAGACCGTCAAGGCTCGCCTTGAGGGTGGCGCTTTCGAGGGAGACTTGGGACTCTAAGCTCCCAATAGGGCTTCTAGCCGTAGCGACGATCGCCCCCTGCTGAGGAATCAGCAGGGGCGATCGTCGCTTTTCTACGTTCAGTCGAATTTAGATTAGGCTAGGACTATGGAATTCCTGAAACTCATTTTGGTATTTGTGCATGTACTTGGTGCAGCCGCGATTTTCGGTGGCTGGCTAGCTAACTTCAAGACCCCTACCGTCAGTGTCTGGCAGTGGTACGGTGCCCTCGTTCAGCTGGTGACCGGATTGGCACTCGTGGGTATTGCTGAAGCCGGCACTGACCCAGTCAACCACGCAAAGATTGGCGTGAAGCTGGTCATCGCCATCGTGATCGCTGTAGCTGCGTTTATCGGCCGCAAGAAGATCAAGGCTGGCGAAGAAGTATCGACGGGCATTGCTCACGCTGTTGGAGGCATGGCCTTCATCAATATCGCGGTGGCGACCCTCTGGTCCTAATCCTTATTGGGATCCGCTGCAGGAACCGTAATCCGATGCACTGAGCATGCATTGGATTGCGGTTCCTGCATTTAATGGCGAAGAACCTTGCCGATTTTCCAGCCGTGCTCTGAAAGCACCAGTTCAATTTCGATCCGCTGAGTCTGGGCAGCCTTGACCGTGTGGATTTGTTTTCCCTTGCGATCCACATAATGGTATTCGCCTTGGGTTGAATCCGCAGCCAGAATCACGGCATCGCCTTGGCCACGGGCAACAACGGAAACATTCCGAAGCTGCGTCGCCAACCCCTTAAAACTCAGATCCATTTCCCGCAGCGTTCTGATCGTTTCCAGATCCCGCTGCAGCTGCTCAGAGCCAGGTGCATAAATGGCTTTCAAGTCTCCAGCCGCCAATTTGCTCATGGCCTGATCACGCCGTTGCGTCAGGCTCAGGAAGGCCGAGACAATGGTGTCCTGGTTCAAAGCGCACGCTGGAACTTGGGCGACATCATTGATGCGGCACGAGGATTCAACCGGTGCCGACGGTGCAGATCCCGCATCAGAGGCTGTCGCCGCGCGGAGATGGTTGACGCCCACAAGGCTTCCGACCAATACCGCAATACCCAGCACGCCGGCACCAACAATTTTCATGGCTCCAGGGGTCCGCCGCAGCGGATGAACAGCCCAATTTTCAGGCTGTCCCTGGTCTTGTGGTGTCAATGATGCTTGTTTCCTCCCCCTCCGTCGTCCTGCCCTATGATGCGTCGGGATATCTGGATGAATGGTTTCCATCAGATGGGTAGCTTCCGGCGAAACGTGGCCTTCCCACCTGATAGGTTCAGCCTGGGCGCTGGAGAACAGCGTCCTGGCGAATTGTTCGGCGCTTGGTCGTTCATTTGGATCCGGGTTGAGGCAATCAATCAATAGCTCTTGGATGATCTGCGGAATACTTGGAAACTTGACCTGCACCGGTGGCCGAATGTTTTGCGCATCCGGTGGCTTGCCTGCCAAGAGGAACCATAAGCAGGCGCCCAGGGAGTAGACGTCCTGCTCCCCCACCAATAGTTCTCGTCCGCCAGGAACTATTTCTGGAGCCATAAATCCTGGCGTGCCAGCGCCCGACAACGATTGGGCATCTGAGGCGGACTCCTGAAAGTCAATAATCTTTGGCATGCCGCTAGCAGTCAGCAAAACGTTTGCCGGTGATATGTCCCCATGGCGGATACCTTCTGCGTGCATCATCGATAGCGTCTGCGCCACGGGAGCCAACGCAGTGATGCATTCGCCCAGGCTGAAAACACCTCGGCTGTTCACGAGGTCGCCGATGCTTCCGCCCGGGCAATATTCCATGATCAAACCATCACCCAGCTGGGTCGAGAGCGTGCCGTAAAAATCAACGACATATTTCCGCGTCCGAGTGACCGAATTCTGCCTCAAGGACGAGACATCTTCCATAGTCAAACTAAGTTTTAGCACCATGTAAGTTTGGTCACTCTCCCTGCGGATTAGCCAAACTTTACATGGTGACTTGGTACTTAATGGTCTAACTGTGACATGTCCAGAGCTCAAGGGCCATGCAAGGACATTTGTTGATTCATTCATAGCTCCGTTGTAGTTCAAAAACGGAAAACACAAGTTCGTTATCCACAAGTTTGCCGTCATCTATCGAATTAGCGACCAGCGGGACAACGGCGTAGGGTAACCTTCATGGCGATCGAATTCGAACGAGTCGGACTTGGCTCAAAATTTGTGCCCTACATGGAAGCCTGGGACTACCAAATCCAGTTACATGATGCGGTAGCCGCGGACGAACAGTCCCCGAGAGTCCTGTTCCTGGAGCATGAAGCGGTATACACCGCAGGCAAAAGAACTGAACCCGAAGATCTCCCGTTAGACGGAACCCCTGTCGTAGACGTGGATCGAGGCGGCAAGCTCACCTGGCACGGGCCAGGACAACTTATTGGCTACCCCATCGTCAAACTTCGCAAAATGAGTGCGATTCGACTTTATGTGGAAACCATCGAAGAAGCGCTGATCAATGTCGTGAGCGACATGGGCATTGCCACGGCGCAGATCAAGGGCCGCTCAGGTGTCTGGGTTCCCGGCAAAAACGGCGAACAAGACCGAAAAATCGCAGCCATCGGACTTCGTATCAGCCACGGAGTAACCATGCACGGTTTTGCATTGAACTGCTCCAACGAGCTAGCAGCCTACGAACAAATCATTCCTTGCGGTATCACCGATGCAGGAGTCACTTCCATCTCGGAAGAGCTCGGCCGAACCGTAACCCCGGAAGACGTTGTCGACCGAGTCCAGACCGAACTCGAACGTCTCCTCACCCCACAAGTCGTCTAGACAATCATTCCCTCCAAAAGAAAGAGCCGATAATGAGCGTCGCACCTGAAGGCCGCCGCATGCTTCGCGTTGAAAAGCGCAACGCTGCCGTACCAGTGGAGCGTAAGCCCGAGTGGATCAAAGCCAAACTAAACATTGGTCCCGAATACGTAGGCCTAAAGAATCTCGTACAGTCCGAAGGACTGCACACCGTCTGCGAAGAAGCAGGCTGCCCAAACATCTTTGAATGCTGGGAAGACCGTGAAGCGTCTTTCCTCATCGGCGGTTCCGAGTGCACCCGCCGCTGCGATTTCTGCCAAATCGCTACCGGTAAACCATCACCTATCGATCGCTCCGAACCATTCAAGGTTGCGATGAGCGTGAAGAAGATGGATCTTCGCTACGCGACCGTTACTGGTGTGGCCCGCGATGACCTCGAAGATGAGGGCGTGTGGCTGTATGCGGAGACGGTTCGCCAGATCCACAAGATGAACCCAACCACCGGTGTCGAATTGCTGATCCCGGACTTCAGCGGAAAACCAGAGAACCTGGACGCCATCTGCGATTCGGCCCCGGAAGTCTACGCCCACAACGTCGAGACCGTTCCTCGTATTTTCAAGCGCATCCGTCCCGCTTTCCGCTATGACCGTTCCATGGACGTCATTTCGCACGGACGCAAGCGTGGACTGATCACCAAGTCGAACCTGATCCTCGGTATGGGCGAAACCCGCGAAGAAATTTCCGAGGCCATGCGCGACCTGCACGAAGCCGGTTGCGACCTGTTGACCCTGACCCAATACCTTCGCCCCACCGATCTCCACCTTCCAGTGGACCGCTGGGTCACCCCACAAGAATTCATTGAACTGCAGCAAGAGGCAGAAGAAATCGGATTCGCCGGCGTCATGTCTGGTCCGCTGGTCCGCTCTTCCTACCGTGCAGGACGGTTGTGGGCCGGAGCGATGCGCAAGAAGGGCCGCGAAATTCCAGAGGCTCTCTCCCACATCGAGTCTTCCGGGAACACGCGTCAGGAAGCAGCATCCCTGATCAAATAATGATCGATTGAACGTTCGGCAGACCACGACCCCGCAGCTCCTGGCATCTCACACGCCCTGGCTGCGGGGTTGCCTGCCATCTTGCTAGCGACATATGCACCAAAAAATTTCGCTCGTGATCCAGCGCGGCTTAGAACTATCGTCAACATCGCGTAGAATTGAGGAACTATGGCCAAAAACTCCGACAACGACGCTGCTGCGCAACCAAAGCGCGGTTTGTTTTCGCGTAAACCAAAAGCTGAGAAAAAGAACAAAGAACCAGGCCGGCTGAAGCAAATCGGCCAAGTCTTCCAGATGACGCGCCGCAACGACCCCATGGTCGTTTGGTGGATGGCACTGGCTGCCTTGGCTGTAATCGCAGTCTGCTTGGTTATCGGTATCTTGATCAACAACTGGATCACCATGTTGATCATTTCCATTCCGTTGGCTCTTCTTGCGGCGATGTTCATCATGTCCCGTCGGGCTGAAAAAGCTGCCTTCTCCCAGCTAGAAGGACGCCCAGGCGCTGCAGGTGCAGCCATGAGCGTGCTGCGTCGCGGATGGATCCTCAAGCAGGAACCAGTCGCCTATAACCGTCACCAGGATTTGGTCTTCCTCGCCATTGGCCGCCCAGGCATCGTCCTGGTCGCTGAAGGGCCTAAGTCGCGAGTTCGCGAACTCGTCGCATCGGAACGCAAGCGCATTGCCCGTGTTCTGCCGAACGTGCCAGTTCACGTGATCCATGCAGGACAGGACGCGGACCAGACCAGCTTGGTTGATGTCAGCAAGGAAATGAAGAAGCTTCCCAAGTCCATCACCAAGCTCGAAGTCAGTGCCATCGACAAGCGACTGAGCACCCTGACTGCAAATCGCCTGCCGATCCCCAAGGGCGTAGACCCCACCCGCGTTCGGCCTAACCGCCGCGCAACCCGCGGTCGCTAAAAACCTCAATATATAAGAAGCCGCAACATCCCTGTTGCGGCTTCTTCGTTGTCATGGGCCAATTGAATTATTTGATGTTGACCAAGATGGTCTTCGGTAGCCGATCGTGCAATCCCCGCTGATCCTTATCGGTAACAAAGACCGGGATGGCCAGGCAAAGCAGCAGCGAGCGAATCAACCCCTGCAGGGGCTTCACTGCACTGCCGTCCATTGACTGCACTTGAAGGCCAAAGGTCCGATGGCCAATAGTATGACCGGTCAATCCGACGCCAATAATCTGCCCGACGCAAAACAGCAACAGGGTTGCAAGGTCATTGAAGTTGAAGAGCCACCAGCTCAGCAGCATCGACAGTCCCCAGTCGATGCACAAGGCTCCAATCCTGCGAGGGAATCTTCCGATTGCCCCGGGGCCCTTGTCCGGTCGGCCTAGATCCTGTCCAGGCCACTCCTGCGAGTTATGTTGTGGCGGGCCTTCAAGCCACGAACTGAAGTCTTTTCTTTCCACGGCTACATTCTATCGAGGGATTCTGTGCATCAGTTCGGGCTCAATTTGCCCTGTCTGAGCCCGCCAAGGCTCCAAGTCAGTTTGTTACGAATTGCATCGTCCCAAATCAGCGCAATACGATACGCCCGAGCCTCACCCTTGTAACAGGCTGGAAACAATAGAGACACCATTCAGAAATGGATTGTGGGTAAGCTCTATACGTAAGCAAGGGAACCAGCCAGCTCATTCTGTCTGATCGTTCTGTTTACCAATTCTCATATCTCACCAGGGAGTCACCTGCACATGTTTACCAGTCCAGAAGAAGTCTTGGCATATATTGCCGATGAGGACATCAAGTTCGTCGATATCCGTTTCACCGATCTTCCAGGCGTACAGCAGCACTTCAACGTGCCAGCAAAGTCTGTAGATGCCGACTTCTTCGTCAACGGCCAGCTCTTCGATGGTTCGTCCATCCGCGGCTTCGCTGGCATCTCTGAATCAGACATGCAGTTGATCCCAGATGTCACCACCGGTTTCATCGATCCATTCCGCATCGAAAAGACCTTGGCATTCAACTTCTCGATCATCAACCCGCGTACCGGTGAGCCTTACCACCGCGATCCGCGTGGCGTTGCAGAGCGTGCCGAAGCTTACCTCGAGTCCACCGGAATCGCCGATACCGCATTCTTCGCTCCAGAAGCAGAATTCTTCATCTTCGAGGACGTTCGCTACGAGTCGAAGCCAGAAGGCGCTTTCTACTCGATCGATTCCGATGAAGCTCCATGGAACACCGGCCGCAAGGAAGAGGGCGGCAACCAGGGTTACAAGACCGCTTTCAAGGGCGGCTACTTCCCAGTTGCACCAACTGACAAGCAGGCTGACCTGCGCGACGCTATCTGCGTTGAGCTGGACAAGGCTGGCCTTGAGGTCGAGCGCAGCCACCACGAAGTTGGCGCTGCTGGCCAGGCTGAAATCAACTACAAGTTCAACACCATGGTTCACGCCGCTGACGAACTGATGCTCTTCAAGTACGTAGTCAAGAACGTGGCAGACGCCTGGGGCAAGTCCGCAACCTTCATGCCAAAGCCTGTCTTCGGCGACAACGGTTCGGGCATGCACGTGCACCAGTCGCTGTGGTCCAACGGCGACCCGCTGTTCTACGACGAAAAGGGCTACGCTGGCCTGTCCGACGTCGCTCGCTGGTACATCGGTGGCCTGCTGAAGCACGCTGACGCAGTGCTTGCATTCACCAACCCAACCGTGAACTCCTACCGTCGACTGGTCAAGGGCTTCGAGGCTCCAGTGAACATGGTTTACTCGCAGAGTAACCGTTCAGCAGGTATCCGTATCCCGATCACCGGTTCGAACCCTAAGGCGAAGCGCATCGAGTTCCGCGCACCGGATGCTTCTTCCAACCCTTACCTGGCTTTCGCAGCCCAGCTGATGGCTGGCCTGGACGGCATCAAGAACCGCATCGAACCAGCAGAGCCAATCGACAAGGACCTCTACGAGCTTCCTGCCGAGGAAGCCAAGGACATCCAGCGCGCTCCGGAGAGCCTTGAAGATGCCCTGAAGGCACTGGAAGCCGACCACGACTTCCTGCTCGAAGGCGGCGTCTTCACCGAGGACCTGGTCCAGACTTGGATCGAGTACAAGCGTGAAAACGAAATCAAGCCACTGAGCCTGCGCCCGAACCCATACGAGTTCGAGCTGTACTACGGTTGCTAATTTTGATCCTGCGCTAGTAGCGGATTAGTTGGTCAAAAGCTGGGCCCCACCCTTTGGTGGGGCCCAGCTTTTTGGCTTTTGCTAGCCTATAGGCCATGGACACTTCCCAGTGGATCAGCGTACAACGCGACGACGGAGAAATAGTCGGCTATCTTGAACCAGTGGCTGAGGACTACAGCAGGGTCCTGCCCCGCAATATACTAGGCCACGCAATTTCCGATGCCTGCGACTATGCTGACGGTGACGGTCTCTTGCAAGAACGTGGAATCAAGGAGCTAATGCAGCCGTGGACGCTCAACGGGGACTTCGGCGAGGCAACCAGCGAGCTGGCGATCATAGAACTTTCCACCCAAGGGATCGTTGTGGCCAATGCGCTGCGCACTAAGGCGCTGAAACCAACCGAGCGGATCCACGTGGACTGGCCCGATGTGGAGCAACGGCTGAAACCTGCTGCGTCACGCGCCAGACCATGAATTTCGAGCAACGAATGATTGGGCGGCCATTTTTCAACAATTGAGGGTGAGCGCCCTGCCATACCTCCACCGCGTGAATTTTTGCGCCACCAATAGCAATGGAAATACGACCCGCCACCCAAGAAGATCAGAAGGCGCGGTCAAGGAACGGATCTCCAGGAAGACGTGCGCAGCGCTACGCGTGAGAATAAACGCTTCCTCGCCACTGACGGGATGCCCGGGGCGGGTTTTGTAGGCGAATCCCACGCGATCAGCGCTGTGGACTGTATCCACAACTTCAATGGGCTCGTCGATGGCTATGGGCCCGAGCACGGCACGGAGCTGGGGACGTGCGCCCATTCGCACCGGTTCTTGCGGTTGTACGACGAACCCGCTGCGGGTTTTTATTTCCCAGCGCATGAGCGACTCGGCAGCTTCGCTCCACACCAAGTCACCAGAGCCCAGGTAGTGCCGCCGTTGCCAAACCCGATGGGTGGTGGTTTCTGGGGCCCAATGCTCTTGCTGGATGCGGGTCAGCGACATGCCGAGTCAGTCTTCGAAGCCGTAAAAGAGCTGTTCAAAAACGCTTCGGGCATGACGAGTGGCGCGCAGGTAATCTTCCTCTAGCTCAACGCCGAAGTGCGGCTCATAGCCGCACCATCGTGCCACAGCTTCCATATCCCTCGATGAACTTGGCAGGACATCGCTGGAGCGTCCCGAAGTGATGATTTCGGCGCTTCGGATACGCGTTGCCAACCGCCAGGCGACGGCGAGCTGTTCGCTGTCGTCCTCGGTGATGAACTCCAGCTTCGCCAGCTCTTCGAGGGCTTTCAGGGTCGAGGTGGTTTGCAGCGTCTCATGCTTCCATGCGTGCTGGAGCTGGTAGAACTGGACTAGCCATTCAATGTCGGACAGCGAACCGCGACCTAGCTTCAAATGGCGATTGGGATCGGCGCCGCGTGGAAGCCTTTCAGATTCAACACGGGCCTTGATCTTGCGGATGTCCCGGATTTCGCTGTCGTCCAGGCCTTTGCCGTAGCGCACGGGCTTGATCAGGTCGATGAAGTCCTGCGCCAGCGCGGCATCACCAGCGAAGGGACGCGCTCGCTGCAGGGCCTGCCGCTCCCAGACCTCAACCCAGCGCTCGTAATAGCTCGCATAGGCATCGATGGACCGAACCAGAATTCCCTGGCGTCCTTCGGGACGCAGGTCCGAATCGACCTTGAGTTTCACTTCAGCAGGAATTGCCGGCTTCAAGGGCTTGGAAGTCCACGAAACGAGCTCGGTCACCACGCGCAAGGCTTGTTCCTGCGCCGCTTGGGCCTCGACTCCGGGAAGCGGGCGCTGAATGAACAATACGTCGGCATCGGAGCCGTAGCCGATTTCCTGGCCTCCTTGGCGCCCCATCGCGATCACTGAAATTACGGCGTGTTCGCCATGCTTCTGGCGGTCTGCCGCGAGCAGGACCTGAAGCACGCCGTCGACCATTGCTCCATCAATATTCGACAGGGCCTTGCCCACTTCATCGACCGACAGCAATCCCGCGCCATCGGCCAGGGCCACACGCAAGAACTCACGCCGGCGCACCATGCGGATCATCCGAATGGCGCTTTCGGGCTGCTTGGTGCGGTGAATGATCGACTGGTTCTGCTGCAACAGGCTTTCAAGGTTCTGTGGCATCAAGGATGAATCCGAGCCCAGCCACGCGGCGGCGGCCGGTTCATTAGCCAGCAGGTCGGTCAGGAAACGGGTGTTGGAAAGCAAATGGCTCAGCCTCTCCGCCGCCGCGTTGGTATCGCGCAGCATGCCAAGGAACCAATGGGACTTGCCCAGCGACTCGCTCAACCGCCGGAAGCCCAGCAGCCCGGCGTCGGGATCGACTCCACGGGCGAACCAGTCCAGCAGAACGGGCAGCAGCTGGCGTTGCAGCGAGGACCTGCGGGATACTCCCCCGGTCAACGCTTCAATATGGCGCATGGCCGCCTTGGGATCCAGATAGCCCAGAGCTCGAAGGCGCGCTTGTGCAGATTCGGCGGTGAGCTTGACGTCGTCTGCCGAGAGATTGGAGCTGCTGACCAGCAATGGGCGGTAGAAAATCCGTTCGTGGAGGGAACGCACCATGCGCTTGGTCTCGTTCCATCGGCGCATGAGCTTCTCTGGGCTTGTCGGCTGCAGATCCCCTGCGCCGCGAATCGAGCGTGCCAGAACTCGCTGTGCGCTTTCCACGCGTGGCATCAGGTGGGTCCGCCGGAGCTGGTTCAGCTGAATTCGGTGTTCCAGCAGCCGCAGGAAGCGGTACGAATCATCAAAATGCGTTGCGTCTTCGCGTCCGATATAGCCAATCTCGCTCATGGCGTGGATTGCCAAGGTGGTCGTGGGAATCTGGATATCCGGATCTACACGGCCGTGAACCAGCTGGAGAAGCTGGACGGTGAATTCAACATCCCTCAGGCCGCCCGGGCCGAGTTTGATTTGCCACGCAACGTCGTCCTTGTCGATGTTGTTGCTGACCCGTCGACGCATGGCTTGAACAGATTCAACGAAGCCATCGCGTTCGGAACTGGACCAGACCATGGGCGAGACCATGCGCTCGTAGGAACGACCGAGTTCTGCGTCGCCGGCGATACAGCGTGCCTTGAGCAATGCCTGGAACTCCCACGAATGTGCCCACCTGCGGTAGTAGGCCTCATGGGAGGATAAGGTTCGGGTGAGCGCCCCGTCTTTGCCTTCTGGGCGCAGGTTCGCATCCACTTCCCAGAGCATCGGCTCGGGGCCGGGGACCATCAGGGCACGGGCAGTATTCCCGCAGATCACGGTGGCAATGGCCGCTGCCAGGTCCTCTTCAATGCCCGGCGCAGAACCGTGGACGTAAATGACATCAACGTCTGAAATGTAATTGAGCTCTCGGGCGCCGCATTTGCCCATGCCGATAACGGCGATGTTAACGAGGTCCACATCAACCGGGTCGTATTGTTCAGCTACCTCAGCGCGGGCGATGGCCAGTGCGCCTTCCAGCACCGCTCCGGCCATGTCGGCCAGCTCGGCCGCGACGTTCGGCAGGATTCGTTGCGGGTTGCCCGAGCCCAGATCACGGTGTGCCAAGGAGAGCAGTGCCATCCGGTAGCTCGTGCGCAAACGTTGCCTGGCTTCGGCACCGGTAACCGAGGAGACCCAATGGCCTCGGCTGGTGCGCTGGGCATCGATGGATGCGAGCATGCTTTGCACCAGGTGCTCGCTGGTGACCTGCACGAACTCTGCCGATGGCGCAGTGCGGACTGTGTCGAGTGCCTGGGGGCAACGTATCAGGAATTCACCGAGCGCCGACGAACTGCCCAGTATTCGGACCAGCCCTTGGCAGCTCTCCGGGTCCATGAAGATATCAATGGCTTCAGGATGGCGGTCAACCAGGCGCAGGGCCAAAAGCAGGGCCTGGTCAGGATCGGGCGCATGAGCCATCTTGCTCACGATCAATTTCGGATCAATCGGTGCCAGTTCCTTGGCTTGAAGGAATTTCTTGGCCCGTTCTATATCGCTGAAACCAGCGTTGATCAATGATCGAGAGGATACGTCCGGCATGGTGATTCTTGTTTCTCCCACAAGTCGCCGTGTGCGGGCACACGGCGACATTTCTAGAGGATACTTAGATTTTTATTGAGCTCGTAGGGAGTCACGACCTGGCGGTATTCTTCCCATTCGGCCTTCTTGTTCGAGATGAAGGAATTGAATACCTGTTCACCGAGGATCTCGGCCATGAATTCGGATTCTTCCATCACACGCAGCGCTTCATGCAGGCTGCCTGGCAACGGCACGTGGCCCGAAGCACGACGCTCCGCGGTGGACAGGTTCCAGACGTCATCCTCGGTTGGCTCTTCGAGCTCGTAGCCTTCACGGATGCCCTTCAGGCCAGCGCCCAATAGGCAGGCGTAGGCGAGGTACGGGTTGGCTGCAGAGTCGATGCCGCGGTACTCAACTCGAGCGCTTTGCCCCTTGCCCGGCTTGTACAGCGGAACACGAAGCAGCGCCGATCGGTTGTTGTGGCCCCACGAACGGTGGCTTGGGGCTTCTCCCCCGCCCCACAAGCGCTTGTACGAGTTCACGTACTGATTGGTGATCGCGGTCATTTCCGGAGCATGGTGCAATATGCCTGCAATGAAGGAGCGGGCAACATCAGAGAGCTGGTATTCGCGCCCAGCCTCAAAGAAGGCGTTGCTGTCTCCCTCGAAGAGCGAGAAGTGCGTGTGCATGCCGCTGCCCGGGTGCTCAGAGAAGGGCTTGGGCATGAAAGTGGCATGAATCCCCTTCTGCATTGCCATCTCCTTGATGACAGTGCGGAAGGTCATGATGTTATCGGCTGTTTGCAGCGCATCCGCGTAGCGCAGGTCGATTTCATTCTGGCCTGGACCGGTTTCATGGTGGGAGAACTCCACCGAAATGCCCAGCGCTTCCAAGGTCGTCACGGAGGCGCGGCGGAAATCTTGTCCTACGCCGTCGGGCACATGGTCGAAGTAGCCACCAGTGTCGATGGGACGCGGGCGCCCGTTGGCATCCAGCTCCGAGGATTCCAGAAGGTAGAACTCGATTTCTGGATGGGTGTAGCATGTGAAGCCCATATCGGAGGCTTCGCCCAGCTGGCGCTTGAGAACCTGGCGCGGGTCAGCACTGGATGGCTGGCCCTCTGGTGTCAGGATGTCGCAGAACATGCGAGAGGTCGGCTCGACCTCACCTCGCCATGGCAAAATCTGGAAAGTGGACGGATCCGGCTGAAGCAGCATGTCAGATTCCGAGATCCGGGAAAGCCCGTCAATGGACGAACCGTCGAAGCCCAGACCCTCTTCAAAGGCATCTTCAACTTCAGCAGGAGCCAACGCCACGGATTTCAGTGATCCAACGACGTCGGTAAACCACATTCGCACAAATCGAACATCACGTTCTTCAATGGTGCGCAGCACAAATTCCTGCTGACGATCCATTTTCCACCACCTTTGAATTTCTAATACCGGCACTGATTACGGCCGGTAAGAAAATTGACCTGTGGCAACACTATATCGGTTCCCACCGGGGCATCCAGTAAGCATCGCCCAGTTCAAGTACGATAAAGTCATTTTATGCCTCAACCTTACCTAGGGAATCCTGAGAAAGGCCCATCCCGCATCCGAATTCATCATTTGCAGCAGGCAAAAGATCGCGGTGAAAAATTCGCGATGTTAACTGCCTACGACGTAATGATGGCCGAAATTTTCGATTCAGCCGGCATCGAGATCCTGCTGGTTGGCGATTCAGCAGCCAATACGGTCATTGGCTACGACTCAACCCTGCCCATCACCCTCGACGAAATGGTGGTCTTCACCAAGGCCGTGGCGAATGGCACCCAACGAGCCATGGTGGTTGCAGATCTGCCTTTCGGAAGTTACGAGCAATCTCCTGCACAAGCGGTTGAGACTGCAGTTCGCCTCATGAAAGAGGGCGGCGCCCAAGCCGTCAAGATGGAGGGCACCGCCCAGTATGCGGAACATGTTCGCGCCATGGTGCTCGCCGGCGTCCCGGTCATCGGCCACATCGGGTTCACTCCGCAGTCAGAGCATGCTCTTGGAGGATTCCGAGTTCAGGGCCGCGGCGATGCCATGTCTCAAATGAAGGCTGATGCACTGGCGTTGCAGGACGCGGGAGCCTTCTGCATCTTGATGGAGATGGTGCCAAGCACGGCTGCAGCCGAAATTGACGCCGCCTTGAGGGTTCCGACCATCGGCATTGGCGCAGGAGCATCGACCACGGGACAGGTGCTGGTTTGGCAGGACATGCTGGGCCTCGGCGCGCGCCGCACGCCTCGATTCGTCAAAAAGTACGCCGATCTTCGCAGCGTCATAGGACAGGCCGTCAGCGAATACCACCAGGACGTCATTTCCGGTTCGTTCCCCTCGGAAGAGTACGAATTCAAGGAATAGCCCCTTCGTGCCGCACGCCAAAGGCGGTGCCCCGAACCAAGTTTTGATCTGGTTCCGGGCACCGCCTTTGCCGTTGCCTACAGGGCGATGGGCCATTTGGACTACTCGTCGTTTTCCTCGGCCTCATCCCACGCCTCATTGCGCGCCTGGACTTTGCTCATTGCGGCTTCTGCTTCCGCAGCAGTCTCATATGGACCTAATAATTGCGACCAATCTGACTGGGGTCCCTTTTCCACGCTCTTGGTGGAAACGTTATACCAGTACTGGCCTTCACCAGGGGTGCCAGCTGAGCTCATTGGAAACTCCTCAATTCTAGGTTGGTACTTCCATCTCCACGTTAGACCACCACGAGAGAAATAGGTGGAACACCACCCTATGCCACGGCCAATCCTGAGCAAGCCAAAACCCGTGTGAAGCTAGAATGAGTCCTATGGCTACAGCTTCAACCGCACCCATTGGAAACCTCACCGCCGGAACCATCTCCCCCGAGCTTCCAGTCCCGAAACATATCGAGCGACCTGAGTACGTGGGCAAAAAAGAACCGTCAGAGAACACTGCGTCGGAAGTCAAGAGCCCCGAAGTAATTGAACGCATACGCGTGGCTTCCAGAATCGCGGCACAGGCCCTCCAAGAGGTTGGCAAAGCGTGCCAGCCGGGTACCACCACGGACGAATTGGATCGTCTTGGACACGAGTTCCTCATGGACCACAACGCCTACCCTTCGACGCTCGGCTACCGCGGCTTCCCGAAGTCCCTGTGCTCCTCGCTCAATGAAGTGATCTGCCACGGCATCCCTGATAGCACGGTGCTCCAGGATGGCGACATCATCAACATTGATATCACTGCCTACATTGGTGGCGTTCATGGCGATAATAACGCTACGTTCCTGGTCGGTGACGTCGACGAAGAATCGCGCTTGTTGGTTGAACGCACGGAGAACTCGCTGAAGCGTGCCATCAAGGCCGTCATGCCTGGCCGTGAAATCAACGTGATTGGCCGCAGCATCGAAACTTATGCCAAGCGTTTTGGCTACGGCGTAGTCAAGGACTTCACCGGCCACGGCGTGGGCGAATCCTTCCATTCGGGTTTGATCATTCCGCATTACGATGCGGCCCCGGCCTACAACACGCTGATTGAACCGGGCATGGTCTTCACCATCGAGCCGATGCTCACCCTTGGAACTATTGAATGGGACATGTGGGCGGATGACTGGACCGTAACGACCAAGGACAAGAAGCGCACCGCGCAGTTCGAGCACACCCTGCTGGTGACCGACACCGGCGCGGAAATCCTGACTCTCCCATAGCCCCCGCAGGAAAGAGCAAGGCCGGCATTCATCTCCCAGTTGGGATTGAACGCCGGCCTTGCTCATTCTTTATTACATTGTCACTCCGCGGTCAGCGGCCGCTGGTTGCCCTGCGGAGTGTTGCTTCGGCGGTCGCGCAGTCGTCCGATCGCGTTTTCAAAATCAGTCAACGACTGGAAATTGTGATAAACGCTGGCAAATCGCAGATAGGCCACTTCGTCCAAACGCGATAGCGGTTCAAGGATGGCCAAGCCCACCTGGTGCGCCGGAATTTCGGCCGCTCCCGACGTACGCACAGCTTCTTCCACTTCTTGAGCAAGAATTGCCAGATCGTGGTCGGTAACCGGACGGCCCTGGCAGGCTTTGCGCACGCCGTTGATGACCTTATTGCGCGAGAATGGCTCCACCGCGCCGGACTGCTTGAGCACGCTGAGGCTCGCTGTCTCAGTGGTCGTGAAGCGCCGAGAACACGCGGTGCACTGGCGACGCCTGCGGATGGACACGCCGTCGTCAGCAACTCGGCTGTCGACCACGCGGGAATCAGCATTACGGCAATACGGGCAATTCACGGCACCTCCATCTGTAGCTATCGAAGCATTCTCGGCTATTCACGGTGACGAGAATCCACTCATGTCACCTACCAGTTTAGCGTCTATTGCGCGTTTCGCACTGCGACAGCGTCGCCGTGCGCTGGCAGGTCCTCGGCATTGGCAAGATTGATCACGTGCGCAGCCACATCGCCAAGCGCGGCCTTGTTGTAATTGATCACCTGGATTGCCTTCAAGAAGGTATTCACGTTCAGGCCCGAGGCGTGCAGGGCAGTGCCGTTGGTGGGAAGTACGTGGTTTGATCCGGCGCAGTAGTCCCCTAGCGATACCGGGGCATACGGTCCTACGAAAATTGCCCCGGCAGCGGTAATGCGTGCCGCCGTAGATTCTGGATCGCTGACCATGATTTCAAGGTGCTCGGCCGCATAGGCATTGCAGACCTCGATGCCCTGTTCCAAGTCCTTGACCAGGATGATGGCTGACTGGGTTCCCGACAAGGCCTGGCGAACACGCTCGGAGTGCTTCGTGGCTGCAACCTGCTTGAGCAGTTCGCCCCGTACCGAGCTTGCTAGTTGAGCAGAGTCGGTAATCAACACCGCAGCGGCGTTGGCGTCGTGTTCGGCCTGGGAGATCATGTCGGCAGCGACAAAGCTGGGATCCGCGCCCTGGTCGGCAAGGATCGCAATTTCCGTAGGACCGGCTTCAGCATCAATGCCGACAACACCCTTAACCAGGCGCTTGGCAGTGGCCACAAAAACGTTGCCCGGCCCGGAGATCACGTCAACCGGCTCGATCCCTCCACGCTCGTCATTGTCGACCTCAACACCGTAGGCGAAGGCGGCCACGGCCTGCGCCCCGCCCATGGCGTGGACTTCATCAATGCCCAGCAGCTTGGCAGCAGCCAAGATGGTTGGGTGCGGCAATCCCCCGAATTCTTGCTGCGGCGGGCTGGCCAGCGCAAGGGAAGCAACACCGGCGGCCTGGGCCGGCACGGTGTTCATGATGACCGAGGATGGATACACGGCCAGGCCACCTGGCACGTACAAGCCAACGCGCCGTACGGCAACCCAACGCTGGGTTACCGTTGCGCCATTGGCGTAGTTCACTTCCGTGTCCTGTGGGCGCTGGGCTGCGGCAAATACCCGGGCACGGTCAATCGACTCTTCCAGGGCCAGGCGGACTTGCGGATCGAGCTCTTCAAGGGCCCGATCCAGCTCATGCTGGGGCACGCGCGTGTGGTCCAGATCCACATGGTCAAATCTCTTGGCAAGATCCTTGAGAGTATGCATGCCACGACTGCGGACGTCATCGATGATCGCCTGCACGGTCTCGGTAGCGGTCTGCGTGTTCATCTCGGGACGCGGCAAATGAGCTTTGAGCTGTGCATAGCTCAGGGATTCGTTGCGCCAGTCGATGGTGGCGAGGTCTGAAAATTCGGTCTCTGGAATTGTGCTCACCTACCTAGTTTAACGTCGATGACCGGGTGAGGTTTTATTGATTACCTCACCCGGTCATTCAAGCCACCATTATGGGATCTGACAGGTCAACGAACTAGCTGATTTCCGGCGCTACACATCCAGGCAGTGCGGGCCAAGCAGCACCTTCAAGTCGCCAAAGAGCGCTGGATTCGGGTTGACTCGGAAGTTCATCCCCAGTCGCATCAGCGACGTCCCTCGGCTGCCGGTGAGCTTAACGCGCACTTCGGTGTTCCCGCTGTGGGTCCTAAGCACGTCGCCAAGGCGTTGCACCAGCGACTCGGTGGCCTTGTGCGTCGGGATGCCGATCACCACAGGGCCGCCATTGGCGTCCTCTGAAATTTCGGGAATCATCATTTCCTGGGCGTTCAACGTAATCGAGCCGTCGTCGCGCCGCTGGACGCGTCCCTTGATCACCACGATCAGGTCATCGGCCAGGATCTCGGCAATCGGCTGGTAGGCCTGTCCGAAGAACATCACTTCCATGGAACCGGACAGGTCTTCGATTTCACAGCGCGCATAGGGATTGCCGCTCTTCTTGGCGATGCGGCGCTGCAAACCTGAAATCATGCCCGCAATGGAGATGATGTGCCCGTCCTGCGGACCGTCATCCGAGAGAACATGGGTCACTGGCATGTCCGCGTACTGGTCCAGGGCGGACCCCAGCCCCTGCAACGGGTGATCCGATACGTACAGGCCCAGCATGTCGCGTTCGTACGCGAGCTTTTCCTTCTTGTCCCAGTCGGGCAAATCCGGAATGGCCACGCTCATAGATTCCGAGGCCTCTTCGGAGCCGAGCGCGCTGAACAAGTCAAACTGGTTGGCAGCTTCGTTGCGCTTGACTTGGATAACTGAATCAACAGCTTCTTCGTGAATGGCGACCAGCGCGCGGCGCGGGTGCTTCAAGGAGTCGAAGGCACCGGCCTTGATCAGCGATTCAATGGTTCGCTTATTGCAGACAACCGCCGGGACCTTGCCCAGGAAGTCGCTGAAGTCGTTGTAGTGCCCCTTTTCCTTGCGGGCTTCTACGATGCCAGCCACGGCGTTGGTGCCCACGTTGCGAATAGCGCCCATGCCGAAGCGGATGTCCTTGCCGACAGGAGTGAAGTTCAAGGCCGATTCGTTCACGTCAGGTGGCAACACGGTAATACCGATATGCCGGCATTCATTCAGATACAGGGCCAGCTTGTCCTTGTCGTCACCGACCGAAGTCAGCAACGCAGCCATGTATTCGGCAGGATAATGCGCTTTCAGATATGCGGTCCAATACGACACCACACCGTAGGCGGCCGAGTGGGCCTTGTTGAACGCATAGTCGGAGAACGGCAGCAGAATATCCCACAGCGTCTGAACGGCAGCGTCGGAATATCCGTTATCGTTCATGCCCTGCTTGAAGCCAGCGAACTGCTTGTCCAGCTCGGACTTCTTCTTCTTGCCCATGGCTCGACGCAAGATATCAGCCTGGCCCAAGGAGTACCCAGCCAGCTTCTGGGCAATAGCCATAACCTGCTCTTGATACACAATCAAGCCATAGGTACCGCCGAGGATTTCAGCCAACGGCTCTTCGAGCTCGGCGTGGATCGGGGTAACTTCCTGCAGCCCAGTCTTGCGCAAAGCGTAGTTGGTGTGCGAGTTGGCGCCCATGGGACCCGGGCGGTACAGCGCGATCACTGCGGAGATGTCTTCGAAGTTATCCGGGCGCATCATTTTCAGCAGTGAGCGCATCGGGCCGCCATCGAGCTGGAACACGCCGAGGGTATCGCCTCGGGCCAGCAAGCTATAGGCTTCCGGATCCTCGATGCTCAGGGTTTCAAGGTCAATCTCGTCTCCGGTGTTATACCGGATGTTCTCCAGCGCATCGGAGATGATGGTGAGATTTCGCAATCCCAAGAAGTCCATCTTGATCAAGCCCAAGCCCTCGCAGGTCGGGTAGTCGAATTGGGTAATAACCTGGCCGTCCTGGATGCGTCGCATGATTGGGATCACATCAATAATCGGATCCGAGCTCATGATGACACCTGCCGCGTGCACGCCCCATTGGCGCTTCAGGCCTTCAAGCCCCTTGGCGGTTTCGAAGACTCGTGCGGCTTCAGGGTCGTTGGCGACCAAATTGCGGAAGTCCCCTGCTTCCGAGTAGCGCTTGGAGTTCTGGTTCTCGATGTCGTTGAGCGGAATGTCCTTGGCCATCACGGCCGGTGGCAACGCCTTGGTCAGGGTCTCGCCCATGCTAAATGGATATCCGAGTACGCGCGAGGAGTCCTTCAGGGCCTGCTTGGTCTTGATGGAACCGTAGGTCACGATCATTGATACACGTTCATCGCCATATTTCTCGGTCACATACTTGATGACCTCAGAACGGCGGCGATCATCGAAGTCGACGTCGAAGTCGGGCATTGAAACGCGTTCCGGGTTCAAGAAGCGTTCGAAGATCAAACCGTGCTTGAGCGGGTCCAGGTCGGTAATTCGCATCGCGTAGGCAACCATGGAACCTGCACCGGAGCCACGGCCGGGACCTACACGGATTCCGTGGTCCTTGGACCAGTTGATAAAGTCGGCCACCACGAGGAAGTAGCCCGGGAAGCCCATCTTGATGATGACGTCGAGCTCATAGTCAGCCTGCTTGCGCGAGGCTTCGGGCACTCCATCGGGGTAACGGTAGTGAAGCCCCTTATCGACTTCCTTGATCAGCCAGCTGGTTTCATCCTCGCCCGGTGGGCATGGGAACTTTGGCATGTAGTTCGCGCTGGTGTCGAATGAAACCTCAACGCGGTCTGCGATCTCCAGGGTGTTGTCACACGCGTCAGGAAATTCTTTAAATAGTTCGCGCATTTCGCGCGCGCTCTTCAGATAGTAGCCGGTGCCGGAGAAGGCGAAGCGGCTTCCGCCTTGATCATAGGTCGGCTCATCAAGCGTGGACCCCGAGTTGATCGCGAGCAAGGCTTCGTGCGCCTTGGCGTCTGCCTCGTGAGTGTAATGCAGGTCATTTGTGGCGACCAGCGGAATGTTCAGTTCCTTGGCGAGGCGCAGCAGGTCCTTGGTGATCCGTCGCTCGATCTCCAGGCCATGGTCCATGATCTCGCAGAAGTAATTCTCCTTGCCAAAGAGGTCCTGCAGTTCAGCCGCCGCTGCCTTGGCCGCGTCATACTGTCCCAAGCGAAGTTTCGTTTGCACTTCGCCTGAAGGGCAACCGGTGGTCGCAATAAGGCCTTCGTGGTGTTCGTTGAGCAGCTCGCGGTCCCATCGAGGGTACTTTCCGAAAACGGAGTCCAGCGATGCGCGGGAGGAACCTTTGAAAAGGTTGTTCATGCCCACGTTGTTGTAGGACAGCAGCGTCATGTGGTTGTACAAGCCACCACCGGAAACGTCGTCGCCTTTTTGCGATTCGTCGGTGCGCCATTTGACGCGCGTCTTGTCATCACGCGCAGTGCCCGGAGTTACGTAGGCTTCAACGCCGATAATGGGCTTCACCCCAGCACCAGTTGCCTGCCGCCAGAAGTCGAAGGCACCGAAGAGATAACCGTGGTCAGTGATCGCCAAAGCCTCCATGCCCTGGCGATTGGCCTCGGCAAAAAGCTCGCCGAGACGCGCAGCACCGTCCAGCATGGAGTATTCGGTATGGGTATGAAGATGAACGAATCCGTCGCGTGTTGCACTCACCCATCCAGTCTAGCGATGAAAACCCTTGGCGGGGTTCAGCAAAGCCCGAGCGGTAGATGTGGTTATTGCGACAGCATGGATTCCTCTGCCCGTTGGCCTAGTAGTCGCCGCTACGAAGGAGTTCGACGGCACCTTCAAGGTCGGCCGGGTAATCACTTTCATATTCCACCCACTGGCCCGAGACCGGGTGGCTGAAACCGAGCTTTTTGGCATGCAGCCACTGGCGGGTGAGCCCGAGTGCTGCGCCAAGTTTTGGATCAGCGCCATAGGTCTGGTCGCCTGCACAAGGATGGCCAAAGGCTGAGAAGTGGACTCGAATCTGGTGGGTACGCCCGGTTTCCAGATGCACTTCCACCAGTGATGCACGGCCGAAGGCTTCGATCACCGTGTAGTGCGTGACCGATTGGCGTCCACCTTCCAGGACTGCGAACTTCCAATCGTGCCCTGGATGGCGCCCGATAGGAGCATCGATGGTGCCCTCCAATGGATCAGGCAATCCTTGAACCACTGCGTGATAAATCTTCTTGGGGGTGCGCTCTTTAAAAGCCCGCTTCAACGCGGTGTACGCGCGTTCGGACTTGGCTACCACCATCAGGCCGCTGGTACCGACATCCAGGCGATGAACAATGCCCTGGCGTTCCGAGGCACCGGACGTCGAGATGTTATATCCCTCTGCCATCAAGGCGCCGACAACCGTGGGTCCTACCCAGCCCGGAGAAGGGTGAGCGGCAACTCCAACCGGCTTGTCAATGACTACATAGTCATCGTCATCCGCGATGATCTTCAGCTCTTCCACTTTCTCAACCTTAATTTCCAATGGGTCTCGTTGCGGAGGAATCGTCACGTTCACACGATCGCCAGCCTTGAGCTTCAATGATTTTGCAATGATGCGCCCATTTACTTGAACGTGAGAGTCCTTGCACAGGCTTGAGGCCAAAGTACGAGGAATGTCAAGATGTCGCGCGAGGTAGGCGTCGAGCCGGGCTCCAGCATCAGCTGGTTCGACAAGGAGATCCTGGATAACGGTTTCGTCAGAAATCATTCTTTGGATTCCGTTTCGCCCTGGTCTGATTTCTGCTTAGCCGGAGCATCCCCGATGGTTCCGTCCAAGTTGCGTCCTCGAATCAGCATGTAAGCGACAACGATCATCGAACAAACGATGAATGAGTCCGCAACATTGAAGATCGCAAAATGGGTTACGGAGAACATGTCCACGACGTGGCCGAATCCGAAGGCTGGCTGGCGGAAAATTCGGTCTCCCAGATTTCCGAGAACACCGCCGAGCAAGCAGCCCAATACGACTGCCCAACTGCGAACCAATACCTTGCGTGCCAGAAGGTAGATCACGAAAATGGCCACTGCTGCTTGGAGCAGCGCGAAGATGATCGTAAAGTCTTCACCGATGGAGAATGCGGCGCCTGGATTCAAGATGTAATGAATATTGAAGATCCCGGGGATGACTTCAATCGACTCGCCGAGCCGCATGTTCCGCTCCACCAAAATCTTCACGACCTGGTCAATGACCAAAGCGATCAGCGCAATTACTAGGCCCGTGCCCAAGAATTTCTTCGGTGACGGGGACTTACCCCCAGTTTGAACTGCGTCCACAGTGATACCTATTAGTTCCTCTTAAACGTCAACGGTGGTACCCGGATAAAATCCGTGCACCACCGTTGATCTTACTAGAAAGCTAGATCAGGTTCTTACCTGTCAGCGACTAGTTCGACTTGCTTGCGTCTGCATCAATCGAGCCCTGGGACTCGAGGTCGCGCAACTGACCTTCGATGTAGGTCTTCAGGCGAGCACGGTAGTCGCGCTCGAATCCGCGCAGCTGCTCAAGCTTGCGCTCAAGAACAGACTTCTGCTGTTCAAGGGCGGACAAGGTCTTGCGGCTCTTTTCTTCAGCAGAGGTAACCAGCGAGTTCGCCTCGGTCTTTGCTTCCGAAATGATCTTGTCGCGCTGTTCTACACCGGCAGCAACGTACTCGTCGTGCAAACGCTGAGCCATCGACAGCACGTTGGCTGCAGACTCGGCGGATTCGGTACGTGGTGCTGCGGCAGGAGCTGCAGCTGGGGCAGCCTGAGCTGCTGGAGCAGCTGCAGCAGGAGCTGCGGCTGGCTTCTCTGCGGCAGCAGGCTTGGCTTCGGCCTTCTTCTCTTCGGCCGGCTTCGGAGCTGGAGTTGCAGCCTTGGCTGGCTCAGCTGGCTTAGCCTCAGCCTTCTTCTCCTCAGCTGGCTTTGCAGCAGGAGCAGCCGAAACAGGTGCAGGCACTGCCTGCTCCTTCGATACCGAACCGGCATCCTCACCAAGTTCGGCAAGTCGACTACGAAGAGCCTCGTTCTCACCGGTTAGGCGACGCAGCTCCACTACGATTTCGTCGAGGAAGTCATCTACCTCGTCTTGGTCGTAGCCTTCACGGAACTTGGTCGGCTGAAACCGCTTATTGACTACGTCTTCTGGCGTCAAAGCCATTGGGTCACCTCAATACTGGGATCATTTCCGCACGACCATGTCTTGCCTTGCGAAACACTTACCGTTGTTGTCAGTGTCGCGACCGGTGAAGTCGGAGCACCATTTCCTAAAGGATATAACGATTTGGACACTAAATACGAAATCGAGCTTACGCCCGTGTCTCATATTCTTTGAATCTACAGGGTTTGAACTCTTAGAACAATCCCCGGTTTAGACGAAAATCGCCTAATCAGATCCCTGTAGTACTGCCTAAACTACTTACCACAGCTTTGAGAAGCATTACAACGATAAACAGCAGCAGAAACGACAGGTCAAGACGGATTCCGCCGAGATCTAGGGGTTTAATTCTTCTGCGCAACCACCGCAGAGGAGGGTCGGTTATCGACACAATCGCCGTTGCAGCGATCAAGGCGATACCCGTGGGACGCCAGTGGCGAGCAAAGCTTTCAGTTATATCCAGCACAATTCGCATCAAGAGCAGAATTTGCAGGATTGCTAAAGCGAGATAGATGATCCCGAACACCATTTTGCGCTTGTGCTCCTGGTAACTTAGCTCTGATTGAAGAAAGTAGCCTGGGCTTCAGACTGCTTACGGTCTTCTCCAAGCACCTCAACGGTCGCTGGAGAGAGCAGGAACACCTTGTTGGTAACCCGCTCGATGGAGCCGTGCAGGGCGAAAACCAGCCCTGCGGAGAAATCTACGAGGCGCTTGGCATCGGTCTCTCCCATATCAGTGACATTCATAATCACTGGGATTCCGTCACGGAAGTTCTCACCGATGATCTTGGCATCGTTGTAAGAACGCGGGTGAACGGTTGTAATCTGACGCAATTCGGAATCCTCATCCCGTACTGAAGGGGCACGCTTGATTGGGGTGACCGGAGCGCGGTATTCCGACTCTGGTTCTCTAGCTTGTGTTTGCGGTGCAGCCGGCCGTGCGACAGCCTGCGGGCGTGGGGCTTCAGCAGTGCGCTTGGGGGCTGCATCTTCGACAACACGTACCTGGCTCCTAGGCTCGGCTTGTGCTGTTTGGGTTTCTTCTTGCTCGACGGCATCCGCCAAGCCGAGATATACCATTGCTTTACGCAGTCCGTCAGCCACGATGTTTCTCCTTGTTTATCCCTTGCACGCAACCCCAGTGCATGCTTCCGCTACTTCGACGCTACCGCACAAATTTCGGCAGATAACGTTCATTCGCTCAATTTTGCGCGGTGTGTCGCGCACGCCTAGGCTGCGGGCCAGATCAGACCAGCCAGCCGTCCGGCGTCGCTTGAACGGCGATAGGAGAAGTAGTTTTCATCTTCCAAAGTGCACACGCCACTTTGTCGCACTACGACTCCAAGCTGGGCTAGTTCTTGACCGGCTGAGGCTGGAAGGTCCAATCCGGCCGTGCCCCAACGAGTCTCTGAACGAATCCCGGTTCTGATGCGCTCAGACTCTTCTGCCATCTCAGGGGAAACTTCATAACAAGACCCGCAAATCGATGGGCCGATAGCTGCTTCGATCTCTGTGGCGCCCAGCATGCTCAGCTGCTCCACGGTGCGGGTAAGGATGCCGTCCAGCAATCCACGGCGTCCTGCATGCGTCGCGGCTGTCAACGTTTCTTGGCCGTTTTTGCTTCGTCCGACAAAAAGAACCGGTAGGCAATCTGCAACCATGACCGCCAGGGCTTGGGTCCCAGTCGGATCAACAAGTCCGTCGCAGGTTGGAGCCGGAGGCTCTGACCATGACGTGCGCGCCGCAGGTTGCACCGTCAGGACATCTGCCGAATGCACCTGGTTCATGAAATAAAGCGAGAAACGCCGGACCCCGATCAAGTCCTCCAGCCGGCTTCGATTCTCTGCCACACGGCGAGGATCATCGTTCACATGCAGGGCAAGGTTTCCCTCATCCTGCGATGTGAACGCCAGTTGAATACTCGGATCAAGGTCCGACGTGAAATGTAGCACTGCTCAGCTTCTCGCTGTTATTTACTTCAGGAAGTCAGGGACATCCAGGTCGTCATTGGAACCGTTGAGATCCGAATCGACAACATCAGGAAGGTCCTGGAACGAGCCCGCGCTTTCAGCGGCAGGCTTTTCCTCAGCTACAGGTGCTGGCTTTGCAGCTTCTGGCGCTGGGTGCGACTGCGCTTCTGGAACCGAAGCAGGTACCGGCTCAACTGGACGCGATGATACAGCTGGCTTTGCTGCGACCGGTGCCATTGGCTTGCTGGTGACATCTGGCTCGTCGAAGCCGGCAGCAATCACGGTAACGCGTGCTTCATCGCCCAGGGCGTCGTCAATGACGGCACCGAAGATGATGTTGGCTTCCGGGTGGGCAACTTCCTGCACCAGGCGTGCAGCTTCGTTGATTTCGAACAGGCCGAGGTCCGAGCCGCCTTGGATGGACAGCAGGACGCCGTGGGCGCCATCGATGGAAGCTTCGAGCAGTGGCGAGGCAATAGCCAGTTCGGCTGCCTTGACTGCGCGGTCTTCGCCCCGTGCCGAACCGATGCCCATGAGTGCCGAGCCTGCACCCTGCATCACGGACTTCACGTCGGCGAAGTCGAGGTTGATCAGGCCCGAGGTGGTGATCAGGTCGGTAATGCCCTGCACACCGGAAAGCAGCACCTGGTCTGCTTGGCGGAATGCATCGAGCACCGATACGTTGCGATCCGAGATCGACAGCAGTCGATCGTTCGGGATCACGATGAGGGTATCTACTTCGTCGCGCAGGGCTTCAATGCCCGACTCGGCGGAGTTCGCACGGCGGCGACCCTCGAAGGTGAATGGACGGGTGACGACACCGATGGTCAGTGCGCCGAGCGAACGGGCAATGCGTGCCACGACTGGTGCGCCACCGGTACCGGTACCGCCGCCTTCGCCTGCGGTCACGAAGACCATATCGGCGCCGCGCAGGACGTCTTCGATTTCTTCTACATGATCTTCAGCTGCCTGGCGTCCCACATCAGGGTTGGCGCCGGCGCCCAGGCCACGAGTAAGTTCGCGTCCCACGTCGAGCTTGACGTCGGCATCACTCATAAGCAGAGCCTGGGCATCGGTATTAATGGCGATGAACTCAACGCCCTTGAGACCGACTTCGATCATTCGATTGACTGCGTTTACACCGCCACCGCCGATTCCGACGACTTTAATGACCGCGAGGTAATTCTGTGGAGCTGCCACGTCCCGCTTCCCTTGTTAGATGTGCTACATGTTTACGACTCCAGCCAAAAACCTTCACCTTTAGCCTTAAGGTTTAGGATCTGTCAAGCTATCGCTATTAGAAACGCTATGAGCCGTATGGTCTTTCTGCAACGACCGCTGAGGCGTGTCGCTTATTCAAAACTATCTTTCCAGAATTTGTCGGCTTATTGGTCTTCCCGCGCCCAGAGGAACGCGACTTAATAAACCACCGGATTCTCTGGATTGGTCACGTCGATAGTGGTCTTTGAGGCGTATTTGTCGCTCAAGCCTTTGACGAAGATTTTCGCGACCTCGTTTTTCAGTGCCGGTTTTGAAGCGTCCCCCCAAATCAACGTCCGTTTCTTCGGCAACGACAATTCGGCGAACCCTGCTTTGGACAGCGACGCAGTGGAAACCTGTTTCAGCACCGACTCGTCAACCGTGCTCAAGATCCCGGTCAGCAGCTTGAACTTCTCCGGGTCCTTGGTTTCATCACTGGCTTTGACTTTGGGCAGCTTCGTCTTGTCGTTCTTGCCCAAGGTTCGCAGCTTCTTGCCGGTATCCGCCACCAAATACTGCTTGTCGCCTTCCACCAGGATGGCCACAGGAACTGCTTCGATGACTTCGACTACCAGGGTGTCAGGCATTTGCGCCTTCACCACGATTTGGTCGATGGCCGGCTGGTTGCCCATCAGCTCTTGAACCTTGGATTCGGAAATTCTCGGCAACGGGGTGCCTTTGAGCGGTTCCAGCGATTCGGCCAGCTTGCCGGCATTGACCAGTTTCGTTCCAGTGACCTCAATTTTCTTTGCCGCAAGGACAGGTGAAAAACTCAAAATCAATACCGCTGCCAGGCTCAAGACCACGATGCAGGCAGCGATAATAATCAAGAGCTTGCGCCGTCTCTTCTCTGGACTTTCTGGAAGTTCTACGACTTTTGCTTCTTCACCCATGGAACACCTTGTTTGGTTGAAACGACCAACGTCAGTGGCCTATGACAATTTCAAGTTGACGCTAGCTCAGGGACTCAATGATCTGCGAACCCAGCGCCGTAACATCTCCGGCACCGATGGTCATCACAACATCTCCTGGCTCGGCTTGCTCCACCACATGCGCGACCGCCGCGGCAGGATTCAGCACGTGAGCTGGGACCTCAACACGCGAGGCAATTAATTCACTGGTAACGCCTGGAATTGGTTCTTCACGCGCAGGGTAGATTTCAAGAACTGCCACTGAGTCGGCAAGAGAAAGAGCCTTCGCGAACTCGCGGTAGAACTCCTTTGTGCGGCTGAACAGGTGGGGCTGGAACACCACATGAAGATGCCCTTCCCCCGCCATCGTACGGCCTGCGGAGAGCGCAGCGAGCACCTCGGTCGGGTGGTGGGCGTAGTCGTCGTAAACCCTCACACCGCCGACGCTGCCCTTGAGCTCGAATCGACGGGCAGCACCCGAGAAGCTCGCCAGAGCTGCCAGTGCTTCCTCGACGTCGAGACCGGCATCCATGCCAACCGACAGGGCCGCAGTGGCATTGAGCAAGTTGTGCTGGCCGGGAACAGCCAGGTCCAAGGTATAGCTCTGGCCGCTGCCCCACTCGACGCGTGCGGTGAACCGGCCGTTGTCGGTTGCTTGTGCTTGTGAGAGTCGGCGGTCCGCATGGTCGCTGAATCCATAGGTCTGAACTCGAAGGTCACTGCGTTCATGGCGCATCTTGCGAGCAAGGTTATTGGCACCCGGATCATCGGCGCAGCAAATCAGCAGCCCATCCTCCGGAAGCAACCGGGCAAAATCGACAAAGGCCTGGTGAACTGCCTCTTCGGTGCCGTAGTGGTCCAGGTGGTCCGCTTCCACATTGGTCACGATGATGACGTCAGGACGGTAGTTCAGGAACGAGGCATCGGATTCATCGGCTTCGGCAACAAAGTAGCCACCCTCTCCCAGCTCGGCGTTGGTACCCAGGCTCGCTATGTTGGCTCCTACGGCGAAGCTGGGACGAGCGCCAACAGCCTTGAGCATGTGGGCGGTGAGCGAAGTTGTGGTGGTCTTTCCGTGGGTGCCCGCGATAGTCACGATCTTCTCGTGGCCGCGCATGGTGGCTTCCAGGCCTTCAGAGCGGTGCAGGATCTTCAGGCCTCTGCGAACTGCCTCGTCATATTCCGGGTTGCCCGGTTTGATGATCGAAGAAATCACCACGGTTTGCGCATCGCCCAAATTGGCAGGATCATATCCGACCTCAATTCGGGCTCCGCGCTGGCGCAGATCCTCCAGCACCGGCAGGTCCTTGGCATCTGTTCCAGAAACTTCCAGGCCATAATCCAGCAGCAATCGAGCAACCGCTGAAACGCCTACACCGCCAACGCCCATGAGGTGTACCTTGCCAAGTTCAGCGTGCAGTTCGTTGGCGCGCAATGCCATGGTCCTACCCTTCCTGCCCCGCACGACGACGGGTTGAAACTTCTTCAATAATTCGACGCGCCATGATTTGTGCGGCGTCGCGTTGCCCTAGCGAGCTGGCTGCCTGAGACATCTGTTCAAGTTTATGCTGATCGCCAAGCAACTTAATGACATTTTCGGTGATGTAGGACTTGGTGAAATCATCGTCCGAGACAAGAACTGCTCCACCGGCTGCTACAAGTTCGCGGGCATTGAGCTTCTGTTCCCCGTTGCCAATGGGCAGCGGAACCAGAACAGCAGCGGTTCCGGCGACGGCGAGCTCGCACACCGTTCCGGCACCCGAGCGGCACACCATCAGATCCGCGACGGCGTATGCGTAGTCCATGCGGTCCACGTACTCGATCTGGGTGTATCCCTCGTGGGCCAAGACCTGGCCATCCGCATCGAGAATCTGTTTCCCTCGACCGGTGATGTGCACCGTGTGCACCCCGGCCTCATTCAGTTCCGCCAGCGAGGCGGCGATGGAGGTATTGATGCTTTGAGCGCCGGAGGATCCGCCAGTCACCAGCAGAACGATCTTCTCACCGGTCACACCGAAATACTCGCGGGCCTCATCTCGAAGAGTTTCGCGGTTCATCTGGGCCACGTTCGAACGCATTGGCATGCCCACCTTCACTTCACCGGGCAAGCCGGTATTGGCGAAAGTCGTCCCGACAAAGGCAGCGGACTTTGCGCCCAGCTTGTTGGCCATGCCTGCCACAGAATTGGCTTCGTGGACAAAAATTGGAATCCTGAGTTGCTTGGCTGCCAGGTAGGCGGGGGTGCACACATATCCGCCAACGCCCAGAACTGCCTCAGCGCCCGTCTGCTTCAAGACGCGCTTGGCTTGATTCAAGGCAGCGATAAATCGGAACGGGAACTTCAGCAAATCAAGGTTGAGGCTGCGTGGCATCGGCGCCTTGGGAATCAATTCAAGCGGGTAGCCGGCGTCGGGAACCAATTTTGTTTCCAGGCCGCCAGGTGAACCAAGTGCGGTGATCTGAGCATCGGCTTGCTCATCCTTGACGGCGTCAGCAATTGCCAGCATGGGCGAGATATGACCGGCGGTTCCGCCGCCGGCAACAACAAGACGCATTGCTTCAGTCATCTGGTCTTATGCTCCTTCGTCCCGATCATGCGGGATCAGCGCCCGACGTTATCGATTCGAAGGGCTACAACTTCACTTAGCATGTGAAAATCACAGGCTACTTTGCGTTATTCGGCTTAGCGGTTTTCTTCTCTTCCGAGGAATCAAAGGCAAGTTTTTGGGCCCTGGCCGAAGACAGTACAAACCCCATGGCCAGCATGATTGCCAACATGGCCGAACCACCAGAAGAGATGAACGGCAGCGGCACGCCGATTACCGGCAGGACGCCGGTCACGGTGCCAAGGTTCACGAAAGTCTGCCCGATGACCCACGACATCAAGCAGCCCATCAGGACCTTGGTGTAGAGGTCGCTGGCACGCAAAGCGATGCGGTACATGGCCAGCGCCAGCAGGATGAACATCACCAGCACGAACAGGACGCCGATCAGGCCGAACTCTTCACCCAAGATGGAGAAGATGAAGTCATTTTGCGCTTCGGGCACGTAGGACCACTTCATGCGCGACTGGCCGGCGCCAACACCGAACCATCCGCCGGAGGCGAAGGCGTGAAGGCCCATGCTCGCCTGGTAGCACAGCTGATCGCTTGGACCGCAGTCGGTATCAAGCCATGCCAAAACGCGCTGTCGGCGGTTGGAAGATCCCATCACTGCAACCGCCAGGCCCACCATGCCGACAAAGCCGAACCCCGCGAGCCACTTCATCTTGATGCCACCGAGGAACATCGCCGACGCAATGATCATCAGCAGCACCAGCGCGGTGCCAACGTCCTTGCCGACAACCACGAGGCCAACGATGGCAATGCCTGCCGGTGCCACCACCGGAACCACCAGGTGCTTGATGTCATGCAGCATGTGCTGTTTCCGTTCAAGCATGAATGCTGCAAAAACTGCCAGGGCAAGCTTGGCGAACTCACTGGGCTGCAGGCCGACGGGGCCGATCTTGATCCAGTTTCGGTTGCCGAGGACGGTATGCCCAAGGGGCGTAAAGGCAACGAGGAACAGCAGGAGGAATGCCGCGATTACCGATAACCACGCGAGCTTCTTCAGATTCTCGGGTTTTATGAACTGCATCCCGAGCATGCAAATTATTCCGATGCCGGCAAACATCGCTTGCGACAAGGCGACAGTGAATCCGTCCTTGCCTTTGGCAATTGCCTCAACCGATGCGGAGGACTGCACCATCAGCACGCCGAAAATCGCGAGCACGATGGAGACCACAACGACTAGCCAGTAGTCCATCGAAGCCATGCGACCGCTGGCGTTTTCGACGCCGCCGATCAGCTTGGCGAACCAGGGCGTTTTCTGCTTGGCGCCCGTGGACGGTCGTTGCTGCTTCATCGCCATCGGTGCCTCCTGCCTCGGTGTCATCTGTTCGGTAAACGGTTGCCTAGTTGCCTTCGCCAGCTCTATCCATCAGATCACTGACGGCGCTGATAAATGCGTTGCCACGCTGGGCATAGGAGCTGAATTGATCCATGGAAGCTGCCGCCGGCGCCATCAGGACGGTGTCTCCTGGCTGGGCCACCTCGGCTGCCTTGTGGACAGCCCGGGTCATCACCTGCGTACCGGATGGCGCGATCCCATCAGCGGCTAGCGCCTGGGCGGTGATGTTGATGACTTCCACCTGGGGCGCCTTGGCAACCAGTGCCTCAACCAGGCCTGCGGTATCGGTGCCGATCAGCAGCACCTTCGCCAGCCGGTGGGCGTGCTTGGCGATCAGCTCGTCGTATTCCACGCCCTTGGACAGGCCGCCAGCGATCCATACGACGCGCGTAAATGCTGCCAGCGAGGCATCGGCTGCATGGGGGTTGGTGGCCTTGGAATCGTTGATCCACAGAATGTCGTTCTTGCGCGCGACTGCCTGGATGCGGTGATCCCCGGCATCGAATCCGCTCAGTCCCTGGGCGATTGCCTCGGGTTCCACACCATAGGCGCGGGTCAGGGCGGCTGCGGCAGCGGCGTTGGCGGCAGTGTGCCGCGGGACAATCTCGCCGATCTGGTCCAGCGGAATCAGTTCAACCGCATTGGTCCTGCGGTCCTCGATATAGGCGCGATCCACCAGGAGGTTTTCGACAACGCCGATCATGGACACCGCCGGCGAATCGGTGGTGAAGCCAATGGCTCGGCAGCCATCGATCACGTCGGCATTTTCAACCATGCGGATGGTGGCTTCTTCTTCGGCGTTGAAGATCGCAGCGACCTGGGTGCGCTCGTAGATCTTGGCCTTGGCTGCCTTGTAGTTCTCGAATCCGCCATGCCAATCCACATGGTCCTCGGCGATGTTCAGCACCACGGAGGCCAGCGGGGAAATGCTGTGGGTATAGTGCAGCTGGAAGCTGGAGAGCTCCACCGCGAAAACATCGTAGTCCACCGGTTCGCGGACCGCGTCCAAGATCGGGGTGCCGACGTTTCCCACGGCGATGGCCTTGAGGCCTGCAGCCTGCAGAATCGACTCGGTCATGCCCACGGTGGTGGTTTTGCCATTGGTACCGGTGATCGCCAGCCACTTCGGAGCCGAGTGCCCGGCACGATTCTGCACGCGCCATGCCAACTCGATATCGCTCCAGATCTCGATCCCGGCTTCATCGGCCTCGGCGATAGCCGGGTGGCGCGGGTTCCAGCCTGGCGACACCATCACCAGCTGTGCCGGCTGGCCATCCACCAGGGGCAGGCTCTGGACATTGTGGGCGCCAAGCAGCACATCGTGTGCGCCGACGATCTTCAGGGTTTCTGCCCGCTGCTGGTTCAGCTGGTCGTCTTTGCCGTCAATGACGGTGACGATCGCGCCCAGCTCGATCAGCGTGTCGGCCGCGGAGAATCCGGAGAGCCCGAGGCCCGCAACGACGACCCGCAGCCCTTTCCAGTCGGCATCCCAGCTGGTTAGCGAATCCAGCATTTTCTTGGCATCTGCGCTCACAGTGCGACAACCCATTCAGAGTAGAAGAGTCCCAGTCCGGCGGCGACAAAGAGGCCGGCCAGGATCCAGAAGCGGATAACGACATTTTCCTCGGACCAGCCTGAGAGCTCGAAGTGGTGTTGCAGCGGCGCCATCTTGAACACGCGCTTGCCACCGGAGAGCTTGAAGTAGCCCACCTGGATGATCACCGACAGCGAGATGATCACGAACAGGCCGGCGATCACCACCAGCAGCAGCTGGGTGCGCGAGAGGATCGCGAAGGCGGCGACAGCACCGCCGATGGCCAGCGAACCGGTATCGCCCATGAAGATCTTTGCCGGCTTGGCATTGAACCAGAGGAAGGCAATGAGCGCTCCCGAAAGGGTGGCGCCCAGCAGGGCGAGGTCCTGGGGATCGCGCACCGAGTAGCAAACATCCAGCGAGTTCATATTGGAGCAGGCCTGGTTCTGCTGCCAGATGCCCATCAGGGTGTAGGCGCCGAAGACCATGATCGAGGCACCGGTGGCCAGGCCATCGAGTCCGTCGGTGAGGTTGACGGCATTGGTGGTGCCGGTAACGATGAAGTTCGCCCAGATGACAAACAGGATCAATCCCAGCATCGGGCCGGCGAAGGCCAAATCGATATTGCTGTCGCGCAGGAAGGAAATCGCGGTAGAACCTGGGGTCAGGCCCTGCTCGTTCGGGAACTGAAGGGCCAGCACGGCGAAGCTGATGCCGATGACAGCCTGCAGCACGATCTTCTGCCAGGCGCGAAGGCCCAGCGAGCGCTTCTTGAAGATCTTGATGAAGTCATCGAGGAAGCCAACCAGGCCCATGCCGCCGAAGAGCAGGAGGACGAGAAGGCCAGTGGCCGTAATCCCGGAGGAGGAACGTCCCATCAAGGCCAGGATGCCATGGGTGGCGAAGTAGGCAACGAAGACGGCCAGGACAAAGACGACACCACCCATGGTGGGGGTACCGGACTTGACGGCGTGGGAGTTCGGCCCATCATCGCGAACCACCTGGCCATACTGCTTTTTGGTCAGAAGCCGGATGTACAGCGGCATGGCCACCATGGTTAGTACAAGGGCAATACCTGCGCCCAGGATCAATGCGATCACGCGTCTTCGCCTTCCTTCACGAACGCTGCGATGTCGTCGCCGAGGAAGCGCAGACCGGCCCCATTAGAGGACTTGAACAAGGCGATATCGCCTGGCTGGAGTTCCTTTTGCAGCAGGTCACGAGCCTCGTCCACGCTCTCCACGTAGAAGGCTTCGTCACCCCAGCTGCCTTCAAGCACTGCAGAGTTATATGCTGGCTTCGCTCCCCGGCCAACCACAACAAGTTTCTTGATGTTCATTCGAACTGCCATGCGTCCGAGCAAATCATGTTCGTGGATGCTCTTGTCGCCAAGCTCCAGCATCTCGCCCAGGACAGCCCAGGTGCGGCGGCCAGGTGCACCGTCCTCGCCCAGGCCCAGCTCGGCCAGTGTCACCAGGGCCGCACGCATGGATTCCGGATTGGCGTTGTAGGCATCGTTGATGATGCTCACGCCGTCGGCACGCTCGCTGCGTTCCATGCGCCATCGGCTGTTGGCTCTTTGGCCCTCCAGGCTTTCGGCGATGATCTGCGGGCTGATATCCAGCGCATAGGCGGCATTGGCGGCAGCCAGGATATTGCCCACATGGTGGCGGCCCAGCAAACCGGAAGTAATCCGCTGGCTGTAGCCGTCGGGGAACTGCAAGGTCAGCTGCGGCTGGCCGGAGCCGTTGACGACCACGTCGGCGGCCCAGACCCCTGCGCGTTCGGGCTTTTGCTCGCTGGTGCCGAAGAATCGCACCTGCGCCCGGGCCCGCGATTCCATGCGGGCAACGCGGGGATCCTCTGCATTCAGGATGGCAATGCCGTCGGCGTCCAGGGCTTCTACAAGTTCGCCCTTGGCCTTCTCGATATTCTCTACCCCGCCAAATTCTCCCGCGTGCGCGGTGCCAACACAGAGCACCACGCCAACGTGCGGATGCACCATATCGGTCAGGTAGGTCAGGTGGCCTACCCCGGTAGCGCCCATTTCGATGACAAAAAACTTGGTATCTTCGGTCGCGCTAAAGACGGTCAGCGGCACGCCAACTTCGCCGTTGTAGGAGCCGATCGGTGAAACGGTCGGGGCTACCCGGGACAGAATTCCGGCCAGCAGGTCCTTGGTCGTGGTCTTGCCGGCTGAACCGGTTATCCCGATGACCTTGGCATCGTTTTTGGCTTTAAGGTATTCGACGATGTGAGCGGCAATCTTGCCCATGGCTTCAACAGCGTCGTCGACGATGATCGAGGGGTGCACCGCGCGGGCATCGTCGTAGGTCTGGCGCTCGGCCAATGCCAATACGGCGCCGGAGGCCAGAGCTTTATCAATGAAAGCGTGCCCGTCGGAAAATTCCCCGGGCTTGGCAACAAATAAGCAACCAGCGGTGACTTCGCGTGAATCCGTGGTCACAGAAGTAACCACCGTGTCGGAAGCGGCTGAAGCAGTCGCTTCTCCCCCGGTGATCTTCAAAAGGTCGGTTAAAGACAGTTCAATCATGGCATTAAGGACTTTACACTTGAGCGGTGGTGATCGTGGTCTTGTGCCGACTAGGAATTGGTCACAAATCCATGAAGTTTCAGGGCATTTGCCAGTTCAACCCGGTCATCGAGTTCTACATCGATTCCCGCGACGTCTTGGCTGACTTCGTGTCCGCGACCAGCGACCAGGATCGCGTCATTGGCCTGCGCTAAACTCACAGCGAATTCCACGGCTTTAGCGCGTGGCGCGATGTTGAAAAGCTGGGTTTCTGCCCGTTCGGTGTCAATGGCGCCTTGCGCACCGGCAGCTAGTTGCTCGCGGATCGGCTCCGGCGCTTCGCCATGCGGGTCGTCATCGGTGACAATTACGATGTCTGCGTGGCGTGCGGCCACCGCTCCCATATCCGGGCGCTTGGTCTTGTCCCGCTCACCGGTGGCACCGAAGACCACGATCCTGCGCCCGTTGGCGCCCGGACGGATGGAATCCAGGGCCTTGGCCAGTGCGTCGGAGTTATGCGCGAAGTCGACTACGGCCACTGGGGATTCGGCAACCACCTGCATGCGTCCCGGTACTGCTACCGACAGCGGGTCCTTGGCGTCAAGGGCCTTCTGAAGTGCATCAAGCTCTGCCCCGCTGGCCAGCACCATGACGGTGGCCAAAGCGGCGTTGGCGACGTTGAACATGCCGGGCAGTGCGGTGCGCGTGCGCAGCAGTCGTCCGTCACGGTTGCGCAGCGTGAAGCTATGTCCGAGCCCGGAGTGCGCCAAGTCGGTGACACGCCAGTCGGCTAATTCGTTATTCTCGTCCAGGCTCAGCGACTGGGTGGGGATCTGCGCATGCTCGGCGAGGCGAGCGCCATAGGGGTCATCAACCATGACGACCGCCGAGGCGCTGTGTTCGGGGGTGAACAGCTGGGCCTTGGTCTGGAAGTAGTCTTCCATCGTCCCGTGCAGGTCCAGATGATCCTGGGTCAGGTTGGTATAGCCGGCGACGGCAAAATTCAATGCATCGACGCGTCCGTAGCTCAGCGAGTGGCTGGAAACCTCCATCGCCACAGAACTCACGTCTTGTTGTGCCATACGAGCCAAGACGCCATGGAGCTGCGTGGATTCCGGGGTGGTCAGCACGCTCGGGATGATCTGTCCGCGGGCGGACATCTCGATGGTTCCAATCAGGCCGGTTTCTTCACCGAGGGCCTCGAGGATCGCGCGAATCATGAACGTCGTGGTGGTCTTGCCGTTGGTGCCGGTCACCGCAAATAGCTGAGGGCTGCGCTGATCGGTGCCGTAGACCGCCTGGGCAACCTGGGCGGCGGCCTTGCGCACATCGGCGACAACAGCCACAGGAATCGATAGTTCTTCTGGCAGGAAGTCCAAGCCAGCGGTATCGGTGATGATGGCGCGGGCACCGTTGGAAATGGCAGTGTCAACGAATTCGGCACCGTGGCGCTTAGCCCCCGAGATGCCCAGGAAGACGTCGCCTGGCTGGACGATCTGCGGGTTCAGGCTGACACCGAGAATCTGCGGAGCGGCGTTGAATTGCGCTCCGGTCCGCACGGCGCCGGCAGCGCCGCACACCTGGTCAAAGCCCACGCCGGCCATATTCTCTGGACGAAGGTACCGTTCCAACTCGCGCGGAGTACCGGGATTCTGGACTACCAAGATTTCTTTTGTTCCTTGCCTACAAAGACGTCGTACGCCTCTGACTTAGTCGTGCTCGGTGGCACATTGAATGTGTTGAGCGCATGGCTCATCACGTCGGTAAACGTGTCCGCTACCGAGAAGTCCTTCCAGTTGCCCTTGGGGCGGTACATGGTCGCAACAACAACGAACTGCGGATCTTCCAGCGGGGCAACACCTGCAAATGAATAAGTATAGCCGTCGTAGCCCTTGGCACTGGCGGCCTGGCCGGTACCGGTCTTGCCTCCCACGCGGTAGCCGGGAATCGCTTCCTTGTAGCCGGTTCCGAAGTCGACCACGGATTCCATGATCTTCAGCATTTCCTTGGAGGTGGATTCCTTGACGACGCGCTTCTCTTCGGGGTCTGGAATCTTCGTGACCGAGCCATCATCGTTCCGGTAGCCTTCGATCAGGCTCGGCGACAAGCGGACGCCGCCATTAGCCAGGGTCTGGAAGATCGATGCCGTGTGCAGCACGGTTTGCGAGTAGCCCTGGCCGAACATGGTGGTGTACTGCTGTCGGCGATCCCAATTTTCTGGAGCCGCAAGCTGGCCAGCGCTGGCACCGTTCAGTCCAACCTGGATTGGAGTGCCAAGGCCGAAGGCCCTCATGTAGTCATAGCGGGTCTGCTTGCTCATCTTGTTGCCGACCATCACGGTACCGGTGTTGTACGAGCGGGCGAAGATGCCCGCGGCGGTCATGTCATAGGTGGCGTGTTCCAAGGAGTCGTTGATTGTTTCCTTGGTAAAGGTCTTTTTGTTCGGGACGGTGAATTCGTCGGTGGGCTTGATTACCCCTTGGTCGAGGGCAGCGGCGAAGATCGGTGCCTTGCCGGTCGAGCCTGGTTCGAAGGCACGGGTGATCGACGTTGAGCGCCGGAACTCCGGAGCGGTGGCACCGGGGTCGTTGGGATCCAGCTCTGCAGAATCGCCAATGGCCAGGATCTTGCCCGTCTTGACCTCCATGGCGATCACTGACACCCACTCGGCGTTGAACTGCGCCTGCTTCTTTTCAGCTGCGCGCTGGGCGACGTAGTTGATGTCCGAGTCGATGGTCAGGATGACGTCTTGTCCATTGACCGCTGGAGTTTCTTCAACCTCGGTGACCGGAATGCGCACACCGTCGGCGCTGATTTCGTATTTGCGGCTGCCCGCGGTGCCGGCGAGGTGGTCTTCTTGGCTCAGTTCGAGCCCCTCGGCACCGACCACGGATGTCTGGTCCTCCGAGTTGCGCACAAAGCCGAGCAGCGGGCCGGCGATAACGCCCTGCGGGTACTGGCGTTCGCTGCGCAACAGCGATGAGAGGCGAGGGATTCCGATTTCACGGACTTCGTTGCGAACTTCCGGGGTGACGCTCTTGGCGAGCACCACGTACCCCTTGGGCTTGGCGTCCCCTTGCGGGCGAACCTTCTTGGCCAGTTCCTCGGGATCCTGATCGAGCGCCTTGGCCAATTCCTGGATGGCCTGGTCCCAGCTGATGCGTTCGTGGCCGTTGGAGCCGTCGCGTTTGGCGCGGCGAATATCCTCATTCTGTTCGCGCTGATCGATGACGAGGTCGTAGCGGTCGACGGAAACGGCGAGGGTGGTTCCATTGCGGTCTTCGATGGAACCGCGCATGGGCGCAATGACCTCTTCGCGTTCGCGGTTCTGCTGGGCCGCGTTGGCAACCGTGGCGGCGTTGATTCCCTGGACCCAGACGAGCCGGGCGAGAATGATTACCAGCAGGGTCACCGAGAGGATCAGTACGAAGCGCATCCGCTTTTTCGCAGTATCGATTGCCGTCGAACTCACAATGAACCTAACTTTCCCTCAGCGTGGTTTCCAGCAGTATCAGCTAGCTCAGTTCCAGCTTAGAAAGATCTCGCTAATTTGCTGGGGATTTGATGCTTGGGGCCGGGATCGTGCCGCCATTGAGTTCGGCATCCTGGAAGACCGGGCGACCATCCTCAGCGACCTCCCGATCGCGCTTTTCGGCCTTCACTTCGGCTTCCTTGGAGTCTTGTGCAGACTCGGTCTTCTTCTCTGCTTCAGTTGAGGTCTTGCCCACAGTGGTCTTTGGCGTTGAAGATTTTTTGGATTCAGCGTCCGCCTGGGTCCCCTCGCCTTCGCTGACACTGGCACCAGGCAATGGCAGGGTTCCATATTCCTGCTTATTGCCTTTGGCCTTGACGGCATCTTCGGCTTCCTGGGTTACCTTGCCTTCGGAGAGGCTGATCAGACCGGGAGCCCCTGGCGAGACCAGTCCAAGGTCCTTGGCCTTTGCCGCCAAAGCCTGCGGTGCAGCCAGTGACTGGGCTTCCTTGAGCAGGGCCTGGTTCTCTTGGGACAGTGCGCGCTCCTGGTTGCGCAGCGAAACTATGTCGTACTGTCGCTGGGCAACGGAGGTGTTGAGCAGCACCAGGGTGACAATGACGCTGAAGGCCAGCAGTACGAGGATCGCGGACATCGTAACCATGGAGCGACGGTTCGATTCCTTGATCCGAGGCACCAAGGAAAGGGTCACTCGCTGACGAGACTCGCCTTTAGGCAATTGGCTGGCAAGCACGGGCTCTGGGCGCAAGGCTCGTGCAGCGCTGCCTTCGACAACTGGCTGGTTGTTCACGGCTGCAATTTTCTGCACGCGACGCGGGGCTCGTTGGCTCATCCTAGCTCCTCTTCAACACTCGCTCCACAGCTCGCAAACGAGCTGAGGCTGCACGGGAATTTTCCGCAATTTCCTGGTCGCTTGGCTTTTCGGTGCCCTTGGTCAGGACCTTGTATTCGGCCTTATGTTCTTCCAGCTCCACCGGGAATCCTGGAGGAGCAGAAGAGGTTGCACCCTGCACAAAGTGCCTCTTGGTGATCTTGTCTTCCAGGGAGTGGTAGCTCATCACGACGACTCGGCCACCGACATTCAGAGCGCCCATCGCCGCAGGAATTGCGCGCTCCAGCACGTCGAGTTCCTCATTGACTGCGATGCGCAGGGCCTGGAAGGTCCGCTTGGCTGGATGTCCGCCATTTCTGGCGGCGGCGGCAGGAACCACATTCCGAATAATCTCGACAAGTTCCGCCGTCGTCGTAATCCGCGATTTTGCGCGTGCTTCAACGATGGCTGTTGAGATCCGTCCCGCGAATTTCTCTTCACCCCACTGGCGAATGATTCGCAGCAACTCGTCGCGCTCCAAGTCATTAACCAGATCCTCGGCGGTTGGCCCTACCGAGGTGTCCATGCGCATATCCAGCGGAGCGTCATAGGAGTAGGCGAAACCACGTTCGCGCTCATCAAGCTGGAGCGATGAAACGCCGAGGTCAAAAAGCACCCCGTCGACACCGGGAAAACCCAGGTCCTCGACGACGTCGGCAATTTCGTCATATACGGCGTGGACGAGATCAATGCGATCCTCAAATGGCTTCAGCCGGGCGCCGGCCAGCTCGTGAGCTTGCTCGTCACGGTCGAGACCGATGAGGTGGAGGTTGTCGAATCGTTTCAGAATTGCTTCCGAGTGTCCGCCCATTCCAAGGGTGCAGTCCACAACGATTGCCCTACGGCCTTCAGCATTTGCACGCTGAATACCTGGTGCGAGGAGATTGACGCAACGGTCCAGAAGTACTGGAACATGGCGTTCGGATGCTGGTCGCTGGGAATCCTGATTTGGCACTGCGCCCCCTTTCGCTGTTCGATCTGTTGTTGAGATCAGATCCCCCTCCAACCAAGTGGTGGTCCACCCTCTGGCTCCGGGGAAGTGAAGCCAGATGATTTGCCCCGCTAGGTGGCTGGAGATCTCATCCCAACATCATCTGTTGCTGGATTGAACCTTGGCCTGGCGGCCTCAGTCCTCATCAGTATCGGAGAAAACATCTTCCTGTTCGTCCAAATACTGCTGCCAAGCCTGCGTGTCCCAGATTTCAATGCGGTTGCCCGCACCAATAACTGTCACTTCACGGTCAAGGCCGCCGTAAGTGCGAAGCACTTGCGGAATCGTGACGCGTCCCTGCTTGTCCGGAACTTCATCAGAGGCCCCAGAGAGGAACACACGTGCGTAGTCGCGTGCTCGTCGTGAGGTCAAAGATGCCTGCGCTAGTTGTTCGTGCTGCTTCTCGAACTCCCGCTGGCTAAAAACGTAAATACAACGTTCCTGACCACGAGTAAGCACCAGCCCATAGGACAACTCATCACGATATTTAGCAGGAAGAATCAGTCGACCCTTCTCGTCAAGTTTCGGCGTGTACGTTCCCAGGAACATGCACACCGCCTTTCCGCGAAGTGGCCGGAACCCCCACTCTTCTCTACTTGCCTCCACTTTACTCCACAACCCCCCACTGTCAATGCGATTTTGCTGGTTTCGCGAGAGTCTGGAGTTAAAAATTGGCTAAATTTAGCGGTTTCTTGCGCCAACTCCCGGTGGAGCGAAAATGGAGATCACACTCGGATACGAGCTTCGCTTCATGGATTTTTCCTGCGGAACCTGCGGAATCTAGGCAAATCTACGGCCCGTGGTGGGAAGTGGAGGACCTTGGGGAGGAAAGTGGGGCACGGTTCGCAACGCCGCTGAAAACTGAATCTTGGAATCTCCAGAGAATCCGAATTCCCGGATTGAGGCGTGTCGCGAACCGTGACCGCCCCCGGCGAGACTCGCTGCCCCAGGGGCACTGCGAAGCCATCCCGCGCCTGCTTCAATGCCGTCGGCTGTCAGAAGCGGGTTAGGTGGCCAATGCGACTGGAGATTCTAATCAAAGACAGGCTTTAAAGCAAAAAAGAGGTGTAACCCTTGGGCTACACCTCAATGTCTAAATGTACGCGTATCAGCTGTCGGACTGATCCCGTTTGCGCTGATTCCATCGTTCTTCAAGGCTAGACATGAACTGTGAATTGCTCTTCGCAGCAGACTTCGCGCCATTACCGGCTGCGCGACCGACTTTTCCTGTGGCTGATTTGGTCAGCGCCAACAGCACGCCGCCAAACATGACAGCGAAACCAGCAACCCCGAGGATGATGATGTGCTGCGAGATACCAAAAATCAGACCGGCCAGGCCAATGATGACCAGAAGAATGCCCAGCGCAATGTTTCGCGTAGAAAGGCGCCCTACGTTTGCAGGCCCCTTCATACTAGAGGCGAAGCGACGGTCTTCATGCAACTGCTTTTCAAGCTGCTCCAACAAACGCTGCTCGTGTTCCGATAGCGGCATCGTCTTCTCCTTCCAAAGGCAAACTCGACGGTCGTTTACCGTCCTTAGGTTCAACGCCGAGTCAAGGGAAAAAGTTCCCCGATTCTTATGAGCCTTACTACTAGGATAGTCTCTTTTACGGCCAGCCTGCCAGTTGATCTTCACCACTGGTCTCATATACTCACCTGGCTCACAGAATACCTTTATTCCCTCGGTCGCAAAAAACGTGCCGGAGTCACCAACGATTGCGGGAACTTCTGTCCGATGAGGTCAGCCACCCGTTCAGCATCCCTCACCTTCTCATCCTTTGGATCAAGGCTCAGCTGCAGTCCAGCGGCAGAATCCTCAAGCCGCTCAGCGCGAATACCAATCAATCGCACGGGCTGGGTTAGCGGCAACAACTTTTTCAAGAGCAGCATGCCTGCCTCGCCCACGGTTGCCGAGGAGTCCGTCGCCGCTCCGAGCGCCCTTGAACGCGTCAGACCAGTGAAATCACGATATTTAATTTTCAGCCCGACGCCACCAGCCGACTTGCCATGATCCCTCAAGCGCTTGGCCACACGGTGACTCAGGCGCAGCAGTTCATCTTCCAGCACCCGCACTTCAGAGACATCAACAGCAAACGTGTGTTCGGCTGAGATGCTCTTTTCGTCACGGGTTACCTCCACTGGACGTTCATCAATCCCATTGGCAAGTCGATGCAAGGATCGACCATGCTCCCCCATCCGGACAATCAATCGCTCTTCGGGCTCGCGTGACAGCTGCCCGACGGTCTCGATACCCAGTGCGTGCAATTGCTGCCCGGTGCGCTTTCCTACACCCCACATTTTGGACACCGGAAGATCTTCGAGAAACTCCTCCGTGCGATCCGGTGCGATTACGGCCATGCCATCAGGCTTGGCATAAGTGGATGCAAGCTTTGCGATGAATTTGTTCTTGGCAATGCCCACGCTCGCTGGCAAACCCATGTTTTTCCGTATGTGCTCTCGAATAGTCCGGCCTATTTCCATAGGGCCGCCAAGCATGCGCATGCTTCCAGTGACATCCAAAAATGCTTCATCAACGCTGACTTGCTCAACCAAGGGCGTCAGCGTGCGGAAGTAGGCCATGATTTCCCCAGAAGCCTGAGCGTACAAGTGGTGGCTCGGTTCAATTATTGTCGCCTCTGGCATAAGCGGAATAGCCTGGCTCATTGGCATCGCAGAATGGATCCCTCTGGCACGGCAGTCGTACGAGGCTGAGAGCACAACGCTCCGCCCTTCGGGGAATCCGACGATGACTGGCTTGCCGACCAATTCGGGACGATTGCGCAGTTCCACGGAAACGAAAAAGGCGTCCATATCGACATGCAATACCGCGCGATGCACCATCTAGGCCTCCCCGTCCCTAATACAACGAACAACTCCACCATACTCGAATATATGTTCGGATTACACTCTGGTTGCATTTGAGGACCTGCGAAGCGCGATCCCAAACAATCACCGGTAGAGTTGTGTCTAACCAGTCGCACTTACCCGAAGAAATGATTTTGCATGTCGCTGCCTGATTCTTTGCCATCCGTCGAGGCCAAAGCCTTGGACTTGAGCCAAACGTACACCGTTGAAGTTGCACGGTTGCTAGAAGAATTCTTGGCCACGAAAGGTGTTGAAGTTAGCCGGATTACTTCCAGTGCAGTCGAAATCGTCAACGCCATCAGCTCGCTCACCAAGGGCGGAAAGCGTTTGCGTCCGCTCTTTGCTTTCTGGGGATACCTAGGAGCCGGCGGGAACAAAGATTCAACCGACATTGTCCGCCTCGGTGTTGCATTGGAACTGTTCCAGGCGGCCGCGCTGATACACGATGACATCATCGACAATTCGGATACGCGCCGCGGACAACCTAGCGTGCACAAGCGCTTCGAGGCGCAACATCAAAAATTGGGATTAGCGGGAAGCGCCGCGGCGTACGGCAGTGCGAGCGCCATTCTGACCGGGGACCTTTGCCTGTCGTTGAGTGAAGAAGCATTCTCCGAAATCGACCATCTTCCTAAAGAGGCTCGCGTCATCTTCAACCAGATGCGAACTCAAGTAATGGCCGGTCAATATCTGGACGTTCTCGAGGAATCAGCCGGCCCAGCCTATGATCCTCGTGAAGCGGTGAAGCGCGCGCGCACCATCGTAAGGTTCAAGTCAGCGAAGTACTCCACGGAAAATCCGCTTTTGCTAGGAGGCGCATTAGCCGGAGCTGACGCCGAGCTCATGAACAGCTATTCAGCCTTCGCTTTGCCCCTCGGTGAAGCCTTCCAGCTTCGCGACGATGTCCTAGGGGTATTTGGCGACGCAGACGTTACCGGCAAGCCAACCGGTGGAGACCTATTGGAAGGTAAGCGAACAGAGCTCATCGCCCATGCCCTGCTGCTTTCAACCTTGGAAGAGCGCAGCTTCATTCAGTCGCGCCTCGGTGCTGCAGATATGTCCGTACAGGAAGTAGAACAGCTCAGCAGCATACTCCGCGATAGCGGCGCTCTCGAAGCAACAGAGGACAGCATCAGCGAACTAACGGAACAATCGCGTCAAGCACTCGAAAAATTGCCAATCGACTCGCAGGCTCGTGCCGGGCTCCAACAACTAAGCGACGCCGTCACCAAGCGCACAAAATAGATGCAATAATCACCGGCATATAACAACGGGTCTCACCCCCCCCCGATCACTCGGGGCCAGGTTGAGACCCGTTCGTTGTTTTTCAAGCAAAACTCCGCAAAGAAAAGAGCTACCAGGCCAGCGCCTGCGCCCTCCTTCTAATTTCAGTTTTACGTCCGGAACGCAGGGCATTCATCGGCGTACCCGGCAGCGAGTCATCGTCCGTGAACAGCCACGAAATTGACTCTTCGTCAGAATAACCAGCGTCCAATAGAACCGAAAGAGTTCCCTTCAGGCTCTCTACCACCGAGCCATCTTGGAGAAAATCAGCTGGGATGGAACGGATGTTCCGTTCACCGATTCGCACCGAGATAATTGCACGCTCGTCCAGCAAGCGGTGCACGCGGCGAATGTCTACATCTAATTCTTCTGCCACATCTGGCAGGGTCAGCCACTGGCCGACTAATTCTACGATTTCCTTCACCCATCAAGGTTCCCACAAATTCGGAAACTCCGCAGAAACTTTGGGAAAACTCGCCTCAGCAGTTTCCATGCGCCACATGAGTAGTGTAAATTTCCTTGTATCACTTTGATAACAATTGCATCACAGACAACATTAGGAACGTAAGCCTCTGGTGTTACCTGTGACGCAATGCCCGTTATTTTCACCGTATATATGAGGATCGACTCCATGCCCCACGAATCCAAACATGTCTCGAAGCATGCGTTAGGCGTAGTAGCAGGCGCGGCCATCCCAGCCGCGGTCATTGGTAGCCTCGCGTTGGCACCTGCCGCGCAGGCAGCCCCCGTATCCCTCCCCAAGACCTCAGGCAGCCTGGCTAAGGCGGTCACCCCAGAATCAATCAAGGTCGCCGAAGACCAGATCAAAGCTCATTTGATCGCGTCGCGGGTCTCAACCCTCGGTTTGCCCGCCAAGCGCGATGTCAAGGAAATCAAGATTCCTGCTGGCGCTACTTTGTCGAGCATCGCTGTCGAGTACCACACTTCTGTCTCCGAGCTGAAGAAGCTCAACGGGCTCAAGAGCGACGTGATCATTGCGGGCAAGACCCTCAAGATCTCCGGCAATTCGTCGAGCTCCAAGTCGACCAAGGGCGGCTCCTCAGGAACGACGACCTATACGGTGAAGAACGGCGATACGCTCAGTGCAATTGCCAGCAAGCACAATATGAGCTTGTCTTCGCTGCTGAGCAAGAACGACATCTCGGCAAGCAAGGTCATCTACCCTGGCAACAAGCTCAAGGTCAACGGCTCCAGCTCAGATACCAAGTCGCCAAGCTCACATACCAAGAGCAAGGGCTCCTCGTCGGGGTCCGCGACTTACACAGTCAAGTCAGGCGACACGCTAGGTAGCATCGCGGTCAAGCACAATATGAGCCTGTCCTCCTTGCTGAGCAAGAACAACATCTCGGCAAGCAAGGTCATTTACCCTGGTGACAAGCTCAAGATCAACGGGTCAGCTTCGAAGAACGAGTCCAATGCTTCTGACAAGAAGTCCTCATCGAACACTTCCAGCTACACCGTCAAGTCAGGCGATACGCTCAGTGGGATTGCGGCCAAGCACCAAATGGGCCTCTCGGAGTTGCTCAAGATCAACAACATCTCCTCGAGCAAGCGCATTTATCCTGGAGACAAGATCAAGGTGTCGGGCGGATCTTCGACGTCGAAGCCGCAGGCCCCAAGCAAGCCCAAGGCTACGACCTCGACTTATACCGTCAAGTCAGGCGATACGCTCGGTGGCATTGCAGTAAAGCACGGCATGTCCTTGAAGTCCCTGTTGGATCTGAACCCTGAATTCAGCGCTAGCACGCCTTTGAAGATTGGTGCCAAGCTCAAGGTTTCAGGTTCCTCGGTAGCTCCGACTGGTGAGACCAAGAAGGACAAAATCGGTAACACCTTCGAAGGCCGCACCTACGCTGATCATGTTGTTCGCGATGCCAACGCGAACAAGGATTACCTGGACTCGATTAATGTCCCAAGCCGCTCCGAAATGCAGGCGCTTATCCGCTCCACGGCGCGGAGCATGGGTGTAGACCCTGCTTTGGCCATGGCACACGCGTACCAGGAATCCGGATTCAACATGCGTGCAGTATCACCTGCCAACGCTGTGGGCGTCATGCAGGTACTTCCTAGCACAAGCGACTGGATTGCTTCCCGAATCGGCCAGGACCTCAACGTCTTGAACCCTCGGGACAATGTCACCGCTGGTGTCGCTGTTATTGCCTACAACTTGGACAACACCGATGACTTGGATACCGCCATTGCGGCGTACTACCAGGGTCTCGCTGGCGTCAACAAGAACGGCATGTACGAAGATACCAAGCGATATGTTGCCAGCATCAAGGCACACGTGAAGAACTTCCGCTAAGACAACGCGATGATGGCGGGGCCAGCACCTAGGTGCTGGCCCCGCCATCATTCTTTTTAAGTCCGCTGTGAAAAAGTCAGGAGTTTCGGCGTTCAAGGTCCAATGGCATATCGATGACAACCCTGGTGCCACCGCTCTCCCCCGCGTCCCAACGAATTTCACCAGAGAGCTCGCTCGTGACGAGCGTACGGACAATCTGCAGGCCCAGCCCTTCGCGGCGAGGCTCCGCAGGCAAGCCGTGCCCATCATCTTCGATGACCACTCGCAACCAATCAGTCCGATCCGCACCGAGATAGCGTTCGGCCAGCAACGATACCTCACCGTCACGTTGCGCCAGCCCATGCTCAACGGCGTTGGTCACCAGCTCATTAATAACCAGCGACAATGGCGTAGCCAAATCGGCATCGAGCATGCCGAATTCGCCTTCGCGTCGTGTTGACACCCGCTGTTCAGGCGAAGCGATTTCCACGATGAGCCGGAACTGGCGATCCATCAGGTCGTCAAACTTCACTGTCTCGTTCAATCCCTTGGACAGGAAATCGTGGACCGAGGCGATGGTCGAGACGCGGCGCATCGCCTGTTCAAGGCCCTGCTTGCCATCTTCAGACTTCATACGGCGCGACTGCATGCGCAGCAATGCCGCGACAGTCTGCAAGTTGTTCTTGACCCGATGGTGGATCTCTCGAATCGTGGCATCCTTGGTGACGAGTTCTTTTTCTCGCCGACGAAGTTCGGTCACATCGCGGCAGAGCACCAAGGCACCCCAGCGTTTGGATTTGTTGCGCAAGGGGATCGCTCGCAGCGACAAGGTCACACCGCGGTGTTCCACTTCGGTACGCCACGGCATTTTGCCCTGAAGCACCAGGGGAAGCGTCTCATCAACCACACGCCGGTCGCTAACCAGGGCCATGGTGAGGTCCGCCAAGGGCTGGCCTTGGAGCACATCGGCTGCTCCAAGCCGGCGGAATCCTGAAACCGCGTTGGGACTGGCGAATTCGACGGCACCATCGACGTTCAAGCGGATGAATCCATCCCCCACACGTGGAGCTCCTCGACGGGAACCTGTTGGGCTGGAGAACTCTGGCCATAGACCCTGAGTTCCCATTTGCAGCAGATCATCCGCGCTCTGCCGGTAGACCAATTCCAAGTTGGACGGGGTGCGAGACTGATTTGGGTCGAAATGCGAGGTGATCACGGCAACTGGGCGGTTTTTACGGACCAGCGGGATCGCCTGGACGGTGGTGAGGCCCATGATGATGTCGTTGCCCGCTTGCTCGGCGGAACGCTGGACCTGCAAGCTTTCCCACGCCCGGTCAACCATGATGCGCAGATCCTTGCGGATTCGCTCTCCCACGAAATCGCTATGGAACGCCGTATGGGACGTGGAAGGGCGAACATGGGCCAAGGCGATATATGAACCATCTCCAGTGGGGAACCACAGCACGAGGTCTGAGAACGCAAGGTCCGAGACCAACTGCCAGTCCCCCACCAGGAGATGGAGCCAGTCCTCATCACCGGGTGCTAGCGCGGCACGTTGACGTAATTCTTCGGTGATGAGGGCCATTGGCGGTGTTTACCTTCTTACGATGGAACGCAACAGGCGAAGTGCCACGGACAGTGAAGCCATGTCGTCGCGTTCGAGGCTGTTTACTTCCTCGAACATAGTCTTCGCACGATCAAGGTTAGCCGCGTTTGCCTCTTCCCACGCAGCAACACGCTCTGCAGGATCCGCAATGTCGCCATGAGCATCCAAGATGTTACCGGTCAGGTCCATGATGGTGGTGTACAGGTCATCGCGCATCGCCGCGCGAGCCAGTGCCTGCCAGCGGTCCGAACGCGGCAACATGGTGATCCGGTTCAAGAGGCTGTCCACGCCGAACAGATCGTAGAGCACGAAGTACGTCTCGGCGACCTGGACCGGGGCAACCGAAGCACGGTGCACATACTCTGCAATATCGAGCAAGGCATAGGACTCGAACTGAGTAGCCCACATGCTGGCACGCAACTCCGGAATGCCGAAGCCCAGGGCTTCGTCGCGCCATTCGTTAAAGCGAACCAGGTCGTTGCCCCGAAGGATCGATGGCAATGCCTTGCGCAGCTCGGTCACGGTGTTCTGGAACCGCGTTACGGCCTCGGTGACCAGCAGGGTCTCATCAACACGGTTAATGAACCAGCGCGTGGCCCGATCCAGCAGTCGGCGCATGTCATGGTGCTGGCGTCCCCAGTGCTTCAGGCTCGTTCCGGCTGGCTGGGCGTTGATTGCATCGAACTGTCGATCGAAGCCGTACACCTCACGCAACGCGCAGAAGACCTTGGCAATCTGGACCTCGCTAGCGCCGGTCTCTTCCATTGCGCGGAAGACATAGGTAATGCCTCCGACGTTCACAATGTCGTTGGCGATCACCGTAGCGATGATTTCCTTGCGCAGCGGGTGGCTCTCCAACTGATCGCCAAAGCGTTCCACGAGCTTCTCAGGGAAGTAGCGGCGCAGGGTTTCAGCAAAGTACGGATCGTCGGCCAAATCTGATTCTGTCAGGGCATTGGCCAATTGGATCTTGGAGTAGGCAGCCAGCACCGACAGTTCCGGCGTTGTCATCGATCCACCTGAGGAGCGGCGTTCCTCCAGCGCTGCGGTGCTTGGCAGGAATTCGAGCTCGCGGTTCAGATCCGCTGCGCTTTCCAGCCATTGCATCAGACGCTCGTAGGCAGGAGCCCACGTCAACGCGGCATGCTTTTCATTGAGCAAGAGTATGTTTTGCTCAAAGTTGGTTTTCAGAACCAGGTCTCCCACATTGTCGGTCATCGACAGCAGGAAATCAGTGCGCTCATCGGCGGTGAGATTGCCGGCGGCAATCTGGCGGTCCACGAAGATCTTGATGTTGACCTCGCGGTCCGAGGTGTCCACACCGGCCGAGTTGTCGATGGCGTCGGTGTTCAACAGGACGCCACGGCGCGCAGCTTCGATACGGCCAAGCTGGGTCATGCCGAGGTTACCGCCCTCGCCAACCACCTTGGCGCGCAGATCCTGCCCGTCGATGCGAATCGCATCGTTCGCACGGTCGCCTACCTGGCCATGGGTTTCGCTGGAGGCCTTGACGTACGTCCCGATGCCGCCGTTGTACAGGAGGTCAACCGGAGCCGACAAGATTGCCTTCAGCAATTCATTGGGGCTCATCTTGACGGTGTTCTCCGCCAAGCCCAGCACGGCACGAATCTCGGCGCTGATGGGAATCGACTTCAAGCTGCGTGAGTACACGCCGCCGCCGGCCGAGATCAGGTCCTTGTTGTAGTCTGCCCAGCTGGAGCGGGGCAGGTCATAGAGGCGTTGGCGCTCGTCAAACGCGACTTGGGCATCAGGATTCGGATCCAGGAAGATATCACGGTGATCGAAGGCAGCCACGAGCTTGACCGTTGGAGTACGACGCAAGCCGTTGCCAAACACGTCGCCAGACATGTCGCCGACACCTACCGCGGTGAACTCATCGCGCTGGGTGTCGATACCCAACTGGAAGAAGTGGCGCTTCACGGACTCCCAAGCACCGCGGGCTGTAATGCCCATGCCCTTGTGGTCGTAGCCCACGGAGCCTCCGGAGGCAAAGGCATCGCCCAGCCAATGGCCCTTTTCCGCAGAGAGCGAGTTAGCGATGTCGGAGAAGCTGGCGGTGCCCTTATCGGCGGCAACAACTAGGTACGAATCATCACCGTCACGGCGGACGATGTTTTCAGGGGGAACAATGTGCTCCCCGGTTCCGTCCGTGACCATGTTGTCCGTGAGCTGCAAGAGCGTGCGGATGAAGACCTTGTAGGCTCCCTTGCCTTCTTCCATCCAGGCAGCGCGATCTTGTGCCGGGTTCGGAAGCTGCTTGGCGTAGAAGCCGCCCTTGGCACCAGTCGGAACGATCACGGAGTTCTTGACCATCTGGGCTTTCACCAGGCCCAGGACTTCGGTGCGGAAATCTTCTCGACGGTCCGACCAGCGCAGCCCGCCTCGGGCCACGGCGCCGAAACGGAAGTGGGTTCCCTCAACACGCGGCGAATAGACCCAAAGCTCGTGCTTGGGGCGAGGGAACGGCGCGAAGTCGATCTCCTCAGGCGCAAGCTTGAAGGCCAAAGCCTGGTGGCCGGTGAAGTAATTGGTGCGCTTTGTGGCTTCGATGACCTTCACGAAACGACGAAGCAGCGTATCTGCGTCCAGAGTTGGAACAGCTTCCAAGGCCTCGGTGATCTTCGTTTTTGCCTGTTCACGGCCAGCCTCAGATGCTTCCGCGCTGAGCGCAGGATCGAAGGTCGCTTGGAACAGCTCGACGATGCTGTGCGTGACCGAGGCGTTGCCGACCAGGGTGTTGGCGATGAAGCCGGTCGAGTTCGGCACCCCGAGCTGCAAGAGGTAGTGGGCGTAGGCACGAAGCATGGCTACTTGCTGCCAGGAAAGGCCTTCACGCAGCACCAAGGCGTTGAGGCTATCGGATTCCGCCTCATTGCGTACTACGGCGCAGTAAGCTTCAGCCAGCTTGCCTTCGATGCGGCTGAATTCGATCTCCGGGTCGAATTTCAGGCCCATGTCATAGATGTAGCGCTGTCCGACGCCCTCCGGGTTCAGCTGGTAGGGACGCTCATCGACGACCTGAAGACCGAGATCCTGCAAGACCGGCAAAATACGTGACAGCAGCAGCGGCTGAGTCACGAAGATCTTCATGCGCTTGGACACTGGCGAATCTGCGTCAACCGGGGTTGGGTCGTAGAAGGATACGATCGGGCCGCTGTCAGCAGAGTCGTTCAGGCTGGAGAGCAGGTTGATGTCTTTGAGCGCGTCTTCGATCTCGAACTGAACTTTGTACGAGGCCGGGAAAGCTTCGGACCACGCGTTCGAAAGGGTATTGGCGTCGCCTAGCTCCAGGCTTGCCCGCGCGGTATCGACGATGGCGTCGGACCACGAGCGAACTGCCTTGGCAATGCGCTCTTCCAGCGCGGCGTGATCCACTGCAGGAAGCTGGCCATCGCGCTGCAGGCGCAGGCGGTAGAACAAGCGCACCAGTGCGCCGGCACCGAGCTGAGCTTCATACTCAATGGATTCCGCGACGAAGCTGTCCTTGAGTTCCTTTTCAACGCGCAGTCGCACGTCCGTCGAGAAACGATCTCGCGGCAAGAACACCATTGCCGTCACGAAGCGGCCGTAGTCGTCGGTGCGCAGGAACACGGAGGTTCGCCGGCGTTCCTGCAGGCGCAGGATGCCCAAGGCAGCCTGGGTCAGATCGTCGACGGAAATCTGGAACATCTCATCACGAGGATAGGTTTCCAGAATCGTCGTGATGTCTTTGCCCGAGTGGGAGTTCGCGGCAAATCCGGTGCTTTTCAACACGGCTTGGACCTTTTCGCGGACCACGGGTACGGTCTTGACGCTCGAGGTGTAGACGCTTGACGAGAACAGGCCGATGAAACGACGCTCGCCGTTTACCTCGCCGTTAGCGTCAAAGCTCTTGACGCCGACGTAGTCCAAGTACACGCCACGGTGCACCGTTGAGCGGGCGTTGGCCTTGGTGATGATCAGTGCGCTCTTGTCGCGAGCGGTAATGCGACCGCGCTTGGTCAGGTGCTGTGGCCCCTGCGTTTCCAATTCGCGCATGAGTCCCAGGCCGCTGCCGGCGCGTGCTACCAGGACATCTTCGCCATTGACGGATTCAAGGTCATATTCTCGGTAGCCAAGGAAGGTGAATTGTCCGTCCGCCATCCAGTCCAGCAATTCCGCAGCTTGGGGAAGCTCGGCAATCTGCTCTGCATGCGCGGTCTGCGGCAAGGTACGTGCGATGTCCTTGGCGCGGTCGAGCATTGACGGCCAGTCCTTGACGGCAATGCGCACATCGCCCAGGACACTGTACAGGCGATCTACGAATTCCTCCGCCTGTTCGTCGCTCAGCTCGCGTGCAAGCTCAACAGAAATCCACGATTCAACGTGAGTTTCGGTTCCTGCAGAAATGAGCGTGCTCAGATCCGACAGGGCCGCGGTGTCGCCGCTTGCCACGTGCTGCAGACCGGCGTGGCTGATCTTCACGATCTCGCCCGTCTCGGCTTTGCGGGAAACCACGAACGTTGGGTGCACTACCAGCTGGATCGGTGAATTAAGCCGCACCAATGCCGCGGTGACCGAGTCAACCAAGAACGGCATGTCATCGGTGACAATGTGCACCACCGAGATTCCGTTGTTTCGCGTAATCGCGACGTTGGGGCTTTCCGCTTCGCGTTCGTAGCCGATTTCTAGGTGTGCAGCCACGCGGGACTCGAGTTCGTCTGGCCGGTAGGCCGCCACGTCCTCGGTCGCAATTTGGCTATAGTACTCGCTCACCAATTTTGGGGTGAGAGTCGCATCCATGAATGATTCTGACATGCTGGATTCCGACGAGTTCAACTGAACGCCTCCAAGAACAAAGTTCGATGGACCCGCGCCGTTGCGGGTCACTAGTCTAGTCAACCCTACCCGTTTTTTACGCCTTCAGTTCATGCCGACTTGCTAAAACGACGACTAACCCGTTTCTTGGGTAGATTCGAAGATTTTATGCCTGCCAAGGAACGTATTTCCATACGCAATGAACTTCTGGGAGCTATCTCGAGTAAAGGGCTCCCTGCTAACACTGACGCACTGCATACCGCGCTGTCATTAGGCAGAAAGCCAACGACGTCGTGCATCGGACCAAAGCGATCCCAAGCTTCGATAAGTCTGCGCTTCGGGCTTCTTCCGCTACGGGAAACGCTGACTCTGTTGAAGATGATTTTCGGTTGTAGATCAGCATGGGATTCTTCAAGTTCATCAATAGCTCGAAGGGCTCGTGGAATGCCGACGCTATCTGATTGCACCACCATGAAAATGTCATCCGAGCAGCCCAGCATCTCAACCGTCACGGCATTGCGTTGCGGTGCTTGGGTATCGAAACTTAACTGCTCATCCAATGCGATATGCGGTGCGACGTCCAAGACAACCAAATCGTAATGGTCCTTGAACGCCAGAGTCGCTCGACGCAGTGCGGACGGCCTGACTTCTGGCCAACGGCTGGATCGGGGAATCCCGGTGCCCACCCGGATGGTTGTGTCCCCTACTTGGACAAGCGAGCACGCTGCATTGAGGCGGCTAATGTCGGCGCTTCCGGAATCCATGATGCGACAAATTTGCGCTACGGACGCTGACTCATCCATCAGGCCAAGTTGAATAGAGATCGACGCAGCGTACGTGTCGGCATCCAGCAAGACAACGGATCTGCCTGCAGCCGCTGCCTCGACGGCAAAGTTCAGAGCCACTGTGCTGCGTCCTGGAGACCCCGGAGCACTCCAGAAGGAAACTATCCTCCCCTTGTCCCTTGGTTCGAGATCTGTCGTCTCCCGATCATCCTTTTCCGGGCTCCCTTCTGGCAGTTTCAGGGATCGAACGGTTGCCGTGATTCGTTGTTCCAAGTCGGACATCGCGATATCGGCCGGAAGCTGCAGCACCTCGGGCATCGGACTGATAGCAGCTGAGCCATCGAGCAAATATACAACCGCGGTGCCCTGACTCAACAGTTCATCAACCTGTTCCATGAGGGGAAATTGTTGAGCATCGGCGATCAGAAGCACCTCCGCGCCAGCCGTTAGACAGGCTGCAACCGCTTCTGCGATTTCGGAACAGACTCTGGTGACGATCAGTTCGCCTTGATAGCTCTCAATTTGGCGAACCATGGATTCCTGTTCACCCAACAGGACTACGGAGATACTCATTATTCGGCTCCAGCAGGGTTGTAAATCACGATAATCCGGGATTCATTTGCCAGTGCTTGCAACAGGGGTTCCAGCTGGTTCGGCTCCACCAAGAGTTCGAGATTGGTGCCTCGCCGGTTGACTAGTCCGCCTCCACTTTCGACACGCGCTGCGACCTCGACCATCGAGGAGAGCTTTTCCGGGACACCGTATGCGCTTCCGCCTGACTCGCGTTTAGCGATCCATACGTCAACGAAGCTTCCCGGTCCGATGGATGAAGTTAGGTCCGCTGGCAGTTCGACATTGATGGGTCGACGCGATCCAAGTTCGCTATGCGTCACCGAGGTTACCGGGATTAATTCCCCTGCGCTGATGAAGGTGTTGGCTCGCGCCAGCTCATCCATGCCTGATTCCGGGTGGAGGTATCGACCGGCCGTCTCGCCGAGCTGAACCTCTTGAGTTTTCATGTTCTCCGACGTGAGCTGCTCGCCGAGGGTGATGTTGGAGCGGGCCACATATACGGTGGTTGTTTCATGCATTTCCCCGACGAGGTACATGGTTCCGGCCACTGATGCGACAACGAGGACCGTGCCCAGTGCCAAGCGTGGATCCTTCCATCCTGGACGCCTGATTCTCGCAGCTTTTGCCGCTTGTGCCCCTTGGACGCCTTGCTCACTCATCGAGGCCCATCCTTCCACCGGGAATTGTGCTTATGGATGGTGAGCCTACGACAAGTTACTCCGGTAGAAAAGACCCGTTTACTAGGTGTGGATTAATTTAGCGCCGTCGCGACGACCCAGCCAATGGATCCCAGCGGAATCATCAGCTGCGCCGATGGCTCGCTGGAACGCACATACTCATCACGCTGGTGCGTTGAAATGACCAGAAAATCCTTGGCAGCCTGGCCCAAAGTTCCTTCCGCAATCGGTAGCCCATGAATTCCGTAGATTTGGCAGCGGGACCTGTCCCTCAGCATTCCGCGGATGACCGCCGAAAATCTAATTGCCCTACCTTGTGTACTGCTTGCAGCAGCCGGTCTAGTGGCGGCAGGCAAGGCAATGGATTCGACGGCTTGATATCGAATAACCCATTGGGACAGGTCTGTTTCCAGGCAAAAGTAATCTTCAGCGCAAGGACCCAGCCGCGCGCGGATCTCTGTATGGCCGGCCAGCTTGACTGAAAGTTCGCACCCGTGAAATCGCGACAAACTTCCACTCAGTTCAGCAGTCGCCCGCTCAATCCGAGTATTCTCAGCGATTTCGTCTCGCAGTTGAGCGCGGCCTTGTTCAGCAAGTTGAGCCTCAAGATCGTCAAAGAGTGAATCCCAGCGCATGTGCCAACTGTACGAGACAAATTCTTGTTCCAACAGGTCTTCACAAAAACACTTCTAAGTGTCATTATCTTTATCAAATAGCACCAAATACTATGAAACGATATCTAAGGAAGTGTTTTCGATAATGAAGATGCGCACACAGATCACGCTCGTCCTCTTCTCGAGCGCGTGCTTCGTCGTCATTTATGTGGGAATAAGTTCAATCCTCGATTTTGCCTCCACGGCAAAGTCCGGCGTGGAACCGGCAGAGTACATCAAATTCTTGGCCAGCATTTCGGCCTTTTTCCTCGCTGCCTTGCTAGCCGTACGCGTAGCAGCAGCAAAGGCGCTAGCCTGGGCGGCACAGCATGAGCACCGACGGGTCCTCAGGTTTTTCCATTGGATTGCGCCGCGGTTCACCCGGCGGATCCTCAGCTCCATCGTTGGCACTTCGATTGCGCTCTCTGCCACCGTGGCCGCAAACGCCGGTGGAACAATTCCGGAGGCTGGCCTTCAGAACGCATATACCGCTGACAGCGGGAGCTTGCCAGGGGCAACAGAGGCAACTCAGCAAACCGTCCCCAGCGCCCAATGGTTTCCCGAGCAGGTCTCCGTGCAGCTAGACCGGCTGGTCTCTTCAAGTGCCCAGCCGAAGCAGGAACCTCGAAGAACCACCACTGAGGTGGTCGTGGCCCAAGGCGAGAACTTATGGAGCATCTCCGCAACGCACCTCGGCGCGCAGGCGACGGCAGAGGAGATTTCCGTTTATTGGCCACAGATCTACCAAGCCAATCGCCAAGCCATTGGTCCGGATCCCAACCACTTGGAGGTCGGAACGGTTCTCGTCCTTCCCCCAGCCGAATAACTGGCACCACATCCCACGCATCACCTAGTCAAGGAGTCATCGTCATGAGTACCATCACCATCAGCGCACGTTCCACGGCAGCTCTCCCTGTCCCCCGTTCCACGGAATGGACTTCCCGCGAATCATCCGGGCCTGGGGCACCCTGCGAAGCCCCAGCACACCTGCGAAGGGCGTTGGACCACATATTTCATCGTTCGGAGGTTTGCCGTTCAGAGCACCGGGCCATCGTGGAAATAACCCATTCCGTGGCGCGTGCAGTTTTCGAAATAGTTGCCGGGTACCGAAGCGTGAGCCAGCTGGCCTTTGTCATGGAACCAAGTTGCATCGCCAAGCTACAGCGCCGAGCTCTGCTGGAGACGGCGCAATATACCCTGGAACCTGTGCCCGGCACCGCGCACGGCCAAATACTCTCGTTGCATTTGGACCGCTGCCTGTCCGGCAGCTGGGAGTGCACCGCCATCCTCGGCTTTAAAAACCGCGTCCGTGCCGTGGCTCTCAAAATTGAGCCATGGCACGGACGCTGGCAAGTCACCGACGTGGAACTAATCTAATTCCGCTTGGCCTTCTTTTTCTTCTTCGTATTGGTTGCCTGTGCACGCGTGGTGCTGGCTTCACCATCTTCGTCCGGCCCGGTGAACTGGAGGTTCTTCGGCTTCGCGGATTCATCGATCACTGGAGCGTCAGCGGCAGCTGCCGAGCCCGATGGAATGTCCAGGTTGAACAGCGCGCCAATGCTTTCTTCGCGGATGCCTTCCATCATGGTCTGGAACATCGTGAAGCCCTCGCGCTGGTATTCCACCAGCGGGTCACGCTGCGCCATGGCACGCAAGCCAATGCCTTCCTTGAGGTAGTCCATCTCATACAGGTGCTCTTGCCACTTGCGCCCGATCGTGGACAGTACAACGCGCCGTTCGAGATCACGCATGGTGGATGAACCAACCAGCTTCTCGCGCTCCTCGTACTGGTACTTAGCATCAGAATGGATCTCGCGCTCCAGGAACTGCGCCGAAAGGTGGCCCACGCCGCCGGCTTCCTCTACAACTTCATCGAGCGTGATGCCAATCGGGTACAGCTGCTTGAGGTTGGTCCAAAGCTGCTTGAGCTCCCACTCGTCCGGGTTGCCTACCTGCGTCGCTTCCAAGACCATGGCCTTGACGACGTCCTCCAGGAAGTGTCCGACCTTCTCTTCCAGGTCGCCGCCTTCCAGGATGGCGCGGCGGTCCGCGTAGATCGCTTCGCGCTGGCGGTTCATCACGTCATCGTATTTCAGCACGTTTTTGCGCTGTTCCGCGTTGACGCCTTCCACCTGGGCCTGGGCCGACTCGATGGCTCGGGAAACCATCTTGGACTCCAGCGCCACGTCTTCTGGCATCGAAGGATTGTTCATGATGCGCTCGGCCATGCCGGAATTAAAGCGGCGCATCAGGTCATCGGTCATCGACAGGTAGAAGCGGGACTCGCCCGGGTCGCCCTGGCGGCCAGCACGACCACGCAGCTGGTTATCGATTCGGCGTGATTCGTGACGCTCGGTGCCAAGGACATACAGGCCGCCAAGCTCGGCGACCTCCTTGGCTTCCTTGGCTACGGTTTCCTTGGCCTTGGCAAAGACTTCGTCCCAGACCTTGTTGTACTCTTCCGGGTTGTTCTCCGCGTTCAGACCGCGGCGCTCCATCTCGGCCACTGCCAGGAATTCTGCGTTGCCACCGAGCATGATGTCAGTACCGCGACCAGCCATGTTGGTCGAAACGGTCACGCCGTTCTTCCGGCCGGCCATGGCGACAACGGCAGCTTCGCGGGCGTGCTGCTTGGCGTTCAGCACTTCGTGGCGGATGCCCTTCTTCGAGAGCAGCCGCGAGAGGTATTCGCTCTTCTCCACGCTGGTGGTACCCACCAGGATGGGCTGGCCGGTAGCGTGGCGTTCAGCGATGTCTTCGACGACCGCGTTGAACTTTGCGACTTCGTTCTTGTAGATGTAGTCGGACTGGTCCTTGCGAATTGCCGGCTTGTTCGTCGGGATTTCCACAACGCCCAATTTGTAGGTGCCCATGAACTCGGCAGCCTCAGTCTGCGCGGTACCGGTCATGCCAGAGATCTTCTCGTACATGCGGAAGTAGTTCTGCAAGGTGATCGTGGCCAACGTCTGGTTTTCGGCCTTGATGGTCACGCTTTCCTTGGCTTCAATAGCCTGGTGCATGCCTTCGGAGTAGCGGCGTCCCTGCAGGGCACGGCCGGTGTGCTCATCAACGATCATGACTTCGCCGTTGACTACAACGTAGTCCTTGTCCTTCTTGAACAGTTCCTTGGCCTTGATGGCATTATTCAGGAAACCGATCAGTGGGGTGTTATTGGCTTCGTAGAGGTTATCGATGCCCAGGTAATCCTCGACCTTTTCGATACCGGCTTCGAGCACGCCAATTGTGCGCTTCTTTTCGTCGACCTCATAGTCGTCCTCGCGCTTGAGGCGGGAGACAATCTTGGAGAATTCGGTGTACCAGCGATTGACATCGCCGGAGGCCTGGCCCGAGATAATCAACGGAGTACGGGCTTCATCGATCAGAATCGAGTCGACCTCATCGACAATGACGAAGTTGTGGCCGCGCTGGACCAGTTCATCCTTGCTCCACGCCATATTGTCGCGCAGGTAGTCGAAACCGAACTCGTTGTTCGTGCCATAAGTAATATCATCTTCGTACTGCTTGCGGCGCTCATCCGGCTTCATATTTGCCAGGATGCAACCGCAGCTCAGGCCCAGGAAACGGAACACTCGGCCCATCAGGTCGGACTGGTACTGGGCCAGGAAGTCGTTGGTGGTAACCACGTGCACGCCCTTGCCGGTGAGGGCGTTGAGGTAGGCCGGTGCGGTGGCAACCAGGGTCTTACCTTCACCGGTGCGCATTTCAGCGATGTTGCCCAGATGCAACGCTGCGCCACCCATGAGCTGGACGTCGAAGTGGCGCATGCCCAAAACGCGGTCGGAAGCCTCGCGGACCACGGCAAACGCTTCGGGGAGCAGATCATCGAGAGTCTCGCCGTTAGCCAAACGTTCGCGGAACTTGTCGGTTTCGCCCTTGAGCTCTTCGTCTGAAAGTTCGCGAATTTCGACTTCCAACGTATTGATCGTGTCGGCGTACTTACGAAGAGTTTTTAGAGTCTTCTTGTCGCCGGTACGCAAAATACGTTCTAGCAATGATGCCACGTGGTAGCTCCCAATATCTCAAGCACAGTATTTTCTGGCGTCTTTAGTCTACGTGAGGAATTCTGCGCATCTGGCAAATCCTCGCCGTTGAGTACTGCTCTTCTAGCGAACAACAATTTGATGGACAGCCTGTTCACAGCCCAACTTGCACTGCATCAAGCCCCAGCCAGCCGGCCATGCGTTCCAACTCGGCAAGCAGTGGCGGGTGGGCTTCAGTTTCCCAGCCACGTTCAAAATGCACACTTTTGGCGTGCAGCACCCCTCGGGCCCGATCCGCTTTCAAATCCACACGACCCACAAATTCATCGCCGTAGAGGACTGGAAAGACATAATAACCGTAGCGCCGCTTGTGCTCAGGGACATAAATTTCAATCCGATACTCGAAGTTGAAGAAGCGTTCCAAGCGTCGTCGATTAAAAACCATGGAATCAAACGGCGATAGCAGCCGCAGGTCAGGTTCGATCTTGCGCGGAATCTTGGTTCCCAGCACCATGTAACAAGGTTCGGCTAGTCCAGATACCTGCACCTGTTCAATTCTCCCGGCCGCTGCCTGATGCGCAAGCGCCGATTTGACGTCTCTAATGGGCAAGCGGAAATATTCAGCGACGCAGTGTGCTGTTGCAATTCCTTGAGCCGCCAGCGAGCGGTCGATCAATCGTTCAAGCGCTGCTTGGCGATGCAGTCCGTCGATCTCCAGAGGCTTTCCAAGAACGTCGTGGGCCAGTGCATACCGGCGTTCGAATTGCGAGTTCCTGCCGAGCGTGAGGATCTTGGCCCGTGCGAAGAGTGATTCCGTGACGTATTTGGTGTCGTTCCAGTTCCAGCCCCAATGCTCCTTGGAGGAGGCCGGCGCAACGTCCAATGCCGAGCTAATTTCTCGGGCGCTGGACCCGGGATTTGCCGCAAGGTAGTCCATTACCCGATGGGATAAATCCTGCTGTTCATCGGTGAACCCATCGGACTTGTCAATCCACGTGCGTCGTTGCCACAGGCGCAGATCCGGGACGAGTTCAGAACTCACCACCGAAGCCTCATGAGCCCAATATTCGGTCAAGGGGCCTCCGGGAGTCGATAGGACTTTGTCCAGGCTGCCGATGTCGTAGGCTCCCAGCCTTGCGAAGACCGGCATGTAATGCGCTCGGCGTACCACGTTGACTGAGTCTATTTGCAGTTGCGAGATCGCTTGGACGGTGCTGACCATTTTCCGGGCAGTAACTGCTTGTCCAGTTCTGCTTCGAGACAGGCCTTGGGCGGCCAACGCGATTCGCCGGGCCTGCTTTTGGCTCACGACGCGCTGACCGCCCAATGTGGATTGTGCGCTGATGCTTAACCCTCGGTAACTAGTGACTTGTCGCGGTACCCGCGAGTTTCAGTTGTCGATTCTTCATTTGAACTCAGCGATGGGTCCAATGAGATGACACCGTACTGGTATTGAGTGCGGCCGTATACAACCGCGTGCTCGCCCGTGGCTTCATCGATGAACAGGTAGAACGGATGCCCGACCAGCTCCATTCGATCCACTGCATCGTCAACGCTCATCACTTCAGCTGGGAAGGACTTGCGGCGAATGACCACTGGCGAATATTCGGCCACTTCTTCGGCCTGAACGGCCTCTGCCGCCTTTTGGGCTTCGAGTGTCGATTCCACCAGGGACTTCTCGCTTGAGACGGTTGGCAGGGCGCTAGTTGCCTCATGCACCGCGACCGGAGTGTGGTTGCCGCGGTGGACCTTGCGCTTGTCGCGAGCCTTGCGCAGTCGTTCCAGAAGTTTTGCGAAGGCGATGTCGAAGGCCGCAAACTTGTCTGCTCCACGAGCTTCGGCTCGAATTGCTGGTCCGCGGCTAACAACGGTCAATTCAACGGACAGCGCCGTGCTCTGGTCACGGGCATGTGATTCTTTGAGGACCTTGACGTCGATGCGTTGAACCTTGGTGGCCAGCTGGTCGACCTTGGTTATTTTTTCATCCACGTACTCACGGAAACGATCCGAAATGGTGATATTGCGTCCGCTGTAGTTCAGCTCCATGGTGTCCTCCAATAGAGAGTCGGGTGACACAACAGTCCGAAAATTCCATCCTTTCGGACTGAAGATGGGCTTTTCGCTGCATCTGTGATGCAACCCATACTTCACCTTAGGCCACCACAGCGAAGATTCAAGTCTCTAAGCGTAGTTTTCCTATCGCGTTCAGCGTAATCACTGTTCAGGCTCATGATTAGGGGGCTTGGTCAAGGCCAATACAATGCCTAAAGTGACGCTGTAACCCGCTTTATGACAGGCCATTGCAGCATGCCTCAGGGTCGCCCCGGTGGTGAGGACATCGTCAACCAATATGACGGGGCGTCCAGGAGCATCGGCGCGCTCGGCGATGAAATGTTCTTGCCCGCCGCGTCGGGCTGACCCGCTCTTGAGTTTCTGAGCGCCCGCAAGAACCGAGCGTGCACGGTAGTGAAGCAGGGGCCTGATGACCAGTTCGCTGGGGTACAGCCCCCTGGCCATGCCATGCTCCAGCATCGAAGCCACCGGTGAATACCCACGCTTGCCCACGGCCTTGAGCGAACTGGGAACGGCAACAATATAGGTGGCCACCGTCCCCGGCTGCGGAATACAGCTGGAATTGATCGCTGCGGCCAGGTACGGGGCAAAGACGGCGGCAAGAAAGTAGCGCTGCTTGTTCTTGAATGCCAGCATGGCACGGGCCAATTCCCTGCCATAGATACCGCAAGAACTAACCGGCAGCTGCTGGGCTATCAGCGGCAATTCGACGTAGTGGTGATGTCCATCTGGCAGCGGCGGGAGGAAAAGCTGATGCTGGATCTCGGTTCGGCATTCGGGACAGAGCCGAAAGTCAGCTCTGGAGCACACTGCGCAGCTTGTCGGCACCAGAAAATTGGCCAGCTCCCGAAGGCCGAAACTCATCCACCTCACCGAACGCCGCTGGCTAAGGGTGTCCAAGGCGCGCAACCAAGCTGTCGGTATTTCCATCTTTCCAGGATGGCTTTCAAGATCGTGGCTGCGGCCAAGCGGCCGACCGGATGTGGAAAGTGCGGGGATCTAGCCCGGGTAGGCAACGTCCTGCGCAAAATCGTCGAGCTCGTGCCATGAATTGCCCACACGCGTGTAGAGCTTCTCATTCGTTTCAGCGTAGACCTCGCGCCGTTCGCCAACGCCGGTGGCGATACCGACCATGCCCAGCAGCAGCTGCAGGTGCTCGCTGCCACCTTCAAAGGTCATCTGCGCTGCCTCTACAGCTTCAGAGTCGTCCAGTGCTGCCACGATAATCGAGCTGTCTGAATCCCATAGTGCGGTATTCACCGGAACCTCCGGATACAGCCGCATCGGAGAATCGGTCAGGCCGCGCGGCACTCCTTCGGCATCGCGGATGATGCCAGCGACATAAACGGCGGTTGAATTGCCGTCGGTGGCCACGATCAGGGCTCGTGCGCCATCACGGGAAATACGCAAGGAATCAATGTTGGCTCCTTCCAGCCATGCCACATCGATCGGTCGCGCTTCGCCGTTGGTTTCGGTGTCAGCGGGAATGGCCATGATGGGGGTTTTTGCCCCGTTATCGGCCGTCCAGGTCCAGCCGGCCACGTCCATCGATGGCTGGATCAAATCCTTGCCTGAAAGCGCCAGCCGAAGCTTGCCCGAGTCGTCGATTCTCAACAGCTGCGTGCGCCGGCCGTTGAGGAAAGCGTAGCTGTTGCCCACCGGCGACATCGCCGGATCCCTCGGATCATAGGCCGACACATCGGGCAGTCCGCCCACCGGGATAATCGACCGGCCCTTGACATAAACCAGATCCTGGTCGGAGATGCCCACCAGCGTGTCTTGGGTGCTCGGATTGATTTCCGCCGGCTCAATCGACGATTCATTCGAAGCCAAGTTCACGTCGTTTTCTTCGCGCAGCATTTTGACCGAGTCCACCGACGACAAGCTGGTCAACGAGGCTTCAAGCTGCTGCTTCATCAACAGCAAAGTCTGGTCGGTGGTATCGGCAAAGGAATCAGAATTCAGGTCAATGGTTGCCTCGCGATCGCGCACTGGCACCGCCGAGCGGACCAATTGGCTGGCCGAGGAGAAGGCCGAAACCACCGCGTTCTGCAGGTATGGGGCCGGCCCCTTGAGCAATGCTTCAACCATGGACGTGGCAGTCCCGGATCCGGAGGTAAACCAGCGGACATCTGGAACGAGGTAGGCGTAGCTGGCGTCATAGAAATACAGGGTCTGCGCGGCGAAGATCTTGGTGAAAGTCGAGGCTTCGAGCATGGTGCCATCGGGGGCATCAATAATGCGCCACTGGTCATCGACCTTGGCTACCTTGATATCCACGGCCCGGGTTGAATGGCTCGCGTAATTGGTGCGCACTCCTTGCGCGTCTACTTCCCCAGTGATTTCCAATTGGATGGTGTACTGGTTGGCATCGGCCCCGTTAACCACGTTGAAGGCCTCATAGATCAGCGTTTGGGTGTCTCCGCGCCATGAGTTTTTCAGCTCGGCTGTCATGAATTCGCGGGCCACCGCATAGTCCTCGGCGACCGATCGTCCAGCTTCGACAAATCCCTCGACGATGGCCCGGGCATCGGCGCCATCGGACGGCCCTTCAGCTGCGTAGCTGTAGCTTTCGCCGCCGCCGTCTTCTGTTCCTGCCTCGATCTGCTGGACGCTGGAGGAACGCGGAATCGAAGCGCAACCGGAGAGGACCAGCAGCCCCGCCAAGAGCGAGCAGAGCAGGACCCGCAGTTTTTGAGCCACTAGTTCTCCTCCTTTTTCGTTTCGCTGCTCGGCGCGCCCGGATCAGTCACGTCATCGTCGGCCAGGGCATCATCGAGGCCGAGGATCAACGGCGTGTAGCCGATCTTGGGCACCTCGCCGGTCAGCGGGAAGCTGTCCCCCACCGGAGGCAGGATGTTTTCCGGGACGGCCGGTTCCAGCGGCAGTGGCGAAGAATCAATTTCATGGTCTTCGGACTTGGGCAGTGTCAGGCGGAATACCGAGCCAACCTTCGGCTTGCCCCACGCCTCCAGACGCCCTTCATGCAGCCGGGTGTCTTCCATGGAGATGGACAGGCCGAGCCCGGAGCCGCCAGTGGTTCTCGCACGTGCCGGATCGGCGCGCCAGAACCTGTCGAAGACGTGCTGGCAAGCATCCTGGGACATGCCAATGCCGTAGTCGCGAACGGAAACTGCCACGGCGCCCTGGTTCGCGGCGATCGTGATGTCGATCGGGTTGCTTTCGCCGTGTTCCACCGCGTTGAGAACAAGGTTGCGAATGATTCGCTCGACGCGGCGCGGATCGACTTCCGCCACGCAGCCTTCGCTGGGCGCGTTCAGCCGAATGATCGATCCGTATTCATCGGCGACCGGCGTGGCAGTCTCGATCACCTTGCGGGCGATCGCATTGAGGTCGGTGGACTCCCGGTCCAAGACCGCCACACCGGCGTCAAAGCGGGAGACTTCGAGCAGGTCATTGAGCAAGTGCTGGAAGCGCTCGATCTGGTTGTACATCAGCTCGGCAGAGCGTGCGGTGAGCGGATCGAAGTCCTCGCGCGCGTCGTGGATGACTTCCGCGGCCATGCGCACCGTGGTCAGCGGGGTACGCAGCTCATGCGAGACATCGGAGACGAAGCGCTGCTGCATCGCGGAGAGATTGTTCAACTGGGTGATCTGCTCCTGCAAGGAATGCGCCATGTGGTTGAAGGCAGTACCCAAACGGGCCACCTCGTCCTTGCCTGCGACCTTCATGCGCCGGTCGAGATCGCCGGAGGCAATCCGCTCGGAAACGTAGGCCGCATCGGCTACCGGGCGGACCACGGTACGCGCCACCGACCAGGCCACAAAACCAACTACGGCAAGCAGGATCAAGCCGGTGAAGGCCAGGGCGCGGTTGATGAATTCCAGGGTGGACTGGACGCTGGACAGGTCGTAGACAAGGTACAGCCCGTACTCGCGGCCCGGCGGAATCAGGACCTTGGTGCCAACAACGAGGCCTGGCTGGGCCTGGTCGTCATTGCCCAGTTCAACAGAACGCCAATAGATGCCCTGTTCGCCGCCGATCCTTTCGGCAAGATCCGCCGGGATCACCCGCGTGGTCAGCGATCCCGAAGCCATCGGGCCGACATACAGGCTCTGGTCACCGGCGATGGGCATGAGGACAAAGTCGCGCACCACCGTGGCGCCATCGCCTTCAAGGGAGGCGAGCGTCGAGTTGACCAGCGCCTGGGTCGAGGCGCGGTCGGTGGTTGACGCCGATTCGAGGATTGACCGGGCCTGGGTCAGGCCCCGCTCGGACTCCTTGGAGATCTGATTAACCCGCTCCTCGTAGAGCGTGGAGGCAATCTGGTTCGAGAGGAATGCGCCGGCCGCCAACAGGGCCAACGTGGTGAACAGCAGGGTGGAGATCACCGTGCGATAGATCAAATGCCGTTGCCAGCGCTGCCTGAGCGCCAGCAATGGGCGCCTGAGCCAGGGCTGCAGCTTGGCTGGGGAGAACCGCTTCGATCGAGTTTGGGCAGACACGTCGAGCGGAATCAGCTCCTTGCCGGTCGACGCGGGTGAGCTCAACTCGCCGTACCTGCTTTGTATCCCACCCCGCGTACGGTTTGGATGATCTGCGGCTTCTCGGGGTCGATTTCGATCTTGGAACGCAGGCGCTGGACGTGGACGTTAACCAGCCGGGTATCTGCCGCATGGCGGTAGCCCCAGACGGCTTCGAGCAGCTGTTCGCGGCTGAAGACCTGCCACGGCTTGCGGGCCATGGTCACCAGCAGGTCAAATTCCAGCGGGGTCAGCGAAACGGAATCCTTGCCACGGGTGACCTGGTGGCCGGCAACATCGATGGAGACTTCGCCAACCTGCAGGGTTTCGGCAGCGTGGGTCTCGCTCGGGCGCAAGCGGGCGCGCACGCGGGCCACAAGCTCGGCGGGCTTGAACGGCTTGGGCACGTAGTCGTCGGCGCCGGATTCCAATCCGCGCACCACGTCGGCGGTATCCGATTTGGCGGTCAGCATGACCACTGGCACATCGGATTCGGCACGGATCTGCTTGCAGACTTCAATGCCGTCGATGCCCGGGAGCATCAGGTCCAGAAGTACCAGATCGGGGTTGAACTCACGGAATGCCGCTAGTGCACCGGATCCTTCGTAGCAAAATGATGCTTCAAAGCCGTCATTTTGCAGAACGATGCCAATCATTTCCGACAATGCCTCATCGTCGTCAACGACTAAAATCCGTGCTTTCATCCCATGTCCCCCTATAACCGTAGGCCTGAGGTTCCAACCGTCTGGTCAAACCGGGCAGATCAGCTACCCCACTATTCCTAAGATACATGATCAGCTGCCGTATTCCGGCTGTGACCGGCACGAATAAACCAAACCGTTATGCGTCGACGCGCGTTTGCTCCAACGCTTGGGCATAGGAGGAAAGATGCTGCAAGGTGCTGACCGCCTCAGCGCTGGTACATCGGGTGAAATCCCCACGGGGCATCAGCGTCATCGAGCCAAGCTGGCTATCTGCCAAGCCAAGTTGCCGCCACGGGCGCAAGATCGAATGAACTGCTTCGACCACGCCCGGAGCCCGCAGCCCGGGAGCCAGCACCTGCAGGAAAACCCTGCCGCCGCCCTCGACAAATCCGGCCACCCGTTCCCATTGGCGATGGCCCATGCCCTGCGGGTCGACGGCCACCGCAGTGGTGCCGGCTTGGGTGAGCAGATCCATCCGCTCGATCCAGCGCTCATCGCCCGTGGGCAGGTTCAGCAAGGGCTGGATCTGGGGCTGCGGCGAATCGGCGCAGAGCACCTTGAAGAACTCCTCATAGCTGTTGCGCACTTCGGATCGCGGAATCGAGCGCAGCGTGCGGTAGCCGCTGGAGGTCTTGATGGTGCCATCGAGCACGTCAGCGAACTGCGGCTCATCAAGCTGCACGGTGAATGACCGCACGCTGGTGATGCGCGCGAGCCGGTCGAGGTGCTCCTTGAGCCCATGGGCGTAGGCGGCAATGATGTCCCGGCGAGCGCCGTGATCGCTGACCGTCCGCTCGCCGCTGGAGAGGTAGAGGCGTGCCGCGAGGCTCCATGGCCCGAGCACCGTGAGCTTGAGCCGCTGGGCAGGCTTCTGCTCGGCGCCGAGCACGTCGGCCAGCAGATTTTCGTCGCTGCGCAGGATGCTGCGTGCCCTGCGGGCATCAACACCATCGTTCACGCCGACGCGCCAGCCGTGCGGCTGCAGGTCGAATCCGATCTCGGCGAGCAGCGTGGCGCTGCGCCCGACCGCGTCGGCCCCTACTCCCCGGTCGGCAAGCTGCGGGAAGACCGCGAGGTTCGGCTCTCCCAGCTCTCCGCGAATGATCTCGTGGATTTGCAGCGGGTCGGTTCCGGGAAACTGGCAGAACGCGGTGGCATGCACGTCGTTGCGCTCTGGCTCATGGGGCTGCTCAGGCATCGTTGTGCGAGTCGGAAATATTCTGGTGGTGGCGGATCACTTCGGAAATCACGAAATTCAGGAACTTCTCGGCGAATTCTGGATCGAGGTGCGCCTCGTGCGCCAGAGCCCGCAGGCGCTCGATCTGCGCCTTTTCGCGGTTGGGATCGCTCGGTGGAAGCTTGTGCTGGGCTTTGAGGTGTCCTACCCGCTGGGTCGCTTTGAAGCGCTCGGCCAACAGGTAGACCAATTGTGCATCGAAATTGTCGATGCTGCCGCGGATGGCGTATAGCTCCTGAAGCACTTCATTCTGGACCTCACCGTGCAACGAGCTGGCGTGCGGGTCGAATGACTCATTCAGTGCAGTGTTTTTCGGCTCGTTCATGGTGTTAAGCTTACGGGTTCACCTGCCAAATCTCCCACAAAGTGACATGCCCCCGCGGCGCGGGTCGCGCAGCGGGGGCATGCCAGCCGGTGGTCGAATCAGGGTTGGGCCTGGTTCAGTTCTTCGATCAGTTTTCGGCGCTGGGCCTGCTCGCGCGGGTCCGGGACCGGCAGCGAGGCGATCAGCCGCTGGGTGTAGCTGTGCTGCGGGTTCGCCAGGACCTTGGACCCCAGTCCCTCTTCGATCAGGCTTCCCCGGTAGAGCACGCCCACCCAGGTGGCCAGCTGGTCAACCACTGCCAAATCGTGGGAAACGAAGAGCGCGGCGAAACCGAGCTCGTTCTGCAATTCCCGGAACAGCTCAAGCACCTTGGCCTGCACCGACACGTCCAGGGCGCTGGTCGGCTCGTCGGCAATCAGCAGTTTCGGATCCAGCGCCAGCGCACGGGCCAGGGAAGCGCGCTGGCGCTGGCCGCCGGAAAGCTCGTGCGGGTAGCGCTGGGCAAATCCTGCCGGCAGCTGGACAGCCTCCAGCAGCTGCGCGACCTTGGCCCGGCTTTGCGCCGGGTTGAGGTCGCGATGCACGGCCAGCGGCTCCGCAACGCATTCGCCCACGGTCAGGTGCGGGTTGAAGCTTGCCGCCGGGTCCTGGAAGACAAAACCGATCTGCTCGCGCAAGGGCTTGAAACTGCGCTCCTTGAATTGCGCCATCTCGTAGCCCAGGACCTTGAGGGATCCCGAGGTGATGCGGTTCAACCCTGCGATGCTGCGCCCAATGGTGGTCTTGCCCGATCCCGACTCGCCCACCAGGCCGTAGACCTCGCCGGCATGGATTTTCAGGTCGACGTCCTTGACCGCGGTGAACCCCGGGGCGCCCAGGCGCCCGGGGAAATGCACCCCCAGCCCGGTGGCTTCCACCAGGACCTGCGCATCCTCATGGGGGCGCTGGGCCAGATGCTCGGAGGCGCTGTCCCGTCCGAGGTGCGGCACGGCGGCCAGCAGGGACTTGGTGTAGTCCTCCTGGGGCCGCTCGAACAGTTCCAGTGCCGGCGCCTGCTCGACGATCTGCCCCTGGTTCATCACGACCACGCGATCGGCGATATCGGCAACCACGCCCATATTGTGGGTGATGATCACGATCGCGGTGCCCAGTTCCCCGCGCAGCTCACGCAGCAGCGAGAGGATTTCCGCCTGCACGGTCACGTCCAGGGCGGTGGTCGGCTCGTCGGCAACGATGAGCTTCGGCTTCAGGGCCAGGGCCGCGGCGATCACCACGCGCTGCTTCTGCCCGCCGGAGAATTGGTGCGGATAGTAGTTCACCCGTTGCTCCGGGTCGGGAATGCCGACCTGGCGCATGGCTTCAATGGCTCGGGCCTTGGCTTCCTTCTTGGAGACCTTGTTGTGGGTGCGAATCCCTTCCATGATCTGCCAGCCCACGGTGAACACCGGGTTCAGCGCGGTGGAAGGCTCCTGGAACACCATGGCCACATCGCGGCCGCGCACGGCGCGCAATTGGGAGCCGTGCAGGGTGAGCATGTTCTTGCCGTTGAGGTAGACCCCGCCATGGGCGGCACCGTTTTCCGCGAGAATGCCCAGTGCGGTGCGGGCCGTGACCGACTTGCCCGAGCCTGATTCGCCGACAATCGCCAGGATCTCTCCGGCCTTGACTTCGAGGTCCACTCCCCGCACCGCTGGCACTGCCCCGGCGTCGGTGACAAAGTCGATATTCAGCCCTTCAATGCGAAGGACATCGGCCCCCGCGTCCTGAGCGCGACGGGTATCGGTTGAACTCTGCTTCACTGGGCTGCTCCTGCCTGTGCGGACTGCGTGATTCGCTTGGCTTTCTTCCGGCTGAAGCGCCGCAGCCGTGGATCATTCAGGTCATTCATGGACTCCCCGACCAGGGTCAGGCCCATGACGGTCAGCACGATGGCCAAGCCCGGGAACAGGCCCGTCCACCAGATGCCGCTGGTGGCATCAGACATCGCGCGGTTCAGGTCATAGCCCCATTCGGAGGCCGCGGTTGGTTCGATGCCAAAGCCCAGGAAGCCCAGGCCCGCCAAGGTCAGCAGCGCCTCGGTGGCGTTCAGGGTGAAGATCAGCGGGAGGGTGCGAGTGGAATTGCGCAACAGGTGGGTGAACATCACTCGCCACGGGCTGGCACCGATCACCTGTGCCGACTCGACAAACGGTTCGGCCTTCAGGCGCATCACTTCGGCGCGGACCACTCGGAAATATTGCGGTATGAACACCACGGTGATGGAAATGGCCGCGGCCATGATGCCGCCGAAGAGCGAGGACTGCCCCTGCGAGATCACGATGGACATGACGATGGCCAGCAACAGCGAGGGGAAAGCGTAGATCGCGTCGGCGAGGACAACCATGATCCGGTCGAACCAGCCGCCGAGGTAGCCGGAGACCAAGCCCAGCAGCACGCCGACGAACAGGGACATGATCACGGCGGCCACGATGACCCAGATGGCGGTTTGCGCGCCATACAGGGTGCGGGTGAACACGTCATAGCCCGTGGAGGTGGTACCCCAGATGAACTTCCCATCAGGTGCGGCCTGCCGCGGGAAATCCCCGGAGGCATCCGAGGACTGGGCGAAGTCGAAGGGCGCGATCAGCGGCGCCAGGAGCGCGCACAGGAGGAATAGCGCCGAGAGCACGAGGCCGGCAATCAGCATGCCGCGCTGCAGCCCGGAGGACATCCGCAGGTGCGAAATCACCGGGAGTTGTTTCAGCCGGGAACCGGCGGAGGTTGGCAAGGTGGGCGTAGCCATGTTTAGTACCTGACTCTCGGGTCGATCAATGCTGCCAGCACGTCAACGATGAAGTTGGTGACGGCAACGATTATGGCCAGCAGCACCACGATGCCCTGTACTGCGACAAAGTCTCGGGCCGTGAGGTATTCGGCGAGCTTGAAGCCCAGGCCGGACCATTCGAAGGTGGTTTCGGTCAGCACGGCCCCGCCGAGCAGCATGGCGATTTGCAGGCCCATGACGGTGATGATGGGAATCAGCGCCGGACGGTAGGCGTGCTTGGTGGTCAGGCGGAATTCGCTCACGCCGCGCGAACGTCCCGCTTCGACATATTCGCGTCCCAGGGTTCCTATGGCGTTGGTGCGCACCAGGCGCAGGAACACGCCGCCGGTGAGCAGGCCAAGAGCCAGCGCGGGAAGCAGCGCATGCTCGGCGACATTCCAAAAGGCTCCCATGTTGCCGCTGCGAAGCGCATCGAGCCAGTAGATGCCCGAGGGGCTCTGCAGGCCGGTGAGCTCCAGTTCGGTCTGCCAGTCGGCACGGCCGCTGATCGGAAGCCAGCCCAGCCACACGCCGAACACGAGCTTGAGGATCAGACCTGCGAAGAATACTGGGGTGGCATAGCCCAGGATGGCCAGGATGCGCAGGATGGCGTCCGGGTAGCGGTCGCGGAATTTCGCGGCGACCAGGCCTAGCGGGATGCCCACCAGCAGGGCAACGATCACCGAGTTGATGGCCAGTTCCAAGGTGGCGGCACCATAGGTGGTCAGCACCTCGGTCACCGCACGGTTGTCGCTGAGGGTCCGGCCCAGATCGCCGCTGAAGACCTGCCCCAGGTATTCGAAGTACTGGATCAGGATTGGCCGGTCATATCCGGCTTCGTGGATTCGCGCGGCGAGCTGGTCGGGGGTCAGCCGTCCGCCCATGGCTGCGGTGATCGGATCTCCGGTCACTCGCATCAGGAAGAACACCACTGTGATGAGGATGAAGACAGTGGGAATGATCAGCAAAAATCGCGTGATCAAGTAGCGCAGGAACCCGCCGCCTTGATTCTTGGCCTTGGGTGCTGCTATCGGGCTGGTTTCTTGGCCCGGTGGTGACGTGGTGGTCATCGTCAGTCCTTATAGTTCAGGATGCTTGGCATGTGCCGCCGCAAGGTCCTGCGATGGCACATGCCAAGGGGATCCAGCATGCGCGTGGTGTACGGCGCACGCCGGATCCCCTTCGATTTGATGTTTGCAGGCAGGCTGATTACTTGCTCAGTACGCCCAGGCGGAACTTGAATGATGCATCCAAGGTCTTGTCGACGTCCTTGACGTCCTTGCCTGCGACGGCTACCTGTGAACCCTGCAGCAGCGGCAGCGTGGAGAGATCCTCAGCTACCATGGTCTGCAGTTTCCCGATCGCCGCGGTTCGCTCGCCAGCGTCGGTCATGCCGCGCTGGTCAGCGATCAGCTTGTCGACCTCTGGATTGTCGTAGTTGTTCGACAGGAAGTTGTCCTTGGCGAAGAACGGCGAGAGGTAGTTGTCGGCATCCGAGTAGTCCGGGAACCAGCCCAGCTGGTAGGCCGGGTAGTCGGTGACGCGCTGCTTCTGGTAGGTCACCCATTCGGTGGACTTCAGATCGACGTCGAACAGGCCATCGGCCTCCAGCTGCTTTTCAACCAGTGCGTACTCGTCACCGGAATTCGGACCGTAGTGGTCCGGGTTGTACTGCAGGGCCAGCTTGACCGGAGTGTCCACACCTGCATCTTCCAGCACCTTCTTGGCTTTGGCGGCATCTGGCTTGCCGTCGGTCCCGTACAGGTCCTTGAGCGGTTCGGCTGCCCCGGTGAAGCCCTGCGGAACATAGGAGTATGCCGGGGTGTAGGTGTCCTTGTAGACGTTCTTCGCGATTGCTTCGCGGTCAACCAGATGGGCCGCTGCCTGGCGGACAGCCAGGGACTTTGCCTCATCGGCATCGGCAGTCTTGGCGCCGTATGGCATGGTGTCGAAGTTGAAGACGATGTAGCGCAATTCACCACCTGGCCCCTTGTGCACGGCCAGGTTCTCGTCCTTGCCAAGATCCTCGATATCAGTTGGCGTCAGCGAACGCCAGGCGACATCGATCTTGCCTTCCTGGACCTCAAGCTTGAGGTTGTTGGCATCCGCGTAGTACTTGATCGCGGCCTTGCTGTTGGCCGGCTTTCCAAGCACGCCCGCGTAGGAGTCGTTGGCGCTGAACGAGATCAGGTTGTTCTTGCTGTAGGAATCAATGACGTACTGTCCGCCAAAGGCCTTGCCTTCAACGATCTTCTGGTCTTCCAGGAGCTTGTCCGCCGGGAAGACTTCGTCATCGACGATCGGGCCAACTGGCGAGGTGAGCACCTGCGGGAAGGTCTGGTCATTGCCGACCTTCAGCTTGAAGACGACGGTAGTGGCGTCCGGCGCTTCGATGGATTCCACGTTGCCGAGCAGCGATGATGGTCCGTTCGGGTCGGCGATCTTCAGCTGGCGGTCAAAGGTGAACTTCACGTCCTTGGAGTCGAGGTCGTGTCCGTTGGCCCACTTCAAACCGCTCTTGAGCTTCACGGTGTATTCGGTAGGCGTAGTGAATTCCGCCGATTCTGCCAAGCTCATCGAAGGCTCGGGGCTGCCCGGCTCGGAGTTCAGCAAGAACGGGAAAATCTGGTTCATGACCATGAATGAGCCGTTGTCGTAGGAACCGGCCGGGTCAAGGGAGGTCACTTTGTCGGTGGTGCCCAAGGTGATGGGGGCGCTGGATTCGCCCGAGCCACCGGAGTTACTGTCTTCTGAGGCTGAGGTGCAACCAGTCAGAGCCAGGGCAGAAATACCCACAACGGCTGCTGCGAGTCGCAGTCCGTTCTTTGTGCGAGTCATGAATCATCCTTTTCTAGATACACGCATGTGTGGTGATGATTAACACATGTTTCACATATCCTATGTGATGCGCGGCACTATTGACGAACGATCATCGGGAATATCGGCAAAAAGTGTGCCCTCGGTCGTACCTCGTTGTGCTTGGGACCACGGGGATTTTCGGCGATGCCGGCACCGCCGAAAAATTCTTACCGCGCGTATTCCCCGGTGGCATAAGCTAGATGACAATGATGACTCGTAGAGACGCGGCAATCGCGTTAGATATCCCTGTAGAGATGGCCAAGCGCCATGGCGTACCTTCGCGCATGTCTGAAGCAGAATTCCGGGAGTTGAACACCAACCCGCCTGCGTGGCTGGTCCAGTCAAGGGCCAACCGAACTGGCAAACGCCCGGTATGGGTTCACCTGGTATGCGAAGTCTGCGGGTTCAGCGAATATGAGCGCCCGAAGAAGTGGTGGCCGACCTTCGACTTTGTGCATTGCCACAGCCACTCCCCTGCCCAGCTTCCAAAGCTGGAAGCCGGCAAGACTCGCGTTGAGTACCAAGACATTTCAGCACATATGTTTGGCATCGTTGACGAGGACTAGCCAAGAGCAAGATTCATGCCTTCGATAATGAAAAGGGCATAAAAATGCCTCCGGGAGCAGATGCCAACGCATCCGGTCCCGGAGGTATTTTGCTGTATTAGCGGACCTTTTCGGAGTCCCAAGCGCTCGAACGAGCCGAATCGATGGTGGCCTGTCCAAGCACTCGGCTGCCCTGGTAAACCACCATGGTCTGGCCGGGCGCTACTCCGCGCATGCCTTCCGGCAAGTTGACGACCAGTTCGTCGTGCCCTTCTTCAGAACGCTCCATGTGCGCCACGGCTTCTACGGGATCGCCATGGGCACGGACCTGGACCATGCAGCTGAACTTCTCGCCGGTGAATACCTCGGCGATAGGCAAGCCGGCCCATGAGATGCGGATTCCGCGTAGCTGGTCTACGGCCAGCAGAGCCTCCGGTCCGACGATCACCTTGTTTTCCTTCGGGCGGATTTCCAGCACAAAGCGCGGCTTTCCGTCGGAAGCCGGGCGGCCCAGGCGCAATCCCTTGCGCTGGCCCACGGTGAAGGCCTGGGCGCCTTCGTGCTCGCCAAGTGGATTGCCCTCATGGTCTACGATCTCGCCCGGCTTCATTTCGATGCGCTCTGCGAGCCACCCTCGGGTGTCGCCGTCCGGGATGAAGCAGATGTCGTAGCTATCAGGCTTATTGGCTACGGTCAGGCCACGGGCGGCGGCTTCGGCGCGGACTTCGGCTTTGGATGGGGTTTCGGCCAGCGGGAACATGCAATGCTCCAGCTGTTCGTGGGTCAGCACGCCCAGAACATAGGACTGGTCCTTGGCCCAGTCAGCTGCTCGATGCAGCTGGGGCGCGCCGTCCTCGTCACGCAGGACCTTGGCGTAGTGGCCGGTGCACACTGCGTCAAAGCCCAAGGCCAACGCCTTCTCCAGCAGCGCAGCGAACTTGATCTTCTCGTTGCAACGCATGCAAGGGTTCGGGGTGCGTCCTGCTTCGTATTCATCCACGAAGTCCTGTACGACGTCTTCTGCGAAGCGGTCGGAGAAGTCCCACACGTAGAACGGGATACCCAATTTATCGCAGGCGCGCCACGCATCATTGGAGTCTTCGACGGTGCAGCAACCACGCGAACCAGTGCGCAAAGTTCCTGGCATGCGCGAAAGCGCCAAGTGCACGCCGACGACGTCGTGGCCGGCTTCAACTGCGCGGGCCGCGGCTACTGCCGAGTCCACGCCTCCGGACATCGCTGCTAGTACCTTCATCGTGTAAAACCTGTTCCTGCCGTGTGGATGCTGCTTTCATCGGCTGCCATGCCAGCCTTTTTTGCCCGTGCATATGCTTCGGGCAAAGCGTCTATTAATGCGTCAACGTCAGAACGCGTCGATGTATGCCCCAATGTGAAGCGTTGCACACTTCGTGCGCTGCGCGCATCGCGTCCCATGGCCAATAAAACATGCGAGGGTTGCGGAACGCCAGCGGTGCACGCTGAGCCAGTGGATGATGCGATTCCGAACATGTCCAAGAGGAAGAGCAACGAATCGCCCTCGCATTCCGGGAACGTGAAATGAAGGTTCCCCGGAAGCCTCTTGCCTTCGTTGGCGGCATCGCGGGGGCCGTTGAGGACCGCTTCAGGAATCATCTCAGAAATGCGCTGCACTGCGTACTCGCGCAATTCACTCAGCCGCGAAGACTCGTCATCCAGCTGCGCCCGTACCGCCGTCGCGGCTGCGGCAAAACCCGCCGCACTAGCTGCGTTAAGCGTTCCCGACCGCAGCTTCCGTTCATGACCGCCGCCATGCTGCACCGGGGTGAGCACGATGTCCCGGCGCACCAGCAAACCGCCGATGCCCACTGGCCCGCCAATCTTGTGCGCGCTGATAGCCATGGTGGCGAGGTGGGATTCTGCAAAGTTCACGTCCACTGCGCCGAAAGCCTGCACCGCGTCCGAATGCACCGGAATGCCATATTGGGATGCCAGCGCGGCAAAATCGGCTACCGGTTGCACGGTGCCCACCTCGTTATTTGCCCACATCAATGTGGCCAGGGCAATCTGTTCGTGATGCTGTTCAAAAAGCGACGCCGCAGTTGAAAGATCCACGACCCCGTCCTGATCCACTGGAAGCCACAGTAGGGTCGCGTTTTCATGTTCTTCAAGCCACATAGCGGTATCCAGTACCGCGTGGTGCTCTATTCCGGTTAGCGCGATAGTACGCGCCTGGTCGTTGGCGGCGACGCGGTTCCAGAACAAGCCCTTGATGGCCAAATTGTCAGACTCCGTACCACCCGAAGTGAAAATCAGCTCGCTCAAGTGCGCGCCGGCGGCCTGGGCGACAGCGAGGCGGGCATCATCCACGGCCCTGTTGGCACGGCGTCCAGCGCCATGCAAGGACGAGGGGTTGCCGGTGCGCGCGTACTGCTCAGTGATGGCAGCCAAGGCGGCAGGATTCAGATCGGTGGTTGCCGCGTGATCCAGGTATACGGCGGAAGTATTCATAACCCTTTAATGGTACGGCTTTACCGCCCCTCGTTTGAATGGCCAATGCGTGTGAATTGGCCGACCTCAATGGTTTCAAGGCCAGGATTTTCTAGGACCGCCTCGATCAGCGCCGCAGGCCCGCCGAGAAGGGTGCAGTCATCGTAAGGCTCAGTTGAGAGCATCCAGCTGCGATCCGCCGGGAAAGCCAGGGCCGGTCGCTGGCGTTGTGCTCCGTCCACCGTTTCGGCCCACAGCGGGTGTGCCAGGAACTGCGCATCGGCTTCGAACAGGTGATAGTTCCGGTATCCGCCACCCAATTCCAGTGGTGCCGCGTTCAAGATTTCTGGCCCGAATGCCGGCTTTTGGGCCTCGGCCAACGCCGTTTGGTACGCTTCCCGATTCTCTTCATCGCTCAGCTGCGGATCCGGCTCTTGCTCGATTTGGATTCTCTCGCCACCCTCAATGAAGGCATACCCGGCCCACAACCCGACAACATATTCCTGTTCTGGCCTGGCGCCATGGATGAGGGTATCGATGAGCGATTGCCATTGCTGCTCTGGAAGCTGATCTAGCGGCAAGTCGGTGTCTACCCACGCGTCTTCTTCCACCGGATCGCCTTGGGCGTCCAAACCGGCCACAGTTTCAAACAAGTCTGCCGCGGTAATGATGTGGTTGCGGCTCTGGGCTACAGTCCCCCAGTTGACCAGTTGGTCGTCTTCGTCCAGAGCTGGGTGCAAGATCCGAACGTATCGTTCGTAGCCTTCCGGAACCTGTGCCACCACAGTTGAGGGATCCGCCGACGAGCAGGCCGAGGCAATCCATTGGCCTTGCTCTGCTGAAATATGTGAAAACTGCATGTCCTTAGCCTAGCCATGTCCATGTGTGAATTCTGCTTTGGGAATGCGGTCGGTGGTATGAATGAATAAATACCTCGTGACCCGCGACGTTTACTGCAAGGGAGCTTTCATCGATGTTCAGGCCTGAGTTGCTAGATCCCATCCACGAGTTTTCTCGGCAATCCATCGATTTCTCTCGAAGAATAGCCATCATGGCAGTGATCAACCGCACCCCGGATTCCTTCTACGATGCCGGGTCCACCTTTGGACTTGACCAGGCCGTGTCCGCAGCTTTGCAGGCTGTCAATGACGGCGCCGATTGGGTTGATATCGGGGGCGTGCCCTTCTCGCCCGGGCCTGAGCTTGCGTGGGAAGAGGAAGCCGAGCGAATTGTCCCCGTCATACAGGCTGTTCGAGAATACAGCGACGCGATCATTTCAGCGGACACTTTTCAGCCCAGGGTTGCCCAGGCGGCTATCGATGCCGGCGCCGATGTCATCAATGACACTACCGGCCTTGCCTATCCCGAACTGGCAGAAGTCGTCGCCAAGAACAATGTGCATTTGGTGATAACCCACTCGCTGGCAAAGCCTCGAACGATTTACCCTCGACCGCATTATGCCAATGTGGTTGCGGACGTACGACAGTATTTGAAGGACAAAATTGAAGTGGCTATCGCTGCTGGAATTTCACCATCAAAAATCATTGTTGACCCGGGTCATGACCTCAATAAAAACACACAACATACTCTTGAGATCACCAAGAATTTCCAGGCCTTTGCGGACTTGGGATTCCCGGCACTTGCCGCCGTTTCGAACAAGGACTTCATCGGCGAAACCTTGGACCTGCCAAAATCCGAGCGTACTCTCGGCTCCATGGTCGCAGCCACAATTTGCGCCATGAATGGAGCCCGAATTTTGCGCATGCACAACATCCCCGAGTCGGTGCAAACTGTTCGGCTTATTGAAGCCGCGCAGGGCTGGCGCGAGCCGGCTTACCAGATCCACAATATGGGTGATGTGAATCCGCCGGCGCATCCTGAACGAGAACCCAGCAAGTAAAGGAACGACATACATGCGAGCCCTGCTTCCAGAACCAAGCAACAACGTCAGCGATGAACAGTTGTTGGAACGCTATAACAGTGCACAACGCCCCTTTGTACGTTTCAACTTTGTCAGCAGCATCGATGGCAGCGCCCAAGCCGATGGCTTGTCTGCGAAATTGGGTTCAAAGGGCGACCAGAGAATTTTCGCTCTGCTTCGCCGTCTAGCAGACGTTATTGTCGTTGGCGCCGGCACTGTCCGTGCCGAAGGCTACGAAGGAGACCTGGTTTCGGCAGAGGACCGAGAGTGGCGCACCCGCAACGGGCTATCCGCCCATCCGGCATTGGCACTAATCTCTGCCGGCTTGCATCTGGACCCCTCAGCAGAGATCTTCATCCAGTCGCCTGTTCCGGTCATCGTCTTCACCACCGTTGAAGTCACGGACGAGCAACGCGAATCCTACGGGCACGGCGTTGAGCTCATTCAGGTTTCGGAGGGGGAAGGAGGATGCGACCCCAAGGAAGTCGTAGACCACTTGACCCAGCGCGGACTGGGATTCGTTCATTGCGAGGGCGGGCCTCATATCTTCGGCCAGTTCATGGCTGCTGGCATGGTGGATTCGGCTTGCCTCAGCTACTCTCCGGTTGTCGTAGCCGGCAACGGAATGCGTATTGCAGCCCATGCCCGGCAGACATTCCAGCGCTTTTCCTTGAACCATTTATTCGAAGAAGAGAGCATGCTCTTCTGCGACTACAGGATCGGCCAATAAACGCGAAGATTCTGTCGAGGACGCGAACACTGTAGTGCAGTCCTCCTGGCAACCAGCGGTTGTTTCGACCAGTTCGCGCAAATACCCATTGCACGCTGCGGTGGCGCCAAATCCTGGACGTGATGTGGACCCGCAGCATTTCCAGCGAACGGTCGGAAAACCATGTGGTCGATCGCGACAAGATCAAAAGTCTTCACGCGAAATGTGATCGCTGAGCTGTGAGCACAACCCGATTATTTGTGGGGCTCCATTAGCTAAACTGGAATGCACTGGCACATTGCCTTCCCATTCGAGAGGACCTATCTGGACCATGAGCACGCCGAGCCCCTACGAAATCCTTGGTGTTGCTCCTTCGGCCAGCATGGAAGAGATCAAGATTGCTTATCGCCGGGCGGCCAGGGCAACGCATCCCGATCTGGGTGGCAGCGAGGAAAAATTCAAGGAAGTCCAACAGGCATTTCAGGATATCTCTGTTCTGGCGAACCCTTTGAGCCACGACGAAACTTTTCAAAAGCCAGGCGAAGCACCCCGAGCCGGATTCTCCGCCCGTCCATTTGATGAGCGACTGCGCAAATCGCCCCAGCAGCCAAAGGCTCAGCTTTCTACGGAATACGTTCCCGAGTTCTCAGATGCGTCGTTCACCTGGTTGAGCAGAGAACTTTCCGAACAGAAGATTCACGGCGAACCACGCAAGCGCGGCTTGTTCGCCAACAGGGCGCGCTTGGTCCGCGAAGCCAACACGATCAACTTGCTGAGCAAGAACGTGCTGAACGTATTGCCAGCGGCCCGCCTCGTAAATGGGGTGGCCGCACCGCACGGTGGCCACTATGACCACGTGCTGGTGGCCGGTTATCGCATGGCGGTCATCAATACTATGACGCTGCCAGAGGGCTACTACTCTTTCGACGGCAATGTGCTGCGTCATGGAAACAAGATGACCCAACCGCCCGCCTTCTCAATCTCTGCACTCCAGCGAAGCTTCATGCAGATGAACGTGATGGCATTTACCTTGGTCCTCTCCCCCAACGGGAATCGGCACGAACCGGTTATCGAATACCACCGCAATGCGAACCCGGCCCTTGCAACGACCCCAAATGTGCTCAACGCGGCTGGGCTCGTGAGGGAACTAAAGCTGTTCTTGGGATCGGGACCTACCCCAAATGTTGTCGACCGTGCGTCCTTGGCCCATTTACGCGAGGCGATGTACTGAGTTCAATGGCGCGAATGCCCACCGGCAGCGCTTAAACTGGTTAAGTGTTTCGCATCGTATTCAACGCCCCAGAGATCCCGGGTAATTCCGGAAATGCCATCCGCCTATCGGCCATTACCGGTGCCGAACTGCACTTGGTCAAGCCGCTAGGCTTCAATTTCGATGATGCCAATTTGCGTCGTGCGGGGTTGGATTACCATGACATGGCGAACGTCACGGTCCACGAAAATCTTGACGCTGCCTTTGAAGCTTTGGGGGAAGGACGCGTTTTCGCTTTCACTTCCGAGGGCCAAACGGTCTACTCGGACATCAGCTATGAGCCAGGCGACATCTTGCTGTTCGGCAAAGAGTCATCGGGACTCAGCGCGGAAGATAAGAAGCATCCGCGTGTCACTGAACTGGTGCGTCTGCCGATGCTGCCGGGCCGCCGGTCGCTGAATCTAGCTAATACTGCATCGATTGTTGCCTACGAGGCTTGGCGGCAGCATGGATTTGCCGGCGCTTAAAGTACCAGTCTTCAATCGCCGCGTATACAGCTTTACCTAATCTTTATAAAGTAAGCTCTTTACTGTGCCCGTAAGCATGCGGGTATTGAACTGTGCCGACGACCTTTCGGGAGAATCCAAGACAATGAACGGTAGCCATTCCCAGCACCGCGACGAGCCTCAGGACGAAGACCTGGGACTAGACCTGGTGAGCCACGTGGCCAGCAGTTCACGAGCTGAACGAAAAACCAGACCACGACGCTGGATTTTCGCAGTCGTGGGCGTAGCGGTCATCGCCGTTCTGGCGCTAGTGATCTTCTCCCTGCTCAATGGTGGAACTAAAGCGTCCAAGGCATCCAAGGCCGACGACGCCATCTCAGTTCCGGTCGAGCTCAAAAGCGGCGGGCAAGCTAATCTGAGCAGCTCAAAGTCGGAAAACGCCATCGGCGTTGAACTGACTTCACTGCCTCCTTTGGAAGAGTCAGAGCAGTATGTTGCTTGGGCCATCCACGAATCGGGCAGCGTCTCAGTCATCACGACAAGCAATGGCGAGGATGCTTCAGCAGGATACGCGCCAGCCGATGACATCATCGCCATTCATATCACCGTCGAAAGCTCGGATACGCCTTCGGCGCCTTCGGAAGACACCGAGGCTTCTGTGGACCTTCCTTTGAGCAAGGATGCAAGCTCCCAGGCCAACCAGGGCTCTTAGCCTAAGCATCAGGCTTCAACTAAAGGTGCCTGTGGCCGATGAGGAATATTTCCTCCATCGGCCACAGGCACCTTTGGTTTTTGACTGGACCTCGGCTAGAAGCCCGCGATGGTATCGTCAGCGTTCACAGCTACCAGATGGAAGGCTTCAGCTAATCGTCCTTCGGCAAGCTGCGCGCGCTGGCCGTTGGCGACACACTGTTGAAGTACGAACCGCTCCATGGCCGCGACGTCCGGATGCTGCGTGAAATGGGCGCGCAAGGCATCCATTTTCTTATCGAAGTACTCCGTGATGTCGACAAAACCGTTTTCTCGTTCCTTCGGCGCGCCATAGAGCCACAACCAAGGAACCCTGTAGGCTTCCAGGCCTTCTTCTCGAAGTAGCTCCGGGTAGGCGAAGGGATTCTCCACCGCCGGATAAATAGCACGTGTTACCGCCTCGCCACAGGCTAGATGATCCGGATGCGAACGTTGGATTCGATCCCAGTTGCGTTCAGGATGCATCGCCATGACGATGGTTGGCTTGACCTGTCGGATTAGCCGCACTACCTTGCGCATGACGTCGTGGTTGGCTTCGAGGAAGCCGTCGCGTTCGCCCAAAAAGTGCACGGTCTTGACGCCGACTTTTTCAGCCGCCTGCTTCTGCTCGGCGTGGCGCAAAGCGGCGGTTTCTTGTGGGTCTCGATCATCAAAACCACCGGCATCACCATCGGTCATGATGCAATATTGCACCTCGACGCCCGCGGTGGTGAATGCCGCAATGGTGCCCGCAGCGCCAAAATCCAGGTCGTCTGGATGCGCGCCGAAAGCGAGGACCCGTTCGGTTTGCGCACCGAAGAATCTAGATGTGTCGATCATGCTTGGCGGCGTCGAATCTCTTCTGCGGCTTGTGGAAGCACCTTTGACAGATCGCCAACGATACCGAAATCAGCGATTTCGAAAACAGGTGCGTCGACATCCTTATTGATGGCAATGATGCACTTGCTGGTCTGCATGCCAGCCTTCTGCTGAATCGCACCAGAGATGCCCGCAGAAATGAACAACTGCGGTGACACCGTCACACCGGTCTGGCCGATCTGCGCGTCATGCGAGATCCAACCAGCGTCTGTCGCGGCGCGCGAGGCGCCAACAGCACCGGATAGAGCGTCGGCAAGGTCCTCAACAGGGCCGAAGTCCCCGTTGACGCCGCGTCCGCCCGCGACTACTACTCGAGCTTCGGTTAGCTTCGGACGATCCGATACGGCCTTCGCTTCGGTTGCTACAACGCGGATTTGCGGCGCAGCTGCACCTGGAAGTTCCAGGGCACGAACGTCAAGTTGCTTGTCCTGCTCCCCCGGCGCGTCTTCGATGCTGTTTGGTTTCATGGTGACAAATAGTGTTCCACTGGTTGCCTTGGCCTGGGCGCTGTAGCTGCCAGCCAATTCGTCCTTGGTAACGACGAGATCTGCCGAAACATCGGTAGCGTCCGTAATTACTGCTCCATCGAGTCGCACAGCCAAACGAGCTGCGATCTCGCGGTTGAAATTATCGTTGGCAACCAGGACTACATCGGCAGCACTCAGCTTCACCGCGGCTTCGAGGACCGAGAGCGAATGGTCGATGAACGCGTCGTCGCCACCGGAGGCAACAAGAAGCTTGGCTACCCCGTAGCCGTTGACTACTTCTTGAGCTTCCTGCGAAACCTCAGAGGCAACGGCCAGGGTTGCCTCGTCGAAGCGCGATGCGAGGGTCAAAAGCTCGCGTTGTGCCTTGGACGGGACATCGGAAAGTTCGTTGAAAAATACTAGTGCTGAAGGCATGTTCAATATTCCTTAAATCAGCTTTTGTTCGGCCAAGAAATCAACCAAGGCAATTCCAGCCTGGCCACTGTCATTAATGACAGTTCCGGCTTCGCGGGCAGGTCGAGCATTCGCGTTGAGCACAGCAGAATGTGATCCTGACGCTCCAACTGCATCAGCAGCCAAACCAATGCCGGCCAAGTCGACTTCGGTGAGGCTCTTTTTCTTGGCGGCCATGATGGCTTTGAAGTTCGGGTAACGAGGCTCATTGGCCTGATCAGTTACCGATAATACTGCTGGCAGGGCCGCAGCCAGGCTCAGTGTGCGGTCCGCATGGTCGCGTCGAATGGTCAGCTCTCGGCTGGCCGCGTCAAAATCGACGGCCAGGGCATGAGTCAGTTGAGCAAAATTCAGGCGCTCGGCCAGCTGCGCTGGAACAACCGAAGTTTCAGCGTCGGTCGAGGACATGCCAGTGACGACTAGATCCACATCTCCAACATGCTCGACAAGAGCCGCCAACGCCTTGGACGTGGCGATGGTGTCCGACCCAGCCAAAGCCTCGTCGTTCAGGTGAAGCCCCGAGCTGGCCCCCATCTGCAAGGCCTTCTTCACCGAATTGCTTGCGCTCTTACCGCCCATAGTTGCTGCAATGACTTCATGCCCAGCGGCGAAGCCTCCCTGGGACTCGACAAGGGCTACGGCCGCTTCGACCGCATATTCGTCAAGTTCTGAAAGTACCGACTCTGCACGGTCAAGACGCAACGACCCAGAGTCGATGTGACGATCAAATTGAACGTCGGGAACATGTTTTACCAGCACCACTATTTTCAGCGGTGCCGTGGTTTCCTCGGTCATTCGAGCCTTCCTACAAGCTTTCGCGTCCAACAGCCCCGGGGACTGGTTGGACTATTTATTCACTGTCTATCGTATCGATACATCACGATTGGCTCGTTCTTTATCGCCGAAAGTGCAAGAAGTGACGCAGGCTGGTTCGTCACCAGCCTGCGTCACCCACTTCACTGCGTCATCATGAAGATTTATTTAGTTTTTTGACAATTCCCCTACAGTGACCTTGGCCGTTTTCTCCTGGCCATTGCGCAGGTACCGGATTTCAGCTTCACCGTTGGCTGCAATTTCGCGAATTGCCGCGGTCACGGTTTGAGAATCGTGCACTGCACGCCCGTTCACGCCAGTGATGACGTCTCCGGACTTCAGGCCTGCCTTTTCGGCGGCCGAGCCGGCGCTCACATCAACAACCTTGGCTCCCACCGAGAAGGACGAGGTATTTTGCGCGCCCTGTTCAGAAGTACCTTGCGCAGTCACCGTGGCTCCGAGCAAACCGTGAGTGGCTGAGCCGTTTTCAATGAGTTCCTGGGCGATGCGCTTCGCATAGTCGATCGGGATCGCAAAGCCCACACCGATGGATCCGCCTTCTTCGCTGGATCCGGAAGAAGCGATGGCAACGTTCACGCCGATGATCTCGCCGTTGGCATTGACCAATGCGCCACCCGAATTACCGTGGTTGATCGCTGCGTCGGTCTGAATGACGTTGACATAGATCGAGCCACTGGACTGCTGTTGTTGTTGCTGGCCCGGGAATTGGAAGTTGAACTGGCTGCCGTCATCGCCATTGGATTGATCGCTTTCCTCTGGAACAGCGGAAGAAGCGATGGAAATTGTACGGTTCAGGGTGGAGATGATGCCGTCAGTGACCGTTCCGCTCAATCCAAGAGGTGCGCCGATGGCTACCGCGGTGTCGCCGACGTTCAGTTCAGAAGATGATCCCAGTGTTGCCGGGACAAGTCCGTCAGCCTGGATGTTGATCACGGCCAGATCTGAAAGCGGATCCGTTCCGACGACCTTAGCCGCGTGCACCGTCCCGTCATTCATTTGGACGGTGATTGTCGGGTCGGCCACTTCGCCACCAAGCGTGACCACGTGGGTGTTGGTCAGAATGTTTCCCTTGTTGTCCAGCACGATGCCCGAGCCCGAACCGCCGTTTCCGTTTCCTGAAACTTCGATGGTTACCACGCTGGGGCTGGCCTTGGCCGCGGCCGCGGTAACTTCGGTGACCTTGTCGGGATTGTTGATCACCACTCCCTCACGTGGTGCTGAACCTCCGGTGGTTGAGGTGCTGTTTCCATCATTCATGAGATACGTAGTGCCGGCTGCGGTCAGCCCGCCTACCAGTGCCGCAGCAACCATGCCAGCGATTAAAGTGCTTCCGGCAAATCGCTTCTTGTCCCTGGGCTGCTTCTCTGGAGGAACAGGATATGCGGTTTGCGTATACGCGCCGCCGGCATAGGGAGCACCGTAGGGCGAATTGGACTGGCTATTTTGTCCCGCGCTGTTCTGCGACTGGTAAGAAGATGCTGATTGAGAGCCTGCAGAGTTTTGCGTGGCTGCGCTCATCGGTTCAGTGCGTGGAGCGGTTGGCGACTCGCCAGTGCCTGGCTGCTGGACGCTGGCTGGATCCTGGTCCATGCGAGGGTAGCGGGCAGTCGGTTCGTTGGAACCGGAAGGCTGGCTATTGTGATCGTTTGATGGCCGTGCAGAATCACCCAAGTTTTCTTCACGTGGCTCATTCGGGGTCTGGCTCATTTCATGCCTCTTTCGAACTATCGAATCTCTTGGGTTTAATTATTCAGGTCTGGTCTGTGGCATCGAATTGTGGTGACTTTGCATCGCCTGTGAGTTAACTATTCTGGCAGCTGAATGTCATAGACGTGCTTCATTAGGGCAAATAGAATCAATTCTAAGTGTGAATCCAGTCTCTGGATACACCAGATCGGGTACATCCTGGTTTTAGTGTGACTTAGCTTTTCAGGCAGGAACGGGAAATGGGAATGAAGAGTCGGAAACTGCTAGCCAGTGCAATGGTGGCTTCGGTTGTATCGCTTGGAATAGCTGCGCCGGCATTGGCCGAGTCGCCGGTCACCATCTCGCCTGGCGACTTTGTCATCGATAATTCCGGGGTGCTCGGTTCTGACGAAGCACGCATTGAACAAGAAATCAAAGAGCTCCGAAACGATACAGGACTCAGCCTCTTCGCCATCTACGTTGACGAATTTTCCAGCCCAGCGAAGGCCGATGAATGGGTTAAAGAAGTCGCGGACAAGAAAGGCTTGGGAAAATCCGACGTTATTCTCGCGGTAGCTACCCAAACCCGGCAGGCGTACTTCGCCGCATCGGACAATGGACCCCTGGGCGAGCAGGACTCGGAGATCTATAGGTCGCTGATTAGCCCAGAACTCGGTGAAAGCAACTGGGTCGGTGCGGTTGACGGAGCCATCGAGGGCATCAGGAACGTCGAGAGCGGCGGTACAGCGGAGGGCTCTTCAGGCGGCGGCAGCTTCATGACCATTCTTCTCGTGGTCGCTGCGCTGGCAGTGGGTGGCTATTTCCTTCTCGCCCGCCGAAGCCGGAAAAACACCCGCGGGCTTCCGCCACAACAGAACAATTACCCGGGCATGGCAGGGGCTCCTGCTCCGCAGCAGCCGCTGGTCGCATTGGATGAGCTTCGCCTGCAGGCTGATCAGCTGCTCGTGGCTGCCGATGATTCCATCCGCTCCTCGCAACAAGAACTTGGCTTCGCCGAGGCCCAGTATGGCAAGGAAGCGGTATCGGTCTTCATGCAAGACCTGGCCAAGGCCAAGGAGCACCTCACCGAATCATTCCGCTTGCAGCAGCAGCTGGATGACGACATTCCCGATACCGAAGCAGATCAGCGGTCATGGCTCAACGAGATCATCAACCGCTGCAAGGACGTCAACCAGTCTTTGCAAGAACATGCCGATGATTTCAAACAACTTCGCCAGCTGGAACAGAATGCTGAAGCCCGCATCACCGAGGTGAAGGCAAATCAGGAACCATTGAATCAAAAGCTTTCCGCTCGTGTAGCCGACTTTGAACAGCTCTCCGCCAAGTACGATCCGAGTGCAGTCACCCAGATCAAGGACAACGCGCAGCAAGCCGGTGAGCGCCTGACGTTTGCCGCTTCCTCATTGCAGCGGGCTTCTGAGAAGCTCGGGACGAACCGCTCCGACGCTGCGGTACTCATCCAAAACGCAGAAGAGGCCCAAGACCAGGCCAACGTCCTTCTGGAGGCAATCGCCAAGGCTGGCGCATCATTAGAGCAGGCTGAACAGGACCTTCGTGCAGCCGTCGCGCTGGCAGAACGCGACCTGGCCCAAGCTAAGGCGACTTTCGCGTCAGGAACCAGTTCCGATCTCGCCGGACCGATCGCTGGCGTTGAAAGCGCGCTGTCCACAACGCGCCAAGCCATGGCCAGCGGAAAGTACAACCCGCTTGCGCTGATCACGCTTTTGGATGACGCGACGAATCCCCTCGGGCAGGCACTGGCAACGCTTCGCGGCCGCGCTCAGCAGGACCAGGCAGCCAGGGATCAATTGCAGTCCTTGCTCCACACCGCCGCATCCCGTATCAACGGTACAGACGACTACATCCGAGCACGTCGAGGAGGCGTCCGCTCTTCGGCCCGCACTCGTCTGGCCGAGGCACAACGCACCCTGGATGAAGCGCATTCCTTCGCACACTCGGACCCGGCTCGCGCGGTAGCCGCTGCACAACGATCCATCCAGCTGGCAGACCAGGCAGCCCAAATGGCGGAGAACGATGTCAGCGGCTTCGGCGGGTTTGGCGATGGCGTCGGCATGGGCGGCTATGGGCGTGGACGTGGCGGCGGAGTATTTGACGGTGTTGGTGGTGCGGTGCTCGGTGGCATCCTCATCAATACCATCCTCGGTGGAGGCCACGGCGGTGGTCATTCCGGAGGCAACGACGGCTTCTTCGGTGGCGGCGGCTTCGGCGGGTTTGACGGCGGAGGCGGCGGTGGATTTGGAGGAGGTGACTTCGGCGGAGGCGACGGAGGCAACTTCTAGCCCGCCGATCCAGATTGCCCGGCAGTTCATGCAGCATCAACGATTACTTACTCAATTAGGAAGGTCCCATCATGACCAAACAATCAATCTTCGGGCGCATCTCACAGCTGGCCAAAGCCAACATCAATGCCTTGTTGGACTCGGCAGAAGATCCTCAGAAAATGATGGATCAGATGGTTCGCGACTACAACGACAACATTGCCGAAGCCGAACAGGCCATTGCCCAGACCATTGGCAATCTGCGCATGTTGGAGGACGATTACCGCGAAGACGAAGAAGCAGTTGCCGAGTGGAGCAACAAGGCTCTAGCAGCGTCAAACAAGGCAGACGAGTTCCGCGCTTCGGGCAAATCGGATGATGCTGCCAAGTTTGATAACTTGGCGAAGGTTGCCATCCAGCGCCAGATGCAAGCTGAATCGGAGATGAAGTCTGCAGAGCCAACCATAAGCTCCCAGCGCGAAATCGTCGAGAAGCTCAAGACCGGCCTGAACCAGATGAAGGAAAAGCGCACTGAACTTGCTGGCAAGCGCGATGAGCTGGTGGCACGTGCTAAGGCAGCTCACGCCCAGAACCAGGTCCACGAGGCTATTAAGTCCGTGAACATCATGGATCCTTCCAGCGAAATCGGACGCTTCGAAGAAAAGGTACGTCGCGAAGAAGCACGCGTTCGTGGAGCTGCTGAACTGGCATCGTCGAGCCTGGACGCGCAATTTGAATCGTTGGAAGACCTGGGCGAGCAGACCGAAGTTGAAGCTCGTCTGGCGGCACTGAAGTCCAAGCAGACAGGTGCTCTTGAAGGCTGAGCCTCTTTGCTAGGATCTTGTGGATTGCGGTGGTGTGCTGATGCCAAGCGTCGGCGCACCACCGTTATTTAACTCGTTAAACAAGAACGGAGACCCTTTCGGATCTCCGTTTCCACTTTCGTGGCGGGGAGAGGATTTGAACCTCTGACCTCCGGGTTATGAGCCCGGCGAGCTACCGAACTGCTCCACCCCGCGTCGGTAAATACAACATTACCAATCAGTGAATGACTTGGCTAATTGAGAGACAGTGTCCTTTGTCACGACCTCGATTTCGAGACACTCCGGGCATTCTGGTTGCTGTTGGGGCATTGCTCCATCATGGGCATTTCGCATCCGGCCGTGTTCAGAAGAATAGCCTGGAGACCCTTTTGGCCTCCAGTTCCACTTTCGTGGCGGGTGAAGCGTGGAGTTCCACGACATCCTAGACACCTGGGCCGAGACATCGTTGGCACCATGACGTGTCCAGAAACCACGTCATCTACCACAAGATCAGCGACGCCGGCTTGAGCTCCACTCGGCATCTCCCGCCCCCACATAATCCCTCGACAACGCTACTACCAGCTGCCCTTCGCCCACGGCGGCGTCGACAGCGCACTGGCACCGGCCAGCAAAAAACCGCACACCAACCTGCGCCGCACTCCAATGTTTATAGTCCGCATCCTCGAGCTACGCCGCACTCTCAGCACTGGCTGACTCGATGACAACTCGCGATACCTACTGCGCTGCTCCGTGCACGAAGAGATCACCACGCAAATCGCCATCGACAGTTTCACCTGGTGCATCAACCACTACGGCCCACCACGAAGCCCCCTGAGAGACAACGGACTGGTTTACACCACACGGAGCACCTCTGGGTCAACGCACGCCCACGAGCCGAATCGATCGCTGAGCTGCAAAGGATTCTGGATGAATTCCAGCAGGTTTACAACACTGAACGTCCACACCGCGTGCTGAACCGGGAAACACCGCATCAGTGGTACCACCGAACGCTCAAAGCCCGTCCAAACCTCAAGAACATCACTCGTGACCGCGAGTTCCGCATCGGGCATCACCGGGTCGACAGCGGCGGAAAAGTAACCCTGAGGCACGACGGGAAACTGCGTCACCTAGGGGTGCGGAAAATACACAGGAGAAAGAAAGTCGTGATGCTCATCGACACCGAAGAAGTGACGGTGATGGACGCAGAAACCTCAGAAGTGCTCAGCCGCCACGTTATCGATCCTGGCAAATTCTATTGGCCCGACAAACAGAAATCCCCCGGCCGATGGCCGGGGGAATCTGATAATAATTTGTAAAGCATGTCGCAACTCATCTGTAAACGATGTCTCGACTCTTCACATTTGTGGCGGGGAGAGGATTTGAACCTCTGACCTCCGGGTTATGAGCCCGGCGAGCTACCGAACTGCTCCACCCCGCGTCGGTAAATACAACATTACCAACTGATGAACTCAATAGCCAATCGAGCCAAGTGACCTTGATCGCAGGCCGCATTCGACCCTGGCTCGAAGGAACTCGCCACTCCAGATCCGAAACCGACTCAGGAAATCATCGCCCCTCGCGACAAAATTAATCTCGACAACCCCAAGCAGATTGAAACCATCAATTACCGGGTGGCAATCGACCACAAATCAATTCCCGACCGAGGCCGCAATTTGGTCAAGATATACAAAAATGGAGACCCTCGCGGATCTCCATTTTCGACTTTCGTGGCGGGGAGAGGATTTGAACCTCTGACCTCCGGGTTATGAGCCCGGCGAGCTACCGAACTGCTCCACCCCGCGATGACTAGACAATTCTTGCATCATCGCGGAGCGAAAGCAAATCGGGAGCCCGGTTCCCTATTACCCCTCGGAGCCTTCGCTCGGTGCCGAAGGCTGTGGAGTCTCAGAGGAGCCGCTATCGTCCAGCTTCACTTCCCCATCAACTTCGGTCCCGTTGATCGCCGCATCGGCTTCCACAGCACGGTCCAAGGCATTCTGCAGCTGCTTCTGAGCCTCGCCGTAAGCTGCGAAGTCACCCTTGGCCAGCGCTTCCTGGCCCTTCTTGATGGCCGCGTTAGCATCAGAAAGGGCAGTGGACAGCTTCTGCTCATTGGACTGGCTTGGCGCCTTTTCCCCCTCTGGGCTGTCGCCCGGGGAAACACCTTCTGTTTCACCGGTTACAGCACCAGAGTTGCCGCCAAATACTTCGTCCAGTGCTTCAGCCAATGTATCGGCGAAGCCAACCTGGTCACCGAAGGACACCAGAACCTTGCGCAGGGTCGGGTAGCTGGTCTGGCCAGAGGACTGGACATAGACAGGCTGGACGTAAAGGATACCGCCGCCAACAGGCAAGGACAGCAAGTTGCCGTTCTTGACCTCGGAGGCGCCCTGGCGCAACAGGTTCAGCTCCTGCGTGACACGAGTATTGGTGTCGAAGTTCTGCTGGGCCTGGCCCGGACCTGGAACAGCCGTGTCTCGTGGCAGTTCCAGCAGCCTGAGCTTGCCGTAGTCTTCGGACTTCACGCCGGCTTGTGAACCAGCGTCAGCTGATGCCGAGAGGAAACCGAACAAGACGTTGCGCTGTTGCCCGTTGGAAGCTGCTGCTGGAATGAATGTCGAGGTCAGGGAGAAGCTGGCTTCGTCCTGGGTCGGCATCTTGAGCGACATGAAATATGGTGGCTGCTTGACTCCGGCGGTCGACGAGGTCGGGTCGTCAGGGACGGCCCAGGCGTCATTCGACTCGTAGAAAGCATCCGGGTTATCCACGTGGTACGTCGTAAGCACTTCACGCTGCACCTTGAACAGGTCCTCTGGGTAGCGGACGTGCTCAATCAGATCAGCGGACATATCCTTCAACGGCTTATACGAGGTCGGGAAGACCTTCTGCCACGACTTCAAAATCGGATCCTCGGTGTCCCAGGCGTACAACTTCACCGATCCGTCATAGGCGTCAACTGTCGCCTTAACCGAGTTCCTCAAGTAATTGACCCGACCGGTCATGGACAGGTCCTGGGCATTAGTCAGAGAGTCGGTAACGGCCGAGTCCAACTGCTTTTGCTGCGAATACGGGAAGTCGTTGGAGGTAGTGTAGCCATCGACGATCCATTGCACACGGCCATCAACGATCGCTGGGTATGCGCTGGAGTCCAGAGTCAGGTATGGAGCTACCTTGCTAACGCGGTCCCGTGGGTCACGGTCGTAGAGAATCTGCGATTCGGAATTGACCTGCTGGGAGAGCAGAAGGTCAGTTGAAGCGAACTTCAAGGCGTAGACCAAGCGGTTGAACATGTTGCCAACGTTGGGTCCGCCCTCACCGGTAAAGGTGTAGCGCGTGTCCTGGTTCTCGCCGCCGGTACCGGGACGGTCAAGCTCCTGGTCCGTCCAGCCTTCATCCGGTCCACCGACAACAGAGTACTCCGGTGAGTTCTCGCCAAAGTAAATGCGTGGCTCGTAGTCCTTGTCGCTGATCAAGTCACCTGAGGTTGGAATACCGCCCAACATGAAATCAGGTCGGCCGCCAGCGGCAACTCGATTGCCGTAGGCAGCGACAAGTCCATAACCGTGCGTGTAGTTGATGTGCTGGTTGACCCAGGTATCGGACGGGTCGACGTTCACTTCACGTGCCGCGATCACGGTGTCTTCTACCTTGCCGTCGATTTTGTAGCGGTCGACGTTCAAGTTCTTGGGGAACGTATAGTACCCGCGGAACTGCTGAAGCTGCGCGAAGGCGGTGGACACCAAGTTCGGGTCCAGCAGGCGAATATTGGCAGTGGTTGCGGTTTCCTCGGCCAGGGCATTTTTCTCGGTGGAGATCTTGGCGTCGTAGTCGGTGACTTCAACATCATCCAGACCATAGGCCAGGCGAGTCATTTCGATGTTTCGATCGATATAGTCTCGTTCAAGTTCTCGCTGCGAAGGCACTACCTGGTACTGCTGGACCAGGAATGGGTAGACGCCGCTGACCACGATCATCGTGACGACCAGCATCGCCGTACCGATCAGGGGAATCCTCCAGCGCCCATTGAACGCGGCAATGGCAAAGGTGATTGCGATCAGGATGGCGATAATGGCCAGAATCATCCGGGCAGGGATGACTGCGTGGACATCCTTGTAAAGGGCGCCTGCAACACGTCCAGACTGGTCGGTCAGCGTCTCATACTGGCCGATCCAGAAGTTCGCTGCCTGCAGAAGCAGGAAGACAGCAACGACGATAGCGGTATGAACCCGGGCTGCCTTGCCCACGGTGATGCCGCCTCGTTCTTCGACACGAATGCCGCCGTAGAGGTAATGGGTCAGCAATCCGGCAACGCCGCTCAAGAGCACCACTGAAACGAGGAACCCGATAATGAGCGCGATAAACGGCAACGAGAAGATGAAGAAGCTCAAGTCCAAGTTGAACTGGGGGTCGTTATTCCCGAAAGGCGTCTGGTTGAAGAACAGCAGGACGGTCTGCCACTGGCCGGCAACTGCCACGGCGGCAAAGATTCCGACAACCAGCGGAATGCCCACCATGAGGAAACGGCGAATAGGCTCCAGCTGAGATTGGTAGCGGGACATGGAATCTTGCTGATTCGCATTCGGCGCGTATACCGGCCGGTGCTTGTAGGCGCTGCGCATCGAGAACCACATAGGCACAGCCATCAACACCAAGGCAATGGCGAAGATGATTAATTTGGCGACGCGTTCAGTCCAGTAGACCTGCGAGAATCCCAACTGGTTAAACCAGAGGATATCTGCATAAAAGTTAGACAAGAAAACGAAGACCGCGACCAGAATAACCACCGCAAAGATGGTCAAAGTCAGTGGCGACACTTTCTTGCCAGATGGGCTGGCAGGCCTCTGCGGTTCACGAGGCCTTGGCGGGCCTCCGAACGGACTATCCGATCCGTATGACACTATCTATTCCTTACCTTGGGTTCTCTCCGCTGTTGCCATCGGAGGAACTCGTGTACCTAATTCTTAGAGGAGCGAGTACAAGCTTTGATTTCTGCGTCACATTCTTCCCCTGACGCTGGGCTAAATCTATTCACATGTCGCGAAGTTCGCTGGGCTTTCTCCGTCCGCGATTTTTGTCAACGCTGTCCGAGCTTGTGAGAGCGTTGATATCTTCAGGACGTTCAACCCTTCGGGGACTCTTCCCATGACCTCGTTGCAGTTGTCCGCAGGTGCCAGGAAAATGGTCGCGCCCGCATTTTTCGCGGCAACCATTTTCTGGGCTATGCCTCCGATCGGACCAACATTCCCTTCAGCCGAGATCTCCCCCGTGCCTGCAACATGGTGATTTCCTGCCAACGAGCCTTCGGTCAGCCGATCAATAATGCCCAAGGCAAACATCATTCCCGCGCTGGGCCCGCCCACATTCTGCAGCCCAAATTGAACATCTATGGGAAACTTGTGTTCGGTACTCAGGTAGATGCCCAGCTGGCGTTCGCCGTCGGCTTCGCCGGTTGTCACTGGGACAACGACTTCCTTGTAGTTGCCTTGCTTGTCCTTGCGGCCAACGGTGAGTTCTGCTGGCTTCTCCCCATTGGCATTGAGCGACTTCTTCAGCTCCTCCAGGGAGACGATTTCTTTTCCGTTGTATTTCAGAAGGCGATCGCCCTTTTCCAACGACTTGCTGTTGGAATCAGACGAAAAGTCCGCGACGGTAAGCCAAGTTTTGAAGTCATAGCCGAGTTCTGTAAGTGCCGCGGCAATTGCCAGATCCTGGGATGAGGTCATCATCTGATCGTTCTGCTCATTTTGTTGCTGCGTCGACGTGTTGCGAGAAATGATCGTCTCTTCAGGCACAACGTCCTTGGCAGGATTGAGCAATGCTTCAAGAACTACCGGAATCGTGACCCGGTTCTGCCCTCCCCCTTGGACATAAATGGTCAAGAGGTCTAATTCGCTCTGCGAGGGGTACGTCTTGTCCCCCTCAATCGAAATGACGTCTTTCCCGTTGTCCTCGTCTTTGCCCAGGGTGTTGAAGACTGGGCCGGGAGAACGAATCATGAAGTTTGTCGGCAGGAACAGCATGACGCCAATGAGCAGCAGTGCGAGAACGCCAGCACTGGTTCGTTTAATGGCTTTGGAACCTTGGGGTGCTCGGCCAAATTCGCCGACCACTTTCATCGAGTCCTGTGGTTCCCGTTCGTGCACTGATCTTGCTCCCGCCAACTATCAAAAAAGATGCGGATCCGTCCTTGCGAACTTCACCACTCTTAGCCTACTGAAGCTTGAGCTCTAAAGGCATCAGCAAGAAGGCGTATTCAGTGTGCCGAAAGCGAACTGTCGCCCAGATTCATGGGAACTAATTGCAAGGCACGGTAGTTTTAAAGGCATGGCACAGAACCCCCCGAATAACCGCCCCAACGGCGACGACGACGATAACAATCAGCAGGATCCTTTTTCTGCCATGTTTGGTCAGCTCTTCGGTGGCGGATTTGATCCCAACAATCTTCCTCCGCAACTTCGCGATGCGCTAGGCGCCCAGGGTGACCCCGAAGCGATGCAAAAGATGATGCAGCAGGCACAAGCAATGATGTCGGCCATGATGAGCAACAATGCTTCATCGGGTCCGGTGAACTGGAAGCTTGCCTCCGATACCGCGCTTCAGGCGTACGCCAGCGACGATCCAGCCGTGTCAGAATCACGTCAGAGCGCAATCAACGACGCTTCGAACCTGGCCGACCTTTGGCTGAATAACTCAACGTCTTTCGAATCCAATGGCTTGGTGACCGAGGCGTGGACGCGCAAGCGCTGGTACGACAAGACCTTGGCAACCTGGAAACAGGTCACCGAGCCAGTTGCCGAATCAGTGGCAACAGCGATCACCGCCGCCATGAAAGAACAAATCCCTGAAGAGATGAAGGGAATGCTCGGCAATTCCGATGGCATGTTCCGCAATCTGGGTGCCAGCATGTTCGGCATGCAACTGGGCACCGCCCTTGGCGGATTGGCAACGGATGTTCTTGGTGGCACCGACATTGGCCTTCCGTTGGCCGGCAGCACCCCCGGAATCATCGCCACCAACGTGGCGAAGTTTGGCGAGGGCCTGGAAATCCCAGAGCAGGAAGTGCTGCTCTATGTCATCCTTCGAGAGAATGCACATGCACGACTGTTCAATCGTGTTCCGTGGCTGAGTTCAAAGCTTATCGGAGCTGTTGAATCCTATGCTCGCGGCATTCACATCGACATGTCTCGAATTGAAGAAGCCGTTCGCGACATCGACCCTTCAAATCCTGAAGCCCTGCAGTCCATGCTGGGTGAAGGACTATTCGCCCCGCAGCGCACGCCGGAACAAGATAAGGCGCTCGAGAACCTTGAGCTAACCCTTGCTCTCATTGAAGGCTGGGTCGACCACGTAGTGTCCCTGGCAGCGGCGAATCTTCCGTTTGCCGAGCACCTGCGGGAGACCATGCGTCGGCGCAGAGCATCGGGCGGGCCCGCAGAGTCAGCTTTTGCCTCGCTAGTCGGCTTGGAGCTACGCCCTCGAAAGCTGCGTGAAGCAGCAGCCCTGTGGCAACACCTTAACGACGAGCGCGGCATCGATGGACGCGACGCCGTCTGGGATCACCCGGATCTCATGCCAACGCATGAAGATCTCAAAGATCCGACGACTTTCACTCAGCGTCGCGAGTTGGCGGATACCGAATTCGACGACTTTGATGTTGCCTTGGGAAAATTGCTGTCCGGTGGGTTCGACAATGTTGATCCCGAGAATGACAGCGCGGACCCGGAAAAGCCGACGGATCCGAATTCATCTGAAGACCCAGAGAAATAATCACCAGATCCAAGCGGTAGGGAGGAACGCAGTTGCGTTCCTCCCCACCGCTGTTTCAATTGCCACTATTCGGCGTCTTCGCCAAAACCATCGAGCTCGTCTATTGGCCCGCCTAGCTCCTTGGCATGAGAGTTGTAGCCAGCGTGGAAAGCCTCAAGATACAAATCCGCTTCCGAACGCCGCGGAAATCTGTTGAGCAATTTCTGAAATTCAGGCCCATGCCCCGAACGTGGCGCTACCAGATGGGCCAATTCATGAACCAGGACATAGTCGCGGACCCATGAGGGCATTTGCTGGAGCTTTGACGAGAGCCTAATGCTTCTCTGCTGGTAGGAAGCTGATCCCCACCGCTTATTTTGGTTGGTAACCCATCGCACCGTTGTTGGCGAAGCCGAGCCGTCAAAGAAGTGCTGGTCCAGTTCGTGGGCCCTGCGTCCTAGCTCGGTGTCGGTATGCCCGGCATTTCGTCGTTGTCGACTTTGCCGGAATTTTTTGAGCATCTCATCAACGAACGAACGCTCAGTTTTCTCATCAAGCGCGGCTGGAACCTGGATAATCAAGGTTTCGTCGCGCCACTGCGAAGAGATGGTCTTTCGGCGCTTGGTGGAACGCACGACCCGCACCGGAATATCGTCATGGGCGACGAATTCAAAAATACTCGGTGAAACAGGCATTGAGCTGTACTCCTCACACACATGGTCAGTCGGATTCATGCTGCTTGCTGGCGCTTGAGCAGCTAGCCCCACGTTAATGCTGAGGTGTCGGCAAGCAGCCCACCTCGACGCGGCATGTGAACAACTTCTATCCCCGGTGGGATTCAAGAACAGCTAGTACCGCTTCCCCATAGCGTTCGAGCTTGCTGCGCCCGACTCCCGCAATTTTCGATAGCCCCTGTATGGAGCCGGGTTGATGTTCAGCAATGGACATCAGAGTGGCGTCAGTGAAAATGACGAAAGCCGGGACCGAATTTGAGCGGGCGACTTCGGATCGCCAGGTGCGCAAGTTATCGAACAAGGCCTCATCATAGGCGGCTGGGCAGGACGCGCAGCGCTTCAGCTTGCGTTCTTTTGCACTAGCCAAGAACGAACCGCAGTTGGAACAGACGGCCGGAATTAGCTTGTGTTCACGTTTCTTATAGGTAGTCTGCTGTCGGCTGCTAGCCTGGCGAACTGACTTGATCCCATCCAAGAAGCGAGAGGGGTAGCGATGCGCCCTTCCGCCCGGAGTGCGCGCTAGCGACCAAGACAGGAATAGATGCTTCCGAGCACGGGTAATGCCCACATAGAGCAGGCGGCGTTCTTCGTCAAAACCAGCCTGGTCCTTGGCATAGGAAATGGGTACCAGTCCCTCGCTGAGTCCAACGAGGAACACAGCATCCCATTCCAGGCCCTTGGCTGCGTGGAATGAAGCCAAAGTGACGCCATCCAGCGTGGGCGCATGCTGGATCGCTGCGCGATCTTCAAGTTCCTTAACCACGTCGTGCAAGGTCGCTTCAGTGCCCTGCTCAATTTTGAGTGCAACGACTTCATCAGCCAGGCGCACCAGAGCGGACAATGATTCCCACCGTTGCCGGACGGCGCCGGTACCTCCGCTGGGAGCATTCGCCGAATAGCCATGCGAGGAAAGCACGTCTCGAACTAATTGCGGCACCGAGGTTTCGGCAGCAACGCTCAAGGCTGCCCGCAGGGCCAGCATTCCTTCTTTGACTTCTCGGCGAGAGAAGAACCGCTCTGCACCACGCATGACATACGGAATCGAATGTGCGGCGAGCGCTTGTTCGAAAGCCTGAGACTGCCCGTTTGTGCGGTAGAGAATGGCAATCTCAGAGATGTCTTGCCCCTCTCCCCGCAGCTTCTTGATGCGCTGGGCAACTTCCTCTGCCTCGTTCTCATCGTCCCTGGCTTCAAAGAAATCCGGGTTTGGACCATGGTCGCGTTGTGCAATCAATTCCAGGGGCTCAGGCCAAGTGACGTTTCGATCCGGAACGGAGGACTCAATTCGCCGAGTCGATAGCACCTTGTTGGCCAGGTTCACGACTTCGGGGGTGGAGCGGTAGTCCCGGACGAGTTTGACCACCTTGGCTTCCGGAAAACGCGTACCAAAGTTCAGCAGGAAGTCAGGGCGCGCACCGGTGAACGAGTAAATCGTCTGCGAAGCATCACCAACAACGCACAATTCATTTCGTTGCCCCAACCACAGATCGAGCAGCCGTTGTTGCAATGGAGAAACATCCTGGTATTCGTCCACAACGAAGTGACGATATTGCTGGCGGACATGTGCAGCTACCTTCTCGTTGTCTTCGAGAATGGCAATGGTCAGCAGGAGCACGTCTTCGAAATCGATAACCCCTCGGTCATCTTTGAGTTCTTCGTAGGTTTGGAAAATCCTCGCCATGCTTACCGGCTCCAGGCCATTGGGCATCTCACGAGTTGGGGCGATTTTCGCATAGCTTTCCGGGGTGTGCATCGACACCTTGGCCCATTCAATTTCTGCCGCGAGATCACGCACCATGGCGCGGTCGCTGGAAATACGCAGTCGGCGGGCAGCCTCTGCAATCAACGGGGCCTTATGCTCAACCAGATTTGGCAAAGTACCGCCAATGGCCTGCGGCCAAAAGTACTGCAGCTGGCGCAGCGCGGCCGCGTGGAAGGTTCTGGTCTGAACACCCGGCGCACCGAGCTGGCGTAAACGGGTCCGCATTTCTGCGGCAGCACGGGTCGTAAAGGTCAATGCAAGAACACTCGAGGGATTGTAAATACCCGTGTGCACTCCGTGCGCAATACGGTGGGTAATGGCCCGGGTTTTACCCGTGCCTGCGCCGGCCAGAATACACAATGGACCGCTGAGCGTTTCAGCTGCTTGCCGTTGTTCAGCGTCCAGTCCCGCCAGCAAATCCTGTACTGGTGGAGCATCGTGTTCTGTCACTTGTTTAGGGCCTCCGGAAGGGGTTCTCCGTACCAACTACGGATCAACGCATGTGCTATTGAAACGCCACGCGGTATGTCTATTGTTCCTGATTCCAGGGCAAGACGCAGATCCTCTCGGCTGAACCAGCGCAGATCCTTGATCTCGGCCCCATCAGGAATCAATTCTTCGCTGATAGCTTCAGCCGCAAAACCGAGCATCAGGGAACGCGGCAATGGCCAAGGCTGGGAGCCGCGGTAGGCCACGTCGCCTACATGGACACCAGATTCTTCAAAGATTTCTCGCCGAACCGCTGATTCCAGCGACTCCCCCGCTTCGACGAAGCCGGCGAGCACCGAATACATGTGCGTTCTAAAAGTGGCGTTGGCACCCAGCAATATGCGGTCGTGGCGGTCAATCACCGATGCGATAATCGCAGGATCGGTCCGGGGAAATAGCTCATGGTCATTCAAAACGCAGCGCTGTCCCCACCCAAAGGTTGAGGACCGGACCTCCGAACCACACTGCGGGCAGAATCGTTCAGAGCGGATCCAGTTGGAGATTGCCTGTGCTTCAACCAACAGCTCGGCTTGGACTTCGGAGAGGATCGTGAAGGCCTCACGCAGAGAAATCCAGCGCTCAATATCCGCATTCGAATAGTTCTCTGCGTCGACAATGGCCAAAACGTAATCACTCGTGCCGGATGTGCCGAGATAAACCAGGCGATCAGAATCATGGGCCACGTAGCTGGGCCCGTCCACAAAGTACAGTTCCATGCCGCAGGCGGCAGCGCCAAGATCGGAAATCAGCATGACCTTGGTGGAATTCATGGAAAGTTTCTCGCCAAGCAACTCCGGGTTCGGCCGTTCAGTGAGCGGACGCGAAATAAGCGACTGCGCAAAAGGTAGTCCCGTGATTGGAGTTTGATAGTTCTCTGCCAAAGCCATACTTCTAACTTAGTGCACTTGCCCCATCGCTCTCCTGTTTCAAACCGGGTGTGGATAGCCACGTTCGGCGAATTTTCACGTCAAGCCTGAACATTGCCGGTGAATCCCACCATATTCTGTGCGTCATTCAGCCTCTAAGGTCACGATCTCGCATACGGTGGAACATGTGAAACGCTCTGCCATGGAACTCGCCGCAATTGCCACCGCCGCCGTACCCGGATTAGCTCCGGTTGGTTTTGCGGCATTGTCAGACGACGCAGAAGATTTTGATTCAGCACTAATTGTCGACGCCCTCAAGCACCGGTGGCGTGTTCGCTCGCCGCGGCACGATGAGGCAAGCATGCGATTGGAAGCGGAGCTTTCCGCCCTGCGCGCGTTCTCGGCCAAAGTGCGGGCCTCGCTGCCATTTGCTCTTCCATCGGTAGCGGGAACTGTCCGCCAGGGCTCACTGCGTACCTTCGTGTACAAGGACATGCCAGGACACGTTCCTGCCTTGGATGAGCTGGTTGACGAGGGCAGCAACTTGGCCAAGGCGCTGGGCCAGTGCATGGCGGCCATTCACCAGATCCCAGATGAAGCTGTGGAAGTGGCCGGCCTGCCGACCTACACCGCAGATGAAGTACGCCAGCGCAAGCTCAATGAACTCGATACCGCGGCGGCTACCGGCAAGGTGCCCAGCAGGCTGTTGCGCCGCTGGGAGCACGCCATGGAAGATGTTGCGCTGTGGCGGTTTAACGCATCCGTAGTGCACGGCGACTTCGATGAAGAGCAGCTGCAAATTTCTCACTCAAGCATTACTGCCGTTAAGGGATGGACCGACTTGCATGTTGGCGACCCGGCAGATGATTTTGCCTGGCTCTCGTCTATCGAAGACCAGAAGTTCACGGACCGTGTTTTTGAATCGTATGTCGAAGCCCGCGGCAAGGCCGCCGATCCACACATCATGCGCCGTGCCGCGCTGGCCGCAGAATTCGCTCTGGCGCAGTGGCTCGTCAAGTCGCTTGACTCCAAGGATCCACAGCGCATCGCCGAAGCTGATGAGATGCTCCAAGAGCTTGACCACAATATTGCCGAGTTCGGCGGGCAGCCTCTGTCAGTCGTCGAGGCGCCACGTCCCCTGGCTCCGCAGAGCAGCGCACCAGGGCCCAAGCCATCCGACGCGGACAAGGAAACTCCCGTAGCACCGAAGCCCGCCCCGCTTCCATCGGCGGGTTCGACCGCACCCCGGATTAATACGGCAAAGGTCACTGCCTTGTCGGACCAGGCAACGGATTCGGGCAATTCGCCATCTGCTGTGGCTGCGGGCCCCGAAGCGCCAGCCAAGGGCGCGGACGATGACGTGGAGCCTTCGCCGGCTCCGCATGCAGGCAAAGGCGCAGAAGACACCAAGCCCAAGGTCGAGTCGAACATCGAGTCCGGCGAAAAGCCGCCCGTTCACAAGCCTCAAGAAGAGCCGAGTGCCTCGAAGGCTGAAGCCGGCACAGCGAAACGCAAGGAAGACCAGGACGGCGCCACAAAGTAACCCTCCGGGTTGCTTTGTGGCGCCAGCTGCCTCAGCTTTCCAGCTGTTCGAAGGCGCTCGATATCATCTGCTCCAGCTCGGCTTCATCCGACAGGTGCTCCGCACGAATCGTCACGCCGGCAGCAACATAATAGAAAGCTGCCTTGATGTCTTCCAGCGCAATTGAGTGCAGCCGGGACCATCCCAACCGGTACACCGCAAGCTGGACAAGCTTGCTCTTCAAGTCCTTGCCATGAGGGACTCGTCCAGTCTTCCAGTCAAGCAGCAGCCATGTGCCATCGTCCATCTGGAAGACTGCATCGATCCTGCCTCGCACTGCCACCGGGCCGACGCGCGTTTCCAACGGAACTTCCACATAGGCTGGTTGCAACTGGGCCCATTCGCTGGCCAGGAATGCTTCCTTCATTGATTCCAGGTCCAGGGCTTCATCAAGATAGCTGTCGGCCGGCTCAACAAGATCGCCCAGATCCAGCATCGAGGTCTTTTCGTAGAATTCCTCAATCCACGCGTGGAAGGCCGTGCCGCGTCGCGCAGCAAGTCCAGGCCGCCTTGGCACCGGACGGCGAAGATTCTCCAGTACCGACACCGGGTCCTCAGCCAATTCGACAAATAGCGAAGCACGCACATGTTCTGGTGCTTCAACGGCTCGTTCGCGATTGCCGAGGAAGGCACGCTGGGCGAGAAGCTTGTGCGCTTCTTCCGCCCATTGCTGGCCTTCGGGGGTTATCGGCTGGCTGCCGGGGTCTGCGCTGAGCACATCGTCGGCGATTTCCTGGATCACTGCGCGTCGCGAATACGCAAGTTCCTTGTTTTTGATTGCTCCAGTGATCCGCGGGCCCTCCAGCGGGTCGTAGGGCCACAAGGCTTCCAGAGGAGTCAGCCGGTTGGGGTTCTGCTCTGGCGCCTCGTCGTCTTCTACCCAGAGTCCAATTTCAGCTTTTGCCCCAGGGCCCTGGGCCAGCGGCAGCAGCGCGGAGAAGAACTCGGAAGCCTCGGTGGGTTTGCTTCGCGTGGCGGTCCAGATGCTGCTGCTGCAAATGAGCAGCGATTTGGCACGCGTGACCGCAACGTACGCCAATCGGCGTTCCTCGGCAATGTGGTGGTCCTCGACGTGATCCTTGAACAGGGATTCGGCTTCCAATAGCTCCTTGAGCGCTGGCTGGTCGGTGTCCCACTGCGGCAGATCTTTTGCGTCGCCGCGCAAAGGCCAAGGAAGGGCCTTGTCGCCGCTGGTCCATCGGTCGGACTGCGCGCCGGGGAATACCCCGTCGTTTAATGACATGACGGCGACGGTGTCCCACTCCAGGCCCTTTGAAGCGTGGACCGTCAGCAGCTGCACGGCTTCTGGATCAGCATCCTCGCTGGGAAGCGGCAAGCCCTTTTCCTTTTCGGCCGCCTGCTCCAGCCACATCAGGAAGCCGGCCAGCTCAACGCGCGGAGCGTTGCGGCAATACTCGCGGGCGACGTCGGCAAAGGCATCAAGGTTGGCTCGCGAGGCATCGCGGTCCACCCAGGGCCGAACAGCAACCTCGATATCGAGATTCATGGACCGTTCAACTTCGCGGATCAGCGTTTCCAGATCATCATTGGCCATGAGCCTCAGGCTGGCCAGCTCGTCTTTGAGCACTGTGAGCCGGCGCCGGGCCTCTGCACTCAGGCTTCGGCCATCGGAGCTGCTCCAGCCCTCGGAGGGCAAGAAGTCCAGTGCTTCAATAAGGCTGGCCGCGTCATTGAGTTCTGCTCGGGCCGATTCGACGGCTTCAGCGTCAAGGCCGCCATCGGCCGCGGCTGCCTTCGAATTAAGCCCATGGGAGCGACGCCGTTCGAGCTGGCGGGACCAGTCGGCGAATGCCGCGAGATCGGCAGTGCCGATGCGCCATCGTGCTCCGGAGAGCAGGCGCATCAGCTTGTCTGATCGAAGTGGATCCACCAGCACGTGCAGGCAAGCAACAAGATCGGCCACCTCCGCAGTGCTCAGCAGCCCGGATAGGCCCACCAGCTGGTAGCGCATGCCGCGCTCGGAAAGAACCTCGCCCATGATGCTCAACTGGCTGCGGTTGCGCGAGAGCACGGCGCTGGTTTTCGCGGCCTGCGGATCGTTCCGCTGCTCGGCGGCAATCAAGTCCGCGATGGCCTCGGCTTCCTGGCGAACCGTTGCACAGCGGTTGAGCACCACGCGTCCCGGCTGGGCGAAAGCGGAGGGTTCCAGCGGCTTAACGGTGACCGGCCCCGAATGGGCCGCTCCCCCGGCGGTGATCTGGTTGGCAGCGGCAAGCACGTTCACGGTATTGCGCCAGGCTATCGTCAGGTGCTTAACGTGGGCGATCTCGCGCTGTTCGCCGCGGACGATGGGGAAGGTTTCCGGGAACCTGAACAGCTGGCCTGCACTGGCCCCGCGGAACCCGTAGATCGATTGGTTCGGATCGCCGACCGCGGTCACCGGATGGCCTTGGCCATAGAGCTTGGAGAACAACACCATCTGGGCATGGGAGGTGTCTTGGAATTCGTCGAGCAAGACCACCTGGTGGCTGGCGCGTTCGGCGAGCGCGGCCGCAGGGACTTCCTGTGCGATCCTGGCGGCGTGGGCGACGAGGTCGCCGTAGTCCATGACTCCCAATCGCTTTTTCTCGCGCCCGTATTCCTCGGCAAGTTCGGCGATGGTTGCCCTCGAGGCAAGCTTGTCGATGAGTTTCAGCGCTGCTTGCGTGGGAGCCTTGTCCTTCTCCGCATCCATGGGCAGTGCCCGCAATTTCAGGACCAGGTCGTCGATCCATTGATGTGCTTCGGGGACAGCGGCCAGGTGCTCGGATGCTTCGGAGCTGAAGGAGACGATGGCGTCGATGAGGGTGCTGCTCGCGCTGTTGAGGTGCTGGTAGTCCCCCGTGTATTTCTCCAGTACCGAATGCCCCAGCTGCCACGATTGGGCCGCGCCGAGCAGGGCACTGTCTTCCTCCAGGCCGAGCCGAAGCCCGTAGTCCTGGACCAGGGTGTTGGCATAGGAGTGATAGGTGGACACCGCTGGGTCGAGGAAGTCGCGGGTGTCCTCTTCGCTCAGCAGCCCGGTGGCCACCAGTTGTGCGATCTTGGCCCGGATTCGCAGCGACAGCTCCCCGGCGGCCTTGCGGGTAAAGGTCACGCCGAGGATCTGCTCGGGGCGCACCAGCTGGTTGGCTACCAGCCAGACGACCTTGTCCGCCATGGTTTTGGTTTTGCCAGAGCCGGCGCCGGCGATTACGAGCATCGGCTCGAGTGGAGCGGCAACAATCTCGGCTTGCTGCTCGGTGGGCGGGAACTTCTCGCCCAGGGCTATCGAGAGTTCTTGCGGGCTGTATTTGATGCTGCTCATGGTTCGGTGACCTGTCGTCCTTCGGCGCAAAGTGGGCAGATTTCCGGCAAGGTGCAGTTGCCCAGAATCCCCGAGGAACCCGCAACGTGGCGGGTAATGAATTCGCTATGCCCCATGAGGCTGGCAGCCTCCAGAATGAGGGTTTTCGCCCAGTCGTCCTCGGCCAGGGACGGTTGCTCCCTGATCGTGGGGCTTTTGGTATTGGTGCCAACGTAGACCAGCGATGCCCCGGCGGGCTGATCGGAAAGTCCGGCGGTGTCCGGGTTCTCTTGCAGCGCCCCTAGCTGGATGGCTGTTTGGTAGACGCCCAGCTGGGGGTGCTCCAGCGTGTCGCTTTTGCTTGGCGCCATGGAACCTGTTTTGAGGTCCACCACGGTGACCCTGCCATTGGCGTCGACCTCGACCCGGTCAATAATGCCTCGCAGCTGGACCTGAGATCCATCAGGGGTGGGAACCTCGATTTGGAAGGGCATTTCGCGGGCAACCAGTTCGCGGCCTTCTTGCCTCATGGCGATGCAGTATTGGGCGAACTTCTTGAGCATCAGGGTCGCCCGGTCGAAGTCGCGCTGCCCTTCCCAGTTATCCAATTTCTCCAGTTCCGGCCAGCGCTGCTCCAGGATCCGCTGGTACTCGGAACCGCTGGCTTCAGGGTGCTCTTCTGCTATGGAGTGAATCAGTGTGCCCAAGGAAGCTGCGAAGTCATGCGCGGCCGTGCCGCCGGCGCTTTGCACAAACCAATTCAGCGGGGACTTGACCAGCGTCTCGACCTTTGACGGCGAAACTCGTCGTGGCTGGTCCTCGGGGACCACCGGTGCGGTAGAAGACAACGGGAGCAAACCCCACCACTGCTCCGGATGGGCACCGCGCACCGGTTGCTGTGACGTGGCCAGCTGGGCCAGGACATTGACCGCGTCGCGATACTGCCCGACGGGGTCGGATCCCTCGGCAACCGGGGTGGTGCCAAGCTGGGCGGCTTTGCTTGATTCGGCGGTATTGCGCAGCTGCGCCACAAGGGTTGGCAAGGAGCGTATGCGCGGCACCGCAGTAGTTGCCCGGCCCTCGGGCCCGGGCGGATCAACTAGGTCCAGGAATGACGAGGGCTGGCTGTCTTCATTATCGACTGCGGTGCAGATCAGCTGTTCGGAAGCTCGCGACACCGCGTTGCTGAAACTGCGCAGCTCGTCGTTCCTGATCTGGCGCACCAGATGAGTTGGCGTGCGCGTGGCCAGGAATCCGATGCCGTGCTCGACAACGTCAGCTAGCGCGTTGGAGCCCAGCAGTTCGCCGCGCAAGCGCAGATTGGGCCACGCTCCCTCTTGCAAACCGGGAATGAACACGATGGGCCATTCCTTGCCTGCGGCAGCTGCCGTGGTCAGCACGGTCACCATATGCCCGCCGGCGGCACGGGTGGCCAGGGAGTCCATCGGCAAGTCCTGATTCAGAATGTGCTCGATGAATTGGGGCACGCTGGCACCTGGCAGCTGGTCAACAAAGCGTTCAGCCGCTTGGAACAGCGAGAGCACCGCATCCAAGTCATGATCGGCCCGGCGCGCAGACGTTCCGGCGCCTAGCGCTTCCTCGCGCCAGGCTTGGGCCCGGCCGGAGGCTTCCCACATGGCCCAGAGCGCGGTCTCGGGGGTAGCAGTGCCACTGGCAAGCTCGGAATTCAGGGCTCCATACATTTTCAGCAGGCGTTGCAGCCCAAAGGCCGGCTTGCCAAGGTCTTGAGCCAGCTCGGGTTCCCGCAGGCAAGTTTCAAGAAGTTCCTGGCTGGAGCGGCGGCCGCCTTGGGCCGCCTCATGCTGGCGCAAAAGCTGGCGCAAGCGCCGGATTTCCAGTGCTGTGCTCATGCCGTAGCGGGATAGGAGCAGATTCTGCATCAGCAGCGGGTCATCAGCTGCCGAGTTGTTGAAGGACAATTCCAGAAGGTCCAGCAGCGGGCGAACGGCGCCCTCGTCTTTGAGCGGGATTTCAGCCGGTGGCACTTGCACGGCGATCCCCTGCCCTTCAAGGAATCGGCTGTAGGAACGAACCTGTGATCCGTTGCGAACCACGATGGCTATATCTGAAAGGCTCCGGTTTTCAAAGAGGCTCAACTGGACGATGCGCTGGGCGATGAATCGTTCTTCTAGCGTTGAATTCTCAAAAGCGAGTGCCTGGCATGCGTCATCATTGCCCGCCTGGCGCGGCTCAAGTGTTCTTCCCCGCAGTCCCGCGGCCAAAGGAACTCGTTGCACGATCCGTTCCCACGCTTTGGTGATCTGTGGCGGCATCCGGTAGCCATGGGCCAGTTCAAGAAAGGTGGCTTCGGTGGTGCTCGTGTAATTCTGGGCGAAGCGATGCAGTTCGTCGGTACGGGCGCCTCGGAATCCCTGAACCACGCTATCCGGTGCGGCGAAAGCGACCAGGGGCCGGTCTTTGGCCAAGAGAGCCAAGAGCCGGTGTTGTGACAGCGTTGCTTCTTGAAGATCATCAACGAGGACCAGGGCTAGACGGTCCTGTTCGGCGTGGAGGAAGTCCGGGTGCTCTTCAAGCAATTCGGCGGCACGGGTAATGAGCCCGGCAGGGTCAAAGGCTTCCGCGCTGCCAAGGTCCAGCAGGTCGCGGTACTCCTGGTAGAAATGGGCGGCGGCAACCCATTCAGGCCTGGCAGCTTCTTCTCCACGCTGCTCGATATCGGCTGGTTCCAGTCCCAGCTCGGAAACACGGTCAAAGAATTCTCGGATCTCCTTGCGGAAACCACGAGTTTCTATAGCCAATTCCAATTCGCTGGGCCACTGCGGACCAGTGGTCAGGCCCGTGGCGTGCCCTTCGAGCAGGTTCCCGATGAGCGTGTCTTGCTCCGGCCCGGACAGCAGCCGCGGCGGCCTTTCCAGGAACGGCAAGAGCCCTTCTACGCGAGCTCGGCGGATGAGGTCAAAAGCGTAGGCGGACCAGGTGCGCACGACGGGTTCGGTGAAAGTTCGTTCGGCGCGGCGGCTCAAGTCATCGCGAATGGAGGCGGCGGTCAAGCGCGTGGGGGCAATAATCAACAGCGACTGCGGATCCAGTCCGGCGTCCAGGTGCGCGACGGCCGTGTTGATGAGGGCATTCGTCTTGCCGGTTCCTGGCGCACCGGCAACAAGCACCGGGCCACTTATCGTCTGAAGCTGATCCACGATGTCCTGCGCATCCGACCGTGCCTCATATCGCGTTTCATCCATGGTTATAGTTGATCATCCAATTCGGACATTTTGGGGTTGCCCAGTGACAGCCTGAGGATATCGATTTTCTCCCACTGCGACGGCGTGGGGTTCCAGCGGAGCTTCTTCATGTCTACTCGTCGACCCGGTTGTGCGAGTTGTTCGCTATCCCAGTGCTCGCTGGCTCTTGGACGGAGCGGTTCAGCAATATTTCCGTCGGCCCGCAACACGCGCCACCAGGGAGTTCCGCTGAGTGCAGCGGACATGGCTTTGCCTACCTGGCGTGGTCCGCCGCTGCCCAGGAGCTCGGCGATGTCGCCATAGCTGAGCACGGCACCTGGTGGAATCAGCTGGGCAAGTTGATATACGGCCTGAACGTAATCGAGCTGGCTTGGCGCTGCAGCATCTGTCATGGTCCTATTCTGCCAAGGAGCAGGCCTTGATCCACAACGGGCGCGTCTGGCCGTGGCAGTATCTTGATCTGCCTGTAGCGTTGTACCCATGAATGAATGGCACAAGGGCCTCGCAATTGGCTTTGACTTGGAAACTACCGGCGTCGACACCACCACTGCACGTATCGTGACCGCATCAGTTGTGCTGCTTGACGAACAAGGCAATGTGGTTAATCGCCGCGAGTGGCTGGTCAATCCGGAAGTTGAGATTCCTGAGGCGGCTACCGCAGTGCACGGGATCTCCACCGAGAAGGCCAGAACAGAGGGCGCCCCGGCCAAGCAGTCGGTTCAAGAAATTCTGCAGCTGCTGATGTTCGCTTCTGAGCAATCGCCCATCGTGGCTTTTAACGCATCCTACGATTTTTCAGTGCTCTATCACGAGGCACTCAGGTACGACCTGCCGCCGTTCTTCCCGGGCAATGTCATTGATCCCTTCATCATCGACAAGCAGGTCGACAAGTTCCGCAAAGGCAAGCGCACCTTGGCGGCGGCGTGCGAGTTCTATGGCGTCGTCCTAGAAAACGCGCATACTTCCTTGGCCGATGCCATCGCCTGCGTGGCCGTCGCTCGGCAAATCGGAGAGCGCTACCCGCAGTTGCAGGTGGATCCTCAAGTACTTCATGGTTGGCAGATTGGCTGGGCGCGCGAGCAGGCTGAAAGCTTCCAAACTTACCTTCGGAAAACGAAACCAGATGCCGTTGTTGACGGCGCATGGCCGATCATGGAGGCGTAAGTCACAGGCACGCAAGGCTCTGTGCCTGATATCACAACTCGGCTGGTCCCTGATGCGAGATTCCGCGGAAGTCAATAGTTCATGTTCTGTCACAATTCGAAGAATAATCTTCGAGCCGGACAGCTTGATGACTCCCAGCTAAGAATTTTAACCCGGTTTTCACACCCATTCGGGCGATTTTGTTCGATAATGGTTCAATGGAGGGTACTCTCTGTACCCAATGAGAACTAAAGGAACACGCCTAGTGATCACAGTCAGTGACCTGCGCAAGGTCTACCAGCAGGGCAGCAAGGATGTTGTTGCTCTTGATGGTGTCAGTCTTGAAGTCCCCACCGGGAAAATTCATGGCATCGTCGGACATTCCGGGGCTGGCAAGTCCACCCTTGTTCGTTGCTTGACCTTGCTTGACCAACCGACTTCCGGCACCGTATCCGTCAACGGAAAAGAACTGACTAATGTCAGCTCCGAGGAGCTGCGCAACGCTCGTCGTCGCATCGGCATGGTGTTCCAGCACGCTAATCTTTTTGATTCGCGCACGACCGAGCAGAACGTTGCCTACCCGTTGGAATTGGTTGGCACCCCGAAGGACCAGGTTGCCAGCAAGGTCGCTGAGCTATTGGAACTAGTTGGCCTCTCACAGTTCGCCAAGGCGTACCCTTCACAGCTTTCCGGCGGTCAGCGTCAACGTGTTGGCATCGCCCGCGCACTGACCACCGATCCGGATGTTTTGCTGTGCGACGAGCCAACCAGTGCTCTCGATCCGAAAACCACGGACGAAATTCTTGAACTGGTCAAGAAGCTGCGTGATCGCCTGAACATCACGGTGCTGATCATCACCCACGAAATGCACGTGGTGAAGCAGGCCTGCGACTCCGTTTCCCTGCTGGAAGGCGGAAAGATCGTCGAGCATGGCGACATCGAAGCCGTCATTACCAACGCTTCGGGACGCCTGGCTTCGACTTTGCTTCCGCTTCCTGGCGACGCGCCCCGCGCTGAAGGCTCAGGCCCGATCCTTGATCTGCTCTACACCGGCCAGCAGGCAACCGAGCCAGTGATATCCTCCTTGGCCCGCAAGTTCAACACTGATGTCAACGTCCTGGCCGGATCCGTCGAACAACTAGGTGAGCAGCAGTATGCACACCTGCGTCTGCAACTGACCGCGGACGCTGATTTGGAAGCTATCGTGAATCACTTGTCCTCCACCGGAATCGCAGTGACCGTGAAGGGAGCCAAGTAGATCATGGATTTCTTCACTCCAACAGTTCTCAAGGCCATGGGCACCGCCACAGTTGAAACCCTGCAGATGGTAGTCATCTCTGGAATTATCACTGTTGTCATCGGCTTGATCCTGGGCATCCTGCTGCACGTCACCGACAAGGGCGGGCTGACCCCCATCCGCTGGCTCAACGTCGTGCTTTCAGCAATCATCGTCAACATCACCCGTTCGATACCGTTCGCCATTCTGATGGTTGCCCTGATCCCGTTCTCCGCGATGGTGGTTGGAGCTTCGCTGGGGCCCATTGCGGCCTCGGTCTCGCTGACCATCGGCACCATCCCGTTCTTCGCCCGCCTCGTTGAGACCGCACTGCGCGATGTCTCCACTGGCAAGGTTGATGCGGCATTGGTCATGGGTTCCACCAAGATGCAGACCATCCGCAAGGTGCTCGTGCCTGAGGCCATGCCCGGCATCATTGCCGCCGTTACCACCACCGTGGTGACGCTGATCGGCTATTCCGCGATGGCCGGCCTGGTGGGTGGTGGCGGCCTGGGCCGCATGGCCTACACCTACGGCTACACCCGCTACAACATGCCGATCATGCTCGCGACGATCATCATCATTGTCGTATTGGTGCAACTGGTCCAGATCATCGGCGATGCCATTGCCCGCAAGGTCGACCACCGCTAAGGCAACTCTAGATTTCCACCGGTCCTGCCGGTGGAGCCGTGGAATATGTCATGACACGGCAAACCTCACTCGCAACCGTGCCCCACGGCTCGAAACCAAAGGAAGACAAGCTATGCGCAAAAAGCTCGCACTTGCAATCACCGGCATCGCCACTGCGTTCGCGCTGACCGCCTGCGGCAGCAGCGACCCATCGGCAGACGCCACTGCAACTTTGGACCCGGCAAACCCGGTCACCATCAAGGTCGGCGCCAGCCCCGTCCCGCAGTCCGACATCCTGAACTACATTGACGAGAACCTGGCCAAGGATGCCGGTATCGACCTGGACGTCGTGGAAATCGACGACTATGTCACCCCGAACACCTCGCTCAATGAGGGCACCCTGGACGCCAACTACTTCCAGACCGAGGCCTACCTGAAGACCGAAACCGAGGAAAAGGGCTACAAGTTCGCGCACGGCGCTGGTATCCACGTGGAGCCGATGACCGCCTTCTCGAAGACCTTCAAGGATCCAAAGGACGTCACCGAGGGCACCACGGTTCTGCTGAACAACGACCCAGTGAACCAGATCCGCGGCATGCGCGTTCTGGAAGCCGCTGGCCTGCTGAAGAACATTGCCGACGATGATTCCATCCTCACCGTCCAGGACGACAAGGACAAGAACCCTCTGTCCCTGAAGCTCAAGGATGCCAACGCAGAGCAGGTAGTCCAGTACTACAAGAGCGACGACTCCATCGGCGTGGCCGTGATCAACGGCAATTTCATCGTCCAGGCCAAGCTGAACAAGGACGAAATCCTGGCTCAGGAATCTGGCGACAACAACCCTAACGCCAACTTCCTGACCTGGCGCGAGGGCGAAGAGACCCCAGCAATCAAGAAGCTTGACGAGCTGCTGCACTCGGATGAGGTTCGCGCCTACATCGAGAAGACCTGGACCGACGGAAGCGTCATCCCAGCGTTCTAATCCTGTCAGTCCTCCCAGGGCCACGACTGTCAACTGCCCGAGATCCATATGGATCTCGGGCAGTTTCGTTTGGTGCCGGGTTGTACATCGGTGGATGCAAGGCATAAAAAAACCGGGGGCAGTGGGCACCATGATCAGTTGGTGCCCACCGCCCCCGGGCGTAATGGCGCTTAGGCCTTGGCAGCAGCTGCGGCCTTGGCGGCTGCAGGCAGTGCGGCGAAGATCTTCTCCATCGCGGCATCATCGTGCGCTGCAGAGACGAACCATGCCTCGAATACGCTCGGTGGCAGGTAAATGCCGGAGTCAAGCATGGAGTGGAAGAACGGAGCGTAGCGGAACCCTTCCTGCGCCTGCGCATCGGCGTAGTTGTGCACGCCCTTCGCGGAGGTGCCGAAGGCCACCGAGAACAAGGTGCCAGCACGCTGGATGGAGTGGTCCAGGCCTGCTGCGTTGAAGGACTCGGTGATCGCTGCCTGCAATGCCTCGGACTGCTTCCCCAAGTGGGCGTAGACGTCTTCGGTAGCATGGGTCAGCTGGGCGATACCGGCAGCCATCGCTACCGGGTTGCCGGACAGGGTACCAGCCTGGTAAACCGGGCCCAGTGGCGCCAGGTAATCCATGACCTCTGCGCGGCCGCCCAGGGCAGCCGTTGGCAGGCCGCCGCCAATCACCTTGCCGAAGGTGTACAAATCTGCGGTCCAGTCCTCGACCTTGCCAGTCAGGCCCCAGTAGCCGGAGGATGATGCACGGAAGCCGGTGAGCACCTCATCGAGGATCAGCAGCGCGCCGTGCTTGCTGGTCGTCTCCTTCAAGAACTTGTTAAAGCCCTCTTCTGGAGTGACTACGCCCATGTTGCACGGGGCCGACTCGGTGATCACTGCGGCAATGTTGGCACCATGCTCGGCGAAGGCGGCCTCGATGGCTGCACGGTCGTTGTACGGCAGCACCAAGGTCTCGGCGGCCGTGGCCGCGGTGACACCTGCAGAACCAGGCAATGCCAGGGTGGCAACACCCGAACCGGCATCAGCCAGCAGCCCATCAAGGTGGCCGTGGTAGCAGCCGGAGAACTTGATGATCAGGTCGCGGCCGGTGTAGCCGCGAGCCAAGCGCACAGCGGTCATGGTGGCTTCGGTACCGGTGGAGACCATGCGGACTCGATCCACACCGCCCATGCGGGATTTGATCAGCTGGCCGAGCTTGGCCTCATCCGGCGTGGAAGCTCCGAAGGACAGGCCGCGATCTACCGCGGCATGCACGGCAGCCTGGATTTCCGGGTGGGCATGGCCCAGCAGCGCCGGACCCCAGGAGCAGACCAGATCGACATATTCCTTGCCGTCGGCATCGGTCAGGTAGGCGCCCTTGGCCCCCACCATGAATGGCGGAACGCCGCCGACAGAACCGAAGGCGCGTACCGGGGAGTTAACGCCGCCGGGCATGACCTCGCGGGCCTCGGCAAAGAGCTGTTCAGAGTTCGACATCAGTCTTACTTACCTTCCTTGAGCCAGCCGGCAACTTCGGCTGCGTAGTATGTGAGGATTTGCTGGGCACCGGCCCGCTTGATGGACAACAGCGATTCAAGGACGGAGGACCTGCGGTCAATCCATCCGTTGGCGCTGGCCGCTTCGATCATCGAGTACTCGCCGGAAATCTGGTAGGCGGACACCGGTACCGGGGAGAACTCGGCCATGTCCCGCACGATGTCCAGGTAGCTCATTGCCGGCTTCACCATGATCATGTCGGCGCCCTCGGAAATATCCAATTCGGCTTCGATCACCGCTTCGCTGCGGTTGGCCGCATCCATCTGGTAGGTCCGGCGGTCCCCCTGCAGCTGGGAATCCACGGCTTCGCGGAATGGGCCGTAGAACGCGCTGGCGTACTTGGCGCTGTAGGCCAGCAGCGAAACGTCCTGGCGTCCTGCGGCATCCAGCGCCTGGCGGATGACACCGATCTGGCCATCCATCATGCCCGAGGGGCCGAGCATGTGGGCCCCGGCTTCAGCCTGGGCCACGGCCATCTGGCCGTAGATTTCCAGGGTCGCGTCATTATCCACGGCGCCGTTGGCATCGAGCACGCCGCAGTGCCCGTGGGAAGTGAATTCGTCCAGGCACACGTCGGACATGACGACCAGTTCATCGCCAACCTCTTCGCGCACGGCTTTGATCCCCTGGTTCAGGATGCCTTGCGGGTCCAGGCCGGCGGAACCGGTTTCGTCGCGTTCCTCGGGAATGCCAAAGAGCATGATGCCGCCCAGGCCGCGTTGCGCAGCATCATTGGCAGCGGCCTTGAGCGAGTCCATGGAGTGCTGGAAGACCCCTGGCATGGAGGTGATCTCGTTGGGCCGGCTCAGCCCCTCGCGCACGAAGGCGGGAAGGATCAGCTGGCGTGCCGACAGCTCATTTTCTGCGACCAGGCGGCGGATAGCTGGATTCTGCCGCAACCGGCGTGGTCGATGCTGGGGGAAACCCATGGCTCTTCTTTCTCTCGTGACTACTTGGTCTCTTCAGCTGCGGCAATGCCGTCGAGCTGAAGCAAATCCTTGGCCGCGCGGGCCAGGCCCTGCGGGGTTGGTTCTGCGGCGATCGCATGCACCGGCAGGCCTACTTCTGCCATGGCCTTGGCAGTGGGCGCACCGATCGCGATGGTGTGCACGCTGGGCGGCAGCCGGTCGCCGGCCAGCTGGGTAAAGCGCCGGGCTACGCTGGGCGCCGAGAAGACGACCAGGTCCATCTCAACCAGTTTCCCGCCAATGGCCCCGGGCGGCAGGATGTTCAGTGCCCCCTTGGCCGTGGAGCCATCCAGCACAGTGCCGGATGCGGGGGCATTGACATTCTGGTAGGCGATCACTTCATCCACCGTGACCGGCTGCCTGGCCAGCCCGTCAGCCAAGGCGGGACTGGCCAGGTCGCCATGCGGATAGCAAATGCGCGCGCCCGGCTCGGGATGCCACTGCTGCAGCATTCCGGCGGCCGATTGCAGTTGCGGCTGGACATCGGCCTTCCGGCCCAGCGTGGCGGCAATGGCCTGGCTGGTTTTTTCACCCACCGAGGCGATGCGCAACTGCGGTGGCAGAGGCCGTCCGGTCAGTAGCTGCCCGAGCACCTGCACGGTGCTCACCGAGGTCAGCACCAGCCACGAGTACTGCCCGCCGACAAGCCGGGTTGCCATGCGATCCAGGGCTTCGCGGTCCCGCGGCCAGATGGTTTCGATCAGCTGGGCACACCACGAAGTGATGCCCAGCTTGCCGAACTCGTGCACGGTGGCCTCAGCTCGCGCCGGGTTGCGCAGGATCAATGCGTGATAGGCCATGGTCAAATGATCTAGGCCAATCCGGCGATCACGGCCGCGCCATCGGCGATCATGGCACGAGCCAGGTCGCGGCCCAATTGCTGGGCGGAGGCGATGCCGGCGGCGGCAGTGCGCGCGCTTCGGCGCATGGTCTGGGAGCCATCGGGATTGCACGCCACGGCTTCCAGCACCAGCTCTCCCCCATCCAGGTGCGCCAAGGCGCCGATCGGTGCCGCACAGCCTGCCTCCAGGGTGGAGAGCAGCGAGCGCTCGGCCACCACCTGCAGGCGCGTAGCCTCATCGTCGAAGGCCGCCAGCGCCTGGTCCAGTGCTCCATGGCCGGAGCCCGCGGTGCGAGTTTCCAGCGCCAGGGCGCCTTGGCCCGGCGCCGGGAGCATGATCGAGGGATCGAGGTATTCGGTGATGTACTTTTCCAGGCCCAGCCGGCGCATTCCGGCCGCGGCAAGGATGACGGCGTCCAGGTCCCCCTGGGTGCCGCGTCCGACGCTGCCGTCATCCAGGGTTTCGCCGATCCCCTTGACCCGGCCCAGCCTGGTAGGCACATTGCCCCGGATATCCACGATCTGCAGGTCCGGGCGATGAGCCAGCAGCTGTGCCCCGCGGCGCGGCGAGCCGGTGCCCACCTTGGCGCCCTGCGGCAATTCATCGAGGCCAAGCCCGTCGTGCGAGCACAGCGCGTCGCGCACATCTTCACGCGCGGGGATGCAGGAAAGCACCAAGCCCTCGGGCTGCGCGGTCGGCAGGTCCTTCAGGGAATGGACCGCCAAATCGCAGCCTGAGTCCAGAAGGTGCTGGCGCAGCGCCGCGGCAAAGACGCCGGTCCCGCCGAGGCTGGCCAGCGATCCGGTGACCACATCGCCTTCGGTTTTCACCAGTACGGTTTCCACGCCCAGCCCGGAAATTTCGGACAGCTTCTGGGCTGCCCAGCCGGTTTGCGTGGTGGCCAGCGCGCTGCCGCGGGTTCCCACCTTGAAAGTTGCGCTCATGGCTGGGGCACTCCCACTTCCGAGTCGACAGCTGCAATAGTTGGCCGCAGCGTTCCGTCCAGGGCCCGCTTTTCGCAGCATCCCGGTCGGCACACATCGAACCACGGCCCGCCTTCGACAACGGATTGGCGCCCCTCGCGCAGTGCCTTGCCGTCGGCGCCGAGCAGGCGTTCCTCGATCAAATCAACCAGGCCGGAGACGAAGGCCGCATGCGTGCCAGGGGTTGCCACCCGGTCAAAGGCCAGGCCCAGTTCCGCGCAGCTGTCCTTGGCTTCGGTATCCAGGTCCCACAGCACTTCCATGTGATCGGAGATGAAGCCAATGGGCACCACCACAACGCCGGCCACGCCAGCGGCGGCATCGGCTTCCAGGGCGTCGTTGATATCCGGTTCCAGCCAAGGAGTGTGCGGCGCGCCCGAACGCGACTGGTACACCAGCGAATGCTCCAGTCCGGCAGCTTCATCCACCTGGGACAGGATGTATCGGGCCACCGCGCGGTGCTGGGCGGTGTAGAGGTTTTCGCCCAGGGTCTCGCGGATCTCCTGCGGACCGGCGGCGTTGGCATCGCCCAGCGGGATCGAGTGGGTGACAAAAACGATCTTGATCGCGCCCCCGGCTTTTCCGGCCTGCTCGAGCTGGGCGCGAACCGACGCCAGGGAGCTGCGAAGCCCCTCGACAAACGGCTGGACAAAGGCCGGGGTGTCAAAGAACTGGCGCAGCTTGTCGACTTCGACTTCGCGGTCCAGGCCGGTGGCCAGAAGGCCCATGCCCAAGTCTTCGCGGTATTGGCGGCAGGCCGAATAGCCGGAGTAGGCACCGGTGCCCAGCATCAGCACCTTGCGGTGGCCATCGTCGGCCAGCTGCTGCAGGGTGTCATTGACGAAGGGGTGCCAGTTGCGGTTGCCCCAGTAGATCGGCAAGTTGATGCCGCGTGCTGCCAATTCGGTTTCCAGCGCGGACTTCAGCTCGCGATTCTGCTCATTGATTGGCGAGAAGCCGCCATTCTTGCGGTAGTGCACCGCGACCTCTTCGAGGCGTTCATCGGGGATGCCGCGTCCGCCGGTGACATTGCGCAGGAAGGGCAGGACGTCGTCCTGTCCTTCAGGGCCGCCAAATGAGGCCAGCAGCAGGGCATCGTACGCCTTGGGGGCCATCCGGCCGTTCTGGTCGTAGCCCTCGCGCGGATCGAAGGACTGGCTCACTTCAGTACCTCAAGCGCCTCGGCGGCCGAAATGCGGCGTCCGGTGTAGAACGGGGTTTCTTCGCGCACGTGGTGGCGGGCCTCGGTGTAGCGCAGGTGGCGCATCATGTCGACCAGGTCGATCATGTCGTCAGCCTCCAGGCAGATCTGCCACTCGTAGTCGCCGAAGGAGAAGGCGGCCACGGTATTGGCCAAGACGTTCGGGAACTCGCGGCCCAGGATGCCGTGGTCGCGAAGCATCTTTCCGCGCTCCGCAGGATCCATGGTGTACCAGTCGGTGGAGCGGACGAACGGGTAGACGGTCATCCATTCCTTGGCGCGGATGCCCCGGGCGAAGGCCGGCGAGTGGTTCTTGGCGAACTCGGCTTCGCGGTGCACCGCCATGGTCGAGTAGGCGATCTGGGTGCCTTCCAGCAGCGCCGAACGGCGGATCTGGCGCATCGAGGCCTGCAGCAGCTGCGCCGAAGGCCCGTGGACCCACACCATGATGTCGGCATCCTCGCGCATGGCCGAGACATCATAGATGCCACGCACGGTGGCGCCCTCGGCGGCCAGCTGCTCGATCAGGGCGTCGAACTCGGTGGCGGCCTCTTCGCTGCGATCGATCATTTCGGAGCGCTTGAAAATGGTCCAGAGCGTGTAGAAGAAGGTCGGGTTCTCCCCGGCATTCGCCCGTTCATTCATAACCGGCGAATTGTGCTCAGGTGCGTTGCTCACGTGATGTTCTCCTTGATCTGGGAATCTGAAATTGGATGTGGACATCCACAGTTGTTTGCTAAGTTCTCAGCGAGCGCTGATGGCCACGGCGCGGCGTGCCTGGCCGATCACCCGCGCCAGGCCGGTGCCCGAAATCCAGGCGCCAACCACATCAAGCCCGTCAAAGGGGGCAAGCGCCTGTTCCAGTTGCTTCCGGCGTTCCATGGCGGCTTCGCCTTGCAGCGGCACCATATCGCTGAAGCGCGAGACGGCGCTGCCCAGGACATCATCCCGATGCAATTGAACACCGAGAATCTTTGAAGCGTCTTTGATTGCCAATTCGATCAGCTGCTGGTCATCACCGGAATCCACCACGGGATCCTGCTCGCCGATCCGTCCGAAGGACAGGCGCAGGACGTGGGTTCCGGGTCCTGCCTCATCGGCCAGCCATGGCCACTTCGCCGTGGAGTGGGTCAGCGCCTTGGCGGCCAGCGGCGCCTGCTTGGAGACCAGCACGCCCGAGCCGCGCGGCGCGTCGTCCAGCTCCGGCTTGTCCACCACCAAAATGGCCAGGGCAATAGCGTTCGGCGCGTTGTCGCTGCTGATCCGCTCCTTGTCTGCCAGCAGCGGGTTGAGCAGTTCCAGGGCCCCGGCCGCCGGGGTGGCGATCACTACGCGGTCGGCGCGGATCTCCTGGCCGAGGCTGCTGAGCGCATAGGGAACCTGGGCCTGCGCGTCGTAGCTGATCGCGGTGACCGGCGAGTTCCGGACCAGTGCGGCCCCGTCCTCCTCCAGCTGCTGCACCAGCGCCTGGACCATGGTGTACATGCCGCCGTCAAGCCCGCCAACGCGCGAGCCGGCCGGAGCGGAAGCCTGCAGCGCGGCCACCGCCTTGGCCAGCGATCCGGTTTCCAGCATGGCCTGGCGCAGCCCCGGGGCCGCGGCATCAATTGAAATCTTCGCCGGGTCGGTGGAGTAGACGCCATTGACCACCGGGGCCACCAGCTGGTCCAGGACCGCCTGCCCCATGCGGGTGCGAACCACCTCGGCCACGGAAAGCTTTTCGGTGGCCCACTTCTTGTTCATTGGCGTAATCAGGTCGGCTGCGGCACGCACCGTGGCGGCACGGCCGATAATATTGCGCACCTCGTCGCTGCGGACATCAGCGGGTATGCCCATCAGGGCCGTTGCCGGCATCGGATGCGCGAGAATCCCGTCCTGGCCGTCCTGGATCATCCATGCTGGCTGGCCAGAAGTCTTGGCAATCCGCGGTGACAGATCCAGCTCATCGAGGTAGCTGGCCACGGTCCCCTGGCGCAGGGCAAAGGATTCAGCACCCGCATCTACCGTCAAGCCGGCCACTTCGGTAGTGCGCAGGCATCCGCCAAAGCTGTTGCCAGCTTCCAGGACGGTTACTTCATGACCGCTCTGGCGCAGATCTCGGGCCGCGACCAGCCCGGCAATGCCGCCGCCAATGATGACCGCGTGCGGGGCTTGGGCCGGCTTTTCGCCGTGGTGGACCTGCTTGGCATGCCGGGCTTCGCTGGCCTTACGCACCTTTTCGAGCAAGCGCAAAGCATGGGCCGGCGCTTCTGCTGCCTTGTCCCGACGCGCAGCTGCTGCGGGCGTTGATTCCTTGCTCACGTACTTAGCACCTTTACCTTCACACTTTGCGGCCGGAGTCTTGGGCAGGGCGTTGACAGGCTCGCCCAAGGCATTGCTTCCAGCTTAGACCCGATGAATTACAGCGAGTGAATGAGCTCGACCACTTTGGTCAGCACCGTCGGATCCGTGGTCGGAGGAACACCATGTCCCAGATTCACCACATGTCCGCGAGCCTGCTTGCCAGCCTCAACCACTTCACGCACATGGGCTTCGAGGACCTCCCATGGTGCGGTGAGCAGCGCCGGGTCGATGTTGCCCTGCACCGACACCTCCTGGCCAAGCCGGCCGATGGCGGTCTGCAGCGGAATGCGGTAGTCCACGCCCACGGTGTCCACGCCGATATCGCGCATCGCGCTCAGCAGTTCCCCGGTCCCGGTGCCAAAGTGGATCATCGGCACTCCCAGGTCCCGCACGTGGTCCAGTGCCAGGGAAGAATAGGGGGCAACATATTTTTCGTAATCCGGCAGCGACAGCGAGCCAGCCCAGGAGTCGAAGAGCTGGGCGGCGGAAGCACCGGCTTCAACCTGCGCGCGCAGGAACAGGCCCGAGGCCTTGGCGGCCCATTTCATCAGCCCATCCCACACTTCGGGCTCGCTGTGCATCATGGTGCGCGGGCCCAGGTGGTCGCGGCTTGGCTTGCCTTCGACCATGTAGGCGGCCACGGTAAACGGCGCGCCGGCGAAGCCGATCAATGGGGTCTTTCCCAGTTCGGCGACGGTGAGCTTCACCGCTTCGCGGATTGGTTCCAGCGACGCGTCGGTGAGCTCTGGCAGGGCCGCCACCTGTTCTGCGGTGCGAATCGGGGTGTCAAGCACCGGACCCACACCGGGAACGATGTCCACGCCGATCCCTGCCAAGCGCAGCGGGATGACAATGTCGGAGAAGAAGATCCCGGCATCAACCTTGTGGCGGCGCACTGGCTGCAAGGTGATTTCGCTGGCCATGGCCGGATCCAGGCAGGAATCCAGCATGCTCACGCCTTCGCGCAGCTTCATGTACTCAGGCAGTGAACGGCCAGCCTGGCGCATGAACCACACGGGGTGATGCGACGGCGTTTTGCCGGTCAAAGCCTGGATCAAAGCGGAATCTCGGGTACGTCCATCAAGCATCGGATGGTTCTGCGACAGGGTCATGTTCCAATTCTGCCAACTCTTGAGTTTAAATGCTCATTCAGGACGTTCGCCTGAAGCCGAAGGTGAGCAACCTAACCCAGTGCGGGAGCCCGAATTTAGGCAAACCTGCGTTGTTTGGCTTCCCGATCCGGCTTATTCTAGGGGCACTGTGGTTTTCTTATCTCTTGTCGCTTCGCATTCGCAGCTCGATCTTGAGACCGTCGCGCAAATCAGCGCCTCGGCCGACGGGCTGGCAGCTGCCTCCGTTAACGGCTCGGCGGCCATCAATGGTGCCGTCGTCCTTGCCACCTGCAACCGTTTCGAGGTGTACGCGGATGTCGAGCAAGCCGATGACGCCGCCGATCATCTGGTGGCGACGCTGGCGCAGCACACCGACCTCTCCCCCGACTTCCTGGCTCGCCGGCTGACCACCCTCGAAGGCGAACCAGTCATCGAGCACCTTTTCTCGGTGGGTGCCGGCCTGGATTCGGCAGTGGTCGGAGAACGCGAAATTGCCGGGCAGGTCCGCCGCGCGCTGACCCAGGCACAGCAGGAAAAAACCACCACCAGCAACCTGACCCGCCTCTTCCAGAACGCCACCCGAGCTGCCAAAGACGTCGGCTCGAACACCGACCTGGGAATGCAGGGCAAATCCGTTGTATCGGTCGCTCTCGATCTTGCCGAAGAGCTGATGGCCGGCGACCGCGAGTGGTCCGAACAGGATGTTGTGCTCTTTGGCACCGGCTCCTACGCGGGGGCCACCATGGCACTGCTCAAGGAACGCGGCGTCAAGCGCATTTCTGTGTACTCGCACTCCGGCCGCGCCGCGGACTTCACCGCCAAGCGCGGCGGCTTCCCGCTCTCCGACGAGCTTTTGCCCCAGGCACTGCGTGAAGCAGATGTCATCGTTGGCTGCTCCGGAGGCGGACACCAGCTGTCGCGGGCCGAGCTCGAAGAGCTGCGCGTGAAGAACCACCCGCTGATCGCCATCGACATGGCCTTGACCCACGATTTTGATCCGACTTTGGTTGAATTGCCTGATGCCGAGCTGATCACCCTTGAATCGGTCCGCATGGCGGCACCGACCGAACAGGCCATGGCCGTGCATGCAGCAAGTCGAATCGTCAAGAAGGCCACCGCAGAGTTCGCCGCCGCCCAGCGCGAGCGCGAAGCCGATTTCGCTATTGTTGCCTTGCGCCAGCACACCAAGACGGTACTTGATGCGGAGATCGCCAAGGTGCGTGCGCAACACGGCTGCACCGCAGCCGCGGAAGAAGTCGAACTGGCCATGCGCCGCATGGTCCGCCAGCTCTTGCACGTCCCAACGATACGTGCGCGGGAATTGGCCGGCGAAGGCCGCACCGGTGAATATGTTGCAGCCCTCGAAACCCTCTATGGCTTGGATTTCTCCGAGCCGGCGGCCACGGAACCCGCTGCACTGCCAGTCCAGGAGCACGCCTCGGCCCTGGCAGCCAGCTGCCCGGTGAACTCCGAATCAAAATCCGCGTAACTGGTACACGAGGATTGATTTTCAGTTCCGCATTCCAAGTCAAAGCATGGAATACTACTTTCAACTAGATCGCTTCCCGCAAAGTTCGAGTTGGACGTGGGAGTTGATTGCCTAGCAGGTGGAAAGGCCGGATTCGACATGACGGAACTTGAAAATATCAAAGGTGCCCGTTCACAGCGGATGCCGCGCGAAGCCCGGCGCCGTCAACTCCTGCAAGCCGCGCACCAGGTTTTTGTTGCCCATGGCTACCACCGTGCGTCCATGGATGAAATCGCTGAAGTCGCTCTCGTCTCCAAGCCGGTGCTCTATCAGCACTTCCCCGGCAAGCGTGAACTGTATCTGGCGTTGCTTGACTCGCACCTTGCCGACTTCAGCCGGCAGCTCGATGAAGCGATCGAATCAACCACCGACAACCGCCAGCGCGTCTTTGCCACCATCAACACCTACTACAGCTACATCAAGGGCGAATCCCAGGCGTACCGCCTGATTTTTGAATCCGATGTTCTCTCCGATGCCTTGATTGCGGGGCGCATCGAGAAATTCAACAATGCCCTGGCCACCTCCATCGCCCGAGTTGTTGTTCAAGACACCGACATGAGTGAAGCCGAGGGCCTGTTGGCCGGCCGGGCACTAGCCGGGCTGAGCCAGGTTTCGGCACGTTATTGGGCGTCCACCGACGAAGAAGTAGACCAGTCCACAGCCGTTGATCTGATTTCGCGTTTAGCTTGGCGCGGAATTTCGCAGTTCCCCAAAGAAACATAGCTAAATTAGTCTTCAGGGAACCCATACGGGACACCTAATTCTTTCGAGAGGATCAGCGACAATCATGGAAATCCGGATTGGCATTCAGAATGTAGCCCGCGAAGTTGTACTTGAATCCGAGCTCAGCAACGCAGAAGTCAACGATCTGGTTTCAAAGGCCATCGCCGATGGAACAAGCCTGGCGCTCAAGGACCCCAAGGGCCGCGAAGTATTGATTCCATCTGCTGGGATCGCATACGTCGAGATTGGCCCAGAAGAGGTCCGCCGCGTGGGCTTCGCGCAGTAGCATTTGCACCACGGCAGGCTTCCAGTGCCTGCAAGATATGGCTGGCTTCCCTTCAGTGGGAAACCAGCCATTCTTTGTCTCAATGGTGATTTGGTTCACGCAACTGTGGTAGTGCTAAAGGGTGACCGATCGACGAATCCGCAGCCCCCGCCCAGTACCAGCCAGCGACTTGGCCCAGCTCCTGCTGGGACTCGAAAAAGAATTCGAGGTGCCCGCGCCCTTCGACGAGGCAACCCTTGCTGCGGCCGAGGCCGCGGTGGCGAATCTGGTCTTGCCCGCCGAAGATGCCACGGGGATCCCGTTTTTCACTATAGATCCAGAAGGCGCCACCGATTTGGATCAGGCGATGTATCTGGAAAAGACCGGCGATGGCTACATCGTCAACTATGCGATCGCCGATGTGCCGGCCTTTGTTGAACTCGGTGGTGCACTGGACCAGGTAGCCCGCGACCGAGGACAAACCTACTACCTCCCGCATCGCAAGATCACCCTTCACCCGCCGTTGATCTCGGAGGACCAAGGTTCCCTGCTGCCCGAACAGATCCGTCCGGCCTTCCACTGGAAAATCTCCCTTGACCAGCAGGGCGCGCTAGGCGCCGTGGAGCTGAAGCGCGTGCGGATCAAGTCTCGCGCCCAGCTGGACTACGCCACGGCGCAGCAACAGCTCGATGGCGGATCCAAAGATGAACAGCTTGCACTGCTGGCCGAAATCGGCGCATTGCGAATTGAGCAGGAAAGGCTGCGTGGCGGAGCCTCGCTGAATCTTCCAGACCAGGAAATCGAGCCAGACGGCGACGGCTATCGGTTGGTCAGCCGGGTGCCCCTGCCGCTGGAAGATCATAATGCCCAGATCTCCCTGCTCACCGGAATTGCCGCGGCACGCCTGATGCTCGACTCCGGGGTGGGAATCCTTCGGACCATGCCGCAGCCCGAAGAGCAAAGCCTGCAGGAGTTCCGTGCTCAAACGCAGCTGCTGGGGCAACCATGGGATGAAGGGATCAGCTACGGCCAGTATCTTCATGCCTTGGATGTCAGCGATCCAAAGCAACTGGTCATCATGCATCGCGCCGCTTCCTTGTTCCGCGGGGCCGACTACCACGTCATCAATGGACAGCCCGAGGCGGAAATGATCCAGGCCGCGCTGGCCGCACCCTACGCGCACACCACCGCCCCGCTACGCCGCCTGGTTGACCGATTCGTGTTGCTCACCTGCCATTTGCTGACCACCGGCGAAAGCATCCCCGATGAGCTGAAATCCGCTTTGGAGCAATTGCCAGCCCTGATGCGCGAAAGCTCCGCCGCCGCTAATCGAGTCAACCGCGCTTCATTGGATCTCATGGAAGCCTATGTCCTGCAAAGCCGAGTCGGCGAGCAGTTCCACGCCATCATCTTGCAAGGACAGGGCAACGGCCAGGGCAAGGCTTTCGAAGGGCAGCTCCAGCTGGTGGATTTGCCCGTGACAGCCAGCTTCACCGGCACAGCCGAACCAGGTTCACTGGCGACCGTGAAGCTCGTTCATGCTGATCCGCAGCGTCGAAGGATTAGCTTCGAAATCGTGGCCCAAAACTCCTAAGCCAAGGTTTTTGGACAAAACCCGTTATGCTTGGGCTATTAGAAAATAGGATGCCCGATCGCAATGGGCTGAGAAATTAAACAGTATCTTGGTGGCTTCCCAGCGGTCACCATTCCCTGGGGCAAAGAAATTCCCTTGAGTGAAAGAAGCGATCGGCTCCGCTGGAATTGCGCGTCACCGAGCCCCTCATGCTCACAGGAGCATGGGATGAGCAGGTGCTGTGCCCACATGAAACGAGAATATTAATATCGTGAGTGACACGACTTTGGCAGCAGAGGCTGTCGAACCACAAGACAATGAAACTGTCGCGGAACCGGTCCAGGAAAGTTTTGCCGATCTGAACGTGCGCGAAGACATTGTGGCTTCGCTCTCCGAAGCAGGGATCCTTTACCCCTTCCCGATCCAGGCGCTGACCCTGCCGGTCGCCCTGGGCGGCAACGACATCATCGGCCAGGCGAAAACCGGTACCGGCAAGACCCTGGGCTTCGGCATCCCCGCATTGCAGCGCGTGATCCGCGAAGGCGACAAGGGCTACGAGGACCTCGAATTCCCGGGCGCCCCGCAGGCCCTGATCGTGGCCCCGACCCGCGAATTGGCCATCCAGGTCGGAGCCGACCTGGCCCAGGCCTCGAAGCATTCGAACATCTCGATCACCACCATCTACGGCGGCCGCCCCTATGAAGAGCAGATCAACGCGCTCAAGGCCGGCACCGACGTCATCGTCGGCACCCCGGGACGCCTGATCGACCTGAACCGCCAGCGCGTGCTGAACCTCAAGCAGGTCAAGACCGTGGTCCTCGACGAAGCCGACGAGATGCTGGACTTGGGCTTCCTGCCCGACGTCGAGCGCATCCTGGCCGCCCTGCCGCCAGTGCGCCAGGCGATGCTGTTCTCCGCCACCATGCCCGGCGCCGTGATCACCATGGCCCGCCGCTACATGACCCGCCCGACGCACATCCGTGCCCAGGATCCAGGCGACGACGATTCGCTGACCAAGCGCAACATCCGCCAGCTGGTCTACCGCGCGCACAACATGGACAAGGACGAGATGGTCGCCCGGCTGCTGCAGGCCGAGGGCCGCGGCAAGACCATCATCTTCACCCAGACCAAGCGTTCGGCCGCCAAGCTCTCCGATGAGCTGGTCGACCGCGGCTTCAACGCCGGATCGCTGCACGGCGATCTGGGCCAGGGAGCCCGCGAACAGGCGTTGAAGGCCTTCCGTTCCGGCAAGGTCGATATCCTGGTCGCCACCGATGTCGCAGCCCGCGGCATCGACGTGGACGACGTGACCCACGTGGTCAACCTGCAGTGCCCGGATGACGAGAACACCTACCTGCACCGCGTGGGCCGCACCGGCCGTGCCGGCAACACCGGTACCGCGGTCACCTTCGTGGACTGGGATTCTGTGCCTCGCTGGTCGCTGATCAACAAGGCCCTGGGGTTGAACGTGCCTGAGCCAGTGGAAACCTATTCCTCCTCGCCGCACTTCTTCGCCGACCTTGATATCCCCAAGGGCACCAAGGGTCGCCTGCCACGGGCGAAGAAGGCCGTCAGCGCCGAGGGCGAAGGTTCCGAACGCGCTTCTGATTCCCCGCGCACACCACGCCGCCGAAGCAATTCGCGCTCGCGCACTCGCACCGTCAACGGCCAGCGCACCGAAAAACCTGCCGTCAAGGGCGAGGTTGCAGAGACGGAGAGCTCGCGCCACGGCCACTCCAAGGGCAAGCAGGATCGTCCGGCACGGGAGAACGAGCGCCATCGCGAGACTCACAAGCCTGGCGCCGACGCTGAAGAGAACTCGAACACTGCCTCGCAGGCTCGCCGTCGCCGTCCGCGCCGCCGCACCCGCAGCACCGATGAAGGCGGCCAGGACTAGTTCCCGTTCCCCTCGTCAGTTCGTTTTTCCGAAAGGAACCTAAGCCAGCGGTGCTTGCTCAACCCGAAGAATCAGCAATACCTGAAACCGGACCTTCTGGCGCCGACGCGCCAGCGGGTCCGGCGACAGCCAATACCGTGTACCACGGGGATAACCTCAGTGCGCTCTCGGCCTTGCCGGAACAGAGCTTCACGTTGATCTATGTGGACCCACCGTTCAATACCGGGCGGAAGCAAACCCGCGCCCAACGCACCATGGTGCGTGCCACCGAGGGCGAAGGCGATCGCACCGGTTTCCAGGGCCGCGCCTATAACACCGAGCTGGGTACGGCACGGTCCTACCATGACACCTTCGATGACTATCTCAGCTTCATTGAGCCGCGGTTGCGCCAAGCGCATCGGTTGCTCGCTGAAGACGGCACCTTGTATGTGCACCTTGATTACCGCGAGGTGCACTACGTGAAGGTTCTCCTCGACGAGATTTTTGGCCGCGAATGCTTCCTCAATGAGCTGATTTGGGCTTATGACTATGGGGCCCGCGCCAAGAACCGTTGGCCTGCCAAGCACGACACGATCCTGGTGTATGTAAAGGATCCAAAGCGCTATCACTTTGATTCCACCGAGGTGGACCGCGAACCGTATATGGCTCCCGGCCTGGTAACCCCAGAGAAGCGCGCCCTGGGCAAGCTGCCCACCGATGTGTGGTGGCATACGATTGTTTCGCCCACCGGCAAGGAAAAGACCGGCTACCCCACGCAGAAGCCTGAAGGGATTTTGCGCCGGATTATTTCGGCGTCATCCCGCCCGGGCGACTGGGTGCTGGACTTCTTTGCAGGCTCTGGAACTACCGGCGCCGTGGCAGCCAAACTGGGCCGCCAGTTTGTCCTGGTAGACCAGAATCCTGAAGCAATCGACGTGATGCGTTCACGGCTTCCCGAGTCAACGACCTACATCAAGGCCTGAGATCCGGTGCCTTCCTGAATAATACGTTGCAGCATTTCCGGCTCGGTGAGATTCTCACCGAGCCGGTTCAGTTTTCCGGTTCCGTGATAGTCGGAAGAGCCGGTGACGATCAAATCGTGTTCGGCGGCGAGTTCCAGCAGCCAGCCTTTGCCTTCCTCGCTGTTATCCCGGTGATGCACTTCCACTCCGCCCAGGCCCGCATCAATCATGTCGTGGAAGGTCGAATCAGCTACGACACGTCCGCGCTTTGATGCTTTGGGATGGGCAAAGACTGGAACTCCACCTGCTTCACGAACCAATTGCACCGCCTTGGACGGGTCCACGGCCGGGTGGGCGACATAGTAGCGCGAACGGTACGAAAGCACGTTGGCGAAAGCCTCATTGCGGTTTTCCACGACTCCGGCCGTTACCAGCGCATCGGCGATATGGGGCCGCCCCACAGTGGAGCCAGGCTGGCAATGGTTGCGCACCAGGTCCCAAGTAATCGGGTAGTCCTCGGCCAGGCGTTCAACGATGCGCTGCGCGCGAATGATGCGGGCATTCAATGCGAGGTCCAGTTCGTCAAGCAGCGGTTGATAGTTGGGATCGTGGAGGTAGCTCAGCAAGTGAACGCTGATGCCATTGGGGTCCTGGCAGGTGATCTCCATGCCGGGGATGAACCCGAGGCCGATTTCTTTTGCGGCCGCTGCCGCCGGCGCCCAACCGGTGGTCTGGTCATGATCGGTCAGCGCCACCACATCCAGCCCAGCGGCAGCCGCGGAGCGTATCAGCTCGGACGGGGTTTCCGTTCCGTCGGACACATTGGAGTGGGTGTGCAGGTCAATTCGCATAAGCCTAGATTATCCCCTGCGCTGATTCTTTGCTGGGATACCGCCGAGGGTGACACACTTGGACTATGACCAATCAAGATTCAACTGCACAAAGCGCAGATCAGCCGTTGGAAGACCGAGTGAACAACCGTTCCCAGCGTCCAACGTCCAAAGCATTCCAGGAATTCATGGCCTCATCGTGGGCTACCGATACCTCTGCATTGCCCGAACAGGATGCGGCGGCAGGCTTTGCAGCGGCTCGTCGCGCAAAGCTCTCGGAGAATTTTGCTGGCGAACGCCTTGTGATTCCGGCCGGTCCGTTGAAGGTCCGCTCCAACGACACCGACTACCGCTTCCGTCCGCACTCGGCCTTCGCGCACCTCACCGGCCTCGGTGTGGACCATGAACCAGATGCCGTGCTGGTTATGGAGCCGACCGACGATGGCGCCGGCGAAAAAGGCAGCAACCACGTTTCCACCCTGTACTTCGCTCCCATGGCTGGTCGCGACAGCAGCGATTTCTACCTGAATTCGCGTTCTGGCGAATTCTGGGTTGGCCCGCGCCCAACATTGTCGTCGTTGGCTGCCCGCACCGGCCTGCCGACCGATTCGCTGGATCAGCTGGAAATGGCAATCACCAAGAATTCCGGTCCCCAGGCTTTGGGCGGCATTCGCATCCGCCTGGTGCGCGACGTGGACCTGAATATGGACGCCCTGGTGGATACCTCGCGCATCAACACCGGGCAGGATCTGGAAGCCAGCGACGCGATGGACACCGAGCTTTCGGAGTTCGTCTCGGAAATCCGCTTGGTGAAGGACGAGTACGAAATCGCAGAATTGCGCAAGTCTGTGGCCGCCACCATCAATGGCTTCGAGGACGTGGTGCGCAACCTGGACAAGGCCATGGCCCATCAGCGGGGTGAACGCGTCGTCGAAGGAGCATTCTTTGCCCGGGCGCGCTTGGAAGGCAACGAGCTGGGCTATGACACCATCGCTGCTTCCGGCAACAACGCAACCATCTTGCATTGGATCCGCAACACCGGTTCCGTCAACGACGGCGAGGTGCTGTTGCTCGACGCTGGTGTCGAAGCTGACTCGCTGTACACCGCCGACATCACCCGCTCATTGCCAGTCTCCGGCACGTACACCGACGTGCAGCGCAAGGTGTACCAGGCGGTCCTCGATGCTGCTGATGCCGCGTTCGCTGCAGTGAAGCCGGGACTCAAGTTCCGCGACTTGCACCTGATCGCTACCCGGGTACTGGCCGAGCGCCTATCCGAATGGGGCATCCTGCCAGTCTCGGTCGACGAAGCCATGAGCCAGGAGGGCCAGCACCACCGCCGTTGGATGCCGCATGGCACCAGCCACCACCTGGGCCTGGATGTACACGACTGCGCGCAGGCGCGTGCCGAGTTGTACTTGGATGCAGAGTTGAAGGAAGGCATGGTTTTCACCATCGAGCCTGGCCTGTACTTCAAGGATGAGGATCTGGCGATTCCGGAAGAGTACCGCGGCCTGGGTGTGCGCATCGAGGATGACATTCTTGTCACCGCTGATGGCGCCGAAAACCTGAGCGCAGCCTTGCCGCGCAACCCGGATGAGGTTGAAGCGTGGATGGCCAAGCTTCGCGGCTAAGAACGGAGCCTGAAGCTTAAAAACCGAGGGTCCTAGTTCAGTTGCTCAACGCAGCTGAACTAGGAACCTCAAGGCTTTAATTCTGCTTTATGCCCCGGACTCGTTGTCCTTGGACTGGGACGCAGGAGAGTTCTCCGGGTTCACCTTCGGCTCAACCGAGGAAAGGTCCTGCTCAGGCTGGGAGCCAGCCGAGCTGTCCTGCGCAACTGGCTTCTCCTGCTCTGGCTTCGGCGCATCCTGAGCCTGTTCCGGCAGGCTTGCGGCAGGCTCTGCTGCGGGCTGTGAATCATTGACTCGCACGCCGTAACGCGGACGTCCATCAGGCAAGTCGGGGAACTGGCCACGAGGTGGATCGCTGGACTCGGCGGGCTCCGCAGAACCCTGAGGCTGAGCCGGTGCCTGCACCGGAGCTGCTGGTGCGGCTGGTGCTTGTTGCTGCACCGGGGCCGGAGCCGACTGCGCTGCAGCTGGATGCGGGCGCATCGGCAGTTTTGCCGCCAGGGTTCGGGCTGCCTGGGCATGTTCAAAATCGACAACCACATCAAAGCTGGTGGCCACGAATTGGCTCGAGGATGCGAAGTCGCGCTTTCCGCGGCGGGTCGAATAGCTCACCACGCCGGCAATCATCCAGATAGCCATGCCCAAGCCAATAGCCGACAGGATCTGGTACAGGCCGTTGCCGCCACCGCCAAAGAGCGAGAGCAGCAGGCCAACAAACAGGCCCATCATGCCACCCTGGGCTGCGCCAGACAGAGCCACCTTCGGGTAGGAAAGTTTCGCCGTGACTCGCTCAACCGTGCGCACATCATTGCCGACAATGCTTACCGAGGCGACGGGAAAGTCATTGTCTGCCAGGTAGTCAACGAGCTTCTGCGCGTCGAGGTAGCTGGTGTAGCGTCCAAGCAGTTCTCCGCGAGGCAAACCGTTGGGGCTGATCGAATTTACTCCATGAGGCGAGGTCATATCTATATTGTGCACAGGTTTACTGTGAGCCTGCCTAGTTGTGAACTAACTATCGCTGAGGGTGAAAGAAACAGTTGAGAGCTTGTGGCTTTACACACCGCAATGATCAATGGGACACGATAGTCTAGAGGTGTGAGCGCACAAGTGTCTAAAATCTTCGTCGCCCGGCTTCTCGGGCTTGATGTCTTCGACCCCTTGGGCGACCGCCTGGGCCGTTTGCGCGATGTAGTTGTTGTCTCCCGCGGCCCTCAGAAGCCTGCCGCTTGTGTGGGTCTGGTGGTCGAGGTCCCCGGCAAGCGACGGGTATTCGTGCCGATGACCCGTATCCAATCCATGGAAGCCAACCAGGTCATCTGCTCGGGCTTGGTCAACATGCGCCGCTTCCAGCAGCGTGGCCAGGAGATCCTGGTTGTTGCCGAAATGTTTGACCGCACCATCAACTTTGTCGACGGCTCGGGCCGAGGCGTCATTGAAGACGTGGGCTTGACCCAGACCCGTCGTGGCGACTGGGAAATCAACGAATACTACGTGCAACGCGGCGTCCCCACGTCCTCCCTCTTGGGCTTGCGCTCGCGCCGACGCGACAAGGTGCTGGTGTCCTGGCAGGACATTCGCCATGGCTCCCAGAACGAGCCCCAGTCCGCTGATACCTTCGTGGCTACGCACGATGAGATGAAACCGGCCGACTTTGCCGACGCGCTGCATGAAATGAATGAAAAGCGCCGTCTGGAAATTGCCGCCCACCTGCAAGATGAGCGCCTGGCTGACGTGCTTCAGGAACTTCCAGACCGCGAACAGGTTGAAATTCTCTCGGCGCTGGGCCTGGAACGCGCCGCGGATGTGCTTGAAGAAATGGATCCGGACGATGCGGCGGACCTCTTGGCCGGCATAGGCGAGGAAACCAAGCACCAGCTGCTGGATTTGATGAACGAGGACGAGGCCAAGGACGTTCGCCGCCTGCTCGCCTATCCCGAGGGCACTGCCGGTTCGGTGATGACCCCGGTGCCGGTGATTCTCACGCCGGAATCAACGGTGGCAGAGGCGCTCGCCTCGGTGCGCCTGGAAGAACTGAGCCCGGCACTGGCTTCCACCGTCTACGTGGTTCGACCTCCTTTGGAAACGCCCACCGGCCGTTACCTTGGCCAGGTTCATATCCAGGCGCTGTTGCGCGCCGCTCCCCCCGAACCGCTGGGCGACATTCTTGATACCGAACTGGAGTCCATGTCGGATCTTGCCGATATTTCGGATGTTGTCAGGCATCTGGCTACCTACAACCTCACCAGTGTCGGAGTCACCAACAAAGAAGGCCGGCTCGTTGGAGCCATTACCGTCGACGACGTGTTGGACCACATTCTTCCCGATGATTGGCGCTCTCAAGACTAAACGAGCCCCACCAATAGACAGATCAGCAGAGGAGTTCCAGCTATGGCTGAGCAGCGTAAGACTAATGGCCTGGACACCCCACTGGCAGCACGACAACGATTCTGGCCTCGTTTCTCCCCCAACCCGGACCTGTTTGGCTCGGCCACGGAGAAGTTTGCCCGTTTCATGGGTACCCCGCAATTCCTGCTGTACATGACGGTGTTCTGTGCGTTCTGGCTGATCTGGAATTCCGTGGCCCCCCAAGGCTGGCGTTTTGATGATGCCACCATTGGTTTCACCGCCCTGACGCTGATGCTCTCGCTCCAGGCTTCCTACGCTGCGCCATTGCTGCTGCTGGCGCAGAACCGACAGGATGACCGTGACCGTGTCTCGCTGTCTGAGGACCGCGCCCGCGCCGAGCGCAACCTCTACGACACCGAATATCTGACGCGGGAATTGGCTTCGCTGCGTTTGGCCCTGCGTGATGTGGCGACTCGCGACTATGTCCGCTCCGAATTGCGCAATGTGCTCGAAGAGCTGCTGGAGACTGCAGACGGCGAAGAGCTGAATCTTCGCGCCAAGAAAAAGAACAGCGGCAAGAACTCATCCCCGCAGACCGGAATCATCGAAACGGTTGCACCCCAGCAGCGGAAGAATACCAGCAAGTGAGCAATTCCAAAGTACTGCTTGAAGCACTGAAAACTGTCAACGATCCCGAGCTTCGCCGCCCCATCACCGAGCTGGATATGGTGCAGTCCGCCCACCTGGATGGCCAGAAGGCGCGAGTGACGATCCTGTTGACCATCGCTGGCTGCCCCATGCGCTCGACCATTGAAGCCGAGGTCACCGCTGCTTTGCTGGGTGTTGCCGAAGTAGAAGATGTCGATGTCACCCTTGGCGTGATGGATCCCCAGCAGCGGGCCGCATTGCGCGAGCGGCTAGCCAGCCGGCGCACGCCGTTCTCCGATCCGCAGTCCCTGACGCGTGTTATCGCGGTGGCCAGCGGCAAGGGCGGCGTGGGCAAGTCCTCGATCACCGCGAACCTCGCCGCGCATCTTGCCTCGCAAGGGCTGAAGGTCGGCCTGATTGATGCCGATGTGCACGGCTTTTCCATCCCGTCGCTGATGGGCATTACGCAGAATCCCACACGCATGGACGATATGATCCTGCCACCGGTGGCGCATGGCGTGAAGGTCATTTCCATTGGCATGTTCCTGGATTCGAATCAGCCGGTCATTTGGCGCGGGCCGATGCTGCACCGTGCCTTGGAGCAGTTTTTGTCCGATGTCTACTTTGGCGATCTGGACTACCTGTTCCTTGATCTGCCGCCAGGCACCGGAGACATGGCCATCTCGGTATCCCAGCTTTTGCCGAACAGCGAACTTCTGGTGATCACCACCCCGCAGTCCACCGCAACCGAGGTGGCCGAGCGTGCGGGAACGATTGCGCTGCAAACAGATCAGAAGGTCCTCGGCGTGGTGGAAAATATGAGTTTCCTGCAGTTGCCCGATGGCACGCGCATGGAGGTCTTCGGTTCCGGCGGCGGAGAGAACCTCAGCGAATCATTGACCCGCCAACTGGGGTATGAAGTCAACTTGTTATCCCAGATCCCGTTGGAAGAATCCGTGCGCGTTGGTTCGGACCAAGGCACTCCGGTGGTTCTTGGCGCCGCGCAGTCGCCAGCAGCCCTGGCACTGCAGGAATTGGCGGAGAAACTAGTACAGCGACCGCGCGGACTAGCCGGGCGATCGCTGCCAATGTCGTTCTAAGCCTGTTGTTCTAGGTAGCTTCGGAATCAAAAGGAGCGGCTTCATTGGCCGCGAGCGGTGGTTGCTTCTGGGTTTCTGTAGCAATCGCCGTGCGGACCGGAGCCGCCGCGGCATTCGGAGCGCTCTTGGCAGCATTGATGGCATCATCAAATTCGTCGACCAGCGCTTCCTTGATGATGCGGCGTGGATCGTACTGCCGGGGATCGAGTTTTCGCCAGTCGATGTCGGCGACTTCATCGCCGACCTCGTCGCGCAACTGCTCCTTGGCCCCATTAGCCATGCGCCGCACTTCTTTGACGAGGTTGGCTAGCTTTTTGGCGTATTCAGGCAGCTTTTCGGGGCCGAGTATGACGACCGCGAGCACCGCGAGAACAATGAACTCGCTACCGTTAATTCCAAAAAGATCCACGTAAAAAGATTACCCTGTCCCAAGCGAACTCACGAAGTCACCGCGCCACAATGCCGGCCCCGGCATCGCTGATTACCCGTTAATTTGCGGCCCGCAGCCCCAGAGGAATTCGCGGCAACGACATGGTTTTCGCCGGGCGATTGGCCGGATTGCGATGCGCGAGGGCATCACGAAGCATGGCGCGGCCTCGGTGGATTCGCGACCGAACCGTTCCGAGCTTCACATTGAGAATCCGGGAAACTTCCTCATAGGAGAAACCTTCCATATCGCACAATACAATGGCGGCACGGAACTCCGGAGACAATGCCCGCAGGGCTTCTTGCACGTCCACATCCAAGTTGTTGAATTCGAAGTAGCGCTCGGGGGTGATCACGTTGCCCGGCAGGCGCTCTTCAGCGCCATCGGCAAATCCATCAAAGCGGATCTTGCTCTTGCGTCGAGCCTGGTCCAGGAAGAGGTTGGTGGTGATGCGATGCAACCAGCCGCCCATGGTTCCAGGAGTGTAGCCGTCCAGGGCTTTGAAGGCGCGAACGAATGCTTCTTGGGAGAGATCCTCCGCGTCGTGGCGGTTGCCAGTTAAGCGGTAAGCCAGCCTGAATACCTGTTCGCCGTGCTCATGGACCATTTGCTCCCATGTCGGCGTCGTGGTTTCTGGGGCCGCAACGGCCGAAACTGATTCACTTGGTACATTGTTCACTCTTCAAGTATGAGTTCGGAAGCTGAGCTGAAGCTAAGAATCCCCTACGGGTGAACTATCAAGTTGAACAATTTCGCTTCTCGCGCTGGGTACGATTGATACTGGCCGTCAACTGACAACGTTATTGAGGATCCCTGCCCATGCCTTCGATGAATCCAGAACTCTTCGCGAGCTGGACCTACACCCAGAACCACATCAGCGAGCCCGAGCATGTTGCTCCGGTACGCGAACGTGCGGAGGACCTGGGCGTACGATGCATCGATCCAGCCGGCCGGTCCATGCTGCAGCTGCTGTGCACCTTGCGCCGCCCGCGCAACGCGGTAGAAATCGGCTCGGGAGTCGGTGTTGCTTCCCTGGCCATGCTGGAAGCCGTTGGCCCCTCACTGACCTTGACAGCAATCGAATCCGACCTGGAACATGCCAACGCCATGCGTCTGGGGTTGCGCGAGTCCGGAATTCCTTCGGCCCGCGCCAGGATCATCACCGAACGCGCCGAAAACGTGCTCTCGCGCCTGGCTGATCACGCCTATGACCTGGTGCTGATCGATGCCGGCGCTGACCTGCTGCTGGAATATGTTGCCGAAGCCAAACGCCTTGTGGGCGTTGGCGGAGTGATTATCGTGAACAATGCCTTTGACGAGCACCGCTTGGCCAAACCGGCCGTGCGAAGGACATCCACCGTCATGACCCGTGATGCGTTGCGGATGCTGCGCGAGGACCCGCGACTGCAGACCCACCTGTTTCCCACCGAGCAAGGATTATTCGTAGCCACTGTCTTGCCGCCGGCAGCTCCAAAGCCTAGGTAGGCAGGCAAAAAGGACCGACGTGGTTGCCGGTCCTTTATTACTATCGCGTGGTGCGATCAAGCTGAATCAGTCGGTGACCTTTAGAAGGCAGTCGCGCAGTTCGGTCGCTTCAGCGTCATTCAACTCGACGACCAGCCGTCCGCCGCCGTCGATTGGCAGGCGCAGGATCAGGCTCCGGCCCTCTTTAACGACTTCCATTGGCCCATCACCAGTACGTGGCTTCATAGCAGCCATTAAGCTGTTCCCTTCGTCTGTGGCTAACGCGCGCAACAATTTTTTGCGTTACGCACAACCGAATGCCTTGTCCAACATCTGCCCAGATTCCCGGCTGAGTTGGGACTCTTATCTTCTATTATTACTAATTTTCTCTCGTGTCGCTAATCACACGCCGTGACTCCAGGTCACGAATGGTATTTTCCAGAGTCGTGATTTCGGCTGCAAGCAGGTCCAGCACGTCATCAACCTGATCGCAGCGGTAACCTCGCAGCCCCAGGGAAAAACGCACTTTGTCGATATGTTCTGCGCGCGGATTCTCAGGGAGCAATACTGGCGGCAAAGACGCCTGGTGCTCCACCAATCCGACGATCGGCTCGTGGGGCGACTCGAAGTGCCGGCCCACGCCCAGTTTTTTGCGCTGCCCAGAGAGCAGCAACGCGACGGCCCCCACCAGGAGCAGCGCGATCAAGATCAGCAAGAATGGCATCGGCTTCCCCTACACCGCTTGTTCCGGGGCAGGCTGCTTATCGGCCATGCCCAGGACCAGGTCCACGGCTTCATCCGGATCATCGGTCACCGTAAACAAGTTCAAGTCCTTCGCAGAGATGGCCCGTTCCGCGGCGACGGTATTGGTCAGCCAGTCCACCAGCCCGCCCCAGTAGGATTTGCCGACAAGGACAATTGGGAAGCTCGTGATCTTCTGGGTTTGCACCAAGGTCAAGGCCTCGAAAAGCTCATCCAGCGTGCCAAAGCCGCCAGGAAGAACGATGAAGCCTTGCGAGTACTTGACGAACATGGTCTTGCGGACGAAGAAGTACCGGAAGTTCAAGCCCTTGTTCACGGACGCATTCAATCCGGTTTCGAAAGGCAGCTCAATGCCCAGCCCCACCGAAATGCCGTCATTCTCGGCCGCGCCCTTGTTGGCGGCTTCCATGGCGCCTGGCCCGCCACCGGTGATGGTGGTGATTCCGGCTTCAGCCAAACGGCTTCCGATGCGGTGGGCCATCTGGTAGTACGGGCTTTGCGGATCAGTCCGAGCAGATCCGAACACCGCAATCGCCGGGCCGGTGCCCGCAAGAGTGCCAAACCCGTTGACGAATTCAGATTGGATCCGCAGGACACGCCACACGTCGGTGTGGGTCACGTCTTCCTGCGGGCTCTCCAATAGGTAGTGGTCGAGCTGGTCTTCTGGACGCTTGCCTGGCCAATTCGCTTCGACGTGACGTTGCCCCGCACGAGCGTTCTCTTCGCTCTTTCGCTGATGAACCATAACTTCACTCTATCTGTAATTTCACTCCGAGCCGGACTGTGTCGCGACACCATTAAAGTGACAGTTATGTAACAACTAAGTGTGACTTATTCGAAGTAGCGCGTAGCAAGCGTCACATCAAGTAATGTCTATTGCATGAACAGCGATCATCAGGCTCAGGCTTCTACAGCTGGCCCCATCGTCCAACTGACTGGGGTCAATAAGCACTACGGTGCCCTGCATGTACTCAACAACATCAACCTCGAAGTCACCAAGGGCGAGGTAGTTGTGATCTTGGGTCCGTCGGGCTCGGGCAAGTCCACCTTGTGCCGTGCCATCAACCGACTGGAAACCATCGACGAGGGCACCATCAAGATTGACGGCAATACGCTTCCATCTGAAGGCAAGGCACTTGCCAAGTTGCGCGCCGACGTTGGAATGGTCTTCCAGTCCTTCAACCTCTTCGCGCACAAGTCCATTCTGGAGAACGTGACCCTCGGTCCGATCCGGGTCAAGGGCATGAAGAAGCCAAAGGCCAAGGAATTGGCAATGCAGCTTCTTGAACGAGTCGGAGTGGCGAACCAGGCCGACAAGCTTCCCGCCCAGCTTTCTGGCGGACAGCAGCAGCGTGTGGCCATCGCGCGAGCCCTGGCCATGAAACCCAAGGTCATGCTCTTTGACGAGCCCACCAGCGCGCTGGATCCGGAAATGATCAACGAGGTGCTCGACACCATGGTGGGGCTGGCCAAGGAAGGCATGACCATGCTTGTGGTCACCCACGAGATGGGCTTCGCACGCAAGGCCGCGGACCGCGTGATCTTCATGGCCGACGGGCAAATCGTTGAACAAGCCACTCCGGAAGAATTCTTCACCAATCCGCAATCTGACCGTGCCAAGGACTTCCTCGGCAAGCTCATTACCAACCACTGATTTCATCACCCCGCATCCAACAGGAGGAAACATGCGTAAAACTCGTTTAGGCACCATCGCAGCAATGGCAGCTATCGGGGCAATGGCCCTGACATCATGTGGCGGCTCGGGCAACGAGGCTGACGGCGACAAGATCCGCATCGGCATCAAGTTCGACCAGCCAGGTCTGGGATTCAAGGACGGCGACAACTACACCGGCTTCGATGTGGACGTTGCAAAGTACGTAGCCAACGAGCTGGGCTACCCCGAAGACAAGATCGAATTCGTTTCGGCTCCTTCGGCCAACCGCGAGACCATGCTGCAAAACAACCAGGTCGACATGATCTTCGCAACCTATTCGATCACCGATGAGCGCAACAAGGTCATCGACTTCGCTGGCCCGTACTTTGTCGCTGGCCAGGATCTGCTGGTTGCATCCGATTCCGACATTGATGGCCCAGAGGCCTTGAACGGCAAGAACCTGTGCTCGGTAACCGGTTCCACCTCGGCCCAGAAGGTCAAGGACAACTACGCTGAGGGAACGAATTTGCAGGAGCTCCCGGGCTACGCAGAGTGCGTCACCCAGATGAGCGGCGGCACCATCGACGCGGTCACCACCGATGACATCATCCTTGCCGGTTTGGCAGCCCAGCCTGCATACAAGGGCAAGTTCAAGGTTGTAGGCAAGCCATTCAGCGAAGAGAATTATGGCGTCGGCCTGCCAGACGGCACCGACAAGTGCAAGGCCATCAACGAAGCGATCACCAAGATGATCGACTCCGGCGATTGGCAGAAGGCGTTGGACAAGAACACCGAGGGCACCGGATACACGCCGAACTCGAAGACCAACCCGCCAAAGCTCGCAGATACCTGCGCCTAGCATTTCCTGATGCCGTGGGGGTCAAGGACTGCCCTTGACCCCCGCAGCATTATTGCCTTCTCATTTGAGCAACTTTTTCGCTCATCGTTCCCCTAGCCGCTTGGCCCTCACCATGGCCACCGAGACAGAGGCTTGCAGTGGAGAATTATTTATCCATATTCACTGAGTACGACATCCCAGGGGCATTCTGGGTCAATATCCAACTAACTTTCTGGGCGGCCATCGGCGCGCTGGTGCTGGGCACAATTCTTGCGCTGCTTCGCATCTCCCCAGTGGCCAGCTTCCAGGCCATCGGCACGAGCTACGTTAACCTGGTTCGAAATACGCCACTGACCATCATCATCCTGTTCGCCGTTCTGGCCCTCTACGGCCAGCTTGGTTTCACCCTTGGCGGAGATTTCCACGCGAACTTCTTCCGGCTGTCGGTTTTGGGCCTTGCGGTGTATCACGCGGCATTCGTCTGCGAAGCCATCCGATCGGGTGTCAATACCGTTCCGCTGGGACAAGCCGAGGCGGCACGAGCGATCGGGCTGGGCTTCTTGCCCGCGGCCCGGCTGGTCATTTTGCCCCAGGCGTTTCGCGGCGCAATCGTCCCGCTGGGTAATACGCTGATCGCCTTGATCAAGAACTCCACCGTTGCTGCTGTTGGTTCGGTAGCCACCGAATCCTCGTCGGTGATGAAGACGATGATCGAGTTCCGCTCCGATATCGTCATTCCGATCTTCTTGACCTTTGCCATTGGCTTCGTGATTATTGTGATCCCCGTGGGACTGTTGACCACGTGGCTGTCCAAGAAACTGGCGGTGGCACGATGAGCGCTTCAATTCTTTTTGATACCCCGGGGCCCAAGGCCCGTCGCCGTATTCTCATTATCAATATCGTCGGCGCACTGATTGCCCTGGGCATCGTAGCGTGGATTTTCCTTGGCCTCGCAGCCAAGGGTCAGATGCAGCCGGAGCAGTGGGATGACTTCATCCAAGGAAGCACCTGGAAGAACTATTTGCTTCCCGGCCTGTTGAACACCGTCAAGGCGGCAATCCTGGGAATCATCGGCTCGGTGGTTTTTGGCTTGGTCTTCGGTGTGGGACGCCTCTCGCAGAACAAGCTGGTCAACGGATTCTGCACGGTCATCGTGGAATTCTTCCGCGCCGTCCCAGTGCTGCTGATGATCGTGTTCTTCAACGTGTTCTTCTCGCGCTCCCTTGAGCTGCCAGGAAATACCGCGTTGTGGGCAGTTGTTGCCGCTTTGGTGTTCTACAACGGTTCCGTTGTTGCCGAGCTGGTTCGTTCTGGTGTCCACAACCTGCCTAAGGGACAGCGGGAAGCTGGTATCGCGATTGGCCTGACTCGTGGCATGTCCTTGCGGCATATCGAAATTCCGCAGGCGCTTGTGGCGATGCTGCCGGCTTTGATTGGCCAGTTCGTCGTGATCTTGAAGGACTCGGCGCTGGGCTACATCATCAGCTTCAACGAGCTCTTGTTCTTCGCGAGAACCTATTCCTCGCCTAACGGCAACGTCTTGCAGGCTTTGATTGTCACTGCGGTCATCTTCATCTTGATCAACTTCACCTTGAGCAAAATCGCAGAATTGACCTCCAAGCGGTTGAGCAGCCGAGTCAAGAAAGACAAGAATGCTCCAGCAGTAGTCGGTACCACTGCCGTGACCTTTGCCGAGACCGGCCCACAAGATGGTCCCAAGGACCATTAGCCTGTAGAACGGCCTCCATCTGGCCAGCAGCGACAAAAGCGCTCCTTGCATCGTGCAAGGAGCGCTTTTGGTTTTATTGCCCTGATCTTCTCGCCGAGGCTAGCTCAGCCATGCACGCAAGGAGTTCAGGCACGTACGGATATCGTCCTGCGCGACATGCTCGTCATCGCTGTGGGCCAACAATGCGTCGCCAGGACCAAAGTTCACCGCAGAAACGCCAAGGGCCGAGAAGCGGGACACATCGGTCCAGCCGTATTTGGGCTTGGGCTCTTGGCCAAGAATCTTGATGAGGTCAGCTGCGATCTCCTGGTCCAAACCAGGCTTGGCCCCTTCGGCGCCATCGGTTCGCTCGATTTCAAAGCCATCAAAGAGTTCGAAGACGAGGGCTTGTGCTTCAGCCAGCGTCTTGTCCGGAGCAAAACGATAGTTGATTTCGACTTCGCAGTAGTCCGGGATGACGTTTCCGGCGATTCCACCGTTGATGCGCACCGCGTTCATTCCTTCGCGGTAGTCCAGGCCCTCCACGGTAATGGTCTGGGGCTCGTAGTCGGAGAGCCGCTGGAGGATCGGCGCGGCGTCATGGATGGCGTTATGGCCCATCCAGGCGCGTCCTGAGTGCGCTGCCTTGCCCCGGGTGCGAATCACGAATCGGCTAGTGCCATTGCAGCCACCCTCAACCGTTCCGTTGGTTGGCTCAAGCAGGATGGCAAAATCGGCTTCGAGCAGTTCGGGGCTGTTCTTCGCCAAACGTCCCAGACCGGACTTGGCCGCTTCCACTTCCTCGTGGTCATAGAAGACGTAGGTGACATCGTATTTGGCATCGGTCAGCTCGGCAGCCAGGGCCAGCTGCACCGCGACCCCGCCCTTCATGTCGGTCGCCCCGCGTCCATAGAGCACGCCGTCGATCACCTGGGCCGGGACAGTGCCCTTGGCGCCTTGCGTGCGCGGCAATGGAACGGTGTCCAGATGGCCCGCGAGCACGACTCTGCGTTCGCGGCCGAAATTGGTGCGGGCAACGATGGCATCCTGATCGCGATGAACCTGCAAGTGCTCCAGCTTCAGCAAGGCCTGATGCACCTGATCAGCAATTTCTTGTTCATTCCCGGAAACAGATTCAATGTTCATGATCTGTTCGGTCAGCACTGCGACGTCCTGTAGCAGGTCCAATTCGTTCACGGTATTCATCGTCCTACGTCTCTAGCTTCACTAGCCTGTCATCTATCAACGTTACCCGGCGTTTCGAGGATACGATCAGTGTATGACTTCAGAATCTGTGACTTCATCCAGTGACTCCACCGTCCGTTTGGCCTCCGGTCATGGTCTTGCCACGATTGCCGCGGATGGAACCGTCCTTGACGTTTGGTACCCAGCCCCTGTCCTTGGCGAGCTTTCGTCGGCAGACGAGCTCTCCGGCGAGCTAGCAGCTGCTGCCCAAGAGGATGTTGCCCGTGGCACCACCCAGAAGGTGGTCTCGCTGACCATCGATCTTGACGTAGCACCGGCTGACACCGCTGATGTGTGGCTGCGCCTGCATCTGCTATCCCACCGTTTGGCGCAGCCGAACACCATCAATCTTGACGGCATCTTCGGCCACTTGGCCAACGTGGTCTGGACCAACTTCGGCCCATGCCAGGTTGATGGCTTCGAGGTAACCCGCCTGAAGCTGCGTGCCCGCGGCGCGGTCACCGTATATGGCGTGGACAAGTTCCCGCGCATGGTCGATTACGTCGTTCCGACGGGCGTCCGCATTGCAGACGCTGACCGCGTTCGCCTGGGCGCGCACCTTGCCGAAGGTACCACCGTCATGCACGAGGGCTTCGTGAACTTCAACGCTGGCACCCTGGGCACCTCAATGGTCGAGGGCCGCATCTCCGCTTCGGTGGTTGTGGGCGACGGTTCCGATGTCGGAGGCGGCGCCTCGATCATGGGTACGCTTTCCGGCGGCGGACGCGAGCGCATCGTCATTGGCGAGCGTGTCCTGCTGGGCGCCAACGCCGGTGTTGGCATTTCGGTGGGCGATGATTCGGTGGTCGAAGCCGGACTCTACGTGACCGCTGGCACCCGGGTGCTTTTGGGCGAGAAGCAGGTCAAGGCCCTGGAACTGTCCGGAGTTTCCAACCTGCTGTTCCGTCGCAACTCGATTTCTGGCGCGGTTGAGGCTTTGCCTCGCGCCGGCCAGACCGTGGAGCTGAACAGCGCACTGCACGCCAACTAGAGACGTTTAGGGGCTCGCTGGATATTCGAGATATTCAGCGGGCCCCAATTCTTTTAAGCTCCCGGGAAAATGATGGTGACCATGGGCTGGATGAAGCCGTGGAACGCCTTGGAATCCTGCAGCAAGGATGTGCTGGCAACTATCGTCGCTCGGCCGGTAAGCCAGGCACGTGGCTCGTCCAGGGGCATGTCAATAAGCTGGATCTGCTGCTGGGGTGCAGTCGTATCGTGATCCACCCCGTGATCCAACAAGATCCTCTCTAATTCATCGAGGCGCAACGGCACATAGTCCATGCTCTTTTCGACGAATTCCTCGGCATGCTGCTGCGCAAACAGCGTTGCTTGGCCGTAATGGGCTTTAGCCAGCTTGGCAAGTGCCGGATAGCCTTCATGGTCCAGCTGCTCATGCAGTGTCTGCTCAGGAGCGCTCTCCGCCGCGGTCTCCCCCGAGGTCAAAGCTCCCCACCAGGCGCTCCACTCCTGCTTGAACTGCCCGTGTGCGGCATCAGTGCCATGGCGGTTCTTGATCACTGAGTTCAAGCGACAGTTGGGCCCGGCTTCGGCTGGATCCACCCCGCCGAGCTCACGTAAGTACAAGGCCATCAACATCGTCTGATTGGTTTTTACCGCCAAAGACCAATTGTTTCCACGACGAAAGTACATGCATACCACCTGACTTTTAGGCATACCCCCGCAGTCTTAGACTCACAGGATACTCCCGTCCCCGCGCTTAAAACAGACAAGGAGCCATCCACCATTTGAATGGTGGAAAGCTCCTTGTCAGTGATCGCTACTTGCCCTGCGGCTTAGAGGCCCGGGTAGTTGCGCGCGGTCTCACCCATGTACAACTGGCGTGGGCGGCCGATCTTCAGTTCAGGATCCTTGATCATTTCACGCCACTGCGCGATCCAGCCTGGCAGGCGTCCGATCGCGAACAGCACGGTGAACATCTTCTCCGGGAAGCCCATGGCGGTGTAGATCAGGCCGGTGTAGAAGTCCACGTTCGGGTAGAGCTTGCGCGAGATGAAGTACTCATCGTTCAGCGCAGTTTCTTCCAGCTTCATCGCGATCTCAAGCAGCTCGTTCTTGCCCTGCTTGGCCAGCAGGTCGTGAGCGGTCTTCTTGATGATCTTGGCGCGTGGATCGTAGTTCTTGTACACGCGGTGGCCGAAGCCCATCAGGCGTACGCCGTCTTCCTTGTTCTTGACCTTCTGCATGAAGTCTTCCGGGGAGATTCCGGAGGACTGGATCTCGCGCAGCATCTTCAGCACAGCCTCGTTGGCGCCGCCGTGGGCTGGGCCGGACAGGGCGTGGATGCCTGCAGAAACCGATGCGAACATGTTGGCTTCGGAAGAACCAACCAGGCGCACCGTGGAAGTCGAGCAGTTCTGCTCGTGGTCCGCATGCAGGATCAGCAGCAGGTCAAGGGCCTTGACCACATCTGGATCCAGCAGGTATGGCTCGGCAGCGGTGCCGAAGCACAGGCGCAGGAAGTTCTCGACCATGTTCATCGAGTTGTCCGGGTACAGCAGAGCCTGGCCGATGGACTTCTTGTGGGCATAGGCAGCCAGCACTGGCAGCTTTGCCAGCAGGCGCAGAGTGGAGCGTTCCACCTGCTCGTCGTCCTTTGGATCCAGGGAGTCCTGGTACCAGGTGGACAGTGCCGAAACTGCGGAAGACAGAACCGGCATTGGGTGCGCATCGCGCGGGAAGCCGCCGAAGAAGCCCTTGAGCTCTTCGTGCAGCAGGGTGTGGCGGCGCAGCGAGTTGTCGAATTCTGCGAGCTGGTCTGCGGTAGGCAGTTCGCCGTAGATCAGCAGGTAGGTGACCTCGATGAAGCTGGACTTCTCGGCCAGCTGCTCGATGGGGTATCCGCGGTAGCGCAGGATGCCGGCATCGCCGTCGATGTAGGTGATCGCGGATTTGGTGGCCGCGGTGTTCATGAAGCCAGGATCGTAGGTCACGTTCCCAGTGGTCTTCAAAAGTGGGGCTACGCTGAATCCGTCGTTGCCCTCAGCAGCCGGGATAACCGGAAGCTCAAGATTGGATTCTCCAAAGTGTAGCTGTGCAGATGTAGTATCTGTCATTGCTTCTCCTAACCGGAAAGCGTGTAGTTCCGAAAGGTCAGTCGTCACCGTAGAACATACCGCGATTTGACCCTATCCCGCTAATCAGGCTGTCATCTTCACCGGTTGGCGGAAGAATTCAGCCGTTCAACGGCGGCCGCGATCCGTTCATCGGAGGCGGTCAATGCCACGCGGACGTGGCGTTCTCCAGCGGTTCCATAAAAAGCACCCGGGCCGGCAACGATTCCCAGCTCCGCAAGGGCGCCGATGGTCTCGAAGCTTGGCCGATCCTGGGTGCACCACAGGTACAAGCCGGCCACCGAATCTTCAATTCTGAGGCCGAAGTTTTCGAGGGCAGGACGCAAAGCATCGCGTCGCGCCCGGTACAGTTCGCGCTGCTTGGCTACGTGCTGGTCGTCGTTCAGCGCCACCGCCATGGCGTGCTGGATGGGTCCCGGCACGATCATTCCGGCGTGCTTGCGGCTGTTGACCAGCGTTGGCATGAGGTTTGGCGCGCCGGCAACAAATGCCGCGCGGTAGCCTGCGAGGTTCGATTGCTTGGACAGCGAGTACAAAGCCAGCAGGTTATCGAGATTTCCACCGTTGACCTCAGGGTCAAGGATGCTCGGCACCTGGCCTTCAAAGTCTTCCCAACCGAGTTCTGCGTAGCACTCGTCGGAGGCCACGACGGCGCCGATATCGCGGGCCCGTTCAACGATTCGCTGCAGCTGCCCAACGCCGGTGACCTTGCCGGTGGGGTTTCCTGGCGAGTTCACCCAGATGAGCTTCACGCGCGAGAGTTCCTCGGTGCCCAGTTCATCAAGGTCATCGGTGGCGATAGGTGTCGCGCCGACAAGTTGGGCGCCAATGTCGTAGGTTGGGTACGCAATTTTTGGACGCACCACAATATCCCCTGCGCCGATTCCCAGGAGCAGCGGCAACCAGGCCACCATTTCCTTTGAGCCCACGGTTGGCATGACATCGTTGATGCCCAGACCGGTGACCTGGCGGCGACGTGCGAACCAATCGACAATGGCCTGGCGGACTTCGGCGGTTCCATGCGTGGTGGGATAGCCGTGGGAGTTTGCGCCCTCGGCCAGCGCGTCCTGGATGAGCTGCGGGGTGTCATCAACTGGCGTGCCGATGGAAAGGTCCACGACTCCCCCTGGATGCTTCGCTGCCTGCTCGCGGTATGGAGCAAGCTGGTTCCAGGGGTAATCGGGGAGCTCAAGCATAAAAGTAAAACCTAGCCTTGGTTCTGAGGTGGCAAGGCACTGACGAATGGGTGGTCAGTACCGGTGTTACCAATTTTAGCGGCGCCGCCCGGGGAACCAAGTTCATCGAAAAAGTCGACGTTGGCCTTGTAATAGTCGGCCCATTCGTCCGGCACATCATCTTCGTAGTAGATGGCTTCAACGGGGCAGACCGGCTCGCAAGCGCCGCAGTCTACGCATTCATCCGGATGAATGTACAGCGAGCGCTCGCCTTCATAAATACAATCTACCGGGCACTCTTCGACGCACGCCTTGTCTTTCACGTCGACGCACGGCTGAGCGATGATGTAAGTCACGAGGGCCGAGACCTTTCCTTGCACTTGGTGGTTTCAACACGAGCCGGCCGGATTCCTGGATGCTCTTTGAATCCCTTACCAGCTCAAACTACAGTCTAGTCCTGATATCAATACATCAAAGCGCCCGTGGGCCTGCTGTGACGTAACCGACCATTCACATTTCAGCTTCAAAGGGTTTAGATGAATTCTTCTTACGAAAAGATGACGCGCAAGAATGCTTAGTTTTAGTGATATGACTCCCGGTGAACGTCTAGTTGTGCGCTACCGCCTGCCTGTGGAAGCCAGCACGGCAAGCGGGCGCTTTAGCGACGCGTTGGGCGAGTTGCAGGAAGTCACAGTGGATTCGATCAGCGTGCAGACCCGATCGGGTCTTGTGGTCATCCCGCGGGCGTTGATCACCCATGCCAAGCTCGTCCCTCCGGCCCCTCAGCGCCGCCGGCCCCGGACGCCAAGGAACTAGTATCCGGCAAGATCAACGCTTCGCGCCGAACCGCTGTTGCGCGACATGTGATTTGATTCTGCCAATCACTCAACGATTTTCCCGTATGCTGTTTTTATGCCTTCTGACAAACTTGTCCAATCGCGAGCACGTGCACTCAGCTCACCGCTGAGGCTTCGTATCCTGCGCTTGTGCCTCCACGAGTCACGAACGAATAAGGAAATCGCGGACATTCTTGATCTGAATCCGGCCACGTCGCTGCACCATGTCCGGACCTTGGTGAATAACGGCTACCTCGCCCCGGAAGAGGCCCGGCGCGGCAATCGTGGCGCCAAGGAAGTTCCCTACCGGAGCACCAAGCAGTCGTGGGGAACGCGCATCCCAGACGCTGCTCCCATGCTTGTCGATACCTTCCTGCAGGAAATCGAGGGACTGGATCCCCAAGAAATCCAGATCATCCGCGTGGGCCTGAAGCTCAGCGAAGAGTCCCGTCAGGAAATGATGTCGCGGCTGCGTTCGGTTATTGAAGACTACGCGATGCGTGAGCCCGAAGAAGATGGCGTGGCAACCTCGCTCTTCTTGGCCCACCACCTGGACATCACCGGCAATAAGAGCAGCTAGAACTGCAGATTCCAAGATCTTTGCACTTGGCGTTAGCCAGCGAAGGCGCACTTCCCAATCGCGGGAAGTGCGCCTTCGGTGTTTAGTCCGGGCGATGCTGTTTGCGAATAGCTCGCAGGGCCAGCACCAGGCCGATGATCGCAGGAATGATCATCCCATACATCCACAGGGCCGAAGCCAGCGCCGGTCCGGGAAGGTATTGGTAGTACTGCATGCCGAGGATCAGCTGGTCATTGCCGACGTAGGATATCAATCCCACGCAGACATAGCAGCCGATCAGCGCCAGAGCCCCGGACCACAGTTTCCCTGAGGACACCGCAGCCCAGTACACCAGCAGGCCAAGCAGCAGCCAGGCTACTGCGACGCCCCACACCAGCGGCACGTCGTTTCCGGCGTAGCTGATGGAGGCGTGGATGGCAGTGCCGAACAGTCCTGCTACCAGGGCGGCAACAGCTCCGCGCCACAGCGCCGAGAGGTTGCTGCCCTGGTTTTTTCGCTGATTAGGCGCGAGCGCGTGCACGGGTTGCCTTGGCACGGTCATTGGCGTTCAGCAGCACCTTGCGGATACGGATAGCTTCCGGGGTAACCTCAACGCACTCGTCTTCGCGAGCGAATTCCAGGGACTCTTCCAGGGTCAGAGTCTGTGGCGGGGTCAGGTTCTCGAAGCTGTCCGAGGAAGCTGCACGCATGTTGGTGAGCTTCTTTTCCTTGGTGATGTTCACGTCCATGTCATCGGCGCGCGAGTTCTCGCCAACGATCATGCCCTCGTAAACCTCTTCGGTTGGCTTCACGAAGAAGCTCATGCGCTCCTGCAGGTTGATCATTGCGAATGGAGTCACGACGCCAGCGCGGTCGGCAACAATCGAACCGTTGATGCGGTATTCGATGGCACCTGCCCATGGCTCGTAGCCTTCAGCCAGCGACGAAGCGATGCCTGCGCCACGGGTTTCGGTCAGGAAGCGGGTACGGAAGCCGATCAGGCCACGTGCAGGAACCATGAATTCCATGCGAACCCAGCCGGTGCCGTGGTTGGCCATGTTGGTCATGCGGCCCTTGCGCGAAGCCATCAGCTGGGTGATGGCACCCAGGTACTCTTCGGGCACGTCAATGGTCATGTGCTCCATTGGCTCGTGGACCTTGCCGTCAACCATCTTGGTCACTACCTGTGGCTTGCCAACGGTCAGCTCGAAGCCTTCGCGACGCATCTGCTCAACGAGGATGGCCAGTGCCAATTCGCCACGGCCCTGGACTTCCCAAGCGTCCGGACGCTCGGTAGGCAAGATGTTCAGCGAAACGTTACCGATCAGTTCCTTGTCAAGGCGGTCCTTGACCTGGCGTGCGGTGACCTTGGCGCCCTTGACCTTGCCAGCAAGTGGCGAGGTGTTGATACCGATGGTCATCGAAATTGCTGGTGGATCAACGGTGATCAGTGGCAGCGGCTTTGGGTTCTCCAAGTCGGTGAGGGTTTCACCAATCATGATGTCCTCGATACCGGCCACTGCGACGATCTCGCCTGGTCCAGCTTCTTCAGCTGGAACACGCTGCAGACCCTTGGTAGCCAGAAGCTCGGTGATCTTCACCTGCTTCATGGTGCCGTCCTGGCGGGCCCAGTTAACCTGCTGGCCCTTGCGCAGGGTTCCGTTGATCATGCGCAGCAGGGCCAGGCGCCCGAGGAATGGCGATGCGTCAAGGTTGGTGACGTGTGCCTGCAGAACTTCGCCCTCTTCGTAGGTCGGAGCAGGAACGTGCTTGATGATGGTCTCGAACAGCGGCTCGAGATCTTCATTGTCTGGCAAGGTGCCATCAGCTGGCTGGTTCATCGAAGCGTAACCGGCCTTGCCCGACGCGAAGACCACAGGGACGTTCAAGATGGCGTCCAGATCCAGGTCTGGAGCTTCATCAGCCAGGTCCGATGCCAGGCCCAGCAGCAGGTCCATGGAGTCCGAGATGACGCCATCGATGCGGGAGTCCGGGCGGTCGGTCTTGTTGACCACGATGATGACTGGCAGGTTGGCGCTCAGGGCCTTGCGCAGCACGAAGCGGGTCTGTGGCAGTGGGCCTTCAGAAGCATCAACGAGCAGAACCACGCCGTCCACCATGGACAGGCCGCGCTCGACCTCGCCACCGAAGTCAGCGTGACCCGGGGTGTCGATGACGTTGATGGTCATGTTCTTGCCGTCAGCAGCTGGGCCGTTGTAGAACACGGTGGTGTTCTTGGCAAGAATGGTGATGCCCTTCTCGCGTTCCAGCTCGCCGGAGTCCATCACGCGATCTTCGGTTTCACCATGGCTGTCGAATGCGCCGGTCTGCTGGAGCATTGCGTTGACCAGGGTGGTCTTGCCGTGGTCAACGTGTGCAACGATGGCTACATTGCGAAGTTCGTCGCGACTAATGGTGTTAGCTGACATGCGTGAAGGCTCACTTCCGCTCGAGGATTTTGGGTCTAAGGAGTCGGGGCCAAAGTCGACCCAACAAACAAGTTTACGCTGTTCCAGCAAATACTCCGGCGCTCTGTGTCAGAACATACAAGAATTTCACGTAAAGTCGCGGAAAATCATGGGGTGGATTGGGTGGAAATCCAGTAGCGCAGGGTCTTGGACCCGTCGGCTGCTTCCAGGTAGGGAACCTGCGAGTCTGGAACTCCCCCGCACTTTAGTATCGTCGCGATGGAACCGAGATTCGTGCCCTCGCAGGTGACCAGCGCGCTCGACACGCCCGCCTCCTGGACTTCGCGCAGGCCAAACTGGCAAAGCGCAGTTGCCAAGCCACGGCGGCGGTGCTCGGAAAGAACTCCGTAGCCGATGTGCCCGCCATTTTGAAGCAAGAAATCGTTAAGCTCGTATCTCACCGAGACACGCCCTACCAGTTCGCCGTCATCAAAAGCGCCAAAGAGCGCCGAGCGCACCCAGCCCTGAGGGATATGCTCGCCGCGGCGTCCTGCGCTCATCCGGTAGGTGTAGTCCTCCCACAGCTCATCGGCAGACCACGTCGGCAAGAATTCGAAATCGTCGGCGAGCATGGCCCGATGGGCGTCGATGGCCTGCTGCTCGTCTTGACTAGCTAGTTCGCGGAATTCCAGTGCGGCTGAAAGGGTCATGAAGCCATTATGCCAGTGCACAATTCCTTGCCAGCCCAGCCTCCGGCTAGTAGGCGATTTCCTGCCCCTCGATTTCTGCGAACCACTGCACTGTCCCGCCATCCAGGCTGTAAACCTTGCCGGTTCCCGCCTGTTGCCGCGACATATGGCTGGCGGCCTTTCGGGATCGGACACCGCTCTTGCAAACCATCACGATGATGCCGGCTTCGCGTGGTATTTGCGCATGCTCTCCGGCCAGCAATCGGTCCAGTGGCACATGAATGCTGTGGGGAATAGCGGCGATGCCACGCTCCCACGACTCGCGCACATCAACGACGAGCACCTCGTTATCCCGTTGCATTGCAGCCAGCTCATGCACGCCCAGGCTGGCGAAAGGTTCTTCAACGGCGCAAGCCACCGGCTGGTACTGGCCCAGCTGGACGACCCGCTCGCGCTGCGGATCGGCGACAAATTCCAAGGACCGGACGCTGGCAGCCAAGGCATCGTAGAGCCAGAGCTTGCCGCTGAGCGTGAGGCCAATACCTGTAATCAGCTTGAGCGCTTCGGTGCTCATTACCGAACCCACGACTCCGCACAGTGCTCCGAAGACACCGCCTTCGGCGCAGCTCGGAACCGAATCAGCATCCGGGATTTCCGGGAAGATATCCCGCAGCATCGGGCCGGTTCGCGGGTCAAAAACCGATACCTGGCCCGAAAACTGGAAGAGTGTGCCCCACACCAGCGGGGTCCCGGTGATTTCGGCAGCGTCGGAGGCGAGGTATCTCGTGGCGAAGTTGTCGCTGCCATCAATGACAAGGTCGTAGGCGGCGAAAAGCTCCAGGGCGTTGTCTTCGCTGAGCCGCTGGTTGAGCGGATCAATGACGACAGTGCTGTTGTGTTCGGCGGCCAGCCTCTGCACGGAATCGACTTTTGGCCGGCCGACATCGGATTCGCGATGCATGATCTGGCGCTGCAAGTTCGACAGCTCTACCGAGTCATCATCGAGTACGCCGATCTGGCCTACTCCGGCGGCAATCAGATAACTGGCGATGGGACTGCCCAGTCCCCCGGCGCCAATGATCAGGACCTTGGCGTTGATGATGCGCCGTTGGCCCTCTTCGCCTACCCCGGGCAGGGTCAGATGCCGTGAATAGCGGGCCAGCTGGCCCGGATCGATCCCTGCGGCAGGTTCGCAGAGCGGTTGGCGCAGCATTAGAATTCCCCGACCAAGGTTTGCATCATTCCCTCCGCAGGCGAGGATGCAAGTGCGGTATCGCGTCGTGGAATCCTGCCGGCCAAACGGGCTGCGCGGCCAGCTCGCACAGCGTCCCTCATGGCCGCGGCCATCAGCGGAGCGTTATGCGCGCGAGTCACTGCGCTGGCCAGCAGCACGGCATCGCAGCCTAGTTCCATGGCCAGCGCCGCGTCGGAGGCTGTTCCCACCCCGGCATCCAGGATCACCGGAACATTGGCACGGGAAACAATGGTGGAAATATTGTGCGGGTTCAAAATTCCCAGACCTGAACCGATCGGAGCGCCAGCAGGCATGATAGCTGCCACGCCGGCATCCTGGAGCCGCTGCGCCAGTGCAGGGTCATCATTGGTGTAGGCGAAGACCTGGAATCCATCGGCCACAAGCTGCTCGGTTGCCGAGTACAGTTCCAGCGGATCTGGCAGCAAGGTGTGCTCGTCGGCAATCACTTCAAGTTTGATCCAGTCCGTTTCCAGCGCTTCACGGGCCAGCTGCGCGGTGAGTACCGCATCACGGGCGGTGAAACACCCTGCGGTATTAGGCAAAGGAATGACGTTGTTGCGCTGGAGCAGCTCATAGACATTGCCTGCCCCGGCAGCAGAGAAATGGCGGATGGCAACGGTTGTCAATTCCGTGCCAGAAATGGTGAGCGCGCTATCCAGCGTGGTTAATGAGGTGGCCCCTCCGGTGCCCAGGATAAGCCGCGAGGAAAGGGTGCGCCCGGCGACGACAAAAGGATCGTTGTTGAGATCCAGCTCGGTGAATTCTTGCGATTCCATGCTTAGCCTCCCTGGGCTGCCGTAACGAGTTCTATGCTGTGCCCGTCTTCAAGAGCTTTGCTGTTCCAGCTGCTGCGGGGAACGACTGCGCCGTTCACGGCCGCGGCCACCCCCAGCTTGCTGCCGTCGACTGCTTTTGAATCTGCGTCGAGTTCCTTGCCGATTTGCGCGCTGATGAATTCGCGCAGGCTGGTACCGGCCTGCAGCTGAACTTGCTGGGAATTAAAAATGATGTTGATCGATGTCATCCGAGTGCCTCCAGTGCGGCGGTTGCGGAAAGTGTTGGAAAACGTTGCGGATCAACGTCATTCAACAGTGGATTTCTTTTGTTGTTTTCAGCGAGATCCGCAGTCAGTTCGGATCCCAAGGGGCTGAGCAGCACCCCATGGCGCGAATAGCCAGTGGAGAGCACCAGCCCCGGGTCAATGCGCCCGATCAGCGGGCGGTCATCGGCGGTTGCCGGCCTTGGCCTTGCGATGACTTCGTTCAGCGAGCAGTCGATAATTCCCGGGACAAGCCTGCGGGCGTTGTCGAGCAAGTTGTACATGGCGCCCACATTGACTTCCGGGTTCTGGTCTTCCCGAACGCTGGCGCCGAGCACGAGGCTGCCGTCCTTGCGCGGAACCAGATACACGTTCTGCCGGTGGACGATGCCTCGAATAATCCTGGTCAGCAAGGCGGGGCCCGGCGGGCTTTGAATCCGCAGGATGTCGCCGTGCACCGGGCGCAATGGCAGCTTGCCCAGTCCTTTCACCGTGCCCAGCGCGGTGGCGATAATGGTTTGATCGGCTGCGAAAACTTTTCCTGAAGCCGTGCGAACGGCGCAGGTGCCTGATCCTTCGGTGATCAGTTCTTCGGCCTGCTCATGGACCAGGTCGTTGTGGAAGTGCTGGAGCAGGATGCGCACGACGGAACGGGGATCGATCTGGTGGTCTTCAGCGCAGAGCACCGCCCCGGAAATATTGCTGGCCAAGGCTGGTTCCAAGGACCTGGCTTGGCTCGGCAGCAGTTTTTCGGCGGACAATCCCAATGAGCTCTGCAGCTCCACGAGATCGTGGAGCGCTTCGCGGTCGGCAGGTTCTGCCGCGACGACCAGGGTTGAGCTTTGCAGGTAGTCGGGACGCACGCCCGTGGCCGCTTCCAGGCGATCAACGAACTGGGGGTAGCGGGCGCTGGATGCGGACAGCAACTGGTGCAGGGGGCCTTGGCCCCAGACGGTTTCGGCAGCTGGGGCCAGCATCCCGGCCGCTGCGTAGCTGGCGCCCTGGCCAGGTGCCGGGTCGATGATGGTGATGGTGTGGCCGCGTGAACTGAGCTCGAATGCGGTGGCTAGGCCGATGATTCCGGAGCCAACAATGTTGACATGCACAGTGGCACGCTTCCTTCCTACGGCGGCATGACCCGCATCAGGTGTAGCGGTCGGCTCAGTGCCCTCTCAGCCTGGTCGGTTTCAGGCTCCCGCGGAGTATTTGCGATTATAAGCATGAGGCAGCCCTGAAAAGCGAACTGCAGTTGACTTAGTTCCGTCATCTTTTGTGATGTACTTACCGGCATGGCGCAACAGGAATATCCCTCAGAATTGCCCGTCGATTCTCAACTATTCAGAGCGGTTGCCGGTCTGGAACAGCAGCTTCTCAGTGCCTCGCTGCGTGGCAACCGAAAATTGCTTGGCGAAATCCTGCATGAGAACTTCTTCGAAATCGGCGCAAGCGGAAGAACGTACGACCGGGATCAAGTCATGGAATTGCTGGCCACTGAAGATCCTTCCGCTGAGCGGTTGCGCGTTAGCGAGCCCTTGGCCATCCGACTATCAGAAAACCTCATCCAATTGCGCTGGAAGGCCAGCGGCCATCGCCCGGCACTTCGCAGCTCATTATGGTTCCGCGAGCAAGGCAAGTGGCAGATGCTGTTTCACCAAGGCACGCTCACAGGCCACGGCGGAAGCAAGCCTGCAGGGCCTGGCAGCGTCCGGGCAACAGGCGTTGCCGAGGAATTCAGCGTGAGGCAGCTCAGCGCGTTGGACGCGGGCTCCGTATACGAGGCGTTCATTTCCCATCCGGATATGCGGCGCCAAGGCGATGCCGATACGCCGGCAAAAGCACGGGCCTACGTAGATGCCCTGTTGAACGGCGAACAAAGCCAATTCCCGTTGGCGATCACTGCCAATGACCGGTTGATCGGGCTTGTTTGCGGGACGCTGGATCATTCAAATGCCAATGCTTGGATTTGGTACTGGATGCATCAGGAGTATCGCGGTCGTTCGCTCACTACGAGGGCAGTTGCCACACTGGCGAATTATCTTTTTGATGATCTTGATTTCTACCGCTTGGAGCTTGGCCTGCGGGCCAATAATCCCGGTTCACGCAGCGTGGCCGAGAACAATGGTTTTCTGCGTGAAGGAACCGAGCGGGGCAAATTCCTTGTCGACGGTGAACGCATCGACGTCTACACCTACGCCCGGCTAAGAACGGATCCGCCCGGCGCTGTAGCTCCGCTGCCACTTCGCCTGGCCTAGGGCTAGGCCCAGACGCAGAAACGCCGCGGAATCCTCAGTGGATTCCGCGACGCTCCTGATGTCCCCTTAGGTTCTGTTCGGGATGTTTATATGCCTGGCGACGTCGGCGGTGCCGGTGGTGCCGAATCCGGGCCGTTGGAGCTCAGCTTGTCGGTATCGATCTTGTTCAGGGTGCGAGCTGCTGCTTCGCGGCCGCCAAGCCCGAAGGCCAGGGCCGCTGCCAGGGCTGCGCCGATGACAATTGCACCGAAGGCCATGTTGATGATCGAGTCCGCGATGCCCATGTATTTCAGGCCCATTGCAACGAACAGCGCAATGGCCGTGTAGCGGATAATCTTCGACGCAGTGGTGTCGCCCATGAACTTGCCGATCACGTTAGCGACGACGAAGCCTGCCGCAACGATTGCTGCACCGAAGAGGATCTTGCCACCCAGTTCCAGAATCTCATTGAGGATATTGGTGATTGCCGGGAAGTTCAGCATCTGCGCTGCCATCACGCCGAAGAACAGCACGATAGCAATCTTCACGATGCCGGCAATGATGCCCGATGCGCTCTTGCCTTCTGGAACAACGCCCCAGCCGGCAACGACGCGATCAGTGCCTACACCGTGCAGGGTGGACTCCAGCAGCTGTCCAACAAACTTTGCAATCAGGAAGCCAACTGCCAACAGCACCAGTGCCATGATGACCTGTGGGATGGCGGTGAAGACCAGTTGAAGCATTTGCTCAGCAGGCTGCGAAATGGCTGCGATTCCCAGGACCTGCAGTGCAGATATGGCAACAACCAGAAGGATCAGGGCGAAGACGATATTCGCGATGATATCGACGATCTTTGCTTGGGCCTCGCGAGACTGGACTTCATCTACCGGCTCATCGCCTGGAGTCAGCTTGCGGACTAGTCCGCTGAAGTCGACAGTTCCCAGGCCAGTGGTCAATAGCTGGCGAACAATGTTTGCGATGACGTAGCCAATGAAGAAGATAAAGCCGGCGCCGATGAGGTTCGGGATGAATGCCATGACTCCGCCGAGCAGGCCCTGAACTGGCGTAAGAACTTCAGAAAGTGCAAAGACCTGAAGGATTGCCACGAGGCCAAAAAGCCAAACAATCAATCCAGCGACCTTGCCAAGAGATTGGCCTATTTGAGCTCCGTCGTTTCCCTGCTTCTGCAGGAATTTCACCCTGGTCACTAGCTTGGCTGCAGCCCAGCGAACTATTCGCGCCACAAGCCACGTAATGATGAGAATGACTAGCGCAATGGCTACCTTTTGTAGCATTGACGCCCAGTCGATGTTGCCTAAGACGTTCTCAGTTTGCATGTCTGCTCCTTCAACGTAGGGACACCTCGACCCTACGATGAAGGACCAGCTCTGACTAGGGCAAAGAGTTGATTTTATAGCCTGATTCATTGGAGTTACACAGCTCCAACTGCGAAAACCGCGTCTTCCAGACAAGGATTCAACTAAAACCGTAGAAAGTGATTTCAAACACTACTGAAACGCAAAAAATTCGAAAGTTCTCAAATCGTCTATTCCGTGAATTTCCTTGGAGTGACTTGTAGTTTTTACTTTCCAGCGCTAGTTCACGAGTAGAAAAGTTGAGCTTTAACTATTTATTCAACTACTTCACTGACGACCGAAGCCCCGAGTTCGACCGTGCGTGAGACAGTGCAGTATTTATCGTGCGACAACTTCACGATTCGCTCGACCATGCTGGCTGCTTTGCGGCCCTCTTCAGTATCAGGGAATTTCAAATCGAACCCGAGATGAATGTCATCCATGCGGCTGGCACCGTCTTCGGAAATCTTGTAGCCGCTGGCTCGCACATCAAATTTCTCTGGTTCGCTGCGACGAGTCGTCGCTACGTCAACATCGATTGACGAGCAGCCGGCAATAGCTGCGAGCATCAGCTCCACCGGTGTCAGCAGTCCATCACCTTGGCCAAATTCAACGCTTGCCCCTGTTGCAAGGCTGGTGGCTGTGTACTTGCTCGATTCGGTGCGCTGAACAATAACTTCACGAATTTCTCGGCTGTTTTCACTCATGAAACTATCGTGCCACGTTATCCACTCGCGAGAAGTCATAACGACATAAAAGCCGCGGTGAAGACTCTTGAACAGCAATTGGCACCTGCCGGAACCCGCAGTTTTGGAAAAATTCAATGGCAAGTGTCCGTTGCGCGTCCAAATGAACGCCAGCTTCCGGGCTGTGTTCGATGATGTGGCTCAGGAGCAATCTGCCCACTCCATGGTGGCGATCAGCATGCCTCACCCAAAGAATTTCAATTTCCGAATCATTCCAAGCGGCGAAACCCAGAATCTGATCGCCTTGTTGGGCAATTCGCACGTGCAAAGTTTGCGAATATATGGATTCCAGAGCCGTGGCTACGGCATCGAGGTCATGTGCCGAGAGGAAATCAAGGCGGCATTCAACAGAGCTTTTCCAGACATCTAACAAGTCCGGAACTTCATCGATGCTCGTCCATTCGCGAAGGACAATCGAGTCTTCCATAAGCTGATTCCTGCTTTCGAACAACTAACCACCATGCTTGAAGGAAATCTAATCCCAGATCAGACTTTACTCAACAACTATTTTCAAGAATCGATCGGATTAGTAGTGGTAGACAGAGATAATCCAGGCTGCTACTTCGACAAAGGCAAACGCTGGACTCGTTCTGCCCAAGCCCGAATTTCGTACGCCACTAACGCCGGTTGTTCAATATGCACGTTGTGCCCAGCCGATTCAATAATCTTTAAATGCAAATCCGGGTAGCGCAATGTTAATCGTTGAGGATCTTCGAATCCGGTGACATGATCATCCCTGCCGCAGACGATTGAGACTGGAATGGAGAGTTGATTCTCCCGATGAAGCGGCAGCGGTTCAAGGAAATAGCGCTTGGCAAGTTTGGCCATGGCCCTCAAATTAGCCGACAAAATTCCGGGCAGAACCCATTTCGAGAATTCTTCCCATGCTTCCCGAGTTTGGATGACCGCAACATCGGCGAATAGCTCAGCGTCTCTCTTGCTCAGGGACAGGAACAATTCCTGATCGTGGATTGCGACAGCACGTTCTGGAAGCGTCCGCTGCTCGCTATCCGGGTACACCGCCGGTGCAATGAGGAATATCCCTTGGACAGCATCCTCAAATCTGTCAGCGATCTCTTGGCATAGGAGCCCGCCCATTGAATTGCCCAGTACAGCGAACGGCCCATCGCCGATGATGGAATGAATTTCGCTCTCCAGCCAATCCGCGAGCTCAGGAAGTCCTCCAGCATTGGAAAGTGGATCGCTTTCCCCGAAGCCAGGCAAGTCGATGTAGTGGCGTTCGAAGATCCCGCTTTCGGCGAGCGCCCCGTCCAGCGGCAACAGGATCCGGTGATCGACACCATTACCGTGAATCATGAATAGCGGTAAACCACTGCCGTGGATCTTGTGCATCGGGTGTCGCTCATTTCCTTCGTCGGTGCTGCTCCAGGCTTGCTGGGACAGCACCGTGGCCAGGCATTCAATTGGTCGTCCTGGCCCTTCCAATACGCGTGGTTTTCAACCTCTCGCTACTCTTGCCCGGCAGCGACATGGATTTTTGGCAATCTGCTATGGCTGGCTGTTGGCGGCAGGGGCAGGCAAGATGCAGAATTCGTTTCCCGACGGATCCAAAAATACTCGCCAGGGAACCTCGCCCCATTTGTGATCGAGTTCAGTTCCACCCTGTTCTTGAACCATTTCCACAATCTGCTTGGGGTCATCTCCCGGCTCCAGCCGCAGATCGAGATGGACCGAAGACTTGGCTGCGGTTTTAGGCTGCATTTCGGGAACTAGCCTGATTAGCGCTCCGGTACCGCTAGGGTGCACCAGAACGGTCGGGTCCTGGGAATCGGTGCGGAAACCGGTGAGATTTGCCCAAAACTGCGCGTCGCGTTCTGGATTGGCGCTGCGCAATTCCACGGCGAATAAATTCAGCGGACGCGCTCTTTCGGCAGAGCCATTAAGGACGAAGTACTGCCGGCCTGCGATGTCATTGCGCTCTTCGCGAGGCGGATTCTTCTTGCCAGCATCCGATGATGCGATACGGCTGCTGGAAGCTAATACCGGAAAGACACGTTGTGAAGCGGGTTCGGGATCGCTGACCGTGGGAAAACATAAATCCAGATATCGTCCGCCGGAGAATTGAAGCCGGGTTTCTAGCCCTCCTTCGTTGTCCGTAAAGGTTTCGGTATCCAGCAGTTCTTCCCAATACTTGCCCTGCTCGTGTGGCATCGCAGCAACAAAAACCAGGTTCTCCCAGTACATCTAGCCTCACTCATTCTTGTGCCGGCAGCTGGCACCTTTCCAGCGGCCTATTGGCCCGCCGCACCCAACTTCATTGCGGCGGGACCAAATCCAGCGGTGACTATTCTCTAGCTCTGGCGCCACGCGCTGAGCTGCTGGGAAGAAACTTCGGCCATCCATTTCTGCCATAGCGGCCCGAAACTCACACGCCGCACGCCAAGTTTGCGCAAAGCCGAAAGGTCCCCGGCGGCGTGTGCTGTGACCGGGTGAGCCGTGACATTCACGGGAATCGAGACAGCTTGCACTGCTTGTTCCACCTGATCTGCTGTTGAGAGGGCCACCGGGTAAACGCTGCGGGCACCGGCTTGTTCAAGCAGCTTGATTCGCTCTATAGCTTCAGCCAATGGGTCAGCGAAGTGCTCGGTGAGTTTCACTGCGTCGGTGCGCCCATTGATCACAAAATCCACACCGGCTGCATCCGCGGCTGCTCGAACGCCATGGATGTAGTCTGCATGTTCTTGGCGGGCACGCACGCGTTTGCCCTCCCTGTGCACGACATCTTCAATATTGACCCCCACCGCACCTGCCGCGAATACACGCTCGAACAATTCTTGCGGGCTCAGGCCATATCCGGATTCCACGTCTGCGCTCACGGGCACGTCCACGGCCGAGGTGATGCGCTGGACTACAGCAAGGTAGTCGGCAAAATCCATCTTTTCCCCATCAGCACTCCCGATGGAATCTGCGACCGGATGGCTGCCAATCGTCAAGCTGGCAAACCCGGCATCGGCGGCCAATGCGGCACTGAAGGTATCCCACACTGTGGGCATGACGAGAAGATCACCAGATTCGTGCTGGTTCGCCAGTGTCCGGGCACGTTCTTTAAAATCCGACAAAGCTGCCTCCTGAAGAAAGTGGTTCGAGCCCAGTCTACGGAGCCTGAACCACTTGCCAACAGGTCAACAGCAATTTTTCAGCCTCAGGCTGATGCATACACTTGGTCTAGCGGCTTGACCATAATCAAACACGGGGTCCCAGATCCCCAAAGTTCGGTTTCTTCCAGTGAGAGAAACCCCAGCTTTTCGTAGAATCTTCTCGTCTTGGCATAGCCGGCATCAGGATGCGAAGCACCTAGCGTCTTGACCTGCAACAGCCGCACGTTCCCAGCGAGAGCGTCGCGCTCAATGGCCGCAACAAGTTCGCTGCCGATTCCTAGTCCATGGTGCGCCCGATCCACCACGATCAGGTGAATCTCGATGGCTTGTGGAAAGTGGCGATCTACCAGGGCCACTGCGAGAACCTGCTGCTGGGTGTCGCGAACTGTCCAGGTTTCCTTGGAACTCGCTGCCCGGATGTATTGCGCGTTGGATTCTGGCTGGGCAAACCATTCGGGAACACTGGCTAGCAGTCGCGCAACGTCCTCCGGCACGGGTTCATCACGCTTCGCAATAATTTCGCTGGGAATCACTGGTCCATTGCCCCTTCACCGGAAACAGGCGCATTCAAGGCATAAACCAGTGACTCTTTCCTTCCTCCAACGGCCGGTTCAGTGGCCACCCGGCGCTGGACGAATCTAAATCCAGATTTTTCCAAGACGCGAATGGAGGCAGCATTCCCGGGGTCGCAGGTGGCTTCAACCCTGGTGAGACCCAATTTTTCGAACCCCAGCTTGAGCAGCAAATTTGCAACTTCAGTAGCAAAACCTTGACCCCAATATTCCTGGTTCAGGGTATAGCCCATCGCCCCTGCCCTTTGCGTTTCGCCGGTTCGCCAAATGGCGGCGGAACCTATGACCTTCCCCGCCACCATCACTGCCGCCATGATGCGTCCGGGTTGCCGTTCCATCGCATCGGCGAGGAACTCCCCGGTTTCAGCGAGAGTGTTTGGCCCCCAGGTGCTATAGCGGCAGACCTCGGGATTTGATGTGTAGGCGTGAACAGCATCAAGATCGCTCCTGAGGAATTCTGCGAGCTCGACTCTTCGGCCAATGGCCACAACTTGCCGGGATCCAGCTGGAGCCGATGCCGGTCTTTGCCTGTTTTGGCCTTCAGATCCAGATTTGATGACTCATTCCTTTGGTTTGTCGGGGCGTTTGCGGATGAAGCGCCGCAGCCTGGCGCCAGGTTCGGGGCCGGACCCTATCTGATTCCACAGCTTACCTGTGAGGATATTTCGCAGCTGTTAAGCGCGTTTGAGATTCTGGGTTGTTTTTGGAATCGTGGCACCCACATGCCCTGACCTTGGTATGTCCGCAACCGGAAGGAGAGCCACCGTGCTCGCACTGACCGATCAAGCAGCATCCATCGTGACCGCTATCGTCACCAACCAGTCCGAGGCCGAAAAGGCTGGCCTGCGCATCCACCAGGCAGAAAAGACCAGCACGCCTGAGGAAGCAGCCTTTGCCATTCAGATCGTTCCCGAGCCGGAGGAAACCGATACGGTTATTTCCGGCGAAGGCAGCCCGGTCTACCTTGATGAACTAGTGGCCGACGAGCTAGACGACAAGGTACTGGACGCCGCCGTTGATGAACAGGGAAGCGTCAGCTTCCAAATCCTCGTACAGAACTGACCCACTCTGGCTGGGAACCCCAAATGCTTCCAATGGGAGCCGCCTGTTCTGGCGGCTCCCATTGATTTTGAGGTTCATGTTCTGTTGATTCGCGCATTGCCGGGTTCCGGTAAAGAATGGCCTCATGCCATTTGCCGATCAACTCATTGGCGTTCCTGTCGCCGAGCAACTTATCCGCGAGCTGCAGGACGCTGCCCCTGAGCATGCCTTGAGCTCCCTGAACGCTGCAACAAAAAGCCTGCCTGGTTTGAGTTTGCGGGAACGCTCAGATGCACTGCGCGACGGGCTGCTGGCGGACTTCCCTGAGAGCTACTCCCAGCTCGCCGAGGTCATCAAGACAGCAGCACATGAATCGCCGTCCTTCACCGGTTGGATGATCTGGCCTGTCACCTCGGCCCTGGCCACTCGTGCAGCGCGTGAAAATACGCAGTCCGCGTTCGAGGATGCAATGGACATGATGGCCTTGCTCACCCCTCGCTTGAGCTCAGAATTCGCAATCCGGGTCCTGCTTAAACACGATCTTGCGGCAGCCCTGCGTTTTGCACAGCAATGGACTGCCTCGCCCGATGAGCATGTGAGGCGGCTGGCCAGTGAAGGCACCCGCCCGTATTTGCCATGGGCTGCTCGTGTCCCGCAAATCATCAAGAATCCCACGCTCACCATTCCAGTCTTGGACGCCCTGTACCGAGATCCAAGCGAGTACGTTCGACGTTCGGTCGCAAATCATCTCAATGATCTGAGCCGCCACGATCCCGAGCTGGTCCTGCACACCGCACAGCGTTGGTTGCGGGCTGCAGATTCGACCACTTTGGCCGTGGTGAAACACGGACTTCGGACCCTGGTCAAGCGCGGTAATCCTGAAGCCTTGGCATTGCTCGGCTTTGGCACCCCGACCGTGGAGACCGACGGTCCGCACATTGCCCAACCGCAGGTGCCGTGGGGCGCAGAGGTCACTTTCACCGCGACCGTGCGCAACACCGGCACTGAGCCAATGCCCCTTGCCATCGACTACGTGCTGCACCACCGCAAGGCCAACGGATCAACAACTGCCAAGGTTTTCAAGCTCACCACACGCACCCTGTCCCCCGGCGAAGAATTGGAGATCAATCGGTCCCATTCGTTCAGGGCGATTACCACCCGGCGCTATTACCCCGGCACCCACTCGGTGGCCCTTCAAGTCAATGGGTTGCCTACCGGAAAAACAGAGTTTGAGCTGATGGCTGCTTTAACCGACTAGCGGCATTGTCGAGCCATCCGCGCATGGAGGGCAACTGGCGGTGACGAGCAGGTTTTTGTCGAGCGCTTCTCTTGTATTTTTGCCTCCAGTAGACGATCGTTCATGTTAGGAGCAAAGGAGCGCACCGTGGCCATGGAAGCAGCAAGTCGCAACGATTGGGCCACTGTCCCGAACGCGATCACGCTGCTTCGCTTCTTCCTTGTCATCCCAATCTGCATTTTTTTGATCTCTGATACACGTCCGACATTAACTGCAGTACTATTGCTGGCCTTTGGGCTCAGCGATTGGGTGGACGGGTTTATTGCTCGCAAATTTTCCCAAGTCTCGCGCCTGGGCATATTGCTTGATCCCATAGCTGATCGCCTGGGCATTGTCGCTATCGCTGTGGCCCTCGTTGCCGGTGGATTCATCCCAGTGTGGATCGGTGTGGTGATTTTCTTTACCGACTTGGTCTTGCTCTGCGCCTACTTTTTCCTGCGGTTGAGCGAACCGCCAAGTTCAACTCTCCTCGGCAAGTTCCGGACAGCATTGATCATGCTGGGACTGGCCTTCGTCGCGGCCGGACGAATTGACCAACTCTCCATCTTCTATGTTCCAGGCATCTATATCCTCTATGCCGGGGCACTGCTGCACATCGTGGTGGGATTCGGCTACCTCCGGTACATGCGAAGTGAAGCCAGAACCGCCAACCGCCCCGGCGAAGAGACCAAGCCCTAGGGGTCTATGCGGTGCCCATGCCCCGGCAGGAAATGTGGAACGAGAATAGGCACTTCAGCGTCCGCCGCTCGGATCTTGAACTCGCGCTTGCACCGCCACAGGACATCGATGCGAAATGATCCGATCCTGTTGCTGGATTATTCTCCGGCCAACAGGGTCAATTGCTGGATTTTGGGTTTCCACAACCCCGCCCGTTTTGCAGTGAACTCCAGCTGATGCTCGCTCCCCAGCTCATCTAGCGCCCTGACGTAATCCGGGACTATTTCTCTCGGAATCCGCAGTCCCATGGTGAGGTGCGGTATCCACCGTGGACCGCGCCCATGGATATTCAGCGCGCTGATTTCCCTGGCTGCGATTTCAAGGTCATCGGTGGTTTCCATGAGCCACGCAACGGTCTGCTTGCGCTTGGTTCCAAAAACCACTGTGCCAACGCGTCGAAGACTAGCCGGAACGGCCGCTGGAAGCAGTTGAGCTGCACGCCGCGCGACTTCATCAGATAGTTCCGGTGCAAAGGTGATACTGATGTGCGGAGTTTGATTTTGCCTAGGAAATCCACGCGATTCCAGGTCAGCAAAGATTCCCCGAAGCTGCTCTTCTTCCTGCGCTTCCAGGTACAACAGAATATTCTCAGGTGATCTGCTCATCGTCCTACATCCGGCTACGCATTGCAGCGGTAGCGTCCTTCGGCCATCTGACGAGCTCCTTCATCCGTGGGACCGTAATTTGCAATCTTTTCATTCCACGCCGCAAGTTCTTGAACAAAACTACGCCCAGCGTTCACGGAAACCTGTCGGCGCATTTGCTGCCGAGAACAAGGCAGCTGGCTCATGGTTCCCCTGCTGTGATGATAGCAAGCACCCGGAGAGCGGAAAGTGCAAGGAATGCCGCGGCCCGTTGGTTGACGGTGCGGCCGATCAGGGACAGGATGAGCCTTGGAAGCACCGCTTCCAAAGACATCGGACGACCCCAGGCAGCCGCAAATTCGCAATCATCCAATGAGGTGCTCCAGACATGGCAACATATGCAATCAATGGTGTTCAACTAGGCGCGGAAAGCTTTGGCGACCCCGCCGATCCCCTCGTGCTATGCGTTGGCGGGACGACCATGCTCTCGTGGCCTGATCCGCTGTGCGAAGCGCTGTCCTCTTCCGGCCGGCACGTGGTCCGCTACGACCTGCGAGATAGTGGCCAATCGACAACGCTGGACCCGATGAATCCCTCATATACCTTGCGCGATCTGGCCAACGATGCTGCATCGCTTGCCCAGGCCTTGGACCAGCGGCGGGCACACCTGGCCGGCATCGGTGTAGGTGGCATGGTTGCGCAAGTTGCCGCCTTGGAGCATCCCGAAGCGTTCTCGGCGCTCACCCTGTATGGGACACGGCCTGTCGCACCAGGCCCGGTAGATGACGATCTTCCGGATCATGACCAAGCCACCATAGGCCAATTGTTTTCTCGCCCGATGCCGGATTGGGCCGATCGCGAGGCAGTGGCCGAGCATGCTGCGCAGGCCGCCAGCATCTTGGGCAATGATCCACACGAGGCCCGGCGCCTGTCAGCGCGCATTTGGGACCGCACGCCAGATCCTTCCGCGTCCATCCACATGGCCAACCAGCTTGGCATGGTCTTTTCACGGCTCGACTGCACTCCGCGTTGGCGCGAACGCCTCGGCGAGATCACGCAATCAACGCTGGTAGTCCACGGAGCCAAGGACCCGTTCTTTCCAGCCGGCAACGGGCAGGCCTTGGCACGCGAGATTCCCCAGGCCAGATTGCTTGTGCTGGAGCAGGCATCTACTGCGCTTCCTGGGCCAGCGGTTTCCCAGGTCGCCCAGGCAATGCTTGAGCTGACCGCCCTGCCCTAGACAATGGCCACGCTCTTGGGCATTGTTGTTCAAGCAACCACCAATGACTTGAGCATTTTCTGGAGGAACCTCATGGCCGAGGCTTACATCATCGATGCATTGCGCACTCCAGTAGGACGGCGCGGAAAGTCGCTCGCGGATCTGCATTCATTGGATCTCGCTGCGGCTCCGCTCGCCGAACTTGTCCAGCGCAATAACGTTGATTCCAAGGAATATGACGAGATCATTCTCGGCTGCATCGACCAAGTTGGCCCGCAAGCCATGGACATCGCTCGCAACGCATGGCTCGCTGCCGGGCTGTCCGAAGAAGTCCCGGGAACCACTGTGGAACGCCAATGCGGCTCCGGCCAACAGGCAGTCTCCAATGCGGCCCAAGCGGTGATGAGCGGCAGCAGCGATCTTGTGGTGGCTGGCGGTGTCCAATCGATGTCCAGCATCCCGCTTTCCTATTCCAACTCCGCAGCTGCAGATTTCGGATTCCCGGACCCTTATCGCGGTTCCAAGCTCTGGGCCACCCGCTACGGCGATCAGGAGATCTCGCAGTTTCGTGGTGCGGAAATGATGACCAAGCATTGGGGATTATCGCGCGAACAGCTCGAGGACTTCGCTGTCGGCTCCCACGAACGGGCGCTCAAAGCCCAGGCGCTTGGATACTTTGACCGTGAGATCCTGGCTCTGGGCCAGTTGCAGGCGGATGAAGGCCCCAGGGCTGTGGATCGCGGCAAGATGGCCAGCTTGTCCCCCATAGTCGAAGGCGGACTGCATACAGCTGCCACTGCTTCGCAAATGTCTGATGGCGCGGCCATGCTCCTGATTGCCTCGGAAGCCGCGGTCAAGCGATACGGCTTGAAGCCACGAGCTCGCATCCACCATGTTTCCGCGCGGGGCGATGATCCAATCATGATGCTCTCAGCACCAATTCGCGCCACCAAATATGCGCTGGAACGCACGGGCATGTCTTTAAAGGACATGGACCGCATTGAAATCAATGAAGCGTTCGCAGCGGTCGTCCTGGCATGGCAGAAGGAAACAGGCGCGGACATGTCCAAGGTCAATGTCAACGGCGGTGCCATCGCCCTAGGCCATCCCATCGGCGCCACCGGGGCCCGCTTGATGACCTCGTTGCTGCATGAGCTGGAACGCAGCGGCACCAAGTGGGGCCTGCAAACGATGTGCGAAGGTGGCGGGCAGGCAAACGTCACCATCATTGAACGGCTATAGCGTTGCGCCGGAGCGGAATCATCTGCGGGCCATATGCGCCGCGGGGAAAGGGCAGAAATCGTGACCACTGATCCTTGGAAAACCTACGACCTGAGCCAGCCGCTGGACACCGACTATCTATCGGCCTTCGCAGGAATCACCCCGGCGGACCGGGGCCATTGGCAGCGGGCCCGGCTATTTGCCCAGGAAGCCATCCCGGTCATCAATGGGCACTGGGAAGCAGCGCACTATCCAACGGAATTGGTCCGGCGGATGGGCGAGTTGGATCTGCTGACCGATGGCCTGGAGATTCCCGGTCATGCGGTGTTCTCCCCGCTTGCCGCAGGCCTGGTGGCCATGGAGATTTCCCGGGCGGACGGATCGATGGCCGCCGCCGCCGGAGTGCAGGGTGGACTGGTTCTGCGCAGCTTGAAGCTCTTCGGCACCGCGGAACAACAAGAGCGCTATCTCGAACCGGTCGCCACCGGAACACTCCTGGGCGGATTTGCGCTCACCGAGCCACACCATGGTTCTGACTCCGTGAGCTTGGAAACCAGCGCTCGCTTGCAAGGCGACCAGTGGATTCTCAACGGCCACAAGAAATGGATTGGCAATGGAGCAGCGGGCGGCATCACCATTGTGTGGGCCCGGGACCAAGCCGACGGGCAAATCAAGGGATTCATCGTTGAGCAGCAAGCTCCGGGATATGAGGCCGCCCCCGTTCGCGGCAAGGGCGTGCTCAGGGCCATCGAGCAAGCGGAGATCAGGCTCCACGAGGTGCGCGTGCCGCGTTCTGCCCTGCTGGCCAACGCGGTTTCATTCAAGGATGTATCGAAGGCGCTGGTTGATACCCGGGTCAACGTGGGCTGGTCGGCGCTGGGCCACGCATTATTTGTATTTGAAGCCGCGCTTCAATATGCCAAGCAGCGCGAACAGTTCGGCAAGGCGCTGGGCGCCCATCAAATGGTGCAAGAACGCCTGGCACAAATGCTCGCGGAGCTGACCAACATGCAGCTGCAGTGTGCCGCGGTGGCAGCCGAACAAGCCGCAGGCAGGCTTCGGCCGGCACAGGCTTCATTGCTCAAGTACCACAACACCCGTGCCGCCCGGCGCGTCGCGGCGACGGCGAGGGACATGCTCGGCGGCAACGGGATACTGCTGGAAAACCATGTGATCCGCCATGTGGGGGACATCGAAGCGCTGCATACCTATGAAGGCACCGAATCGGTGCAGGCGCTGATCTTGGGCCGCGATCTGACCGGGATGAGCGCGTTCGGCTGAAACCGCCAGCCTTGGTCGCCTACGATGAGCTGTACCGTCGAAGTTCTAGTGCAAAGGATTGAATGTGGCATATCTGGTTGATTTCAAGGATGTCTCCACCGAGGGGTTCGAATCCTCCCCCGTGGCCCAGGCCCTTGCCGGATTGCGGGCAAATGAGGCCCGCTATCTGAAAAACAAATTCGATCACGACCTGGTGCTTGAAGACGCCTCGGATGCCGACGGCGTCATCGCATGGGTCCACAACATCTTGGCCGAGGAACGCGATCTCCACATCGCTTCCCGCCCCTTGCAGGCCTGCGTTTTTGAAGCCGACGGAGCCAAGCGCGCCTACGTCTTCTACGAGTCGGGGCTGTCCATCAACGTGCTCTACGGACTTGCCGACGGGGAAAAGCGTGCCGTGGGGTTCAAGCTGTCTGATGGCATGGAGGTTCCCGAGGAGCTCGCCGACAAATTCAAGTTCGCGCGCCAGAAGTCCAAACTGGCCGGCACCGTCCGCGGATCCTACTTCGTCATCAAGAACGAGTACTAGTCCCCCAGCTGGGCGTATACGTCTTGGACCGCTTCGCGCAGGAATTGAGCTGGCCAGATTTGCAGCAAGCCCGCAGAAAATCGGATCTTCCCGGCCGGGATCTCTTGCGCGTGGGCGGCGCTCAATTCATCGGCGAGCAGTTCAAGCTGCTGCTGTTGCCGAACAACAAAAGCGCGATCCACCGGCGTGCCATGCCCAGGAATAATGGCATCGGACTCGCCGATCCGCTCCAACAGGGATTCGAGGACCTGTGGCCATCCCAGCGGATGCGCGCCGGATCCGAACATCGGCGGTCCTGATTCTTCAATGATGTCGCCGAGGAACCAGATCCCTGCATCCGGGATGCGCACTGCAAGATCCGTATCGGTATGGCCCGGCGCCAGCGGCAACAACTCGATTTCCCGGCCTCCCGGGCAAATGGTGGTTGGCGCTTGGACCGGGACGGTGGGCGGGGTGAGAACCACCTCCTGCCACGACTTGTCAGGCTCCGTGCCGGGATGGTTCTTGACCTTGTCCAGATGGGGTTTCTCGTAGTTCGCATAGTGCCGGGCAATCAAATGGTGCCCATAGATGGGGATGCCTTCGGCCTTGAAGACCTGGTTGCCGAAACTATGGTCGTAGTGGGCGTGGGTATTGATGGCGGCCATGATGGGCAGGGAGAAGCCTTCGGCCACATCCTCGATGATCGCCAATGCCTCCGCGGGATTATTGCGAGTATCAATCACCACGGCTCCGGTGGGTCCCAAAACCAGTCCGATGGAAACATCCAGCGGGTCATAGCGCCGCTGGAATACGCCATTGCCTACTTCAATCCACTGGCCATTGCCCATGTCCGCTCCCCTGATGTGGCCTACTGCCCACCACGTCGCGCAGCTTGGTGAACCAGATCTGATACTAGCGCGGTTTCTGCCACCTGTCCTTGCGTGCTCTTGCTGATTCGCCCGCGGGAGGACAGTGCTCCTGGGCCGCTGCGAGGCGGTTTCGACTTGGGGTGCGCTTTTTCGCAACAGGGCGGAATACCGGCAAAATCTCGCATGGCTTCTGCCAGATGGCTAGGCTGGGATCATGGCCACAGTAATTCTTGTGCGGCACGGCCGCACTACCGCCAACGCCTCTGGTGTTCTGGCCGGACGAGCCCCTGGAATAAGCCTCGACGAAACCGGCAAAACGCAGGCCGCAAGAACTGCGCTGCGGCTGGCCGATGTGCCTTTGGCAGGTATCGTTTCAAGCCCGCTGGAACGGTGCCAGCAAACAGCCCAGCACATTATCCAAGCGCAAAGGAACGCTCCAGGACTGCTGCTTGCACCAGAACTCACCGAGTGCGATTATGGCACCTGGCAAGGCAGCGCCCTGGCCGAGCTTTCCACCCAGGCTTTGTGGTCCCAGGTGCAGGCCAACCCCTCTGCAGTCACTTTCCCGCAGGGCGAGTCGATGGCGGGCATGCAAGCACGGGCCGTTGCCGAGATACGGCGCCTTGACGCCGGATTCGAGGCGGAACATGGAACTGGGGCGGTGTGGGTTGCCGTGAGCCATGGCGATATCATCAAGTCGGTACTGGCTGATGCGTTGGGCATGCACTTGGACCTGTTCCAGCGCATCAACGTCGGCCCGGCATCTGCATCGATTGTCCACTACGGTTCGGGTTCGCCTCGTGTGCACTCGGTTAATACTGACGGCGGGGACCTGTCTTGGCTGGCCCCGGGATTGCAAGCAGCTGACGCCCCTGTGGGTGGCGGAGCAGGAAACTAAGGAAGCAGACATGGCGAGCGAAGTCCACGAATTCAACTGGCCGGATCGAGTAGTCATTGGCACCATCGGCGAGCCCGGTTCCCGCACCTTTTATCTGCAAGCGCGCACCGGATCAGACATGACCAGCATTGCCCTGGAAAAGCAGCAGGCAGCTGTCGTCGCAGAAATGATCGATGAGATTCTCGACCAGGTCGCGACCGTTGCGGGGAATTCTTTCAGCGTTCCGACCCATACTCCGGTGGAGCTGGTGGATAACGATCCGCTGGAAGAGGTCGACGAAGCCTTCAGGGTCGGGTCTATGAACCTGGGATGGGATGCCACCGTGGCCCAGGTGGTGCTGGAAGCATTTTCCCTTGACGAAGCGCATCCCGACGACGAGCCCGAGGCCGTCATGCAGGTGCGCATGCCAGTGGGCACGGCGCGGGCCTTTGCCATGCGCACCCACGAAGTTGTTGCCGCAGGCCGTCCGGTCTGCTCGTCGTGCGGCTATCCAATTGATCCAGAGGGACATACTTGCCAGGACTCTGAGCTTTCATGACCCAGCCGGATCTGCTCGCCGGTGAACTCGAACTCACCGGCCGTATCACCACGGCATCCAATGCCACCTTTTTGGGCACCATCGGTGGGTTGAGCGTGGTCTACAAGCCCATTGCCGGTGAAAAGCCGCTCTGGGATTTCCCGCAGCACACCCTGGCCAACCGGGAAGTTGCCGCCTACCTCGTCTCCGAGGCGCTGGGCTGGAACCTTGTTCCGAAGACCTGGCTGCGCGATGGCCCCTTTGGCGAAGGCATGGTGCAGCTTTGGCAAGAAGTGGACTCCGAGCAGCATGCGGTGGATCTCGTGGCCACCGGCAATCTCCCCGCCAAAGGCTGGAAGACGGTCTTGCACGGGCAAGACGACATCGGGCGCCAGGTGAGCCTGCTACATGAGGACACCGCTGTCCTGCGCCGGATGGCGGTCTTCGACATCGTGGCCAATAATGCGGACCGCAAGGGCGACCACGTGCTGGCGATGCCTGACGGCCACCGTTATGGAGTAGACCATGGGCTGAGCTTCCATGATGAGCACAAGCTTCGCACGGTGCTTTGGGGGTGGATTGGCCAGCCGCTGGACGACGAAGAACTCTCCGGCATTGACCGGGTCAATACCGCATTGGGCTCAACGCTGGGCGAGAAATTGGGCAAGCTGCTCAGCGATGTGGAGCTCGAAGCTTTGCAGCAGCGGTGCCTGTTGCTTCGCCAGGATGCCCGCTTCCCCGGCCCGAGCGGTGATATGCCCGCGGTTCCCTGGCCGCTGTTCTAGATAGGCCCGGCTGATGCCTCTGCGCCGCAGCCAAGCTTTCGGCGCCAGATCCGCGAGGCGGATTCCACAGTCCCCTGTCGATGGGGTGCCACCTGGCTCGTGGGCTGATAGCCCATCTTCTTCCAGAATGGTTCAGCCACGTCCGCATTTGTATCCACAATGGCCAGCCGAAGGCAGCACAGGCCTTCGGCTCTGCACAACTCCGTGACGATGGCTTCATGCAGACTTCGTCCAAGCCCCTCGCCAACCCGCTCGGAGTCGGCCATGAGCAACCCGATATGCGCGGTCCCCGGCTCGGGCCAGCCAATGATGACATCTGCGAAGGCCAGCAATCGGTTGCCTTCCCACAATCCATAACCACGCTTCTGGGCGGCAACAGCGTTGGGTGGCAGCGCCGTGAGCGCTTCCTGCGCTGCTCCGGGCTCAACGCCATGGCCCTGGATGCGCACTGCATAGCCTGCGTTGGATTCAATGAGCCGTTGCAAAGCGCGCGCATCCTGAAGTCCGACGAGCCCGAACACGCTCATGCTGCCCTCGCTTCAAAAATCATGACCGTTTGGCTTCCGTCAAATGGTGTCCGGTTCCAGTCACCCCAGATTGCATCGACCTTGAATCCAGCTGCCTGCAGCTGGACTTCCAGTTGTGCGACGGTGCGGAAAGCTAGCACCAGGTCTTCATGCACTGTCGCTCCCGTGGTCGCGAATTTCGAGAATGATTCGAGGAGTATCTTCCCTTCGCTGAGTTCTTGAACCTGGCACCATTCAGTCACCGGTCCAAATGGCGTGCTTCTGGTGGATGGCTCTTCGCGCGCCCAGGATTCCCACGCTCGTCGTTCCGGGTTTCGGCTCTCAAAGGCGAGGACAGATCCGGAGGACAGGCTGCGCCTCAAATCCTGCAAGGTTCGTTCCCACTGCGGGTCCGGAATGTGCTGCACCACGTTACCCGTCATGACCGCCAAGTCGAACAGCCCATGCTCAAGGGCGCTTGAGTCGCCCTCGACCCATAGGACTTCGCTGGCGCCAGATCGCTGGCGGGCATAGTCAAGCATGGCCGGCGATGGATCCATGCCCACGACTTCACACCCTTCCTGCGCCAAGGTGACGGTGAGAATTCCAGTGCCGCAACCGAGATCCAAAATGCGCTGCACGCCAGGCTGAACGGCGAGGGATCGGTAGTAGTCATGGTCTGGCCCGTCAGGATTTTCTCCGTCGTACAACGCGACAATTCGAGGGTCGTAATCAGCCAAGTAATTCTCGATTCATTGGTTGTCATGCACCTCGCTGTCGGGCGAATTTGGCGATGTCGAAGGAGCCATGATTTCGATGCGGTTCCCGAAACCGTCGCGGGCATGAAATCGAATATACCCTTCGAAAGATTCCCGCTCTGCCCACGAGATCTCAAAGCCGCCTGACTTGATCCGATGTGCTGTGGCCTCTAGCTCCGCCAAGGAATCGCACACGAGTCCAGGATGGGCTTTGCGGGCGGGCAGGAATGGCTCCTCTACACCGAGATGGATTTCGGCGACGATGACGTCGCCGTCATAGGCCCGAAACCAGCAGCCGCCGCGGCCTGCCAGGGCTTCAGGCTTATCCACCTCATGAAGCCCCAGGGCTTGGGCATAGAATCGGCGGGCTTCTGCTTCTTGCCCCTGCGGCATAGAGACTTGTACATGATGCAGTTTCACTTCTTGCTCCAAACCGCTCGTTAGTGAGTGATGCCAGTTGGCTTGTCCAGACAGCTTAGGTCCGCGAATTCCAGCAGGTACTAGCGTTTGAAAAATTTCCGCATTCTCATGATTAGCCCCTCTGCCCGCTGACTCTGTTGGTGCCGCAAGTCCCGTGCCGCTTCTTCTGCATACTCCAGTGCATAGTCATCCTGGCCATCAAAAGCCTGCAGAGCTTCGCTCAGATCCCCAATGACGAGTAAATCAATATGGATTCCGGTGATTCGATCCTGCGCATCCCTCGTCTCCAGCACCGGAAATACCCTCCCGGGGCGGGCGATGAGAATTGCTATATTCTCTGCATCTGCTGCCTTGGGCAATCGAGTGAAGAGCGAGCCGAGCGGACCATCGATTTCCGTATCCATGCGGTCGAACCACCCGGTGCCATCGCTCGGTGAAATCACCGAATCGAACCAGGTTCCAGGATCATCGGGCATGGCCCGAACGATGGCTTCGGCGTCCACCATTGCAACACTGGACATCTGCGACGAAGGTATTCCCTGAAGACCAGGCATCACCGCTACGCCCTCGACCGGGCGGACGCCACGTTCTGAACCGTCGGTGGCAAAAACCGCGGGATGGATCGAGGCGGTGGGATCACCGGACAGCATCAGGCTCAGGTAGGCTGGCCTGCTCATCGCCAGATCATAGATTTCTGGAACCCGCGCAATCGTTGCTACCACCTTGTAGTCTCCCGGAGGGATGGTGAGCAGGCCGGGGTCCTGCAGATATAGCGGATCGCAGAGGGCCAGTTTGCCCGAGCGTACGCAAAGCGTTCCGAGTACACGCGTTTCGAGCGTTGCCGGTTGGCCGTCGGGCAGCCTGAATACGCCTGTGCGCAAAGCGAATAATCCGTCGGGGCCCATCGCCATCCTTCCTCGTCCATTCCGTGTTTCAGGAAGCACTGTCGCCAGGTTCAGCGTACCTCTCCCCATGGTCTCCGGGCTTTCGGAGTTCAACTTTCATGGCCAAGGATCCAGTACGCGTGCAGAATAGGCTTATGAACATTACGGATGTCTTTGCCGATTTCGCCCAGCGCCCCGTCGAGGCTGCCCGCGACCTCCCGGCGCTTTCCGCCGAGCAGCTCAATGCCCACCCAGCCGGGCACCCCAACTCAATCGCTTGGCTGCTGTGGCACGCAGGAAGGGAAATCGACGTTCAGCTCGCCCACCTGAGCGGAGGAAACGAAGTCTGGGAATCCTACCGCGGCCAATTCGGCTTGGGTGAACTCGGCGATTCTGTTGGGTACGGCCATTCAAGGGATCAGGCCCATCAAATCCAGGTTCCAGATCAGCAGTTGCTAGTGGACTACGTTCAAGCCTGCCTGCACGCTCTGATTGAGTACACCGGAACACTCTCAGAAGAAGACCTGGACGAGGTGATCGACCATGGCTGGGATCCCCCGGTGACTCGTGGAGTGCGCCTGGTCTCCCTCGTTGATGATGCCACCCAGCACGTCGCCCAGGCCGCCTACGCGGCCGGTGCTGCTGCAGGGCAATAGCCGAAACTGTGCTGCACGAGCGCTGATGGTTACCACCAAGCGCCCAGGAAACCGCAATTGCCACCTGGACTTTTCAGAGCTCTTCAAATCCTGCTGTTTATGCCCGGCATCAACGGGGCAGTTGAATTCATCGGTCCGTGTAGGACGGGAACACTTGCGCTGCCCTCGGTCAAAGAAGAAATGGCACCCGGCCTCGGCCAGCTGGAAACCTCGGCCAGCGATCCATGGCTACCGTCAAGCGAGAAAATCAATGGGAAAGAGCTCGGTCCTGCTCACCACACGATCCCGTTCTTCGGACAGCGCAAGCCTGCGAGGATCCGAGAGATAGGAATCAAATGATGACTGCGAAGGAAAGCGGAAGATCTGCACCTCGCCAGGTGCGGCCGCGTCAGATATGCTCTGGACGCGTTGCACCACCTGTCCCCCGTGCTCCGGAATCAGTGCCAGCACTCGATCCTCATACGCCTGAAGACCCGCAGCTTCACCGTCGCGTGCCCACAACAAGCAGCAAAGGCTCAGCCCATTGATATTGCTCATGGCCCAAGCATAGCCTCCGCGCAATTCCGTGGTGCGAGGTGGAATGCGAGCAAACGCGACGCAGCTATTGCCCTCTATTCGGCGAGGTTTTGCATATTCATAGCAACGGTATTGCTATACATCCGACGCGACGCCCAGCATCATCGAGAATCTGTCCACCACGCTTGAGTGTTTTCAAAGCGACAAATCGTTCTTGGACAAAACTTTGTGGCGCTAGCTTCTGAACGGTCATCTCGTGTTCATGGGCAGCCTTGAAATCACGTAGCCAGAAAGTGGCCGCGAGATTCGAGGAGGCAATCATTCTCGCGCTAACTCTGCACGCTGGGTCATTTGCAAGTATCTGCCCAACGCGGTCGACATCAGCGGGCGGGACAGACCAAATTATGTTGAAGTCCTGCAACCCAGCGCTAGTCAGCCTGCCGCTATCGCATCGAAACGCTATAAACCCGCTGGCTATCAGTTTTTGCACGCGTCGTTGAACTGTCTGAGCTGACACTGAGAGCATTTGGGCTAGGTGCTGCCAACTCTGCCGGGCATCAACGAATAACATTTTGACGATCTCAGAGTCTAATTCGTCCGGTCGAAAGTAAGGCAGGTCCGCGGATTCCGAATCAGAGATTTGTTGTTTTTCTGCCACGGCCAATGTTCCGCTGCTCCACTCGTTCGCTTGGCGATAGATTCGTGAAATAGGGCTAATGTGCCGGCTTCGCACCCCTGGCAGATTCCGCAAGGTCGTCTGGAGCTTTTCCATTCCCGCATTGTGCGATGATGCAAAACAGTCAATGTGGAATTGACGATGATGAGTAATGAGCGCCACGGTTCCAAACGCGGGCTCAGCACAGAGCGCTTCGGCGAGTTCCTCTTCCCGTTCTGGTTCGCATTCAATAGTCATGAATGCCGACCAGCCAGTTTCCAAAAACCGTGCACCCGGGATGACCGTGGTCCAGGCAAGACCCTCCGACTGCAGGAATTCCCAGCGCCGTGCAACCGTGGAGCTGGATACCCCTAGAACAAGGGCAAGCTTGCTGAATTCGACCCGCGGATGGACTTCCAGGGAGCCCAAAATCGCAAGATCCAATTCTGACCCGATGGAAGATTTTTGCATTGGAGCGACCCTTTTTGGATGAAAGCGAACATTTCACCGAACGTTCACGGCCCATTTTTACACTTGTGATGGCAGGCACACAAGTTGCTTTGCCTCAATTCAAGGTTGGGAATGTTAATGGGCAAAGCGGTCCAGCTCACCACCAAAGTTGCCCCTAAGGGCACTTTTATCGGGCTAATGGCACTACTAATCACAATCGAGTCCCTCAGCGGAGTTGTACAAGGTTTTCTCAACCCGATACTTCCCGCGTTGGGTCCCGTGTTCGATATCGATGCCCCCACGATCAACGGAATTTTCCTTATCGCCAACGTGAGCTTCGCGGTTCTGACACCCTTGATTTCACGGCTGGGCGATAGGTTCGGATACAAGCGAGTCCTGCTGGCATCCACCGTACTCGTTGCGGCAGGAGTCGGGCTGCTTTCGTTTGTCCCAAGTTTGATCGCAATCATTGCTGGCGTCATTCTGATCACATGCGTCGTGGGATTCATTCCGCTGATGATGGGCATTCTGCGACTCACGCGCCCGGATGAAACGCGTCGAGGCGTCAGCTACCTGATCGGCACCCTCATGATCATGGTCGGGATCGGAGGCTTGGTGGCAGGCGTCTTAGGAGCGGTAGATCCATTGCGCGGCTTCTGGATCGGGATCCCCTTCGCCGTAGCAGCAATCATCTGCGCGTTGCTCTTGCCCGATACTCCCAATCCGGCAAAAGAACCGATCGCCGCGCTGCCCATGATTAGCTGTCTTGTTGGGATCATCCTGTTCATGACAGGCCTCTCCATGGCACCCGACTGGGGGTGGGGCTCCTGGCGAACTCTTGTTTCCATAGTTCTAGGGGCTGGGTTATTAGCCGCATGGGCGTTGATGGATTCACGGCCTCGCGACGAGGTGCGACGCTTTACCGATCTGAGAATGCTCAAGTTGCGGTCTATTCGGAGCGTATCCATTGCAACTTTTTTCTTTGGGTTTGCTTCGATTAGCTACTTCGGCACCAATGGGCTGGTCCTGCATTCCGATCGGTCTTCAACGGGCTATGGTTTTGATTTTTCGCCCATGATTATCGCCGTCATTCTCGCGGTGACATCCCTGTTCTCTTTGTTCTCCTCACTGAGCGCAGGGCCGATCATGAATCGGATTTCCGAACGAGTGGCGCTGGTTTCATCTGGGCTTCTTCTGGCCGGCGGATTCGTGGTGTTCCTGGTCGCTGGGAACACGCTGATTGGGTACTTTATTGGTTTCAGCATTTTCAATTTGGCCCTGGGATCTTACCAAAGTGCAACACGTGCCCTCAGCGTTGAGGGAGTTCCCGTAGAGGAAACATCGTCAGCTGCTGGAATTAATGAACTGGCATTGTCTGTGGGCATCGCCTGCGGTGCCGCCGTCATCAAAATGCTGTCCAGCATGAATGTCGATGCACAAGGCGCTATTACCGAACAGGGTATTCACCTCATTTGGGCCACCCTCGCAGTAGCCTCAGTCGTTGCCGCAGTTGCAGGCAGTCGCTTCCCTAAACGTCAATTCACACGTCCCATTCGACAGGCCTGAGGAAACAGTGCAGCAAATGAAGAAGAGCACAGAAATTCCTATATTGATGAAGCTGATTGATGGTGCGCTCAAGAACAGCAATCGCGACGTCGTCACGCTAAGTCATCAGATCCATGAGAATCCTGAAATGAGCGGCGAAGAATTCTTTGCCCGCCAGTCAACGATCCGCCTATTGGACCGCTACGGCTTCAACCTGGACGCGACGCAGCCCGAGGCTCCCACTGCATTCAGCATGCGCAAAGGAACCGGCCAACTAGTCGTGACGCTATGCGTTGAATACGATGCACTTCCTAACATCGGCCACGCCTGCGGACATAACGTTAATGCTGCAGCCAGCGTCGCGGCAGCCATCGCCCTGAGCACCATCTGCGACGAACTCGATATCACTGTGCATGTTCTTGGCACCCCAGCTGAAGAAAGCCACGGCGGCAAGATAGACCTCCTCAACGACGGATTTTTCTCGACATCGCATCTGGCCATGATGGTTCATGCAAGCGGCCAAGACACGATTGGAAACTCCTCCCTTGCACTGAACGCCTGGGACATTACCTATCGCGGGAAAGCGGCTCACGCGGCTGCCGCGCCCGAACTGGGAACAAACGCTTTGGATGCAGCCAATATTGCCCAACATGCCATCGCACTGGCACGACAACAGCTGCCGATGAAATCGATCATCTCCCTGATTGTGATGCAGGCAGGACACTCGGTAAACGTCATTCCTGACGAGAGCACATTGAGGATTGAGATGCGCGCACCCAATATCGATCAACTGACGGTCATCAATCAAAAAGTGCGTAATTGCCTCACGGCCGGCGCCATAGCCAGCGGGTGCCAATTACATATTCAAGAACGCGGCAACACCTTCGCGGAACTCCGCCAGGATTCTTTTCTTTCCTCGGCATACGCAACAGCACTCTCAGAACGCGGAAGACAAGCCGTTTTCGATTCCACTCCCGTTGCTTCAACGGACATGGGAAATGTTTCGTTGGCTGTTCCTTCCATTCATCCGATGATTGGATACGACGTTCAGACGGCTTCCCACCATTCAAAGGAGTTCGCATTGTACGGAACCACCGCTCAAGCCGACACCGCAATCATCGACGCGGCATATGCACTAGCAGGTGCCGTTGTGCGGGCAGCGACGGACACCCATCAGCGTACTCGGCTGCTCGAACGTATCGAGTCCTAAATTCGATCGCGCTATCCCCGAATAATTCGATCTTTCGGAGCTGGAAATCCGGATAGTGTCATCGTCGGCTGCGCAAGGAACTCCCCAGCCGCTCATTAGCGCGTGGGGAGAACCGGCGCACCACCGTAATTGATGCTGCCGAACTTGCTGGTGGAACACCCGGCCAGCCGGAATTTCCTCCCGTCGCCCACGGTTGATCAGGCCAGCAGTAGGTTGCGGACCCATTGGCTTCACTCTCCAAGCTGGGCTGGAATATTCCTGCGAGTATTCGATTCCTGATGGCAGATCGTTCCTTGCCTCGTAAGCCGATACGGATCGCGTTCGTTGCCCATGGCCATGAATTTTTACCTGCGACGTGGCGTGGACGAGCAACAGTTGCCCTACGGATCGCAAACCTAATAGAAAAGGGCGAGTTCCTCGCGGCATCCGAGATAGCCAAAGTCAACGCCGCCCGTTACTACCATTTCAGGTGCCGCACGGTTCATAAGGAGCTCACCCTGTCGTTGACCGCGCCCTTGGTTGGAGACCAGCCCCGTAGGGACACTGCTGCTCGGCGCCTGATGGTGAACCGGTAGTTCACCTCAGCCTAAAATCAATTCCCGAGTTCGCCGGCAGGGCATGGACGTAGAACCCGGGCCACATGGCGACTCGCACCACGTGAAGTATTCTCGACTGGCTCTCGTTCCACCGCATCGATGCAGTGCCTCTGCAGATTGCGGAATTGGGTCAGGGCCGCGGAAGTCCTAAATCAGAGTTCAACTTGTTCAAGTCGTACATGGGTCAAGGATTCTTGCTGACGATGACCATGTATAAACGCCCCCGGCTTCAATAGAAACCGAGGGAGTTTAAGCTGAGAAGTCTTAGACGTTGAAGCGGAACTCCGCGCCGTCGCCACACATGCCAACCTCAGAGCACGACGTCAGAATGAGTCGCTACGTCGAACCGTTGTCCCGGATATCGCAAACCTGCGTAGTACATGTTCGTGTGTGCCACGATCTGTGCCCCTGTGACAGTTACGCCATCCCACTCGGCATCCCCTGTCGTGTGTGCGTCGCCCACAAGAGTGACGTCGTATCCTTCAACGGCTGCACGCTGAGTCGTCGTTCTGATGCAGTAGTCCGATTGGGCCCCGCAATAATCAAACGTGTCGCCTCTAGCCGGTCGAGCGTCTGCCTCAGAAGCGTTTGCGCGAACGCGTCACGATAGTTCTTTCTCACTACTGCCTCGCCGTCGATCCATTTAAGTGGAGCGACAAGATCCCATGCGGGCGTGCCCTCACCAACTGGATCGTGCATTACCCAAATCACCGGAACGGACCGCGATCTCGCCCGTTCGACGAGCTTAGCGACACGTTTGGCAACGCCATCCGCATCGAAGCATCCTGGGACTACGCCCTGCTGCATGTCAATAATCACGAGTACAGTTTCAGCAGCATTCGACATCAGGCGACCTTCAGCGGCTTGATCTCAGCGATCCGGTCGCCGGCAAGGTCTTGGGCAATCTCCAGCTCATAACGCGTCTGCAGATTGAGCCAGAACTGAGGTTCCACACCGAAAAAGCGTCCGAGACGCAGTGCGGTGTCCGCAGTGATCCCCCGCTTGCCGTGCACGATTTCGTTGATCCTTCGCGGCGGGACACCGATCGACACCGCGAGCTTATTCTGGGTAATGCCGAACCCTTCGATGAAGTCCTCCATCAGGACCTCCCCCGGATGGATCGGTGCGATCTTGTCAGTGGTAGTCAACGATCTCCGCCGCCTCTGGTCCAAAGTTTGCATCTCGGTTACCCGTCCGCTACCGATCACTAATGCGGATGCTGGTTCATTACTGCAAAGATTCCATTGCTTGGTTAACGGCCCGCATTCGCTCACGTCCCCTTGGGCGCGAGACCCATTGTCGCGAGTACAACAAACGCTAAAAGCAGTTTTGACCTTCAAGAGGGCAGTTTGGGATTCTCTGCTGGAATCAGGCTATCTGCATCCGCTGATCGCCCATCAGGTATTCCAAGGACAGCTCCCCTCCGACAGCTTCCAAATAGTTGCGGATTGTGCCGATTTTTGCATTCTCAAGATCTCCATGCTCAATCTTCGAGACTTGACGCTGCCCCACACCAATGCGCTCAGCGAGCTCAGCTTGAGTGAGTCCAGCCTGTTCACGCAATTCGCGCAAGCGATAGGCACGAACCTCCGCAAGCATTCTCTGCTTGTGCTTCTCGACCCGGTCCCGATCGACTGGATTCTGAGCGAGAAAGTCCTTAAGAGACTTGGCCAACGCACTCACTCTCCTCTTATCTTGTCTAAATGTTCATCGAACAATCGATCGGCATGTGGAAGGTTTTTCTCGTACCAGCCTTGCCAGTCACCAGCTTTATCGCCCGCAATTAGCATGATTGCCGCCCGCTCCGGATCGAACGCAAACAAGATTCGCAATTCTGATTTGCCAGATGAACCTGGTCGAAGTTCCTTTATATTCTTATGGCGAGATGCTTTTACGGTGTCCACAATGGGTCGTCCGAGCTGGGGCCCAGAATCCTCTAGCAGTTCAATCGCGGCAACCACTTGCTCCCGGGAATCAACATCAAGCTCAGCAAGCCAAACCTCGATGAGCTCGATGAGCTCGATGTCCACGTTCCACAAGGAGATAGAATAGACCCCACATGGTCTAAACTGCAATAGTTAGAGCCACGCCCTAAAACGGACCCGAGGCATTACGTTTCAACTCCACAAGCAAGAACGCCCCCGATTTCAAAAGAAACCGAGGGCGCCAAAGCTATGCAGGATTAGACGTTGAAGCGGAACTCCACCGAGTTCCCACACGTAGAAACCTCTCCACTGCCACGACTCGACCACGGAAAGGGTTGTCAGCGATGCGCTCAATCATTTCCTTCATCTCGTTAACGTACGTATCTGTCTGGAGGCTGTCACAGCGGTCCTCGGCATAAACGCCAGATCGATAAGAGGTTGCTGAGCACGGCCCAGGTGAATCGGTAACCCGTCAAGTCTTCTCGCGGCAGCGTCGAGGATGCCGTCGAGATGCCCGGTACCTAGCGGGCGACGACTGCCGGATCGTGAAGCGGGAGAGCAACTGCACTTGGGCATTATCGGTGCCGGAATCTATACTCATCAGCATGACTGAGATGCTGGCAGCCCTTTTAGGCGCGATCGTTGGCGGGGCTCTCTCCGCTTGGGTGGGCTCACGGCAAACCGTCAAGGTTTTGAAGCACGAGACAGAACTGGCAGCGACGGAGCGGCGGGAAGCGCAGAGCGCCGATGAGGATCTGCGACGATCCTTCGTAGCCGATCAGTTGATTGCGGCACTCGCGGACTTTACGACGGTCAAGCGAAACGACAGGGACCTCTCGGCGTCCTTCGTGCGAATTCCGACGACAGCGGACGTCCATAGCGAACGAAACGGTCGTGCCTCGGCGCTATTGCAAGCGGGTTCAAGCCACTCACACGCACTGCCAGCGGAACTGCGCGCGCGATGGGATGCGCTGACGTGGCTAGTCCGCTTCAATCAGTCAGAGCAACCTGAACGTTCAAAGGACCGGCGGCAGCGTGACGCCAGCGACCTACTGAACTATATCGAGTACGTGCGGCGATCCCTGTGTTCCGTAAGCGGGGATTACCCGGTGCTACCGCATTTCTCCGCGCCGGATGTACGCCGAGATGAACGACGCGCCTGGGGATTCAAACCCGAAGAGGTATACAACGAGCCCGACCTCACCGAATGGCACTTCAGCTCTCGCCTTATCGGCAAGGTGAACTACACCTCCGGAGAGGTACGTTGGCACGGACCCGACGGACTCGTAGTGGATCTTTCGAACGAGACCACCGAAACAGGTCCATCGGACGTGTGAGATGGATGGCTCAACAATTCCAGCTGTACAGCGACCTTAGATTAGAAGCGGCCCAGGACCACGCGCTGATGGTGCAGCTGTCCGGGTAAAGCGCCAACCGACGAGCGAATTCGCACTTCTTCGAGTGTGACCAGAGACTTCCTCGACGTCACTGATCTCAGACGTATTCTCGAGGTCCAGCGAGAAGCACGTTGTAAACTACTCAGACGAGGCCCGTGCCTACACGCACGGGGCCCGCGGCAACTAACAAAGGGAGTCCTGTGGGCGCGGATCTGTTCATCTCGTATGCCTGGACATCAGACGAGCACAGAAAGTGGGTACGCCTGCTTGCAGCTCAGCTCAAGGCGCTCGGATTCGACGTGCTCATCGATGCCGATGTCGATTATGGCAATGACCTCAACGGCTTCATGCGCCGCGTAGACGATTCCAAGCGCGTTCTACTCGTTGTCGACCAGAACTACGTCGACAGGGCTGACACGATGCCAAATTCGGGCGTCGGCAAGGAGAGTCGCTGGATCTCGGAGGTGCATGGCGACCGTGAGGCCAACTGGATGTCAACCCTGTTCGTCAACAACCCCGGTTGCAGGTTGCCCTCGTGGCTAGGCGATACCATGCCGAAGGGCTTCGACTTCAACCACTCATCCGACAGCCTTCAGCAGTTCCCCGGAGCCGAGCAGGTCGAAGACCTCTGGCGTTGGATCGCCGGGCTCCCGACCAACCGCGACAGTGCGACTCCGATCGCTACTCTTCGGGAGCGCTCGACGCGCTTGGAACAACAAGCCGTGCGCACAGACCCCTCGCAGTGGCGAAGCCCAGACTTGGTGGGCGAGCGTCGCTTCGCATATGACGATGCACCACAGAGAACCTTCCACTGGGGCTTAGGGGACTCTGCCTTCGCCTTCACTGTAAGCGGGCACAGCAATGACTCTGTATACGTCCTCAAGGATTACGGGAAGGCCGTTGGCCTCGTTCGCGGCGAGATGCCCGACGATGCCGACATGGAGCGACATCTCATGCCCGGGCGCTCAGTTACTCCGCGGGTCGGTCAAAGCGTCATACTGATGAATGAGCACGGTCGGCTCGCCGTTGTTGAGATCATCGACATCGGAAGGGACACCTCGGAGATCCCCTATACCGCGCCGTATGTTACCTTCCGATGGCGAGTCATCGCGTCCTCTTGATCCGTAATAGTTCAAGATTCCCGCCACCTGCTCATCGCGCTCCGAGTGAAGGATCGCGAGTAATGCAGAACCAATGCACGCTAGGGCCAGAGGTTAAAACTCGTACCGGAATATCACCACGTCACCACACGTAGGGCAGTCTGGGCAACTTCGGTGCGATCGTGTGGACGCGATTGAACAGCCGCCCGTGGTGAGCACAAGTGTTGCGCAAGAGATTCAGTGCCTTGAGCCAGCTCGTCAACTGCGGCGCTCTGAGCTCACACCCTCAGGGGACGGCGTCCTGAGCCTCCCGAGGCGAGAAGCCGTAAAGCTAGGTCAGGCTCCTCAGTCCATGAGCTCGGTCGCCGCCCATACGGGGAGTCGGCCCCTGCGGATACGAACGCAATCCATCACCCTCTCGGGTGCCGCCACTCGCGGACGTCGCCGCAGAGAGAAGCGTCTTGCCTTCATCGAGTCCGGAGCGGTTCGATCTGCTTCCCCTCCGCGGTGAAGTTCGCCGGGTCGAGCCAGGCCTCGAACGCTGCACGCACCCGCGGCCAGTCCTCGTCGATGAGCGCGTACCACGCGGTGTCGCGGTTGCGGCCCTTGACGACCGCCGCATGCCGGAACGTGCCCTCATACGTGAACCCGAGGCGCTCGGCGGCCCTGCGGGAAGGGGCGTTGAGGCTGTGGCACTTCCACTCGTAGCGCCGGTAGCCGAGGTCGTCGAAGGCGTGCCGCATCAGGAGATACTGCGCCTCTGTCGATGATGGTGTGCGCTGCAGCGCGCGCGAGAACACGACGTACCCGACCTCGATGACCCCGTTCTCGGGGTCGTGCCGCATGAGCGAGAGCGTGCCGAGCGCCGCGCCGGTGGCGTTGTCGACCACGGCATAGTGGCGCGGGTCAGCGCTCCGTGATGCCTCAACGGCCCAGTCCTCGAAGGACTCCCGGGTCGCGAACGGGCCGACCGGAAGGTAGGTCCAGTCGCGGTCGTCCGGCGCGGTTGCGTGGGCCGCGTAGAGGTCGTCGGCGTGCCGCGCCGGGTCGAGTCGTTCGAGCGTGCAGTACCGCCCGTTCAACGTCGCCACCTCAGGCACGGGTACCGGTGCCCAGTCGGGGACCGGGTCGCCGATCGGCTGTCCGTGGTCGTCATGGGTCGTCATGGTGGTGCTCCTCGGATCGGTCAGATGTGGGCCGGGGCGGCGTCGTAGGTCACCCAGTGCGTGCGGGTCGCGACCTGGTCGTAGAGGGCGCGCGCCCGGGCGTTGTCCTCCGCGGTGATCCACCGAACCATCGACCGGCTTTCGGCCCCCGCGATCTCTGCGAGCCGTGCGAGGATCGCACGAGCAGCGCCCCGGCCGCGGGCCGCTGGGTCGGTGAAGAGGTCGTCGAGCCAGATTCCGACGGTGCCCGTCGAGGGCCTCGAGAAGGGGCGGTGATGGCCGATCGCCACGATGCCGCCCTCGCCCTCGGCCACCAGCGCCCTGCACTCGTGCCCCGGGTCCATGAGCCAGCCCCACACGCGCGAGACGACTTCTTCGGACTCCGGCAGCCGGTAGAACTCACGGTAGCCGCGGAACAGCTCTCGCCAGCTGGCCTCGTCGGCGGCGGCGAGTGGGCGGATGATGAGGGGCGCGGTGGGAGCCAAGTGCGGAGACCTTCCAGGAGTAGGCATGGACGACGCGGCGAGCCGGTGCCCGCGACGCGTCAACATCGATGCTACAGCCATTTCCGGACCGTCACCAATGCCAGAAAAGGCGAATCGAGATGGACCAGTAAAATGGGAGCATGCGTCATCCCTTTCCGATGGATCTTGTGCTCGACGCCGAGCGAGCGCCGGGCTACGGCGTGCGCGAGCACCTGGTCGAGCAACTGCGCGCCGTAATCCTGGCCGGCCAGGCCCGCGCGACCGAGCCGCTGCCGTCGACGCGCTCCCTCGCGGCCGCGGTGGGGGTCTCGCGGGGCACCGTCGTCGCAGCCTACGAAGAGCTTGCCGGGGAAGGGTACGTGACTATCGTCCCCGGCTCCGGCACGTTCGTCGCGGCGGATCTTCCGGCTGCGTCGTCGAGCCCCTCGCCCAGCACCGCGCGAGGCGCTGCCGAAACCTTCACGCGTGCGCAGGAGCCGCCGCGACGGACCATCAACCTGTCACCGGGGAGCCCCGCGGCTCCCTTGCATCGGAACCACGAATGGAAGGTCGCATGGAGAGAGGCGGCACGGCGGGAGCTGCCAGACCTCCCGCCGCCTCCTGCCGGAGAAGCCGAGTTCCGCGCGGCCATCGCGGATCACCTCAGCGCAGCGCGCGGAGTGCAGTGCGCGGCGAACGACATCGTGGTGACGGCGGGCGCACGCGACGGGCTCGGGCTGCTGGTGCATGCTCTCCAAGGTGACCGCTCGACCGGCATCCGCATCGCGACGGAGAGCCCGGGGCACCACGCCTCGCGGGCGGTGATCTCGCGTCTCGGGGCCATCCCGGTCCCGATCCCCGTGCGGGACGGCGGCATGGACGTCGACCGCCTCGCGGACGCCTCGGGGCCGTTCGCGGCTGCGCTAGTGACTCCGAGCCACCAGTATCCGCTCGGTGGCCGGCTGCCAGTCCCGTCTCGCCTGGCGCTGCTCAAGTGGGCGAAGTGCACCGGGGCCGTCGTCGTCGAGGACGACTACGACAGCGAGTTCCGCCATGGCGCGCCTTCGCTACCCGCGATCGCCTCGCTCAATGACGAAGGGCGCGTGGTCCTCGTCGGCACCCTCTCCAAGACTGTCTCACCCTGGCTGCGCTGCGGGTACCTCCTGGTCCGCGACGACGAGCTCCGGGCTCGTGTCCTCGAGACACGCGAAGTCCTTGGACATCCCGTCTCCGGCATCGTGCAGATCGCACTGTCAGAGTTCCTGCGCACCGGTGGCCTCCGACGGCACCTGGTCCGCGTCGCACGGGAGTACGCCCACCGCCGCGGACTCGTGATCGAGGCGACCGCTGACCTCGCCCCGCGCATCCGCCTGGACGCCATCGAGGGCGGGCTGCATGCGACGCTGTCCTGGGAGAACGGCGGACCGGATGAGTCCGTAGTCGAGGCGCTCGCGAGGGAAGGCGTCGAGGTCGCCCCACTGAGCGCCTGCTACTACGGACCGACCGAACCTGAGCGTCGCGGCATCGTCTTCGGCTACGGCGCACCCACGGACCTGGAACTGCGAACCGCGCTCGATGCGATCCGGGATGCACTGGCACCGCAGCGGAACTGATTCCGGCGAGCGCGACTCGGGTCTCGTGTCTGGACTCGAAACCCGCCTGTCTGCGATCAGGTGAGCGCGCTCGTGCCGATGGCCGCGGCCGAGACTCTCAGCGCGCGAACCTCCATTCCACCGCGTCGCCACACGTACCAACCTGTGCCGATTCGGCCAGGAGCATCCGTTGCCACAGGTCAGGACCCGCGGATGAGAATCCGACCTAGCTCGGATCGTCCTCGGAGAACAGCCCCGCCGGCAGGACGTCTGCGTGGTGGTCGCGCAGGTATCGCTTAACGTCGATGAGGGAGGCATCGTGCTGCAATCCGCGCTTGTAGTAGAGCAAACGCTGGTCCGCGGACTCGAGAATCTCCGACCAGCGACGCACCCAGACCCTGTAGCGCAGCGGGGAGTTCGGGTCGAGCTCAGACTCGTCGAGCAGCCCCGACTCACGGCCACGCTGGTTGATGTCGCGTCGCACGTCGTTGTTATAGTCATTCACGACGAGTACGAAGTCCCAGACGGTGTGGGTGCCGGCAAACTGCGGATCCTCGACGATCGCGCGAGCATAGCCCTTGATCTGATTGGCTTCCTTGTACGACGCAACCACGGATGGGGCCTTCAGCTCCACGACCAAGTGCCGCTTCGTCTCGTGCTCTGGCGCAGCCAAGGAGAACATCAGGTCCAGGCGGCCTTGACTGCCGTCGGTCTTGGTGACCCTCGAAGTGGGCTCCCCTTCGCGACCAAGCATGCTGAGGTGCTGTTCGAGCGCTCGAGTGAGACCGATCTCCGAGCTCATCATGTTGAACTGCTCCCCGAACACCCAGCTCTCGCGTTCGAGGATCTTGTGCAGGTGATCCCGCTCCTTGACCAACCCCTTGGCTTCGGGGTTGAACACGATCTCCCGGAGAGCGCTCAGGAAGTCCAGGCGGTCGGTCACATCAGTAGTCGCCCGGATGAGCCTTGAAAGCGGGGTGCGCTCTAGCAGTCGATCGAGGTCATCGCTCTCGCCTTCTGTGAGCCCTACGTACTGATCCAGGAGCGTCTTCACACCGTCCGGGTTCCGCTGGAGCGTGTCCTTGAGCAGTCCAAGCGTCAGCTTCTCCTGGTCGCGCTTCTTCGGGATGTGCCGACGCACAGCTGTAGCGATGACGTCGAAGGTGGCTCGTTCGACCACTTCTTCATCCGAGGTCGGATCACCCTCGTACGGGTAAGCCTTGGTCGTTTTCCAGCGGTCGACGAGCTCTCGCCGCTGCTCAGCTCGGCGAGCCTCGAAATGGTCCTCCAGCGTGGAGTCCACGACCTGCATCAGAGATCCGAGCAGGGACGTCTCCTGCTCCATATCGACGAGCAGCACCTCATTGGCGTGCTCAGTCATGTCCTCCCAAAGGACGTACGCGGCGAAGTTGAAGTCGGCGAAGCGCCTAATCGGAGTCTCATCAACGGGAACGCCTTTCTCATCGCAGAGGTAGAGCGTCCGGCCTTTCACTTGTCGCCATTCGACGACCTTCAACGCGGCTTGATGCTCGACACCGTCGTAAGACCACCTCAGCTCATGCTTCGCCTGGCGCTCGATGCTTGCGGCCGGGTCAATCTTGACTCCGTCGTACCGGACTTCGATCGTCGGGAAAGTCAGCAAATGCAGAGCAAGGGCGGCACCGATGCGCGGCCTCGCAGCTTCGCCCTCGAGCCTGCCAAGCGAGTCCCGACCTTCAGCCCGGAACTCCGTATAGGTCGGCCCTTGGGCATCGACAGGATCGGGACCGGAGAAGTCGTTACGATGGTCAATGGTCGATGACACGCGGGTCTTCTTGAACGCGCCTGTAGGATCCTGACCAACAGTTTCCCAGGTAATGCGAGTTCCCAATGCGAAGGCGCGCAGACGCCCCTGACCAAGCCTGCCGTGCAGAGGTCGCTTCTCACGCTCAGTGACGCGTGCCCCGACCTTCCAGGAGTTGCCCACCCACTTGAAATCCTGCTCAACGCGTTCGGGGCTCATGCCAAGGCCGTCATCCCAGACGGTGAGGCCGACAATGCCATCGGCGTCATTGCGTTCGAGAGTGACCGACACCCTATTTGCGTCAGCGTCTAGGCTGTTCCAGATCAGCTCGATGATCGCTCGCACCGGATCTTTCTCGCCGGCGAGACGCTGGACCAAGTCGTTTCCAGCGTTCAGAATGATTCTAGGCATGACCCCATTGTGCCAGTTAGCAGGGACGCTCGTCGCGACTGCGGCGGGATGTCGATCGGTCCACGACCCCAAGCTGCTCGCGTTCAGTGGCGAAGCGAAGAGGCCTACTCCAGCGGCTGGATCCGGGCGTTGTTCCGCAGAGGCGGATCCCAGCCGTGGCATTGATGGTTGTCCTTGACCAACTCTTCCGCGTTGGCCTGGAGCTTGACAAGGGCAGCCGCGTCGTGGCCGGTTGACCGAAGATGGCGCAGGTTGCTGCTCAGCGCGTGCGCCCAGCTCATCAGCGGGTCGAGGTTCGCCACCCGCCGCTCGACGGTGTCGCCGGGCCTGGCTGCCTCCATGACCTGTCGGCCGATGGTCGCGCCCAGCGTGCGCTCTGCCTCCAGCCACGAGTCGATGCCATCCCAGCCGTCGAGCTGGTCGACGAGCGCGATCGAGGTGATGCGCAGATTGGCCAGCCGCTCCCCTATCGGCTCTGCGGTGGGGTCGAATCCGATGAGGCGCTGCACGGCTTCCTGCACCGCGAACCAGCGTGCGTCTTCTGCAGCTTTGCGCGACGCTGCGAGTGCCTCGTTGGCGCGTCTGTTCGCTTGGTACGTGCCGACGCCGGCGACCAGCAGCGACAGGGCTGAAATCACCAGCGCGAGGACATCCATGGCTCGATCTTGCCATGACGCCCAGACACGGCGAGGGCGCTCTTGGCCGGTGCCGGCGGCACTGCCGGCGCGAGCTATGCCTGTTGCGCACCATGGCGACGAGCCCGCGGGATCACATGTCGGCATGGAGATCCGGCCTGGCGGCCGGCGGCCCCGGTCATCTTCCGACAGGGCACCACGTCAGGGATGAGCGGTCAGAGATGAGGGTAAGCGCAAGGCGGGAGATGCCTGTGGGTGCAAGGGTTGCCGCGCCGACGTCGCGAGCCAGTGGTTGAGGTGTAGGCAAAGCGTTACGGATGTTACGGATGATTTGAGCATCAGTAACACCATCAGTAACGCCCAAACAGACAGGTCAGATAGGGATTTATTGTACTTGTTACTGATGTAACGGATGATTTAGGAGTTCGTGCACATGCGCACACGCGCCTGCGCACACAACCCTCTCTTGCGAAGTATCCGTAACATCCGTAACGCTTCCAAAATATCCGCTCTGACCAGAGCAAAGGGGTGTTACTGATGGCACCCTCTGATCCGTAACATTTTCCAATGAGGCCCATCCACCCTCATGCCTGACGCCCGCCCGGGCAAGGGACCGCTTGGCGCATTCAGCGGAGCCGAGCTGCCCGCAGCTCACTCCGGGTGCTGCGACGAATACCGCATGATGGTAGGCATCTCCGGGTGCTCCTGACCTGCAGCCCGCTGCTCCTCCAGGTGATCGACGATGATCGACAGCCGCGTCATCTCGGCACGCACCTCCTCGAACCGCGCCTGAGCAGCGATCAGCGCCGTACGATGCTCGGCCAGGACGCGCTCCAGCTCCGAGGATCCGACCAGCATGGAGGACAGCTCGACGCCCAGCACTTGGGCCATCGCAACAGCCTCCTCGAGCCTGACGGTGCGCTCCCCCTTCTCGGCGCGCGTGATCGCGCTGGCGTAGACCGCAACCCCCAGCGCGTCGCTGAGTCGTGCCGCCAGCTCTGCCTGCGTGAGGCCGGCGCGGGCACGTTCTTCACGCAGGCGCTGCGCGAAGACCTGGCTGATCGATGCTGGCATGCGTGATCCTCTCGTAGATGAGTCGAGTCTAGTGCGCCGTTCGCATTCTGACAACAGCAAGTTGCATAGATCGCACGAAAGCTGTAGACTTGAACCATGACCTCGAAGGTCATCCCGTCGCACGGCTGATAGCTGGCCGGCGAAGCGGGTGACAGGACCTTGCAGTGCCGGTGAGCTGAAATGCCCCGGCGTCTTGTGCACGAGTGGCAACTCGGTACTCGCGAAAGAAGTGCAGCTGCGGAGCTGGGATGCACCGCGGCCTTGGTCTCGACGTGAATTGCGCCGTCGGGATCTCGCGTAGAGCAGCGCGCTCCGCAGACACATTCGCGAGGTGACCCTCATGGCACAGTCCACTCTCTCCGCACCAGCCCTCGGCATTCCCGAGCTGGACATCAACGACCTGCTGACCGTGCGCCAGGTCTCCGACCTGGGCTACGGCCACCGCCAGACCATTTGCGCCCGCATCAATGACGGCACCTTGCCGGCGGTACGCGTCGGCAACCGCTTCGAGATCCGCCGTGGCGATCTCCATTTGCTGGCCAAGCCTGTTCAGGCTGCCGATGAAGACCGGCTCGACGTCTACGTGAAGGGCATCGTCGACAACTTCCCAAAGCTCAACGCCGAGCAGAAGTCGCAGCTCGGACACCTCCTGGCTCCTGCTCCCTGATCGACGACGCGCAGACCAAAGACAAAAAGAAAAGCCCCGGCGAACCGGGGCTTCTCCACTCAACTTCCGCCTGACGAGTTAGCGGCTCGTTTAGCAGGCGATTCCGAAAGGAACAACTATGTCCAGTGTACCTGATAATGATACTCATTCCAAGTCCTCACCCGAGGCTGCACCTGTGCAGCCTGAGCGGCCCGCCCAGGGCCCTCGCCGCGGGGACTCGGGGTCCAGCGCACCTGACGTCGGCGGTGCGCCGGCATCGCCTCGGATCACTTCGCGAGTTGACCTGGTACGCAAGGCGACTAACGGATTCTTCGGACTGTACCCCAACGCCAGCGACGTCTACCGGGTCGAGCCAAGGCTCCTGAGCTTCATCAACGACATGATCAATGTCGCCAACCAGGACCGCGCCCGGAACGACAAGATCGGGTTGCTGACGAGCCTGCCTGCGTCTGCTGTGGCCGAATGCGTCCTCCACTGCTTCCCTGTGCGCATTGTCGTCCAGTCGGACCAGGAAGACCGCTGGAAGGACATGCTCGCGGTCTACGAGAGCGACGGGCCGAACACCGGCTTGCATATCGGCGAACCGGGCCGTCTGCGCCAGCTTGTCCACGTCTTCGATCCGAACATCGGACGCAAGGGTGCCGACGACATCGTTGAACTGATCCGCGCCAAGGCTCCGATGCGGCAGATGACCATCGACCGGGATCTGGTTCCCGTGCAGAACGGCATCTTCAACTACAAGACGAAGGAGCTGCTTCCGTTCAACGAGAGCTACGTCTTCACCACGAAGGTGCGCACCCGGTACGTCGATGCCCCCTCGTCCCCTGTCATCCATGACTCCTTCGGTGCGTGGGATGTCGAGTCGTGGGTCGAGGAGCTCCACGACGATCCAGAGCTGGTCGACCTGACCTGGAAGGTCATCGGCGCGCTGGTCCGCCCTCTGGTCGGCTGGAAGAGGTGCATCATGCCCTTCGACGAACGGGGCAACAACGGCAAGGGCACCCTGCTGGTGCTCATGCGCCACCTGGTCGGCCCGCAGTCGTGGACGTCCATCCAGATCAACCGTTTCAGCGACAAAAACGAGCGCGGAAAGATCGTGGGCAAGATGGCCGTCCTCACGGACGAGAACGACGTGGGCGCGTTTGCCAAGGAGTCTGCTGACTTCAAGTCCTGCGTGACTCATGACCCAGTCAGCATCGAGATGAAGTACGAGAAGCCGTTCAACTACACCTTCTGGGGCCTGATGGTGCAGTGTCTGAACGGCTGGCCCAAGGCCAAGGACAAGTCCGACAGCTTCTACCGCCGCCCGCTGTTCTTCCCATTCACCAAGTCCTTCGCCGGCCGCGAGAACAGCGCGATCAAGGACGACTACCTGACCCGGCCTGAGGTCGCCGAGTACGTCTTGCACAAGGTGCTGACGATGGAGGACTTCTACACGCTGCCCGAGCCGGCTGCGTGCAAGGCCGTGATGGAGGAGTACAAGCAGAGCAACGATCCCGTCCGCATGTTCTGGGGCGAGTACTGCAATGACTACGTCTGGGACTTGCTTCCGACGTCGTTCCTCTACGAGCACTTCAAGGCATGGTTCGCCTACAGCAGCCCGTCGGGGACCGCCATGGGGCTCACTGAGTTCTCGCGGCAGCTTGCAGCGATCGTCCGTGACGACGACGGCTGGAAGCAGGGCACGCATCGCGTCTCGAAGCGCATGTCCGCTGCCGAGCCGCTGCTCTCGCGCTGGGGGCTGCTGGGCTGGACCTCGTACAGCCCCAACAAGCCCGTCAAAGGGTTCTTGCGCACTACGGCTCCGCGGCCGGCTGCCCACGGAGTGAGCGGCCCTGACCTCAGCGATCTCGTGGACGAGGTGATGGGCAATGCGCCGACTGACTGACCGCGAGACGGTGCGCCTTGCCGCTGCCATTGGCGGGCGTCGCAACGCTGTCGCAGTAGCCCAGATGCTTCCGCTTCGGCGAGAAGCGGCCAGGACGTACATCAGGTTCTTCCGCGTCGATCAGCACTGGATGGCATCGAACGCAGACCCCTCGCAGATCCAATGGCTGGTCGACGACCCTTCGTGGGCTATGAACCGCGACCTGCTCGACGAGCTGGATGCCGCCGACCGCCGCAGGCAGCTGGACTTCATCCTCCTATGGGTTGGAGCCGAGCTCCGCGACTCGCGCTTGACCACATCCGACGAGCGCTTCCGCGACGCCGTGCAGGCGGCGATGCATCGCTGCTCGATCTCGATCCATCGCCACAACCTCAGCGACGTGGTCGATACGGCTCCGGCGATGGCGGAGATGGAGATCCGCAGCTTCTTGCAGCGGATCTACACGGCGGTCCCCGGCGGACTGCCGAGGGCCATCGAGGGCTACGTCTCGTCGTACGCCAACGAAAAGCCGGGCGGCCAGGCGGCCGGCGAAGTCGGCATCGAACGCCGACTGATTGACCCATACGACGCCTTGGGGTTTTCCCTTGACGTCACCACCACTACTCCAGAGGAGAACTGATCATGACGACCACGACCATTTGCCCGCACCAGATCCAAGGGGTGAGGTTCCGGCAGCTGCTTCTCGGCGATGGCCGGCCCAGCGTCTGCGAAATGTGCACCGATGCACAGACCCGCGCATTGGTCGCCGAGCTTGACAGTCAGGCAACCTCGATCGGAGTCAAGCGCGTTCCTCCCGAGATGAAGTGCTGGTCGCTGAACTGCGGCTGGCCCTACGGAGCCGACATCGACCTCGCCGCTCGCCAGTCGATGGTCGCCTGGGCACGGGGAACAGCTTGACGCTGGCAAATGGGTCCACGGACCGGTGCCTCCACCGCCTGATTGGCCAGAGATGCTCTGACCCCCACTGCTACACGACCAAGATCCACGGCTTCAGCGATCTGCGCGTGGGTGGCATCGAGCTGAGCACCGCCTGGATCGATCACACCACTGCCCGGAAGCGCGATGGGCAGCTCGCTGCGCTTGTCGCGCAGCCGTACGGGCTCGGCGACGACGATCGTGCGGCACTGCTCCGGCTGGGGGCCAAGCCGGGACTCGGCGTCGAGATCGACGACGCCGGCGGGTGGTACGGACACGGCACCATCTGGATCGCCATCTGGCGCGACGGCGAAATCTCCCTGGCAGACGTTGCCACTGAGTGCTCCGAGTGCTTCCCCGGTGACTGGCTCATGCGCTGCGCCGACAAGGCATTGCTCTGCGGACGGTGCGCTCCTGACCTCTACGGAAATCGCGTGACGCTCATTGACTCCGATGATCCGTTCAGCGATTCGGCCAACTCCGAATGGGTTTCGGGCAGGCTGCCTGCTCTTCGAAAGTGGGCCCAAATGGCGACCTTCATGTACGACGCAACGAGCTTGCCAGCCACCACCACTACTCCAGAGGAGAACTGATCATGGCGACCACCATCAACCCCCGCATCGCCGGCCTGCGCGCCTGGGCCGACACGTCGCTGGAGCGCGCCGCCGTCGAGCTGCTGATCGGCTTCAACGGCAGCCACCTCATGGACGGCCCGTGGATCCGTCGCGGAGCCCCTGGGCTCTTCTGGTTCGACCCCGACACCGCGGCCGACGAGAGCGGCCACCTCAGCGGAGGAGAGCGTCGCGTCCTGGCTGTGGCGACCAGCCTGGTCTCGCCCTCCCGTCCTGTCGACCTGGGCGACGTCATGACCGGGATCGACCCCAACGCCTTCGCGCTGGTCATCCAGGCCATGGGACAGGCGTACGGGCTGACTGCAACTGACAACGAGAAGGGAGCGTAGCGATGACGGAACTGGCCAGCGCCGGCCTGTACGAGTGGCTCAAGAACCGCGACCCGCAACTGCTGGTCGCGTTCCACGAGGAGGCCATCGAGCAGCACCGCAACGGTCTTGATGCCGCGCTCGTGGCCTGGGACGAGCACTTCGAGCCGGCCGAGCCCAGCGACTCGTCCGCTCCCGCTCCCGAGTCCGCCGGCCCATCTTCCGCTCCCGCTCCAGATGGCACCGGCAAGTCCTCCCCCGACGCTCCCGCTCTGGGCGAGAACGAACTGTAGCTCCACACCGCATCAACCAGATAAATCACTATGGAGAGGATGGTCACCATGACCAAGCTCAGCATCGAAGAAGAGATGAAGCTGGCCAAGAAGGCCCACAACGAGAAGATGGCGAAGCTCAAGCGCAAGCAGGCCGCCGAGGAGAAGCGCATCACCGATCGCGTCCTGGAACTGCTCAAGGGCGACGAGCATGCCGAGCTGTTCGGGCAGCTGTACCAGCAGGCGTTCCAGGAGCTGCTGGCCGAGCGCGAGGAGCGCAGCCGCAAGGCGAAGGAGGCCCGCGAGATGGCACCTGTCGGAGCTGACAACGAGGCGGGAGCCACCTCGCTGACCTCGGGCTACTGACGCGAAGGCGTCGCCCCGAAAGACCGAGCCCCGGTTGCTGTTGCAGCCGGGGCTCTTTGCTGCCCAGAACCGGTCTCTAAGTGGCCAGATCCCGGCCAGGCCCAGACTGGTAGAAGCCCAGCAATGGGCCAGCGGTGACCAGGTGGGACCTGAGTGGAAAGACCATGGCCTTTCTGTGGCCATTAGGCACCCATCCGAGGTCTTGCTCGGGCCAAATCTTGGCCATCCTCGACCAGAGCGAATAGTGCTGGCCATTTCAGGACCACTGAAGGGCTCTCTGCGGTCAGCATTTGGCCACTTTCAGCCCGCCATGAGCCCTCAAATGACCGGGCGATGCCTGATGCCGAGTCCGGGTGCATTCATGGCCTCCTTCTGGCCAATTTGAGCCCATTGATGGTCTCCCGCTGACCACGTAGAGACCTCGTTTGGCCAGTCCACATTCCGTTGGCCATTGCTGGCCTGTTTCCGGCCAGCTGGGTGCCAAGATGAGCCCGGACGCAGTCCTTGAATGGGCCAGCAATTGAGCGCTGGTCACGAATAGGCCAAATGAAGCCCGCAAGCGGGAGCAGAATGGCCAGACTCGGACCGGCAGAAGCCCACCAATGGGCCAGGCAGAGACATCCGCCCGGGGATGCGGCCGACTTGATGCGGTGCATAGCAGGCTTGCCCGCTCGCATTGCAGCATCGATGCCGCAGAGATACGCCAGCGCGTTCATGCCCGAGTGACAGGTGCAGCGCGGGCTATCCCGTGCCCTTTGCCTGGCACCAGCGTTGGGTACGACGTGGTACTGCCGCCAAGCTGTTGCCAAATGACCCTCCGCTCCCGCTTCGTGGGGCGTGCGAGGCATTGGCAACAGCGGTGCGGCAGTTAAGCCCGAAGCAACGCGCAGGGTCTTCTTGACCGGGTATCGGGCCGGAGCCTATGAAGCGGAGCGAAATAGACGTGAGGCCTGATCGAGAGTGATGGAGGCCGGCGCAGCCGGGGTTGAGCGTAGCGAAACTGTATACACCATCACTACTCGTCATGCCTGTTATTGCGCGATACAATAGTTATAGGTGCGGAGCATCGAAAACATCGCGCAATCTGGTGTTCGGAGACAGAAAAGGGAATTGCCATGGCGACGAAGGAGCAGCAGGGCAGTCCCGAGCTGTCGGAGAACACCGTGGGCCACGGCGAAGCCGGGGTTGGTACACCCATTGCCGGTGAGCCGAAGGCGACGCGGTCTTCTACGTACCCGATCAGCGGCCGCGTAGCGGTAGAGCACCTGAAGCTGATCGACGAGGCGGCGGAACGCCGTGAGATGAAGCGCTCGGACCTCGTCGTGGCTGCGGTGCTCCAGTTCATCGGCAAGGGACGCGCTGGTGCCCGCAAGGTGCGGGTCGACGTGCCCGATGAGGTGCGCCGCGAGGTGAGGGCAACGCAGGAGTCGTTGGACCGGCAGACGACTGCGCTGAACCGCTTGGGACACAATGTGCTGCCGCAGCTCAAGAAGCTGTGGGCCGGCGAAGACGTGCGCGACGCCGAGGTCATCGAGCTGCTGACGCGCATCGACCGGAACCTCGAAGCGATGAAATCCGAGGCCACTGCTGTCGCTATGGATCTGCGCACCGTGCTCGAACGCCCGACGTGGTGATGGCAGGTGTACACAGGAATCCAGAGCACAGAAGTCGCCGACCGCATCGCCGACTACGTCCAGAACCCGAAAGGCGACGACAGCATCGGCCGCTGCCTCTACGCCTCGGGCATCGGCTGCTCCGCAGCGACTGTCAAGGCCGACTTTGCAGATACGCGGTCGCGATATGACCCGAACTCCAAACTGAAGATCGAAGCCTTTGCACTCGTTCTGAGCGCCTCGCGCGAGGAATTTGATCCCGAGGACCCGGAGCAGGTGCACCAGCTGCACCAGGTTTCGCTGGAGGTCTACCGCCGCGCGTTCCCTGGCCGGCAGCTGATGGCTGGCACGCAGATCGATGGCCAGTCCGGACTGGCGCATACCCACGGCATCGTCTCCAACATCGCCCACGAAGACGCCGAGATGACCCACACGGTCAAGGGCCGGAAGGTCACCGAGCAGGTGGTGGCGGGCAAGCCGTTCAGCTCACGAATGTCGAACGTCTTCCGAATCCGGTCAGTCACCAACAAGGTGCTGGCGGACGAGGAGTTCATGGCCTCCATCGGCTACGACAACAGCCGGCTGGGCGAGCTGATGAAGGGCCGCGCCGGCCTGGATGGCACGAAGTTCAACGGCTTGATCGGCAAACATGCCTACGACAACCGGGAACTGGTGCGCGTCACCCGGGGCACCAATGCCTGGCTACAGGCACTCAAGGACCGTATCAAGGACGCGGCATCCAGGAGCACCGACGAGGCGTCGTTCCGGCAGGAGCTGTCGCAGGACGGAGCTGTGGAGCTCGTCGAACGCGGCAATAAGAAGGTCTGGTCGTACAAGTACACCGACGAGAACGGAAAGAGCCGTACCGTGCGCTCCGGCTCCAAGCGGCTGCATCTGGACGAAGGCGGCCGAGAGGCGATCCTGCAGACCCTTGACACCAACGGCATCGACGCCGCTGCCCAGAAGAAGTCGGCTGCCGCCCTGGCCTTCGAAAGGCACGAGGCCGAGCGTGTTGCCCGCTGGAGGAAGCGGGCTGCCGAGCGCGACGCGGCGATCCGCGCCATGCACGAAGCGCAGTCGGCACTCATCGCTCAGGAGGCCGCACTCCATGCCGCGCAGCAGGCAAATCGCGATGCCCAGCGGGCCGAAGCGACTTCACGGCAGCAAACGGCACGACGCGCGGTCCTCGACAACCCTCCGGCGCGCTTCCAGCAACTGCCGGAACCTGAGCTCTCGCAGCAGGTTGAAGAGCTGGTCGTCGTGAAGAACGAGCGCCTGGTGGGCTTGTGGTCAATTACCCGAATTGCTGATCGCGACGCAATGCGCAAGCGCCATGGCCTAACATTCGAGGAGTCCAAGTACCTTGATGTGCTGTGGGAGGACCTGGGGCGGCCTGAGACCTCTTCAGAACGGCCAGAAGAGCTGGCGGCGACCGTGCATGCCCCTGAGCCGTCCGAGGCGACTGTCAAGCCGGGACCAAGCGCGGTTCCTGCGCAGGCGGATGCCAGCTCTCGCGACTTCGAAGAAGTGCTGGCCGAGGTGAAGGCTGCTGAAGTCGAGACCGACCTGTCATGGCTTGACCGGCTGCATCCGAAGCGGAAGCGCCCAACTCCTGCGGCGAAGCCCGCGGAGCCCGAGGATCGCGAGGAAGCTGAAGCTGTCGTGCTGCCAACTGATGAGCCGTCACAGGATGTCGTGGATCTGCACGAGGTCGAGGTGGATGCACAGCTTGCCGACGAGGGGCCGCAGGCACCTGAGGTCGAGGCCGCGCCAATTGCCGAGCCGATCGCCGCGGAGCCCGTGGCCCCAACACCGGCAGACGAGCCGGCAACACCCTTGCGGGAGTCCAACCTGCGGTTGATCAAGCGCACCAACGAGCGCAAGCAGCGCACGCTGGATGCCATGGCCGACTTCGAGGAACAGCACGCCTGGACTGCCCTGGCCTGCGGGGAGCATCTCGACGAGGCGCTGGTGCCCAGTGGCGTGGGCAGGGCATGGATGACCGAGTTCGGCGAGTACCTGGACCCGGCCGTCAGCGAGCAGTTGTGGCTGCGCGTGGCGCTGATCGAGGAGCACGACGCCGAGTTCAGGGCAGGCCACGAAGCGCTATCGCAGCGCAACGAGTTGCGGGCCGCGCTGGGCTCTCGTAGTGAGTCTTCGAAAAAATTCTTGAGGCTTGATACCTCGGTGCGTCGTTCAAACTTGCGACGCCAGTGGCTGAAGTCGAAGCGGGCAGCAGGCGACTACGACCTGGGTGACGAGGACCGCAGTGCGTACACCAAGGTCGTCATCGCCGAACGCGCGGCACAGAACGATCAGGCTGCCACATCGGAGCTGCAGCAGCCTTCGATGTAGGACCTTTTAAGGTGACCAGCCTCCAGCGTCAGAATCCCACTTAGCACTTTTGGCAAGTGGGATTCTCTGTGGGCCTGACAATTTCCTATGCCCGGCACAACTGTCGCCACCCCGGCACCAAACAAGTGGCCACATTAATGAATTACTGATTCATACCTGCATCGGCAAAGCCTGCAGTAAGGAGTTCACAGACCGACCCTTCCATAAGCGCGTAACCGGGGTTTCGCATTGCCGACTTGAGTAACGAAATATCGAAAACACTTCTGGTCCCGTGGCTCGGGTGGAGTTCAAGGCAATTCAACCTTCCAGCGGCTACCTCACGCAGTGCGGGGCCAGGTTCAATAAGCCGAGCAGGAAATTACGTTGTTGCTAGAAGGCTGTAATCGATAGAGTCCAATGTTGACTGCCGGGAATTACGAAATCACTACTCAGAAATACAGCGCGTACCTGAAGGTCGCTATCTGTGAGAACGCGAGACAGCTCGTTATCCAAAACTACATAGCCGTCCAGTATCAATCGGATCAGTCGGCGCAGGGGGGAAGAGCTGGCTTCATGGGGTCGGAGTATTTCACTGCCTAATGCTGCGGCGGCGTGGCACCAGCCGGTTACGCTGAGGATACTCCTGGAACTCGAGAAATCCGCATCCTAACGGCTTAGACCGATGTGGCTTCAACTCCAGTCATTGAGAGGCATTTGAGTTACTTGAAGGTGACGAGAACAGGGCTGCACTTTACCGGTTAGAAAGCCTTAGAAGTCAAGTTCACCAAGATGTGCGGTAAATTCGGAGACTCAATGCTGACCACCCTTCCGCGGGGAATAACGGCCTGTTGGTACGCAGAAAGCGAGACGCCTCCCGCCGTCTTGCTTCGCGTTGAGTAGCCTAAATGTCGCTCGTCCATGGAAGACTTGCCAACGAATCAGGAAAATAGACCAAGGGCGGTAACTATGCGTATTAAGTCAGTCGGTATCGAGAATTTTCGATGCCTAAATAAAGCGGATATCGATTTTAGCCAGATTACGACATTCATCGGCCCCAATGGGGCCGGAAAAAGCTCAGTTCTTCGTGCATTGGACTGGTTTTTCAACGGTGGCGTCATCGACGAGAAGGATGTATGGTCGGGAAGCAACCAACAGCGAGTACGAGTGCGCGTAACTTTTGACACATTGACGGGCACGGACCGTGTGGCCCTGGGTGACAAGTACGCTCCAGCAGGCGCAGATACATTCACTGCTTGGCGCACTTGGTCGAACGGCCAGGACAAGATGACAGGCAATGCTTTATCCTTCCCGCCATTCGAAGATGTCCGAAATGCCGTTGGAGCTGGCCCCAAGAAAGAAGCCTGGTTAAAGGTTCTCGAAGCTCATCCGGATCAAGATCTGCCTAAATGGTCGTCTGCCGCCAAAATCGAGTCCTCTATGGATGACTGGGAACGCGCTCATCCTGAGCACCTTGCGGAGTCTGAATCAGGTGGAAATCACCTATTTGGATTCAACGGACAAAACGTTCTGTCTGGAATTTTCGATTTCGTTTTAGTAACAGCAGATCTTCGAGCGAACGAAGAAAGTCAAGACGCCAGAGGCACGATTATCAGTCGCATTCTGGAAAAAACGGTTGACCGGGCAGCTGCCGACGAGGCGTATGCCCAGCTCGCCGAAGAAGTAGCAACTCGTCGCGAAGCCATCTCAAAAGCGCATCTCACGGCACAGCTTGAAAAGCTCGGCGCTGACCTAAGCAGTGAAATTGAAGCATTCACCTCCGGTCGCAAGATCCAACTAGCGGCAGAAGAGCCCGAGTTGAAACCTCAAATGTCGAAAATCCGAGTCACCGTCAGGGATCAACTGACTCAAACGGATGTCGACCGCCAAGGGCATGGCTTCCAACGCGCCCTATTGATCTCCAGTCTAAAAATGCTTGCCAGCAAAAGCGCTAGCCAAGATTCTGAGAGTGTCATTTGCTTAGCCATCGAAGAGCCCGAGCTCTTCCAGCATCCCACCCAGGCTCGTGCGTTCTCCAGCGTCCTACGAACACTCGCGAGTGACCTCGCCAACGGTTTGCAAATTACCTATGCAACACACTCACCCTATTTTGTAGACGCGCGATATTTCGATGAGATTCGGCGAGTTCGGAGAAGCACGGCTGCCTCAGATCAGCACGCTGAAGTCACAATCTCGCATGCGAAGCTGGATGCAGTTGCATCCAGATTGACTGGTTACGTCGACCCGAAGGTTGTAACCGCGCGGTGGGACATGGTTTGCAATCAACACCTATCCGAAGCGCTCTTTGCCGATGCCGTGATGCTGGTAGAAGGCGATGACGATAAGGCCGTATTCGAGGGCATTGCTGCGCGGTCCAAGCACCTTTCCGCGGACGGCATTGCTGTCGCCGCTGCACAAGGCAAAGGACATCTGTACATCCCCCATGCAATCCTGAGTGAATTAAAAATTCCCACGATGGTCGTCTTCGACAATGACTCGGGCTGCGAAGCAAGGATGACCGAGAAGAAAAAGCATGAGAAGAATCCTGAAAAGATCAGAGAGAACGAGAAGACTATAAAGCACACCGTCCGCAACCATGTCAAAGATAACCGTGCTCTCCAACGCTACTTCAACCTTGACGAGCTCGATTACCCCACTGGATTACTGTCGCCTGAGCTACACGCCATTGACGACACACTTGAGACAGTCATCAACAATGATTGGCCGAGCTGGCACGACACCCTACAGACATTAGTTGACAGCGGTCAGGGTGTAGGCAACAAGAATGCAGCGACATACGCCCTTGCCTCAACGAAATGCGAAGAGGAACCGAGCGGGCAAATCGCATTGCCAGTCGAGAGCATCAGAACCTTGGTTCGAGCAGTCAACGGGTAGCTACATCTATTGCGCTGGATCCCTTACCGGCGATTGCACCGAGAGGGTCAAATGACAGGTAAGGTCTCAAACGTGTGGATGAACTGTCGGTTGAGGTTAACGTCAATCACAATTGAATTTTCAACTGAAATGGCGTGACGCGGTTCCTTAGATCTCTGTATGTCCAGAACGAATATTTGCGACACATCTTGGGCCGCCCGACCCTTCGGGAGCTCTGGCCGCTTTCAATCCGAGTACAAAGGCGATCGCAGAAAGCGTCTAGCCATCAACTTCCCCGGGAAGATTGTCCAGCCCATAGGCAACCACAAATGCTTGATTCCGGATTTAATCACTAGGCGGTTTCATTCCCGATTTAATGTAAAGCTATTTTTGAAAAAGTACTTGAACACTTAGCGCTTCTCGCATAGTGTGTTGTCAATCACACATGAGGGGGTGAATTAAGTGCAGATGATTCGTAAAATGAAGGCTCGTCTCCTCGGTGAGGAGCGCATTGTTTGCCTCGCATACTCGAAGCAGTACTCGTGGTAGAGAAGACCGGTGAGCGGGGAGAGCTCGATGCCTTTTGGCGGGTAGATCTCCCCGCTTTCCTTTAGCGGATCGTGGTGTCATTATGTCTAGAGAGCGAGCAACTTTCCCTCGGCAATCGCTATGGAAGCACATGGCGGGTTGGGATCAAAAGTACGAGAAGCTGTCATCGCCGATCAGACTAGATTCCGGAGCAATATTGGTGACTGAATCTGCGTTGATTCGACAAATATTGCACGATCAAGAAAATTATGTCGATGAGTCAGCTTTTCTTCGAACTAGGAATTTTTTCCCGCTACCTCATGAGCAGCGCATTAATGTCGTTCGGCAATTCATTCGAATCATGAGTCCTGCTACCGATCTCGTATCTGATTCTCTTAGTTCGTTCTTTGAAGCAAAAAGAACTTTGAAGATGCAGTCAGACGGTATTTGGATGATGTACGCCCTGTACAAAGACAAGATATGGGACCCTCAACGCTCTGCTGATTACGGTCAATATATTGAACATTACATAGCGCGCAAGACAATTCACGACGATGTCCAAGGCGGCTTTAGGCGCTTGCAAGGCCTCCAAAGGGAACAGTTAGATGTGAATTTGGGAAATCTACTGCGCGCAGACAGCTCGGGCCCTCACCACGATCTGGTGTCGGTAGTTAAAAACGTTCAGCTCGATTTGACGCCAGTTGAAAGTAGCGAGTTGCTTTTGCGACTGGTTCAGTCCCTGGTTGCGTTTACGGGTGTGGCATTCGAATTCTCCCTCTACTACCTTGCGTTGCATCCTCAATGGCTACAGTGGATTGACAGCGAAGAAAGAGCTAAAGCATTCGTTCTGGAGCTGCAACGTCTGTACCCTACAGCGTGGAGGCTGACGCGTACCGCAAAACAATCACATCATCTGGACGGGATCCAAGTAATTGAAGGAGATGACGTGATTCTGGGGCATAGCGTCGCGCATAAAAATTTTGAAGAATGGGGGCGCGAGAGCCAAGAGTTCCAGCCTGATCGTTGGATTGATCAGTCCCCCACACGGATTTTAACTTTTGGTAGCGGTCCCGGCGCGTGCCCAGGGAAGAACATCGCACTAAACATCCTTGCTAGATCGCTCCTTTGGGCGAGTGAGCACTTCGCCGAGCTAGACGTAGTACAGAAATCACGCTCGCCTTATGTACGATCAATTCTCGCTGCTCCAAGGCTTAGGCTCTCGATCCGCAAGAATTGAGTTTTCATGAGCAAGAAGAACAATCGACTAACACTGGCGAAGTTCTCGAACGCCGCCGACGCATTTTTCGTCCAATCCTTCGACCCTTGGACTGACATTATTGCCGTCTCAGTACTGGCCGCTAGTGCCTGGCAAATCGGTTTGCTCAATGCGCTGACAACGGCCTCATTCATGATTCTAGGTATTCCTATAGGGATCTTCGTAGACCGCTATGACGGCGTCCGCGTTCTCAAAACGGCATTGGTCACTAAGGTTCTATTGACGTCTGCTTTATTGCTCATGAGCGTTAGTGGATACCTGTCAATCTCACTATTGCTCGTTTTTGCAACGCTTATGGGAATCGCCACCGTTGCTACTGAAACGGCACAGGTGTCGACAGTTCCGTCGCTGTCTCAGAATGACAGCCAAATTGGTCGAGCAATCGCAACTATCGCAACTTGGGATCGGGTCGCCACACTTGCCGGGCCCGTGGCGGTCGCATTCGGCATAGTTTCCATCGGAGCAAATAAAGTACTGCTTGCCGTCATTGGGTTCTCAATCGTTGCAATGATCGGAGCGATGTTCATCAGGAAACCGCATCGAGTGCATCGCTCAGCTGAACCTGATTCACTGAAAAATGCGGAGTTACCTGCCAAGCAGTCGTTTTGGACTCAAGCCAAAGATGGTTGGACGGTTTTAGTGAACGATCGTCAGCTTGCGGGGATGACGTGGCTGTCTTGTTTTAGCAACGCAGGGTTGGCCCTCGGGGGTGCGGTTGAAGCCATACTCGTTATTCAGGTTCTTGACTTAGGAATCGGTTTCTTTGGAATATTAGGATCCATCGGGGCGCTATCGGGAATCGCAGCAGCATTCCTTGCTGACCAAATATCTAAGAGTGTTTCCGTCAGAAAGCTCTACCTCTGGGGAGGCTTGGGACAGGTTGTCTCGGCTGCAATGCCCCTTATTGCCTTTTGGGTGCCTTCCGCTGCAGTTGGACTGCTGATCGTCCACACCGCAGTTTGGGGCGTAATTCTTACAGTGACAAATGTTTCTGCAAGTATCTACGCAGCCGTTACAGTCGACCAATCATTGCTTGGTCGAATAGCTGCTCTTCGTCGATCACTAACAATGGCACTAGTCCCGATCGGCAGCATAGTTGGAGGTGTCTTGGGTAGTTCTTTTGGCATATGGCTCCCCTTGTTACTCTGGCCGATCTTCGTGCTTTTTGGCGTTCTATTGTACTCGTCGTTGGACCGTAGCGTCATCAAAGTCAATACCGAACAGTAGTCATTATCAATGATTTCGCTCCTGTCCATGCCAAGGGAGCACAGCAATTCTTATACGGGCGCAAGGTGCCGGCCACCAAGAATCTGCAATACCCTGCAACGGCTGGCGACATGCTGCAATTAATCGCCAAACGAACCAACAGTCTCACAGTTGCAGATTGGTGTAGCTCGCAAAGCGTTCAAAAAAGGGTCGATCAGACGAACACCTGAAGAGTGCCCGAGGAAACCTTGTTTCGTGGCTCAATTCGTTCAATAACTCGTTCAATAACAGGTACCATGGGGATTGGCAATTGAACACGTTTTATGAACGGAGCAAGCCATGGCACTGGTGGGATTGGTGCGAGTCAGCACGAAGGGTCAGGACACCGCGCGGCAACATGACGCACTGGACCCGATCTGCGTTAAGGTCTTCGAGGAAAAAGTAAGCGGTAGCTTGAAGGTCGAGAACCGGCCAGGCTTGTGCGCCACGATCGACTACATGCGCGAGGGCGACATGCTCGCCGTCCAGGAAGTTGATCGCCTCGGCCGAAACCTGATCGAGGGGCTGGTCGTGCTCACGGACTTGTTCGAACGCGGAATCGCAGTCAAGGTCATCGAGGGCATCGCCAAGGGCGAGCACACCGAGCGGAGCTTCGTCCTGGATATGGCCATGGCCCTCGCCGAGGACCGTCGCCGCGACATCGTGCGCAAGACCAAGAACGGGCTCGAAGCAGCGCGCAAGCGCGGCAGGGTCGGCGGCCGCCCGCGGGTGATCGACGACGACAAGCGCGCGGTCATCATCTCCCGGCGCGAGAGGGGCGAGTCGATTAGGGAGATCGCTTCGGCTGTCGGAATCTCAATCGGGACAGTGCATTCTGCTCTGGCCGTGGATGAGCAGGAAGCCAGCTGATGGCGCGGGACATAGGCGAGCAGATGATCCTCGCCGAGTGGCTCTTCGTCGAGACGATCGACGACCTCCGCTGCCGCATTGACGATCCGTCGTCTCGAACAAGGTACGAGTTGCTGGGAATCGCACCGCTCCTGAGGAAACTGCTGCTCGATGGCGCGCCGCTTCTAGAGACAGTGAGGGTCGCTAGGCCGGAGGTGCCTGTAGAGTTCCGCATCCGTCCCTGGACCGAACTGGAGGACAAGTTCGCAGACGAAGGACTGGAGCGCTACCTCGGCCTCGGGGATGCGCGGCTGATCGGCGACCCTGGCGATCACGCCATCACGAATCTGGAGGAGCTGAGAAGAACAGTGGTCGGCGTCGCCCAAGGCAAACATCTGACGTTCCGGAGCGTCGTCCGGTACTACGCCCACGTTGAAGGCGGAGTCCACTTCGGTACGGCGAAGGATCCTGGCGAATCTACGCTGAGCAGCATGGCCACAATGCTGCTAGGGCATTCCACTGGCCAGATCCAGACGCTTGCGCACCTCGGCCAAATTGCAGTTGACGCACTGGAGCCCATGCACCGTTCGATCCTTGCCAGGCCTACTATCCACACCTTGTTGCACCTAGAGGACGCTCGGGGCTTGTTTATGAATCACTGGACGACCGACTACTTCAAAGCATTGGACCGTTTCGGCAATGAACCAGAAGAGAAGCCAATTGAAGTTCCGCCCAATGCTGAGTCCCGAACGCACCATCCTGACTCAGGACCTTCGAAATACAGCTCCTGAGACCCTTGTTGTCGCGTGACACCGAAGGCATGCAGAACTCTCGCCAAGGAGATACTTGCGAATCGCCTGATCCCTTGGCCCCACGCGACCTCTTGACCATCGCGAGGACTGAGTTGGCAAAAGCAGAAGTCCACCTGCCCGAAGGCAGGTGGACTTCTGCTGGTTAGCCATCCTCGCTGAGGATCAGCGGCGTGAACCCACTCAGTGCCTCCGGTGACGCGCAGGCCATGCAAATGACCAGTCCGAGGTTCAGGCACTGCAGCAGCTCATCGCGGTCATGCCCTGTATTCCAGTCACCGGTGAGGTGATCCGGCCCCGGGATCGCACCGCAGTACGGCAGCAGATCCCCTGTCCGGTTGTAAAGGTGGTGGACGACGTCGCCAGTTACCGTGCTCATGCTGAATCTTCTTCCGTTGCGTGCGGGTTGGGTGTGTTGACTGCCTTGGAGAGCCTCGTTGGCATTGGTGCTGTGAACAGTTTCGCCAGGAGCGGCTCCAGTGCGCCGATGGCCTCTGCCGTCTGGTCGTCGGTGGGCTCACGGCCCAGCTCCTGCTTGAGTTCCTTGATCAGGTCGCTGAACTGGTGCAGAACGGGCTGCCGACCTTGAGACATCTCAAACGCCGCCTCGAAGCCGTGGACGTAGGCCAGTACGCTTTCGAACGTGGCGGGGCCGCCAACGAACGTGCTCGGCCTCATGACGAACTCGTGAGCCTGCTCCTCGGAAGCTGCTACGCCGCCGATGCCGTACGACGCGCTGCCCGCGTCCAGGTGCGAGTCGTCGACGCGCTCCGTGCATGCTTGGGCATCGAACACTGCTCGGCGCACATGCTCCGCTCTGTCGTCGATGTAGTGCTGGCACGCGGCGCGGCATCGCTCGGAGTCGCTGATCTGGAGGATCGACCAGATCTTGCCCTGGCTGATACGGATGTCCCGGGAGAACCCCTGCCACGTGCTCACCTCGATGACGATCTCATCGCGACCTGCATCCGTCTTGCGCAAGGACAGGTTCATCTGCGCAGGGTCCTCCTGTGGGATCGGCCTGCTCGCCGCGCGCATGGCCGCGTGGCCGATGTTGGTCGCGTTGATGGTGAAGAACTCGCCGATCATCTGTCCTCCTCGAAGGGATCAATCTTGCCGCTTGCGGCCCAGATCTGAATCGCTCACCCCTCGGGCCTGTCACCAGCGGAGATCGTTCAGCTTGGGAGGCGTGTTCCGGGTAGTTGGCGAGTCCTGCCCCGGGCCCACCTCCCAGACGAGGTTGGCCCAGCCGGATTCGGATGCGAATGCGACCAGGCGGTCTTGGGTGCGCCTTGCAAGGATGCGCTGCAGATCTTTGACCTCGCAATGGACATGTTCGAGCTTCTGCTCGGTGACCCTGCTGTACGTGACCAGAAAGACGTCGTCCATGCGGTCCATGCTCTCGACCTTCCAGCCTTGCTCGGCCATCTGGTTGAGGTTGCCATCGAACTTGCCCTTGTCGGCCCGGTACTTCACTTGCTTGTACTCGTACTTCATCCGTAAAAGGACCTCAGCTTTCTTCCGAGCAGGGCGCGTGGAAGCTCGCTATTGCAGCAGCACTGAGATCGCTCTCGTTGATCGAATGCGTTCGCTTCCCCTGTGATCATGTCGTGCTGCGCAACGAGCCAAGTTTAGTTGGTCTATGAGTCAAACCTATCAAACTTAGGCGCGTTTAGGTTACTGTGCAATGAACGCGCCTGCGGGAACGTGGAAGCATGCCTGCCCCAGTACCCGACATCCATGCCCTTGGCATCGAGATCGCACGCGCCCGACGGGAGCAGGGCATGTCGATCGACCGCCTCGCCGAAGCTGCTGGAGTGCATCGGAAATCGATCATCCAAATCGAGGCCGGCCGCGTCGCCGCAAAGATCAGCACGCTCCACGGGATCGCCCATGCGCTGGGCGTGCCTCTGACAGATCTGGTGGCCGTCGTCTGCGCACGTCATCCGAAGTCGATCCACGTGAAGACGAGACTCGTTGAGCGCTGATCGCAGCCTGGTCACACCGATCTGAAGACGAACACCCCGCCGCCTGGCGCACTGGCCGTCGAGTGCTCTTGCTCAAGGTCGCGGGCCCAGGCCTGCCAGTTGAAGTACCGGCGTACTTCTTCGTTCACTCCATCAAGCAAGGCGATGCCATCAACCAGCTCCCTGGCGTAGTCGTCGAACGAGTCCCAGCGCCCCGCGTACTGGTCTTGGAATGCTTCGAGACCTCCGTCCTCGGAACTGTTCTCGCCGGAGTGCTCCCAAGCGCAGAACGCAGACCAGAGATCGTTGCCCAGGCGCTCGTACGCCTCGGCCCACGGAACCACATCAAGGGGCGAGCACTCGCCTTCGATGGGCAGGTTCTCTTGGTCAAAGACCCATAGTTCCTCGTGGTCGCCTACGGGGCGGCGCACTGCGTCATGCAGGCCCTGAATCGTAACTGCCGTTGCCTCGTCCAAGTCGTACCACTCGCCTATTAGGCGACCCTCGTTGTAGCAAGCCAGGCAGCCGATCCAGACGCTGGGCTTGTTCTCTTCAGGCATGATGCCGTCCTCTCCAGGAAGGGTTTCAGTCGATCGAGGAGGATCCCGGAGCCGATGGCTCGGCTCGGAAGATTGAGTTAAAAAGCAAGACCTCCTGCCGCCCCAAAGAGCAGCAGGAGGTCTGACAGGCAGAGCTATCTATCAACCGGCGTGGCACTCCCCATCCACGGTCTCGACAGTCCGTGAGAGCGCGACCTTCCGGCCCATCGGTCAGCTGCAGGCCGCGTCGAAGGCCTCGTTCTCGGGCATGGCCTTCCAGGGCTGGTTCTTGAGCTGGATGGAGCTGCCGTCGGCCGCGAAGACGACGTTGTCGGTGCCGGACTCGCTCTCGGTCCAGATGATCTGGTTGCCATCGACGCTCAGCGATCCGCGCCATCCGCCGTCCTTGTAGAGGGACGCGGTGTCACCATCACATTTGAAGCTGTAGACCGCGACAGAGCTTCCGTCGATCACGAGCTGGCGATCGGGGACGTCGCCGGTGCCGTGCATGTTCATCTGGTAGAAGACCTGGGTCTGGGGTTCCTCGGCTTGGGCATCGCTGCCGGAACCGCCGCAACCAGTCAGAACCATCAGTGTTCCGAAGGCCAGCGCCGAGAAGCCAACGGACTTCTTCTTCGTGGATCGTCCAAGGTCAAGTTTCATGCGTGGATTGCCCACTTTCGATAGGGAGCCAGTGGTCGATTACGCAGCCAGCGACGAATCAGTGGCCGATTTGCGCAACCCCAAGAGAGCGAGGATCGAAGCAACGAGGATGACGGTGGACAACATGGACAACAGGACTGCGCCGGCACCCACGGATCCGTATCCATCCGAGATGATCGCCATGTTCCCGAAGCCATCGATGCATCCGATCAAACCCCCTATGCCGCCGATTGTTCCGGCGAGAATGCAGGAGCGCTTGGTCTTGCTGGCCAGGAAGTAGATCGACGAGGCAATAACCAGCAAGAAGGCCACTATCAGGAAGATGCCTTCTCCTCGACTCTCGCTTCGGGAGAAGAAGTTCAGAGACCGTCCATAGCCGGTGACCATGGGCAAGAACAGGCTGAAGATTCCGAGGAACCCGGTAACTGGCAGCGCGAAGGGTGCCCAGCTCACCCATCCTTGGACACCTGGCTTCTGGCCGTCCTTCTGCTCGGCGAGCGCCTGCTTGACGGTACGAGCTGTGCGCCGAGTTGCAGGGGCCACATGGCCCTCGAACATCGCTTTCGCCCCGTGCGCGATCTGCTTCGCGCCATCCGACATCTGCCTAATCGACTGGTCCTTTGCCGAAGGATTCGCTTCCGGCGGAGTCGACAGATTGTCCTGCTCGCTCATAACCCCAAATTTCATTTCGGTTGATGTACGAGCCAAACATATCTTAAATAGTAACCTTTACGCCACTGTGCAATTCATGAAAATGCAATAAAGAGGCGGCCTCCTAGCGGGAAACTTGCGTGTGGCGCATCACTACGGATACAACGTCTCGATTCGCAACCACCTAGCGCATGAGTCCAGGAACCAATCTATTCACAGACCCAAGACCTTGAACCTCAAGCCTGCGGGCGCGCCAGATCGCGCCCACTCGACCTTCCATCGATCCCTACGCTGAGAAGCTGGTTACGGCTTTAGCGCGAAACCCCTAAGGAACAATCCCCCGTGCACGTCCGCAACGTCGTCGTCGATTGTCGTGCGGCCCAGCTCCTGCCCGGTCCGGCGGTCATAACGGACAATCTCGTACTTCCCGTCGTCGTAGGGCTCAACCAACTGAACGACCTCGTCCCCGTGGAAGATGGCCCTGGACCTCACGGAGTCATCGGTATAGCCGGCCACCTCGAATTTCTTCTTAGTAGCGCCAGTTGTGAGGTCCGTGGACATGATCGAGTTGCCCACGCCGAACCATTCCAGCTTGCCATCTCGGATGGACTCGGCGGTCATTTGCGGATATCCAGCGTCTTCGTGGCTCATCAACGGCTTGCCAAGCACGTCAGCGCGCATGGGGACTTCCGTGTACTTGCCAGTGTCGGTGTCCCAGATCGAAAGGACAGGTTTCATGGGGTCTTCGAGCCCGCCTCCGACCGAGTCGGAGATATAGTAGACCTTTCCGTCCACGCACGGCGCGTCCGGAACGATCGCATTGTCACGGGCTTTCTCGTTCAGACCGACTTGTTTCTCCTTGCCGTCTGGCGTACCTGTGATCTGGTTGAACATGACCGGTTCGGTCTCAGGATCCCCTGTCTTCGAGTAGCGACCCGTCGCGCGCCCAGCGCCGAAGATCTTTCCCCCGCAATTGGCAGTGACGTAGTACCCGCCCTCGACCTCGTTCAGGGAGCTCTCACCACCGGTGGTTGTCACGATTTGAGTGCCGTAGCCGCCCTCATCAGAGAACCCGAAGTTGTAGATGCCAACCACCGACTCGGGGCCGGTAGCCAGCATGGCGTACTGGCTATCAGTCTTCTCGCTCGGAATGCTCTGGAGGCCGCTCTGATCAAGGAGGTAATCGTTTCTCATGTCACTGAAGACCAAGGCTTTCTCAGTCCAGGCCATTGCCCCGTAATCCATCCCCAATGTGGGGATTGCTGACAATGAACCATCAGCGTCGACTAGAACGACCTTCCCGTATTGGTTCTCCTGGTCGAGCTCCGTGCTGGGCGCACTGAAGTACAGGGCATACTCCGCGTCTCCGATGCTCTCAGGTACCGAAAGAGCGGCCTGTGTCGTGCCGCTGCAAGCTGTGAGGACCACGGGAAGTGCGCCCAGCGCAATAAGCGCATGTTTCATACGTCGCATGTTCATATTTCCGATCTACTGAGTTCAGGCCGGCCCAATTAAATGGGTCGGCCTGAACGAGCTACGTCAATGGAAGCTAAAGAGTCTTGTAAGTGGTGGTTTTGGAGGAATCCTTGATGTTGTACGGATAAACACCTGGTCCGCCGTTGCCATCTAGATCAATGCCCGTTGCGGCCTTGTATGCAGCCCACACCAATTGCGAGCAATTCATCTTGGAACCAGTGGTGGACTTGTTGAATGCGAAATTCGTGTTGTAGTCCTTGCCGCGCAATTTGTTGTAGGCGTGGTTGGCAGCCTTGCCTCTCTGCGTAGAAGTCGTCTTAATGTATTGCTTCACCGCTCCTCTGGCGACCTTGTAGTTGCTCGCTCCGATGGAGCGGCTACGCTTTTTCGTACCCGGGGCTTCTACGATGGTGCCGGTCGTGTAGTAGATGCCCGTGTGGCCATGCTGCACAAAGCCTGTGGCTGCCGGCGACACAAAGATGTCGCCTTTGCGCGATGCGCTCTTCAGATAGACACCAGAGCTGCTTCCCCCGCCTTTGCTTGCGGCAGATGCCAGTCCGTCCGTACCGCCTGCGCTGGCTGCGTCCTTTGCCGACTCCTTGCTCTCCGAGAGAGCGCGTTGGATCGCTTGATCCAAGCTTATTTTCTCGCTCTTGGCGTAGTCACTGAGCGAGGACTTCAACTCGGAAGTCGAGATACCGGGATTCAGCTTGGACAGCTGGTTGAGAGCATCTGGGCCAGTTGCTGCTGTTGCGGGCAAGGCAGATCCGATCACGAGCAGACCTGAGATAGCGAGACCCGACAAGGCATAGAGTTTCTTCATGGTTGCACCTCCAGTGCAAGTTTGTAAGGAAAATGGAGCCTGCCGAGCGCGCAAAATGACAAGGAAATGGCATGAGCGGCAAAGCGAGGCATACGGCGCAATTAGCGCTCCGACAAGCAATTCAAGAGAAGAATGGCCCAACCATCAACTGGGAAACCCGTTGAATAATCCTGAGAATAGAATTAAAAGGCGTCGGGAGCCAAGAAACCCAAGAAGTTCTCGACATATTGAGTATGTTGTCCGTAACAATTGAATTACTGCTTCTGATTAGGCATTGCTTTATAGCGACATTCGATTTGCACTTCAAGGTTTCTCGCACGCTTTTGCCATGACAGCACTTATCAGAATGGACCCTCATATTTTTTTCGAATCAGCGATCACATTCTCCAGCCGATTCAACTTCCGCCTATATAGCCTTTAGCCGCCCGATTGAGTTCCGTCTCGATAGCTAACAAGACTCCATAGTCGAGCGTTACCACTGCAATACGTCAGCCACGGGTGCAGCGGCAACTGCCGTGCCCCGAGACTCCTGATTCTCAGCGATCCGCAGCAGTGCCCGGCACTGCTCTGGGAGTGATCTCCACCGTTGTGGGATCGAAGGTCTTCTTGCCCCGCGGATGCGGATGCAGCTTCACCGTCATGAAGAAGTCGATGACCCGGCGCTTGATCATCAGATCGGCATCGTCGAACGCCTTCACTGGGCTCTTGGCATCCAGTACTCCCCCGAGATCCGTGGTGATCGTCAAGTTGCGGCGCTCCTTCTCCAGCGCAGCGATCTTGGTGAGCTCTCTGTCCCTGGTGCGCTTGAGATCGTGGCCCTCGATCAGCTCGTTGTCGTAGTCATTCTGGGCACGCTTGATTCTACCCTCATGGATGCCGATTTCAGCCCTGATCGCCTGGAGCCGAGGTTCATCAAGGCTCGGGATCGTGTCGACCAGGTCAGGACGACCCAGTCGCTCGCGGACGACAGCCAAAACGAACTGGTCGATCTGCTCCCTTGAACGCATGATGTGGCCCTCGCAGCGGTAGCGCTGGCTGTGGGCCTTGACCGGCTTCTCGCAGATGCCGCAGAGGAAGAGACCCGAGCCGATGTGCTTGCGAGCAGTCGAGCCGGTTCGGTTGGTGACCCTCTCGGGCGCATTCAGGCGCTCTTGGACCGTCCACCACACATCGGGCTCAACGATGGGGGTCCACTGCCCTGCAATGGGATCCCCGTCCTCGTCGCGCACGATCTGGGCGTACCAGGTCCTGCGCTTGTTCTCGGCGCGAGCATTGCGATCGGTGTATACCGAGTAGCCGGCGTAGCGGGGATTGCGCAGGATGCCGAGCACCGTCGAAGAGTCCCATGGGCCATCGGATGGCACGGGTGCCGGATCCTCGCCGTTAGCTGTCCTGCGCACGTTGCGCTCGATCGCCAGCGTCCTGTTGCGCTTGGGCAGGTGCGGCAGCGAGGCCGGGATGTAGTCGGCTTCGAGGCCGGACAGCCCCTTGGCGATCGACGCGATAGAAGGCCCATCACTGATGGCGAACAGGCGGAAGATCTCATGGACCGCTGCTGCCTCGTCCTCGATCAGATCGCCGTTGGTGGCATACCCCAGTGGGCGCACGCCCTTGGGAGCACGGCCCTGCATGGCCCGCTGCAGCTGCGCCCGCGACTGGCGCTCGGCCTTGCGCCGCACTTCGAAGCGGGCAATGGCAGCCAGCATCGTCGCGCGGAACTCTCCATCGGCGGTCGACAGGTCGATGTCGCCACTGACCGTCACCGCCATGAGGTTGTGCTCAATGAGCACGAGCAAGTCCTGGAGACTGCGCAGGAGGCGGTCCAAGTCAACACCGATGACGGTGTCGATCTTGCCGGCATCGGCGTCGGCGAGCATCCGCGCCCAGTTCGAGCCCGGACCGCGGCTCTTGGATGCGGAGAGGCCATCGTCGACGTACTCGTCCACGATGACCCAGCCACGCTCGTTCGCCAGCTTCCTGATGCGCGGCAGCTGCCGGTCGATGCCATCAGGGTCGGCTTTGGACTGGCGGGCGTACAGAGCTGCGCGGCGGGGTTCAGAAGTCACGTACACGAGCTTAACTCGAGATGATTCATATCGTGGGTATGCCAAGCTGCCAGCTATACCCTGACTAGCGCGTGCGTTAGGTTGGAAGATGGAACTGCTTGACGATGGTACTACTGTCGGCGATTTCAACCTCTGCCACAAACGGGCCGCGGAGACACGGATACGGCATGGTCGCCCCGGCACCCGCCATGACTACCTCTTCAATGACGAACTCGGCGCAGTGGTTCGGTTCCATGCGGGACGACTTCTTGCCGTCGGTCGTCGTGACAAGAACGCGGAGGCGTTCGTGGTGCTTTCCCCGGTTGGCCAGATGGACTGATTTTGATGGTGAACCCCCGGTCCCGACTCTCGACCGCAATGACCAGACGATGTCCGTCAACGACGCGGTGCTCCTCCTGCCGGTATTCCGCCCTCTCGTGCCGCAGCTCGACCTGCGCGGTAGGGCGCAAGACATTCGCAACCTTCGGTGCCACGTTTATCAACGGCGCGATCAGCGCGATCGGTTCCACGGACTAACCATGCACCCGCAGCGGCTACTTCGTGTTGCCAGATGCAGAGGTTGCTCTACGCCGGAACTCCGCGCTGTTCTGTGCGCTAATCATGATTTGACATCGCATTGTCTAGACGACGATGGACCATGGACACCATGGTCAATACCTCGAGGACCTCCTCCTCGCCGATCGACCGACGCAACCGGGGATCATGCGCAGTTGGATTTCGGTAGAGCCCATTCAACCCCTTGAGGAGATTCGCAAGCCCTGTTTGCTCATCTCGCTCGGTTTGCGTCTGCAGAGAGTTGATAGCCAGCAGCGGAACACCGGACTTGCCGAGTGAGAGGACAGCATCTACAAGCCCCGCTCCGTCTCCAGATAAGCCAGAAAGACTCCGAAGCTTGTCGAAGATGCTCTTGGTGGCTTCGAGACAGGCATGGAAATGCGCCTTCTTCAGGATCTCGACCGAGCAGTATTTGAGCACTTCAGGATGGCACCTACGGCGATCCAACTCATCACGGATCGAAGTCGCCACCCTGCTCGCCTCGTCAAGAGTATGTGCGACAGCCCCGGTCGCCACCTTGCCGTCGTCGTTCACATGGAGCCCGACGAACGCCAAGCGTTCATTGAGACGATCCTGGCGGAGCGTGAAGAGGTCCGGCCGATCGCGATAGCGAACCGGCTCCATCGCCGCGACGATAAACGTGATGACGCGTTTGGCGCTCTGGTAGCGATTCTGCGCAGCGACGAACGACTCCGCTAGTCTGTCGCGCTTCGTCGCGGTGGGCAGCGGGTCCTCCATCCGAAGGCGGACCAGCAAATCACCGATCTCGCGACCAGTGAGTCCATCGGCAGTGTCCGCGAGAACCGCGGCAATCTCCTTGAGGGTCGAGTACGACCACGCAGTCGGCAGGTAGCTCATCAGGTCAAGCGACTGAGGCCGCAACCCCATCTCGGTCTTTCAAAATGTCAGACACGAACGCGGGCGGGGCCGCTGGCACCAGGAGGGAGGACAATGTTCTATTCGCTTGGCGACCGTAGGAATACCGGTATTTATTAGCCTCAATGGCGATTTTCCACCAAAGAAGTTCCCCAACAGACATCTCCGTCTTCGGACGCAGCACTGCGACATGGTAACCGGTGAGGTACGGTTCGCTGTGGAAGAACGTAGCGAGCGGAGTTGCTCCCAGCGCTACCGAGAGCGTCTGCGCTGGAGCCGGAGTTATTCCCTCAGGTATGAGGACGCGGCTGGCGATGCCGTTATCTTTCGTCTTGCGACTCACGAAGTTGACTCCCCTGGGCGCTTCGACCTGTACGAGTCGACTCAACGACAGCGCGTGGCCATACTCGATATCGAAGTGCGCCGTAATAGGTACCAGGTCGTCATAGGAACCAGGGTAGATCCCGGTCACCAGTCCAAAGTTTGATACGTCGGCCCAGGCGAGTGACGGAATCGGAGTTTCGTGGACCCAGTTCGGCACTTCGCTCGGAACGATAAGCGATCCCAGGGTTCTGTTCGCCTGGCGACCGTACGAGAACCGATACTTGTTCTGCCAGATGCATCGGCACCACCAGAGTTTCTCCGCAAGGGACATCGTCGGGTCCTTGGGCGTCAGGATCATCACGTCCCGACCGCAGACGAATGGCTCTGGCTGCACGAAGGACGAAAGAACACCGTTGCCGCCTAGGGCGACCGTGATCGCGCCCGTCGGCCCCGGGTCCGCAGTGGTGCTCACACGGGCAGTGACACCATTGTTACGCATTGCCCTTGAGACGAAGTTGACGCCCCGGGGTGGAGCGACCTGTTTCAGTGCGTTCAGTTCAAGCGATTGACCGTAGCGGAGGTCGAAGAGGTCATCCAGCCGCTGCATCTCAGTCCCGCCTTCCCATGACGTCTGAGCTTTTCAGGATAAAGAGCGCATAGTCTTTCAGCGCGCCCTCGAACGACTCTCGGGTCAAGGAAGAGTAATCGGTTTCCATGTAGGCCTCTGCAACCCACTCATCCTTCGCTCCCACTCGCTGCGTAACAGCCTGGCCAGGCTTGACCTCGCGGTTGCGATACATCTCAATCCACTTGTCACGAACATCAAGCCAAGTGTTGTTCCTGTCGACACGGCCGAGGTTCTTGACCTTGACGAAAGTGTCGTCGCGCCAATATCCGAACCAAGTCTTTCTGTCCGACTTGGCATGCGGCACACCTGCGGTGAACACCATGATGCAAGTAATTACGCCGACTGGGTAGAACAGTTCCGGCGGCATCGACATAACGGCTTCGAGCGTGTGCTTCTTCAACAGATTACCCTTGTGGACACTCGGGGAGGTGGCGCAGGAGACCGGCACGATCGCGATCCCGGTGCCTCCCTTCTCGAGGTTGTCGAGCATTTGCTCGACGAAGCGCAGCTCGTGCAAATCTTCTTTCGTCTTCGCATAGGGCGGGTTGACCATCCCCACGTTAGCATTGTGCGCCTTCACGCCTCTGGCGATCGCGGTGTCGAAGCAAGAGCCCTGGTAGAGGTTCGCCTTCCCGTCGCCGCGCAAGATCATGTTCGACGCACCAAGCGCATACATGCTAGGGTTCTGTTCGACGCCGATCAGTCGGTTCTGCTTGATGTCGGCGACGTCGGCTTCCGTCGTCGCGCTCTTGATCATCTGCATCATCGCCGAGATCAGGAACCCGCCGGTGCCGGCACAGATGTCGAGGACTTTGTCGTCCTTGCTTACGTTGGCTATGAGGCCGAAGAGCTCAGTGACGTGGCGAGGTGTAAGGACGATGCCGAGACCTTTGCCATCGCCGCCCGTGTACTTCAGGAACTCGCCGTAGAACGCGCCCACAACATCGAAGTCATGGTAAATCGTCAAGAACGGCATGACCTTGTCCGCGAGCATCGTGACGATCTCGTTCAACAAGCCCTTCGGATAGCCCTTAGTCGGCTTGCGCAGCTCCGGGTGCACCTGGATGCCGGTGAACGGCTGCGTCATGTTCTCGAGCTTCGCGACCGGCAGCTTCGCCTCTCGGATCACGCGTTTGATCGACTGGATCCAAAATTCGGGCAGCTCGCTCGCAGGGTAGGAGTCGTAGGTCTTGGCGAAGATCTCATCGTTGAGCGCGATCAACGTGCCGGCGACAGCGAGCGGTTTCTCTTTCTCCTCGAGCTCGGCCTCGTCGCGCATGAACTCGTGCATCTCCATCGAGAACGCGATTAAGTCGTGCTCGCGCTGCCGCTGGACACGCGGGTCAAAGGACGCGGCCGCGATAAGGTCATTCAGCCCGATCATGGTGGTGACCGGCGCGCCGGTGGGAGAGACAAGATCCTGCTCTTGCGAGGACCCCTTCGGGGTAACGAAGAACGACCAGGCATTCGTCCGCGCGGTGCCCGAGACGGCGATCGAGATCACGGTGTACGACGACGAAAGGTACCGGGCGTAGTGGAGAACTCCGTCGACCGCGTAGTCTCTCGGGTGGTCGCGATCTGCGGACTCGTGATGCTTGATGTCGGCCTTGCACTCGACGAGCACCACCATGTCCGGGGTGCCAGGAGCGGTGATGATGAACTCGGGGTAGCCGGCGGCTTTGCCCTTGCCCGTCTTGGACGCCTTGGACAAACCCTTGCGAATCTCCTGCACCACCGACTGCTGCTTCTCTACAACGATAGCGTCGTGGTCATCGTAGTAGCCAAGGTCACGGAGATGGGACTCCACGAGGTCCTCCGTGATGCGCTCGTTAGCCATGCAGCATCACTTCTTGCCTTGGGACGCAGAGGTTATTCCGTGCCGGAACTCCACAACGTCGCCGTCCTTCATGATGTAGTCCTTGCCTTCGATGCGGGCCTTGCCAGCGGACTTGGCGTTGGCGATGGAGCCCAGCTCCACCAGATCATCAAAGGCCACAACCTCGGCCTTGATGAAGCCACGCTGGAAGTCGGTGTGGATCACGCCGGCGGCTTCCGGAGCGGTCGCGCCGCGGCGGATGGTCCACGCACGGGTTTCCTTTGGACCAGCGGTCAGGTAGGACTGCAGGCCCAAGGTGTCGTAGCCAACGCGAGCCAGCTTGTCCAGGCCGGACTCTTCGATGCCGGCATCTTCCATCATCTCGGCAGCTTCGTCTTCTTCCAGCTCGGCCAGCTCGGATTCGAACTGGGCGTCCAGGAAAATCGCCTCGGCAGGTGCCACCAGCTCGGAGAGCTTGGCCTGCATCTCGGTGTCGGCCAGCCCGGCCTCATCGGTGTTGAACACGTAGATGAATGGCTTGGTGGTCATCAGCTGCATTGGAGCGAGCTCTTCAAGATCGATGCCCTTGGTCTTGCCAGCGGCGAACAGGGTGATGCCCTCTTCAAGCACCTTCTGCGCGTTGAGCACTGCATCCAGGAAGGACTTCTCGATCTTCTTGCTGCGCAATTCCTTCTCAAGGCGTGGCAGCTGGTTCTCGATGGTCTGCAGGTCGGCAAGGATCAGCTCGGTAGCGATGGTCTCGATATCCGAAGCCGGGTCCACCTTGCCGTTCACGTGGATGACGTCGTCATTGACGAATGCGCGGGTGACCTGGCAGATCGCGTCAGCTTCGCGGATGGTGGCCAGGAACTTGTTGCCCAGGCCCTCGCCCTCGGAAGCGCCCTTGACGATGCCAGCGATATCCACGAAGGATACGGTGGCTGGCAGGATGCGCTCGGAACCGAAGATCCCGGCGAGCACCTTCAGGCGCGAATCTGGCAACGGCACGACACCCACATTGGGTTCAATGGTTGCGAACGGGTAGTTGGCTGCCAGTACCTGGGCACGGGTCAGCGCGTTGAACATGGTGGACTTGCCGACGTTGGGCAGTCCGACGATTCCGATAGTAAGAGCCACGGGAGAAAATTCTACCTTTTGCTAGTGATGAGCGCGCAATTGCCTGCGGCGCAGGAATTCTTTAGTTGGACTGCGGGCGGGTGCCGCGGCCGCCCAGGGCGCGGTCCTCGTCGCCGGCTTCCTTGAGCTTGCCGCGGATTTCCTTGGGCAGCGAGAAGATGATGTCCTCTTCGGCGGTGGTCACCTCGGCCACGTCGGTGAATCCGTAGTCGGCCAGCAGCGAGACGACCTCGCGCACCAGCACCTCGGGCACCGAGGCTCCGGAGGTCACGCCCACGGTGGAAACGCCCTCGAACCAGGACTCGTCCACTTCGTTGGCGAAGTCCACGCGGTAGGCGGCCTTGGCCCCGTGATCCAGGGCCACCTCGACCAGGCGCACCGAGTTCGAGGAATTGGCCGAGCCGACCACGATCACCAGGTCGGCCTGCGGGGCGATGTTCTTGATCGCGGCCTGGCGGTTGGTGGTGGCGTAGCAGATGTCATCGCTGGGCGGATCCTGCAGATTCGGGAAGCGCTTGCGCAGCCGGCGCACGATCTCCATGGTCTCGTCCACGCTCAAGGTGGTCTGCGAAAGCCAGATCAGCTTGTCCGGATCCTTCACCTGCACGGTGTCGGCTTCTTCCGGATTGTTCACGATGGTGGTGACCTCCGGAGCTTCCCCGTAGGTGCCCTCGACCTCCTCGTGGCCTTCATGGCCGATCAGCAGGATCTCGTAGTCGTTCTTGGCGAAGCGCACGGCCTCGCGGTGCACCTTGGTGACCAGCGGGCAGGTGGCGTCGATGGTCTGCAGGTTGCGGTCCGCGGCGGACTGGACCACCGCTGGAGAGACGCCGTGGGCAGAGAAGACCACCAGGGCGCCCTCGGGAACTTCCTCGTTTTCCTCCACGAAGATCGCTCCGCGGGACTCCAATTCGGAAACCACATGGAGGTTGTGCACGATCTGCTTGCGCACGTACACCGGAGGCCCGTAGTGCTCCAGGGCCTTCTCGACAGCCACCACGGCGCGATCCACGCCGGCGCAGTAGCCGCGCGGGGCCGCAAGCAGGACCTTGCGCTCGGAAACCTGCGGGGACGCAGCGGCGATCTCGGCCGGGGTGCGGCGAACGCGCGGGATCCGTGGAACTGGCAGCGATACCGGGATGGAAGTGGAAGTAGCCATATCTCTAGTCTACGAACTGCATGCAAGTTAGCCCATGCTCATATGATGCGCGCCACCATCTGCCGGCTGTGAGTTCTGCCTCCACGCTCCCCCTGCCCGCTCAGCAAGGCAGCGAGCTGGGCAGCTTCACGCTGGTGCGCACGATCGATCCAGCGCCATCCGATCCCCGGTAGGCACGGCAAACCCCGATGCCGCGGTTAGCCAAATTGGCTTTGATCTGGCGCAGCGAATCCGGTGAGAACCCGTACCACTGCATGTGCATCAAGACGGTGTCGCCAGCAACCGCTGCGGAAGCGCGGGAAATGGTGATCGACTTGGATTTCACGTCCCAGTCCTCGGTATCCCTCGTCCAGATCCACATGGCCATGCCGCGGCTGTCGTAGCCGCAGCGCACCGATCCATCCACGGCACCGTAGGGCGGGCGCCCGAAGTTGGTGTGCACGCCGGTGCCGCTCAATTGAGCCCCGGCCTGTTGGCAACTGAGCGGGCGCAGATCGGGGTGGCTGATCGAATGGTTGATAACCCATTGGCCCTTGGCCCGGGCCAGGCTGGGCAGGTCCACCCCGTAGCGGGATTTGTAGGAGGCAATGCAATCACCCGTGGGAGCGAGCACCAGGCCGATATTGGCGCTGGCGGCATAGTCGATGGCCGCCTTGTACTCGTTCAGGGTGCGCGGGCAGTCATCAAAGGTCAGCACGACTCGCGAGGTCCGGTTCGGGCCGCTATACAGCGGAGCCGACGGCGGCTTGGGATAGGTGGTCACATAAGTGCCGCTGACCCAGCCGGTATATCCGCCATAGCTCACCTTGTACCAGCCATTGGAGGCCCGCGCGTAGGCGGGAACCGTGGTTCCTTTCGGGATGGTGATCAGGATCCGGTAGCTGGTCGAGGTGCCGGTGCGCAGATTCAAGCTGTCGAGAGTTCGCACATTGGCCGCGACCACGTAGTAGTCGCTGACATACCCGGTGCGCCCGGAATAGCTGACCTTGTACCAGCCGCTGGAGGCCCGCCCCAGGACCGGCACGGAGGTGCCTTTGGGAACGCTCAGCAGCACGGAATAGGCGGTGGACGGCCCGGTGCGCAGGTTCAGATTTGCCGTGGTTCGGACCCGGGCAGGCAGGTCGATGGACAATTCGCTGGCCACCGTGACGCTAGCCGCTCGCGCCACGGGCGCTACGCTGCTTGCCGGAGTGGCCGCCGCAGCCAACGGAATAGAACCGGCGATGAGGCCAGCAGCGAGCGCGAGGGCTCCGAGCGAGCGAGTGGCAAGGCCATGAAAATTTTCCCCAAGCATGTTGACTGCGTCCTTATGAAGTTGTTCCCCAATGCTCAACAGTGTCCGCGTGCGATGGGCACCGGGCAATAGCAAGGCCAAGGCTTGACCAAATTGTTGGAAATACTCCTTGCGACCCGTGGCCACCAGGGCAACGACCACAAAATTCACCCGTTTTGTCACCAATGCTCCACTTTGCTGGCGCCCTCACCCCTGCCCCTAATCCGCTGAACCGTCGGCCTCATGCGGTAGTCTCACTTGTGCAGCAGCAACGCGCAGGCTGGTGCAACGTTTCGATTCCCAAGGAGCGGCCCGGATGGAGCCCCAAACAGCAGCGAGCTTGCCAAGCACGGCAGGGCAGACCACGGCGGATAATCCTTGGCCGTTGCGAGTCCTTTCGGAAAAGCTCAAAATCCATATTGAGAACTCCCCCTTCGCCTGGGTTGAAGGGCAGCTTCTGGAAGCCAATGTGCGCAACGGGCATGCCTACCTGACCCTGCGCGATGTCGATGCAGACAATTCGTTTTCGGTGACCATCTGGTCCTCGGTCATGCGCAAGCTGGAGACCACGCCACAGGTTGGCTCCCGCGTCGTTGCCCGCGTCAAGCCAAGCTTTTATGCCAAGACCGGGCGCCTTTCGCTGAACGCCACCGACCTGCGGCCGGTCGGCCTGGGCGAGCTATTGGTGCGCCTGGAGCGGCTACGCCAAGCACTGGGCGCCGAAGGCCTTTTCGACCCGGGCCACAAGCGGGCGCTCCCGGTGCTTCCAGGACGCATCGGCTTGATCACCGGACGCGACTCGGATGCCGAAAAGGATGTGCTGCGCAATGCCACGCTGCGCTGGCCCTCGGCACAGTTCAGGGTCATCAATACCGCAGTGCAGGGTGTGGACGCTGCCACCCAGGTCATGGCGGCGCTCAAGGAACTCGATGCTGATCCAGAGGTTGATGTGATCGTCATTGCCCGCGGCGGCGGCGCTTTGGAAGACCTTCTGCCGTTTTCCAATGAGGAGCTGGTCCGCGCGGTCTTCGCCGCGCAGACCCCGGTGGTCTCGGCCATTGGCCACGAGGCTGATCGGCCGATCCTCGACGACGTGGCGGACTTGCGCGCCTCAACCCCGACGGACGCGGCCAAGCGCATCGTTCCGGATCTCAATGAGGAATTCAGCGGATTGCAGTTGGCACGCAACCGCCTTGAGCGTTCCATCAACAATTTGCTGGAGCGCGAGGCCCAATTGCTGGCCGCCGTCCGTGAACGTCCGGTGCTGGCCAACCCGCAGGTCATGGTGACCAGCCGTGCCGAGGACCTGGCCCGCTATCGGCAGCGTTCCAGCGACCTATTGCACTACCGGGTGCAGCGTGCCCGCGACGAGATTACCCATCTGAAATCGCAGGTTCGCGCCCTCTCCCCGCAACAGACCTTGGACCGCGGCTATTCGGTCACCCAGTTGGCCGACGGCAGCATTGTGCGTGAAGCCGCCAACGCTCCGGTCAACACCGAAATCTTCATTCGGCTGGCATCGGGCCAATTGGCGGCGCAAACCACCGAATCCCTGCCTGCCGGCGACGCCGCACGCTAACTCGAACCAACGCGAACTACCCTGGAGCCATCATGACTGCACAAATCCCTGAAGATATTGCCAAGCTCTCCTACGAGCAAGCCCGCGAAGAACTGCTCACCGTGGTCAACCAGCTGGAGACCGGCGGCGTGGCCCTGGAGGCTTCACTGGCTTTGTGGGAACGCGGCGAAGCCCTTGCCGCCCACTGCGAAAATTGGCTCAATGGAGTTTCGCAGCGCCTGGAGCAGGCCCGCGCCAAGCAGGTCGGCGCAGACTCGGAATAATCCTGATTGGCTGAAGGCTACCTGGTGGCTTCCAGCCGGGCTTTTTCAGCGGCCACATCGAAGTCGGCTGCTGGCCATGGCACGGTAATTTGCTGCAGCGTGTCCAACAGCAGCTCCGCAACGCACAGCCGCGCCCGCCATTTCTGATCCGCAGGAACTACCTGCCATGGGGCTGCAGAATTATCGGTCCGGTTGATGGCGATCTCGTAGGCCTGCTGGTAGTCCTCCCACAGCAAGCGGTCATCGATATCCCCGGGCGAGTACTTCCAATGCTTGTCCGGGCGTTCCAGGCGTTCAGCCAGGCGCTCGTACTGCTCCTCCTTGCTGATATGCAGCATGACCTTGATCGGGTGGATGTTCTGCTGTGCCAATTGCTTCTCAAAGTCCACGATTTTCATATAGCGAGAATCAAGGATGTCCGGGCTGGCCAGCTGCTTGACACGAGCGATCAAGACGTCCTCATAGTGGGAGCGGTCAAAGACTCCAACCATTCCCCTGCCTGGCAAGCGCTTGGTGATGCGCCACAAGAAATCATGGGCGGATTCCTCGGGCGTGGGAGCCTTGAACGCATGGTGCTCCACACCTTGGGGATCCAGCATGCCCATCACGTGGCGCACAATGCCGCCCTTGCCCGAGGTATCCATGCCCTGGAGAACCAGCAGCACCGAAGGCGCGGCCTGTCCCTGAACCGATGCCGCGAAGAGCCGTTCCTGGAGATCCGAGAGCGGCTGGGCGATCTCTTCCATGCGCTGTTGCGCTGCCTTCTTGTTCTGTGGCGCATCGTCGGGCCACCACCCGGGATCCTTGGTTGCCCTTTGTGAAAGTTTCAGGCCCGGCTCGGCACGCAGGGCTTCGAGCAGGTTCGCGGGGTATGTGCTCAAGGCAGGCTCCTTCTTCGGTCTTCACTACCGTGAATCTGGATATTTGCCAGCGTACTGGCATTAGCCCGCGGTGTCTCGAAGATTGAATTGGAACGGTGAGTCTTTTCAAGAATTGATCGCCCGGCAAGCCGAGAGTTCTGGATCAGCCAACTGGCTCGGAAGGGTTCCACAGATGAATTTGGACAAAAGAAAACACCATCGCACGACCACAATTAATGGCCGTTGTGCGATGGTGTTTTCCGTTGCTTCTATGCGCGGGCGCGCCAGTCCTCCAAGAACTGTCCGATCCGTCCCACAGCGTCGGTCAAGTCCCGCACGCTAGGCAGGGTCACCAGCCGGAAATGGTCGGGACGCACCCAGTTGAAGGCGGTGCCCTGGGTAATCAGGATTTTCTGCGCCTTGAGCAGTTCCAAGGCGAAAACCTCGTCGTCGTGCATCGGATACACTTCTGGATCCAGTTTCGGGAACATGTACAGCGAGCCCTTGGCCTTCTGCACCGAGACTCCTGGGATGGCCGAGAGCAGGTCATAGGCCGCATCGCGCTGTTCCAGCAGGCGTCCGCCGGGCAGGATCAAGTCGTTGATGGACTGGTATCCGCCCAACGCCGTCTGAATCGCATGCTGCGCTGGCACGTTGGCACATAAGCGCATATTGGTCAGCAGGTTGATGCCCTCGATGTAGTCCGCGGCCTGGTGCTTGGGGCCGGAGATGGCCATCCAGCCTGCGCGGAAACCACATACGCGGTACGCCTTGGACAATCCGGAGAAGGTCAGGATCAGCACGTCATCGGCTAGCGAAGCGGTGTTGATGTGCACTGCGTCTTCGTAGAGGATCTTTTCGTAGATCTCATCCGAGTAGACAATCAGACCATGCTTGCGCGCCAGTTCCAGAATCCCTTCAAGGGTTTCCTTCGGATAGACGGCACCGGTGGGGTTGTTCGGGTTGATGACCACGATGCCCTTGGTGCGATCGGTGATCTTGGCTTCCATGTCTTCCAGGTCGGGAAGCCATCCCTCTTCCTCGGTATTCAGGTAGTGCACCGGGGTGCCACCGGCCAGCGAAACCGATGCGGTCCACAGCGGGTAGTCAGGGGCGGGGATCAGGATCTCGTCGCCGTTGTTCAATAGCGCATTCAGCGACAGGGTGATGAGCTCGGAAACACCGTTGCCAAGGTAGATGTCGTCCACGCCAATGGTCTGGATGCCACGGGTCTGATAGTACTGCGAGACCGCGGTACGAGCAGAAAGGATGCCGCGGGAATCCGAGTAGCCCTGGGCATTTGGCAGGTTGCGAATCATGTCGACAAGCACCGCGTCGGGCGCCTCGAAGCCGAACGGCGCGGGATTGCCGATGTTCAGCTTCAGGATACGGTGCCCTTCGGACTCCATGCGCTGCGCATGCTCCAGCAGCGGACCGCGGATGTCGTAGAGGACGTTGTGCAGTTTCGTCGATTGCTTGAATTCTGCCATGATTACACTTTCTCATGTCAGGTGTGCAGAACACACCTTATTACTCGGCCACCGTCAGGTGGGGCCGAAATCCTTGGTGGTCGAATTGCTTAAGCGGTGCCATGCGCTGCTAGTCGATAATCCATTCCCAGCGGGTCGCCGCCTGCGCGGGCTTCATCGCCCCGGGCCCGGTGACCATTCGATTCAAATCCACCAAGGTCTGCTGTGACAGATCCCCGGTGATTTTGTTCAACTCGCCGCGGGCCTTGTCATCCACGTTGCCGTTGGCCAGCAACATGAAAGGCTGCGCGTCAAAGAGCTTGGCGGTATCGGAAATGATCATGAAGCCCTCATCGGAAATCATCGCGTTGCCGGCGCTCAGGGCGACGGCGCGGTCCACTGAAGCTCGCAGCTGAGTCGCAAGATCAGCGCTCTCCACCACAGAAACCTTGGGCTTCTCGCAACCTTCGGTTTTGAGTGCCGCTTCCAGATTCTTCGTCTCCGAATCATCGGTAATGATCGTGATCTTCTGGCAATCACCAGCCAACGAGGACAGGGAATCAACACTGTGGGTTTGCGCCTCGGCCGAGCTCATCACAAGGACTTTGCCTGAATCAGCGGCGCTCAGCTCCAATGCGGCGACCTTGCCATCCGAATCATTGATCTCGGTGCGCAAATTCTTCAAGTCATCAACGGAGAGCACACCGTCTTCGCCTGTGATGCTGGCGGCGTCCTTGGACATGCCCAGCGCAGCTCCTGCGTAATCCACGGCGATGTCCGCCTGCCCGTCAAGTACTTGCTGATAGGGGTTGTCCGTGGACTTGTTGATCTCTACGTCGTATCCCTCGGCCGCCAAAGCATTCTTGTAGACCTCGGCTAATGCCTGCTGCACCGGCTGCCCGCCACGTGCCAACTTCAAAACTGCGGCCTGGTTCGACTCAGCCGGAGCCGCCGGTTCGTTGTTGGTGCAAGCAGACAGTGGCAACAACAGGGCAAGGCACAGGACACCAAGACTGGAGGTTTTTCGCAAGTTCATATCCCTATTGATTCTATGGCAGAGTTTTTTGATTCGACGGTTACTCGCGAGGCGCGGTCAGTCGCAAAATGCTGTCCACCCGCTCGATGCAATTGAGCTGGCCGATTTCTTCGCGCGAGAACCACGCGGCCTGGCTGGTAGATCCATTGACCTCATGGCGCAATTCGCCGCCGGTAAGTTTCGCCCGGTAGGTCACGGCCACGGTTTGCATCGGATGCCCTTCACCCGAGTAGCGTTTTGCTCCGGGAATCACACCGGTGGTGACATCCAGCAGTGAAAGCTCCCCCACCGCGTAACCGGTCTCTTCATACACTTCGCGTTTGGCGCCTTCGACAATTGGTTCGCCCAGGTCGATGCCGCCGCCGGGAAGCGACCAGCGAGGCGTGAATTTTGGATCACGATGGCGCATGTCCCAGAGCGTCAGCAGTATCTTTCCTTCGTGTTCCACCAAGCAGTAGGCCGCAAGCCTGGTATCGAAGAATTCACCGGTATGCTCTGAACGTCGTGTCATAACCCCAATATATCGGTTTGTTCACCGTTTATTTTCCCTATCGCGCAGGGCATGAGCTGGTTTATTGGCCAAATATCGCGCTGAAGGCTTGCGAATGTGATGAAATATTCTTATGGCCCAGCACTCAGAGCATTCTTCAAACGTCGATCTTGATGAAATAGATCGAATCATCATCGACGAATTGGTCGCCAACGCGCGCATCTCCAATGCCACGCTCGCCCAGCGTGCAGGCATCGCCCCCTCCACGGCCCTGCTGCGCACCCGCTCACTGGTTGAGCGCGGCATCCTCACCGGCTACCATGCAGAGGTTGCTCTCGGCACTGTGGGCCGCACCGTCCAGGCCCTGATCTCGGTGAAGCTTCGCGCCCATGACCGCGAAAAGATCGATACCTTCGTGGAGCGCATCCCCAGCCTTCCAGAGGTGCTCTCGATGTTCCACGTTTCGGGCGGAACCGACTACCTTCTGCATATCGCTGTCGGGTCAACCGACCACTTGCGCGACTGGGTGCTGGACAACCTGGCCACCGACGAATCGGTGGGCCACACCGAAACCACTTTGGTCTTTGCCCACCACCGCGGCAACCGTGGACCACTGCCCTCAGACGACATGATGAGCTAGCCGGCACCCCAGGAACTCAGCTCCCAGGCAAAGCGATGGCCCCCACCGAATTTTTCGGTGGGGGCCATCGGCCTCTGGTGCGAAATCTTTATGCGCGGCGGCGCTGCATCACTGCATCCAAGTTCAGCCGCGGCTTGGTGCTGGAAACCGAAAGATCAGCCGCAGGCAAGGTCCCGGTAACTGGAGGAACAGTTTCGGCCACGGGCGCCTCGGGCTCCTTGGGAGCCGATTCCTTGGCGTGCTCTTCACGCTTGACGGCTACCGAGGTCACGGCGGCACGCTCTTCAGCGGAAACTTCCGAAGCCAGGCGCTTGGCGTCTTCGGAGGCCTTCAGGCTGATCTGCTTGCTTGGGCGCAGCGGCTCTTCCGCTGGAAGCGGAGCTTTCGGCATGCGTTGGGCAGCGGTTTCGCTGGAAGCCTGGGCAACCTTGGCGATGCGTTCAGATGCCGCAACATAGGTTGGCTTCGGCACGCGGGTTGGCGTCCAGGTATCAGGCTGCTTCACGCCGCCATGGCCGTGGGCCACACGCAGCGCTTCGGCGCGAAGTTCTTCCGCAGTAATAGCTGGCGCGCGGCGGGAGGATCCCGGACGAGCGTCAAAGACCTCTTCGCCTTCGTGCTTGCGGGCGATGACCTGGTTGGCTGAGTCTTCGAAGGCCGGAGTCTGCATCGCCTTCTGGCGGGTTGCTTCCAAATGCTCAAGCAGCTTGCGGTTCCGGTCCCGGACCGCGAGCATGCGCAAGGTGGCGAATGAGAGCACTGCGACCAGGGCGAAGATCCCTACTGTTCCGAAGGACAGTGCGGTGAAGGGGGCCAAAACGACTCCGAGGACGGTGGCGATAACTGCCAGCGCGCCCACCAGCGCGACGGACAATCGGCCATAGCGCACACGTATCTTGAGTTTGGTCGCAGCAACTTCCTGCGAAGCGCTCTGTGACGTGCCAGCCATCTGCGTCCTCCATCACCGATTGAGTCGGTCAACTTCCTTAGAACCGGGTACGGCTCTTTCAAATCAACCCTATGCAACCTTTCTTGCGGTGACACGCACATATGTCGGTGTGTCTATAAGTTTTCAGCACTACTTTGCGTGTTTCCAAGGGCTATCGGCTGAAGAAACTCGCATTCAAGCTTTGCGTTCGTAGATGCGTTCGAGCATCGTGCTGGAAAGCTCTTCACGGTTCAAGGCAAAGGTCCGATGATCACGCCACGCGCCATCGATGTGCAAGTACGCCCGGCGCACCCCTTCGTCCCGGAATCCCAGCTTCTCGACTACGCGCAGGCTCGGGGCATTCTCGGGGCGGATGTTGATCTCAAGGCGATGCAACTGCAGGTCATCAAAACAGTGATCAACCACCAGCGCACATGCTTCGGGCATCAGCCCGAAGCCTGCATGGTTGCGATCAATCCAATAGCCGATGGAAGCAGTGCGCGCGGCACCGTATTGGACAGCGGACAGCGATACCTGTCCGATCAATGGCGGCCTGGACTGATGCAGCTGTGGCAGGACAATGGCCCATGAATAGCCGGTGCCGTCCCGCGCCGCCTCATCCTTGCCGGCGATCATCTGCCGATAAGTCATAGACTCCGGCGGCCCCATCGGGCTGGTGGGATCCCACGGGCTTAGCCATTGCGCATTGGCATACCGCAAGTTGATCCATTCGGTCTCGTCGCGCATGGTCAACTGGCGCAGCAGCAAACGGTCCGAACCCAGTTCGGGAACCAGCTGCGAGGCACGGCGAGAGAAGAACATGAGCACATCTTAATACTCCCGGGTGGCTTAAATGCATTGCATTGCCGGCCAGATGCAATTCGTTGCATTTTGCGTAAGCTGGTGCCATGACTGCGAACCCTGCGAACAACCACGACACCGAGAAGAATGCTGTCCGCGCGTCCATCCGAGCGGCCAGAGATTCAATGGATACCCGGACGCGTGCCGAGCTTGGCGAAAAGCTGGCTGGAACAGTTCTCGGATATCTGGCGCAGAGCACCGGTATTGTCCGCAAGGTTGCCGCCTATACTTCCTCCCCCGGCGAGCCTGATACCGCGAAGCTCCTGGATGCCATGGTCGATGAAGGCATTGAGGTGTTCCTGCCCGTATGCGAACCAGGGTTCGCCTTGTCCTGGGCTGCCTATGTGCCGGGGATTGAATTCCAGCGCAGCACCCTGGCCCCGGTGATGGAACCGGTAGGGCCACGGCTGGGAACGCAGCTGTTTGATGACATCAATACGCTGATCATCCCGGCGCTTGCCATCGATGAGCAAGGGCTTCGCCTGGGACAGGGCGGCGGCTACTACGACCGCTTCCTGCCGCTCATCGAGGATTCACCGGTGCGGGTCGCGGCAATCGTTTACGACAATGAATTCGTCCCTGCCGGCACCTTCCCTGTCGCCGAGCATGACCAGCCGGTGGACCTCGTATTCACCCCTGCACAGGTGCACCAGATCATCTAGGGCGCGTGTCGCCGGGTTCCCGCTTACTCACATTTCGCAACCGGGCGAGCCAAGCGGTGGACGTCCACAGCTTGCATGGGAGGATGAACTATTTCTCCAGGCCCTCCACGGCGCCCCGTCCCCCAACGATTCCCCGGCCGAAACTGCGTCCTGTCCGCACGCGCAGCGAACTGCTGCGGCGCTATCGGAAGCCCCTTGCCATGGCCTTTGCGCTCTTGGCCTTGGCTGGTGTGCTCAATGTCTTTTCTTCGGGGCAATTGACCCAGCGCGAAGTGGTCATAGTGACCAGCGATATTGCCGCAGGAAGCGAAATCTCCGCCACCCATATATCGCTGCAGACCGTTCGGCTCGACCCGCAGGATGAGGAAGTTTTCCATTCCCCCGAACAGCTGGTTGGCCAGCGCATCGCGGTGGGCCTCAGCGCAGGAACGGTAATTCGCAAGTATGCGTTGGTGGGCGAGCAACTCCTAGCCGGCAGCGCTGAAGGCACAGTAGCCGTCCCGTTGCGCTTGAGCGATCCCGCAACGGTGACCCTGCTTCATCCCGGCCAGCTGGTGGACATCGTCCTGACCACCGGTGACGGTTTTGACCGCGAGATCGCCTCGCGCACTATTGCCCAATCGGTGCCGGTGCTGTGGGTGCCGCACAGTGCCGCTGATTCCGAGTTCGGCATGCTCAACGGCGCGGCCCCGACCGGTGAAGGGATTATCGTGGTCGCGGCGGCCAGCAGCCTCTCGGATGACCTGTCCGGCGCGGTGTCGCGGGGCAAGGTCTCAGCCGTCTTGGTCAACTAGCCGGGAGCTCAGCCCCAGTGCGGCGGCTTTTCCCGCTTCATGTCCTCGGCGAGATCTTCTTTCGCTTCGCCCCACATCCGGGGGTCCTGGTCCTTGGCGACAAATTCAGCCAATGGATCAGCGCTGCGTTGCGCCTGGTTTCGGGCAATAGCCGAGGCCGGGCCATCAGCGGATTGCGGGTCCGCCAAGGCACGGTCAACCGAGGCCGAGTGCGGAACCGGAGTGTAGCTTCCGGTAAGTTGAACGCGCTGTTCCAAATGCTGTGGTGGTGCGACAACGCGCGGCCGCTTGCGGCGGCCGCGCGTTGGTTCTTGCTCAGAAGTCATGACTCCTTGGGCTCCGACCGCTCAGCGGACTGGCTGGCTGGAACCGGTGCTGGGGTGGCGTTCGCCTGCGCGTCGGCAGCCGATGTTTCCGCGGCCTTGGCTTCCTTGCCATCAGCCTGCTTCTCGCCAGAAGGCTCGCCGGCCGCACCCTGCTTGGTCTCCAACTTGGACTTCGCCGTCTTGAGCAATCCGGTCTTTTCCTTGGGCGCTGGTTCGGTGGTCACCTCGCGGGCTGACACCGGGCGGGCTGCTGCCACAGCACTGCGCGAAGGCGAATCCCCGGAGGGTGCCGGGCTGCTCGATGATTTCAGCGCCAGGGCCCTGGCCAGGCGTTCGGTGACGGCTCCCGGGTCGGTGAACACGTCAATGGTCCACAGCGGGACGTAGCGCCAGCCATGCTTCTCGAAGAATTCCGGGCGCAGCCGGCTGCGCTCGCGAACGGTCAGCTCGGAATAGTGCTCGGTGCCGTCATACACTACCGCCAACGGGCGGATTCCAGTGTCAGCGGCATCAAAGACGTGGGCTGAGAGGTCGAGTACTCCGCGGTAGTCTTCCGAGACGATGGCCCCGCGTTCGCGCAGGCGGCGAGCCAAGTCAGAGACCAGCGGGTCAAAGCGCGGGTTGCGCATGGCGCTGACTCCCGAGTCCCCGGCCTCAACGCGGCCGAAGAGCTCGAAGAACTGGCGGGCGCCGCGGTAGACGCGGTTCAGATCCACATCTCCTGGCAACAGGCTGGAGACCAGGGTCATGCGGCTTCGCGAACGAGTCATCGCAGCGACAAAGAGCTGTTCTCCGCCTTCGCGGGAGAGCGCGCCGAATTCGTGCAAGGTCTTGCCGTGCGGAGTGCGCCCATAGCCCCAGGCAAAGATCACGGCATCACGGCGCAGGCCGATCAGGCGGTCCATGGTGGTGACAACGAATGGTTCCTGCTTGGAACGCAGGTAGTCCATGGCGTACTTGTGATTTGGCAGCTGGACCCGAATGGCTTCGGCAATGGCTGCCGCGTGGCTGCGATTCGAGGCGATGACGGCCAGGGATTCGCGGCCCTGGTTCTTGAAGTGCTCGAAGACCAGGTCGACAACGCGAGCCACCTCGGCCGCGGTGGTCTGCACGCCATCTTCGCTATTGGACAGCGAACCGGTGGCGTCAGGCACGTACTCGCTGCGCAGCAGCGGCGAATTGCCGCTGATATTCACGGCCATCGGCAAGCGCGAGATACTGGAGTCGTAGTAGGTGGTGGACAGCTGCTCCACCAGTCCCTCGTCAATCCCCCGGTACACGGTGGACAGCGAACCCGAAACCAGGACCTTGTTCAGCGCGCTGAGCGCCGAACGCTCCTGCTGGAGTTCCACCGCGCGGGCGGTCGGGTCAACCGAGACTTCAAAGCGCTTTGGCCCGCCAAGCATTTCATCGCCGATGGCGATGACCTGGCTGGAGCGCCGCAAGGCATCAAGGACCTCGCGCAGGGCAAGGTAGTTGGCTTCCAGGAGGATGACCGCGTCGAATTCCGCGTCTTCTGGCAGCGCGCTGCCCAGCAGCAGCGGAGCCGAAACGATCACCGGCGTCAGCGAGTTGGCCAGCGGGGCGCCGAGCTGCAAGAGGCCGGCAATGCTCGGGTTGCCGGACTTGAGCATCTCGCGCAAGGCCCGCGAACCGGCGCGGTGGTCGGCCAGGGCGGCCTTCCAGTTGCGCGACAGGGCCCAGCGGATGCGCTGCGGGCCGGCAGCGATATGCGCGCCGTCGGCCAGGCGGTAGTCGGCTTCGATTTTCTCAAGCTTGGAGCCGTCGTTCATCGCCAGGAAATCATCCCCGGAAATCATGGCGTCCAGGACGGACTGCCACCAGGCAAGTTCCAGTTCGCTGTCTACCGCGTCGGCATCGATCTCGCGCTCGGCGAAGTCATCCAGCAGATCGCCCAGTCCGGCTTCGGCCAGCTGCTCGGAGATCAGGGTGCGCTCGGGCAGTTCTCCCAGATCTTCGCGGCGGTCAACCAGCGCTGCGATGGTATCGAGCAGCTCGGCGATCGGCATTTCTCGCAAGCGCGAGCCCAGGGCCGCTGGAAGCATGCCCGCCAGCTTGTCGATCCGGGCTCCTGCGTCATGGTAGCCGGCTTCAACATCCAGCAATCCGCCGGGAACCTGCGGGTTGCGCTGGCTGGTGGCGATGGCGCGCCAGGCGTCGCGCTGCACCGATACTGCCTGCAGGGCTGCCTGCAGGTCGGCGACGTGCATGCCCGGGCGGACGTATTCCTTGGCGATCTTGCGCAGCCGGGAACGGACGATGGAGCCCATTTCCACGCCGTGCTCGCGGCGCCATGCGCTGGTGGCGGTGGCCGCGATCAGATCGTCGATGTCGCCCTCGAAGATGTCCGATTCGAACTTGTCCAGCGAACCGCGCACGGCGACAAGCAGCTGGAGCTGGTCGCCCCACTTGTCGTAGCTGTCTTCCAGCCGGATCTGCGACTGCTTGGCGATCTTCTCCATGTGCTCGTGGAGAATTGGCAGGTCGCGGCCCAGGCCGCTGGCCAGGTTCAGGGCCTGCTCGGTGGCTTCGGCATTGCGCAGCGGCGCACCGTGCCATGGGCTGGTGGTGTGCTCCTTGGAGTACGCGCCGAGCTGTGCCGCGCGCTTGAGCTGCGCGGCAACATGGCCGCGCTGCCCCATGGAGTCGAGGACCGAGCGCTTCAGGCGCACGGTGGTTGATGGCGCCAGTTCCAGCGCGGAGAGCCGCGCCAGCTCCTGCATGGCCTGGTACGGCGAGCAGCCCCAGCGGCTGCGGACCGAGTGCAGCGACTTGACGTGTTCGTGCAGCGCGTGGCGGGATTCGCGCAGGCGCTTGAAGAGCGAGCCGAGCTGCGGCTCGCTGGCCTTCTCGTTGCGCAAGATGGCCTTGGTGAGCAAGGTGCGCAGCTGTTCTGGATCCTCATTGGGTTCCAGCAACAGGCTCGAGGCATCCAGCTGTTCGTTGAAAAGCTTCACGAATTCTTCGGCGGCTGAGCGCTGCTCGGCCACCACCAGTACGCGCTTGCCCTGTGCGGCCAAGAGCGCGGCGGCGTTCAGCGCGGTCTGGGTGGCACCGGTGCCGGCGGCCGCATTGATGGCTACCGATTCCCCGGCGGCGACGTAGTCGAGCATCTTCGACTGCGACTCATCGGCATCCAGCAGGTAGAGCTCGTCTTCCGGGTCGCGTTCATCCGAGGACTTGACCAGGGTGCTGCTGCCGGTGTGGACCTTGCGGGTGGAAGGTTCCTCCACGGCGCCGGCATCGGATTGCTTGCGCGGGCGGGTGCTGTCCTTGAGGATGTTGCGCACCCGGCGAAGACGCGAGCTTCCCTCTTCGGCGGACTTGGCTTCCTCGGGCTTGGCATCTGCCGCTTCGGGCGCGTCGCCGGTCGGCTTGGCGGTTTCAGGCTTGGCAGCCGCGGTGTTTCCCGGCTTGGCTGCCACCAGGTTGGCCAGTGCTTCGGAGGCCTTGGAGTCAGCGGAGTCCTTGGCCTGCTTTTCGCTCAGGTCCTGGCGGATCAGCGCCTCGATGACCGGGTGCGATCCGGTGAGCTTGGCCGGGTCTGCCGGGTCCATCAGCTCGGAGAAGGTGGACAGCAGCAGCCGGTGGCCCACGACCACGCCGGGCACTTCTGCCATCTGGTGGCGCAGCGCGTCCATGCCGCGCACCGGATCAAAACGGGCAATGGAGTAGGCGGCGGAGTCAACGGCGCTGACATCCACCGTGGCGTTGTGGTCTGCCTCGAATTGGCGGACGAATGCCGGGGAGACGGTGGCACGGCCAACAAGCTGCAGGTCGTAGTCGTCGGCATCAACGTGCTTGGTCAGGGTGATCCGGCCCAGCATGATCGGCGCGGAGACCGGTTCGCTCTTGCCCTCGTGCACGGCACGCCAGTTGGCGACACCGGCGGCCAGGTAGCCGACGTCGATGCCGCGCTCTTCCCAGAGCTCGCTGATCTTCGAGGCCAGGGCGCGGGCGGTGCGCCGCGCGGTGGCGTACTGCTCGGCATCATGCAGCAGCGTAGAGAGCCGGGTGCGCCGTCCGGCAAGAAATTGCGCCAGCCCGGAGGGATTGGCATGGGTGATGTCGATGCTGTTGGACGTCGACGGGGCAAACCGCAAGGTGGTATCTGCACCCGCGCTTTGTCCCAGGGATTTCACCCAGGTTGCTACCCGCTCGGCGGCAGCATTCTGTCCACTAGCCACGACAGTCATTCCCTTCACTGAACCGACCACTTTCGGGCGCACTGCGGTGCAGAGGCGCCTCTTTCTAACGTAGTGCACAAGCCCGGCAGATCAGGGATGCGAAACACGTTTTAACTGCGGGAAGCGGAACCGCAACCGGTGGGCGCACCCGTTTGAGGTGCAGCTCACCGGCAGGCCGGTTCCGCTTCCGATCCACCAGCCGAAGCTGCGTGGACTAGCAGTATTGCGGGATTACTCCCACTCGATGGTTCCTGGCGGCTTGGAAGTCACGTCCAGCACCACTCGGTTGACCCCATCGACCTCATTGGTGATGCGGTTGGAGATCTTCGAGAGCAGATCGTAGGGCAGGTGCGACCAGTCCGCGGTCATGGCATCCTCGGAGGATACCGGACGCAGCACGATCGGGTGGCCGTAGGTGCGGTGATCGCCCTGCACGCCTACCGAGCGCACGTCGGCGAGCAGCACTACCGGCATCTGCCAGACTTCCTCATCCAGTCCTGCTGCGGTCAGCTCGGCGCGAGCGATCGCGTCGGCCTTGCGCAGGATGGACAGGCGCTCCTCGTTGACCGCGCCAATGATGCGGATGCCCAGGCCCGGGCCGGGGAATGGCTGGCGGCCGACGATTTCCTCTGGCAGGCCGAGCTCGCGGCCCACGGCGCGGACCTCGTCCTTGAACAGGGTGCGCAGCGGCTCGACCAGTTCGAACTGCAGGTCCTCGGGCAAGCCGCCCACGTTGTGGTGGCTCTTGATGTTCGAGGTGCCTTCGCCGCCGCCGGATTCGACGATGTCCGGGTACAGGGTGCCCTGGACCAGGAACTTCACCGGCTCGCCCTCGGAAGCGGCCTCGGCGATGATCGCCGCTTCTGCCGCTTCGAAGGCGCGGATGAATTCGCGGCCGATGATCTTGCGCTTGGTCTCCGGGTCGGTAACCCCGTCCAGAGCAGAAAGGAAGCGCTCGCGCTCATCGGCAATGTACAGCTTGGCGCCGGTGGAAGCGACAAAGTCCTTTTCAACCTGCTCAGCTTCGCCTTCGCGCAGCAGGCCGTGGTTGACGAAGACACAGGTCAGCTGGTCGCCGATGGCGCGCTGCACCAGGGCAGCTGCAACAGCGGAGTCCACGCCGCCGGACAGGCCGCAGATGGCCTTGCCGGTGCCCACCTGGGTGCGGATGCGCTCGATCTGCTCCTCGGCGATGTTGTCGGCGGTCCAGTCGCCGGCCAGGCCCGCACCGTTGTACAGGAAGTTCTCCAGGACGTCCTGGCCGAACTCGCAGTGCTTGACTTCCGGGTGCCACTGCACGCCGTAGAGGCGCTTTGCCTCATTGGCGAAAGCAGCGACCGGAGCACCAGCGGTGGTGGCCAATACTTCGAAGCCCTCTGGAGCTACGGAGACGGAGTCGCCGTGGCTCATCCACACGGTAGGAGCCTGTGCGGCCCCGGCCAGGATGGAGCGTGCTTCGCCGTCAAAGGCGGTTGCGGTGCGGCCGTACTCGCGCAGGCCCGTCTCCGCAACGGTGCCGCCCAGGGCGTTGGCCATGGCCTGGAAGCCATAGCAAATGCCCAAGACCGGCACGCCGGCTTCAAACAGGTCGGCCCCGACGGAAGGGGCGCCATCGGCGTAGACGCTGGAGGGACCACCGGAGAGGATGATCGCTGCAGGGTTCTTGGCCAGGATGGCTTCGGTGGACAGGGTGTGCGGAACGATCTCCGAGTACACACGGGCCTCGCGTACGCGGCGAGCGATAAGCTGCGCGTATTGGGCCCCGTAGTCGACGACCAGAACCGGCTTATGTTCTGGATTGAGGGGAGCAGTAGTCACCGTTACAGTCTACGCGGTTCGCCGCCCGCGAAACAGCCGGAGAACTGTCATCAGCGTCACCAAGCGCCAAGCCGCCGACCCTAAGCCCTGCCATGCACGCAAACAGCGGGCAAACCAGGTGTTCTGGTTCGCCCGCTGGCTGATGGGTTCTTGCCCTATTAGTAGCGCTTGGCGGCCTTGGGGTGGGCGGCCAATTCGCGGTCCACTTCTGCATGCACCTTGGACTCGGTGTAGAAGGACAGGAATGGAATCACGCCGCCGAGAGCGATCGTAATGAAGCGCATAAATGGCCAGCGCATCAGCGACCAGAGGCGGAAGTCAGCGAACAGGTACACCACATACAGCCAGCCGTGGGCAATCAGGATCCCCAGGGAGATGTTCGCTCCCCCGACTACTTCGGCGCGGTTGTACAGGCCGATGGAGTTCGCTGCCCCGTCTGCCAGGGTGCCGCCGACAAAGAGTTCCAGGGACCAGAAGTACTTGAAGATCATCTCCACGACCAGCAGCAACAGCATCACACCGGTGATGTAGGCAAAGACCTTGTAGAACTTTGCGGCGCTGCGAATCTGCGCTGGGGTGCCGCCAAATTTCCTTGGCTTCGGTGCGGGGGTGGTGCTGGACATGGCTGGTGGTTCCTTCCGAGTCATGAAAGAGGTCGGTATGCGTGATGCTAGTCGTTCGTGGTGCCCGGCGGGCTCTGTCCGGTGCCTGCATCGCGGGCTTGGGCGGCCCGCTCGGCAATCTCATCGAGGTCCCGCTGATAATCATCGCGGACCATGCGGTACCAGAGGAAGACTGCGAAGCCGGCGAAGAGCACCCATTCGATTCCGTAGAAGACGTTGAGCCAGTTGACCTGGGCTTCCTGCGGCTGTGGCCCGACGTAGATCATGTCGATGCCGGGCTGTTGAACGCTCTGGCCCTTGATGGTGGTGATCTCGTGGGCTGAGATGAATCCGTCATAGAGGACCGAATCCCACATATTCGCCAGCTGCGCTGAAGCGATCGATGGGAGGGTCTTGCTGCGCAGGTCGTGCTCGTTCTCCGGGCCTTCGCTCGGCAGCAGGCGACCGGTGATTTTCAGTTCGCCCTGAGGAGCTGCCGAAGGCGTGGTTTCCTCTGGCTGCCAGCCGCGCACTACCGCTATGCCTGCATCCTGCTTCGCGCCATCAACCTTGAATTCGCTGATGACCCAGACGCCTTTTTTGCCGTTTTCGATTCGCTCGTCGATGAGCTGGTCGGTTCCGGGAACAAATTCACCGGTGAAGGTGACGATTTGATCCGCTTTGGTGCCCAGAAGCTCGGTGCCGATCTCTTGGTGATTGATCAGTTCTACCGGCTTCTCGGTCTTGTCGACCTTGACAATGGGCTCGCTCTCGGAGGCGCCGAACTGCCAACCCGAGAGGGCGACGAATCCGGTGGCGAGGGCGAGCGCGGCAATGAGGGCGCCGATCCACTTGGGCTTCAGAGCGGTTTTAAACACCCTCTAACCGTACTTCTATTTGGTGTAGAACTCGAAATAATGAGGGCGTGAGATTGGCCTAACAACCATATTTTTGGTTCTTGGGAACGAACCACGCAGGCTGTTCGTTGAGTTCCAGCGCCCAAGGCTGCGCACGCAGACCCGAGGGACGACGTCGTTAAACGAATCGAGCCCAGTTCATTTTCGTGAACTGGGCTCGAATCCTGGAGATCAGTAGCGGTCAGACTCGTATGGGGAAAGCACCACGTCTACACGCTGGAATTCCTTCAGGGTCGAGTAGCCGGTAGTGGCCATCGAACGGCGCAGTGCGCCCACCAGGTTGGAGGTTCCGTTGGTTTCATGGGATGGGCCATAGAGGACCTTTTCCAGGGAACCGACGGTGCCAACCTTGGCACGGTCGCCACGTGGGCTGGCCTCGTGAACCGCTTCCATGCCCCAGTGGTAGCCGGCGCCTGGTGCTTCTTCGGCACGAGCCAGTGCGGTGCCGAGCATGACAGCGTCGGCGCCCATGGCGATGGCCTTGACGATGTCCCCGGAGTTGCCCATGCCGCCATCGGCGATGACGTGGACATAGCGTCCGCCGGACTCTTCGATGTAATCGCGGCGTGCAGCAGCTACGTCAGCAATGGCGGTAGCCATCGGCGCGTGGATGCCCAGGGTGCGACGGGTGGTCGACGAAGCGCCACCACCGAAGCCGACCAGGACACCGGCAGCACCGGTGCGCATCAGGTGCATTGCCGGGGTGTAGCCAGCGGCACCGCCAACGATGACAGGGACGTCGAGTTCATAAATGAACTGCTTGAGGTTCAGTGGTTCCGTGGTCTTCGAGACATGCTCAGCCGAAACGGTGGTGCCGCGGATGACAAAGATGTCTACGCCGGCAGCAACTACGGTCTTGTAGTGCTCTTGGGTGCGCTGTGGAGTCAGCGATCCGGCAACAACAACGCCGGAGTCGCGGATCTCGGAGATGCGCGAGGTGATCAGTTCCGGCTGGATGGGTGCCGAGTACAGTTCCTGCAGCTTGGCGGTAATCTTCGGGTCGTTGCGGGTTGCCGCCTCGGACTTCAAACCGGCGATTTCAGCCAGCACGGCTTCCGGGTTCTCGTACCGAGTCCACAGGCCTTCGAGGTTCAGCACGCCCAAGCCGCCGAGCTTGCCCAGGGCAATGGCGGTGGCCGGCGAGGTCACCGAGTCCATCGGTGCGCCCAGGATAGGGGTGTCGAATTGGAATGCGTCAATCTGCCAGGACACCGAAACGTCCTTCGGATCACGGGTACGGCGATTCGGTACGATCGCTACGTCGTCCAGGGAATATGCCTTTTGTGCCCGCTTGCCGCGGCCGATCTCAATCTCATTGCTCACCTAACTAGGTTACCAAGTCTCGGCCGAATTCCCGCTTTTCATAGAGCTACGGCACTCTGTCGTGACGTTTCCAAAGCCCCGCTTAGCAACAAAACTGTCAACGGAACAGACGAAAATACCCTGCCCTGCGGTGAAAGCTGGTCACCGCAGGGCAGGGCTGAGAAACTCATAGTTTCGTTCTTATCGAGTTTTCGGATCCAAGGATTGAGCGGTACGTGCCAGCGCCGACGCTGCCTGGTGTTCGGCTTCGGCAATCCGGTCCATGGCCTCGGCCATCCGCTCAAACATTGCACTGCGATCGTCCACCGCGATTTCTGGATCGACGAGGTCCGCGAATTCATCCCAGAGCTGGGCCAGCTGCACGTAGTCTGCGCTGTGCTCGCCCAGTGCCGACAATCCTGGCAGGCCCGAAGCTTCGTCGAGGAAGTCCGCGTAGAGTCCGCGCAAAGCGCCTTCGCCGCCAAAACGCGTGTCCGTGAGGAACCCGGAGAGCTGGTTCATGCCACCGGCTAGTCGTTCAGGGTCGGCAAACATGCGAGTCCAGCCGGTTTTGGTGGTGGTGTCGCGCAGCCGGGATGCAAAGCTGTGCATCCCGGTGATGCCGAAGTTCTTGGCGAAGTGCTCCGGAATGCCGGAGAGCTCGCGGGTTCCCAAAAGGCGCGAGGTGGTTTCCTCGATGGCTTCCAGTGCATTGGCGGCCAGGGTTTCGGCCTCCGGCGAGCGCGTGGAAGGCACCCATGCCTGCCAGTGCTTTTCCTTCTTGCGCTTGGCCCGGGCGAATGCCAGGTCCTCTGGGCTGATGACATTCAGTAGGCCCGAGCCATCATCGACCAGCAGATCATCTTCGTGGTCCCCCACGACAACCAGATCAATGGTTTCTGCTTCATCAACTTCGTTGCCATCAATCCATGGCAGCGCGTTGATGGCTACGCGAACCACTACAGCGCGTCCGGCATCCAGTGCTGCATCCATGTATTCGGCAGCCTTCTGGGCGGAGCCGGTGGTGCGTTCATTGATCTTGGCACCGCAGCGGGCCAGCAGGTTCTGGGTATATGGCTCCGGGTGGGCACGGGTGACCAGGGTCGCGGTGGTGGATTCTGCATATTCAAAGGTGAAGACCATGAAGCCGATACCCCCTGCCAGCCCTGCCAGCAGTGCCTGGCTCAGTGGAGCGCTGGTCAACGGATTGGTGACGCCGGCTTGAACCAGGACGCGGTGCCAGAGCGCGGCATCGTATTGGATGACATCTTCTGGTGCCGGGTATTCCGGCAGCTCATCTTGCGGAACTGGCGCGGGTGCGGGTTTAGGAGCTTTGGGCTTGGCCCCGATTTTTCCTTCCCTGGCTTCTTTGGCGTAGTCACGAGCCTGGGCAGCACGAGCAGCTTTAGGGCTTTCCGGTTTCCCGGTGAGGATATTCTTGCGCGCGGTGGTGTAGCTCTCCCCCGTGCGTGCCATGCGTTCTCGTGCTTGCTTCTTCAGGTTGGCTGGCTGGCCCAAAATGTAGTCCTTTATTCGCGGTCGCGCACAGTCCGCGGGATCCCGCGCCGATTGGTGCTGTCTGCCCATAATTCTACGCGTGGTCAATCAGTTCCCCGGTCGCTATCCGTGGTGAGAAATGTCTGGCTCAGGATGGCGGCCCATGCGTTCGCTATTCTCCCCGCCATCATCCAAGCAGGCCAAGGCGTATGCTTCCCAGGGCGGTGATCCGCCATCAATTCCAGGGCGTTCCGGGCGCCCGTTGGAGGTTCCCCGCGCCGACGAATTCTCCCCTCAGCAGTAGATTTTCCGCCACCATCTCGTTTTGCGCCCCTCGGGGTTCCCTGCCGTTCAGGGCGCAGGGAACTATCGCGGAGTGGCTTCTAAAGTCTGGTAATGCGAGCGATGGCGCTTCGGACTTCTTCAGGGTCGCGCGCTTCTGAGTCCAGCGCCCTGTGAATGGTCAGCCCCTCGATCATGGCGTCCAGCAGACGGGCGGTCTGCGGGTCGAAATGGGCCCCTAGCGCTAGCTGGCTGCGCCCCATCCACCAGGTGGTGATGGAACGGAAGGAAGCATCACGGGTGGCGAGGGTATATAGCTCATGCGACAAGATCAGTTCATCACCTTGACCGCTACTGGCTTGCAATATCCGTTCAAACACCGCTTGGCAGGCAGATTCCCTATCGGCTGCCTCGGCCATCTGGCGCTCAAATCCATTGCTGATGCTTGTGGCGAAACGGCTGAAGGCACTGTGCAGGAGGTCGTGCATGCCGTCAAAGTAGTAGGTCATCGCCCCGAGCGGCACACCTGCCTGGGCCGCGACTTTTCGGTGCGAGGTGCCCGTGACACCGGAGTGCGCAATCACTTCAAGACACGCATCCATGATCTTCTCGCGGCGTTCAGGATCATTGCGGCGCCCCAGGCGTGAACCGGTGGAGGAGTGTTGAGCGGACATCTAATTATCCAATGGCCCTGATGACCCGAGCTGGGTTACCCGCGGCAACGGCGTTAGCTGGAATGTCCTTGGTGACAACAGCGCCGGCACCAATAACCGAATTCTCCCCGATACTCACTCCCGGGCACACGATCACACCACCTCCAAGCCAGACATTGTCCCCGAGGATAATCGGCGCGGCCGCTTCAAGCTTGTCGCGGCGAGGTTGCGGGTCAATCGGGTGGGTGGGCGTCAGAAGCTGGACGTTGGGTCCAATTTGGCAGTCTTCACCAATGGTTATGGTCGCAACATCCAATGCGGTGAGGTTGTAGTTGATGAAGGTGCGGGCGCCGATGTGCAGATTCTCGCCGTAGTCCACAAAGATCGGGGAGTTTACATGGGCACCTTCGCCCAAGGTGCCAACAAGTTCTGCGAGGATCCCGCGTGCTTGCGGATCCGCCGCGACATCCGCGCGGCGATAGGCTTCAGCCAGCTGGACGCCACGCTGGTGCAGACGTTCATTCTCGGGATCATCCGCGATGTACAGGTCACCTGCAAACATGCGCTCGCGGTTGCTGCGGGAGTCTCCTTCAAAATAATTCTCAGTCATGGGAGTGAATATACACGAGATTTGGGTACACTCGTACATATAATTTGAGTAGTCGTCCAGGCAGTGGCGATGCTTCCATCCCCCGGCACGGCGAAAGACACCAACGCCCATGTATTCAATACTCCTGACCATCATCTACCTCGCTTTCATCAGCCTCGGACTCCCCGATTCGCTTGTGGGCGCTGGGTGGCCGGTGATGCATCAAGATCTTGGCGTGCCGCAGTCTTTCGCCGGTATCCTCACCATGGTCATTGCCATCGGAACCATCTTTTCCAGCCTTGCTTCGGAACGTTTGACCCGCAGATTCGGCGCAGGTGCGGTGACGGCAGTCAGCGTTGGACTGACCGCAACCGCATTGTTCGGATTTTCGTTCTCCGGCTCATTCTGGATGCTTTGCCTCTGGGCTATTCCGTATGGCCTAGGCGCGGGAGCGGTAGACGCAGCCCTGAACAACTACGTAGCGCTGCATTACGCGGCACGGCATATGAATTGGCTGCACAGTTTCTGGGGCGTGGGAGCCTCGATCAGCCCATTGATCATGAGCCATGCCCTGACATCCGGGATGGGATGGCCTGGCGCCTACAACGTTGTTGCCGTCATCCAAATCATCCTCACGGTGGCACTGGTCCTCACACTGCCTCTCTGGCGCAAAGTGAATACCATGACCCCGCGGAGCCACAGCCGCACTGAGGTCGAAGCCGATCCAGAAGACATTAAAGCGCCTGCAACCGAAGCAGCCCACGTTCCACTAACACAAGTCCTGAAAATTCCGGGCGTCATGCTGGTCCTCGCGGCGTTCTTCGCGTACTGCGCGCTAGAAAACACCTCGATCCTCTGGGCTACGACGTACCTTGCCGGCGATCGTGGCGTGCACCCTGCAACAGCGGCCGCCTTCGCCTCATTCTTCTTGCTGGGCATCACCGGCGGACGCTTCCTCGCTGGATTCTTCGCTGATCGCATTGGCGACCGCAACCTGATTAGAGGCGGCTTCATGATGGTGGGAATCGGTGGCCTGATGCTCCTGCTGCCGCTGGAAACCAACGGCATTGCCCTGGCCGGGCTCGCTATCGCCGGCCTGGGATCAGCACCGATTTACCCCGCCATTATTCACTCGACTCCGGCGAATTTCGGGCGCCATAACTCACACGCGATCATTGGCATTCAGATGGCCGCAGCCTACCTCGGCTCGACGTTGATGCCTCCGCTATTCGGCGTCTTGTCTTCCGGGGTGGGACTGTGGCTCTTCCCGCTCTTTGTTCTGCTTCTCGCCGCCATGGGGATGATCTTCTCAGAACGCCTGAACCGTCTTGTGGATGCCAAGTAGCAGAAAATGTAGTGCTGGTTCCCCTGCACCTACATAATTCGTCTAGCCGGCCCCACTGCTAAGGTCTCCTAGACGGTTACAGGACAAGTAACACAGCTATAAACTGCTACGTCGATCAGATGCAATCGACGAATAACGCGGGATTTCGTGCCAAGGGAAGATGTAATTCCGTGATACGCCCGGAATTACATCTTCCTTTCCGTATATATCCACGCCTAGAAACCTACTTTGTCCCTGCCCTTCAAGGAAAGCATCTCGCGTGCTTCATCCGGGCTGGCAACTTCAAAGTTCAATGCTTCGAGAATTGTGCGGATTCGAGTAACTTGCTCAGCGTTGGAGGCGGCGAGCTGCCCAGGACCGATCCACAAGGAGTCCTCTAGTCCAACGCGTACATGGGACCCCATCGCCGCACCAATAGTTGCCAGCGGCATCTGGTTTTTCCCAGCACCGAGAATCGACCATTCGTAGTTATCGCCCAAGAGCCGGTCGGCAGTTCTCCTCATGTGCATGAGGTCTTCCGGATGCGCGCCGATTCCTCCCAGCAGGCCAAAGACTGACTGAACAAATAGCGGCCCGCGTGCCAAGCCCCGCTGGTGAAAGTGGTTCAGGTTGTTCACGTGGGAAATGTCGTAGCATTCGAATTCAAACCGCGTGTCGTTGGCATTGCCTATATCAAGGATCTTCTCAATGTCGGCGAAAGTGTTCTTGAAGACAAGATCGCGTGAATTTTCTAGGGCTTCACGTTCCCATTCATGCGCGAATTCCTGGAACCGACCAAGCATCGGGAAGAGTCCGAAGTTCATCGACCCCATATTGAGTGAAGCAAGTTCAGGCTCAAAAGTCGCCACCGGAATCATGCGTTCTTCAACGCTCATGTGTGGAGATCCACCGGTAGTGATGTTGATGACCGCGTCAGTGCTGTTTTTCAGTTTCTCTAGGATTGGTTCAAAGTGTCTCGGGTCCTGGGACGGACGCCCGTCTTTGGGATCGCGTGCATGCATATGGACTATTGCAGCTCCGGCCTTTGCTGCGTCAATAGCGGCTTCAGCAATTTCATCTGGAGTAACTGGCAGGTGCTTAGACATCGAGGGTGTATGGATTGCGCCGGTTACAGCACTGGTGATGATGACTTTGCGTTTGTTTTTCACAATGGCTCTTTCTAGTAAAGCTTCTCGGTATTGCCGTCTACTGCCATGGCTTGGCCGTTGATGCGTTGGGCCATTTGACTGGCCAAGAACACAGCCATGTTCGCAATGTCTTCGGCCTCAACCAGTTGATTCAAGGACGATTGCGCATGATAAAGATCCGAAACTTCGGCTACTGGACGCTGAAGCATCGTTGCTTTAGCCTCGATGACGGCCTGAATCCTCGGTCCGTTGACTGCACCGGGACAAATAGCGTTTACACGGATTCCTTCGCCGCCGAGTTCGATGGCCAAGGTCTTCGTCAATCCGACAACAGCCCATTTCGATGCCGAGTAGGGGCTTCGCCCCGCCATTCCAAGACGCCCCGCTGCAGAAGACAAATTGATGATTGAAGCACATTCGGATTTCCTCAGGAATTTCAGCAAGTATTTGATGCAGAAAAACTGTCCATGAACGTTGATATCAAATGTGGTTTTCCAAGCCTCGGCATCCAGGGTTTCGATGGGACCGGTCGGCCCGGCGATCCCTGCATTGTTGACGAGGACGTCAAGCCCGCCAAGCTGTTGCTCAACCTGCTCGGCTAGATTCTTTACCTGCTCTTCGTCCGAGACATCACTGACCGCAGCGGAAAATCCGCTGTCTTGCGCAGCCCTAACTGCTTCTGGATTGATGTCGGTGACGAAAACTTTCGCACCAAGATCTTTGAATGCTGTAGCTATAGCCAGGCCTATACCTGCGGCGCCAGCCGTGACCAGCACTCGCTGTCCGTCGAGGTCGAGTTTGATATTTGCATTGCTCAAGGTCTTAAGACTCCCTGCTTGGATTTCTTTAATGGCCAGACACGCTGGCTTTGGACGGGTCTTCGGTGCCTCGACGCAACTTCAACGTGAGTACGGCACCAATGGCGCACATGATGACAATGAACCAGAGCCCAGACATCTTGTTGCCCGTGATTTCTTCCAGAAGGCCCATGACGTAGGGACCCAGGAAACCACCGAAGAGGCCGACAGTATTGACGAATGCGATGCCGCCGGCCAGTGCTGCACCCGAAAGGCGAGTCGCTGGGTAGGTGAAGAGAATTGGTTGTAGTGCGAAGAAATTGAAGGCGGCAATGGAGAAACCGATCAGCCCAAGTACTGGTCCGCCAATGGCTCCTAAAACGAATCCGGCCACAATGCCAACCATGCTAGCGCTGGCGACGGTTCGGGATCGCGATCCATTAGTGGCCAGTCGTGGAATGAGCAACGCGCCAATCGCCGAGAACAGCCATGGGATCGAAGTCAGCAATCCAATTTGAACGGATGTCAGCTCTCCATAGGTTCCAATAATGGATGGCAGGAAGAAGCTCAACGCATAAACCGCGATTTGATGCGTAAAATAAATCGCAACTACTAGGAGAATCTGCTTGTCCTTGAGCACATGGCGAAGTTTGGAATTACCAGCTGCGGCAGCTCCGGCTGATTCTTCAGCCGTGATGCGTGCTTCTAGGTCTTCGGCCTCGGCGCGGGTGAGAAATTTTGCTTCGGTTGGCTTGTTTGGCAGCATTTTCCAGACCACCAGCGCCAGGAAGCACGCTGGAATTCCTTCGATAATGAACATCCATTGCCAACCGTGCAGGCCGCCCAGGCCATCCATGGTGAGCAACAGCCCTCCCAGCGGAGCACCAATGACATTAGCTAGTGCGACTCCCAAGAGGAAGAATCCGTTGGCACGGGCACGGTCCTTCACCATGAACCATTGCGTGATGAAGTAAATGACTCCGGGGAACAGGCCAGCTTCGGCAATTCCCAGAAGCATCCGCAAGATGTAGAAAGACCACTCGCCCTGCACCAAGGCCATACAAGCTGATAGCAACCCCCAGGTGATCATGATTCTCATGATCCAGAAGCGCGCGCCGACCCGATGCATGATCAAGTTCGAGGGGATTTCCGACAGCGCGTAAGTCAGGAAGAACAGGCCTGCCCCGATACCGTACGCGGTAGCAGAAATACCTAGATCGATCTCCATTCGATCTTTTGCCATGCCAATGTTGGTCCGGTCGATAAACGCAATAACGTACGCAGCGATGAGCAACGGCATAATGCGTCTGAAGATGAGCTTGTTGAGAACCGCGGGTGAGCGCATGCCTGGGGTGGTTTTTGATGCCTGCATGAGACGTTCCTCCTGAGTGAAAGCATGACGAATAGCGGCCCGAAGGCCGATGAAAAGTTGAATATGAAAAGTTCGACGGCCAGCGGCAGCTAGTCGTCAGGGCACCCACAGGTAGTTCCGATGTGTAGGCTGTGGCTGCAGATGGTGTGTTTGTAGGTCTTCCGCGGTTCTACGATTTGCTCCCACAGAAGCTCGAATGATCGTTCCGCCATTTCTTTGACCGGCTGAACGATGGTGGTGAGACCGATAAGCTTCGAGCGGCTTCGTATCAATCCGTCACATCCGGCCACCGCGACATCTTGCGGAATCTTGAGCCCCAACGACAAGGCATGCTCCATGACGCCGATAGCGATTTCATCGGAACCGCAGACGACCGCCCGTGGTGGATTGCCGGATTCGAAGAGCCGCTTGGCAGCGATTTGGCCGCCCTCGGAGCTCAATTTTGTGCTGATTCGGCGCTCTCCAGTGATTCGAATTCCACGGCTCGCTGCCACCCGGACGAAAGCTAGCTCCCGCAGTTGAGAGGCAGTAGACGTCCTGGGACCGATGATCGTGGCTACGTCCGTGTAGCCATGATCCAGCACATGGCTCATGAGTTCTCCAGCCGCTCCGTCATCGTCAATTCCCACGAAATCTCCGGGAAGATGCTCGGAACGCCTCGACAAGCAAACGAAAGGTATTTTCTTCTGGCGGAAGGTACGCAGGGACCGCGAATCTTCCCTGATGGCCGCGGCGATGATGACGCCGTCAACATTTCGGGCGGCGAGTGTCCCCGCTACCTGAGCCAGTGCTTCAGGATCATCACCGGTGGTCGCTACAAACACGTCAAAACCAGCAGCTGCTGTTGCGTTAATAATGTGCTGGGCCCATACCGTGTACATCTGATTCACGATATTGGGAAGAACTAGCCCCACGACCCTGGTCAGCAGTGGGTCGTGGTGCTCCCCCGCCGACTGAGGACGATAGCCCATTTCTCCGGCTATTTTGAGAACGTGCCGCCGGGTTTCAACCGAAGCCCCTGGCCGTCCATTCATGATGTAGCTAACCGTCGCCGCCGAAACTCCAGCAGTTCGGGCCACTGCTGCTGCGGAGACGCGTGTTGGCCGAACTGAATTTTGCGACTGGGTGGTCATCACGCACCTCCATTGGTGACTCGAAACTCTTTTTCTAAATGCTTGTGATCACCATTACAGGCCATGAAATACCCTTAAGCAACATTAAGCTGGCTCGTTAGATGGGCCAGGACAGTATCCCCTGAGTAAGCGACATAGCAAATGCGTCGTTCCAAGAAATTACCAGTTTACTTACGATTGCTTAATCGCTGGAGTGACGTATCGACACTGGTCTCTAGGCGACTCAACCACGCTCCTGCGCTGGTGGCCCGTTGCTGCAAAACGCTCGTTGTTGCGGAAAACTGATCCACTGAAGGTGCACAGGACCCTAGCTCTTTGAGCGGACCTACAGGTGTTGCCTACATCGCCGCCACTCTCGTTCCCGGATCGCCTCGTGACAGCGCGTTGTTCTACCGCGCCGATTTTGCACGACTTTGTTGCTGCATCCAGAAGTCGGCAACTGATCATTCGAAGGATTGTTCGTCGGCTTTGCTGGCTTCGAAGAATTAGAATCTATTCAGTGATTAGTTGCGGACAACGCTCTGACACCCAAACCCACCATCGGCTCCGAGGAATCCACTGAGAACCCAGTTCAACTACCCGATGCTCCGAATGTGGGCTTTGCCATCGCTGTACTTGCTGGCGATGATTGGCATAGCGTTTTGGCCAGTCCCCGTCGATTCTTCGGCTGGGCCGGCTCTAGCATGGACGCTGAACTGGCTACATGCCCGCGGCGTTCCCGCTTTTGTGGACTACGGGTTCGTGGAATTTTCGGCGAACATTCTCTTCTTCATTCCGCTGGGAATCTTTCTTGGAATGGGTCTTCGTCGATTCTGGATAGCAGAGATTGTCGGGATTGTTGCATCGAGTCTCCTTGAGCTCGGACAGCTACTCTTTCTTCCTAACCGGTTCGCGACGCTATCTGATGTCGTGGCCAACTCTTTGGGTGCTGCTCTCGGCACTGCAATTTGGCTTGCCGCCTCTAGAACTCGATTGAAGCAAAAGGCCCGAAAGACATCTGATTTCTGAGTCGAAAAACGCAGCCGTGGTCAATTAGTCGTGGCCCCTGGCGTTCGCTCGAAGATTGCGCTGCGCTCATCATCGGCTGTTTCTAGATACATGCGGGCAGCGAGCTGATCCCATAACTGAGCCAATTTTGGGTTGCCTGCGCCATGTTCGCAGAGCACGGACAGCCTTGGCAGGGCGCTTCGTCGAGGAAAACTTCGGAGTGCCTGTGCACAGCAGGTCCGCATCAGCATGAGCAGAATCAAGCTCGCTTGGCCCCTGGAGCACCCCTCCTCCTTAAGGATGACGCGCCACGTCCACAAACCTTGTTACGGTGGGTTTCACGAGTTTAGCTGCTAAATTGCTCATCTAAACCCATGTAAACATGCAATTTTCTAAATTCCGAGAGTAATGATAGGAAGGCCGCACAATGTACTTAGGAATAGGATTCGCGTTCTCCCTCGCGATTGCTTTCGCTAGTCCCTATTTCTAGGTCTCATCTGAAAATCCGTCGCTCTTTTCTTCGCTTACAACTACAGCTGCCTTCGCCGTGCTCTGCGGAATCGGGCTCGTGATTGATCGCCGACGCAAGAAGAAGCATTCAAATTCCTGAAACGGCCCCGGAACGAATCGAATAGGCACTATTGCCACGGCTTCCTACGTCACGCTCGCCCTCGCTTCAGGATCTTCAGATTGGGCTTTCACGGAGCCAGGTGAGCCGCACACGTCGAAAAAGGACGTGGCGCGAAGTTGTCCTATAGGTGGCACAGAATGGAATTCCCGTTTGAAAATCATCGGATGAACCAAAGAAGCCAAAGCGATCTCCTGAAGCGCCGCAGACTTTTGGCCAGCCGCTCCATGGAGCCAGTTCAGGGCGCAAGCGGACCAGAAGCTACTGATCCAGTGAATCAGCTCTTGTACTCAATGCAGTCGTCGCGGCCTGCTTCTAGCCAAATATCCGAAACGGTAGGGTGAAGTATGGCAATTGAAAAGACTAGGTTCCCATCACTTGGCCAATCAATCAGCGGCCATCTCATGACAGGAGCCATGAAAGGCGTTTTAGCCTTCGTGCTCGCTTGGTTATGCACTCTGGTTTTTAACCTAGATGTCGCACTCGGGCAATTGGCGGTTGCCTTCTTCTGTTCCTACTTCATCGCGGAAATCATGAGCGCTGTCATTGAGCGACCGATAGTCTTACAGCGAAATCGGACACAGCCAGGAGGGCTTGCATTCGTTTTCCTGCCATTCTCAGCCGCTTTGCTAATTACCTTTGTTGTAGGCTTCGGAACCACCAAAGACACAACAGCCGCAATATTACTCGTTGTAACTGTTGCAGTTCTTAATGCGGCAGAAGTAATTCTCACAAAAAGTTGGATTCCTGGTCCGTCTGCAGAACAAGAGCAGAGAATTTTTGATGAGTTTAAGAACATGACCAAAGATCACTTTTCTGACGACCTAGATCGAATTAAATCGCAAGCGCGTGAGAACACGAAGAAGAAATATTTTGAAAAGAAAGAACGGGGAGAAAACAGAAAATAGGTAGTAAACTCGCTCAATTCGTAGCGCACCCATGTCTTCTCCAGCATTCTCGCCCAATGCATGCGTGATTTGTTTCCGCCATGAGTCTGGCCATCAACCACGTAATAGGTTGTCGCCGGGATCCCGGGACCCGTGTTGTCTTCTGAAAAGGTCTTGGCTCAAGACTGTCGAGGTTTCCTCATGACGTGTGTGCCGTCATCGGGTGCCAGGCAAACCTGTGATCAAAAGATTGAATTATCGGTGCGGGATCGTCATGGACACCCAATGCGACATCTGGCTTGGACTTGACGTCGGGATCACAAGCCATCAGAGTTCGGACATATGCCAGCTGGCGAGTCGGACGTCGAGCACGAACTCCCGCAGGATGAAGCTGACCTGCAGCACATGACACGATCGCGCAGCACGATCATGTTCATGCTTTGGTCATTGCTGATCAGTCGAACACCATCGGTGCTTTCCGCTCCGTGCAGCCCGCGATGGACCCGCCGGTATCGCCTGCTTGCCAGTGCTAGCGCTGCTCAGGCCCGCTGACCTGCATCCGTGGATTCCAGAGAGATCTCGGACAGGCGGATGAAGTGCCCATGTAGCCGGTCTGGAGCCGTTACTCTGGCCTGCCGAATCCCAGCTGATTCAGCAGCAACAATGGCATCTGAAAATTCTTGAAACGAAAAATCCCGCCCGGAACAACGCGTGAGCGCCATTCCGGACGGGAAATTTTCAGATGAGTTTAGCGCGAACGGTAGTTCGGAGCCTCAACGGTCATCATGATGTCGTGCGGGTGCGATTCCTTCAGGCCGGCCGCGGTGATGCGGACAAACTTGCCGCGCGCCTTCAGCTCAGGAACGGTGCGGCCGCCAACATAGAACATGGTCTGGCGCAGGCCGCCCACCAACTGATGGGTCACTGCAGAGAGCGGGCCGCGGTAAGGAACCTGGCCTTCGATGCCTTCCGGGATCAGCTTCTCGTTGGTAGGCGCGTCAGCCTGGAAGTAGCGGTCCTTGGAGTACGAGGTGTTCTTGCCACGGGTCTCCATGGCGCCCAGCGAACCCATGCCGCGGTAGGCCTTGAACTGCTTGCCGCCCATGAAGACCAGGTCGCCTGGGGACTCTGCAGTACCCGCCAGCAGGGAGCCGAGCATCACCGAATCGGCGCCGGCAACCAGTGCCTTGCCGATGTCGCCCGAGTGCTGCAGGCCACCGTCAGCGATCACTGGCACGCCAGCTGGGATCGCGGCCTTGGCTGCTTCGTAGATGGCGGTGACCTGTGGAACGCCCACACCGGCAACGATGCGGGTGGTGCAGATGGAGCCTGGGCCCACGCCGACCTTGATGGCGTCGGCGCCGGCGTCGATGATCGCCTTGGCGCCCTCGTAGGTAGCAGCCTGTCCGCCGATCACGTCAACGTGGGCAGCGGCAGGATCCTTCTTCAGTCGGGCGATCATTTCCAGCACGCCCTGGGAGTGCCCGTTGGCGGTGTCAACGACCAGTGCGTCGACGCCAGCGTCGATCAAGGTCATGGCGCGCTCGTAGCCTTCGCCGAAGAAGCCCACAGCGGCAGCCACGCGCAGGCGGCCTTCCTCGTCCTTGGTGGCCAGCGGGTACTGCTCGGCCTTGTCGAAGTCCTTGACTGTGATCAGGCCGGTCAGCTTGCCCTCGTCATCGATCAGCGGGAGCTTCTCTATGCGGTTCTTGGACAACAGCTCGATGACCTTCTCGGGGGCCACGCCGTCCTGTGCGGTGATCAGCGGCATGCCGGTCATGACTTCGTAGACCTTGGTGGTCATGTACTGCTCGCGAGCCACAAAGCGGGTATCGCGGTTGGTGATGATGCCCAGCAGCTTGCGGTCCTCGTCCACTACTGGCAGGCCGGAGACGCGGTACTGTGCGCACAGCTCATCCCATTCGGCCAAGGTGGCGCCTGGGTGCACGGTAACCGGGTCGGTGATCATGCCCGACTCGCTGCGCTTGACCTGGTCGACCTGCTTGGCCTGGTCCTCGATCGAAAGGTTGCGGTGGATCACGCCGATGCCGCCCTGGCGTGCCAGTGCAATAGCCATGGGAGCTTCGGTGACGGTGTCCATGGCCGCCGAGCTGATGGGCACCTGGATGTTGATGCGCTTGGTGAAGCGGGTGGTGGTGTCAGCTTCCGAAGGGATCACATCCGTCGGGCCAGGCAACAGCAATACGTCGTCGTAGGTGAGTCCTTCAAATGCAAAGGGGTTGAACTCAGTCACGTAGGAACCTTTCGGGGCGAGAACGGAGGTTGGTTAAATGGTAGAGCCCTTTTGGCGCTGCAGTTATTCCCTTGCGGGGCACTGTGTCCAAGCTCATGCCCCACCAGGTCTCCGACAGGACTTATTGCCAGCCGGTAGCCTTCTTGAAGGCCTCGGCAAACTGGCGCTTGGCACTGAGCACAAACGTCTTGGACAGGTGCGAATCATCCAAGTACGTCGATACATTGCCGATCACAGCTTTGCAGACCCCCTCGGGGCAGAGCAAGCCTGTCATGTCCAATGACACCACTTGCTGGCCGTAGTCGTGCTGGGCCAGGAATTCCTGGACCGGGTTTATCTGCGCCAATGCTTCGTGGGCGGAGCCGTCGCAGGCTTCAAGATGGCTTGGATTCGAATCCACGCATTCGGGAATGGAGTAGGCGTAGCGCGGGGTATCGCGCATCGCGATCACCTGGCTGCCGGCATCCAGGAAAGGCTGGATGGCTTCGGCATAGTGATCCACGATGGTTTCCTGCTCCCCAGGGCTGCGCAGGTACTCATCCGGGGCGGCTACGGTTTTGCTGGCGGTAGTGAGCACCATCTTCGGCGCAAGATCAGCGACGTACTCCTCGGCGGCGTCCTGGAAGTTGGCGCATTCGGCTTCATCGCGGTCGGCGTCGGAGCCGTAGCGGCAGCCCGGGTGGAAGACCAGGATCCAGCTTCCGCCGGATTCCTCCATGGCGGCAGCCGCGGCCGCGGACCAGTGCTGCATATGCGAGTCGCCGAGCATGACCAGATCCGGGGAACCATCGAAGTGGCCGCCCTGCTCGCAGAACATGATCCGTTCATCATCGGGGTTGTTGGACCCTGCACAGGGGTTGCCCGGGGTCTGCCATTCGTCGGCCAGCTCGGTAGCCAGCGGCAGGGTCAGGGCCGCCGGTGCCGGGTCCCAGTCCTCAGGGGCAGTCGCCCCCGGGTTATCGGTGGCGGTCTGCGACGCGGCCAGCGCCCGGCGGTGCTCCACGTTGTTTTCCCATGCGGTGACCGACAGGCTGGCGATGCCCAGGCCGATGGCCACGACTGCGATTTGGCTGATGGCCTTAAGCCCGGTGCTGGGCATCCACTGCGGGAATGCGAGGTTGTTCTGCCAGGCGATGACCGGCTTTTCGACGAACCTTGTGGTGCACCACGAGGCGGCGATGGACGCGGCGATCAGCAGGGTTCCCGCCAGGAACGATGCCTTCTGGTTGCCGGAGACCTCAAGGTAGAAGACCAGCATCGGCCAATGCCACAGGTACATCCCGTAGGACAGGTCCCCGAGCTTCACCAGGGGCTTCAGCGACAGAACACCCGATGGGTTGGCCCAGGCACGTGTTGCCGGAGCCGCAATGATCAGCGCGGCGGCCATGGTGGGAATCAGTGCCATGAAGCCAGGGAATTGGCCTTGGACATCCAGCACGGCACCGCTGGCCACGATGGTGATCATTCCGGCCCAGCCTGCGATGCGGCGGATCTTCTCCGGGAGAGTTGAAAGCCATGGCAGGGCCAAGGCCAGCAGGGATCCCAGAGCGAATTCCCACAGCCGGGCACCGGTGTGGAAATAGGCGACCTGCTGGTTATTGGCAGTGATGTTGATGGAGAAGGCCAGCGAGCCAATGAAGATGGCGCTGAAGAACGCTCCTGCTACCCACGCGAAGTTGATGCGGGAGAAGAACAGCTTCCAGATCAAAGCGCTGAATGCCAGGACCACCGGCCAGAGAATGAAGATCTGCCCCTGCACCGACAGCGACCAGAAATGCTGCAGTGGCGAGGCCGAGGAAGTGTTGAAGGCGTAGTAGTCGACCTGGTGGTTGGCCAGATACCAATTCTGTTGATAGAACAGCGAAGCCCTGGACTGGTCAATGAGTTCCAGCCAGCGAGTGCTGGGCAAAATGATCCAGGCGGCAACCACCACGCTGACAATGACTACCGCAGCTTGCGGGATGAGCCGGGAGAAGCGGTGCAGCCAGCCGGTGATCAATTGCGGGCGTTCACCGCGGGATATCCTGCGTGCGGTGGACGAGGTGAGGAAGAACGCGGAGAGCATCAGGAAGATGTCCACTCCACCGGAAACCTTGGAGAACCAGATGTGATAGCACATCACCAGCAGCACTGCGAGGGCGCGAAGGCCCTGCAAGTCGACCCGGAAACTGGCATTTTTGGTACTGTTCCGGGGCTGATTGAGGATGTGAGTCACAGGCTAGGCTTCCGTCGGGAACTCGGGCACGTCATCGGCAGCATGGATCTTGACACGTCAGACAACCATCCATATTATCAATCGACCCTGTGGGCCACCTGCAGAAGTGCACTCCCCTGGTCCCCCTCAAGGCATTAAATGCAAAGACTGTAGGGCGATGACGTGCGCGGGATTAATGGCTTGCCGTGGCGAACCGGTGCAAACTTTTTTGGCGCGTTGATACTCGTCACGTGCCAATGGCCGCGAATTCATCTACGGCTCACCTGCCAGCGGGATTGGGATAAAAAGAAAGCCGCCGCCGGTCCACGAGTGAACGTGGTCCGGCGGCGGCTTCAAAGCCGTCACAGCTGATTAGTGGCTGTGCGCTTCTTCCGCTTCCTCAGCAGCCTTTTCGGCAACCAGGGTTTCGGTGGTCAGCACCAGGGCTGCAATCGATGCCGCGTTGCGCAGCGCCGAACGGGTCACCTTGACCGGGTCGATGACACCTGCATGCAGCAGGTTCTCGTAGACACCGGACTTGGCGTTGAAGCCCTCGTTTGCTGGGGACTCTGCCACCTTGGACACAACTACTGCACCGTCGAAGCCGGCGTTGGTAGCGATCCAGAACAGCGGCTGCACCAGCGCGCGGCGCACAATGGCCACACCTGCGGCGACGTCGCCTTCCAAGCCGGTGACGCGGGCGTCGGAATCCAGCGAGGTCAGCGCGTCAACCAGTGCAGTACCGCCACCGGCAACGATGCCCTCTTCCAGAGCGGCACGGGTGGAGGACACTGCGTCCTCGATACGGTGCTTGCGCTCCTTCAGCTCGACCTCGGTGGAAGCACCCACCTTGATCACGCCGATGCCGCCAGCCAGCTTGGCCAGGCGCTCGGAGAGCTTCTCGCGGTCCCACTCCGAATCGGTGCGGTTCAGCTCAGCCTTCAGCTGGGCTACGCGTTCAGCAACATCTTCCTCGGTTCCCGAGCCATCAACGATGGTGGTGGAATCCTTGGTGATGGTGACGCGGCGTGCCGAGCCAAGAACTTCGGTGCCTACCTGGTCCAGGGACAAGCCCAGCTCCGGGGAGACAACCTGGGCACCGGTGAGGATGGCCAGATCCTGCATCATGGCCTTGCGGCGGTCGCCGAAGCCTGGAGCCTTGACGGCAACCACGTTCAGCAGGCCACGCAGCTTGTTGACCACCAGGGTGGACAGGGCTTCGCCCTCAACATCCTCGGCAATGATCAGCAGTGGCTTCTTGGCTTCAAGAACCTTTTCCAGCAGTGGCAGGAATTCTGCCACTGTGGAGATCTTGGAAGGGTTGATCAGGATCAGGGCGTCTTCCAGGACAACTTCCTGGCGCTCCTGGTCGGTGATGAACTGCGGCGAGAGGTAGCCCTTGTCGAACTGCATGCCCTCGGTCACTACCAATTCGGTAGCGGTGGTGGAGGATTCCTCGATGGTGATGACACCGTCGGTGCCAACAGTCTTGAAAGCCTCGGCCAGCAGTTCGCCGATTTCATCCGACTGGGCGGAGATCGCTGCAACGTTGGCAACCTTGTCGGCCACGGCAACAGCGTTAGCTGCCAGTGCCTCGGAAACAACCTCGGTAGCCAGCTCGATGCCCTTGCGAACATCGCCTGGTGCTGCACCGGCGGCGACGTTCTTCAGGCCTTCCTTGACCAGGGCTTGGGCGAGCACGGTGGCGGTGGTGGTGCCGTCGCCTGCTACGTCATTGGTCTTGGTGGCTACTTCCTTGGCCAGCTGCGCGCCAAGGTTCTCGTATGGATCTTCAAGATCGATATCACGAGCAATCGTGACACCATCGTTGGTGATGGTCGGGGCGCCCCAGGTCTTGGCAAGCACCACGTTACGGCCTCGTGGGCCGAGGGTGACCTTCACCGTGTTTGCGAGCTTATCGATTCCCGCTTCGAGTGCGCGTCGCGCTTCCTCGTTGAATGCTAGCTGCTTAGCCATGCATTTTCTCCTGAAACTTTAGAGAGGTTGGCGTTACTTTACGACGACTGCCAGTACGTCGCGAGCCGAGAGCACCAGGTACTCTTCGTTGCCGACCTTGACCTCGGTTCCGCCGTACTTCGAGTACAGGACTACGTCGCCTTCAGCAACGTCTACAGGAACGCGGTTGCCCTTGTCGTCGATGCGGCCTGGGCCTACTGCAACAACGGTGCCTTCTTGTGGCTTTTCCTTGGCGGAGTCTGGGATAACAAGGCCCGAAGCGGTGGTAGTTACGGCTTCGACCTGCTTGATGACAATGCGGTCTTCGAGCGGCTTGATGGAGACAGACATGGTCTCTCCTTTTCGTGTATGAACCAATGGTGGTAGGGGTGCGCCCTATGGCATTGGACCAACCGTCGTCGCGGTGCCAGTTGGTGGTATCCAGTCAGGCGGTGGTTCTGCAAGCACAATGCATGCAGAACTTCCACCACTGACTTTAGGACGAGATTTAGCACTCGGTCAAGGTGAGTGCTAATCAAGCCCCTTAGTTCGTCACACCGGTTCGCGCAGAGCGCACAGCGGCCGACTCTTCAATGTCCTCTGGAGCGGTGAGGTCCATATCGGAGAGCTTGACCATCTTGGACTTGGTCATCATGCGATGTCCCAGCCACAGGCTCAGGAACAGCGGCAAGCCGATGTAGGAGGAAAGCACTTCCAGCCCGTGCCCGGCCAGGACTGCCTGGTAGTTTTGGCCGACAATCACTGCAATGAGCATCAAGAACGCCACGATGGGACCTAGCGGGAAGAACGGTGCACGGTAGGGCAGGTCCTTGACGCTGTACCCCTGGGCCAGATAGCCGCGGCGGAAGCGATAGTGCGAGATGGCAATACCCACCCAGACAATGAATCCGCACAGGCCAGAAACATTCAGCAGCCAGGTGTAGGCAGCGCCCTGGCCCACCAATGCGGTCAGGAAGCCGAACAGTCCCACCGCGGCCGTGGCCAGCATGGCCATGATCGGCACACCCCGGGAATTGGTCTTCCCGAAGACCTTTGGCGCTTTGCCATCATGGGCCATGGAGTAGAGCATGCGGGTTGAGGCGTAGAGGCCCGAGTTGCCGGCGGAGAGGATGGCAGTGAGGATGACAGCGTTCATGGCAGCTGCCGCGAAGGCAATGCCGGCGCGCTCGAAGACCAGGGTAAATGGCGAGGAGGCAACGTCGGCTTCGCCGCTGGCCAGCAGGCTCGGATCAGCGAATGGGATCAGGCAGCCGATGATGAAGATGGCGCCAATGTAGAACAGCATGATGCGCCAGAAGACCCGGCGGATGGCCTTGGGCACTTCGCGCCGCGGATCCTTGGCTTCGCCGGCGGCCACACCCACCAGTTCCGTGCCCTGGAAGGAGAACCCGGCAATCATGAAGACCGAGATGATCGAAAGCCAGCCGCCATGGAAAACGTCTTTGCCTTCCTTCCAGTTGGCCAATGGATCAGCCTGTGATCCAAGAACGCCAAAGATCATCAGAACGCCGGCAGCCAGGAAGGCGATCACGGTAACTACCTTGATCAATGCCAGCCAGAATTCGCCTTCGCCAAAGGCCTTGGCCGATAGCGCGTTCAGTGCAGTCAATGCTGCCAGGAAGAGCCCAGCCCAGACCCATCCGGGGACATCGGGCAACCAGAAGCTCATGACGATGCCTGCCGCTACGAGCTCGGCCGCAACGGTGATGGCCCAGTTGAACCAGTAGTTCCAGCCGATGGCGAAGCCGAAGGACGGCGAGACGAAGCGGGTGGCGAAGGTCTGGAATGAACCAGCCACGGGGATCTTGGCGGTCATCTCCCCCAGCGACTGCATCAGCAGATAGACCATGAGGCCCACTGCCGCATAGGCCACCAAGGCGCCGCCCGGCCCGGACTGTGCGATGGTTCCGCCCGAGGCGACGAACAAGCCGGTACCGATAGACCCGCCGATGGCAATCATCTGCAGGTGGCGGCTGCTCATGCCTCGCTTGAGTTGATTCTGGGCCAGCGGCGCAGGGTCGCTCATTGCCTTGGCGCCTACGGGCGATTGATTGCTCGACGCCATCGTCGTTCGCTGCATAGATTTCTTCACAGGTGCCATGGAACACCAAAGCGAGCGCGAATGCGACCTGAGTCACTTCAGTTTTTCCGTGCGCATTTCAGCTTCGCCAAGCAGGGCCGGCGATACACCCGTCCATCACGCCAAACTGAACGGCAGACTGTAAATCAGCCAAAGCGCTACCTGCCAGAAGCTCTTGAAGGTTTCCACAAAGGATTACGCTTCCTAAACAAATGACGCTCCATGAAATAGCATCGCTTACCCAAGGGAAAAGTCCGCTTCATAATCTCCGTACCCGGATCCACGCTCGGAACGAGCCGATGCTTCGTCTTGAACCGCCCTGCCTGAACTTCGAGACGATCAAAAGAATCCGAATATGACGCCGTTATGTCACATAGCTCACAACAGCCAATCGGCCGCAACGAGTCCCGCGAACGAAGAGTCAAAGCATCAACGCTAGGCTTGAACTATGGCCCAGGCTTCTAACGACTCAACGCTCAACGATCAGTTCGCCGCTCTGCTTTCCGCGGACGGATGGCAATTGCTCTCCACCATTGATCCATCCATGGTTGCTTCCAAGGATGCCGCGTGGACGCTGAACGAAAAACTGCGCAAAGAAGGCCACGACCCCCAGGTGGTCCGCGCCGTCATTGCTCAATCAGAGCTTCGCTTCAAAGCACGAGTGAAATTCGGGCCCTTCGCCGATTCCCTGATCTTTACGCCGGCAGGCCTGGAACAGGCAACACGCTTAACCATTGCAGGCTTGCACGCGCAGCGCTTCACCAAGGCCGGGGCCACTCACGTGGCAGACCTCGGTTGCGGAATCGGCACCGACTCCATCGCGCTGGCCAGCGCTGGATTGCAGGTGACCGCGGTGGAGAAAGATGAAACTACGGCTGCAGCCACCACCTTGAACCTGATGCCCTTTGAGAATGCCACTGTGATTCACGGCGGTGCCGAAGAAACCGACCTCGCCGGAATCGACGGCGTCTGGCTGGATCCAGCACGGCGCACCGATGTTGCTGGCAGCACCCGCCGGCTCTTTGACCCAGAAGCCTTTTCCCCTCCCCTGTCATTCGTTGAGAAGCTCGTGGACTCTGGTCTCGACGTCGGCGTCAAGCTGGGCCCTGGCCTGCCACATGAAGCCATTCCCGCTAATGCGGAGTCCGTGTGGATTTCAGACCACGGGTCGGTCATCGAAGCCTGCCTGTGGTTCGGCAAGCTCAAGCGCGAAAATGTTGCGCGCGCTGCGCTGGTGATCGACAAGGATGGTGCGCATGAACTCACCAGCGACGTCGCTGCCAAGGATGATCCGGCAGCCGAAGTGGGCGAGCTGGCAGCGCACATCTACGAACCCGACGGTGCAGTCATCCGCTCGCACCTGATCTCCAAGCTCTTGGAAAGCACCGGCGGCCATCTGCTCGATGAGCACATTGCCTACTTCACCCACGAGGAACAAATCGCGACGCCTTTCGCGCGGGGCTACAAGGTGCTGGCAGTCCACGACTACAACGTGAAGAAGCTTCGCAGCTGGGTCAAGGCCAATGGAATTGGCACCCTGGACATCAAGAAGCGCGGCGTTGACGCAACTCCAGAGGAACTTCGCAAGATCCTCCTGGCCGGCGCACCCAAGGGAGCAAAGAGCCGGGCAACATTGATGCTGGCACGCATCGGAGAGAAACGTGTGGCATTCGAGGTCTCGCCTCACTAATCTAGGGTGATGCACCTCCCATCGGCTGGGTATCCCGCCCGATGAGTTGCACTACATAGAATAGGTATGGAGGAACATCGATTTTCGGTGAATTTCCAGTCCTGTTTCCCGGCTCCGGAGCAATCCGTCCGAGACGTCATCACTAGGAGCGCCGTGCAAAAAATCGAGTTCGCCCAATCTGCCCAATCCACCATCGGTGTTGAATGGGAAATCGCCTTGGTCAATCGCGAAGATGCGGACTTGTGCTCGGTAGCCGAAAAAGTACTTGATCAGCTTAAGGAAGATGCAGGGCTGGGCCACGAGGATGAGCATCCAACGGTCAAGCCTGAACTCCTGATGAATACCGTTGAGGTAGTCACCGGAGTGCACAACACCGTCGCCGGTGCCACCGAAGAACTGCGCACCAACGTGCGCATGCTCAATGACGTTGCCGGTGATCATGGAGTGGACCTCTACTCCGCTGGATCCCACCCCTTTGCGGCGCCGACCTTGCAGCCGGTTACCGACAAGGACCGCTATGCCAAGCTCATCGACCGAACCCAGTGGTGGGGGCGCCAGATGGTGATCTATGGCGTACACGTTCACGTTGGCTTGGACAGCCGCGACAAGGCCCTGCCCATCACCGATGGCCTGATCAACTACCAGCCGCACTTCCAGGCGCTCAGCGCTTCCAGCCCGTACTGGGGTGGCGAAGATACTGGTTACGCTTCGCAGCGTTCCCTGATGTTCCAGCAGCTGCCTGCGGCCGGCATCCCTTTCCACTTCAATTCATGGTCTGAATACGAATCACACATCGCAGACATGCTGCATACTGGCGTGATTGACGATGTCTCGGAAATCCGCTGGGACGTTCGCCCTGTGCCACGTTTTGGAACCGTTGAAATGCGCATCTGTGATGGCTTGAGCTCGCTGGAAGACATCGCCGCGATTACCGCGTTGACCCAGTGCCTGGTCCACGACATGTCGATGTCGATTGAAGCCGGCTACAAGATCCCGATCATGCCAGCGTGGTTCCGCGTGGAGAACAAGTGGCGCGCGGCCCGCTATGGCTTGGACGCCATCATCATCCTGAACGCCCAGGGCGATGAAATGCTCGTGACCGATCACCTGCGCGCCGAGGTCAAGCGCCTCGCTCCGGTTGCTGAGCAGCTGGGCTGCTCCAAGGAGCTGCAGGGCATCATCACCCTGATTGAATCCGGCGCCGAGTACCAGCGCCAGCGCAAAGTCTTCGCTTCGTCTGGCGGGGACTTCCATGCCGTCGTGCGCGATAACGTGGCGCGGATGAAGGCTGTCTAATCACAGATTCAATCCGTATTTTAGAATTTTTAGACACCATGGCACCTAATCATTTGAAGCGCCATGGCGTCCTTGTTGCGCCCGATCAGTTCTAACTATGCACAATTAGAGAGTCTCATAATATACCTTGATCGCAGCGGCCATGAGCGCGCGGCGTTCGTTGAGGAATTCAAAATAAGTAGACGAGTCTACCTCTGCCAAACGATCTGGCAACGCGTTTTCTCTCAAATTCTTCCTGAAGTCCGAATCGTCCGCAATCTCACCTAGGCCCAAATCTTTCGTTTCAATCTGTTCTCGAATCCGTGCCAGGTAGGCAGAAGGCGACGCATCGTTTATCGCGATATTAATTGCAGTTTCCGTCAACGCGTAGTTAGCTACTTGGTTGTATTCTGAACGATCTTTCAGGCCAGAATTGATCAAGTAGTTTTTTGGAACAATATGGTGGATATCTCCTGAGTGTTCTTGCATCGTAGCTACAGAGATGTGTTTGGAGAGAAAACCTCTCGCTCCTCCAGCGACCTGTGAAGCGATGTACGTTTGGAAATAAGGACTGTTTGTACTTGTCGTCTCCAAGTTCTGAGGAAGAGTTACAGCCCAAAAGCCTTCGCTCAACTCTGACTTCTCAATCTGTTCAAGATACTCGGCTGCACCATGCTGAGTGATGCGACGCATATCTTGTTCCCAAGTAGATTCAAAGCTACCGGAGTGACGACCGGTCAGGGCAGACATTACGAACCATCGGCGCGTGATTCTCTTTCGCTCGCCTTCGCTCATCGTCTTGTCCTGACGCAATTTCAAGTACAAGGCGTATGCAAAGTTGAGCGCGTTCTTGGAATTAATGAGTTTCGAGGAAATGAAACCTGCCGACTTAATCAGCATCACGAAATTCTCAAACTGGTACTTCGATGTAATTTCAATCAGCGCAGCTTCGAGTTTGTCGTAAGCTTCCGGAATGCGCGATTCATCAACTTTACGACTTTCGGGATCCCGTCCAGAAAGTTCGCTAACGATGGACGATGCCTTACCTCGATTGAAGCCAACTAGACCGGCTACGCGGACGATGTCGTTGTAACTCGGATCATACAGTTCTTCCGCGTCTTCTTTGAGCCAACTGATTCTCGACAGGAATCCAGATTGAGCAAACTCAGTGTCGTTCTCAGCAATATCTTCATATGCGTGAGGTGCAACGGACAGATGACAGAAGTAATCAATTAATTTTCGAAGGTTGCGACCACGGTCGCCATATGTAGCGATCTTGCTCATTGCAAAATCAGCACTGGAAAGCGGAACTCCTTTGGAATTGATCCGAATGAAAATTTCGGAGACGGTTTCAACGTCTAGATCGTCGCTAAGGGCAATAACTCCAATTTGAGCGTTCTTAATCTCAACCAAATGGTCAATATTCTCAGCCGCAACATCCTGATCCACGTCCGGGTTCTGCTGAAGATAATTTCCAACGAACTTGAACGAGGCTGCACTCTTGAAGATCTCGCTGATATCAGAAATCCACTGAGTGTCCCTGCGAATAACTGGAGTTAAAGTGGCAAATTCTTCCGTCATCGGATTGAATGCAATCGTAATGCGCTTCCGGCTGTACTTTTTTGTCATGACTGACAAGCCGGCAATGGCTGCTTGAATTGCTGTTACACGTTGCTGACCATCTATCAAGATTTGTTGATGGGCTGCGACGTGGCCTCCTTTCAGATGAGCACCGACGGACTGCCATGTGATGAGATACCCGACAGGGTAACCGCGGTAGAGGGAATCCATGAGATCGCGGACTTTTACGCTATCCCAAACGAACGGTCGTTGAAGCTCTGGTATTGCAATTTGTTCGCTTTGCACCTGAGACAGCAATGTGCTCACTGGCAGTTGGTTAACGGTATATTTCGCCAAAATCGCTCTTAATTATCTGGTTGATTCTCTGCTTAATACCAAATCTACAATGTGTTCGAATAAATTCAATAAAGTAATTACTCGCTAGGTTCGCACAGGAGTTAAAAGTTGGAGGTTTAACGGTTGAACTACTGGTCATACTTCGGGGACCTTGATGAACCAAGGTCCGGACCGCCCACATCTGCTAGCTCCTCAAGTACGCTGATGACTTCGTCGGTGTCAATGCCATACTCTGGCTGCTCATCAATCGGAGTCCCTGAGGCCATATCTTGAGAGAATTGCGGGTATTTATCCGACAGGAATCGTCGTCGATAAGCAACGTCTGCGGTGTCTACAATTGATTCAAGAGTGCTCCAGTTGAAGGCTCCGCCAATGGCGATACCGGCAAGTGGAACCACTTTCCCGAGGCCTTGTTTGGTGAGACGGATCGTAAATCTCTTCGCAAACTGTTTTGAGAGTTGCGTGACGATCGACTTGTCTAAAATCGTCCAAGCTTTACCGCGCACAAGCGCTTGCGTCAGACGCGAAATATCAGCCAACGCTGCGGTCTTCGCGCCTGCTGACATGGCCGTGCCGGCATTAACGACCGACATGATGAATACCTTTTCAGCGGGATCTTCCGGATCATAACCGTAGAGCAGGGAAACATGTCCGACTGCACGTGAAGATAACGCCAAGACCCCTGCAGCGTCTCCAATCATGGCGCCCGCCACAGCGGCGCCGGACGGCGCTGCGGCGACACCGCCGGTAACTGGAATGGCCAATTCGCCACCCGAAATGACGAGGCCTGCACCCATGCCTGAAAGAGCGGCCGCAATTGGGTAACCCCAACTGGCGCCTTGGCCCCGAACAGCGTCGATTTGCTGAAGATCCAGCCGACGAAGATCTCGCAACGAAGCAACCTCGTGTCCGCGCTTCTTATGCTTGGAGACCACTTTCTGCGGTGAAAGTCCCACGCGCGAAATTCTGCCTACTGTTCGTCGCATTGAACCCATCGCCGAAGCGCTCCAATCCGTAAGGCCCTCGGGGATGGCCTCAACAGTCTTGCGGGCACCACTGGTAAGGGCAATGGCACCCCGACCGACTATTTCCTGGCCCTTGACCAGAGCAGCTTGAGCAGAAGGTCGCTTTTCTAAGAACTGTGTAGCTCGGTCACCCAGTTTCTCAGCGCTTGTCGAAGCTTGTTCTCCGACGTTTCTCAGCATTTGAGACAGAGGTCTACCCTTGAATTTTTCGAGGTCGTGCCAGGCTGCGAGTTCATATTCAGATGGTTCAGTCATGTCGAGAGTGTAGCCCGGCACACCGACACTCAGGTAAACAATTCAAAGCTGGCAATGGCACCAACGATTGATTTTCACGAACTGCCCCCACCGACATTGATCAAATTTTTTGATCACCGAAGGAAGTAAAGCCCACGGGCGGTTCCCGATCAGTGATCGGAAACCGCCCGTGGGCTTTGCTACTGCTATGTCAACGCCTAGTCGCGGAAGCGTTCTTCCACTTGCTCAGAGAAACGCAAGAGGAGCGATGCGAGTTCCGAGACATCTCGCGGATCCCACGCTGCAAAGATGTTCCAGTACTCGGAACGCGTGGACCGCTTGATCTCCTTGAATCGATCGAGCGCGAACTTGGTCGGGCTGACCAAATACACCCGCGCATCTTGCTGCGAACGCTCCAGCTGAATCAGGCCCCATTGTTTCAGGTCCTTGAGCTGGCGTGAGACCACCGACTTATCCATGTGGCAGCCAGCAACCAAATCGGAAACCGTCAGGTCCTCTCCGGGACGGCGCAGTGCGCACAGCAGCACTGCCCGCAACACCGAGAACCCGGCGCCACGCAGCTCCGGATGGAACTTCCTGGCGTTGTGAGCCATGCGCTCCTTGACCGCGGGAGCCAGCCTGGCGAATGCCGCTTCGATGTCATCTAGCGCCGCACCGTTGGCGTCGTTCACGACTGCTCATTCCGATTTGGCTCTGTCGCACCGCCTGATGCTTCCTCGACTGCAGGTGATGGCGCGACAGGCTCGTCAGCAGCTTCTGGTTCGGTGTTGCCGGCCCCAGCAGCGTGGCGCCCCTGCATCCTGCTGACAGCACGGCGCTCGGCGCGGGCCTGCAGCTGCAGTTCTCGCTGAACGCGCTCGGTGTCATCCACGCGCTCCCCCAGAACATTCAATCGCTGGTCATAGGATTTCAACGCCTGGACGACGTCGCCGACCTGCTCTTCTATCTGGGCATGGGCGGCACGGGCCTTTTCCAGCGTGGTTTGGAGCTCTTCTACCATGAATTCAACGCGAGCGGACTCGTGATGGGCGTCAATCTCCGCTGCCTCCAGCGGCTGGGAGATGGTCGGCTCAGTGCCTGGCTGGCGAGCATCGGTGTTGGCACCAGTACCCGGCTGGACACTGCGGGTGCGCATGACCTGCTCGGCAAGATCGCGCTCATCCATCCGGCGAGCCTGGCGCACCTGGCGACGGGCCTCGCTCAGTTCATCCTCTGATGGAAGAGTGATGGCCCCGGTGGCAACGAGCTCCTCATAGCCGCGGCCGCCACGTTCAGCCGGCTCCAGTGCGGAAAGTTCTCCGCCCAGCTCCTCTTCGATCTGCTCCGAAGCTGACTTCTTGGACAGCGGCTTGTTCGGGAGGAAGATGGCACAGATCAAGGTGACGATCGCCAGTGGGACTACCAGCAAGAACAGGAAGGCGATGGACTGGCCGTAGGAGCTTTCCACGACGGCGCGCACTGGTTCGCACAGGTCATTCACAGCGGGCACGGTACCGCTGCCCAATGACTTGAGGCTGTCGGCACAATCAGGATTATCAACCAGGAGCTGCGGAGCACCGGCTGCCTTGTTGATTTCCTCGACGGCCTTGGCCAGGCCGTCCTTCATCTTGTCAGCCACCTGGGTGCCCAAGACGGAACCCAGAACGGAGACGCCAATGGTGCCGCCAAGGCTGCGGAAGAAGGCGATGGCACCGGAGCCGGCACCAATCATGCGTGGCGGCAGCGAGTTCTGCGTGACCAGCACCAGGTTCTGCATCAGTACGCCGGAGCCCAAACCGAGCAGGAACATGCCCAGGTCAACGAACCACAGCGGGGTGTCGTAGTCGATTCGCGACATCAGGTACAGGCCAACGCTGAGCACCACGCCGCCACCGACAACATACTTCTTCCAGCGGCCGGTGCGCGAAATCAGCTGGCCGACGATGATGGCACCGAACATGGAGCCAAGAACCATTGGCAGGGTCTGCAGGCCTGCGTGAGTGGGCGTGAACCCGCGGGCGAGCTGCAGGTACTGGCTCAGGAAGACCGAGGTGCCGAACATGGTGACGCCCACGGCGACCGATGCGATGGATGCCAGCGCAAAAGTGCGCTGGGCAAAAAGGCGGATCGGGATGATGGGTTCCTTGACGTGCAGTTCCCAGAGCACGGTGGCAATGATCAGCACGCCGGCAGCGGCGGCCATGGTGATGCTCTGCGAGGAGTCCCAGGCAAATCCGCCGGAGTCCGGGGTCTTGCCGCCGAGGCTGATCCAAATCAGCAGCAGGCTGATGCCCGCAATGATCAGTGCCGAGCCGAGGAAGTCGATCTTCGTGGTGCCCTTCACGTGCTTGATGCGCAAGGTGGCCTGGATGAGGATCAATGCGCCAACGGCGAAAGGCACGCAGACGAAGAAGCACCATTCCCAGCCCCAGTTATCGGCAATAACGCCACCCAGCAGCGGGCCGCCAATCTGGCCAACAGCCATCACGGCACCCATGATGCCCATGTACTTGCCACGCTCGCGAGGCGAAATGATGTCTGCGATCACAACCTGGACCAGGGCCATCAGGCCACCGGTGCCAACCGACTGGACCAGGCGCCAGCCGATCAGCCATGACATTGCGCCCTCATGGGTATCGCCGCCGATCTGGCTGGAGAAGCCAGCCGCTACGGTACCGGCCACGAAGATGACCAAGGCGATTTGCAGCATCGCCTTGCGGTTGAAGATATCGGAGAGCTTGCCCCAGATTGGGGTGGTGACGGTCATGGAAAGGAAAGCCGCAACCAGCACCCAGGTGTACTGGGTATTCGTGCCGTGGAGGTCGGCAACGATCAATGGCATTGGCGTGGCGATCACCGTCGATGACACCAATACGGTGAACATCGCGGCCATCAGGCCTGAGATGGAAAGCATTACCTGCGCCGGCTTCATGGCGGCTGCAGGTTTTGCCTCGGTTTCTAAAGGCGGTGCAGAAGTTGACATTACTCAACCATCTAAAAAAGGTTGAATATTGTCAACTTCTTATTTTGAGCTAGCTGGCGATGGAAAATTGCATTGCCAGGCTATTTATTACGCTGATTTCCGGGGGTCGCACCGCACCGTCAACCCGCCCGGCGAGCGCTGCGGGAAAGCAAAATGTCGCCAAGCTCACAGGGCATTTTCCTGAATGAATCCACAAAGGAAAGCGTCCGCTGGGAAATTGCCCAGCCAGCGCCGGAACAGCAATGGCTGCCTTGGCCGCTACGGCATCCAGCTCATGCAGTAGTCAAGATTCTCGATCACTGTTCTGGCCGCGGCTTCAGGGTCTCGGGCTTCGATGGCGTCGACCAGCGTTTCATGCCCCTCGCGCAGGCAGCCATCGAACCCATCGGCAAGCCGCTGGACCATCTTGGCACCGTGGAAAACATCGCCGAAGCCCTCGTAGATCTCATGCATCAGCGGGACGCCGGAGGCGCGCGCCACTTCCAGATGGAACTGCCAATCGGCCTGCGACCAGGCCTGGAAATCCCGAGCCTTCCACGCTTCATCGCGTTGCGCCAAGAGCGCGCGCAAAAGCTGGACGACGTGCGCATCGGCTGCGTGGGCGGCGAGCCTCGCCGATTGGGTGTCGAGGGCAAAACGAACCTGCAGCACGTCCCGGTCCGAGTGCTCGCGGTAGATCCGCTGCGCGGTGCCGCTGATCTCATTGGTGGCCCGAACGTAGGTCCCGTCGCCCCGGCGGACTTCGAACATGCCGGTGCGCGCCAAGGCCTTGATGGCTTCGCGCAGGGTGCCGCGCGAAATGCCGAACTCCGCCATCAGCTCGGGCTCGGAAGGAATGCGCTCGCCAACCGGCCAGCGCCCCTGGGCTACCCCGTCTTGCAGCTTGGCGGCTACTTCATCGGCCAGGGGCCGCCGCATCGGCGTAGCACTCATGCCTGCCCCTTCTCGGATGCCGCATCCACCTCAACGAGGTGCCGTGATTCATGATCCTGTCGAAGGCCCCCGAGCTTGTAGCAGAACAGCAGCTGCACCACTGCGCAGGCCAGGATGATCACCAAACCGGTCGTCCATGACCCCAGGGCGCCTTGCATGATCCCCAGTGCAAAGGGGCCGATAGCGGCAATCAGGTAGCCAACGGATTGCGCCACGGTGGATAGCGCCGTGGTTTCTTCTGCGCTGCCCCCGCTGCGGCTGAGCATGAGCATGACCAGCGGGAACACGCCGAATCCAAGGCCGATCAGAAGCGAGGTCAACAACGACAATTCCACCGGCAAGAACAGCAAGGCAGTGAAGCCCAGCACTGAGCAACTGGCAGTCAATACGAAAGCGGCGCGTTGCAGCCCCGGCTTCGAAGCCATCCAGAGCACCGCCAGGACGGCAAGAATGCTGACGCCCTGAACGATTCCCAGCATCAAGCCCGCGGCGACCGGTTCCAGCCCCCTCGATATCAGGATGTGGGGCAACCAGCTGACCACCGTGTAGACCAGCAAGGACTGGATGCCGAACACCGTGGTGAAGAGCAGGCCCTTGCGCGTAGCCAGCAGGGCCCAGGGAGAGACGTGAGCACCCGGTGAGACGGTGGCCCGCTTGCTCGAGAATGCCAGCGGTATGAAGACCAGCAGTGCCATGAAGGCCGGAATTGCCCACAGGGCCAAAGCTGTTGTCGGCGAACCTGCCTTGGCGGCCAGCGGGACGCTGATCGATGAGGCCAGGGTTGCGCCAATGGACATGGTTGTCGTGTAGGCCGCTGTCATCGAAGCCGCGCGGTTCCCGTGATATTGGCGGATGAACGAGGGCATGGCGACATTGCAAACAGCCAGCCCGCACATGCCTACTACCGTTCCTCCCAGCAGGGCCCACGTTGAATCAGCCATGCGCAGCGCCAATCCGGCCGCAAGCATCAACAAGGAAAGAGCGATTCCGAGCTCAAGGCCTGTCCGCCGGAGCACCGTGCTGGTCGCTGCCCCAGCCACCGCAAAGCACAACACCGGGATGGTCGGCAGCAGCGAGGCAACAAAGGTCCCATACCCCATCAGCTCCTGCAGGTCGTGGAACAGCGGCGATGCCGACGCAATTCCCATGCGCAGATTCAGGCCGACAAGGATGACGGCCACGACCGCGAGGAGATTCGCCCTCCATGCGGGTTTCAGGGCTTCTTGATCTGCTGGCTGGTTCGATGGTCCAGTTGAATTAACACTCACACCTAAACATTAGACGTTTGATGTTTGATAGCGCGATTCTTGTGACCCGACTTACATCGCGCTGGCTCATGGCCCATCAGTGGAAGACGGCGTTGAACAAGAATCGCAAGTTCGTTGCCATGAACCGCAAAGCGCTCCTCCCTGTAAACAAAACATCGCCAACCACAGGATCACACTGCTTCAGTAGGTAGGATTCGAATATGCCTGAAGCCGTTTACCGAATCGCGCGCGTTCGCCCCAAAGACAGTGAACCAGCAGCAAACGCCGAACAATTTTTCGTCCGCAATGACGCTGCCGATTTCGATTCTGCGGAAGGCCGCATGTGGAAAGTCATCGCTTCACCGTTTACTGGCTCGCGATCGAATCAGAATAGCCCTGCACGGCCAGGCTGGCACATCGATGACCTGGTAGCCGAAGAGCAGTTTGATCTCCTATCCCCCTGCAACCCAACGAACATTTTCGGGATGGCGCACAACACCGGGGCACCAGGCCGCGCCGTGCCGCCACAAGCCTTCCACAAGGCCGCCAGCTCGGTCGTGGGCCCCTTGGACGCCATAAAGTTGGATGATAGCGGTGCGCGCGTTGATCCGGAAGCAGAGTTGGCAATCGTCATTGGCCGGCCCGCCAAGAACCTCACGCTGGAAAATGCCCGTGAAGCTGTTCTCGGTGTAACCATCGGCAATGACGTAACGGACCGTGACGCCCAAAGGGCTGATGAGCTGTGGATCAGCGCCAAGAGCCCTGATACCTTCACTCCGGTGGGCCCGTGGATTGTTGCCGGCTTGGATGACAGCGATCTGGAAGTCGGCATCGTGCACAATGGCGAAGCTCTTGCAACCTCGACCACTCAGAATCTCGGGTGGGGCGTTGAAGAGATCCTGGTCTACCTCAGCGGATTCATGACCCTGCAACCGGGCGATCTCGTCTTGACCGGTTTCCCTGCCAAGTCCCGGCCAATTGCCGCCGGCGATGACGTCATTTGCAAGATCCAGGGCATCGGGGAACTGAAGAATCCAGTAGTTCAGGCCAGCTGAGAATCTGTTTCAAAGCGTGGATCAATGATTCCTCATGGAGTCGCGTTCAATGAGCGGCATATCAATCTGGTGCTCGCCAGGCTCCAGGCTTCCCTCCAGCAGCAAATCGACAGCAAGGGCACCCATTTCCTCATAGGGAAGCCGGATAGAGCTCAGCTGCGGTCGCAAGTAGCTGGCAATGATCTCATCATCGAAGGAGAGGACCGACAGATCCGCTCCCGGAGTCAAGCCCTTTTCGGCGAGCGCTTGGAAGACGCCCATGGCCACACGGTCGTTGGCACAAATTATCGCTTCGGGCTTGTACCCCTCGGAAAGCATCTGCGTAGTGGCTTGGTACCCGTCAGTGGGGTTCCAGTCGTCGAGCACCCAGTGACCGAGAACTTCCAGGTTCGCTTCAGACAAGGACCTTCGCAGAGAGTCAAAGCGGCGCGTGATGCTGGGATACGTCCTGGGATCTTTTTCAGCGCTTCCCAGCTCGCCGATGACTGCGACGCTGCGAGCACCGGATTCAACGATATGCCGCACCGCTTTAGCGCCGGATTCATTTTCATTGGGAAGAACCGCGGTGCAGGGGCTGTCATCAATGCCGTTGACCAGAACGGTGGGTAATCCAGTCTGGGGAATCTTCAAATCTCGCTGTCGGGAATCCATGAATCCAAGAATGAGCCCGTCCACATCTCGGTGTGCCATCTGCTTTATGGCTTCAGCCATTTGCTCAGGTTTGCCAAAGGTCTCAGCAATGAGCACCGTATGCTCTCGACTTTCCGCCGCACGCAGGATGCCAGTGATCATTTCCGAAGCGAAGCGGGTGACCGTCACTTGGTCGGAAATAAAGCCAAGTGTGCGCGTCTTGCCACTGCGCAATGATTGGGCCGCAGCATTTGGACGGTAACCCAGTTCCTTTGCCACCCCGCGGACTCGTTCAGTTGCCTCAGCTGACAGCCGCGATCCCGGCTTGTTATTCAGAATCATGCTGACTGCCGCTTTGGACATGCCCGAGGCTTCTGCCACATCGGCTAGTGTGACCCGTTTTGCTTTGTGCGATTCCACGTTTCCCTCTTGCGAATTACCTAAATGCAATTATTCGACCCTAGCCTATTGCAGGGCTTGGATCACACTGCTAGAGTTTTTTGCTAAATGCATTTAGCACCACTTATTGAAGGATGACATCGTTGCCCAAAACTCAGCTGGTCGCAGTGAAGCGACCACAACTGCACTTCACTGCGAAGAAAAACTGGATCAATGATCCCAACGGATTGTTCTTTGATGGAAAGCAGTACCACCTGTACTTCCAGCACAATCCCAATGGCGTTGGCCACGGCTACATGTCGTGGGGCCACGCGGTGAGCACCGATCTGGTGAACTGGGAAGAATTGCCCATCGCCATCCTGCATGGCGATGTCGCTGACATCTTCTCGGGGTCCATCGTGGTGGACCACGAAAACACCAGCGGCTTCGGCGACGGCACAGTTCCACCGGTTATTGCCATCTACACCGCAGCGGCCAAGGACGAATCCAACCAGTCCCAGGCCATCGCCTACTCGCTAGATGGCGGGGAAACCTTTACCAAGTACGAGCAGAACCCAGTGCTTGACCGTGGTTCCAAGGACTTCCGTGATCCCAAGGTCATCCGCTACGAATCCGAGCAGGGTTCCTACTGGGTCATGGTTGCTGTTGAAGCCATCGAACGTCGAGTGCTGGTCTATCGTTCCGAGAACCTCAAGGACTGGACCGAGCTCTCCAGCTTTGGTCCTCAGTCCGCCATCGCAGGAATCTGGGAATGCCCAGACCTCTTCCAACTGCCAGTAGCCGGCACCGACCAGCTCAAGTGGGTACTGATTGTTTCACTGAACCCAGGAGGCGTTGCCGGCGGCTCTGGTACCCAGTACTTCATTGGAGAATTCGATGGCACCTCCTTCACCCCTGATCATGATCAACAAGTCCGGGATAGCTTCGAATACGAATCCTTGAAGCAAGGCAACTGGCTGGATTGGGGCCGCGACTTCTATGCCGGCGTCAGCTTCCACGGCCTGCCAGCAGACCAGCAGACTGTAATTGCCTGGATGAGCAACTGGGATTACGCCCGGGAACTCCCCCACGATGGATGGCGCGGATCCATGAGCACCGCCCGTCGCCTCGACCTCGTAAAGAATTCTGACGGAAAGCTTGAGATTCGCCAGTGCATTCTTGGACTGCCGGCAAGCGAAGTTGCTGCTTCTGTTACTCCAGCTGGCGAAGGCCGTATCGAGCTAGGCTCCCCTGCCCTGCTTGAGTTGGCTGTTGGCGGCGACGCGAATGGATCAGCGGCCCTTTCCCTGTTCCGTGCTGATGACACACTTATCAGTGAACTCACCATTGAATCCGAATTTGTTCAGCACCGCCGCGAAACAGGCAAAGTGGATCACGAGCTCTACGCCTCCAACCAGCGCATGCCGTTGCCAGCAGATACGGGTGAACTAACTGTGCAAGTTTTGGTGGACCACGGATCTGTAGAAATCCTTGCGGCTAATGGCCTGCGTTCCCTGACGGATCAGCTGACCGGTGAAGAAGCACCAGCCTATGCGACGCTGCGCGTAGCAACCGGAGCGAGTGTGACTTTCAAAGTCCTGCCACTCTCGGATAAGTCAGTGGAGCTCAACGCATGAGCCGCATCAACGTATTAGGCGAATCCCTCGTCGACGTTGTTGGCGATAAAGCTCATCCAGGCGGTTCTCCGCTGAATGTCGCTGTCGGACTGGCTCGGCTGGGCCACGAAGTTCAGTTCTATACCGAATTCGGACAAGACGCCTACGGCAATCTAATTGCTGAACACCTTGGGCAAGCTGGGGTGCATGTGGCCGCAGGCTCAGTGACTGAACGCTCCACGTCCGTGGCACAGGTGGAGATGGATGAGCATGCCAATGCGCACTACAGCTTTGATATCCACCAGCAGATCCCTTCGGTTCCAGTTGCTGAAGGCGCGAATCTGCTTCACACCGGTTCAATTGCGGCGTGGATTGAACCATCAGGCGAACGCATTGTTGACGCTTTCAAAAATGCAACGGACGATGCGCTACTAAGCTACGACCCAAACCTGCGCCCTGATCTTGTTGTGGATCGAGACTCAGCGCTACAACGTATCGAATTGCTCATGAGCTTGAGCCATATCGTGAAGCTCAGCGACGTCGATGGACAGTGGCTCTATCCAGATCTAGACGCATGGGAAGTTCTGGAGCACGTAGCTAATCTCGGTCCAGCTTTGGCAGTGATGACTCAAGGCGGAGACGGGTGCTTGGCTCTTTCGTCCGGTCAGCGGTTCGATGTTGCTGCTTCACCTACCACCCTGGTTGACACCATCGGTGCAGGCGACGCGTTCATGTCCGGGCTGCTCTTTGGGGTTCTGGACAACCCTGGATTAGTTGAAGCACTTCATAACGACGTGGCTGCCGACTCTGATGAGGTTGAAGATGCACTTCGTCATGCGTTAACCTCAGCTGCACTGACCGTGGCCCAAGCCGGAGCCAATCCCCCGTGGATTCAAGACTTCTCCCTCGCAATTTCCAAGTAACTTCGCTTCATAGCTTTCACGAAAGAATCCAGGACAAAGATGGCTGGCTTTACAACAACTCTGAAAAATCCCACTTACCGCCAAAGCTCATTCTCGATGCTCTTATTCTTCGCATCGTGGGGCATCTGGTGGTCCTTCTTCCAGATTTGGCTCACGAGCGAATCAGCTGGACTGGCTTTGAACGGCGCCCAAGTGGGTACCGTCTACTCGGTGAATTCACTGGCAACACTGGTTTTGATGTTTGCCTACGGAGCCATTCAGGACCGTCTAGGCATTAGAAAGCATCTGGCAGTCATTTTGGCTTCAGTGACCGCGCTGGTGGGTCCGTTCTGTACTTGGGTTTATCAGCCACTGCTGCAATCGCACTTCATGACTGGCGTTATTTTGGGTGCCATCGTGCTGTCGATTGGATTCCTTGCAGGTGTTGGCCTATTTGAAGCCTTGACCGAACGCTTCAGCCGTCGATTCAACTTCGAATACGGGCAGGCCCGCATGTGGGGATCCTTCGGCTACGCCGTCGTCGCGCTGGCCGCTGGCTTCCTTTTCACCATCAACCCGGCACTGAACTTCTGGATTGGTTCCGCTCTGGGCTTGATCCACCTCTTGTTGCTGGTCTTCTCCCGCACTGGTGAACCACCGGTGATCAAGAAGACTGCAGTTGAGGGAATCTTGTCTCCTGCTTCAACTCCGACGATTCGCGATATGCTCAGGCTCTTCCGGTTGCCGAGCCTCTGGCTGATCATTCTCTTTGTGATGCTGTCCTGGACTTTCTACACTGTCTTTGATCAGCAGATGTTCCCTGATTTCTACACCGGCCTCTTTGAAACTCCGGAGATTGGCCAGCGGGTCTACGGCATTCTGAACTCGGTCCAGGTCTTCCTGGAAGCCGCCATGTTAGGCATCGTGCCCCTCGTCATGCGCCGTGTTGGCGTTCGCACTTCATTGCTCCTGGGTGTTTCAATCATGTTCATCCGCATTCTCGGATGCGCCCTGGTTGATGATCCAATCTGGGTTTCGGCCATCAAGATGTTGCACGCCATCGAGACTCCGCTGTTCATCTTGCCCGTTTTCCGTTACTTCACCCTGCACTTCAACCCCGCTCTGTCGGCAACCCTGTATATGGTTGGGTTCCAAGTGTCGGCACAGATCGGCAACGTCATTCTCTCCACTCCCCTCGGCGCCCTTCATGACCGCATGGGATACCAGCAGACCTTCATCACGATCTCGGTCGTGGTTCTGTTTGCTGGCGTGTACGGATTCTTTGCCCTAAAGAAAGACGATCAACAGGTAGATGGTGACCCATTCATGCGGCACTCAAAAGCTGCGGTTGACGCATAATTGAGAATTACGCCAAGTGGGGTGAGCTGTTGTCGAATTCGACGACAGCTCACCCCACAGTTATTTGAGCGATTGCAAAGATAGGTCGCTTCGCCTCTGCGAAGCCTTCGTTTATGTTGGCTGCCAATTTTACGATGACTATTTTCATCAATCCGCATTCATGGATTTCTGGGCTCATTTCGAAGCCGTCGGCGTTGTGGCAAGGAACCAACCTTGATTTTTGATGCAAAATACAAGGCTGCACCTGCGAATGGGCAATATCCGAACGCTGATCACCATCAGATGCTGGCCTATGCAACGGCAAGCGGTAGAACCGATGCATGGCTCGTGTATGCAGGTCCTGGTAGGCCCGCACAACGCCGCGTTCGAAATTCCGGAATCTATGTGCACGAGTGCCCCATTGATCCTTCCGGAACACCGTGCGAGGTTATCCGCTCGTATTGATTCCATCTCGAAGCATTCATTCGCAACGGTGTCCAGAGTCGCGCCTGGCTCTTAATAGTTTCGCGGCACACTTTCGTGAATCCTATGAATTCATCACCGCTGTCTATCAGACAGCCGAAGAAAACGCTTCGGCATTTTCGTCAGCTCAATGTTCTTGGACTTCCTGAAGTCCCCAAGAGTTCGAGAATTCCGAACGCCGCGTTGAGAGGTGAAATTGCTAGATTCCAAAGGCAACCTTTGGAGTTTTTGCGGATCACGTGCCGGGCTATCGCAACGAACTGCCGAATAACATCGGACAACAGTGCATCAAACATGGTCAGTAAATTCTCTGACAGTGATCCCAGAGAAGTTCGCCGAGCCACCATCAGAGTAGAACGAGATGCCGGTGTCCCCTTCAGCGAAGTGCACTTGTTGAGAGATGACGGTATGCCCCGCGTTGACGAACACCTCCACGCTTTGCGTGTCCACGAAGATTCGCAAGTGGACCGACCGAGCACCAGCGTCAATGGGGGCAGCAGCCCGTGTGTATGGGCTCAGCGAGTAACCGGATAAGTCGGATCGTGCCCGATCCGCATAGAGTTCGTCTCCGTATTTGCCGATATTTGTGTGACGGTTTCCGTCGGCGGAACGCCCAACGGAAACACCGACGTTAGTGGCTGAGTCCCACCTGATGTCTAATTCAAGTTCGTAGGCGCGCCCGTTCCACGGCAGCACGAAACTCCCGTCAACACTCTGATCCGCAAACGTAACTGATGTTGTCGCGTAACCAGACAACGCGCTCACCGGACTACTGAGCAGTGCGTACCTGCCATCACTTTGAACCGCCATTTCCAGTTCACGCACAATGGAGTTTTGTCCGTTGTAGCCATCGGTGGCATCGGTAGGCACATCGCGATTCGCATACTTCCAGTTATTCATCCAGCCTATGGCAAGCCGTCGTGTTTCAGGATTCTGGGCAGAAGGCCACGTAACTGCCCCGTACCAATCCCAGCCCCAGTCCAGCCATTGCGGTTCAAGATCATCAGTAATGAACTGCTCTCCATCCCAAATGCCTGTCCAATAGGCATAAGTCATGGGAAGGCCAATGCTGTACGCATCCATACTTGCGCCGAGCACCCAGTGCCTTGTTCCGTCATCCGCCGTCATTTGGAATAGGTCGGGGCATTCGATACCGCCCAAGCTATGATTCGGATAATCGAAGTTCCTCTTCAGCTGCCAGTCACGCAGATTCGTTGAGGTGTAAAAGACCGCGTAGCGCGCCCGCCCAATGACGCATACCCATTCGTTGCGCGCCGAGTCCCAGTGAATCTTCGGGTCTCGAAACCATTCTGCATTCTCAATTTCTGCGGGCGTGCTGGCACTGCGGCCATCGGTGTTGACGATCACGGGCTCCGGCAATCCGTTGAAGCTATACCCGCCGTCAGTTGACCAATACAGGTACTGCTCTTGGTACTTGCGGATGCCGTCGGTCGGTTGAGTGGCTAATGCGACGATGGTTCCCGCACCGAAACCAGCAGTGTTCGCCTCGTCAATGACAGCAGATCCGGTCCACACTGGAAAGTTTGGTTGCTGTCCAATGGCCACTCCGTGATGAGTATAAGAAACGCCATCGGTGGTTGTCGCGTGGTCCCAGTCACCAGGTCCGTTATTCACCTCTGAATGCAGGTAGTACAGGTGGTATTTACCGTTGAGGTGCACCGGGCGCTGCGGGTCGCATAACCAACCAGTTGGCGGCGTCATGTGGTAAAAAGCCCGCTGGGAGATCTGTGCTTTTGCTGCCGTTGGTAGTGCGCTGGCGGCATAGAGTCCGAGTGCTCCGACCCCTACGATTTGAAACATACTACGTCGTGAAATTTCGTGCGTCATTGCGCGTTCCTCACTTATTCCGGCCTACGCTTCACTTCGAAACCGGGAAGGGAAAATTTGATAAGTCCGGCAATTACGCCGGTCTGTGAGTTGTGGCTGGTTGGCTTCCGATAATCTCTAAATGACTATTGTCTGCTCAAACTGACTGGCGTCGGATGGCCGGGCAATCAATCAAATACATTTCGTCATCCTGTTCAGGGTCTAGGCCTAAAAGAACGCGAATTCCTGCCGCACCTAGTTCGTAGTGAGGCAGGGCAACCGTGGTCAGCGGTGGTCGCAAGTGGGCGGCAATCACTTCTTGATTATCAAACCCAACAACAGCAATGTCCTTTGGAATATCTAGGCCTCGATCTCTCAGCCCGTCGTAGAGACCCATAGCAACACGGTCATTGTGGCAGAACACTGCAGTCGCGCCGGAGTCAATGATCGATGCCGTCGCCTCATATCCACCTTCCTGCTCAGGAATTGCAGGGATCACCAGCGACTCGTCATAGTCAATGCCTGCCGCTTCGAGTGCCGAGCGGTAACCGGCTAAACGTCCGGTCAACGCAGGTGAAGGTGTTGTCGTGTTGATGAAAGCGATGCGTTGATGACCAGCGGCAATCAGTTCCGCAGTTGCCGTATTTCCGCCTTGTTCTTCATCGGGCACCACCGCCGGTAATCCGCTACCAGTTGAGAAGCAGTCGACCAAGACTGTATCTGTTTGATGCAGGGATTCTGGAACGTCTATTTCTCGGTGATACCAGGTGGAGTACAAAATACCTTTAACTTGATGCTCCAACATCATGGCAATCGCATCATTTTCGGCGGCTTGATTGCCTTCGGTATTGGCAACCAACAGAACGTATCCATGTTTCCATGCTTCGTCTTGAGCACCGTGAATAATTTGGCCTGCGAAGGGCGTCGTGGCGATGGCGTCTGCAACAAGGCCGATAAATCGTGATGATCCAACTGAGAGTGTCTTCGCCAACGCATTGGTGCGATATCCAAGATGGTCAATCGCATCATGAACGCGTTGCCGAGTTTCCTCGCCAATGCGCGCTCCGGCTTTGTTGTTAACCACGTGGGAGACGGTAGCCACGGAAACCCCGGCTTCCTTTGCGATGTCGCGCATCGTGACTGGAGCCGCTTGTTTTGTTTGCCTGTCTCTGCTCATCCCTTAGTTGCTCCGCTCTCCAGGCCTTGGATCATTGCCTTGTTCAGTACGAGGAATACCAAGAGCAGTGGGGTCACCGAGACGCAGACGGCAGCGAAGGTGGCCGTCCAGTCGGTATTGCCCATGGCGCCAATGTAATTCTGCAAGCCTAGCGGAATAGTTTTCAGCCCGTCGGAGAGCACAAAGGTATTGGCGAAGATGAAATCATTCCAAATGAAAATACTGTTAACCAGCACCACCGTGACGATGGTATTCAAAGATAGCGGGAAAGTGATCTGCGTAAAAATTCGGTACGGACCAGCCCCATCAAGAGACGCTGCTTCATAGGTCTCTCTTGGAATGAATCCGTAGAAGGACGAGAATAGATAAATCGACATTGGCAGCGAGAACGCAGCCAGCGGGACAATCATCGACATGTGGGTATCAAGCAGTCCAACCTTCGAATAGTCAATGAACAAAGGCACCAAGGCAATCTGTACTGGCACGATAATGCCTAACATGAACAGCGCCCTGACCAAGGAACTGAGTCTGAAGCCTAGAACTTCCAAGGCGAATGCTGCCATCATGCCTGCAACGACAATGAGTGCACTGGCCCCAAGGGTGACAATGAGACTATTGACGATATTCTGGCCAAGATTTCCAGTCTCGAATGCTCGTGAATAGTTCTCCAACGTGAACTCACTAGGCCATGAGAACGCGTTGCCGCCAGCAAAATCAGTTGCCGTGCGGAAGCTAGTCAAGAACATCCAGAGCAATGGGTAGACCTGGACGACTACGATTAGCCCGATAGTTATTGTCAGCAGGGAACGATGGACCCGAACCTTGCGAGATTTTCCTTGTGGCCGCGTTGGCGGATTGCTGAAGGGCGGCTGAATCATTGTTTCCTCCGTCTCAGCTTCAACTGTTGTGGTCACGAGTCTTCCTTTCGTCGCAGCATCAGAAGGATTAGGCCGACAGCGACGAGGCACTCAATCACAATGAATACAGAGATAGCGCTGGCGTAGCCATAGTCGGTGTGCACAAAAGCCGTCTTGTACATGTAGGTTGTCAGCAGTTCCGAGGACTGGCCTGGACCGCCATTGGTCAATAGGTAAGGAATATCAAAACCTCGCAAGGCAAAAGTGGTAGCCATGATGGTGGTTGTGGTCCAGACCGGCCGAATGTGTGGGAATCTGACGTTCCAGAAAATCTGCCACCAGGACGCACCGTCCAAGCGTGCTGCCTCTTCAAGTTCGCGCGGCACCGAGATCAGTGCTGCGTAAATGATCAGCATGTACAAGCCTGTGTAACGCCATCCTTCAGGGATGGATACCGCAGCCAGCACGGTTTGCACGTTTGATAGCCAGGCGGTTTGCAGGTGGCCAAGACCAACCCACTCCAGCAACTGATTCAGCATGCCTACTGGCTCAAGTGAATAAATACGCAAGAACAAGAAGCCAATGGCCACGGTGGAAATCACCGCTGGCAACAGGTACAGGGTCTTTACTAGTTCGCGGGCTTTGGGCAATGCGGTGAGCAGGCTAGAAACTACCAGCGCTCCGCCAAGCTGCAAGACCAAGCAGATCACCAAGTAGCCCACCGCGTTGGCAAATGCTGTCCAGAAAACATCATCTCGGGAAAGCATCTTTATGTAGTTATCAAAACCTACGAAAGCCATGCCAGTGATCCCGTCCCAGCTGAAGAAGCTCAGGACCATTGACTGGATGATGGGAAGTAGAACAGCAACGCCGTAAATGACAAGTGGCGGCAACAAGAAGATGACTACAGATAATTTGGAACGGCGGGGCAACATGGACGGTGCCGCTTTCTTACGCTTCCGGCGAGCGCGCACTGGTCGCGTTGGTTGCGCGGTTTGCAGGATGCTACTCACCGACGTTCTCCTTGAGCGCAGCGTCCATCGTGGTGATGAACTCGTCTGAGGTGATGTCACCTTGAACCAGCAAGGTCAATTCTTGCTGGAGACGAGTATTGGTTGCTGGATCCAGCTGTGTATCCCATGGCATTGCGATATCGCTGCCGATTTCATCAGCTTGCTTGATGGCCTTGTCGAAAACCTTGGTCGCTTTTTCAGGAATGGTGGTCTCAGCACTCGTGGTTGGCGACAGCGCACCGGTGGATGCGTAGAGCTCTGGGTAACGTTCCAGAGCGAAAGCTAGGAAGTCCCGTACCAGCGGATCATAGGTTTGCGCGTTCACTGCCATGCCGATTCCGGACGGGGTGACGTACTCGTTTTTTTCCGTGGCTGATCCATCAATGGTTGGCAGCGTGAAGTAGTCAACGTCGTCCCGTACACCGGCGTCCAAGGTTTCGGTAGCCAGATTATTCAACTCCCAGGTACCGATGTTGTAGACACCGGCTTTACCACTGGTGAACAAGCCTTGGGCATCAGAGTACCCGGCGGAGGAGAATCCCTTTTGGAAGCATCCTGACTTTCCGAGTTCAGAGAGCCATTTTGCGGCTGCTTTGCCTTCCGGATCAGAGAATTTCGCTTCTCCTGTCTTGAGCTTCTGAATGTACTCGGGGCCAGACATGCGGAACGGGTAGTACGACATGTAGCGTTCTAGCGGCCATTGGTCTTTGCCATCCAGGGCAATGGGTGTGACACCTTCAGCCTTCAACGCCTTGCACATCGCTGGGAAGTCATCAAGTGAGGCAGGGATTTTTGTTCCTGCCTTCTTAAAAACGTCCTTGTTGTACCAGAAGAATTCCAATTGGAATTCAAAAGGAACCATGTACAGCGAGCCGTCATCAAATCGCTGATAGTTCAACGCGGCCTCTCGATATTCATCATTCAGGCCAAGATCCTTGAGCAGCAGATCAACATCAACCATGCGTCCTTGGCTAGCGAGCTTCTGAGCGAAGGGGGTTGCATCGGTGTCAAAAAGCTCTGGCAGTTTATTCGCGGCCGCCAGGGTTTCGTACTTCTGGATGTATGAAGGACGGTCTGGAGTGGTGACAAGATTCAGGGCGAAACCGGGATGAGTTTCCGCGTATTCATCAGCAATCTGTTCCATCGTCTTGATCACGCCACCATCGGCAGGCCGTGAGAGCAACCATGAAATCTCGCGCGGCTTGACTTCGCCCTCGGGATTCACATTGGACGGGTCTGCACCTGCACCTCCTCCGCAACTTGAAAGAGCGAGGGCGACAGCGGCGACGATAGGCAAGAACTTGGTTTGGCGAGTTGCTTTGGGCATGAGATTTTCTCCATTGAAGTGGCGGTGCGAGTGGATGGCTGGCGAGTATTTGATTTCGTCAGACCGATGGGGTGAAGGCTCTATTCTCATCAACAGAAACAACGGTCTTCTCGTGATCCCGTGATGCAATGGTGAATTGTGAAATCGTGGCGGCACCTTCACCGACGAATGCGCCAGCACGACCTGTTAATCGGTCATACAGCCGGGTGCTGAGTACTGTTGCGTCATCCAGGGTTGCGACGCATAAATCTCTATCAACAATGATGTCGAGCTCGTGTGCGCCTGGCCCGATCGGGCAGGGGCGTTCGAGTTCAACGGCAAAGGGCACATCTCCTGCAACATGCCATTGCTCGGTACCCGCTACCCGCCGGGGCCACCGGTCCAAGACGAGTCGGCCGCGCTGTGGCTCAAGTCGAAGAGCGTAGCCTTCATCGCCGTCTTCGCTGGCACGCAGCAGGACGCCAACTTCTCGGGTTCCTTCTTCAATTTCGAAGTTAGCTTGTAGCCGGAAGGAAACTGGGGTGTCTACTGCGGTGAGGATATCCGCGTAGCCGTCGTGAGCAACCAGACGAGTTCCCGAGTCCAAGACATCTCCGGCTTCGTAGAAGGTGGAACGAAATTCTGCCGGCGGGTGGAACGCTAGGGCACCGTCTTCACGTTGCTCAGCTTCAAGTACGGATAAGGTTCCAGCCCACTGCCATGCTCCTTCATCGCATGATTCCTCTTTGGATGCAATCCAGCCGAAGAAGAACCTGCGGCCATTGCGTGCTGCGGACTTTGATGCGTAGTAGGCCCGGCCGTCCAAAGTGTCATATTCCGGGACGATCCATGGGCCGTTCAAATTTCGGGACATCCGGTATCTGGTGGTGAACGCATCGCTGAATTCCGAATAGACCAAGTACCACCAGTCTCCCCATTGGAAGACTTCGGGACATTCATGAGCGATGTAGCGGCGTGGATCCCAGAACGGTTCTACTGGTTCCCAGCGCGAGAGATCCGTGGAGGTGCACTGTGCGATGACTCCGCGGCGACGTTCTGGTCCACGGTTGTGGCGTGCTGTAATAAGCATGCGCCAGAGGCCAGCTTGTTCATCCCAAAAGACGTAGGGATCTCGCCAGTCTCCGGTCTCATAGCCGGCACTCGCTCCGAAGGTATCTTCAGGGTGTCGTTGCCACGAATTCATACCATCATTGCTGGTCGCATGCATGATCAGTTGCAAAGCGCGGCCATCCTGGCCGAGGTTTGATGGGTTCTGCCCCGTATAGAACGCGTGGTGAGTTCCGTTGGAGTCTTTGACGATACTTCCGGTGTAAATGTTGTAGTCATCTGCTGATGATCCACCGGAGGCTATGGTTTCCCCTGTCTCGCGGAAATTCACTACGTCATCGGTCAGGATGCGATGCCATGGCATGCCGCCCTGTGCTGCCTCGCGACCTTCATGTAAGTAGAAGAGATGGAAGACACCTTCTTCTTGCCAGGGAATGACATCGCCTACCCACGCTCCGTTGGGCTGGTAGAAACCTTGTGCTGTCATGGCTTACCTGTTCTATGAGGTTAATCGGTTAAGCACCAACCCTAGTGGCATGTATCACATATGGTCAACCGGTTAAGCAAAGTTTTCTTCGGCAGTTTTTCTGACTCACAGGACATCGAGAATAGACGACAAACGAACGCTGTTAGCTAAGCGCCTAGTGGGCACATCTGACGGAACCTGCCGCGAGTGAGATTTGCGTAAGTCGAAAGCAATCGCCGGCAGGGAAGGGTCACCGGCAACCAGCGAATGGTGAGTTCAGCGCAGTCGCTGCAGGAAGTAGAAGCAACAATGGCACGGCATCAATTGATGCCGTGCCATAAGTGTTGTCACCAACAATTATCCCGATGACTCACGAGAGCGTACTTCCTCATGGCAATCGAAAGGCCTGGATCCGTTAGTTCGACGAGCAGTTCGTAGATGAAAAATATGATTCTAGTTCAGAACAATGTTGGTCACTGGCTGAGACGAGTCTGTCGCGAAGTCCAGCCCCGATGGAGCAACTCCATCAGCCACTAACTGCGCGCCGAGAGCCGCAACCATTCCACCGTTGTCGGTGCACAAGCTGAAAGGTGGAACCACCAGGGCAATACCCGCTGATGCGCACCGAGCCGCGAGCAACTCGCGCAGTCGAGTATTTGCCGCTACTCCCCCGCCAAGAAGCACCGTCTTCAGACCATGCTCTTGCATTGCCCGGACAGCCTTGGACGTGATCACGTCAACAACGGCTTCCTGGAAGGAGGCAGCGATGTCTGCCACTGGAATTTCTTCCCCGTTGGCTTCGAAATGCTCTACGCAGCGAGCAACTGCGGTCTTCAATCCGGAGAATGAGAAGTTATGGCGGTGCTTGCCAGGATTCTCTTCGCTGCCCACAAACTTAGGCAGGGTCAGTCCTCGTGGGAAGCGGAAAGCCTTGCGGTCTCCATCCTTGGCTGCCTTATCGATGGCAGGTCCACCCGGGTATCCCAGACCTAGCAGGCGAGCAGTCTTGTCGTACGCTTCACCGGCTGCATCATCAATGGTGGAACCCAGCAATTGCACGTCGTTGGTCAGTGAGGCGACCTTCAAGATTTCGGTATGACCACCCGATACCAACAATGCGCCGAAGGTCGGTGGCAGCACGGTTCCTTCAAGCACTCCAACACCAACGTGAGCCACGAGGTGGTTGATTCCGTAAAGTGGCTTGCCGGTTGCCAGAGCCAATGCCTTGGCGGCCGAGACTCCCACCATCAGTGCGCCAGATAGTCCGGGTCCGCTGGTCACGGCAATGGCGTCAATGTCGTCGAGAGTTAACTCAGCGGTGTCCAAAGCAGACTGCAAAGTGGGAACAAATGCTTCGAGGTGCGCACGCGCAGCAATCTCGGGAATCACTCCGCCAAAGCGTACGTGCTCATCCATGGAGCTAGAAACTGCGTTGGCCAGGAGGCGGTTACCGCGCACAATGCCCACACCAGTTTCATCGCATGAAGATTCAATGCCTAGAACAATAGGTTCAGTGGTGCTCATGCTTTGTGTTCTCCCTCTTGTCCCTGCAGGGCATCCAATTGCAGTCTCATGATCAATGCGTCAATGCCGCCCTTGTAGTAGCCCACGCGCCGATGAATGGTTACAAATCCCATTGATTCATACAGTCCAATTGCCGTTGGATTATCAAAGCGGACTTCCAGCATGACATCCAACGCGTTGCGTTCTTTGGCCATTTCAACAAGAAGCGTCAGCAGCTTGCGGCCCAGCCCCTGCCCCTGGAATCCAGGGCTGATGGCAATTGTCTGAACATCGCTGATCGGCAAGACAGTGCACAGACCGGCATAGCCAATGACCTTGCCGTCGCTCTCATACACCCAATAATTGCGAGTTTCGCTCTGTGCCAGTTCGGATTCGAAGGCAGCCAGTGGCCAGGCATCCTCTGGGAACAGCTCAGTCTCCAGCTGATGGACCTCAGGGATATCGCTGACGGCCATCTCACGAAGAGTCACGCTCATGCCTTGGCCTGCTTCATGAAGGCAGGAACTTGGGCGTCCGACTCTCGCAGGTACTGCGGCGCTGTGTTGGCCAGGTCTTTTCCTGCGGCCAGATCGCGCATGCCTCGCTGTGCCAAATTCGCAGCGTCCGCAATCCAGTCAAAAGACTGCTCTTGCGGGTTCGCTCCAGCTTCTCGAAGCTGCTCGGCATAGATCCCTGCACCAACGCCGAAAACAGGTAGCGCTGGCAGCGTTGATGCCGCCGCTACATGCGGACCGTCAACGATCTGACCGGTTTGGTCGTAGCGAGCCCAGTACACTTCTTTGCGGCGTGCGTCAGAGGCAACGATAAATTCTGCCGGAACGCTATCCGTTGCAAGTACTCGTTCGGCGAGCGCGTGGAGGGACATCACGCCATATACCGGGATGTTCCAGACGAAGCTGAAAGTACGTGAAGCAACAAGGCCAACGCGAAGCCCCGTGAAGGGACCTGGGCCAATGCCAACAAAAATGCCGGCCAGATTTTGGCCTTCCTCGCTGTTTTCGTCCAGCAGGTCACGCACGTAGGAGGCCAAGGTTTCTGTTTGGTCATTGCCCTTGGGCGAAGTCTTCTGGGCGATAACTGAACCAGTCGTGGAATCGACCAGTGCAACAGAGGCGTGCGCCGAGGTGTCGATGGACAGATAGTTAGGCATGCTTCTCTCCGGTGCGCTGTGCATTGATAGCAGAGCGCAGGTTGTCTTTCAGCTGGGCGAAGTTTTCCGAGTCCCAGCGTGGTCCAATGGCTTTGAGAGCGAACTCCCTGGGCTCATCCAATTCTTCTTCGGATTCTTCCCATGGATTCTCTACGGCTACGGCGTTGACCTCGCGGTCCAGGGTGATTTCCAGACGCGAATCCGTAAGATGTTCCACCTTGCCTAGGCCCCACTCCACGACAGTGACCGATTCAGCCAAAGTGGATTCAAGGTCGAGAGTGTCTACGTCATTCTGATCTTTCAGACGGTAGGCATCTACGTGAATCAAGGTAGGACCATCAGCCAACGACGGGTGCTGGCGTGCCAGAACGAAGGTTGGCGAGATGATTCCTTCACGGACGTTCAGCCCAGCGCCCAGCGATTGGGTCAGGGTTGTCTTGCCGGCACCTAATGCGCCGGTGAGGATCACAAGATCTCCAGCCTTCAGGTGCTTGCCTAGCGCTTCGCCTAAGGCTTCGGTCTGCGCGAGGTCAGTGAGCTGGCAGGCAAATTCTTTAATCGCTTCATTCACCGGCTTCACCCCAGCTGCCCTCCACGTAATGACGCGGCACTCGTGGCGAAATTCTCGTCACTACTTCGTAGTTGATGGTGTTGGCAGCATGGGCCCAGGTATTCACCGATTGGCCTCCTGCGCCAAAGATGATTGCTTCTGCGCCCAAGTAGTCTTCCGGGGAGATTTCTGGGCCAAGGTCGATGACGCACTGGTCCATGGCAATGCGACCGCGCACCGGATAGCTGCGTCCTTTCACCGTCACCGGTGCTCCGGTGGCAATGCGTGGCAGACCATCCGCGTAGCCCATAGGAATCAAGCCCAGGTAGGTTTCGCCTTCGGTTTTGTAGTTCAGTCCATAGGAAACACCTTGCCCGGCATGCACTTTCTTGACGTTGGCCACTCGGGTGACCAGCTTCATGGCTGGGCGCAGCCCAAAACTATCCGGCGAATCATTTTCGAATGGGCTCAGTCCATAGAGGCCCAGGCCGAGGCGAACCATGTCATGGTGCGTATCAGGGCGGGAGAGGATGGCTGGGGTATTGGCGATATGGCGGACTTCCAAATCGAAGCCTGCCGCTTCCACCAGCTCAATGGCCTTGCTGAACACTTCCAGCTGCTCATCGGTTTCCGGCCGTTCTGGCTCATCTGCCACCGCGAGGTGGGAGAACAGTCCAACCACTCGCAGCAGCCCCTCTTCTTGGAAGACGCTGGCGCGGTTGAGCAGATCCGGGAAGTCATCCATAGTGGATCCGTTGCGTCCCAGCCCGGTATCAATTTTCAGATGAATGCGGGCCGGGGTTTGCACCGAGCGCGCCGCGGCAGCTACCCGTTCTAGCTCCCATCCGGATACGCCAAGGTCGAGGCTGGCATCAACGGCAGCCTCGAATGGGGTGTCTTCGGTATGCAACCAGGCAAGCATGGGGGTTTGGATCCCGGCCTCGCGAAGAGCCAGGGCTTCGGTGACATGTGCGCAGCCGATCCAGCTGGCACCGCCTTCCACTGCCGCTTTGGCCACAGGGATAGCACCGTGGCCGTAGGCGTCTGCTTTGACGACGGCCATGACTGCAGCGGGGGCCACCAAGTCGGAGATCTGCTTGACGTTGTTGCGGATGGCGGACAGATCTATCACTGCGCGCCGTTCAAATCCGCTGGCCTGTGCACTGCTGGTACTGGTTGTCACGTTGCTTACTTCAAGTGCTTCAGAGTTCACCTAATCATCTTCCCACTTTTCTTTTGCCGTTGCTGTGTTGCGACCTGCGCGGTTGAGCACATCTGCGTTTTAACGCTAGAAGGGGCGGGCCGGAGCATCATGAGATGCTTCGGCCCGCCCCTTGGGAGACGGTTGGCTTGTGCGTCTAGCGCAGGCTCTTCAATTCGTCGCGGATCTGAGCGAGCAGTTCCAGCTGGGGATCGATTTCTTCCTCTGGCTCTTCTTCGCCGGCGGCACGGCGAGCAGCGAGGTGGTTGTTCAGCTTCTGCATAGGCATAACCAGGGCGAAGTAGACAGCTGCGGCGATGAGCAGGAAGTTGACCAGTGCGGTCAAGAAGACGCCGAACTTGATGTCAACCCCGTTGATGTTCACCAGCAGGAAGCTGTCGAAGTTCGGGGAGCCTACCAATGCGGCGATCAATGGCATCAGCACATTGTCCACAAGGGCGGTAATCACGGCGCCGAAGGCAGCACCGATCACAACAGCAACGGCCAGATCGACAACGTTGCCCTTCATAATAAAATCGCGGAAACCTTTAAGCATGTTTAGAGCATACACAGGCGAATCACAGGATCAAGCACAAATTCCCATATGAAATCGATAAGTTAGGCAAACTCTCAGCTTTTGTTTCCCTGCCGATGAGCTGGTGATTTTTGATCTTCAGATCAGATTTTCCGCAACAGCATTCGCCGCACCGAGTGATCCGCTGATTTCCTGAGGACCAGCTGGGCCCGCCCACGGGTCGGCAGCACATTTTCTTTCAGATTCGGCTCATTGATCCGCTTCCAGATTCCGTGAGCTGTTTCGCGCGCCTCTTCATCGGTCAATTGCGAATAGCGATGGAAGTAGCTGGCCGGATCTGCGAAGGCCCCGGAACGCAATCGCATGAATCGGCTGATGTACCACTCTTCAATGTCATTGGTGCGCGCATCGACGTAGACGGAGAAATCGAAGAAGTCGCTCAGCGCCAGGCCCACGGTTCCGTCCGGGCGGGTACGTGCAGGCTGCAGAACGTTCAGCCCTTCGACAATCAGCACCTGCGGGCTGCGCACCACATTGCGCTCCCCCGGAACGATGTCGTAGGTCAGATGCGAGTACACCGGGGTGCTGACTTCCGGCACGCCGGACTTCACTGCGGAGACAAAACGCAGCAGCGCACGGCGGTCATAGGATTCCGGGAAGCCCTTGCGGTGCATGATGCCACGCCGCTCCAGCTCGGCGTTGGGGTACAGGAAACCGTCGGTGGTGATGAGCTGGACGTCGGGTGTTTGCGGCCAGCGGCGCAGCATTTCCTGCAGCACGCGGGCCGTCGTTGACTTGCCGACAGCCACCGAGCCGGCCACGCCGATGACAAACGGCGTGCGAGAGGTCTGCTCCCCCAGGAAAGTAGTGGTGGCCTGATGCGTCGCTCCGGCGCCTTCGACGTAGAGATACAGCAGGCGGCTCAGCGGCAGGTAAACGTCCCGGACCTCCTGGAGGTCCAGTTCATCACCGAGGCCACGCAGCCGTTCGATGTCGGAGAGGTTCAACGGCTGTTCCATTTGGTCGGAGAGCCGCGCCCAGGTCTCGCGCTCAAGGTCGACAAAAGGCGAGATGGGTGTTTCAAGTGTTCCGTGTGGTTCCACGAGGTCAAATTCTGCCAAGAATATGCTCCACATCCCAATTAACAGGTTCTTGCGTCAGTTATCTGCCGTGGCCCGCACGCCACCGGGGTGAGCCACTGCACATCGTTTTTTGAGGGGTGAAACACGATTGTTCCCGTCGTTGGGCATTGAGCCGGTAGGATTTTACCCATGTGCGGAATTGTTGGATATGCAGGAACCTCGAGCCGAGTCACCGACCACGGTGCCCTCGACGTTCTGATTGAAGGTTTGCGCCGGTTGGAATACCGCGGCTACGACTCGGCTGGTGTCGCAGTTGTCGCCGATGGCGCTATTCACTCTCGCAAGAAGGCCGGCAAGCTGGCCAACTTGGAGAATGAAATTGCTGAAGCTCCACTGCCCCAGTCGATGACTGGCATTGGACATACCCGTTGGGCAACCCACGGTGGGCCGAGTGATGGCAACGCCCACCCACACCTCGCCGATGGTGGCAAGCTTGCCATGATCCACAACGGAATTATCGAGAACTTCGCCGGCATCAAGGCCGAGCTGCTCGCCGAAGGCGTTGCTTTCCTCTCGGAAACCGACACCGAAGTTGCAGCCGCCTTGCTGGGCAAGATCTACACCAACGAAGCCGAAGGCGATTTGACCCGTGCCATGCGCTTGGCCGTTCAGCGCCTGGAAGGTGCCTTCACCCTGTTGGCCGTCCACCAGGACCACCCAGGTGTTGTTGTGGCGGCTCGCCGCAACTCGCCACTGGTCCTCGGCTTGGGTGACGGCGAGAACTTCCTGGGATCCGATGTTTCCGGCTTCATCGACTTCACCCGTCGTGCTGTGGAACTGGGCCAGGACCAGATTGTCACCATCACCCCTCAGAGCCACTCCATCATCGACTTCAACGGCACCCCTGCAGAGGGCAAGGAATTCACCGTTGACTGGGATGCAGCCAGCGCCGAGAAGGGCGGCTTCGCCTCCTTCATGGAGAAGGAAATCTTCGACCAGCCTGCAGCTGTCGCCGACACCCTGCTGGGCCGCTCGGACGCTAACGGCCGCTTGACCCTCGATGAGCTTCGCATCTCTCCCGAGGAGCTGGCGAAGATCACCAAGATTGTTGTCCTTGCTTGCGGCACCAGCGCTTACGCCGGCACCGTAGCAAAGTACGCCATCGAATCCTGGTGCCGCATCCCGGTTGAGGTCGAGCTCTCCCACGAGTTCCGCTACCGCGAACCGATCGTGGACGAGAACACCCTGATTGTGTCCATCTCCCAGTCAGGCGAGACCATGGATACCCTGATGGCTGTGCGCTACGCCAAGGAACAGGGCGCCAAGACCCTGTCCATCTGCAACACCAACGGGTCCACCATCCCGCGTGAATCCGATGCGGTGCTGTACACCCACGCAGGTCCGGAAATCGCAGTGGCCTCCACCAAGGCCTTCCTGGCACAGATCACCGCGACCTACCTGCTGGGCCTGTACCTGGCGCAACTGCGCGGCAACCTGTTCTCCGGCCAGATCAAGGACATCCTTGCCGACCTGGGCAAGATCCCTTCCAAGATCCAGGACATCCTGGACCGCGCTGAAGAGATCAAGACGGTGGCCCGCAAGATGGCTGACACCCCATCGGTATTGTTCCTGGGCCGCCACGTTGGCTACCCGGTAGCAATGGAAGGCGCCTTGAAGCTCAAGGAAATCGCCTACATCCATGCGGAAGGCTTCGCCGCTGGCGAGCTCAAGCACGGTCCGATCGCCCTGATCGAGCAGGACCAGCCGGTCTTCGTGGTGGTTCCGTCCCCACGCGGCCGCGACTCCCTGCACTCGAAGGTTGTCTCCAACATCCAGGAAGTTCGCGCCCGCGGTGCAAACACCCTGGTGATCGCGGAGTCCGGCGATGAGGACGTCCGCGCCTACGCAGAGTTCGTCTTCTACGTGCCAGAGACCCCAACCCTGCTGATGCCGCTGCTGACCACCGTTCCGCTGCAGCTGTTCGCTTGCGAGCTGGCTTCAGCCAAGGGCTATGACGTGGACCAGCCGCGCAACTTGGCCAAGTCGGTGACCGTGGAGTAATCCACGCGTCGCCACCACGCAAAGAGTCCACACCATTTTGGTGTGGACTCTTTGCTGTTAACTCAAGAAAATCGCTGCAGGACTTCTAGCTGGCGTCGTGGTCGGTTTCCAAGACTGCCGCCAATGCATCCAACGCGGCTTGCGCACCGGCATCCTCGCTACGCAGCACCACCACTTCCCCGTGCCCGGCGCCCAGGCCCATCAGGGTCAGGATGCTGCTGGCATCGCCGGCGTCTTCCGCCGGCTCGCCCTGGCGCGCAATGGTGATGTCAAAGTCGTAGTCGCTGGCGGCCTCGGCGAAGATCGCAGCCGGACGTGCGTGCAAGCCGACGCTGCTGCCGATGGTGGCTGTACGTTCAATCATGGTGTTGTTCCTTTTCTGGTTGTTGGTTCGTGACAGGCTTCTTGGGCTAGAGCCCGAGCTGATCGAGAATGGGCAGGCCTGCGCGCACCTGCTGCTGGGCTTCCTGTGCGTTACGCGCGTTCAGCGCCACCTCGGCCAGTTCCTGCGCCTGCGCCAGGGTGATCGAGCGCAGCACCGAGCTGACCGCGGGAATCGAGCGTGCGCTCATGGACAGGGTGGCAACACCCAGGCCCGCCAGGACCACCGCCATGGCAGGATCGCCGGCGGACTCCCCGCACACGCCGACCGGGCGCTGGCCCGCCAGCTGCGCGCCGTCCACCGCGTGCTTGACCAGCTGCAAGACGGCAGGCTGCCATCCGGTATTCAGCGCGGCCAGGGAGCCAAGCTGCCGGTCTGCGGCCATCGCGTACTGGGTGAGGTCATTGGTGCCCAGCGAGGCGAACTGCACCGGTTGCAGCACATGCCGGGAGTTGAGCGCCGCGGAGGGCACCTCGATCATCACCCCGGGAGTCCTCAGCCCGGCGTCAGCGCACATCCGGGCAAAGGCTTCGGAATCCTCGACGGTGGAAATCATCGGGGCCATGACCCAGACCTCGGCGCTGCTCCCGGCAGCGGCCTGGGCGATGGCCTGCAGCTGGCGCTGCAGCACGCCGGGGTTGCTCCAGTCCGTGCGGTAGCCGCGCACGCCCAGCGCCGGATTCGGCTCCGTCGAGTCGGTCAGGAAGGGCAGTGGCTTATCAGCGCCGGCATCCAGGGTGCGGACCACGACCTTCTTGCCGGCAAAGGCATCGAAGACCCCGGCATAGGCGGCAGCTTGTTCCTCCACGCTGGGCTCGCTATCGCGTTCCAGGAAGCAGAATTCCGTGCGGAACAATCCGACACCTTCGGCGCCGTCGGCAGCGGCTCGGCGGGCGCTATCGGCGCCCCCGACGTTGGCCAGCAGCGGCACCGCGTGCCCATCGGCGGTGGCACCGGTGCCATCGAAGCTCTGCAGCTGGGCCGAGGCCTGCCACCGTTCGGCAGCCTGGCGCTCGGGCTGCCCCGGTTCCAGATGGATCTCTCCGGTGGCGCCATCCACATAGATTTCGGCATCCGCCAGGATCTGCTCGGCGCCAGCAGCGGCCACCACTGCTGGTAGCCCCAGCGAGCGGGCGATGATCGCGGTGTGCGACTGCGGGCCGCCTTCGGAGGTCAGCAGGGCCAGCACCTGCGCGGGATCCAGGGTGGCCGTGTCGGCGGGAGCAAGGTCCTGCGCTACGAGGATGAACGGGGTGTCGCTGTGCGGAATGCCTGGGGCAGGGGCGCCGCGCAGCTCGGCGACGATGCGCTGGCGCACGTCCAGCACGTCGGTGGCGCGTTCGGCCATGTACCCGCCTAAAGCACCCAGCTGGGTGGCCACGGTCTGGGCCGCGTCCCAGATGGCCCGCTCGGCACAGATGCCAGCGGTGATCTTCTTGGCGGCGGTCTTGAGCAGCATGCTGTCCTTGGCCATGAGGGCGGTGGCTTCCAAGACGGCCTTGGCATCGTCCTGGGCGTGGCTGGCCCGGTCTTTGAGCTGTTCATGCACGCGTCCAGCGGCCGCTTTCAGCTGCGCAATCGCGTCCTCGGCTGAGACATCTGGTGACAGCCGCTGCTCGGCGTGCGGTTCTTGAACCGGTTGCGGCATGTGGCGGATTGTTCCGATAATGCGGCCCGGGCTGACCCCGACGCCCTTCAAATTTTGCATGGTCGTTCCTTGTCTTGGCGCGGGCGCACCCATCCCTGCTGCAGTGCGGGTGTGGTGCGGGTTTCGCGATAAGTTCTTGGCGTTTGCGCGATGCTGTGATTCAATTCATATAACAGCGCTATAAGTGATAGGGTAACGCTTATGAGTTCCAATGACCAGTTGCCTCCGAAAACTCGCCTGCTGCAAGCAGCCACCGAACTGCTGGCGAATGCAGGCAGCGAGCCGGTGTCGACTCGGCAGATCACCAAACTCGCTGGTGTCACCGCACCAACCCTTTACCACCACTTCGGAGACAAGGAAGGACTGTTTAATGCAGTAGTCACCGCAGGTTTCGAAGAGTACCTGGCAGGCGAACGAGCCATCAATTTGGATTCCAATCCAATCGAGGACATCCGCCGCCTCTGGGATGGCCATGTGCAGTTCGGCCTTGATAAGACCCACCTTTATCTGGTGTTGTTCGGCAACATCCGCCCCGAAAGCCGCCCGGCAATCGTGGCAGAGGCTGAACAGCTGGTGGCCGAACGGCTCAACCGCGCGGCCATAGCCGGACAGTTGAAAGTTCCACCGCATGAAGCGGCACGCAGCATCATGGCCGCCAACGTCGGCGTCACCCTGATGCTCATCGCCGAATCAGCGGACCGGAGAAATCTGGAGTTGTCCACGATGACGCGCGACTCCATGATCCAGGCCGTGTTCAATGACGAAGCGCACGCCCAGTTCTCCGAACCCACCAATCAGTCCTCCGTCGTCGTTGCCGCCATTGCCTTGAATGCGGCACTGCAGTCTTCGAACTCCAACGAGCTATCCAGTACAGAACTCAAGCTGTTCTTGGAATGGCTTCACAGGATCTCTTCCTCCGGATAGCCTCGAAGTCCCACGACCACCCATAATCTCCAGATCTACTACCCGCCCACGGGCGAATTCTTAGGATTAGTCATGGAAACAGAAACGGTTGAAAAACCACGCGCCGGCTTGAGAGTCGGTGTCCAGAAGTTCGGCACCTTCCTCTCAGGCATGATCATGCCCAATATCGGCGCATTCATCGCCTGGGGCCTGATTACAGCCCTGTTCATCCCGAAAGGCTTCCTGCCAAACGAGCAGCTGGCACTGCTGGTGAGCCCGATGATCACCTTCCTGTTGCCGCTGCTCATCGGCTACACCGGCGGACATGCCATCCATGGTTTGCGCGGCGGCGTTGTCGGCGCCGCGGCAACCATGGGCGTGATCGTGGGTACCGATATCCCGATGTTCATTGGCGCGATGATCATGGGCCCGCTGGCGGCTTGGGTCATGAAGAAGCTGGATGCACTGTGGGATGGCCGCATCAAGCCCGGCTTCGAGATGCTGGTGAACAACTTCTCGGCGGGCATTGTTGCCGCCATCATGGCCATCATCGGCATGCTGCTCGTCGGCCCAGCCGTCAAGGCCTTCAGCCAGGGCGCAGCCACCGCAGTTGACTTCCTGGTCCAGCATGGCCTGCTGCCGCTGACCAGCATCCTGATCGAGCCGGCCAAGATCCTGTTCCTGAACAACGCCATCAACCACGGCATCCTCACCCCGCTGGGCACCGAGGAATCATTGAACGCCGGCAAATCGATGCTCTTCCTGCTCGAGTCCAACCCCGGCCCGGGCCTCGGCCTGCTGCTGGCCTACACGGTCTTCGGACGCGGCATGGCCCGCGCCTCGGCTCCCGGTGCCGCGCTGATCCAGTTCGTCGGCGGTATCCACGAGATCTACTTCCCTTACGTGCTGATGAAGCCAGTAATCGTTCTGGCTCCGATCCTCGGCGGCATGACCGGCGTCTTCACCCTCGTGGTGACCGGTGCCGGCCTGCGATCGCCTGCGGCTCCTGGCAGCATCTTGGCCGTATTCGCCGCGGCGTCCTCGGATAGCTATCTCGGCGTCACCCTCTCGGTGCTCTTTGCCACCATCGTCTCCTTTGTCGTTGCAGGGCTGATCCTGAAGCTGAGCAAGAACACCGAAGGCGACGAGCTGGGTGAAGCCACCTCGAAGATGGAGGCCATGAAGGGCAAGAAGAGCTCGGTAGCTTCTGCTTTGGTTTCCGCGGCCGCTACCTCCGGTCCAATCCGCACCGTCGTTTTTGCTTGCGATGCAGGCATGGGCTCGAGCGCCATGGGCGCTTCGGTACTGCGCAACAAGATCAAGGACGCCGGCTTTGGCGACGTCAAGGTCACCAACTCGGCCATTGCCAACCTGACCGACACCTACGACATCGTGGTGACGCATCAGGACCTCGCGGATCGCGCCAAGCCGAAGACCGGAAGTGCCACGCACGTCTCGGTGGACAACTTCATGAACAGCCCTCGCTATGACGAAATCGTTGAACTGGTGCGCACGAGCAACACTGCCCCAGCCGATGCCGCGCCTGCCGAAACCGTCCCGGCTGCCCCCGCTGCTGCAGACGCAGCCTCCGAGGACGAGAATGCCGAAGCCCAGCCAGCCCACGAGGTTCTGGCGGCGGATGGCGTGGTGCTCCAGGGCACCGCGACCGAGCGCGATGCAGCCATCGACGAAGTCGGCCAGTTGCTGATGCAGCGTGGCTCCGTTGACGCGGACTACGTGTTGGCCATGCACGAACGCGAGACCTCGGTGTCCACCTATATGGGCAACTTCCTGGCCATCCCGCACGGCACCAATGATGCCAAGGAGCACATCAACCACTCGGCCGTCGCCGTGGTCCGCTATCCGGAAGGCATCGACTGGGGCGGCAAGGACGTGAAGTTTGTCGTGGGTGTTGCGGGCTTGAACAATGAACATCTGAAGATCCTGGCCTCCATCGCCAAGATCTTCACCAACAAGGACCAGGTCGCCCAGCTGGAGCAGGCCACTTCCGTCGAGGAAATCCTTGATCTATTCGGAAAGGTCAACACCAAGTGAAAGCCGTACATTTTGGAGCGGGAAACATCGGCCGTGGCTTCGTCGGCTTGCTGCTGCACGAAGCCGGCTATGAGATCGTCTTCGCTGACGTAGCGGCAGAGCTCATCGACAGCCTTGCCGCTGCCGAGAGCTACACCGTGCATGAAGTTGGGCAGGAAGGACAGGACAAGGTCGTCACCGGCTTCAGCGCCCTGAATTCCGGTTCGCAGCAGGCCGAGGTCATCGAGCAGATCGCCACGGCGGACCTGGTGACCACCGCGGTGGGCCCTCACATCCTGAAATTCGTCGCCCCGGCCATCGCACAGGCCCTGGCCCAGCGCCCAGCCCAGCTGGCTCCATTGCATGTGATGGCCTGCGAGAACGCCATCAATGCCACCGATATCCTGCAGCAGGAAATCCAGGGAGCATGGGAGGGCACGGAGCAGGAACTGGCCTCCCGCGCCATCTTCGCCAACACCGCGGTGGATCGCATTGTCCCGGCACAGGCACCCGGCCAGAACCTGGATGTCACCGTTGAGACCTTCTACGAGTGGGTCATCGACCGCACCCCGTTCAATGGCGACGAGCCAGCGATCCCCGGGGCAACCTTCGTTGATGAATTGCTGCCTTACATTGAACGCAAGCTGTTCACCGTGAATACGGGACATGCCAGCGCAGCGTACTTCGGCGCCGCAGCGGGAATTGAGAAGATCTCCGATGCGATGGCTGATGAGCAGATCTCGCAGAAGGTGAATGCAGTCCTGCAGGAGACCAAGTCGCTGCTGGTGACCAAGCACGGACTGGATCCAGTAGCGCAGGAAGCCTATGTGCAGAAGATCCTGACCCGCTTCACCAACCCGCACCTGCCTGACACCGTGGGCCGCGTGGGCCGTGCGCCAATGCGCAAGCTCAGCCGCCATGAACGATTCATCGGCCCAGCTGCGGACCTGGCTGAACGCGGAATGCCAACGTCAGCCTTGTCTGTGGCCATTGCCGCGGCTCTGCAGTTCAACGCACCAGGAGATGAAGAGGCCGTGGCCCTGCACCAGATCCTGGAAAGCCAGTCCCCTGATGAGGCCACCGCCTCGATCACCGGACTAGAGCCGGGGCATCCGCTCTTCGCTCAGGTCAGCTCGCTCATCGCTGAAGCTGTCTAGCAGCAGCAGGGTTTGTGCAAGCTCGCGGGGTTCCGCGTTGCCATGCGGCAACGCGGAACCCCGCGGTTTTCTATCCGAGAATCCAGGTATTTCGCCCAGATGGCGGCCGATATAATGGAATCCATGATTGCAGGTATCGGAGTCGACATTGTCGACGTGCCCCGTTTTGGCCGACAACTCGAAAAGACCCCTCGCCTGAGAGAACGCCTCTTCACGGAAGAAGAACGCAACCTGCCTCTGCGCTCGCTGGCCGCCCGCTTTGCAGCCAAGGAAGCCATCGCCAAAGCGCTTGGTGGACCAGCTGGGATGAACTGGCAAGACTGCACCATCCGCAAAGATGAAGCCGGGGATCCACAAATCCACAACACCGGCTCCGTTGCCAAGGCCAGTGAACAGCGGGGAATCACTTCATGGCATCTGACCATGTCACACGATGGCGACATGGCCATCGCCATGGTCGTTGCCGAAAGCTGACACTTCCAAAACAAAAGAATAACGACACGATTGGCATTAAATAAGGATTCAGACGACCGCCTTGAGTATTGTTTGAATTATGATCCCTGTCTACAGTGTTGCGCAGATTCGTGCGGTTGAGGCCCAGGAGATTTCCAAGCGCGGCGAAGCGAGCCTGATGAAGCAAGCCGCCGCCGAATTGGCTTCAACGGCAGCCACCATGCTGGCCGAAAAACCAGGCACGGAACCTGCCTTTGTTATCGCCCTGATTGGACCCGGCAATAACGGTGGAGATGGCCTTTATGCACTGGCTCAGCTCCAGGAGCAAGGAATCTCCACGCTCGCCTTGCAATTCGGGGACCACGTACATGCCGAGGCCGCCACAGCCTACCAGAGCGCCGGCGGAACACTGACTGATTATTCTGATGGTCAAAGTGAACTGGCTAATGCTTCACTGGTCATCGACGCGCTGTACGGCTTGGGATACCGCGCTGGTTCCCCACTGCCGACACTTCCTGCACACAGCCGCGTGCTTGCTTGCGACGTACCTTCGGGGTTGCACCCGGATACCGGGGTCGCAGAAGACAACGTGTTGCGCGCCGAGCGCACCGTGACCTTTGGTGCCATGAAGTCGGGGCTGCTGACCGTTGATGCACCACTGGTCACCGGGGAAATCTCCATTGCTGGTCTTGGATTTGATTTTTCTGCAGTGGCACCCGAAACCCAGCTGGTCGATGAGGCTGCTGCGCAAGAACTCCTGGACGAGCATCGTTCGTGGCGCGACGCTGGACGCCACAAGTACCAGCGCGGAGTCTTGGGCCTCATAGCAGGCTCTGACCTCTATCCCGGGGCTGCCCAGCTGACAGCCAAGGCGGCCGTGAACTGCGGTGTCGGCCTGCTGCGTACACATGTTCCGGACTCCGTGCGCCCATTGGTTGCCGCCTCGGTTCCGGAATCCGTCCCGCTGGATGATCAGCAGATCAAGGAAGCACTCTCTTCCTCGCGTCGCCACCTGCATGGCAAGGGTGCCAAGATCTCGGCTTGGGCCATCGGCCCTGGCCTTGACGGACGCACTCCCCCAACCGGTGCCATTGCCGAAGTGTTCGCCAGCCGCCAGCCAGCGGTCATTGACGCTTCAGGCTTGGAAGTCGTTCCAACTGGCCCTAGCGAACAGCCACGCGTCCTGACTCCGCACGCCAAGGAACTGCGAATGCTGCTGGGCCGCGCCGGAGTGAAGGTGACTCCCGACGAGATTGCCCAGGATCCGATTCGGTGGACCCGCTGGGCCGCCTTGGCCTACAACGCAGTTGTCCTTCTGAAGGGTCCGACCAGCTACATTGTCGCCCCTAATGGCAGCAGCCTCGTGGTAACCCACTCGTCGCCCCAGTTGGCCACAGCCGGCAGCGGCGACGTGCTCACTGGCATCCTCGGCTACCTGCTGTCCGACGGATCCCTGACCGGCACGCAGGGCCTGCGAACCGTGCCTAACCGTCGCATCATGGAACTCTCTGCCTGTGCTGCGATCATCCACGGCCACCTTGGACGAGTAACCGCGCAGGATGGCACGGTCAGCGCTTCGCGCCTGATCGATAACCTGCCGAAGGTCATGAAGCACTTCGGCTTCTAGGCGTCGACGCCAAGAGGCAAAAAATGCGGTTGTCTTTCGACAACCGCATTTTTGCTATCCACGTAGCGCTAGGACTGAACCGGAACCGGCCCGGTTGCAACGTTGTTGCTGTTGAGCTCGAAATACTCGCCTGGACCGGTCATGACCCAGCCCTGCTCGCGCCAGGCAGGACGGTCCAGCACGTTGCGGCCGTCGATGAGCATCTTCGATGCCACGACTTCGCCCAGCTGTCGCGGATCCAGGTCGCGGAATTCCTGCCACTCGGTCAGCACCAAGGTCAGGTCTGCGTTGCGGGCAGCTTCCTGATGCGAATCCACGTAGTTCAAACGCGGGAAGCGGCCTGCGGCATTGGCATTGCCCTCAGGGTCATAGACCGAGACTTCGGCTCCAGCGTTATACAGGCGTACCGCGATGTCCAATGCAGGGGAATCGCGCACGTCATCGCTGTTGGGCTTGAACGTGACGCCGAGGACGCAAATATGCTTGCCAGCCAGCTCATTGCCCAGCATGTTTTCAGCCAGCGAAACAACGCGGTCTCGTCGGCGCAGGTTGATCTGGTCTACCTCGGAGAGGAAGTTCATGGTCTGGGTCAGCCCGAGCTCGCTCACGCGCGCTTGGAGGGCGCGAATGTCCTTCGGCAGGCATCCGCCGCCAAAGCCCACTCCGGCGTTCAGGAAACGACGGCCAATGCGCTTATCGTGGCCAATGGCGTCGGCCAGGGTCTTGATGTCGCCGCCCACGGTTTCGGTCACCTCGGCAAAGGCATTGATGAAGGAAATCTTGGTCGCCAGGAACGCATTGGCGGCCACCTTGACCAGCTCCGCGGTTTCAAGGTCGGTGACGATTTCAGGGATCTCCTGGGCCAGCACCGGTGCGTACACTTCGCGCAGCAGCTCAAGGCCGCGCTCGCCTTCAAGGCCATAGACCAGACGGTCAGGCCGCAGCGTATCGTTCACTGCGAAACCTTCACGCAGGAATTCAGGATTCCATGCCAGGGCAATGGAGCTTCCGGGCTTGGCATCTTGAGCAATTTTCTCGCTCAACCGGCGGGCGGTGCCCACCGGCACGGTCGACTTGCCGACAATCAACGCTTCCGACGTGATGTGCTCAAGCAGCGAGTCGACAGCCCCGTCTACGTAAGACATGTCTGCTGACTGCGAATCAGGACGCTGGGGCGTACCCACGGTGATGAAATGGATATCCGCGTTGGCAGCTACATCGGCATAGTCGTCGGTGAATCGCAGGCGTCCGGAGGACACATGTTTGCGCAGCAGTTCCGGCAGGCCCGGTTCATGGAAGGGCAGCACGCCAGCGGCCAGCGCATCGAGCTTGGCCTTATCCACATCGACGCCGATGACTTCATAGCCCAATTCGGCCATGCAGGCGGCATGGGTTGCACCGAGGTAGCCGGTGCCGATCACGCTGATGCGTAGAGTCACGAAAGTCCTTCTCTCCGAGAACACGAACCGATGTCTGTTTCTACTTGTTAGCATGCCACACCCCCGCAGGCTGTTCTTATGCAGAACACCCTGCGGGGGTGTGAGTTTTCTTGATATTTCCGTACTAGTTGCCGAACGCCCGCTGAACTACAGGGAAAGGTGTTCCTTGACCGACGCGCTCAGTGTCTCGGCTTCAGCCTCGGCCTGATCATGCGTAGCCGCTTCAACCATGACGCGAACCACTGGCTCGGTGCCCGATGGACGCAAGAGCACGCGGCCGGTGGAACCCAAACGGGCTTCCGCGGCAGCGATATCCCGCTGCAGCGGCTCGCAATCCGGTGCCGCTGCCTTGTCCACGCCACGGACGTTGATCAGCACCTGCGGCAGGACTGTCAGCACCGAGGCGAGTTCCTTCAAGGTTTTGCCGGTGGCCTTCACCCGGGCTGCGATCATCAGGCCGGTTAGAACGCCGTCACCGGTGGTAGCGTGCTTGGAGAAGATCACGTGGCCTGACTGCTCGCCGCCAAGCGAGTAGTTTCCTTCGTGCATTCCTTCAAGTACGTAGCGATCCCCCACACCGGTCTGCTTCAAGGTGATCCCTGCAGCTTCCATGGCCAGATTCAAGCCGAGGTTGCTCATCACGGTGGCGACAAGCGTGTCATCCTTCAGCTCACCGCGGTCCTTCATGTCCAGCGCCATGATGGCCATGATCTGGTCGCCATCGACAATGGAGCCTTCGTGGTCTACCGCAAGGCAACGGTCTGCGTCGCCGTCGTGGGCGATGCCCAGATCAGCATGGTGCTCCAGCACGGCGGACTGCAGCTTCGCCAAGTGGGTGGATCCATAGCCATCATTGATGTTGATGCCATCTGGGTCTGCGCCAATGACGATGACTTCGGCGCCTGCAGCCTTGAATACTTCTGGTGAGCAGCCCGAAGCTGCACCGTGGGCGCAATCCAGAACGACCTTCAAACCGTCGATGCGGTTAGGCAGTGCCTGCAGCAGGTGCATGACGTAGCGGTCTTCAGCGTCGGCGAATCGTGCGACGCGGCCCACTTCGCCACCGGTTGGGCGGGGCTTGGGCATTTTCAGGCACGCTTCAATGGCGTCTTCCAAAGCGTCATCGAGCTTCTTGCCACCGCGGGCCAAGAACTTGATTCCGTTATCCGGAGCTGCGTTGTGCGACGCGGAGATCATGACACCGAAATCAGCGTCCAAGTCCCCTACCAGGAAGGCTGCTGCGGGAGTTGGCAGCGTGCCTGCGTCCATGACGTCCACACCTGAGGCGGCGAGGCCGGCCTCAATTGCTGCGGAGAGGAAGTCTCCACTGATACGCGGATCTTTTGCCACCACCGCAACAGGCTTGTGCCCGTCTTCAGGTTGGCTCAAGCCCAGCACCACGGATGCCGCCTGCGCCAGCTCCAGCGCCAACTCGGGAGTTAACAGTTCGTTTGCTTTTCCTCGGACCCCATCGGTCCCAAATAATCTTGCCATCGTTTCCAATCATATGCCCTCTACTTCGATTTATCTTCGTTGAAGAGATGCGACGGGTGTGGAATGGGAGAAGATTATTATCAACCCCGAGAATGCCACCGTTAATGGACCAAAGGCTCCAACTTCCCTTGCGGGATGTTGGAGCCTCCGGAAAAGACCTTGAAGTAAGGTTTAGCGCTTCGAGAACTGCGAAGCCTTACGTGCCTTCTTCAGACCAGCCTTCTTGCGCTCGATGACGCGTGCGTCACGAGTCAAGTAGCCAGCCTTCTTCAGGGTTGCGCGGTTTGCATCGCGATCGATCTCGTTCAGCGAGCGAGCGATACCCAAACGCAGTGCACCGGCCTGGCCGGAAATGCCGCCACCGTTGATACGAGCGATAACATCGTAAGCACCCTCAAGACCAAGGATCTTGAAAGGCTCGTTGACGTCCTGCTGGTGCAGCTTGTTAGGGAAGAAGTTCTCCAGGGTGCGACCGTTAACGGTCCACTTGCCGGTACCTGGTACCAGGCGAACGCGGGCGATAGCCTGCTTGCGACGGCCAACTGCTGCACCTGGAACGGTCAGCGGAGCGCGCTCGGTTTCGGCAACTACGGCCGAAGCAGAGGTCTCGGTGGTGTAAGTCGAAGGGGTCTCGCCTTCGAATTCAGTGGTTTCTTCAGCGTTCTGAGCCACGATAATCTCCTATTAAGTATTTCTTCTCGGGGCCAGGACTACTGAGCGACCTGGGTGATTTCCAGTGCCTTTGGCGACTGAGCAGCGTGTGGGTGCTCGGCGCCGCGGTATACCTTCAGCTTCGAGAGCTGAGCAGCAGACAGCTTGTTCTTTGGCAGCATGCCCTTGATAGCCTTCTCAACAGCCAGAACTGGGTTCTTCTCCAGCAGGTCTGCATAGTTGATGCTCTTCAGGCCACCTGGGAAACCGGAGTGGCGGTAAGCGCGCTTGTTCTCAAGCTTCTTACCGGTCAGTGCAACCTTTTCTGCGTTGATGATGATGACATGGTCGCCCATGTCCATGTGTGCAGCGAAGGTTGGCTTGTGCTTGCCGCGCAGCAGGGTTGCGGCCTGGACGGCGAGACGGCCGAGTACTACATCGGTGGCGTCAATGACATACCACTGACGAGTCTGGTCAGCCGGCTTTGGGGTGTACGTACGCACAGTAATTGCCTTACGTTGATTCGTTTCTGGTCAAACAGTCGCTTGGCTGAAGGCGGTGAGATCCCCCAGTGACAGGCACTGTCGTGTTGTTCTTGTGTTTAGACCAGTACGTCAGGTGAGGACTGATGATAACCGGCCGTCCATATGTTGTTCGCACACCCAGCAGACCAGCGACTATGCAACTAAGCCGTCACGCTTGGGCGTGTAGTGTCGAACGTGGACATACACAACTCATAAAAGTTTAGCGGATTAAAGTGTTTCCGGCCAAAAAAGCATCTGCGTCGTGAGCAACAACACCCTTAAGATCCCGGGGATTATCGGCTGCTCAGGCCTTGGCCGATGCTTCTCCAGCTTCATCTTGGCTGCGCCGAGCGCGCGTCTGCAAAGCCCGGGCGGCAAGCTCGCCGGCTTCTGGATAGTAGACCTCTTCGAGAACGAGCGCCCGCGGATGCGAGAGCTTGGTCTTGGAATCGCGCACCATCTGTTCCAGCCTAGCTGCCAGGAATCCAGGCTTCTCGCGCCCATCCCCCACCATCATGGCCGCCCCGATGAGAGCGCGGACCATATTGTGGCAGAAAGCATCGGCTTTCAAATGAGCGAGGATCAGCCCATCAGCACCACGGGTGAAGCTGAACTCCTGCAATGTACGAATGGTTGTCGCATGAGGACGTGGCTTGCAGTAGGTCAAGAAGTCGTGGCGTCCCAGCACACTCTGCGCTTCGCGGTTCATGGCTTCAACGTCCAGCTCTTCACGGTGCCATGTAGTTAGATGCCGGGTGAGCGGATCCCAGCGGTGCTGGCCATCGGCAATGCGGTAGGAGTACCGGCGGGCCAACGCCGAGAAGCGGGCATCAAAGCCTTCGGGAGCGCGCAGAGCTTCGTGGACCCAGACGGCTCCGTCCTGGCGGCCAAGGATGCCATTGATTCGGCGCACCAAAGCTGGGCCAGGTTCCTGCGGGGCCTTGCGCGGCAGTCTGTCATATTCATCCTGCGTCAAATCGAAGTGCACTACCTGTCGGCGCGCGTGCACACCGGCATCGGTGCGGCCAGCGACAACAACTCGCACCCGGCGGCGCACCAGCATTTCCAGTGCTTCTTCCACAAGCTGCTGCACGCCGATGACATTGGGCTGGCGCGCCCAGCCGTTGTAGGCGGCACCGTCGTAGCTGAGCACCATCTGCATGCGGATCCATGCGGGGGTTTCGGTGCTTCCTGCTGCGGAAGTTCCCATTGGATCGAGGCTGTCAGGCTGCGTGCTCATACCCTCAATTATGCGTGTTCTCATGCATCTAGATCCAATTGGCACCGATTCGCTTGGCGCCCAACATCCTGCAGCGGTACTCGCTCATCACATGGCTTCCAGCGTTTCTGGACTCCTCCATGGATCATGCTCTACGTGCGTGATTTGCGATCGATTGGCTTCGTTGTTCAACGAGCTTCATGCTGTAACGCCTACGAGAACGATAATTTCCGCATGTAGAGTAAAGATCAATTGCCAACTTGGATCACATCCATTGGTGCCCCTTCATCACTACATGAGGAACACATGCTCAAGAAAATTGGCGTGACGACAGCGGTTATTGCACTTGGACTCTCAACCCTGACCGGTTGCTCTTCAGGAAAACTCTCCACTGAAGAAACCTGCACCTGGCTCACCGACAAGGCCAAAGAATTGAGCCTCGCAGAGACAACTGATAGTGCCGTACAAGATATGCTCACTGGCGACGGCGACAGTTTCAAGGCAAAGATGGCTGAGATTACTGCCTTCTTGCAAGAGGCATCAGACAAAACCGAAGATGAGAAATTGGCAGAGGCTCTGCAAGCCTCTATCGATCAGAACAACCAGATGATTGAGCTCATGACCGACAATGATCTGACATTGATGGAAAAGTCGTCAAAAGTTCAAGGCCTCCGCACCGCAGAAGATTCCAAGGCTATGGACTATGTGAATACGGCGTGTCCAAGCCTGGCGGAATTGGGCCAATAGCGACTACGCTGCATGAAGAAGCACGGCCCCAACAATTCAGTGGCTTCACGCTGAATTGGTTCAATTCGTGAAGAGTCCCTTCTATATCCCGGTTGCCTATGCCTTTCCCCCGGGCACCGCCTTATCGCCTGGATCGGCCTGCACCAAGCCGGCGGCGAAAGCGCTTCGCTTATGAAGCTCTGCTGTGGCCGAATCGGTTGCTATTCATTCGCGCCAACGGATGCTTGACCCTGCGTGTTGGCTTGTCGCCGGACCAACATAGCGACGTCGCTTGTGTAGGCTTAAAACAATGTTGACAAGGCTTTCAATGCCCGCTGTCACTCGATCATCCCAAGGCAAGGAATTACATGCTCAAGAAGGTTGCTGCTAGCGCCGCAGTGCTGACGCTGGCCGCCACGGCTATCACCGGTTGCTCCTCGGGAAAGCTGAACACCGAAGAGACCTGTTCTTACGTCAGTGACCAGGTTGCTGAAAAAGACTTGCTGCACAAGGCGGACGATCTCAGCGAGCAGCTCATCGCCGGTGAGACCAAGGACTACGCGAAGATCATGGACGAATTCGATGCGATCCTGGTGGACGCGGCGTCCAAGACCAAGGACAAGAAACTCGTTGATGCCTTGACCGCTGCCTCGCAGCAGAGTCAGGAAATCTCCAAGCTCATGGCACAGGGCACCAGCGAGAACGTCACCGAGATCTCTGAAAAGATCTCGGCGCTGGATACCGACGACGCGGCAGAAGCCACGGCCTATCTGGATGAGGCCTGCCCGGATATGGAGAGCTTCAGCTAAGCCTCCAGCGTTCTGCTCCCCCGGTTCCTGCTGATTAAAGCAAAAAAGATTCCCGTTGTTTCCTTTCGGATCCAACGGGAATCTTTTTATCACCCCTGGGGGTGCGAGCTTCAGCTCGAAGGGGGCTTATGCCTCTTCGGTGGCCTCTGCCTCAGGTGCTTCAGCAGCCTTCTCGGCAGCCTTGGTGGCTTCCTTGACGACGGCCTGCTTTGGCGAAACTGGCTCCATCACGAGCTCGATAACAGCCATAGGAGCGTTGTCGCCCTTGCGGTTGCCGATCTTGGTGATGCGGGTGTAGCCACCCTCGCGGTTTGCCATTGCTGGTGCGATGTTCTCGAACAGCTCGTGAACGATCGACTTGTTGGTGCGCGAACGCGAAGCGATGACAGCCTGAACGCGACGACGCGATGCCAGGTCTCCGCGCTTAGCGAAGGTGATCAGGCGCTCTGCGTGTGGACGCAGACGCTTGGCGCGGGTCAGGGTGGTGGTGATCTTCTTGTTCTCGAAGAGCTGTGCCGACATGTTAGCGAAAATCAGTCGCTCATGTGCTGCACTGCCGCCGAGACGCGGACCCTTGGTAGGGGTAGGCATTGTGGTTCTCCTAGATGAATAACCCGTCCGGCACGATCTTCTCGTGCCGGCGGATGAAGTAGTGTGTCGCTAGACGCGGGTGTTTACAGACCTTCGTCGTATTCGTCGCCATCTTCGAGGGCGCTACGAGCGGCCAGATCAAAGCCTGGAGGGGAATCCTTCAGGGCCAGACCCAGTTCAACCAGCTTGGCCTTGACTTCGTCAATGGACTTTGCACCGAAGTTGCGGATGTCCATCAAGTCAGCCTCGGAGCGGGTAACGAGTTCACCCACGGAGTGGATGCCCTCACGCTTCAAGCAGTTGTACGAACGAACGGTCAGTTCCAGATCCTCGATCGGCAGTGCCATGTCTGCAGCCATGGCTGCGTCCGTTGGCGATGGACCGATTTCGATACCTTCAGCTGCGGTGTTCAGTTCGCGGAACAAGCCGAACAGCTCAACCAGGGTGGTACCTGCGGATGCCACGGCATCGCGCGGGGCGATCGATTCCTTGGTCTCCACGTCAACGATCAGGCGATCGAAGTCGGTGCGCTGCTCAACACGGGTGGCTTCCACGCGGAAAGTCACCTTCAGAACTGGGGAGTAGATCGAATCCACAGGGATGCGGCCGATCTCGCCATCGATGTTCTTGTTCTGAGCGGCAGACACATAGCCACGGCCACGCTCAATGGTCAGTTCCATATCGAACTTGCCGTTGGCGTTCAAGGTTGCAATGTGCAGATCAGGGTTGTGGAACTCCACACCGGCTGGCGGGGTGATGTCCGCTGCAGTAACGATGCCCGGGCCCTGCTTGCGCAGGTAGGCAACGACTGGCTCGTCGTGCTCGGAAGAAACCGACAGGTTCTTGATGTTCAAGACCAGTTCGGTGACATCTTCCTTGACACCGGCTACGGTGGTGAACTCGTGCAGTACTCCGTCAATTCGAACACTGGTGACAGAGGCACCAGGGATCGAGGAGAGCAGGGTACGGCGAAGCGAGTTACCCAGGGTGTAACCAAAGCCTGGCTCCAGCGGTTCAATGACGAACCGGGAGCGGTTTTCGGCAACTACTTCTTCGGTCAGGGTTGGGCGCTGCGTAATGAGCACTTACATTTCCTTTCAGCGAGCGTCCGCTATATGACGCTTCACGGGGGTGGAAACGACGGTAGCCTTAGGTGGCCGTTCGTCTTTTGCAGGCGAATGAGTCCAAGATAGCCACCGGAGCATTCTGCTGAATGCTTCGGTGACTTCTTAGGCCTAGCCTAGCGAATCAATTAGACGCGGCGACGCTTTGATGGGCGGCAACCGTTGTGA